>NZ_JOEZ01000001.1 GCF_000721175.1 Streptomyces anulatus
ACACGGCGTTCGTGATCGGACAGCTCCAGCGGCAACGGCTTCGGACCAGGCATCAGCCCACCCTACAACCGCGCGCGAACTAACGACTCAGGACACTAGGTTTTGCCTGTGAACCACAGCTATTCCGACGTCGGCGCGCCCCGAGAGCCTGACTTGCCGCCCTACCAGGTAGTCCTCTCAGAGACTGGTTGGGGTTCGCTCCATACAGCTTTCGGGGACGGTCAGGACCTTCCCAAGGTCCTGACAAAGCTGTTGGAACCCGATCCCAAGGTTCAGGTCTCCGCTTTGTCGGAGCTAGGTGAGATGGTCAGCCACCAGAACAGCATCTACGAAGCCACTGCCCCCGTCGCCACGTATGTTGCCGGCATCCTCGCCCACCCGGCGGCTACGACCCCCCGGCCCTATCGCAACGTCCCCATCCGCGCGGCGCTGTTGAACTGGTTGGGTTCCACGGCCTACGACGCCTCCGACGAGATTGTGGGCCGCACGGAACAGTACTTCCCTGGCTTCCTCGCCCCCGGCACCATCGTGGCGTCCTTCCGAGACCTGCGTCCGATGCTTTATCGGGCCGTCTCGCCCTTCCTCCGAGACAGCCACGAGGACGTGCGCGAAGCCGCCGTTATCGCCGCGCTCATCCTTGCCGAGCACCCCACACTCGCCGATCATCGTGATCACCTCGCCGTGCACGCGCGCGCCATCCTGGACACCAGCGGCGACGACCCCCACCGGCGGCGTGTTGCCCGGAAAGCGCTCGAAGCATGGGGCCACGAGGTCCCCGCCCCTGAGCCTTTCCTGGAGGAGCCCTGGGACTGGGGGCCACATAGCGATGGCCGCGGCGATCTCGAGCCGCCCTTCTGACCGATACGCGGATGGCCCGCGGGCGGGTACTGCCAGCGCCCGGAAGCCGCACTCTCCAGTCGCGAACCTTGACCGGAACGATCAGTGCCGCAAACCCAAGCCCTCGCACACCCATTCGCGCATACTCCAGTATGCTTGGCGTATGTCCTCAACGACTCGCATCACCGTCACGCTCCCCAGCGACCAGGTGGCGGAGCTCCGCAAGCTCACGGACAACGTCTCCGGCTACGTGGCGGAAGCCGTGGCCCGCCAGATCCGGCACCAACTCCTGGGCGACGACCTCCGCCGCCACGAGGAGGAGCACGGCCCCTTCAGCGACGAGGAGCTCGCCGAGGCACGCGGGAAGATCTTCGGCTCCGCCGGCTCCTCCAAGGGCGCGGACGCCGCGTGAGCGAGCGCGTCGAAACCGTCGTCCTGGACTCCGAGGGGCTCTCCGCCTGGATCGCGCAGGACCGCAAGCTTCTCGCGATGCTGCAGGTCTTCCACGACATGGGCGCAGACCTGGTGATCGGTGCGAACACCATCGTGGAAGTCAGTCACTCCCGCACCAACATGCCTCGCCTGAACTGGGCTCTGCCCCGCGTCAAGGTGGAGCCGGTCACCGAACAAGCGGCGAAAGCGGCAGCGGAACTCCTCAAGGGCGCGGGGCTGCACGGGCACAAGTACGCCATCGGCGCCACGGTCGCCCAAGTCGCCCTGCGCCAGCCGAAACCCGTCGCCCTCCTGACCTCCGACAGCGACGACATGACCAAACTCTGCGGAAACCAGGTCCGCATCATCCCTCTCTGACGCGCCGGCCCACCCCGAGCACCCCCTGCGCGGCGCCTTCTTGCGGGCCCACGCCATCACGCCACCAGCCCAAAGCCGGCACGTCGGCCACCGACGGGTTCCCCTGTCCGCTCCTCGACGTACGCGGTCAGGACGCTCTCGGCGATACGGACGTGCTTGCCGAGCTCGACGTACCGGATGCGTCGCCCGGAGACGGGGCGGCGGTGGAGCGCACGCCGGTCCGAGGCGGGGACTGTGAATCGGTTGACAGCCCCCCCTGCCTGGCCGAAACGTCAGACTCGTTCCAGAGGCCGGTGCGGCCCGCTGGGGAGCTCCGCTTTGATCGTGTCGCCCGGGCGGATCACGCCGCCCTGTTTCACGATGCTCATGATTCCTGCCTTGCGTACGGTGTTCCCGAGCTCGTCACGGCCGACGACACGCTTCAGAAGCCCGTCCTGGAAGTTGTCGATCTGCAGGCAGGGATTGCGCAGGCCGGTCACCTCCAGCACGGCGTCGTCACCGATGCGCAGCAGCGTGCCGACCGGCAGGCCGAGCAGTTCGATACCGCTGGTGGTGATGTTCTCGCCGAGGTCACCGGGCACCACCTTGAACCCCGCCGAGCCGACCTCGGTGAAGAGCTCTTCATGGATGAGGTGCACTTGGCGCAGGTTCGGCCGGGTGGGGTCCTGTGCGACTCGAGAGCGGTGCTTGACCGTCACGCCGGCATGTACGTCGCCCTCCACGCCAAGCCCGGCGAGCAGTGTGATGCTGTCCCGGTTCGGCTTGGTGAACGTGTACTCGCCGTTGCTGCTGACGGCCGTGACTATTCCGTTCATCCTCAGGGTTCCTTCCTCGATGTCGGTGATCGGCCGCGACCATGATCCTCGGTCCTCAGGGCGTGGCGGCCAAGGTCAATCTCGAGTGAGGCCGCGGCCGTCGGTGCTTCCTTGGCCTGGCCGCTGACGCCCTGGCCGCTGACGCCCTGCCTGCCGCCCTGCAGGAGCTCGCCCGGCCCGCGGTCGGGCGACCGGCGGCAGAGCCCTTGTGGGCGATGCAGGCGCCTCCGCCACTTGCACTCCATATTGGCATAGGACAATCTTTGGCATAGGACGTATCTTGAGTTTGGGCAGAAGTGATCACGTGGGCATCAAAGGCACCACCGCGGCTGAGATCGCGGGTAGCGTGCGCGACCAGGTCGCTTCGGGTGTTCTGGCACCGCAGACGAGTCTGCCCCCGGTGCGCGTGCTCGCAGCTGAGCTGGGGGTCAACCGGAACACGGTTGCCCTCGCATACCGGCGGCTCGTCGAGGCGAGGGTGGCCGAGACGCGGGGCCGAGGTGGCACGGTGGTCGCTGCGGTACCGCAGCTCGCGCGCGAAGGCGTCGGCACCTGTGGCGACTGCATCAACCTGGCCAGCGGCAACCCCGACCCGAGCCTGTTGCCCGACATCCTGGCTGCCGCCCGGCGCGGAGACTACGGCCAGCCGCTGTATGGCGCGCCGGCCATCGACGCCGGGCTGGACGCCTGGGCGCATGCCGACTTCGCCGAGGACATAGATCGTTCGTTTCGCACGCTGGTGACCTCTGGAGCCGTGGATGCCACCGAGCGGCTGTTGAATGCCCACCTCACCCGTGGGGATCTGGTGGCGATCGAGGATCCCTGCTTCCTGGCGAGCATCGGCACCCTGCGCCTGAACGGCTACCGCTCGGCACCTGTCGGGGTCGACGGCGCCGGCATGCGCCCCGACGCTTTGCGGGCCGCCCTGGAGGCAGGTGCTCGCGCGGTCGTCTGCACGCCCCGGGCCCACAATCCGACCGGCGCGAGTCTCACCGAGGAACGGGCGGCCTACCTGCGGACGATCCTGGCGGAGCATCCCCAGGTCCTTGTGATCGAGGACGACCACTTCTCGGCGGTCTCCGCCCGGCCGTACCACCGGATCACGCCACCGGGCAGCGCGCGCTGGGCGCTGGTGCGGTCCGTGTCCAAGTTCCTCGGACCGGATCTGCGTCTCGCGCTCGTTGCCGCCGACGCCGAGAGTACCGCGCACCTGGAGGCGCGGTTGAGTGCCGGCACCACCTGGGTCAGCCGCCTGCTGCAACACGCCGCACGCCAGCTGCTGCTCGATCCGAGCGTCCACGAACTCCATGAACGGGCCCGTGAGGTCTACGCCCGGCGCAGCGGCCTGCTCGTCGAGCGGCTGCACGCCCACGGCATCGAGGCCCCGCACCGGCCCGACGGGCTGAACGTCTGGGTCGAACTCGACGTCGACGGCAGGGCCGCGGTCAAGGCTCTGGCCCAGCGGGGTTGGGCGGTTCGCCCGGGCCACCTCTTCGCACCGGTCCCGGCCGCCCACTGGGGCGCGATCCGAGTCACCACCGCCGCCATCACCGAGTCGCAGGCCGGGGCGTTCGCCGCCGAACTCGCCGCGGTCGTCGCGGAACTGCGCGCGACGGCCGATTGACCAACACCCTTCCCACCCACCAAGAGGACGAATCCGGAGCGGACGCCCGGCGCCTCTCCCCGAAGTTGGGGGCGCTCCGCAGCAGGCCGAGACGGCCACCGAGAATGCCCGGTCATTCCCACGGACCAGAACCTCGTTCCGCTTCTCCCGACACACTCAGCGCCCGTGGTGTTCGGTGCGGGAGCGGTCATCGGTGTCCCGGGCGAGCGACCGCCTCACTCACGTCCTCACGCGCGGTACCGGGCCCTCCGAAGTCGGCGCGGGCCGGCTCGTTGGCCCGAGGCACAGGCTTTGGCAGCCAACCCGCCGACGCTAAGGTGAGGCGCCGTACACGACGGATCGCTTCCCTGAGGGAAGACCGCTCCCCTGAGGGAGGTGGGAATGGGGCTCATGAATGCGGACCACGCGGGACTGGTCGTCGCGGCGCAGGCCGGTGACGGACAGGCGCGCGAGGAGCTGATCGCCGCGTACCTGCCGTTGGTCTACAACATCGTCGGGCGAGCGCTGAGCGGGCACGCCGACGTCGACGACGTCGTCCAGGAAACCCTGCTGCGCGTGGTGCGCGACCTTCCTGCCCTGCGTGCCCCGGAGAGCTTCCGGTCCTGGCTGGTGTCGATCACGCTCCGCCAGATCAATACCCACTGGCACCGGCAACGCACCTTCGCCGGCCGAACCACGGTCATCGACGAGGCACACCAGATACCGGACGCCGGTGCCGAACCCGAGGACGTCACGATCCTGCGTCTGCATCTGTCGGACGAGCGGCGGCAGGCCGTCGAAGCCGGCAGGTGGCTCGACGAGGACCAACGGGCGCTGCTGTCGCTGTGGTGGCAGGAACGCGCCGGCTCGCTGAGCCGTGACGACATCGCCGCCGCGACAGGACTCACCGTCGCCCATGTCGGAGTACGCCTGCAACGCATGCGCGAGCAGTTGGAACTGAGCCGGGCGATCGTCGCCGCGCTGGAGGCCGACCCGCGCTGTCCGCAGTTGGACGAGACCGTCGTCGGCTGGGACGGTCTCCCCGCATCGGTGTGGCGCAAGCGGATCGCGCGGCACACGCGCGGCTGCCCGGTCTGCATGGCGACGACGACAGAACGGGTTCCGGCCGAACTACTGCTCCTCAGCCTCGCGACGCTGACCGTCCCGGCCGGACTCATCGCCGCGCTGGCCGCCAAGGGCCTGCTGTCGGGTACGACCGCGAGCGCCGCCGGGTTGGCCACGGCACACGTCGCCGCCGGCACGGCGACGGCGGGCGGGAGCCTGCACAGCGCGCTGATCGGCAAACTCCACGCGGTGACCGCTCACCAGCTGGTGAGTCTCGCCACCGGCGCGGTGCTCATCGCCGGCACCGCCACCTACGCGACCTGGCCCGAACCGGCACATCGGGAGCCCGGGGTCATCGCCACGCCTACGGCCGGCAACCCCACGGTCGGCACTCCCACGCCGGTCCCGTCGCGCACCACCACGTCGGCCGGACCATCCCCGGTGAGTCCGTCCGCCGCCGCAGGCACTGTTCCGCTGGGCGCACAGTCGCTGGAGTCCGTGGACCAGCCCGCCCTGTACCTCACGTATGCCGGCGACTTCGTGACGCTCGGCCCGGTCTCCGCGTCCAGCAGCGCGAGGACACGGCAGCGGGTCACCTTCACGGTCATCGGAGGGCTGGTTGACACACGGTGCGTCACCTTCCGCGCCGCCGACGGCCGCTATCTGCGCCATCGTGACCTACGGCTGCAGCTGAGCAGCGACGACGGCAGCGAACTGTTCCGTGAAGACGCCACCTTTTGTCCGCGCCCCGGGGCGGTCGCCGGGTCGGTGACCCTGCACGCGCACAACTATCCGGGATCGGTCATCCGCCACCGCGACGGTGGCGTGTGGCTCGATGGGTCCGACGGCACTCGGGCCTTCGCCGGCCAGGCCTCCTTCATCATGCGCAGGGCATGGGCCTGAGAACCGCTCCTTGAGCAGGTGATCCCGCTGCGATCCGTTTGCATCGACGGCTGCCTCCACCCCGAAAGCCCTCACTGGTCATCAGAGCGGCGCGCCCCTTCCCCAGCGACGGCCGAACCGCGGGGCTCGGCATAACGCTTTCTGCCCGCGAGATGCATCACTGAGCGATCGTCCGGACAGCGCGACTTTTCTGTTACGAGACCGCGAGTGCGGAGGCCTCCATTGCGTGGGGTGCTCTTCCCGCCGCTCACCATGACGTGCAGGCGTGGCAGGTTCCCCGGTTTCCCCTTTGACGTATCCCCGGAAGAAAGCCCCTCCCATGACGCGACATGCCCGCACGATCACGGCCCCCAGGGTCACCCGCGCCCCCCGAGGAGAATCATGAAGGGCCTGCACCGGCTCAGCCGGCGTCGCCGAACGGTGACGGTAGGAGTGTCGGCCGCGGCGCTGGTGGCCGGTGTCGTGACGCTCCTCCCCAACTCCGCCGGAGCCGCGAGCCTGGGTGCGGAGGCGGCCCCCTCGGGCAGGTACTTCGGCACCGCCGTGGCCGCCGGAAGGCTCGGCGACTCGGCGTACACCGCGATCGCCGACCGGGAGTTCAACATGATCACCCCGGAGAACGAGATGAAGTGGGACGCCGTCCAGCCGTCCCGCGGCACCTTCAACTTCGGTCCCGCCGACCGGATCGTCGACCGTGCGAGGGCGAACGGCCAGCGCGTGCGCGGCCACACCACGGTCTGGCACTCGCAGCTCCCGGCCTGGGTCAGCTCGATCGGTGACGCGAACGACCTGCGCAGCGTGATGAACCGTCACATCACCACCACGATGACCCACTACAAGGGCAAGGTCTACGCCTGGGACGTGGTCAACGAGGCGTTCGTCGACGGCCCCGGCGGCCGGCTCCGCAGCTCGGTGTTCCAGAAGGTCCTGGGCGACGGCTTCATCGAGGAGGCGTTCCGCACCGCCCGTGCGGCCGACTCCTCGGCCAAGCTCTGTTACAACGACTACAACATCGAGAACTGGTCGGACGCCAAAACCCAGGGCGTCTACAACATGGTCAAGGACTTCAAGTCCCGCGGCGTGCCCATCGACTGCGTCGGGCTGCAGAGCCACTTCGGAGCGGACGGCCCGCCGGCGAGCTTCCAGACCACCCTCGCCAACTTCGCCGCCCTGGGCGTCGACGTCCAGATCACCGAGCTGGACATCGCCCAAGCATCGCTCACCCACTACGCCAACGCGGTCAAGGCCTGTCTGTCCGTGGCCCGGTGCACCGGCATCACCGTGTGGGGCGTCCGTGACAAGGACTCCTGGCGCAGCGACGAAAGCCCGCTGCTGTTCGACAACAACGGCAAGCCCAAGCCCGCGTACGACGCCGTCATGAAGGCTCTCAACTCCGGCTCGGGTACCACCCCGCCGACCGAGGGCACCGGTACGGGGGAGATCAAGGGCGCGGCCTCAGGGCGCTGTCTCGACATCCCCTCCTCCACCACCGCCAACGGCACCCAGGCGCAGCTGTGGGACTGCAGCGGACAGACCAACCAGCGCTGGACGTACACCGACAGCAAGCAGCTGAAGATCCACGGCGACAAGTGCCTGGACGCCAAGAGCAAGGGCACCACCAACGGCACCGCGGTGATCATCTGGGACTGCAACGGCGGCACCAACCAGCAGTGGAAGATCAACACCAACGGCACGATCACCGGCGTCCAGTCCGGGCTGTGCCTCGACGCCATCGGCGCGGCCACCGCCAACGGCACCAAGATCCAGCTGCACGCCTGTGGGGGTGTCGGCAACCAGAAGTGGACCGCACCGTCCGGCTCGGGCGGCGGCGGCACGTGTGCTCTTCCGTCGACGTACAAGTGGAGTTCGACGGGTGCCCTGGCACAGCCGGCGAACGGGTGGGCCTCGCTGAAGGACTTCACCACCGTGGTGCACAACGGCAAGCACCTGGTCTACGGGTCGAACTTCAACGGATCGAAGTACGGCTCGATGACGTTCAGCCCCTTCAGCAACTGGTCGGACATGGCGTCCGCCGGACAGAAGGCGATGAGCCAGCCCACGGTCGCGCCCACGCTGTTCTACTTCGCGCCCAAGAAGATCTGGGTCCTCGCGTACCAGTGGGGTCAGTGGCCCTTCATCTACCGCACGTCGAGCGACCCCACCGACCCCAACGGCTGGTCCGCGCCGCAGCCGCTGTTCACCGGCAGCATCACCGGATCCCCCACCGGCCCGATCGACCAGACGCTGATCGCCGACGACCAGAACATGTACCTGTTCTTCGCCGGTGACAACGGCAAGATCTACCGGGCGAGCATGCCGATCGGGAACTTCCCGGGCAGCTTCGGCTCGTCGTACACGACGGTCATGAGCGATACGGAGGCCAACCTGTTCGAGGCCCCCCAGGTCTACAAGGTCAAGGGCCGGCAGCAGTACCTCATGATCGTCGAGGCGAAGGGTACGAACGGGCGCTACTTCCGCTCGTTCACGGCGTCCAGCCTGAGCGGTTCGTGGACCCCACAGGCCGCCACCGAGAGCAACCCCTTCGCGGGCAAGGCCAACAGCGGTTCCACCTGGACCAACGACGTCAGCCACGGTGACCTGGTCCGTAACAATCCCGACCAGACCATGACGATCGACCCGTGCAACCTGCAGTTCCTCTACCAGGGCAAGTCCCCCACCGCGGGTGGCCCCTACGACCAACTGCCGTACCGGCCGGGTGTCCTCACCCTTCAGCGCTGACTGCCCGATCCACGGTGATACGCAAGGAGAAACAACCCCCCATGAAGAACCCCACGAACGGTGGACGCCGCGGGCGTCACCGCCGTCGCTGGACCGCGACAGGACTGCTGCTCGGAGCGCCTGTTCTCGTCATGCCGTATCTCCTGTTCGTGCAGGAGGACTCGCAGGCCGCGACGGTCGACGGCAATGCCTACTACCGGCTGGTCTCCGTACGAAGCGGCAAAGTGCTGGACGTCAACGCCTTCTCCACGGCCGACGGCACCCGCATCCAGCAGTGGACCAACCAGAACACCGCCAACCAGCAGTGGAAGCTGCGACCCGCCGGAAACGGCTACTACGAGCTGGTGAACCGCAACAGCGGCAAAGTGCTGGGCATAGCGGGCGGTTCGTCCGCCCGGGCGGCTGCCGCCGAGCAGCAGACCGACAGCTCCTCCACCTCCCAGGAGTGGCGGATCGACGAGGTGAGCGGTTCCGAAGCGGTCACGTTCACCTCCCGCAGGAGCGGCCAGGTCCTGGACGTCTCCGGAGCCTCCACGGCCGACGGCGCGGCAGTCATCCAGTATCCCGGCAAGGGCAGCACCAACCAGCAGTGGAAGCTGGTGAAGACAGCCGAGTCCCAGGCGGCCGAAACCGGACCGTATGTGTGGAACAACGCCCAGGTGGTGGGCGGCGGTTACGTCACCGGGCTGGTGTTCAACCCGCGCGCGAAGGGCCTGCTGTACGCGCGCACCGACATGGGCGGCGCCTACCGCTGGGACGTCGCGGCCGAGCAGTGGATCCCGCTGACCGACTGGGTCGGCGAGAAGGACTGGAACCTGCTGGGCATCGATTCGCTGGCCACCGACCCCGTCGACCCCGACCGGCTCTACCTCGCGGCGGGTACCTACACCAACAGCTGGGCGGGCAACGCCGAACTCCTGCGCTCCACGGACCGGGGCCGCACCTTCAAGCGCACCGCTCTGCCTTTCAAGCTGGGCGCCAACGAACACGGCCGCGGGGCGGGCGAACGGCTGGCTATCGACCCCGCAGACCCCGGCACCCTGCTCCTTGGCACCCGCAAGAACGGCCTGTGGCGCAGCACCGACCATGGCGTGACCTGGAGTCAGGTCTCCTCGTTCCCCGTCAAGGACGGGGCGAGCAGCGGCGCAGGCATCGCCTTCGTGACGTACGGCCCGGCCGGCAGCAAGACGGTCTATGCCGGCGTCGCCGACAAGTCCACCTCGCTGTACCGCTCCACCGACGGCGGCAGCACCTGGCAGGCCGTCTCCGGGCAGCCCACCGGCGAGATGCCGCAGCACGGCGTGGTCTCCGGCGACGGCTCGCTGTACCTGACGTACGCCAACTCCATCGGCCCCAGCGACGCGACGGCGGGTTCGGTGTGGAAGCACACGCCGGCCGGCGGGGCGTGGAAGAACGTCTCCCCGTCCCAGGGCAACTACGGGTTCTCCGGTCTGGCCGTCGACCCGCAGAAGCCGTCCACGGTGATGGTCACCACCCTCGACCGCTGGTGGCCCGAGGACGAGATCTACCGGACCACCGACGGCGGCACCACCTGGAAGGCGCAGGCCGCGAAGTCGAAGCGGGACGCCTCCGCCGCTCCGTACGTCGGTACCGGCACCGGCCACTGGATGACCGCCCTGGCCATCGACCCCTTCGACTCCGGGCACGCGCTGTACGGCACCGGCAGTGGCATCTGGCGCAGCAAGGACGCGGACGCCACCGACAGCGGCGGCACCAGTCACTGGACCGTGGGGGCCCGAGGTCTTGAGGAGACCGCGCTGATGGACGCGATCGCCCCGCCCGGCGGCGCCACCGTCATCTCCGCCATGGGCGACCTGGGCGGTTTCCGCCATGACTCCCTGACGAAGGTGCCCGCCGGGCGGCTGGACAACCCGATGATGGTCACCAGCACCGACATCGATTTCGCCCAGTCCAACCCCTCGGTGATGGTGCGCGTCGGCCGTGGCGGCGAGCAGGACGGCGCCTACTCCACCGACGGCGGCAGCACCTGGAGCGGCTTCAAGGCGGAGCCGTCTGGCAGCGCCGACAGCGGACAGGTCGCGCTCTCGGCGGACGGCTCCGCCATCGTCTGGACCCAGGCCGGTCAGGCCCCGTACCGCTCGACCGACAAGGGGGCGAGCTGGTCGAAGGTCGGCGGCCTGAGCACCGGCGCCGTGGTCGTCGCCGACCGCTCCTCGGCCAAGACCTTCTACTCACTGTCCGACGGCACGCTCTACGCCAGCACCGACGGCGGCGCGACCTTCACCGCCCGCGCCTCCAACCTGCCCGGCGGCAAGCTCACGGCCGTCCCCGGCATCGCCGGGGACCTGTGGATCGCCGGCGGCGCCAAGGGGCTGCTGCACTCCACCGACGGAGGCCGCACCTTCACCACGCTCACCACGGTGCGGTCCGCCTCCGCCCTCGGCTTCGGCAAGGCCGCGCCGGGCGCCTCCTACCAGGCCCTGTACCTGATCGGTACCGTCAAGGACGTCACCGGAGTCTTCCGCTCCACCGACAAGGGCGCCACCTGGCTCCGCGTCAACGACGACACCCACCAGTGGGGCAGCATCGGCGGCGTCGGCGTCATCACCGGCGACCCCGACACCTACGGCCGCGTCTACGTCGGCACCAACGGACGCGGCCTCCAGTACGGCGACCCGTCCTGACCCCGACGCCCGAGCGGGGCCGCAGGCACAACGGCCTGCGGCCCCCCGCCATGGCAGGGAGGGACCTCGCCTTCGTCCTGCCCCGCCATCCGCTCTTGAACGGAGCCCCACGTCAGCGATCTACGGCTGTCATCTCCGACAGCCGTACCCTGAGCTGATTTCAACCTGTCCGAGGCGTAAGTCAGCTGGGCGGCTCTGCAACGCGGTGAAGCTCCTGGTAGGAGGTGTCCCGACCAAGATCTACCGTGCCCACCAGGAGCTTCGCGTGCTTGTCCACCCGTCGTCGATTGATCTGACAACGTCTCCGGCTATGTAGCGGAAGCGGTAGCCCGCCAGATCCGGCACCAGCTCCTGGGCTCTGCTCCACGCCAAGATGGAACCGGTCACCGAGCAGGTGGCCAAGGCGGCGGCAGAACTACTCAAGGCACCGGATTGCACGGCCACAAGTACGCCATCGATGCCACGGTCACCGAGGTCGCGCTCCGCCAGCGAAGACCGGTCGCTTCACTGACGCCCCGGACCATCGCAGCCTGGAGCGTCCGGGGCCTCTCACTTGGGCATCGAGCTGAAGACGATGTAGGGCGGGTTCAAGTCCGGTTTATGCAGGAGACGTATCGCGACTCCCTTGGTGTCGCTGACCTCCGAGGGCCTGCCGTCGTCACCCACTGCCGAGCCCCTCCCGGTGACCGCATCGCCGACGAGAGGCCCCTGGACGGGAATGGACTTCGTCTCGATCTCCTTCGTCGGGTTCGGTGGGTCCTCGTTCAGCCACTCATCGATCTCAGCAGTATTGTCACGGAGGCAGTACTGCGTGTATCGCTGAGCGGACTCGATGTCGGCATAGGTAGATGCACCGGGAATGCCGTACTTACCGCTCTGCTTCTGCTCATCTCGAAGCCGCTGCAACAACTGCTCATCGGTCTTCCCCACGTGCTTGTCGAGAGCGTGTGCTCCGCCCACGCCTTCCATCGCCGCAAGGTCAACCGAGTATTTGTGGGGGAACTGGCTCTCCGGCAGCTGCCAGCTGTGCTCCTTCTTGAACTCGTTCAAGGAGCGCGCACCGAGCCCTTGCGCCCGAGCCCGTTCCGCCTGGAACGTGGGCACGCTCAGGAGCGCCTCGTCGAGCTCGAACTCCGGCACGATCCGCGCCGACGGGACGGCGGTGGCCGCGAAGCTGCTCCTCGACACGGCGCACACCGCGCCGCTGAGCCGTGAGGAGGTCTCCGCCATCGCGCATGCCGAGCACGCGATCAAGGCTCCACTCGACGACGGGTCGGTCGGCCTGCTGCTCGGACACGGCCTCCCGCGGGGCGACGAGCGGGTCCTCGACCTCGGGTGCGGCACGGCGGAATGGCTTCTGCGGGCCCTCGCGACGCGCCCCCACCTGCACGCGGAGGGCGTCGACGTCTCCGAGATCGCCCTGCGGCAGGCCCGCGAGGCGGCGAGCGAACGCGGGGTCGCCGAGCGTCTGGTCCTCCACCACCAGGAAGCCGCCGCCTTCGGCTCGCCGCAGTCGTTCGACCTGGTGATCAGCGTCGGCGCCACGCACGCCTTCGGCGGTCTTCTCCCCACGCTCGCGGCGGCCCGCAAGCACCTGGCCCCCGGCGGCCGCGTCCTGATCGGTGAGTCGTTCTGGGACCGCGCCCCTTCGCCAGCAGCCATCGAGGCGTTCGGTGACCTCGACGACCTGGCGACCACGGTGGACCGCGTCGTAGCCGACGGATGGACCCCTGTCCACGGCCATGTCAGCACACGCGGCGAGCTGGACGCCTACGAGTGGGCCTGCTGGGGATCACTGGCCTCGTGGGCCCTCGACCACCCTGCCGATCCGGCCGGCGCCCAGGCACTGCGGACGGCCACCGCCGCCCGCTCGGAGTGGCTGCACGGATACCGGGACAGCTTCGGCTTCCTCTGCCTGGTCCTGCGTCAGACCCCCCACACGACTGGAAAGTGAGTACACAGATGCAACCGACCTTCGTACTGGTCCACGGAGCCTTCGCGAACTCCTTCTCCTTCGCGCCCCTCCAGGCGGAACTCGGTCTCCTCGGGCACCGCTCGGTCGCCGTCGACCTGCCCGGCCATGGGTTCCAGGCGACCTTCACCCGCGCCTACCAGGCTCCTCAGGACCCCGAGGGGCTGGCCACCGCGCCCGGCTCGATCAAGGGCGTCACGCTCGCCGACAACGCCGCGCACCTGATCGGCATCCTCGAACGGGCCAAGCGCAACGGCCCCGTGATCCTCGTAGCCCACAGCCGCGGCGGTGTCACGGTCACGGCCGCGGCCAACGCGCGCCCGGACCTGATCGACCACATCGTCTACGTCTCGGCCTGGTGCCCGGTCGACCTCGACGTCAACGACTACTACGCAGAGCCGGAGATGGCCACGGTCGACCCGGGCGCCTTCGCTTCGGCGCTGGCCGGGAACCCCGCCGACCTCGGACTGCTCCGCGTCAACTTCCGCACCGCGAACCCGGACTCGCTCACGGCGCTCAAGGCGGCCTTCCTCGCCGACGGCACCGACGAGCAGTTCCTCACCTTCCTGAACACCTTCCAGCCCGACGAGAACCTGGATGCCGGCGGCTCCGCCGACCGTGCGCAGGCCGCGACCTGGGGCCGCATCCCCAAGACCTACATCCGCCTGGCCGACGACACGAGCCTGCCTCTCGCCCTGCAGGACCGCCTGATCCGCGAGGGCGACGAGCTGACGCCGGACAACCCGTACGACGTCCGCACACTGGAGGGCAGCCACCTCAAGTGGCTGGTCGACCCCGCCCCGGCAGCCCGCATCCTGGGCGAACTCGCCACGCTCCCGGACCCGTCCGCTCCGGCGTGAGCGGACCGGCATGAGCCGATCGGTGGTGGAGGGACGAGGAACGCCGCGCCCGCGCGAGGCGCACCCAGGATCGCCCCGGCGCTGAGATCGGACGCTGCTGACGGGTGGCGGCCTTCGCCGAGGCCGTCACCTGGCCCCCGTACCGGTCCACCCAGGTGATCGGTGCCGGTCCGGGCAGCACGTCACGCGCGGGCACGGGTGCGGCCGGGGCTGCGTGCCGCCCCGGTCGCACGAGGGCGGCAGGCCGGACGGAGGTCCGGGCCCAGGACGCCGGTCCCCCGGCAGCGCGCGCCATCGCGCAGGCTCCCGTCAGGTCGCGCTGAGCATGGTACGCATCTGGGCGATCTCGGCGGTCTGGGAGGTGATGATGTCATCGGCCAGAGTCCTGGCGGGGTCGTAGGCGCCTTGCGTCTTCTCCGTCTCGGCCATCTCGATCGCGCCCTCGTGGTGCTCGATCATCATGGTCAGGTACATGTCGTCGAAGGCGTTGCCGCTCGCCTTTCCGAGGCGGCTGATGTCCTCGTCGCCCATCATTCCGGGCCTGTCGGAGTCGTCGTGCCCCATGCCCGGCATGTCTTCCATGCCGATGCCGGTGGGGACCTCCTCGCCCCACGCCTTGAGCCAGCCGGTCATGGTCTCGATCTCCGGGGTCTGCGCCTTCTTGATCTTCTCCGCGAGAGCCTTGACCTCGCCTGAGGCCCCGTGGGAGTCGACCATGTCGGACATGACGACGGCTTGACGGTGGTGGGGAATCATCTCCTGCGCGAAGGTGACGTCCGCCTGATTGTGCCGGCCGGCCTCCGGCGTGGCGGGGGCGCTCGAGGCCGAGCGGGTGGTGTCAGCGGTGCTCGTGCCTTCGTCGCCGCCGCAGGCGGCCAGGACCAGGCCGGTGGCGACCGCGGTGGCCGTCATCGCCACGCGACGGGGCAGGGATCGGTTCGTGTTCATTTCGCCGAGCTCCAGTCATCGGGTGCGGAAGGGAGGGGGAGGGCTGTCGGCTGCGCACGCGGGGGCGTGACGCAGGCGGGACCCCTATATCCGCAGGAGCTGGAGATCGGCGAGTGATGGCGGTGCCCGTCCGCCGACAGGCTCGTAGACCGCCATGGCCGGCAACTGGGGTACCGGGAGGTCGGCGACGCCGTGCGGCAGGGCGGTGACGGGCACCGTGTCCGGTGCGGCGATGCCGGGGGAAGCGGGCAGGGCGGCGGATGCGCACATCTGGTCCGCATGGGCTGCGGGGCGGCCCGGGCCGCGATCGTCGTCGGGGCACAGGTGCTCCGGACCCGCCTGACCTGCCGCGACCTGGTGGGGCGTGTGCTCGGACGTGGTTGCCGGCGTCGGGGCGGCGAGGCCCAGGGCGTGCATGCCGAGCAGCCCGAGGATGACGCCGAGGACGAGCAGCAGCATGCGCCTCGACGCCGGCCGGCACCGCGGCTGCGGGCGGGGATCGCGGCCGGTCACATGTCCCGCCCCAGGACGCACTCGTCCCCGGCACGGCGCGGCGCGAGCCCGGTCACCGGGCACTGGCATCGCCTCCTTCCCGCTGACCGTCCGGGGCGGGAGCAGGCAGGTGGAGTCGTTTGAGGGCGAGGGCGTTGACGGCGACGATGATGCTGGACCCGGACATGGACAGGGCGGCGATCTCGGGGCGGAGGATCAAGCCGGTGGCGGGTTCGAAGACACCGGCGGCGATGGGCAGCGCGATGGCGTTGTAGCCGATGGCCCAGCCAAGGTTCTGGCGCATCTTGCGCAGAGTGCCCCGGCCGATACGCAGAGCCGTGGGGACGTCGAGCGGGTCGGAGCGCATCAGGACGAGGTCGGCGGTCTCGATGGCCACGTCGGTGCCGGCGCCGATGGCGATGCCGAGGTCCGCCTGGGCAAGGGCGGGCGCGTCGTTGACACCGTCGCCGACCATGGCCACCTTGCGGCCACCCCGCTGCAGCTCGGCGATCTTGGCGGCCTTGGCACCCGGGAGGACCTCGGCGATGACGGTGTCGATGCCCAGTTGCTGCGCGATCCGTTCGGCGGTGGCCTGGTTGTCGCCGGTGAGCATGACGACCTCGACGCCCAGCGTGTGCAACTCGGTCACAGCGGCCGCGGAGGTGTCCCGGGGTGCGTCGGCGATGCCGATCAGGGCTGCCGCCCGGCCGTCGACCGCCACGATGACGACGGTACGGCCGGTCGCGGCCAGTTCCTCGCGCCGGGGCGTCAGGGCCCCGAGGTCGACACCTTCGCGCTCGATCAGCCGGCGGTTGCCGACGGCCACCCGGTGGCCGTCGACGACCGCTGTCGCGCCGTGGCCGGGCACGTTCTCGAAGTGCCGGGCCCGGGCCCCGGCCACGCCGCGCGTCTCGGCGTACCGGACGACCGCCTCGGCCAGCGGGTGCTCGGACTCCCGCTCGACCGCCGCGACCAGGCGCAGGACCTCGTCCTCGTCCCGGCCGGGGGCTGTCATCACCTCGGTGACCTCGGGTTCACCCCTGGTGAGGGTGCCGGTCTTGTCCATGACCACCGTCTGGATGCCCGCGGACGCCTCCAGGGCCATGGCGTTCTTGAAGAGAACACCACGCCGCGCTCCCAGACCGGTGCCGACCATGATCGCGGTCGGGGTGGCCAGGCCCAGCGCGTCGGGACAGGTGATCACGACGACGGTGATGGCGAACAGCATGGCCGCGCTGAAGGGCCGGTCGGTGGCCAGCAGCCAGACGGCGAGGGTGAGCGCGCCACCGACGAGAGCGACGAGGACCAGCCAGAACGCGGCGCGGTCGGCCAGCCGCTGGCCCGGCGCCTTGGAGTTCTGCGCCTCCTGGACCAGCTTGACGATCTGCGCCAGCGCCGTGTCCGCTCCCACCTTGGACGCCCGTACCCGCAGGGTGCCGTCAGTGTTGAGAGTGGCGCCGACCACCGGGGAGCCCGGCGCCTTGTGCACGGGCAGACTCTCCCCGGTCACGGTCGACTCGTCGACCTCGCTCTCCCCCTCCTCCACGACCCCGTCCGCCGCGATCTTCGTGCCCGGGCGAACGAGCAGCAGATCCCCGACGACCACCTCGGCGGTGGCCACCTCGACCGGCTCACCGTCCCGCAGTACGACGGCCTTGGGCGGGGCGAGGTCCAGCAAGGCGCGGATCGCGTCGTTGGCGCCGCCACGGGCGCGCATCTCGAACCAGTGGCCGAGCAGCACGAAAGAGGCCAGCACGGTGGCGGCCTCGTAGAAGACGTCCCCGCCGCCGGTGAGCGTGACGATCAGCGAGTACAGCCAGCCGGCGCCCACGGCGACCGCCACCAGCACCATCATGTCCAGCGTCCGGGCGCGCAGGGCCCGGACTGCGCCGTCGAAGAAGATCGTGCACGAGTAGAAGATCACCGGCAGGCTCAGCAGGAGCGCCCACACGTCCTGGCGCAGCCCGAAGGGTACGGGCGCGTGCCAGCCGAAGACGTCCTCCCCGATCGGGGACCAGATCACCACCGGGACGGAGAAGAGCACCGCGACGAGGAAGCGGTTGCGCATGTCGGCCACCATGGCCGCCATCGACATCCCCGCATGACCGCCATGCCCCATCGCCTCGTCGGGTGAACGCGGGCCCTCCACGGCGGCGGCCGGGTGTGGCTCGCGCTCCGCCGGCCCGACGGGTCCCGCCGCTGCCGTGGCGGGCGGGCCGGGTTCGTCCATCGGGTCGCAGATGTGGGCCGGCACCGACTGGCCCGCGCAGTGGTAGCCGCACTCGGTCACCCAGCCGCGAAGCTCGGCCAGGGAAGTGCGCCGCGGATCGAAGACGACGGTGGCCGACTGGGCCACGGGGTTGACCTCGGCGTCCAGGACACCGGGCCGGCGCCCCAGGACCGCGGCGACGGTGTTCTGCTGAGTCGCGCGGACCATGCCCCGTACGTCCAGAACCGCCGTGCTCCGTTCCGTGCCCGCGTCGCCCGGCTCAGGGTCCGGCAAGTGCCGCATGGCCGCTCACCTGCCCGGTGCACGCGAAGGCGGCGACCCGGCCTCAGGAGGCGTTGGGGTCCGGCTCATCGGGCGCCTCCCTTCGTCTGGCAGCAGCCTGCACCCGGCACGGGCGCGCCGCAACCGAGGATCCGGCGCCCGGACGCACAGCGCCCGGTCGCTTCCGTCCCGGGCGGCCGGGACTCGTGGTCGTGCTCCCCGTCCTGTCCTGCATGTCGCGCCCGACGCTGTTGCCGTGCATGCCACGGGACAGCCCTTAGCCTTCGGACACCGGGCCGCCGGGGGCGGCGACCGAGCCCGTGAATCCTCCTTGTGTCGTGAAGTAGAGGACGCCGCCCAGGCAGAGCGGCTCGGCGAGCGGGCCGAGGTCCGGGTGCAGACCCGCGGGTGTGGGCAGGCGTACGGACCCGGAGGCAGAACCGTCGGTGATATCGAGCGTCCGTACCTCACCGCGTCCCACGGCGAACACGCGGTCGCCGGCGAGCGCGAGGCCGCCGGTCGCGGCCGGTGCGGGTCGGTCCCAGAGGGGCTTGCCCGTGCGCCAGTCGAAACCCTTCAGGCGACCGCTCGTATCCCGTAGGACGAGGACGTCGCGCTCGCCCGCCACCGGCGCTGCGGCGGGGGCGACCGAGGGGGCCAGGGTCCGCCGGGTCGCGAGTGTCGCCGGGGCGAGAAGGAGGACACCGCGGCGCCGGGTCGACCAGCACAGCAGTGTGTCGTCGTGCGCGAGCAGACCGGAGCAGTCGACATCCTCCAGGATTCGGGGCTCGGGCACCGCTTCGGTGGTGTCCAGAGCGGCCAACGATCCGTCGGCCAGGGGCAGATAGACCCGCTCGCCGTGGACGATCAAGGGACCGTTCGCGTCCGGAAGGTAGCCCGACCACTCCTGGACGCCGTCCCTCGTGCGCAGCGCCTTCACCTCGACGAGTTCGGCATCGGAGGTCGCCTGGTCGTCGATGTTCGCCACATACAGTCTGCCGGCGGCGTAGGTGAGCGCGCGCAGCCCCGTGAAACCCATGCGCTGGTAACGCCACTTGACCAGGCCGGTCGCCGCGTCCACCGCGCTGACGCCGGCCTGTGCGGGCACGAAGAACAGGGTTCCGTCCGTGACGGGGGCGATGGCCGGATCGCCCGGCGGTGTCTCCGGGAAGTTGTCGTCGTTCGTCCTGGTCTCGTCGAAACCCTCCGTACGCCACTTCTCCTCTCCGGTGGCAAGATCGAGGGCTCGGGCCGCGCCGTGACCGTCGCCGCAGACGAGCAGTCCGGCACCGGCGGCGCAACCGCCGGTCCTTCCCGTGCCCTTGACACTGTGGGCCCAGGGGCGCCATCCGTCGGGGCGCTGTGCCGTGTCGAGTGCGGCGGCGGTGAACTCGCCGCTGTGCGCGGCGTCGGCGTCCGGAACGGCGAGCGGGCCGGGCTGGTTCTGCCTCGGCCTGTCTTCCGCCCCACGAGCCCGGGCGCGTGTGCTGTCGTCGGGCAGCACCACGGCCAGCGCGACGGCGAGCGCGGTGACCACGGCCGCGACCCCCGCGATCCATGGCCAACGGCTTCGCGTGGCGGGAGGTGCCGAAGGCCGCGGCACGGCATGCCCGGAGACCGCCGTCGGCGAGGGCGGCGGCAGAAGGGGCGGGGCAGGGACGGCGGCGGAGGTCGCCGCCTGCTCCAACGGGACGGTGCCCGCCACCTGTTCGCACCGCTCCGCGGCTTCTCGGTGGGCGGCGAGGAGGGAGAGAAGGGGTGCGGGCCAGCGCGGCTCGCCGGGGGCGGTGATGGACAGCTCCGCCGCCAGTTCCGCGGCCGTGGGGCGCGCTGCCGGGTCGGGTCGGAGGCATTGGGTGACCACGTCGCGCAGCGGCGGTGGCAGCGCCGACAGGTCCGCCGCGCCGGACGCGATGCGGTACAGCACCGATGCCGGTTCCTCGTCGTCGAAGGGACCACGGCCCGTCGCGGCGAAGCACAGGACCGCGCCCAGGCAGAACACGTCCGAGGCGGGCACCTGTCCGTCGCCGCTGGTCAGAAGCTCAGGTGACATGTAGCCCGGCGTGCCGACCAGCAGGCCCGTCGCAGTGAGGGCCGTCGCGTCGAAGGCCTGCGCGATGCCGAAGTCGATCAGGCGCGGTCCGTCCGCGGTGAGCAGCACGTTGCCAGGTTTGAGGTCGCGGTGCAGGACTCGCGCGGCGTGCACCGCGTCGAGCGCCCGGGCGAGCCCCATCCCCAGGTTCCGTACGGCGGGGACCGGCAGCGGGCCGCAGCGGGCCACCGCTTCGCCCAGCGCGGGCCCGGCGACGTACTCCGTCGCCAACCAGGGGACCTGGGCGTCGGCGTCGCCGTCGAGGAGGGCGGCGGTGTACGGCCCCGTGACCGCACGCGCGGCCTGGATCTCGCGGCGGAAGCGGATCCGGAAGTCGACGTCGGTGTCGGTCTCGTCAGCCGGCGCCTTCACGGTCTTCACGGCTACGAGCGGGCCGGCCACCACTCCGCCCGCGACTTCCCGGCGCGCCAGGAACACCTCGCCCATCCCGCCCGCGCCGATCCGGCCGATGAGCCGGTACGGACCGATGCGACGGATCGGTCCCTGCCAGGGGGTCAGCATGGCAGGGCCTTCGGAGTGCGCCGGTCGCTCACGGCAGCTTCACCGAGGAGATCGTGCCGCGGTCGAAGACCACGTGGACCACACCTCCCAGCATCAGGACCTGCGGCGGCCGGATCTGGTCCCGGATGACGATTCCGTTCCCGTCGTCCGGGGACTCGCTGCGGTCACCGGGTGCACCGGGCAGCGGGATGACCCGCTGCTTCCCGAGGCGCCCGCTCTTCCTGTCCAGCGACGCCACGTAGAGGGAGTGGTTGTCGGCGTACACCGCCTGCCCGTGGGACAGCAGCGGGGCGGACACACTCGGCCCGGTCACGGGGGACTGCAGTGTCTGCGTCTGCTCGCCGGTACGCAGATCCGTCAGAACGATGAGGCCGGTGTCGCTGCCGTCGTCGCTGCGTCGGGCGAGGGAGTGCGTACGGTCGGTCGCCGTCACGGTGACATCGGCACGCGTGGTCTTCTGGTCGAGCAGGTACGCGTAGTGGCCCGCGGGCTTGAGGGTGCGCGGCGCGTAGCGGTCGATCCGGATCTCGGCCTTCCCCCCGTCCGGGCCCGACTGCTCCTCGGTCACCCTGCTGTCGCACTGGATCATGCCGCCGCCGGAGGACACGGTGCGGCAGCCGGTGGCCGTACTGGGCGAAGCGCGGCCGAGGACGACTCCCTTCCGGGCATCGACCGCGACGAGCCCGTCGGGCGTGTGCGCGTAGACCACGCCGTCGATCAGAGCCCGGGCCGCGTACCTGCCCCCCTCGGCTTCGCTCGGACTGTCGTTATCGTCGAGACTCAGGTCCCAGCGGGTGCTTCCGTCGGCGACGTCGTATGCGCGGAGGGAGGCGCCGTGCGGATCCTCGCTGAACGCCTTGCCCTCCACGGTGGCGATGACCGTGTCATCCGCCAACAGGGGCTGTGCACTGAACTTTCCTCGGCCCGACGGCGGCTGTGCCCGCCATCGCACGTCACCGGTGCGCGAGTCACGCAGCTGCATTTCGCCGTCCGACGCGATCAGGGCGTGTCCTCCTCTCACTTGTGGAGGAAGCGAGTCACCCGGCATGAACAGAGTGCCGCTGCCGGGCCCCAGATAGGCCTCGTCGAGGCCGTCCTCGGTGGCGGACGGGCTGCTCGCCCACAGCCGATGCCCGTCGGCCGTCGACACCGCCTCGTACGTGCCGTCGGTCAGCAGGCAGACAAGGGCCTGGGTGTCCGCGGAGCAGTTCATGCGCGCTTTGCTCAGCCGCCCCTGCCAGGGCTTCCAGCCGGGGGCCCGCTGCGCGTCGAACTGCGGTACGTAGCCGCTGCGATCGACGGTGCCGGACGCGTCGACTCCTGCCTGGGCAACGAGTTGGGCGGGCGTCAGCGTCGTCGTCGGGGCCGGCGCCGCACCGCCGGCCCCGGACCGGTTCCCGTCGTCCGTGCCACGCGCCACCAGATACCCACCCACACCCGCCCCGGCGACAGCCACCGCCGCGACCACGGCGAGCGCCCGGAGCCGCCCCGGGCGTCGGCGTACCGGGTGCGCGGCGGGCGCCGGCGGTGTGCGGCCCATCGTCGGGAACTGGTGCGGAGCCAGGGTGCCCCTGCCGGGCGGCCCTGCGGCGCACGGCTCCTGGGCGGTGGGGGGATTCGGCAGCGGCAGCAGAGGAGCCCCCGTCGCGCACAGCGCTGCCACGTCCCGGTGCTCGTCCTCGATGTCCTTGGCCACCGGGGCCGGCCAGACCACCCCCGGGGCGTTCCCTTCCTCGCCGTGCGCCGCGCGCAGTGCCGCGAACCCCTCCACGAGCTCGTCCGCGGTCGGTCTCGACGCCGGGTCCTTCGTCAGGGCTGCTGTGACCAGCGGCACCAACTCGTCGGGAAGCCCGTCGAGTGGGGCGTCGGCCTCCGCCACGCGGTAGAGCACGGCCGCGACCGGCCCGCTTCCGAACAGATCCCGGCCCGTGGCGGCGTACGCCAGGACCGAGGCCAGGCAGAACACGTCGGAGGCCGCCACCACGTGCCGCCCACCGGCTATGTGCTCCGGCGACATGTAGCCGGGCGTGCCGATCATGTGTCCTGTCGACGTCAGGGCCGTGGCGGTGCTGGTGCGGGCCACGCCGAAGTCGATCAGCCGCGGCCCGTCCGCGGCGAGCAGCACGTTCGCCGGTTTCAGGTCACGGTGCGTCGCGCCCGCGGCGTGCACCGCCACCAGTGCGCGGGCCATGCCCTCGCCCAGCCGGACAAGTGCCTCGCGCGGCAGCGGGCCGTGCCGCCCGACTGCTTGGGCCAGGGTCGGTCCGGTCACGAACTCGGTTGCCAGCCAGGGCGGTTCATCGGACACGTCACAGTCGGTGAGACGCGCCACGTAGCGGCTGGTCACCGATGCCGCGATCGCCGCCTCCCGTGCGAAGCGCCGCAGATATTCCGCGTCCCGGGCCACCTCGTTGCGGATCACCTTCATGGCCACGAGGTCCGTCGGCCCGTATCCGGCGCCGAGGCGCTCCGGTCGCGCCAGGAAGACCTCTCCCATGCCTCCCGCGCCCAGACGGGCCAGCGTCACGTACGGTCCGACAGCGCGCGGCGACGTCCCCCGTAGTTGCCCGAGCATGCGGCGCCCCCTCCAAATCCCCCGACCACCAAGCGCGTTCCCCAGTCTGGCACGCTCCTGAGCATGGCGGTTCCGGGTGGTGGACGTCGGTGACCACGGTGCGCGGCGCATCCCGGCTCCCGGCCGCCCACTGCCTTCGATCGCCGGTGAACCGGTGACCCGGCACGGGTAGAACTCGCGTGCGGTGCCGAGCGGCCGTGGTGCGGAACGAGCGTGGACGGGCTGGTACGAGTGCGGACGGGCCGGCAGCAGCAGGGCGGGTCCGGCGCGCGACCGGCCCGGGGTCAGCTCGTCGGACCGGGACGGCGGCAGGGCGCTCGTGGTCGGTTGGCCGAGGGACCGTGCAGGCGCATGCCGGCCCGGTGCTCGCGAAGTCGGGCGTACGCAACCGGGTGGAGGCGGCCATCTCCTCGTACGAGGCCGGCCTGGTCCCGCCGGGCCAGCGCTGGCTCAGTACCAGGGGCAGTATTTGACTGATCGTTTCAGTATCGCCTAGAGTTCGAACGTGGCCAGGACCAAGGAATTCGACCCGGAAGCCGCACTGCAGTCAGCCCTTGAGCTGTTCTGGCAGCGCGGCTACGAGGCGACCTCGATGGCGGACCTCGTCGAGCACCTCGGCATCGGGCGCGCCAGCATCTACGCCACCTTCGGCAACAAGCACGAGCTGTACCTGAAGGCGCTGGACCGGTACAGCGAGAACGGCGACTCGGGCCTGCTGCGCGAACTGTCCCAGCCGGGTCCCGCGCTGCCCGCCGTTCGCGGGATCGTGCGGCGGTTCGCGGCCGAGGCGAACGCCGACGACCGTCGCGCGAAAGGGTGCTTCGTCACCAACACGGCCGCAGAGCTGGGCCCGCACGACCCGGCGGCGGCCCGCCGGGTCGAAGCGAGCTGGGACCACATCGAGACTCTGCTGCGTTCGGCACTGGTACGGGCCCAGGCGCAGGGCGAGCTGGGCGCGGACCGTGATCCGCGCGCGCTCGCACGGATGCTCCTGGTGCTGATGCAGGGCCTGCGGGTCGTGGGCAAGGCGTCGGACGACCCGGGCCGGGTGCGGGACGCCGCCGAGCAGGCGCTGACCCTGCTCGACTGAACGAATGGGCGAATGGGTGGCACCTCCCATGGGGCCCTAAGAGGGAGTGACTTCATGACCGCATAACAGAACGTTCAGTCAAATATCGAGGGACCAAGGACCGACACGCAGAACTGGAACACCTCGACCGGGGCCACACCTGGTCCCGCGCCCGGCCCTGCCTTCGTGCTGCTCGGCGCCGGCGCCGCCTGGGGGGCCGCCGCCCTCGCGACCGACCGGGTGGAACCGCAGCGCACCGGACTCGCGGGCGGCGTCATGAGCACCAGCTGGGTCCGACCGCCGTCCTCGCCGCCCGATCGAAGGCCACCCGACAGACCCTCACCCTCGCGGCTCCGGCATCACCTCACACGCCGCGACGGCGGTCGCTCTCGCCGTGGCCGCGTTCCTCACCACCCGTACCAAGCAACCGAGTAACCGCGTACCGACCAGGGAGTCATCACCATGACCGCACGCTTCACCGGCAAGACCGTCCTCGTCACCGGCGCGGGCTCCGGTATCGGCCGGGCCGTCGCTCTCGCCTTCGCCGCCGAGGGCGCGTCGGTGGTCGCGGCCGGGCGTACCGCCGTGCCGCTCGACGAGACGGTCGCGCTGATCGAGAAGGAGGGCGGATCGGCAGCCGCGGTCACCGCGGACGTGACCCGGTCCGAGGACGTCAGGATGCTGGTCCGCCGCACCGTCGAACAGTTCGGCAGCCTCGATGTCGCCGTCAACAACGCGGGCGTGTTCAGGGGTGGCGCGCCCGTAGGTGACCTCCCCGAGGAGGACTGGCACACGCTGCTCGACGTCAACGTCACCGGTGTGTTCCTCTGCCTCCGGGCCGAAGTCGCCCGGATGCGCGAGCAGCCCACGGGCGGTGCGGTCGTCAACATCGCCTCCAACCTCGGCGCGCACAGCCGCATCCCGGGGCTGGCCGGCTACATCGCCACCAAGGCGGCCGTCTCCGCCCTGACCCGGGCCGCCGCCCTGGACCACATCGCCGACGGGATCCGCATCAACGCCGTCAGCCCCGGCCCGTCCGCCACCACCATGTCGCTGCTGCCGGGCGAGACCGACGCCGACCGCGCCGACCGGATGAAGGGCGCGTCGCCGCTGGGGCGGGTCTCCACCACCGCCGAGGTCGCGGCGGCCGTGCTGTACCTGGCCTCGCCGGATGCCGCTTCCGTGGTCGGCAGCGACCTGGTCATCGACGGCGGCGCATCCGCCTGACCTCCGGTCGCGGCCCTGGCCCCGCGCCTCGGTCGCGGCCCGGTCGCGGCCCCCGCCCCGCGCCTCGGCGCCGGCCGAGTGGAGCGCGCTCTGTCGTCGCTCCATGCCGAGAGCAGGCGCCCGCGCGTCGGCCCACCACTCGGGCCGGGCCCATGTCAGCCGCCGGACCCGGTCAGCCGTGCAGCCCTGAGCCGACACCCGGGTAGGCAGTGCGTCCCTGAACCGGACGACCCCGGTCAGCCGTGCAACGCGGTGCCGTAGGCGCTGTAGACGTACAGGGCGATCACACCCGCGACGCAGGCCATGATCACCCATGAGCTGAACCCGGTGTGCCTCCCCCGGCCGTCTCGCCGCACGGACCTCCGGGGCCGACGAGGCCGCTCGGACCGGCGGGGCCGCTCGGGCCGCCCGGACGCCCCCCGGCCCGGAGCCACCCCCACCGCATCGGCCGCCGCCTCGGCCAGCAGACGGCGGCAGGTCGCGGCGAGCTCACCCGTACCGGCGGAGAGGGGCACCACGGCCTCCGAGCGCGCCGGAGCGGTGGTGCCCCCGTCGAGGATGCGCCCCGCGCGTACGAGAACCTCGCCCCGGCCGCCCGCCGGAGCGAGGCTGATCCACCGCTCCACGTGCTCTCCCCGGATGACCATCCCGCCGGACCGCTCCCGGTACACCGTGTGTTCCCGCCACAACATGCCCGCCAACTCCTGTGCGGTGCTTCTCAGTTGTGCCCCCACCAGCCATCCCCCCACCTCGCAGCGAATCGAACAAGCATCGCACTCTACTGGTGGCCGCAACTCTTGGTCCCGCACCCCCATCACGTGGGACGCGTCTCAGCGGGACGGTCGTCGGAGTTGCCGTCGAAGACGGGGCAGTTGTGGACTTCGGGGTACTGGGTCCGCCGGCCGTGTGGCGGGCCGGTGTGCCGGTGTGCCGGGCACGCCGAAAGGGCGGCTGCTCCTGGCGGTCCTGCTGAGCCGGCCAGGCCGGCCGGTCACCGAAGACGCGCTGGTGGAGGCGGTCTGGGGCGAGGAGCAGCCGAAGGGCGCCGCGCCCCGCGAGTTCGCCACCAAGGGCGCGTCGTACGAGACCTGGGCGCTGAGTGCCAGGAAGAGCGCGCCCGTCACGGGCGCCGAGTTCGACGAGGGCGACGCGTACAGCCACAGACCGGTCGTCCGGACCAGCCGGCGTCCCACGTCACCGGCACGGCCGGCCTTCGCTCACCGCACGGGGAAGCCGAAGGAGTAGCCCTGCTCCTTCAGCCAGGGCAGGACCTCGCGCAGGGCGGCCACGGTCTCCGAGCGTTCCCCTCCCGCGTCGTGGAAGAGGACGGTCGGCCCGTTGGAGATCTCGCGCTTGACGGTGGCGACCATGACGTCCGCACCGGGGTGTTCGAAGTCCTTGGTGTCGACGTTCCAGCCCAGCGGGCGCATCCCGTGGGACGCGGCGAGCTGCCGGCTGTACGGGGTGAAGGCGCCGCCCGGGGCCCGGTAGTACTGCGAACGGACCCCGCCGGAGGCCTTGGTGATCATGCGTTCGGCGTCCAGGATCTGCTGGGACTGGTAGGCCTCGGACCTGGTGTCCATGGTGGTGTCGTGCGAGACGGTGTGGTTGCACAGCCGGTGGCCGTCCGCCACGACCGCCTTGACCAGGTCCGGGTACGCCTGGGCCTGTGTGCCCACCATGCAGAACGTGGCCTTCACACCGCGGTCCTTCAACAGACGCAGCACCTGCGGCGTCCAGACCGGGTCCGGCCCGTCGTCGATGGTGATGTTGACCCCCCGGGCGCCACGGTCCGAGGCGTGCGCGATGTCCGCCGCAACCTTGGCCACGGGCCGGTCCCGGGCGTCCGGCGACAAGACACGGCCCTGCGGCTGCTGCCCTCCGGTGGTGTCGGCCTGCGCGGTCCACACCGAGGCGGCGGCGGCCACTGCCGTCACACCGAGCGCCGCCGCGAGAAGCCGGCTGTGCCAGGCCCTTCCCTTGTGCTTTGCCATGTCCGCCCGCCCCTTTGCCGTCCCCACCGATACCGTGCACCCATCCAGACAGGCGAACGCCCCGGCGGGATGCCTCGGTTACCGATCACGGACATATCTGCAGGGAGCCCGCGACATATGCGGGGCTTCACGCGGCAGCGGCGTGAGGTCGGGGCCGGGGTCCGGAGAACCGGTCAGCGGCCGTTGTCCTCGGCGAGGGTGTGCGCGACCAGGGCGTTGGCGTGGCCGTGGCCCAGGCCGTGCTCCGACTTGAGCCAGGCGACCAGCTCCATGTGCTTGGCCGACGGGGAGGAGCGGATGAGGTCCTTCCACTCGGAGACCGGGCGGCCGTACTTCTTCTCGATCGAGGGGAAGTAGCTGGCGGGGCCCTTCACGGCGTCGGTCATGGGGTGTCGTCCCGTCTGTGGAGTGCGGAGAGCGGAGTGCGGGGTGTGGGGCGCGGAGAGCAGCGTGCGGAGTGCGAACGTTGTTGCCAGGTGCGGCTTGTTGAGAAGTGTCCCCCGAGGGTCTGACAGTGGCCTCCGAGAGCCGGTCAGGCCTCATGCCGTACGTCGGTGAGCAACCGGGCCGCGACGGCCGCCAGCCAGCAGAGGCCCAGGCCCGCTCCCACCGTGAACGCCAGGACCGAGGCGGCCGAGGCCATGAAGCCGGTGAGGACGGCCGCCGGGGCGATGCGGGAGGCGAGGGCCCAGGCGCGGTGGCCCCGGGCCGCCAGCGGGCGGGCCAGGACGAGGAAGGCCGCGCACAGCGCGAGGTAGCCGGCCACCCCGGCCGCCATGTGGAGGGCACCGTTCGTGCTCATCGCGGCCGTCTCGGGGGCGCCGGCCGGGAAGCCGGCACCGGCGTCGGCCGGGAACGCCCCGGCCGCCAGGAACGAAGCTCCGAACACGGCGATCAGCGCCGGCCCGCACGTACCGCCCGGCCCCTCCCGGAGTGTGCGGCGCAGCCCGGCCGCGCCGGCCAGGACCAGGACGCCGGTGACGAGGAAGTTCGCCGTCTGGACCCAGCCGCTGTCGCCGAGGGCGAGCTGGCTGATCGCGTTGCGCGTGAAGTCGAAGCCGTCCCGCGTGAGCCCCTGGGCGACGCCCGCCCCGAGGAACAGCGGGCCCGCGACGAGCGCTCCGGCCAGGAGCCCCCGCGCCGCCGGACGGCGGGCGGCGGCGGTGCGGACGACAAGAGGGCGGGCGCTGAGCGTCTGGGTCATGGTGTGCCTTTCTCGTCCGGATGGTGTCGCAGGTATGACCGGCGGTGGACGGTGAAGTCATCGGTGCGCGGGTGTGGTTCAGGTCACGTCGGCGAAATCGGGACGGGGGCAAGGGAGCAGGGGGCGTCAGAGTCGGCGTATCTGACGGCCTCGGGCCGCAGCAGACATGCTGTCCCGGTGTACGAGAGTCATATGACGCTGCTGTGCGAGGGCGACGAACTGCGCAGGCTGGAGCGCTGGGCCGCCCGGCGGCAGGGTGTGAAGTTCACGCACATCGCGCTGGCGCGGGGACGGACCGCCTCCCAGCCCATGCTGACGTTGCGCGGGAGACGGCCGTCCTACCGGGACGAGCTCGCCGCCGTCCGCGAGGTCGGGGCGGAGCTGGTCCGGGACGGGTTCGCCGTGGCGCGCGTGAAGGTCGAGTGCGTGCCATGGGCGGCGGAAGTGCCGCGGGACGACTCCGCCGTACCGGACTCGGACCATCCGGACCTGGACGTGGCGCTGGGCTACGTCGAGTGGCATCACTTCGCCGGCGAGTACCCGCAGTTCGCCGACCGCGGGGCGGAGTTCACCGGCCGGCTGCGGACGGCGCTGGCTCCGACGTTCGCCGGCACCGCCGAACCTCCGAAACCTCCGACGCCGGAGTGACCCGGTTGGTGGGGCGCCGGGCCCGTTGATCACACTGGTACGGACGTGGCGTACGGGCGAGCGGGGGAGTCGAGAGTGGAGCCGAGGGCGGGGAATCGGACGGGGACCCGGTTGGAGGACCAGGTGAAGGACTGGTCCTCCCGGCACCGCGGGTGGCTGGTGGCCGCGGTGTGGGCGGTGATCGTCCTGCTGATCGCCGGCTATACGGTCCGGGAGCCGGTCAAGGACTGGTGGCTGGCGCGTGAGGCGTGCGGGGGCCGACTCCCCGCCGGTGATCTGGAGATCGTACGGACGGAACTGCGGCTCGGAGAGGTGCAGGAGTCCTTCGACGAGGACCGCGGCAGGTACAACTGTGTGCTGAGGGACGTGAACGGCAAGGTCGTGGTCGCCGTCGACGCCTACCCGGAGGGCCACGAGCGGGACCAGGAACTCGGGTTCGCCGGAAGCTCCCGCCCGCCGCACGCCGTGCTGCCGGGCGGACTGCCCGGCTTCGAGGACGACAACAGCCTCGTCTACCTGATGCCGGAATGCCCGCGTGGGGCACCGGCCGAAGCGGAGAAGGAGAAGGGGACGGACGAGGCGGCGGAGCGTCGCCGGTTGCTCGTGGGCACCTGGACGTACTTCGCCCGTAGCCCTGCGGAGAAGGCGGCCATGCTGCGCCTCGCGGTCCACATGACGAACGTGGTGACCGAGAAGCTCGGCTGCGTCGGCGCGTCGCTGCCCGCCCCGGCGGACGGCGCGGTGCCGGACGAGAGGACGTACGTACCCCGCACCCGGGCGAAGGGCACCGCCTGCGACGCCCTCGCCACCGCCCGCGTCCCGGCGGCCGGGCGCGACGGCGAGGTCCGCATCGCCATCGCCGACGGCGGGATCGTCGGCCGGTGCACCCTGCGTGCCACGGAGGCGTCCGAGGATGCGCGAGAGGGTGCGGCGATCATCGAGCTGACCGCCTGGCGCGGCGACTGGGGCCCGCGGGTCCGCGAGGGGGGCTCGGGCCCCGACCCGCTGCCGATGGGCGAGGGCATCGGCCGGAGGCCTGCCCTGACCGAGCACCGGGCGTGGGCCGTCGCCACCTGCGACGGGGACGACGTCGGCTTCGCCGCCCAGTGGGGCGAGGACTATCCCTCACCCGACCGGGAGCCGGGCACGAAGTACGTACCCCCGGCCAAGGCCGAGAAGTACGAGCAGAGCGTGCTGCTGCGCGAGTACGTTTCCGCGTTCGCGACGGATCAGGTGCGGCGCGGGTCCTGCACGGACCTGAAGCTGCCGGAGAAGCCGGAGCGGCCTGAGTAGGGGGCAGGGGGCGGGCAGGGCCCGCAGCAGCACCGGAGGCGGTCTCCGTTCTTTGCCGACTCTTTGCCCGGATCGGGGCCGGTGCCGGGATGCCCACGCGGCGGAAGCGTGTTGGGGCCGGGTGGACACCCTCGGCTACGGACAGGACCCGACGTGACAGACGTGACGACAGACATGACGGCAGGCGTGACGGACACGGCAGCCCCGGCGGCCGTCGCGACCGGCCCGGCGGGGGCGGCCGCCGCCCGCACGGCGGACACCCTTTCCCGCCCGTTCACGGTCCGCGGCCTCACCTCCCGGAACCGGATCGCCATGGCGCCCATGACCCGGCAGTTCTCACCGGACGGCGTTCCGGGGCAGGACGTGGCGGACTACTACACCCGGCGGGCCGCCGGTGACGTCGGGCTGATCATCACCGAGGGCACCTACGTCGACCACGATTCCGCCGGGACCAGCGACCGGGTCCCACGCTTCCACGGCGAGGCGGCGCTCGCGGGCTGGGCGAACGTCGCGGACTCCGTGCACCGGGCGGGCGGTGCGATCATCCCGCAGCTGTGGCACGTGGGCGTCACCCGCACCGAAGGCGCCGGGCCCGTCCCGGACGCCGAGCCGGTCGGCCCTTCGGGCGTTTCCCTGAGCGGCGAGCCCAAGGGGCGCGCCATGACGCAGAAGGACCTCGACGACGTCATCGCCGCGTTCGCCGACGCGGCGGCCGCAGCCGAGCGCCTCGGTTTCGACGGTGCCGAACTGCACGGCGCCCACGGCTACTTGATCGACCAGTTCCTGTGGTCCGGCAGCAACCGGCGTACCGACGCCTACGGCGGCGACCTGGTCGCCCGGACCCGCTTCGCGGCCGAGATCGTGGCGGCCTGCCGTGCCGCCGTCTCCGACGCCTTCCCGCTCTTCTTCCGGATGTCGCAGTGGAAGGCGGACGCCTACGAGGCGAAGCTCGCCGAGACGCCGGAGGAGCTGGACGCCCTGCTCACGCCGCTGGCCGAGGCCGGTGTCGACGTCTTCCACGCGTCCACCCGCCGCTACTGGCTGCCGGAGTTCGAGGGCTCCGACCTGAACCTGGCCGGGTGGGTGAAGAAGATCAGCGGCAGGCCGACCCTCACCGTGGGCTCGGTCGGCCTGGACGGCGACTTCTTCGGCGCCTTCCAGGGCAACGACTCCCGGGTCACCGGCATCGAGCAGCTGCTGGACCGGATGGAGCGCGACGAGTTCGACATGGTCGCCGTCGGACGGGCGCTGATCTCCGACCCCGAGTGGGCGGCGAAGACCCTGCACGGGCGCACCGCGGACATCACCCCGTTCTCCGCGGAGATGCTGACGACCCTGCGCTGACGGAGTCCCCGCCGCATCCGGCCCTCCCCGCGCCCCCGGCACCTCCGGCCCTCCCGGCATGGTCCGCCGCGCCGGGAGGTTCCTGCGGATCGCGGTGATCAGGGCGTAGGAACGTTGGGGGGTGCGGGCATGCGCTCCTCCAGGTGACCGGCGCGGTTTCCCGTACCGGTGTCACCTTCGAGGAGTCGTTCCTCCGGACCCGTACAGCGCCGTTTCCGCCGCCGCGAGAGTGCGTTTCGGTTCCGTATCAGGCGGGCCGCGGGGCCAGGTCGAGGGTCGCGAGGGCTCCCCCGCCCGGGTTACGCGGGCCGGGGTGTCAGGCGCGCAGCGGTGCGGGCCGCTCCAGCAGCGCCCGCGCCTCGCGCACCGCGTCATCGGCGCTCTCCCGGCCGCCCCGGTCGAACGCCTCCGTGAACGCCGCCGCGCCCAGGACGGCCCGCGCCGCCGCCGTGACGCGGTCGACGTCGGCGCTCTCGGCGGGCGGCAGCGGGGCTCCCGCACGGCGGCGGGCCGCTGCGGCGGCGCCGAGGAGCCGGGCGGCGCAGTCGGCTTCCGGCGTGCGTCCCGCCTGCCGCCCCGCCAGGGCCGCCGCCCCGGCCAGGCCCTCCAGGGACAGGGCCAGGGCGCGCGGTTCGGCGAGGACGCGGGCGATGTCCAGGCCGCGCAGGTGGTGTGCGGCGGCCGGGCCCGCCTCTTCCCGCAGTTCGGCGATGAAGCCGAGCTCCGCGCAGAGGAGATGGTCGCCCGCCCGGGACGACACGGCGGCGAACCCGTCGCGGATCCGCAGGAGGTGCGCCTCGGCCGCGTCGAGGTCACCGGAGCGGCGGGCGCCGAGGGCGAGGCCCATCCCGGAGTGGATCTCGCCGTAGGTGTAGCCCTGCTCGGCGGCGATGCGCCGCGCCTGCTCGTGCAGGTCGCGGGCCCGGTCCCAGTCGCGGGCGAGCAGCGCCAGTCGACCGAGCCCGGAGAGCCGGGCCGACACCTCCGCGTCGAGACCCAGCTCCCGCGCCATGCGCAGGCCCTCGTGCTGCCGTTGCCCGGCCTCCGCGTACGCGCCCTTGATCTCGGCGAGGGCGGCGAGCGGGGACACCGTCTGCAACTCGCCCCAGCGGTCGCCCAGTTCGCGGAAGAGGGCGGCGCTGCGCAGGCCGTCGCGGCCGAGTCCGGCGAGGTCCCCGCCGACCAGTGCGAGCATCGACCGCAGGCCGAGCGCGGCCCCTGTGCCCCATGGGTCGTCCGCGGCGGTGAAGAGGGCGAGCGCGCGGGCGTTCAGCGCCTCGCCCCCGGCCGTGTCACCCGCGCTGAACAGGCCGTACGCGCACAGCCACAGCGCACGGGCCCGCCGCACGGGGTCGGGAACGGCCTCGGCGACGGCCTCGATCCCGGCGCCGGCCGTGGCGGCCCCGTTGGCGTCGGTGTCGCCGGTGTCGCCGGTGTCGCCGGTGTCGCCGGTGTCGCCGGTGAGCAGGGCGAACGCACGGTGCAGAAGCACGAGTTCGGCCGTGCCGGCGGCCTCCCCGGGTGCAGCCGTCAGGACCGCGTGCAGGCTGCGGCGGGCCTCGGTGAGGCGGCCGCGAAGCAGCCACCACCAGGCCAGGGACACGGCCGACCGCACCGCCTCGTCCGCCGCACCCGCCGTACCCGGGGCGGTCGGGGCGGTCGGCGCGCGGCGCACCGCCTCGTCGAGGGCCGCCCGCAGGTTCCCGGCCTCGGCGTCCAGCCGGTCCAGCCAGGGGCGTTGCTCCGCACCGCGCAGGTGGGGTTCGGCGCGCGCGGCGAGCGCGAGGTAGTGGCGCCGATGGCGGTCGCGTACGCCCGCGAGGCCCTCCGTCGCGTGCAGTTGCTCCGTCGCGTACGCGGCGACGGACTCCAGAAGCCGGTAGCGGGGCCCGCCGGGGCCGTTCGCCACAACCACGAGGGACCGGTCGACGAGCCGCCCGACGAGGTCGAGCACATCCTCCCCGGCGACGCCGCCCCCCGCGCACACCGCCTCGGCCGCGGCGAGATCGCAGCCGTCGCGGTGGACGGCGAGGCGGCGCAGGACGACGCGTTCGGGTTCGCCGAGCAGCTCCCAGCTCCAGTCGATCATCGCCCGCAGGGTCTGCTGGCGGGCCGGCGCACCCCGCAGTCCGGTGGCCAGGACCCGGAAGCGGTCACCCAGCCGCGCCGCCAACTCCCGTACACCCAGGGCTCTTACGCGGGTCGCGGCGAGCTCCAGCGCCAGCGGGATGCCGTCGAGACGGCGGCAGATCTCGGCGACGGCATCGCGCTCGGGCCCGTCCGGATCGCGGGGGAAACCGGGGGCCGAGGCGCCGGCCCGCTCCACGAACAGCCGGGCGGCCTCGGCGGGCGGGAGCGGCTCGACCAGGAACACCGCCTCGCCCGCCAGGCCGAGGGGCTCCTGACCGGTGGCGAGTACGCGCAGCCCGGGGGCGGCGCGCAGGAGCAGCTCGGCGAGACCGGCGGCGGCGTCCACGACGTGCTCGCAGTTGTCCAGGACCAGCAGGGTCCGGCGGTCGCGCAGGGCGGCGGCCAGCCGGTGCGGCAGGGAACGGGCGCCCGCGCCCGGCGCGGCGCTCGGGGCGTCGTCCCGGATGCCGAGGGTGGCGGCGACGATCTGGGCGAGGTCGGCGGGAGTGCCGGTGCGGACGCCCGCGAACTCGACGAACCAGATTCCGTCACCCGGCCCGCCACCCGCCGGCTCGCCGGTCACGGCGCGGTCCCTCTCGACGGTGGCTGCAGCGACCGCCAACCGGGTCTTGCCGACCCCGCCCGGCCCGGTGAGCGTCACCAGCCGCTCGCTGCAGAGGAGTTCGGAGATCCGGGCGAGCGCCCGGCGGCGGCCCACGAGAGGGGTGAGGGGCAGCGGAAGGTTCCCCTGGGGCGCTTGGGGCGCCGAGTGCAGGGCCCCGAGACCCGCCTCGCGCTCCGACGCCGCCACCGGCACCGGCACCGGCTCCGACACCGACACGGCCACGGCCACGGGCGCAGACACCGGCATCAGCAACGGATCCTGCCGCAGCACCGCTCGGTGCAGGGCGCCGAGTTCAGGCCCGGGGTCGACCCCCAGTTCCTCGACGAGGCGGCCCCGAAGGTCCTCGTACGACGCGAGGGCCTCGCTCTGGCGGCCCGCCGAGTAGAGCGCCCGCATCTGGACCGCGCGCAGCCGCTCCCGCAGCGGGTGGCGGGCGACGAGATCGGCCAGCTCCCCGGCGAGCAGCAGGTGGTCGCCCGCCTCCCAACGGGCCTCCGCCTGCTCCTCCAGCACGGACAGCCGCTGCTCCGCGAGGCGCTGCGCGGCCTCCCGGGCGAACGGGGCGTCGGCGAATTCCGCGTAGGCCGGGCCCCGCCACAGCCCGAGGGCCTCGGTGAGCAGCGCGGCCCGCGCGCGGGGATCCCGTACGGGACGGGCCTCGGTCACCAGGTCCCGGAAGCGGTCGGCGTCCACCTCGTCCGTACCGCGCTCCAGCAGCAGCCGGTAGCCCGGGGGCTGTCGCACCACGCGCTCGCGGCCGAGCACCCGGCGCAGTTGGGAGACCTTGGCCTGGAGCGCGCCGGCAGGCTTCCCGGGCGGGGCGTCGCCCCACAGGTCGTGGATGAGCCGGTCGGCGGAGACCGGGCCGCCGCCGTGGGCGAGGAGGTCCGCCAGCAGGGCCCGGACCTTGCGCTCGGGGACGGTGATGTCATTCCCCTCGCCGTCCCCCACCACGAGTGGCCCGAGCACCCCAAACCGCATACGCGCCACCGTACATGCGGGGGAAAGGAGCCGGGCGCAGCTCCTCCCCAAGCCCTCCCGAAGGCTTTCCGAAGGTTTCCCGAAGCCCTCCGGCGCACAGTCGTGCTCGCCCGTCGAGGCCACCCACGTACCGGGAGACCAGGAGCAGACCCCATGAGCACCGCACCCGACACCGCAGCCGCCTCCCCGGCGGCCCCGGAACCCCGGCACGAGGACGGGCCGCAGCGGGGCGCCGGCGTCGGGCCGGTGCCGCGGGCTCACCGGGTCCCGGTGAGCGGGCCGTACGCGTCGGGGCGGCGGGTGGTCAGGAACGGGAACAGCTCCAGCCAGTCGCGGCGGGCGTCGAGGTCGAGGTCGGCGACCAGGACGGCGGGCTCGTCGCGGGGGGCCTGCGCCAGGACGCGGCCGTACGGGTCAACGATGAAGGAGCTGCCGTAGAAGGTGAGGCCGTTCTCGGCGCCGATGCGGTTCGGCACGATCATGAAGGTGGCGTTGGCGATGGCGTTGCCGGTGATCACCTTCTGCCAGAGCGGCTGGGAGTCGAAGCCGGGAAAGCCGGGCTCGGAGCCGATGGCGGTCGGGTAGACGAGGACGTCGGCCCCGGCGAGGGAGTAGGCGCGGGCGAGCTCCGGGAACCACTGGTCCCAGCAGGTGGGCAGGCCGAAGGCGGCCTCGTCGACCGTGACCAGCGGGAAGGCGTCGTCGCCGGCCGGGCCGGGTCGGAACCAGTCGTCCTCGTAATAGCCCTCGGTCACCGGGATGTGGGTCTTGCGGGTGCGCTGGGCGAGGGTGCCGTCGGGGGCGACGAGGATCGCGGTGTTGTAGCCGAGGCCGTCGTCCTCGCCGCCGGGCGCCGGGGCCCTCTCGTACAGCGAGGCGTGCACGTACACGCCGTGCTCGCGGGCGGCCTCGGCCGCGAACGTGAAGGTGGGGCCGGTCAGCAGCTCCTCCGGTCCGGCGGGCTCGGGGTGGTCGGCCCGGCGGACGACCGCGAAGTACGGCGAGAGCGTCAGCTCCTGGAGGCAGACCACCCGGGCGCCCTCCGCCGCGGCGAGCCGGATGCCCTCCAGCAGTGCGGCGCGGTGCTCGGCGGGGTCGCGGTGCCAGCACTGCTGGACGGCCGCTACGCGCAGGGGGGTGCGCTCGGCCGGGCGGGTCCGGGTCGGGGAGGCGGGCGGGTTGTACGCGGTGATCAGACGCATGACCAGTTCCAGGGGCGTGGGGCGGGACGGGGACGGAGGATCGCCGGAACGTTCCGGCACCGGGCCCGAATCTAGCCCTGCCGGAACGTTCCGGCAACCCTCCGGCCCGTACGGTCGCCGGCGTCTAAGGGCTGTCCCGCAATTCCCGGCGGATCAGCGCGCGGCGTCAGATGCGGTGCATCGCAAGGCGGAGGGGCATCCGCATACTGGATGTATGTGGATGTTCCGACAACGCGACCCGGGGCCGGGTCCGCGCGGTGGCGCAGGAGCTCGGCTACCGCCCCAACAGCGCCGCCCGGCGGCTGCGCCGCGCCAGCGCCGGAGCCGTCGGGCTGCACCTGCCGGCGACCGCGACCCGGCTGGACTACTACATGAACCTCGCCTTCGGGGCGGTGGAGCGCGCCCAGGAGGACGGGCTCGACATGGTGCTGCTCGCGCCCTCGGGAGCGTCGGGCGGGCGGATCGCCTCGCGCGTCGACGGGCTCCTGGTGATCGACCCAGAGATCGGCGACAGCGCGGTGCCGTGGCTGCTCGACGCGGGCGTCCCGGTGGTGACCGGCGAGCGCTACCTGGGCCCGGCCACCGGCCCCAGCGGCGCCGTGGTCTGCGACAACGCCGCCTCGCTGACCGCCCTCCTCGATCACGTCACCGAGCGCGGCGCCCGCCGCCCCGCGCTCCTGGCACCGTCCGGCTCCTCCGCCTGGGCGACCGCACTGCGCGCGACGGCCCGGTCCTGGGGCCTGGCCCACGGGGCGGAGGTGGCCGTACGCACCGTGCCGTTCGCGGCGACACCCGGCGAGGCCGAGGAAGCCACCCGGGCCCTGCTCGCCGCCGACCCCGCCGTCGACGCCGTGATCTGCGCCCCCGACGGTTCCGCCCCGGGCGTCCTGCGCGCGGCGGCGGCCCTGGGCCGGGAGGCCGGCAGCGCCGGAGAAGGCAGGAGCGGCCTGCTCGTCGCGTCCTGCGTCGACGGCACCGCCACCCGCAGCGCCGAACCCCCGGTCACCGCCGTCGACCTGCGCCCCGCCGCCTACGGGCGCGCCTGCGCCGAGCTGCTCTGCGACATCCTCGCGGACCGCGCCGCCCCCGACACCGTCCGCCGCCACGCCTGGTCCCTGGAGACCCGCGCCTCCACCGGCCCCGCCTGAGAGCCTGGCCGCACAACGCCCCGGTCGGCGCGACCGGTCCGGATCCCCTGGAGAAAGACCCCAGGAACCGTTTACGTGGGTGCGGACGTGCCGTCAGAAGGATGACCAGGAAAGGCAATTGACCCGGATATCCCGAACTTCCGGCCACATGAAGGGAATCGGGCTGGAACCCCCTCCTCCGCATCTCCGCGATGTGAACATTCTGCGTCGAGTGGCAACTGGCATGACGGCCTTGACATTTCAGCGTGCGGCCGATGATAAGATCATCTTACTTCCAGTGGGCTGATGGCGTATGGGGGCATTCCGGGAGGGATGAATTCCTCGGCCCCACCTTCGGAGGGGCACCTCCCGAAGCGGCGCACGGTCCTGGCGAACGAGCCTTGGCTGCGTGCCGCCTGACGGGGTGTCAAGCCGTTTCCGCCATGGCACTTGAAGTGAGTCTCATGACATTTCCACAGGGCCCCGTCATCTGGGCGCTGGTTGTCGTAGCACTGGTCGCCGTGGGTGCCGTTCTGCGGGCTCGCGCGACCAACGTCAAGCTGCGCAGACACAACACCGACCTGCGCGGCGAACGCGACGCGCTCCTGCACCAACGGGACGAGCTCCACGCCGTCCACAACGGTCTGCTCCAGCGCCAGGCAGCCGAACTCTCGGAGGTCCGCAAGGACGCCGAGGAGGAGACCAAGGCCGTCCTCAAGGCCGCCGTCCGTACGCTCCAGGGCCTCGCCGACGAGCAGCAGGTCGTGATCGAGAAGGCCCAGCGCAAGTACGGCGACGACCCCGGCATCCTCGCCGACCTGATGGCCATGGACCACGCCAACAGCCAGTTCGGCCGGCGCGCCCAGGGCATCGCCGTGCTCTGCGGCGGCTGGCTCGGCCGGCGCGAGACCGTGGCCTCCGTCTTCGACGTGGCGCGCAGCGCCCAGGGACGTATCCGGCACTTCGACCGGGTCCGGGTCAACGGCCAGGTGAACTTCTCCGTCGTCAGCCGGGCGGTGGAACCCGTCGCCGTGGTCCTCGCCGAGCTGCTCGCCAACGCCACGAACTACTCCGCCCCCGGCACCCCGGTGGAGATCAACATCCAGGCCGTGCCGACGGGCGTCTGCCTCATCGTCGACGACGCCGGTCTCGGCATGGGCCAGGAGGAGAAGGACCGCGCGGCGGCTCTCCTCTCCCCCCAGGCCGCGATCAGCGTCTCCAGCCTGGGCATCCCCCCGCAGTTCGGATTCGCCGTCTCCGGGATGCTCGCCGCCCGGTACGGCTTCCGGGTCTCGGTGGACTCCGTTTCCCCCTATGGAGGCGTACGCGCGGTGGTCCTCATCCCCGACGAGCTGCTCACCACCGAGGGGCCGCCGGCCGCCGCGGCGCCCGCCGAAGCATCCGACACGGCCGCCACCCACCAGCAGGTCCAGGCGGACCAGTGGCAGGCCCCGACCCCGGCGCCCACCCCGCTCTTCCCGCCCACCCCGCGGCCGGACACCGCCACCCAGCCGCTCGCCCAGATCACCACCACCGCCGGGGGACTGCCGAAGCGTCGTCGCAAGAGCCCGGTCTCCGCGGTGCCCTCGGCCGACCCGGTCCCCGTGCGCAGCAACGAGGAGACCGCCTCCCGACTCGGCGCGTTCCAGCGCGGCACCCGGTCCGGACGCGACACGACGACGACGGAAGGACCCGAGTTCCAGTGAATCCCGATCTGTCCTGGGTGCTCAACGACCTGCTCCAGGTACCCGGCGCCCGGCACGCGATCCTGGTGTCCGCCGACGGCCTGCTGCTCGCCAACTCCAGCGAGATCGGCCGGGACGACGCGGAGACCGTCGCCGCGGCCATGAGCTCCATGCAGTCCCTCAGCCGCGCCGTCTCCCCCTTCATCGGAACCCGTGAGCCGGGCCGCTGGCGGCAGACGCTCCTGGAGTACGAGGACGGCTGGATCTTCCTGATCGCCGCCGGCACCGGCGCCTACCTCGCCGCCACCGCCGCCGCCGACGTGGACATGGAGGCGATGTCCTTCCGGATGCAGCAGCAGGTCACCGCGCTGGGGAAGGCGATGACCACGCCGCCCCGCCAGAACGCCGGCAGCGAGATATGACGGCGCCGGGCGAGGAGCAGCAGGTCAGCAGCGGGTTCGTCCGGTCCTATGTCATCACCGGCGGACGGGGGCTGCCCGACGCGGAGGACCTCTCCCTCGTCACGCTGGTCACTCTCGCCCCGGAGAGCCAGCCGCCGCCGAACCCCAGCCCCGAGGTCAAGGCGATCTGGGAGCTGTGCTCCGGCGGCTATCTGTCGGTGGCCGAGGTCGCCGGTCACCTCGGCCTGCCGGTCGGGGTGGCCCGTCTCCTGCTCCAGGACTTAAATCAGCAGGGACACCTGCTGCGCCGGAAGGCGCCGCCGCCGGCCCAGCTCGTTGACAGAAAGATCCTCGAAGAGGTGTTGCATGGACTCCAAGTCCGGTTCGGCTGAGAGCATCTATGTGCCGGACGCGGTGCAGCGCGCGGCGAAGATCCTCGTCGTCGGGCACTTCGCCGTGGGCAAGACGACCCTGATCGGCACCCTGTCCGAGATCACCCCGCTGCGCACCGAGGAGCGGATGACCCAGGCCGCCGCGCAGGTCGACGACCTGCGCGGGGCGCCCGACAAGACGACGACGACGGTCGCCCTGGACTTCGGGCGGCTGACCCTCAGCGACGAACTGGTGCTCTACCTGTTCGGTACGCCGGGGCAGCAGCGGTTCGTGGAGCTGTGGGAGGACATGGCGCGCGGTTCACTGGGCGCGCTCCTCCTGGTCGACCCGGCGCGGCTCGCCGACACGTTCCCCGTCATCGACCTGGTCGAGACGTACGGGCTGGAGTACGCGGTCGCCGTCAACAGCTTCGACCCGTACTCGCAGCACGCCGAGAACGAACTGCGCGAGGCGCTCGACCTGCTGCCGGACACCCCGGTCGTCTTCTGCGACGCCCGGGACCAGAAGTCCTCCGCGCAGGCGCTGATCACCCTGGTCCGCCACCTGCTGACGCACACGGCCTGACCTGCCCACGGCCGCACCCCCAGACGTATCCCGAAGCCGGGAGCCCCACCGGGCCCCGCGATCACACCGAGGAAGCCGACATGGACCCGTCGCCGGGAGCCACCCCGTACAGCGCCCCCGCCGGGTGCCCCATGCACCAGCAGCAGACGTCGCTGTACGGACCGGAGTTCGCCGCCGATCCGCACCGCGCCTACGACGCGTTCCGGGCGCACGGGCCCGCCGCGCCCATCGAGCTCGCCCCCGGGGTGGACGCCACGCTGATCGTGCAGCACGAGGCGGCGCTGCGGGTGCTGCAGAACCCGGCGCTGTTCGCCCGGGACTCGCGGCGTTGGGCCGCGCTGCGCGAAGGCGCCGTCCCCATGGACAGCCCGGTGCTGCCGATGATGCTGTACCGGCCCAACTGCCTGTTCACCGACGGCGCGGAGCACCTGCGGCTGCGCAAGGCCGTCACCGAGTCGCTGGCCCGGCTCAACAGCAGCCGGCTGAGCCGGGACGTCGAGCGGATCGCCGACTACCTGATCGACCAGTTCATCGAGCGGGGCACCGCCGACCTGCTCAACGAGTACGCCAAGCTCCTGCCGCTGCTGCTGTTCAACCAGCTCTTCGGCTGCCCCGGCGAGATCGGCGACCGGCTGACCCGCTCGATGTCGGCCATCTTCGACGGCGAGGACGTGCTCCGCGCCAACGCCGAGCTCACCGAGTGCCTGATGGAGCTGGTCGCGATCAAGCGCCGTCAGCCCGGCGAGGACATCACCTCCTGGCTGATCCAGCACCCGGCGGGGCTGCGGGACGAGGAGCTGAAGGACCAGCTCGTCATGCTGATGGGCGCGGGGGTGGAGCCGGAGCGCAACCTGATCGGCAACGCGCTGCTGCTGATGCTCGCCGGCGACCAGCCGGGCGCGCCCGAGCGGCGCGGTTCGGGGCTGCTCGTCGAGGACGCGCTGGACGACGTCCTGTGGAACAACCCGCCGATCGCCAACTACGCGACGCACTACCCCGTACGGGACATCGAGCTGGACGGGGTGGTGCTGAAGGCCCAGACCCCGGTCCTCATCAGCTTCGCCGCCGCGAACACCGACCCGGGCCTCACCGACGCCCGCCAGACCCTGAGCAAGGGCGCCCATCTGGCCTGGGGCGCCGGACCGCACGTGTGCCCGGCCAAGTCGCCCGCCACGCTGATCGCGCTGACCGCGATCGAGAAGATCCTCAACACCGTCCCGGACCTCTCGCTGGCCGTGCCCGCCTCGGGTGTGGCCTGGCGTCCGGGCCCGTTCCACCGTGCTCTGGTCGCGCTGCCCGTCCGGTTCACCCCGACGGCCGCACGGCGCGCGGCGAGCGGGGTGCAGGCCCCGGCCCAGACCTCGGCCCAGCTGCCCGACCCGCACCGGAACACCGCCCCCGCCGCACCCGTGACAGACCGTCACGACGGTGAGTCCGCCAAGAAGTCGAAGGGCTGGTGGAGTTCGTTCCTCGACGTGTTCCGCGTATGACTCACATCTCGACAATTCACATATGACAACGGGCATTTGTGACGATTGCATGTGACGGGGGCAACAAAGATCGATGCTTGGCGCGGATATTCGGAGGGGTAGGTTCAGGGCGGTAACCATGGGCCTAGGTCAAGGAACTCTGCGTGAGCATCACAGGCGGTACCAGCAGAACCCCGGACGGTCGGCGCGCGGTCATCGGCCTGCTCCGCCGGCTCAGTACACCGGAAGGACAGGCCGATCCGTACGGAATACTCGCGGAGCTGCGGACGATGGGTGACGTCGTCCGCGCTCCGTGGAACGGGTATTTCGTCACCGGTTTCGACGTCTGCAGCCAGGTGCTCCGGGGCCGCGGCTGGCTCGCCCCGGACCTCGCCTGGCAGGAGCGGCAGGACGACTCCAAGCAGTGGGACGCGATCGCGACCCGGGAGATGACCACCACGCTCGCCCGGCTCAACGCCCCCGAGCACACCTGCCAGCGCCGCTCGCTGGGCAATCTCTTCGACCGCTCCACCATCGAACGCCTCACCCCCGACGTCGAGCGTGACGCCGACCGGCTGCTGGACGAGCTGGCGGAGAAGCTCCGCTGGGGCGAGGCGGACTTCGCCTCCACCGTCAGCGAGCAGTTGCCGATCAGCACCGTCGGCGCCTGGCTGGGGATACCGCCCGAGGACTATCCGAACATCCTGGAGATCACCCACGACCAGGTGTTCGCCCAGGAGCTGCTGCCCACCAGGTCGCAGCTCGCCGTCTCCGCCGAGGCGACCGTGCGGCTGCGCGCCTACTTCACCGAGCTGGTCGCCCGCCGCCGGGCGGAGCCCCGCCACGATGTGCTGACCGGCTGGATCCACACCTGGGACGCGATGGAGCCGGACCGGGAGCGGGCGGACGAGATCCTCTACCGGCTCACCATGTTCGTCACCATCGCCTCGCTGGAGACCACCGCGACGCTGCTCTCCTCGATGACCGCGCTGCTGACCGATCCCGCCCGGTGGTCGTGGCTGCGGGAGCACCCGGAGCACATCGACGCGGGCGTCGACGAGGTGCTGCGCTACGACCCGCCCATCCACATCAACACCCGGATCGCCGCCGAGGACACCGTCCTGGCCGGGGTCCCGATCAAGAAGGACAGCATGGTCCACGTCCTGTACGGGGCCGCCAACCACGATCCGCGGCGGAACCCGGACCCGGGCGCCTTCGACATCCTGCGCGGCGGGAGCCACCTCACCTTCGGCGGCGGGGTGCACTACTGCCTGGGCGCGGCGCTGGCCAAGCTGGAGGCGCGGACACTGCTGGCACGGATGCTGGACCGTTTCCCCACCCTGCACACCGTCTCTCCGCCGGTGTACGCGCCCCGGATGGTCTTCAGACGGATCAACTCGCTGGGTGTGGCTCTGTGAAGCTCTCGCTGCCCGGCTTCCTGACCACGGGCGACCGCTCCGAGGCCCGTCCCGACGACAGAATCGACGGCCGGCCCGACGATCTCCCCGAGGACCGCACCGCGACGGTACGCACCCGGCGCGAGGGCGCGGTCCTGCACGTGGAGCTGCACGCGCCCACGAGCGGCAACGCGGTGACCGAGGCGATGCTCGACGAGCTGCTGGACGTCGTCGCCGTCCCGGACCCCGAGGTCCGGGTGCTGGTGCTCAGCGGCGCCGGGGACGACTTCTGTCTGGGCGGCGACCGCACCGAGTTCGCCGACCGGCTGGAGGAGGACCCGAACGGCCACGGCATCCGGGTCGCCGGGGAGAAGGCCCGCCGGGTCTGCGAAGCGATCTCCGGCGGCCGGGCGGTGACCATCGCCCGAGTGCAGGGCAAGGCGGTCGGCGCGGGGTTCGCCCTGGCCCTGGCCTGTGATCTGCGGGTCGGCGCGGACACCGCCGCCTTCCGGCTGCCGGAGCTGGCGCTCGGGCTGCCGACCGCCTGGGGCGGGCTGCTGCCCCGGCTGATCCACGAGGTGGGCGCGGCCCGGGTCCGCGAGCTGATCCTGACGGGCCGGGCCTTCGGCGCCGCCGAGGCGCACGAGTTGTCCGTGCTCCAGCGGGTGGTGCCCGAGGCCGAGCTGGACGAGGCGGTAGCCGCCTGGGCGAAGCCTGTGGTCCGCCGCCCGGAGGCCGCGCTGCGGGTGACCAAGGCGCTGCTGAACTCCTATGCCGCCGCCACCCGGCTGGCCGACCCCTCGTTCCTCGACGCGGAGCTGATGGCCTCGGTCGCGGCCGCCACCCGGCGCACTCCGGCGGGCGGCGGCAGGGCGGGCGGGTCACACTCGTAGAAACCCGAGTGGGAGGTCTCCGGCGTGGACGTACCGGTGTGGCTCTGGATCGTGTTCGCCGTGACCGTCGTCGTCTCGCTGACGGTCGACCTCCTGGCGCACCGCAAGGCGCATGTCATCGGCTTCAAGGAGGCCGGGCTGTGGAGCGCGCTGTGGGTCGGCCTCGCGCTGATCTTCGGCGGGGTCGTCTTCCTGACGCTCGGCACGACCGCCGGGACGGAATACACCACCGCCTGGCTGCTGGAGAAGAGCCTGTCGGTCGACAACCTCTTCGTCTTCGCGCTGATCTTCGCGTATTTCAAGGTGCCACGGAAATACCAGCACCGGGTGCTCTTCTACGGCGTCATGGGCGCGCTGGTGTTCCGCGCGGTATTCCTGACCGCCGGCGTCGCGGTGGTGAACCGCTTCACCTTCGTCCTGTTCCTCTTCGCCGCGATCCTTTTCTACAGCAGCTACAAAATCCTCAGCGGCCAGGAGGAGAACTTCGACCCGGGAAAGAGCTTCGCGGTCCGTCTGCTGCGAAAGATCATGCCGGTCCAGGACGACTATTCCGGCACCCATTTCGTCGTCCGCAAGGAGGGCCGGCGGGTCGCCACCCCGCTGCTCGCGGTGGTCGCCGCGATCGAGGCGGCCGACCTCATCTTCGCGGTCGACAGCGTGCCGGCGGTGCTCGCGGTCAGCGACGACCTGTTCATCGTCTACACCAGCAACGCCTTCGCGATCCTGGGACTGCGGGCCCTGTACTTCCTGCTGTCGGGGCTGCTGGACCGGTTCCACTACCTGAGCCACGGGCTGGCGGTCATCCTCGCCTTCATCGCGGTCAAGCTCATCCTGCAGGCCTCCCACAAGATGATCAGCACCTCGATCCCGGAGATTCCCTCGCCGATCAGCCTCGCGGTGATCGTCGTCATCCTGGCGGTGTCGGTGACGCTGAGCATGCGCCGCCCGCCGAGAAGCCAGGACGGGTCGGACGCGGCCGACGCAGATTCGAGCAAGTAGGGCCGGGCAAAGCAGAGGGAAAGCAAAGGGCAAGACTTTCCAAAGTCTTCCGCCCCGCATATCGTGAGTAAATGGACAGCGAAAAGCGTGACCTCCATCAGCGGGCCGCTTTCATGTGCCCGACCTGCAAGCAGCCCGTCCGCTCCGAGATACACCGCCACAAGTCCCTCGGGATCTTCGTCCCGGTATGGCGTGCGGGCCCCTGCGAGAACCCCGACTGCGCGGAGTACGCCGCCGACGAACGGCCCGTCCGGCACCGGCCCCGGGGATGACCCGGGGCAGCCCCCTCAGCCCGCTGCCAGGCGTGCGGTGAGACGCGCCTTCGCCGCGGGCCACTCGTCGGCCAGCAGCGCGAAGAAGACGCTGTCCCGCCAGGTCCCGTCCGGCCGTCGCCGGTGCCGCCGGAGCACGCCCTCGCGCCGCGCCCCGAGCCGGGCGATGGCCGCCTGGGACCGCTCGTTGAGGTGGTCGGTCTTCAGCTGGACGCGCCGAAGGTCAGCGGGACGAGTTCGACATGCCGCCCGGTCAGGGTCACGGGCCGAGGGGAAAGGCGGACATGGGGCGATCCTAGCCCATCCCCGTCTTCGTACTAGCGCATGTCATTTATGAACTAGTACGTAATCGGCAGGAGATCGTCCGGCGTGCGGACCGGCCTACGGCTGACTAGCGTTGCCCGTGCGGGCCGGGGACCCGTACGGGCGGGGCCGAAGGCAGTGACTCCAGGGACAGCGACCCCAGGGAAGGACCGGCACCATGGCTGTACAACCCGAGGGCACCCCGTGCTGGGCGGACGCCACGTTCGCCGACCTCGAGGGGGCCAAGAGCTTCTACGGAGATGTGCTCGGCTGGACGTTCGGCGAGAGCCTGGCGGAGTTCGGCCACTACACGCAGGCGTACGCGGACGGCAAGGTGGCCGCCGCCCTCTCGCCGCCCATGCCGGGCGAGGCGGAGAGCCCCTCGGCGTGGTGTCTGTACCTCGCGTCGGCGGACACCGCCGCGACCGCCGGGAAGGTCCGCGGGCACGGCGGCGAGGTGCTGGTGGAGCCCGTACAGGTCGGCGAGTTCGGCACGATGGCGCTGGCCCGCGACCCCGGCGGGGCCGTCTTCGGCATCTGGCAGGCGGACACCCACGAGGGGTTCGAAACGAAGATCGGCGCACCCGGCGGCTACTGCTGGAGTGAGGTCTTCACCAGGGACGCGAAGACGGTGGACGCGTTCTACCCCGCGGTCTTCCCGTACACCGTGCGGAAGTTCGACGACGAGTCGATGGACTTCTCCATGTTCGACGTCCAGGGGGAGACGGTCCTCGGCCGGATGGCGATGGGCGACGACTTCCCGCCGGAGGTCCCCTCGTACCTGAACGTCTACTTCGCCGTGCCGGACTGCGACGCGGCGGTGGCGAAGGCGACCGAGCGCGGCGGGGTGCTGCGCTACGGGCCGGCGAACAGCCCGTTCGGCCGGTTCGCCACGCTCAGCGACCCGCAGGGCGCCTGGTTCACCGTGGTCGACGTGTCCACCACCGAGGGCGAGATGCCGGCGACGAGCCCGGCGGCGTAACCGGGTCCGACGCCCCGGCACGGGCCGCGACCGGAGGACGGACGCGGCCCGTTCGCATGCCCCCACCCGTAGCGTCCCGCATCCCGTACGTTCCTCCGAGAGCTCTCGCATCTGCGGTGGATCATCGTCCAGAGGTTGGCGAATGCAAGGCTGATTGCCCTAACTTGGTGCACATGCAGTCCTACACAATCGGCCAGGCAGCACGACTTCTCGGGGTCAGCCCCGACACCGCCCGCCGCTGGGCGGATGCCGGCCGGGTCGCGACCCATCGCGACGAGGCCGGCCGGCGTCTGATCGACGGCCGCGCGCTGGCCGCCTTCTCGATCGAGGTCGGCCAGGGCGCGGGCGACGAGGACGAGACCCCGTACACCTCGGCCCGCAACGCGTTCCCGGGCATCGTCACCGCGGTGAGACTCGGCGACGTCGCGGCCCAGGTCGAGATCCAGGCCGGCCCGCACCGGCTCGTCTCGCTCCTGACCCGGGAGGCGGTGGAGGAACTGGGTCTCGAGGTCGGCGTGCGGGCGACCGCCCGGGTGAAGTCGACCAGCGTGCACATCGACCGCACCTGAGTCCGCACCCCGGGCCGCTCCGGGAACCGGCCGACGACGGGCCCGGCCGGCCCCGGGCCGACGCCGGCCCGCCGCTGCCCACCTACCGCAGCCCCGCCCGCAGGCCGCGCACGCATCCAAGGAGCCCCGACCCTCATGTCTCTCCCGGTCCACCGCCGCCGTACGGCCGCCGCCGTCCTGACCGCCGCCCTCCTGATCCCGCTCGGCGCGTGCGGCGACGACTCCGGCTCCGACAAGGCCGGGGACAGCGGATCGGGCGTCCCGAAGGCCGGCCTGACCGTGCTCGCCGCGTCCTCCCTGACGGACGTCTTCAAGGAGGCGGGGGCCGCGTACGAGAAGGAGAACCCCGGCACGAACGTGACGTTCTCCTTCGCCGGCTCCCAGGAACTGGCCGCCCAGGTCAAGCAGGGTGCCCCAGCCGACGTCCTGGTCACCGCGGACACCAGGACGATGGACGGCCTCTCCGGCGACACCGGGAAGCCCACCGTCATCGCCGAGAACCGCCTGGTCATCGCCGTCGGCGAGGGCAACCCGGAGAACGTCGAGAACCTCACGGACCTCGCCGGCCCGGAGCTGAAGGTCGTCCTGGCCGCCCCCGAGGTGCCGGTGGGCCGCTACGGCGCGCAGATCCTCGACGCGCGGAAGACCGGGGTGAAGCCGGTCTCCCAGGAGCCCAGCGCCCGCGCGGTCCTCAGCAAGATCTCGCTCGGCGAGGCGGACGCCGGGCTCGTCTACAGGACCGACGCCGCGACCGCCACCGGCAAGGTCGACGCGATCGAGATCCCGGACGCGGAGAACGCCATCGTCTCCTATCCGGCCGCCGCACTGAAGACGTCGAAGCACGGCGAGGCCGCCGCCGCGTTCGTCGCCTGGCTCTCCACACCCGCCGCGCAGAAGATCCTCCAGGGCGCAGGCTTCCAGCAGCCGTGACCGCCGCACGCCCCGGCAGGCCGTACGGAACGCTCCGACAGGCCTGCCGGGCACCGCACTTCGAGCCGCCCGACGAGGTCGCCCATGAAACGTCCAGCACTCCGCCGTACACCAGTGGTCCGCGCCCCGCTCCTGCTGACGGTGCCCGCCCTGCTGGCCGTGGCGTTCCTGCTGCTGCCGCTCGCCGGCATCCTGGTCCGCACCTCCTGGGGCGAACTCGGCGCGCACCTCACGGCCGAGGCCACCACCCAGGCGCTCCGGCTCTCCCTGCTGGTCTCGCTCTGGTCCCTCGGCCTCTCGCTCCTGCTCGGGGTGCCGCTGGCCTGGCTGCTGGCCCGGGTGCCGTTCCCCGGCAAGGCGTTCGTCCGCTCGCTGGTCCTGCTGCCGATGGTCCTGCCGCCCACGGTCGGCGGCGTCGCCCTGCTGCTGGCGTTCGGGCGGCGCGGACTGCTCGGCCCCTGGCTGGAGGACACCTTCGGCGTCACGCTCCCCTTCCACACCTCGGGGGCCGTGCTCGCGGCGACGTTCGTCGCGATGCCGTTCCTGGTCATCTCGCTGGAGGGCGCGCTCGGCGGGCTGCGCCCCCGGTACGAGGAGACCGCCGCGTCCCTGGGGGCCTCGCCGGTACGGGTGTTCCTCACCGTGACCCTGCCGATGGTCGCCCCCGGGCTGATCGCCGGAGCGGCCCTGACCTGGGCGCGGGCGCTCGGCGAGTTCGGCGCGACCATCACCTTCGCCGGGAACCTCCCCGGCACCACACAGACCCTGCCGCTCCAGGTCTATCTGCTGCTCCAGGACTCGCCGGAGGCCGCCACCTCCGTGTCGCTGCTGCTCCTGGCCATCGCGATGATCGTGCTCATCGCGCTGCGCGGCCGCTGGACCGGCACCCCGGGCGACCATCGCGACCTCGCGAGCCGTGCGGCGGCGGCCCGGCCGGAGGAGCCGGCGGGCACCGCACCGGACGTCCTCCCCGAGCCGCCCCCCGAACCGCTGAGGAAGGCCCCCCGGGAACCCTGGCCGCTGCACGCCGACGTCACCGGCTTCACCCACCTCACCCTGGATGCCGGGCCCGGCACCACCATCGCGGTGGTCGGCCCCAACGGCGCGGGCAAGACGACGCTCCTGCGGGCCCTCCTCGGCCTCACACCCCGTGCGCACGCCCGACTGCGCCTGGGCGACAGCGACGTCACCGCCCTCCCTCCGCACCGCCGTGGCGTCGCCTGGGTGCCCCAGGACGGGGCGCTCTTCCCGCACCTGAGCGCGCTGGCCAACACGGCGTACGGGCTCCGCGCCCACGGCGTGCCCCGCGCCGGGGCCCGGCGCGAGGCCCAGGGCTGGCTGGACCGGCTCGGGGTGGGCCACCTCGCCCAGCGCAAGCCCGCCCAGCTCTCCGGCGGCCAGGCCCAACGCGTCGCCCTCGCCCGCGCGCTGGCCGCCCGCCCGCGCCTGCTGCTGCTGGACGAACCGCTCGCCGCCCTCGACCAGACCACCCGGGCCCGGGTGCGGCACACCCTGCGCGGGCACCTCGCGGACTTCGGCGGGGTCTGCCTGATCGTCACCCACGACCCGGTGGAGGCGGTCTCGCTGGCCGACCGGGTCCTGGTGCTGGAGGACGGCCGGGTTCTCCAGGACGAGCCACCCGCCGAGGTCACCCGGCACCCGCGCTCGCCGTGGGTGGCCCGGATGCTGGGCCGCAACGCCTGGCCCGGCACCGCCACCGCCGACGGCCTGGCGCCGGAGGGCGGCGGACACCTCGTGGTGGCCGAGCCTCTCCCGGCGGGCACGGACGCCCTCGCGGTCATCGCCCCGGAAGCCGTCTCCGTACACCGGGAGCGGCCCACCGGCTCCCCGCGCAACGTCTGGCCCGGCACGGTCCGCGAGATCACCTCGGGCGGCAGCCGGCTACGGCTGCTGATCACCTCGGCCGAGGCCCCTGACCTGGTCGCGGAGATCACCCCGCAGGCGGCCGCCGAGCTGGGCATCGCCGACGGGAGCGCCGTCTGGACCAGCGTGAAGGCCACGGAGGCGACGGTCGTCCCGCTCTGAGTCCCATCAGCCGCGTCCGGGAGCGGCGTCCGGGAGCGGCGTCGGGAAGCCGCGTCCGGGAGCCGGCGGGGAACCATCACCCCCGCCGGCTCGTACTTCTGTACGTACGACGACCGAGAAACGGGGACCCATGGCACTGTTCGGCAACGCCCACACGATCAAGCCCGCCACCGCCCAGCAGGACTACGCCCGGCTCCTCGGGCAGGACGAGCAGGTGCACGCCGCGTTCCTGCTGATCCGCGACACCATCCTGTTCACGGACCGGCGGCTGATCCTCGTCGACAAGCAGGGCATCACCGGCAAGAAGGTGGAGTACCACTCCGTGCCGTACCGCAGCATCACCCACTTCGCGGTGGAGACGGCTGGAACGTTCGACCTCGACGCCGAGCTGAAGATCTGGATCTCGGGCAACCCGACCCCGCTCCAGAAGACGTTCACCAAGGGCGTCGACATCTACGAGGTGCAGGCGATACTCACGCAGTTCGTCGCCCGCTGAGGGCTGTCCCACGGCCGGTCGGAGAGCCGGTCAGAAAGACGGGCGCAGCCGGGCCGCGGCCGAGTGCCCGGGCGCGGCTGCGCGCATCTTCGCGGCGCGCTCCCGCAGTTCGGGCAGCAGGTCGTGGAGCGCGTCGCCGGGACAGCGGGTCTCGAAGCTGTCGCGGTGTCCCGAGACGACGTGCAGCCGGGCCACCTGGCCCCGGTCGAAGCGGCTCTCGTCGTTCGTCGAGACCAGGTCGACCATGCCCAGCGGATCCGCCCCGGGCCGCAGCTTCCAGGCGGTGAGCTTCACCAGGGCGTCCATCATCGGCTCCGGCACCTCGGCCCCCGCGCCGAAGTTCCCGATCGCCGCGATGCCGACCGTGTCGGTGTTGAACCCCTTGGTGTGCGCGCCGAGCACCGAACGGCCGACGCCGCCCGCGCGGCCCTCGTAGATGGTGCCGCAGCGGTCGACGAGGAAGTTGTAGCCGATGTCGTCCCAGCCGTCCTGCCGGATGTGGTCGCTCTGGACGGCCCGGATCAGATCCGGTGCGTCCGCGCAGTCGTAGTCACCGGGGTTGCCGGTGTGATGGACGAACACCGCCCGCGCCGCACCCGTGTAGTGCGGCCCCTCACGGACCAGGTCCTCGTCCGCGTGCCATTCCCGGCGGCTGACGACGGCCGGCTGCGGCAGTCCGCGCGGCGGGCGGGGGCCGGTTGCCAGCTCCGTCCGGGGCCCGTGGGAAGCCGGACCGTCCCCGAGCACCAGGAGGGCCAGGGGCAGGACCAGAACGCCCAGGACGAGTCGGCGGGACCACATGGACTCCACCCTGCGCCCCGGCACCCGGCTTCGCAGAGGAGCGAGCCGATCGGGTGACCACCCACCGGCCCTCCGCCGAGCCCCACCGCGGGGGCGGTTCGTCCGTGATGCGGGTATCGCCCGGTCTCCTTACGATGTGATCCGGATCATCGCCCGCTCCCGGCGCGGTGCCCGGCGGAGCGAGGAACCATGGCCCACGCCCGTGTGCGGGACGAACCGGATGTCGGCCTCAGGCCGAACGCGATCGGGTTCGTCGACGCCCTTGTCATCGGACTGAACGCGACCTCCCCGGCGTACTCGCTGGCCGCCGTCATCGGCCCGATCGTCGCCCTGGTGGGTATCTACGCCCCGGGCGTCATGTTCGCCTCGTTCGTGCCGATGCTGCTGATCGCCTCGGCGTTCTACTACCTGAACAAGGTCGACCAGGACTGCGGCACCACGTTCTCCTGGGTGACCCGGGCGATGGGCCCCTGGGCGGGCTGGCTGGGCGGCTGGGCGATCACCATGACCGGCGTCCTGGTGGTGGGCTCGCTGGCCGATGTGGCGGTGAGCTTCACCCTGCTGGCGGTGGGTCTGGACGGCTGGGTCGGAAACGACTTCGTGCGCCAGCTGCTCACCGTGCTGCTGATCATCGTGATGACCGGGCTCTGCGTGATCGGCACCGAGCTCTCCGCCAAGGTGCAGAACGCGCTGATCCTCCTCCAGGTCGCGTTCCTGCTGGTCTTCGTCGTGGTGGCGCTCTACCGGGTGTACGCGGGCACGACCGGCTTCGACTCGGTCGAGCCGTCCGTCGGCTGGCTGGACCCGTTCGGCGCGGGCGGGGCGGCGCTGACCGGCGGGCTGCTGCTCGGGGTGTTCATCTACTGGGGCTGGGAGTCCGCGGTCAACCTCACCGAGGAGACCGAGAACTCCGCGAGCGCCCCGGGCAAGGCGGGCCTGTGGTCCACCGTGGTGCTCCTGGTGACCTATCTGTCGGTCGCCACCGCGATCGTCGCCTTCGCGGGTACGGCGTTCCTGGCGGAGAACGCGGGCGAGGAGGAGTTCATCTTCGCCCAGCTCGCCGGGGACGTCCTGGGCGGCTGGGACTGGGTCCTGCTGCTGGCGGTGGCCACCTCCGCGATCGCCTCGACCCAGACCACCATCATCCCGGCGTCCCGGACCGCGCTGTCCATGGCCCGCCGTCAGGCGCTGCCGCAGCACTTCGGGCACATCAGCCCCCGGTTCCGTACCCCGGACGTCAGTACGTGGTGGGTCGCCGGGATCGCGATCGCCTGGTACCTGGTGGTGAACCGGATCAGCACCGAAGCGCTCTTCGACTCCCTCACCGCGCTGTCCCTGCTGATCGCCTTCTACTACGCGCTCACCGGAGTGGCCTGCGCGGTCTACTACCGGCGTCATCTCACCGAGAGCGTGCGCAACTTCCTCCTCATCGGCCTCGGCCCGGTGGTCGGCGCCGGGCTGCTGACCTGGCTGCTGGTGCGCTCGGTCGTCGACATGTCCGACCCGGCCAACTCCTACAGCGGCACCTCCTGGTTCGGGCTCGGCCCGCCGCTGGTCATCGGCATCGCGATCTCCCTGGCCGGCGTGGTCCTGATGGTGGTGTGGCGGCTCCGGGACGCGGTGTTCTGGCAGGAGCGGCCAGGGGTCGCCGACCCGGACCTGGTGCCCGCCCGCGCCCGGAAGGAACGCTGAGATGTCGGTCGTCCTCGGTTACGACGAGTCCCCCGGCGCCGCCCGCGCCCTGCGCATCGCCATCGAGGTGGCGGCGGCGTACGGGGAGGAACTGGTCCTCGTCTACGGGGCCGCCGCCCCCGGACCGCGCGAAGGCGCGGAGTACCGCAGCCACTACGACGCGATCCGGCAGGCCGGCCGCACCGGCCTGGAGCACGCCCTCACCGCCGCCGAGGAGGCAGGCGTACCGGCGACCGTCGAGGTGCTGGACGAGGGCCCCGCACAGGCGCTCCTAAAGGCGGCCGAATGGCACGGTGCCCGGGTCATCGTGGTCGGCACCTGGGGCGAGAGCCCGATGCGCGGGGCCCTGCTGGGCTCGACCCCGCACAAGCTGCTGCACATGTCCAAGATCCCCGTGCTGTGCGTCCCCACGGAGGAGGGCGCGTTCTGACGGCGCGGGAGCTCGCAGCCGCCCGCGCGAACCGGCCGGAAGTGATGCAGGACACAGTGGGCGGAGGGAACGCCTCCGCGTTCTAGGGTGTCAAGATGCCTTCCCCACTCACGGCCGAGCAGCCGCGCCCCACCGCCGCTGTCGGCGCCCCGGAGACCGGAAAGCCACCGTCCGGCGGCCGGGACCACTTCTTCGACAACGCGAAGTACCTGGCCATCGTGCTGGTGGCGATCGGACACGCCTGGGAACCCCTGCCCCCCGGCCGCCTCGTGGAAGCGGCGTACACCTTCATCTACACGTTCCACATGCCGGTGTTCATCCTGATCGCCGGCTACTTCTCGCGGAACTTCGAACTGCGGCCGGACCGGGTGTGGAAGCTGGTCACCAGCCTGCTGGTGCCCTACATCCTGTTCGAGATCCTCTACACGCTCTTCCACCGCGCCCTGCGCGACCCTGACTATTCGCTGTCGCTGCTGGAGCCCTACTGGCTGCTGTGGTTCCTGCCCGCCCTGTTCCTCTGGCGGCTGTCCACCCCGCTGTGGCAGGCCGTGCGCTTCCCGGTGCTGGTGTCCCTCGCCATCGCCGCCGTGGCGACGGTCTCGCCCGCCGCCGACGGAACGCTCCAGATCCAGCGCATCCTGCAGTTCCTGCCGTTCTACGTCCTGGGACTGCGGATGGGCCCGCACCACTTCGAGCTGGTCCGCCGCACCTGGGTGCGCGTCGTCTCCGTGCCCGTCTTCGCCGCCGGGATGCTCCTGGCGTACTGGCTGGTGCCCCGGATCTCGACCTCGTGGTTCTACCGCAAGAACAGCGCCCAGGAGCTGGACACCGCCGAGTGGACCGGCCCGGCGGCCACGCTCCTGCTGTTCCTGGCCGCCGTCGTGCTCGGCGCGTGCTTCCTCGCCTGGGTGCCGAGGGGCCGCAGCTGGATGACCGCACTGGGCACCTGCACGCTGTACGGGTATCTGCTGCACGGCTTCGTCGTCCGGGCCCTGCGCTACGAGGGCTTCTACGACCGGCCGTTCTTCAACACCACGATGGGCACGGTCGCCGTCACCGTGGGCGCCGCCGTCATGGTGACCCTGTCCTGCACGCCCCCGGTCCGGCGCCTGCTGAAGCCCCTGCTGGAGCCGCGCATGGAGTGGGCCCGGCAGAAGCCGGCGCCGGCCGCGAAGGCGTCCTGAGACGCCTGGCAGCCGGGCGGCGGGGAGGGCTCAGTGATCCACGACGACCGTACGGCCGAGGACCGCGACGTCTTCCAGGACGTCCTCCAGCGGATCGTCGATCTGGCCCGTCACGATCAGGCCACCTGCGGTCCGTTGTGGGCGTCGGTGTGCGTCTCGTCGGCGCGGGCCGCGGCGACGGGCGGCACGGACCCCACCACCGTCAGGCCTGACGCGGTCGGCTTTCTCTTCATGGAGCCGAACATGACACGCCCCGCGACGCCCGAAGTCGGCGTCGCGGGGCGTGGAAGCGGGTCTCAGACCCCGTCGGCCCGGGGTACGGACACGGCTCCGGGAGCCTCGGTCCGCGCCTCGGCCGGGGTGCCCAGCAGCGCGGAGGCCGTCTCCAGCGGGGTGCGGACGGGGGCCGGCGCGGGCACGGCCGACTCGGCGGTACGGCAGGTGAATCCGAGCTTGGACAGCGCCCGGACGACCTCGGCGGAGCTGAAGTCCCGGCGGTCCTGCCGGGTGATCACTTCACCCACCTGCTTGACGGGGTAGACCCGGCGGCTGATGACCACCGCGTCGCCCGTGACGGGTTCGGGCTTGATGCCCTTCATCGAGTCCTCCACCTCGTTCTTGAACAGATCGAAGGGGAAGCGGGCGATGACACAGCGCATGGTTCCTCAACAGGGATCGAGTGCACGGGGGACGTGTCGGGTGCACGGGGGGACGTACGGGAGCCCCGAGCGGGGGGCTCGGTGCACGCACCGGAGAGGGTCGCCGGGCGTACGGGGCGGCCGGCGGTGCACCGCCGGCCGCACGGGATCACGCGGCGCGGTTGTTCCGGCGCTGCGAGGCGGCCGCCCGGGCCTCGGGCGTCGGCACTCCGGGACGACGGCCCCGGGACGGAGCCCCGCTGCCGCCGCGCTTGGTGCCGCGGCCCATGAACGCGCCGCCGCGGCTGCTGCCGCGCTCCTTGGCCGGGGCGGAGATGACGACCGGGACACCGGAGGGGGCCTGCGCGCCGGTGATCCGGCTCAGCTCGGCCTCGCCGGAGCGGACCTGGGCGATCTGCGGAGTGATCCCGGCATCCGCCATCAGCCGGGTCATCTCGCGCCGCTGGTTGGGCAGCACCAGCGTGACGACGCTGCCGGACTCCCCGGCACGGGCGGTACGGCCGCCGCGGTGCAGGTAGTCCTTGTGGTCGCTCGGCGGGTCCACGTTGACGACCAGGTCGAGGTTGTCGACGTGGATGCCGCGCGCCGCGACGTTGGTGGCGACCAGCACGGTGACGTGCCCGGTCTTGAAGCGCTCCAGGGTGCGGGTGCGCTGCGGCTGGGACTTGCCCCCGTGCAGCGCCGCCGCCCTGACCCCGCTGTGCAGCAGGTGGTCGGTGAGCTTGTCGACCGCGTGCTTGGTGTCCAGGAACATGATCACGCTGCCCTCGCGGGCCGCGATCTCCGTCGTGGTGGCGTACTTGTCCGAGCCCTGGACGTACAGGACGTGGTGCTCCATCGTCGTGACCGCACCGGCGGCCGGGTCGACGGAGTGCACGACCGGGTCCTTCAGGTAGGTCCGCACCAGCAGGTCGACGTTGCGGTCCAGGGTGGCCGAGAAGAGCATCCGCTGCCCGTCCGGGTTCACCTGGTCGAGCAGCTCGGTGACCTGCGGCATGAAGCCCATGTCGGCCATCTGGTCGGCCTCGTCGAGGACGGTGATGGTGACCCGGTCCAGCCGGCAGTCGCCGCGCTCGATCAGGTCCTTGAGGCGGCCCGGCGTCGCGACGACGACCTCGGAGCCTCCGCGCAGCGCGCTGGCCTGGCGGCCGATGGACATGCCGCCGACCACGGTGGCGATGCGCAGCTTCAGCGACCGGGCGTACGGGGTGAGCGCGTCGGTGACCTGCTGGGCCAGCTCCCGGGTGGGGACGAGGACCAGGGCGAGCGGCCGCTTGGCGTCGGCGCGGCGGCCGGCGGTGCGGGCCAGCAGCGCGAGGCCGAAGGCGAGGGTCTTGCCGGAGCCGGTGCGGCCCCGGCCCAGGACGTCCCGGCCGGCCAGCGAGTTGGGCAGGGTGGCCGCCTGGATCGGGAAGGGCACGGTCATGCCCTCGGCGACCAGCGCCGCCTTCAGCGGTGCGGGCATCTCCAGCTCGCCGAAGGTCTCGACGGCGGGGAGGGCGGGGGTGACGGTCACCGGCAGGGCGAACTCGCCCTTGACGCCGGAGGCGGAACGGCGGCCGTAGCCACCGGACCGGCCCGAGCCGCCGGAGCGCTTGGGTCCGCCGCCGAAGCCCGCGGCCCGGCGCTCGCCGCCACCGCCGGAGTAGCGGGGGGCGCCGCCGGAGGAGCGGGTGCGGGAAAACCGGTCGTTCGAGCGGGGCGTGCGTTCGCGGTTCATGCAGAACCTTTCCTCGATGGGGCACGTATCGAGGGATTCTTTTTCGGGAAGCGACCGTGAACGGCACCCAGAATCGCAAGAACGAGCCGATGAAATGACAAAAGAAAAACAAAGCCCGGCCGCCGGGAATCAGTGCACCGGACGCGGCTTCGTCTGGGGGCGCGCAGAGCGGGCCCGGACACGACAACGAGCCGGGGCCCGCACCCCAAGGTGCGGGCCCCAGCTGCGCAGTACTACCTGAGTGATCAGGCGGGGGTGATGTTCTCGGCCTGCGGGCCCTTCTGGCCCTGCGTGACGTCGAAGTTCACCTTCTGGCCCTCCTGCAGCTCACGGAAGCCGCTGGCGGCGATGTTGCTGTAGTGAGCGAAGACGTCGGCGCCGCCGCCGTCCTGCTCGATGAAGCCGAAGCCCTTTTCGGCGTTGAACCACTTCACGGTGCCAGTAGCCATGTCATATCTCCTTAGGGGCAGAGCCCGCGGGCCCACACTGTGCGGACCCAACGTCGCCGCGATGATTACCCCGTCCGGAATAACACCGGAAATACAAAAGTGTGCCCGCCGACATCTGACCGGCAAGAACACTTGAAGTTTTTGGGAACCACAACTGCAACTGAGATCAACACTAGCACGATGGAGCCGGGAGAGGCTGGTGCCCAATATCACCGGCCGTGTCGGAACAGACCGGGAACAGATCCGGAACGAAAAAGCCTCATCGCGGATTGCGTGAAATTCTGTGCTGACGAATGCAGATAATTTCCTGGGCCGCAGGGGACCTCCCGCACCCGGGGCGCGGCGGCCGTCAGCGCCCGGCGGGGCCGCCGGAGTGCGCGGACCGGCCGCGCAGCTCCTCGTTGAGGCGCAGCGCCTCCTCCAGCTGGTCCTCCAGGATGACGATCCGGCAGGCGGCCTCGACGGGCGTGCCGGCGTCTACCAGCTCCCGGGCGCGGGCGGCGACGCGCAACTGGTAGCGGGAGTAACGACGGTGGCCGCCCTCGGACCGCAGCGGGGTGATCAGGCGGGCCTCGCCGATCGCCCGGAGGAACCCCGGCGTCGCACCGATCATCTCCGCGGCTCGCCCCATCGTGTAGGCGGGGTAATCGTCGTCGTCGAGCCGGTCGGTGGCGCGCGAGGGGATCTCCGGGGGCATCTGCACTTCTTCCGTCACGCGTGACCGGAGGAGCCGGGCGTCCTGCGCCTGCGGGGTACACCTCCGCCGCGTACCGCTGTTTCACGTGACTGCACAAGAAACCCTAATCGCCACCCAGGGCCATGTCTATCGCGGCCGGAACAGATTCGGGCCACCGGGAAGGGCGCGGCGGATCAGCCGCCACGGATCACTGACCGACCGGTCAGTTGTCGTCGGGAGGGCCGCGGGGCCATAATGCACGCGTAGCCCTTCACGCATCCCCCGTCGTGAAGGGCTACACCCCTGTCCGGAGCCTGCCCCGGGCGTCGCGCGGCGCAGGATCATTCACGGGCAAGGGACTCCCCTCGTGGTCCCCTGCCCGTGTTTTTTCGAGTTAACAGTGACGTAGAGTGTTTACGCAAGCTCAGTTCCGACTCCGAGGTGACCATGGAGGCCCGGATGGCCATGGACGACGGCGACGAACGCGGTCCGCAACCCGTCGGCCCTCCTGCTCCGGACGAGCTTCCCCGCCTCGGCTCGCTGCGGGAGAAAGTCGAGTACATGGTCGACAAGACCTTCCCCGGCCAGAAGATCTCGGGCAGGGTCTTCGCCGAGCTGGTCCGTGACCGCGGCGGCTCGCTGTCACACAGCTACTTCTCCAACATCCTGGCCGGCAAGGTCACCCAGCCGTCCGAGGACATCCTCAAGGCCCTCGGCCTGGGGTTCGGCGTGGACTGGCGCTTCTTCAAGGAGGAGTCCGAGGTCGTCGACGACGTCGTCGCCGGACTCCAGTTCCTGGCCAAGCGGCGCACCGGCGAGATCAGCGGTCTGGCCGGCCGGGGCCTGGACGACGACGGGCTCCCGCCGGAACTGCTGCGGTTCGCCCTGTCCCTGCTGGAGGACGCGGCCCGGGAGAAGGAGGGCCCCGACGGGGAGGGCGGTGGGAGGGATTCCGCCGTGCACCACCGCCCCGCGGGTCCGGCAGCGTAGCGTCTTGGTCATGTCCCTGCGGAAACTGCGGAAAGAGTGCGAGGCCGGGCTCGCCGGCCTGCCCCTCCCGGTTCCCTTCTCGCTGGACGGACTCGTCGCGAACATGGAGGAGGCCGGCGGGCGCACGATCCGGCTGTACGAGATGCCGGACCGCCTCGCCCGTGTCAACACCGCCTGCGGGCTGCGCCTGAAGGCGGGCGGCACCAGCCTCGTCCTCTACCGCCGCAGGCCGACCGCGTACCAGACCCAGCACGTGATCCTGCACGAGCTGTGCCACGAGTGGTTCGACCACGGGACGACCCTGGACGCGGAGCAACTGCGGACGCTCCTCCCGGTGTTCGACACCTCGCTGATCGCCCGGATGATCTCCCCGGCCGCCGCCGAGTCCTTCGCCTCCGGCGGCGGCACCGTCCAGGCCCGTGCGCAGTACGACACCCACGACGAACGCATGGCCGAATTCGGTGCTTCCCTGATCCCCCGAATGGCGCGGGACCTCACCACCGATGACATGGTGGGGCGGCTGGACAACTCCCTGTCCCGCCCGATGGCCAACCGGCGGCGCGGCCTCTTCCCCGTACGACGGTCCGACAACGCCTGACACGTGCCACCGCCCCACCCGCGGGTCCCCGCCCCCGCATCCCGACCCCGAGGACGAACACCGCCGTGACCCCCCTCGATCTCGCCGGCTACCTCATAGCCGGCCTGATGACGGCCGTTGCCCTGTGGCGCATGCCCGCTGCCCTGTGTGGCGACGAGGAGGACCGCAGACGCCGGGCCCTGTGGGGCTGCTACGCCGGATTCGCCGTCGCGCTGTGGACGAAGACCGAGGCGGTGCGCATCGGCCTCAACAACAGCGCCGTCACCGACCTCGCCGTCCTCATCAAGCACTACACCGCCACCGTGGCAATTCTGGCCATCCTCAGCTACATCGTGGCCATCTACGGCAGCTACCCCGAAGCGGGCGCGGTCCCCCGCCACGTGCGGTTCGCGCGGTTCGTCCAGAAGCTGGCGGCCAAGGCCTCCGTCGCCACGCTGATCCTGCTGACCGTTTTGTTCTTCACCGTCGTCGACCGCTCCGAGCCCTCGGACCGCTTCGTCTCCGACCACGCCGGGGAGGGGGGCGCCACGCTCTACATGAGCGTCTTCTACCTCTACCTCGGGGCCGCGTCCGCCGTGTGCGCCTTCCAGTGGGGGCTGGCCACCCTCGACGCCCGGCGGCGCCATCTGCGCATCGGGCTCGGGATGATGACGTTCGCCATGTTCATCGGCGTCGGCTACACCGCCAGCCGCACCCTCTTCCTGTGGATCAGTGTGGTGGACGAGCCCAGCGAGGCGTTCGCCCTGCGGTTCGACCAGATCACCGAGGCCGCGCAGCTCGTGCTGTTCGCCTTCTTCGCCCTCGGCGCGTCCGTCCCCGCGTTCGCGGCCGGCCTGCGACGGGCCCGGCTGTGGCGGGCCCAGGTCCGACTGCACGCCCTCTGGTACGAGTTGATGACCGCGTTCCCGGACCAGCCGTTCGACCCACCCGCCTCACTGGGCCGCGAGCTGACCCGGTTCAACGTCCCGGCCGACCTGCGGGTGGACCGCTGGGCCGCCGACATCGCGGACGCGGCAGAGAAGCTGCGCCACTACGTGCCCGACGGGCTGCTCGCCGCCGCCGGGCGGGCCGCCGCCCGCGACACGGACGACCCGCGCCGGGCAGAGTCCCTCACGGACGCCTACTGGATCCGGGCCGCCCTGCTCGCGAAGGACTCCGGCGCACCCGCCGGGGGAGCCGCGACGGTCGCCGCCCAGCACGCGGCGGACCAGGACGGCGAGGTGGCCCGGCTGGTCCGGGTCGCCGCCGCGTACCGGACGGTCGGCGAGGAGCGTGCCCGCGCGGTCCTCGCGGCGGCGACGGCCGACACCACCCGCACGACGGAGACGAGCGCATGAGCAGCAGCACGGCAACCACGGCCGGCGAGGGGATCCCCACCGCCTCCGCCCGGACGGCCTCCGTGGCGCGCACCGTCACCGACGTCCTCCAGCCGCGCAACGTCCTGCTGGCGGGCATGCTCGGCATCGGCCTCGCGGCGGCGCGCGACTGGACGGGACTGCCCTGGGGCTTCCTCGGGGCGCTCTGCGCCGGGCTGATCCCGGCGGGGTACATCGAGTGGGAGCGCGGGCGCGGCACCTGGGGCGACCGTCATGTGGTGGACCGCACCAAGCGGGCGCCGATCTTCTTCGTGATCCTGGGCTCGATCGGCGCCGGCTCGGTGGTGATGGTGCTGGGGAACGCGCCCACCGGGATCCTCGTCGCGATGCTCGCGCTGTGGGTGATGACGGTCGGCCTGCTGGCCGTCAACACGGTGTGGAAGATCTCGGTCGACTCGGCGGTGGCCTCGGCGCCCGTCTCGCTCCTCGCCGTCGTGCACTCCCCCTGGTGGATCGCCGCGTACGCGCTGACCACGGCGGTCTGCTGGTCCCGGGTCACCCTCGGCTACCACACCGTCGCCCAGACCGTGGCGGGCGCGGGCCTGGGGGCGGCGACGACGGTGGCGTACGTGTTCGCCTGAGGGCGGACAGCGTCAGGTCAGCAGGACCGGGTCAGCGGTACCCGGTCAGGGTCGAAGGGCGGCGCGCTGCCCCGTCCGCGGTCCGCCCACCACGAGGGGCACGGTGGCCTGCGAACCACCGGGCCGTCCTCGCGGCCGTCCCGTTTGCGGGGGCGGCGGACACCCGGTTACGTGTACGGGGAGGGCGCGCCCGCCGACGGCGCGGCCCGCAGGCTGGAGGTACCTCCGATGGCGAAGAACCGGTCCGCGCCCGCCGAGGGGCCGCGCGGAAGCAAGGCCGGGCTCGTGCTGAGCCTGGGCAGCAGCGCGCTCGCGGTCATCAGGGCGTCCAAGCAGGTCCGCCGGGCCAAGGGCAAGCACGACAAGCTGAACACCGCCGACGCGGTGGCGGGGCTGCTGCCGCTGATCACCTCGGCCGCCCTCGTACTGCGACAGCTGCGGAGCCGACGGCAGGAGAACCCGGAAGCCGCCTGACGCGTCGGCCGTGAGGCGGGCCCGCCCGAAAGGCAGGACATCGCCCCATCGCCGATCACCGAACCGCTTCCCCCGGCTCCCCGTCGTCGGCCGCCCGTTCCCGTACCGCGTCCTCAGCACGGGAGCGGGTGGCCGGTCGGCGCACGGGACCGGGTGGCCGGTCAGCGCGGGGCGCCCGTCCGGTCCCGGAACGGCCCGAGGCCGAGGTCGATGCCCAGATCGAGGTCCAGGTCGAGGGTGCCCTCGGTGGCCTCGGCGGTGGGCGGCAGGGTGAGGGCCGCGCCGACCGGCCCCGGCAGGCTGCCGGAACCGAGCAGTCCGGTGACCAGCCCGGTGGTGAGGCGGTGCCAGGCGGCGGCCCTGCGGAGCATGGCGTGGTCGCCGCCCCGGACGGTGACCATGCAGGTACGGGCCCCGGCGCGGCGGGCCCGGGCGGTGTGGGACCAGGTGGCCCGCGGGCTGGTCATCCGGTCCCGGTCGCTGTGGACGAGGACGACGTCACGGCCCGCGAGCTGGGTGACCGGGTCCCCCGGCGGACACCAGGGCGCGAGCCCGACGACGCCCCGCACCAGGGGGTGCCCGGCGGCGCGGAGAGCGGCGCGCGCTCCCATGGAGTGGCCCAGGAGCACCACCGGCAGCTCGTCGCCCGCTTCCTCCCGCAGCGCGTCGAGGGCGGCCACGGCGTCGTGGAAGGGGTCCGCGCGGGTGCCGTTCCAGCCCCGGTGGGCGTACCGCACCTGCGTCACGCGGATGTCCTCACCGGCGGCGCGGGTGGCCCGGACGACGGCCCGGACGAAGGGGAGCATGCGGGCCCCGGGCAGGTTCAGCGGACCGGGCGGCGGGGGCTCCGTACCGTTCTCGCGGCCCCCGTGCAGGACGAGAACCGCTGCCGACGGCGGTCGTTGGGCCACGCGTACCTCCAGGTCCGGGTGCGGGGCGCGGGGCCCCCTCTCCCCGTATTCGGCGCCGAGGCCCTGACGGATGGGCGTACGGCACGACGGATCGACGGCTCGACAACTCGACGGGGGCGCAATGCCGTCCACTGTACGGTCGCGAACACGGAACCATCCATGCCGTCCGCGGCATCCCCGTATCTGACACCGAAGGAGCCATCCATGGCATCAGGACCTCAACTCGGCAGTGTGGCACCGGAGTTCACTCTCCCCGGCGGAGTACTGTCGGGCGACGCCTTCGAGCGATCCGACTACCGGCTGTCATCCGCCCGGGGCCGGTCCGTGGTGCTGGCGTTCTACCCGGGGGACAACACCAGCGTCTGCACGAAGCAGCTGTGCTCGTACTCATCGGGCATGGAGAGCTTCGAGGGTCTCGACGCCGACGTCTGGGGAATAAGTCCACAGGGTGTGGACAGCCACGAGTCGTTCGCCCGCGCCTTCGACCTGCGCATGCCGCTGCTGGCCGACGAGGGCCGGGAGACCGCCAAGGCGTACGGAGTCTCCGCGCCCGGCATCGGGGTGCGGCGGGCGGTCTTCCTCATCGGCCCGGACGGGGTCCTGCGCTGGAAGCACGTGGCGCTGCTCGGAGCGACGTTCCAGTCACTCTCCACCCTCACGGACCGCCTGTCCGGCATCAAAGATGCATAAAGATTGCCGGAACCCGGCAGTGACCGAAGCAGGTGCTGTATGGGATCATCCAGCCAGATCGACGGAAAACGCTCGGGGGAAGTCGACAACAGGGGGAGTGATCGCGTGACCTTCTTTCTCGGTCTCGGCATTGCGGGGATCGTGCTGCTCACGCTCTCCCTGATCTTCGGCGGGATCCTCGAAGGGCTCTTCGACGGAGTTCTCGACGGCCTCTTCGACGGGCTGCTCTCGCTCCCGGTGATCGCCGGCTTCGTCTCGATGCTCGGCTTCGGCGGAGCGATCGTGCTCGGCACGACAAGCGCCGGAACGTTCGCGGCCACCGCCATCGGCGTCGCCGCCGGTCTGGTGGCGGGCTGGCTGACCTGGAAACTCAGCAAGGCCCTGATGCGCGACCAGACGCACGCCACTCCGCGCGACTCCGACCTGATCGGCACCTCGGGATCCGTCGTGACGGCCATCCCGGCCGAGGGTTACGGCGAGGTGCTGCTGCGGCTCGGCGACCAGCCCGTGAAGTACGCGGCCAAGTCCGCGACGCCCGTCGCGCGCGGAACCGAGATCTGGGTGGAGGAGGCACTGTCGACCACATCGGTCGCGGTCCGCCCGGTGGAGCGCTGACCACGCACCCGCCGTACACGTCCACCCTTCTTACGGCCCACCGGAACGCAGCACACACCGCACCGACCAACTCCATTCCCTGGCACCGCCCCGCTCCACAACGATCTGCCGTCCCCCACGGGAGGCAGGGGGGACCAATCGCATGAGTCCAGTAGTCATCGCCGTCATCGGCATCGTCGTACTCCTCGTTCTGCTCGGCCTCGTCGTCATCACGCGTTACAAGGTGGCCGGGCCCAGCGAGGCGTTCATCATCACCGGCCGCCGCGGCAAGAAGTCGACGGACCCGGTCACCGGACAGACCAGCATCGACAACAGCGGCCAGAAGGTCGTCGTCGGTGGCGGTGTCTTCGTCGTGCCGTTCGTCCAGCAGAAGTTCACCCTGGACCTCTCCAGCCGGCACATCCCGATCGCCGTGCGCGGCGCGGTGACGCTGCGCGGCGTCAAGTCGAACCTCGAAGGCGTCGCGATCGTCAAGGTCGGCGGCAGCGAGGACGCGATCCGCGCCGCCGCGCAGCGCTTCCTCCAGCAGCAGGACGGCATCGTCGGCTTCACCCAGGAAGTGCTCTCCGGCGCGCTCCGCGCGATCGTCGGCCGCATGTCGGTCGAGGACATCATCCGGGACCGGGCCGCGTTCGCCGGGCAGGTCGCGGAGGAGGCCGAGGCCAGCCTCTCCGGCCAGGGCCTGATCCTGGACGCCTTCCAGATCCAGGACATCACCACCGAGGGCTCCTACCTGGAGGACCTCGGCCGCCCGGAGGCCGCCCGCGCCAAGCAGGAGGCGGACATCGCCGAGGCCATCGCGAAGCGGGCCTCGGAGCAGGCCCGGCTGAAGGCGGCCGAGGAAATCGCCATCGCCGAGCGGACGTACTACCTCAAGCAGGCCGAGATCAAGGCCGAGACCGAAGCCGCGGCCGCCAAGGCCAACGCCGCCGGTCCGCTCGCCGAGGCCGCACGCCAGCAGGAAGTCCTCCAGGAGCAGGAGAAGGTCGCCGAGCGCCAGGCCGCGCTGACCGACCGCGAGCTGGACACGAAGGTCCGTAAGCCCGCCGACGCCGCCCGTTACCAGGCCGAGCAGGAGGCGGAGGCCCGCCGCATCGCCCAGGTCAAGGAGGCCGAGGCCGACGCGGAGCGCTCGCGCCTGACCGGTCAGGGTGAGAAGCTGCACCGTTCGGCGCTGGCCGACGCGGTCCGCATCGAGGGTGAGGCGGACGCCGCGGCGATCGCCGCCAGGGGTGCGGCCGAGGCCGAGGCCATGCGGAAGAAGGCCGACGCGTTCGCGCAGTACGGCGACGCGGCCGTCCTCCAGATGCTGGTCGAGGTGCTCCCGAGCGTCGTGGCGAAGGCCTCCGAGCCGCTGAGCGCCATCGACAAGATGACGGTCATCTCCACGGACGGCGCGAGCCAGCTGGCCCGTACGGTCACCGACAACGTCGCGCAGGGCATGGAACTGCTCACCTCAACGACGGGCGTGGACATGACGTCCCTGCTCCAGAACCTGAAGAACCGCGTGGGCACGGTGCCCGCTCCCGCGGCCTCGGACGCTGCGGAGACGGACTCCTCGACCCCGAAGAACGGCGAGATCGAGATCAAGGGCTGACACGCAAGGCCTCCACCCGGAGCTGAGCCCGTCCCCGTCACCCGTGCCCGGCAGCGACCTGTTCGCCGCCGGGCACGGGCACGTCTGCGTCCGCATCCGCGTGCGCCCCCTCCGCCTGCCGGTCGGCGGCGGCGGCAGCGGAAGCGGCAGCGGCAGCGGCCAACCGCCCCCGCCACCCGCCGAGCTCCTCCTGTGCCTGCCAGTCCTCGGCATCGCTGTCAAGCTTCTCCGGGCGAGCGCAATCACGAGGAGTACAGTCCATAGGAGTCTATTCCTCAAGGGGTGCTTCGTGAGAGCGTCGCACGCGGACGATGGTCAGGGTCGACACCTGACGTATTCGTGGTGAGAGAACTGTGGATCTGACAGAGGCACTGGACAAGGCGGTGGCCGCCCTCAAGGCCCCGCTGGAGCCAACGGACCGTGCGCAGGGCTGGACCGATGACCTGCGGCGAGAGATCCAGGAAGAGATCTCGATCCACCGCTCGACGCTGCGGCGGCACGGGCACTGGATGGTCACGTACCTGCGGCCCCGCCTCGATGCGTGGATGGCGGGCGAGGGCGTGCGGCCGGGACGCCTCCGCGATGTGGTGATGAACGTGCAGACGCTCATCAGTGAACCGCACGATGCAGCCGACTCCCGATCACGACCTTGAAAGCCGTCGTGGTGGCGGCGGTGTGACCGTGGGTTGGTTCGCCTCTCCCACGCCCACCGCGGAGGAACGGCCCCTGACCATGCGCATCGGTCAGGGGGCCGCGTTCCGAACCGTCAGCACTCCCCCCGGTCCCGCCCCGCCGAGTACAGGTAGCTGTCCCGGAACTGCTCCGACCCCAGCGTCCGGCCCACCATGATGACCGCCGTCCGGATCACCCCCGCCGCCTTCACCTGCTCGGCGATCGAGTCCAGTGGGCCGCGCAGGATGATCTCGTCCGGGCGGGACGCCATCGCCACCACCGCCGTCGGGCAGTCCGCCCCGTAGTGCGGGAGCAGTTCGTCGACCACCCGGTCCACGTACCGCGCCGCCAGGTGCAGGACGATCAGCGCGCCGCTGCGGCCCAGCGTCGCCAGGTCCTCGCCCTCCGGCATCGCCGTGGCGCGCTGGGCGATACGGGTCAGGATGACCGTCTGGCCGACCGTCGGGACCGTCAGCTCGCGCTTCAGTGCCGCGGCCGCCGCCGCGAACGCGGGGACGCCGGGGACCACTTCGTACGGCACGCCCGCCTCGTCCAGGCGCTTCATCTGCTCGTTCACCGCGCTGAACACCGACGGGTCGCCCGAGTGCAGGCGCGCCACGTCGTGACCCTCCTTGTGGGCCCGGACCAGTTCCGCGGTGATCCGGCCGATGTCCAGGTTCGCCGTGTCGATCAGGCGGGCGTCCTTCGGGCACTCGGCCAGCAGCTCGACCGGGACCAGGCTGCCCGCGTACAGGCAGACCGGGCTGGCGGCGAGGATCCGGGCGCCGCGCACCGTGATCAGGTCGGCCGCGCCGGGGCCCGCGCCGATGAAGTACACCGTCATGATCGATCTCCCTTGTCCGAACGTGCCTCGGAAACCGAGGACTTGCTTACCGACCACTGCGTCACGGGCATGGCCTGGCGCCAGCCGGTGAAGCCGCCGACCGGGACGGCGTGGGCGACCGACAGGCGTACCAGCTCGCCGCCGTGCGCTTTGTGCCGCTCGGCCAGCAGAGCCTCCGACTCCAGCGTCACCGTGTTCGCGACCAGCCGGCCCCCCGGCCGCAGCGCCTCCCAGCACGCGTCCAGCAGGCCCGGCGCGGTCAGGCCGCCGCCGATGAACACCGCGTCCGGCGCTTCCAGTTCGGCCAGGGACGCGGGAGCGGGGCCGGTCACGACCTTCAGGGCGGGGACTCCCAGGAGTTGAGCGTTACGGGTGATCCGCTCGGCCCGTACCGGGTCCCGCTCCACGCTCACCGCCCGGCAGGACGGATGGGCCCGCAGCCACTCGATCGCGATCGAGCCGGAGCCGCCGCCCACGTCCCAGAGCAGCTCTCCCGGCGCGGGCGCCAGGGTCCCGAGCGTGGCGGCCCGGATGTGGCGCTTGGTGAGCTGGCCGTCGTGCTCGTACGCCTCGTCCGGCAGACCCGGGACCGTGCCCAGCCGCAGCGCTTCCGGCGACGCACGGCATTCGATCGCGATGACGTTCAGCCGGTCCCCCGGGGGATGTGCCCAGCTCTGCGCGATGCCGTCGACGTGCTCCTCGTCCTCGGCGCCCAGCTGTTCCAGCACCCTCAGCCGGCTCGGGCCGAAGCCGTGCGCCGTGAGGAGCGCCGCCACCGTCGCGGGCGTGCTCGCGTCCGCACTCAGGACCAGCAGCCGGCGGCCCTCGTACAGGGACGCCGCCAGCCGGGACGCCGGGCGGCCCACCAGCGTCACGACCTCCGTGTCCTCCAGTGACCAGCCGAGGCGCGCGCAGGCGTACGAGACGGACGACGGGTGCGGCAGCACGTGCAGCCCCTCCGGCCCCAGCTCCTCCGCCAGCGCCCGCCCGATCCCGTAGAACATCGGGTCCCCACTCGCCAGCACCGCGATCCGGCGCTCCCGGTGCTCGGCGAGGAGACGGGGGACGGCCGGCCTCAGCGGAGACGGCCAGCTCACCCGCACGCCGGCGCACTCCGGCGGGAGCAGGTCCAGCTGGCGCACCCCGCCGATCAGCACCTGCGCGTCCCGCAGCGCCTCCCGCGCCGGAGCGGACAGGCCGGGCCAGCCGTCCGCGCCGACCCCCACGACGGAGACGGGGTGCGGAAGCGGGGCTGGAGACGGGGACACGGGCCGGCACCTCGTCGTTCGGGGAGGGAGAGGGGGAAGGAAGGCGCGACGAGCGGAAACGAGGCGCAGCCGAACTTTACTGAACGCCCTGTTCCGCCCCCTCCAGCGGGTGAATCCGGGGGCGCATCCGGAGTGAATCCGAGAAAGAACCGCGCGTGGTGCCGAGAAGCCCGCCCCGGCCCCGACGTCCCCTGTGCAAGGAAGAAACGGCACCGAGCGAACGAGCGACCAGGAGGCGACGGTCATGAAGTATCTGGTGATGGTCCAGGGCACCCAGGCGGACTACGACGCGCAGACCGGCAAGGGCGGCGCCGACAGCCCGGCCTGGGACGAGAAGGCCATGCAGGAGATGTTCGCCCACATGGGCAGCATCAACGACGACCTCGCCGAGTCGGGCGAGCTGGTGACCGGGTACGGGCTCCGCGAGCCCGCGTCGGGCCGGGCCGTCAGCCTCGACACCGAGGGGCGTCCGGTGATCTCGGACGGGCCGTACAGCGAGACGAAGGAGCTGCTCGCCGGGTTCTGGGTGCTCGACTGCGAGAGCCTGGAAAGGGTGACCGAGATCGCCGCCCGCGTCGCACGCTGTCCGCAGCCGGCCGGGGCGCCCGACTACCCGGTGCTCATCCGGCCCGTCGACGGCGGGCTCGACGACTGACAGGAACCACCCGCAAGGACACGGATGGATCGTACGACCGGCGTCATCGAGGACCTGCTGCGCCGCCACGCGCCGCAGGTCCTCGGCGCGCTCGTGCGCCGGTACGGGCATTTCGACCCGGCCGAGGACTCCGTCCGGGAAGCCCTGATCGCGGCCGCCGGGCAGTGGCCGCGGGACGGGATCCCCGAAAATCCGAGTGGCCGGCTGATCCGGGTCGCCTCCCGCCGCCTCACCGACCGGTTGCGCAGCGACGCGGCCCGGCGGAGGCGGGAGGAGACGGCGGCGGCCCTCACCCCGGCCGACGCGTTCGTCGCACCGCCACCCACGGAGGGCCCCTCCGGGCAGGGCAGGGGCCCCTCCCAGGACGACACGCTCACCCTGCTCTTCCTCTGCTGCCACCCCGCGCTCTCCCCCGCCGCCCAGATCGCGCTGACCCTCCGCGCGGTCGGCGGCCTCACCACGGCGGAGATCGCCCGCGCCCATCTGGTGCCGGAGGCCGGAGCGGCCGGGCCGCCGGGCCTCCGGGCCGTCGGGGCGCCCGCTCGTCGATCTCCGGAGTGTCCGCCCCGTCGACCGCTCACTCCCGCCGCCCGAAGAACTCGACCTCCGCCACCGCCGTACGCCGGTCCTCCCCGGAGCCGTACGCCGAATCGACCGTGAGCTTGGCCCGAACCGTGTCCGAACCCCGTACGTCGAACGTCTGCTGGCCCGCCTGGTCGCGCAGCCGGATCGTACGGTCGGTCTTCTTCCCGTCCTTCGACGTCAGCTCCACCGTGAGCCGCGCCGGGCGGCCCTGCGTCAGGAACTCGTCCTGGCGCGCCGACGTCCCGGAGAACACCACGATCTTCATCATCCGTACCGGCTGCGCGAAGTCGCACTCCAGGTGCTCCCCGACGCCTTCGCCGGTCTTCTCCGGTGCCCAGTAACGGTTGTTGAAGCCGTCGAACGCGGCCGACGCCGGGTGCCCGCCCGCCTCGCTGGAGCCCCGGCAGGCGGCCGGCGGCACGGACTCCGGGGTTCCGGTCTCCTCCCTGGCGAAGCCGAACAGGCCCGGGAGATGCGGCAGCGCGAACCACACCCCCACCGCCAGCAGGACCAGCACGAGGGGCAGCCCGACCCTCGGCCGCCGCCACCCGCCTCGCGGACGCGCCCCCGCCACGCGCGGCTGCCGGGGGCGTCGGCGCAGGATCCGCCGCCACCACGGCGGCCGGCCCTCGGGGGCGGGCCCGGGGTCCAGGAGCAGGGCGCAGCGGATGCACAGCGTGCGGCCCGGGGCGTTCTCCGTACGGCAGTTGGGGCAGATGACCGGCGCGCCGACGGGTTCCGGGCGGGGTGACCCGGCGGCGGACGGCCGCCGCCCGTCGTCCGGCCAGGCGTCGGGGCCGGGGGCCGGACCGGGCGGGCCCTCGCCCGGACGCCGGGGAGCCGCCGCCTCCGGTGCCGCGTGGGGCTGCCGCGGGGGTGGTGACGTCGGCGCCGGTACGGGGGGTGTCGGGTGCGGTGGTGGGAGAGGAGCCGTTACGGGCATGGGCGCGGGCGATGCCACGGGGGCGGGCGCGGGCGGCGTCACGAAGGGCGCTGCGGGCGGCCCCGCGCAGGGGGGCGAGGGCGGTGTCACGGGAGGGGACGAGGGGGAGGGAGAGGCTGGCGTTTCGGGAGCGGGTGGCGTTTCGGGGGCGGTCTGCGTAACGGGAGCGGGCGGAGTTACGGGAGCGGGCGGTGCGGGAACAGGTGGTGCGGGCGGTGCCCCCCTCTCCTCCTCCCAGCCCAGAAACGCCTCGCACGCCACACAGAACTCCCGCCCCGGCGGGTTCCGGTGTCCGCACTCGTCGCAGATCACAGCAGCTCCAGGGTGAATCCGACGTGCGCCGGGACCTCCGCGCCGATCAGCTCCTCCAGCCGCACCCGGTCCGGCTGCCGCACGCGGCCCCGGCCCCCAGTGTCCCCCGCGTCCCCGCCGTCCTCGCCGCCTTCGGCCGCCGTCCGGATCCGGATGGTCACCCAGGGGCGGTCCTGTCCCGGCAGCGGAGTGCCCGGGCCGGTCGACCAGGCCGTGCCGCCGCTCTCGACGATCTCCGGTTCCGTACCGGTCTCCAGCCGGAGCGCCTCCGCGAGACCGCTCACCGTGCCGCGCCGGGCGTGCCGGGTGACCGCGCCCCGCACCGCCGCCCGGCGCAGCTCCGGCGGACTGTCCTCGTGGGGGTCGACGGCCACCCACTGGGCCAGCCAGTCCAGGAAGTCGTCGGGGGCGCTGCGCGGGTCCAGGTGCGCGGGCAGGTTGTCGATGGAGAGGAGGACGGGGGCGAGGACGTCGTCCAGGGCGGCCAGGAAACGCTGGAGGAAGTCCTGTTCCAGGTAGACGGCGGGGAGTTGGTCGATCAGGGGGTGCGGGGTCGGCAGCCCCGGGATTCCGCTGCGCATCGGCTCAGGCCCCTCTCACCCGGAGCTGGTGCTCGTAGCTGAAGACCAGCGCGTGCGGGTCCAGCGGGATCTTCGCGGTCGCGTCGGTGCGTTCGCCGGTGACCGGGTCGGCGCGGTAGAGCCGTACGTCCTCCACCAGGTCGACCCCCGGCACCCGTTGGAGCACCGCGAACGCCTCCCCGGACTGGACGGGCCGGCCGAACGGCCAGCCGTCCCCGGCCGGCCCGCCGGTGAGCGGGTTGAAGTACCCGTACAGCGCGGCCAGCGCGCTCTCGCGGACCTTCCCGGCGACCGCCCCGCGCTCCGCCTGGACCAGGGCGACGACGGTGACCCCCTGGTAGAACGGCGGCTCGACGACCAGCCGGGCCCCGATCGGCCGCCGGGCGTCCAGGTGTCCGGCGATCAGGGCGAGCGTGTTCGCGGGCGGGACCAGCTCGTCGAACTCGATCCGGCCCTGCTCGTCGCTGCGCCCGGCGGGTACGACGAGCAGCCGCACCCCGCCCGTACCGTCCGAGCCGTCCTCGGTGCCGGCCCGGATGCAGTGGACCCGGGCCGCGTCCGGGGCGATCTCGCGGGCGAGGAGTTCGTAGTCGTGCGGGACCACGGCCCGGTGCAGGGTGCGCAGGGTCATGGGCCCGCGCACCCGGGCGCTGTCGACGCTCTCGCCGTCCACGCCCCCGAGCGCGGGCCGGCGGTTCTCGACCCGGGCGACGTACGGGAGGGAGCTGCGCAGGACGCGGAGCGTGGAGGGGGCGACGTTGCCGCGCAGCCCGCCGCCCGTGCGGTACGAGCGGACCCGGACGGTGGCGCCCTTGACCGGGACCCGGCCGTAATGGCGTACGGAGCCGTCCCGTTCGCGTACGGCGGGGCCGAACTCCACGCGGCCCGCGTTCGGGTCGAGCGTGACGTGCCGGTCCTCGGGGCCGGAGTGCGCGAAGTCGTCGACCCGAATCCAGCGGGTGACGTCCGAACCCCCGCTCGCGGTGTCGGCGTCGGCCGGGTCCGTCACCTCGACCACGAACTCCCCCGGCACCACCGGCGGCCGGGCCAGCCGGAACACCTGCCCCGGAACGCCCTCCGCCTGGCCCAGCACCTCGTCGGTGACGGTCTCGGCGTGCTCGGCGGCGACCGTCGCGCCGATGGTGAACGCGGTGATCCCCCGGACGACCGGCGGGGCCATGTACGTCGGCTGCCCCTCCTCCGCCTCGATCAGGCGGCAGCGCAGCCAGCCCCCGGTGCGGCGTACGACGGCCGCCGGGACATGGGTCCTCGGCAGGTGGAGGATCAGTTCGCCGGACCGGTTGAAGCCTCCGGTGTCGTCCTTCTCCACCTCGCAGACCGTCCAGCTCGTCCCGTCCCAGGCCTCCCAGAGGATCGGCGGCCGGGCGGGATCGACACCGACGCCGTCCACCGTGCAGTCCAGGCGCAGCGCCAGCACGCCGGCGGGTACGGCGGCCGACAGGCCGACGTACAGGCAGTCGCCGGGGGCGGGAGTCGCCCCGAAGACGGGCACGTCCCGGCCGAGCGTCAGCTCCTCGGTCCGGTCGACGGCCTCTCCTGGCGAGGGCCAGGTGGCCAGGTGGGCGAAGGCGCACGGCACGATGGAGAGCGGCTCGGAGGTGGTGAACACGATCGCCTCCTCCGTCTCCGTACGGACGGTCGCGACCTCCGTGCCGGCGCGCACCAGCACCGGTTCGGGCCGGGGCGCCGAAAGCCGGAACGTCACCTCGGTGTGGGCGGCGGTCGGCGGGTGGAGCTGCACCCCGATCAGGTCGAGGAAGGTCAGATAGCTCTTCTCCGGGACCCGGTTCACCCGGTAGACGAGCTGGTCGACCATGGTCGCGAACGCCTCGATCAGCGTCACCCCGGGGTCGGAGACGTTGTGGTCGGTCCACTCCGGGCAGCGCTGCTGGACCAGGCGTTTCGCCTCGTCGACCAGGCCCTGGAAGGTGCGGTCGTCCAGATGCGGGCTGGGCAGGGTCACGCCCTCGCCTCCTCATGCGGGCCGGGCAGGGTCATGCGCCCGCCCCCTCGTCGTCGGCCGATGTCTCGGCCGCCTCGGCGTGCTGCGGGATCACGTAGAACGGGAAGACGAGGTTGCGGGGGTCGTTCGCGCCGCGCACGGTGTAACCGATGTCGATGTAGAGGACGCCGTTGTCCGCCTCGTCGAACCGGACGACGACCTCGGTCACCTCGATCCGGGGCTCCCACCGCTCCAGCGCGAGCCGTACCTCGTACGCGAGCTGCCCGGCGGTCCCCGCGTCCGCCGGGGCGAACACGTAGTCGTTGACCGCGCAGCCGAACTCCGGCCGCATGGGCCGCTCCCCCGGCGAGGTCGCCAGGATCAGCCGGATCGACTCCTCCAGCTCGTGCTCGCCGCGCACCAGGGCGATGGACCCGGTGGCGTCCGTGCGCGGCGGGAACGCCCAGCCCGCGCCGATGAACTGCTGTCCCATGGGCCCGGTTCACCCGCCGATCAGGACGGTCGGGCAGCCGGACACCACGGGGGAGCCGCAGCCCGCCAGGTCCCCGACGCGGGCGGCCGGCTGCCCGCCGATGAACACCGTCGAGCTGCCGGGCGGCGCGAGGACGGTCGGCGGATGGGCGGCGGGCGAGGAGCACAGGTGGGCGGTCCCGACGGTGGCGGCCTGCTTCCCGCCGATGAGCACGGACAGGACTCCGGGCGGCCCGACCGTGCCGGGATGGCCCGTGGGATCGCCGACCCGGGCTGCCGGAGCGGCTGTTGCGTCGGACATGCTGTGCACTCCTCCCGTACTTGCTGAATGACGTGACGTCAGTTGAGCTTGACCATCGGCGCGTTGACGTTCACCGAACCTCCGCTCCTGATCTCCGTGCGGCGGCTTCCGTCGACCGTGACCTCACCGCCCCGCACCTCCACCGGACCCTGCGCCGCGATGCCGACCTTCCCGGTGCCGCCGTCCACGGACACGCCTTTCCTGGCGGTCACCGTGATGCTCTCTCCGGCCAGTTCGAGCGCCCCGCGCCCCGCGTCCAGGGCGACGCCGCCGGCCGCCCGGATGGAGACCTGCTCCTTGGCCTCGATGGTCACGCTGCCGTCGCTGTCGATGACGATGGCGGTGCCCTTGCGGTCGAGGTCGATCGTGAGCTTGCCGTCACCGGTGCGGAGCCGGACGCCCTGCGGGCCGTTCGCCGCGTCCAGCAGCTCCAGCTGGTTTCCGCTCTTCGACGCGAAGGCGCGGCGGTTCACCGCACCGGTGGTGGGATCGACGAGTTCGCCTCCGTCGCCACCACCACCCGCGCCTCCGCCCGCACCTCCGGCAGCGCCTGCAGCACCGGGAGCACCGGGAGCACCGGGAGCGCTGCCGGCCGGGCCCCCACCCCCCGGCCGGTCCTGCCCGTTGTACAGACCCGCCAGGACGTACGGCCGGTCCAGATGCCCGTGCTCGAAGCCCACCAGCACCTCGTCGCCGACCTCCGGGATGAACGCCTCCCCGCCCCCCGTACCGCCGGACTGCGCCGTGCGCGCCCAGTCGCTCGCGTACTCGTCGGACAGCCACGGGAAGCGGACCTTGACCCGCCCCGAGCCCTCCGGGTCCTGCGTGTCGGTCACCGTCCCGCTGACCAGCCCCGCACACCGCGACCCGGCGGTGCCGGCAGCGGAGCCGGCCAGCCCGTACAGTGACCGCTCCTGCTGCCCGGACACGGTGATCCAGGTCTCGTACCCGCGTACGGAGTCGAAGACGTGGCGCGAGGTCGTCACCGTGTACCGGCCCTCGAAGGGCGCGCCCACCGCGTTCAGCGCCACCGCGCTGCCCGCCCGGACCGCCGGATTCCCCCGGATCACCGCCTCCAGCTCCGCGAACGACCCGGCGATCCGCTCCGCCAGCGCCTTCGCCGCCAGGTCGACCTGGGCCTGCGCCCCGTACGCCGCGTCGGTCACCACGAACCGGGCCTCGCCGAACGGGGCCGACACCTCCGCCGCCGTCACCCCCAGCTCCAGCGTCGGGGACGAGCCCGCCGGGGCCCGGCCCACCAGCGGCTGCTTCGCCCGGACGTCCCAGCCGCGCACCTCCACCTCGGAGACCTGCTCGGCGGCCGACACCCCGGCCCGGCAGCGCAGCAGGTTGCTGCCCAGCTCCAGGACGAGCGGGTCGCGTTCGGCGCGCGCCGAGGCATCGGGCGCGCCGCCCGCCTCCGCCGGCTTCGTGATGTGGAGCTGCCCGTCCCGTACGTACGCCTGCGCGCCCGCCTCCTCGGCCAGCCCGCGCACGAACTCCCAGTCGGTGACGTTGGGTTGGGCGATGTGTTCCAGTACGGGCCCGGCGATGTCGACCGGGCCCGGCCTCAGCCCGGCGCGCTGGGCGACCTGGCCGCAGATGTCGGCGAGGGTCATGTTCTGGTAGCTGGCCACCCGGCGGCCCCGGAACAGCCGGTGCGACTCGTCGAGCCCCCGGACGACGGTGAACGTGCCGGACTCGTCGAGCTCCACCTCCAGTGCGGTGACGACCCCCTCCAGCAGCGGCTTCGGGGCGGTGTCGCCGCCCGCGCGGGCCAGCAGCCGGGCCTCGGTGCCGATCTTCAGCCCGGCCTGCTCCAGCAGCACCCGGTCGGGGTCCCGGAACCGCAGCAGGAACAGGTCCGGGAGCGTACGACTGTCGTCGACATAGCCCTCGACCAGCGTGTTCACGAACTTCGCGGGCAGCGGCGTACCGCCGAACTCCACCGTCAGCGCCGTGGAAACCCCCTGCTGCGCCATCAGCCCCGCCCCCTGCCCCGGCCGGTCCCGGCGGCGTCCCGGTCCGAGGAGTCCCTGAGCCGGGCCAGCTCGTCCAGGGCGGGCAGCAGGAGCTGGGTGCCGGGGGCGAGCCGCATCGGGTCGTCGATCCCGTTCGCCTCGGCGATCACCCGCCAGGCCCCGGGGTCCCCGTACTCCCGGTGGGCGAGCGAGGGCAGCGAGTCGCCCGAGCCGACGCGGTGGACTCGCCGGGCGGCCAGCGCGCCCGAGGTCGGGTTCTGGCCGGGCGTCTCGCCGCTGATCTCCTCCATGGTGACCTGGCAGACCGCCCGGATCGGCACACCCGAGGTCGTGAACAGCGTGTACTTGGCGGCGACTTGGCTTACGTAGCCGGGAAAGCCCGTCAGTCCGCCCCAGTGGAAGACGACCCACGGCGGGGACGACCGCTGCTGCTGCCGGGTCTCGTCCGTCGGCACACAGCAGGCGAAGAGCTGCTCCACCGAGGTGACGACCCGGGTGTCCTGGGTGTCGCTGGCGTCGAAGAACATCTCGACGGTGAGCTTGCTGGGCTGGGATCCCTGGTACTCCGGCGGGCCCGAACTCTTCGCCCCCTTCGCCGGACTCCGCTTCCAGGAAGCCGCCTTGGTGAGGCTCAGCTCCTTGGGGTTGAACTGGAAGTCGATCCGCCCGCACGGCCCGCCGGGCGTCAGCCCGCCCCCGGTCGGCGGGGTGCGCAGCTCCAGGTAGGCGTGCTCCAGCTTGGGCCGCGCCGAGCCGCCCTTCGCCGCCGAGGCCACCCCCGACGTACCGGCCGCGCTGAACGCGATGGGACCCGCACCGCTCATCGTCCTCAGCCCTCCATCACGTAACCGTGGTGGGCGATCTCGATGGTCTCCATCGCGACCTTGGGCGACTCGGGCGTGAACGAAGGCCCGGTCCAGCGCACCGGAACGACCTCCAGCAGCCCCCACTGGGCGACCTTGTGGCCGTCCCCCGTACGCGCCTCGATGTGCGCGGTCTTCCGGCTGAACCCGGTGGTCATCGTGGCGAACCAGCGCGCCACCTTCTCCGTCTCCCGGGTCAGCGGGCGCGACAGCTTCACGTTGGAGTACTTCAGCCGGGTCGGCAGCTGCCACAGATGCCCGTTGTTGCCGCCCTCCTCGCGCGTTTCGAGGACCACTTCGCAGCCGAGGCCCTCGCACGTGTTGAACGACCCGAGCTCGATGTCGTCGATCGTCACGACGAAGCAGACGCTGACGGCGGGGTCGCTGTCCTGGGCGGTGGCCATGACACGTGCCTCTCAGTTCGGTCGAGCAGCCGATCGTTCGGGCTTCATCGGGGCTTCAGTGGCGGGTGTTGATGAGATGGCCGGCGCGTTCACGTTCCAGCCGGAGATCGTTCTTCAGGAGCCGGCTCAGCGGGGCGTACAGGGCCCGGACCAGCTCGTCCGTGACGGCGGGAGTCCCCTTGCCGTCCTTCGGGGCAGCCGCTTCCGTCACGGAGCCCGGCTCCGGCTCCGGCCCTGGCCCCGTGGCGTCCTCCGGTTCCGTCACGGGGTCGGGTTCGGGTGGTGGCGGTTCCTCGGCGACTTCGGCGATCTCGGCGGCCCGCTGGACGACCGGCCGCGAGGTACCGGAAGCCGGCGCGCCCCCGAAGACGACACTGCCGTCGGCCATCCGCTGCGCCACCCCGGCGGCCACCGCCACGGCACCGGCCGAGGGCCGTCCACGCGCACTGCCGGAACCCGGCAGGGAACGTGCCACCGAGGCCGGCACCGGAGGTCCTCCTGCCGCCTGTCGCTGAAGGGTCGCGGAGGGCTGTCCGGCGGGGGTCGACAACGGGGGCGCGGGCCCCACGGAGACACCGGGACCGGTCATCGGCCTCCCGCCCTCCGCCCCGGTCCACCGGACCGGTACGCCCTCGGGCGGCGAGGCGGACCCGCCCGGGTCCGGCACGGACCCCCCGGCGGGCCCGGAGCGCGGCTCCGCGGCGCGCTGGACGTCGACGTTCCGCGGGACGAGGGGCCGGTCGCCCAGGAGGGGGGCGACGGGCCCGGAGTCAGCCGGGGCAGACGGGGCAGGCAGGGCGGGGGACGGGCCGGAGAGGGCAGGCGGACCGTCCGACCGCTGCACGAAGCTCCCGGCACGCCCGGCACTCCCGGCACCCCCGGTATCCCCGGTATCCCCGGTATCCCCGGTATCCCCGGTATCCCCGGTACTACCGATATCCCCGGTATCACCCGCACCGTCTGCCCTACCCGTATCGCTCGCCCCACCCGCAGAAGCAGGCGCTCCCCCTGCCAGGTCGTCGGGATGGCTCCGGTACACCTCCCCCAACAGCGGATCGTCACCGAGCAAGGGGGCAGTGGGCTGGTCCCCTCCCCCCGACCGAACGTCATCGGACAGGCCGGGCACAGCCGGGGCCGCGGGCGGAACCTGGCCCGCGGAGGCTTCCGGGCCGGAGGCGGCCCGACGCTGGGCGGTCGGCGGCAGACCGGGCAGGGGCGCACCGAGCCCGGGAGCTCGCCGGGGCCGCTCCCCCGCCGGAGGCATCGCAGCCCGCTGAACGCCGACGCTGCCGGAGGCCGGGGCGGGCGACGGGTCGGGCGACGGAACCGGAAGTGCCGGCTCCGCACCGACGGGCCGCTCCCCCACCAGACGTCGTACGGGCAGCTCCTCCCCGCCCCCGGGACCGCTCTCCGCCCCGGCGGAAGACGTCATGGCCGAGGTCTCACCACCGTACAGACGCTGTACGGGTACGGGCGCGGACACCGTCCCCGGTACGGCCTCGGGCCCACGCGCCCGGCCGAAGCGGGTCACCGACCCCCGCACCGGCATGTCCACGGACCGCTGAGCCGCGACCGGTGATGGCGACGGTGACACGGCGGATTCCGCGACACCGACACCGCGCACAAGCCCGGCCGGAGCATCAGGGCTCACCAGGTGCCCGAGCGGGGTCCCGAGCGCGGTGTCCTGACGGGTGGTGAGCGACGCCTCGAACTCCGCCGGCCCCACCGTCAGTTGCTGCCCGGACACCACCCGCTGGATCGGCTCCAGCCGGTTCACGTCAACCCGTTCGCCACGATCGGCCACGGACAGGGACGCGGACATGGGCGTGGGGGCGGGCGCATCGCCGGAGCGGGCAGCACCGCCGCGGCCACCCCGCAGCCAGGACATCAACCCCATGAGCTCCTCGTCCTCCCCTGCACGGTGTGTTCCGGCCGGCCGCCGGCTAGGGCGTGTTTCGAAAGTCCCGCCTGCTCGGCGACGCCTGGCACGCACGCTCGCCGCGTTGTCGGGATCACCCCGATACATCCAGTATCGGGGCGACTTGATCCGGCGGTAGAAGTCCTGGAGAAAGGCCAGGTCGGAGGCGAAGAGGTCCTCGATGACGCCGGGGTGGACGTCCTCGACGGTGCCGATGCGCGTGACGACCCGGGAGATGAGGACCACCGACAGATAGGCGGAGTTCTCCCTGACCCGGTCGTCCCGCAGGGGGACCAGTTCGTCGCGCGCGGTGGCGAGGCGCATCACGCCCGTACGGTGGACGGTCCCCGACTCGTCGACGTAACCGCGCGGCAGCTCGAAGGCGAAATCCGTGCGCAGCGCCTCCTGTTGACGCGTCGAACCGCCCTGGCCCCCGTCCGCCCGGGGCGCGACCTGCTCGGGGCTCTGGAACTGGACCGAGCGGCGCATCAGTCGAGTTCCATGCTCTCGTAGGTGATCGCCAGCTTCTCGGTCAGCACCGAGGTGTCGCCGGCCTTCAGGGTGCCGATCTCCAGGGACTTCGGCCAGGCGTTGATGAGCTTGTAGCGCTTGATCGGCAAGCCCTCGTAGTCGTAGACGATGACGGCGCCGTTGCGTCGGGCGTTCGTCATGCGGCCGAACCGCGAGTCCTTGATCCACCGCTCGAAGCTGTTGTCCTCGGTGAGCCCGCGCGTCACGGTGACCTCTCCCGCCTTGGGGCGGCCGGGCAGCTTCTTGATGGCGTACTTGCCGTCGGCGGTGTTCTGCTTCAGCTCGATGACGTCCTGTTCCATCTTCAGGCCGCTGACTTCGGTGATCTGCTTGATGATCACGCTGTCGAATTCGAGACCGAAGGAATGCCCGACGGAACTGTCGAGATCGGGAAGTGGCACAGCAGACTCCTTAACGCCGGGCTCAGGAACGGGCTGTCAACGGTCGACGGTCGACGCGTCCGCGGCAGGTCGTCATTCGTCGACACCGCCGCTGCCGCCGGTCAGCTGGGAGAGCCGGAACACCACGAACTCGGCCGGTTTGACGGGGGCGACCCCGATCTCGCAGATGACCTGGCCCGCGTCGATGCTCTCCGGCGGGTTCGTCTCGCGGTCGCACTTCACGTAGAACGCCTCCTCGGGGGTCAGCCCGAACAGCGAACCCTTGCGCCACTCGTTGACGAGGAACGCCGAGACGGTGCGCCGGACACGGGCCCACAGGGCGTCGTCGTTCGGCTCGAAGACGACCCACTGCGTTCCGGCGAGGATCGACTCCTCCAGGTAGTTGAAGAGCCGCCGGACGTTCAGGTACCGCCAGGCCGGGTCGGACGCCAGCGTCCGTGCGCCCCACACCCGGATGCCCCGCCCGGGGAAGGCTCGGATGCAGTTCAGCCCGATCGGGTTGAGCAGGTCGTGCTCGCCCTTGGTGAGCTGGGTCGCCAGCGCCACCGCTCCCCGGACGACCTCGTTCGCCGGAGCCTTGTGCACCCCGCGCGTGTCGTCGTTGCGCGCCCAGACCCCGGCTACGTGCCCGCTGGGCGGTACGAGGGTGGCGCGGCCGGACGCGGGGTCGGCGACGCTGATCCACGGGTAGTAGAGCGTGGAGTACTTGGAGTCGAAGTTGGCCTGCCCGGTGCGCCAGCCGCGGATCTGCTGCGGGGTGAGGCCGGGCGGCGGGTCGAGGATGGCCACCCGGTCGCCCATCAGCTCGCAGTGGGAGATGAGCCCCTGCTGGACGGCGATGACCGACTCCAGGTCCAGCAGCCCGCGTTCGTACGCGCTCATCAGGTCGGGCACGGCGATCATGGTGACCTCGTCGACCGCTTCGAGGCCGCCGAGCCCCGTACGGCGGTCCGCGTCGCCGACGTACACCTCGGGGGCCATCGCACCGGAGCTGCCGGCGGCGGGTGCGGCCGGGGCGAGGGTCACCGTCTGCGGCGCGGGCGGGGCGGGGGCGGCGCCGCGCCCCGACTCCCGTACCTCGATCAGCTCGGACTTGGCGTTGACGCGGGTGGCGACGTTGTCCTTGCTGCGTTTGGTGGTGACGGAGGGGTACGTCTCCACGACCTGGCCGTCGCGCTTCACGAGGAAGCGGAACACGTCGGCGGGCGGATCGTCGCCCTCGACCGGGGCGACCTCCACGCTGATCTCGCCGCTCACACCCGGCCGGGGGCGTACGGCGTAGGGGCCGACCTGGACCTCGGCGCCGACGGGCGGTTCCCCGCCCTCTCCGGTGGCGTCCTCGCCCGCGCCACCGCCTTCCACCGCCGCGGTGCCGTCGTCGATGCGCACGACGTAGCAGACACCGCCACCGTTGGCGAAGAAGCCGTAGACGGAGGACGCGAGGTAGGCACCGTCGACGAAGTCGCCGAACGTGGCGCCGAACTGGCTCCAGTTGGTGATCAGCGTCGGCTCGTCGAACGGGCCCCTCTGGGCGAAGCCGACGAAGGCGGCGACCGAGGTGCCCACCCCTTCGATCGGCCGGGATCCGGACTCGACCTCTTCGACGTAGACGCCGGGGGACAGGTACGACGGCATAAGGGCCTCTCCTCGACACACTCCTGAACGCACTGCTCGACCGGGTGACGCGGGCCATTCTCGTCACGGGAGCGATCACCGGGAACGGACGGTCGGCCGCCCTGCCGCGCATCGAGGGCTGCCCGATGAGGCAACGCGACCGCGCCGCGGGTGCCGCCCGGCCCTGCCCCGTACGCGGTCCGCCCGCGCTGCGCACGTCGCCGGGTTCCCCGGCACGCTGGCGGCCACCACGCACGCACCAGATCCGGGCGGGCCCCACATCCGGGCGGCCTCCGGCCGGCGGGGGCGGAGGGGCGGGAGGGGCGGATGAAGGCGGTTCCGGAGAAGCCTTCCGCGACGCCACCGCATCACGGCGCCGTACGCGCCCCGGAACTCGACGCCGTACACACCCCGGACCTCGGGACGGCACACGCTCCGGCCCTCGGCTCACCCTCAGTCGCTCCGGAGCTCGACTCACCCGTACTCGCCCCGGACCTCGAACTCTCCCGCTCGGAAGGGCCGCGCACGGAGCGGGCGGCCACGGCCCGGCCCCCCGACCGCCGCTCCCTCCAGCGGCTCCAGCGCATGGCCGGGAACGGGGCGGTGTCCCGGCTGGTCGCCCAGCGTTACACCGCGCCGGTCAAGCCGTCCCCGGCGCAGTCGCCCCGCTTCCGCAACGTGAAGGCCGACGTGGCGGCGAAGAAGACCCGGATCGCGGCGCACGCCCCGGCGGCGGCGGAGTCGAAGGCGTCGCAGGACGCTGCGGTGGCCCCGCCGGACGACAAGGAGGCCCAGGGCAAGGCGGCGAACGCCGAGAAGATGAACGCGGCGAAGCCCGGGGAGTTCGACAAGAAGGCGTTCGTCGACGCGGTGAACAAGGCGATCGACGCGCAGGCGCCGAAGAACCTCGACGAGGCCGACAAGTTCGCCAAGTCCGGTAAGGCCGACCAGGTCAAGGCCGAGGTCGACGGCAAGGTCACCGACGGCAAGGAGTCCTCCGCCAAGGACATCGACACGGCGACGAAGGCCCCGCCGGACACGTCGGCCGCCAAGGAGAAGGACGTCACCCCGCTCTCCCCCGACCAGGCTCCGGGCAGCCCGGGCGCCCCCTCCGCGACGGACGCGGTGCCCGAGAAGCAGCCCGCGGCCGTCACGGACTTCTCCGAAGGACCGGCCGGGAACGACAAGGCGATGGCGGACGCCGAGGTCACCGAGGAACAGCTCGCCAAGGGCAACGAACCGGAGTTCGACGAGGCCCTGTCGGCGAAGAAGACCTCCGAGGCGGACGCGGCGAAGGCCCCCGCGAAGGGAAGGGCGGCGGAGGACCAGCAGCTCTCCACCGCCAAGGAGAACGCCGCGGCCTCCGGGGCCCAGGCGATGGCGGGCCTCACCTCCACCCGTGCCGCCGCCGGCAAACAGGTCGACGGCGGCAAGAACGACACGAAGTCGAAGGACGAGAAGAAACGCGCCGAGGTCACGGCGAAGCTCCAGAAGGTGTACGACGGCACGAAGAAGGACGTCGAGGACACCCTGTCCGGCCTGGACAAGAAGGTCGACACGGCGTTCACGTCGGGCGAGAAATCAGCGCGGGACGCGTTTACGGCGGACCACAAGAGCCGGATGAGGAAGTACAAGGACAAGCGGTACTCGGGCCTCGTGGGGAAGGGCCGCTGGGTCAAGGACAAGTTCGCCGGCCTGCCGAAGGAGGCGAACGACCTCTACCAGGAGTCCCGCAAGCTCTACGTGTCCCGTATGCGGACGGTCATCTCCTCGGTGGCCGACATCATCGGTGCCGAACTGGGCAAGGCGAAGGCCCGTATCGGCAAGGGCCGGGCGGAGTTGAAGGCCGAGGTCGACAGACTCCCCGCCGATCTGAAGCAGTTCGGCGAGGACGCGGCGAAGGACTTCGCGGGCAAGTTCGACGACCTGGAAGCCACTGTCGACGAGAAGTCGGAACAGCTGGTCCAGGACCTGGCCCAGAAGTACACCGCCGCGCTCAACAAGATCGACGAGGAGATCAAGAAGCTCCAGGAGGCCAACAGGGGCCTGATCGACAAGGCGAAGGACGCCATCGCCGGCGCCATCAAGACGATCAACGAGCTGAAGAACCTGCTCCTCGGCATCCTCGCCAAGGCCGCCTCCGCGATCATGAAGATCATCAAGGACCCGATCGGCTTCCTGGGCAACCTGGTGAAAGCGGTCGGCGCGGGCCTGAACCTCTTCATCACGAACATCGCGGACCACCTGAAGACCGGCGTCGTCTCCTGGCTCCTGGGCACAGCCGTCAAAGCGGGCCTCGACCTCCCGCAGAAGTTCGACCTCAAGGGCATCATCCAGCTCATCGGCTCCATGCTCGGCCTGACCTGGGACAACATCCGCACCCGCGTCACCCGCAAGGGCGTCCCCGACGAGGCGATGAGCGCGGTCGAAACCTCAGTCCCGGTCGCGAAGAACATCGCCGCCGAGGGCCCCGCCGGCGCCGTCAAGGAAATCCAGGCCGAGGCGGGCGACCTCAAGGCCACCATCCTCAGCAAACTCACGACCTACCTCATCCCCACCGTCCTCATCGCGGGCATCACCTGGATCATCTCGCTGCTGAACCCCGCCTCGGCGTTCGTCCGCGCGGTCAAGGGAATCATCGACATCGTCACGTTCATCGTGACCCAGGGCGCCCAGATCATCGACTTCGTCAACGCCGTCCTGGACGCGGTCATCGCCATCGCCAACGGCGGCCAGGCCGGCGTCCCCAAACTCATCGAAACCGCCCTCGCCACGAGCGTCCCCCTCCTCATCGGCTTCCTCGCCGCCCTGCTGGGCATCGGCGGCCTGGCCAACAAGGTCAAGTCGGTCTTCCAGTCGGTGTCACGGCCGGTGACACGGGCGATCGACAAGATCGTCGACTTCATCGCCAGGAAAGGAAAAGCACTCTGGAAAAAGCTCGGAGGAAAGAAGGGCGACAAGAATAAGCCCTCCAAGGATTCCGGCCCCACCGGTGAGACGAAGAAGAGCCTCGATGTTAAACGAGAGGCCCGCAGGCTGCTGGCGGAGCCGACCTCATCCCCCTTCTCCAGAAAAAGTGAGCTGGACGATGTCGTCGCCGAAATCGCCACGCGGCTTCGCCCGAAGGGGCTGAAATCTCTGCACGCCGAACACGTCGCCGACGGCGCGGGTGAGACGACCATCATCGCGAAGGCCAGCCCACAGAGCGTGGCGGGCAAGGCGCTCATACCGAATATCGACGTGCACCTTCCCGCATACGGGATGACCTTCGCCGAGGAGCTGAAGAAATACTGGTGGAAATCGCAGCTCAGCGAGACTTCCGCCTGGGAATCGGAATCCAAACTCAACGGCTTTGAAACCGAGGCTGTCAACCACCTGAAGGAGGAATCGACACACCGGAATCTCATGGGGTACTTCACCCCTTCAACGAATGGCGGCATCACCAGGAAGAAGGGGGCAGACTCAGACGCCTTCAAGCAATACGCTCTCCACGCCCTGAATCCGGATCCGACACATTCAACACGTTCTGCCTTTTATGAAAAAGCAGGCAAGGGGGCGGAAGAAAAGCTCAAGGCCGAGGCCAAGGACGAAATCAAGGGAAACCCTGATCTCAAGGCCAAGCTGGACGGCCTGACATTCAACGAGGACAGCCAGTACGGCAGGTTCTCCTCTCTACCCACCCCGAAGCGTGAAGTGGACCCAAAGCTCAAAGAGGCGGCAGGAGGAAGAAAGCTCATCCCGTTCCTCAAGGATATGGCAAAATCTGGTCGGTCAGGAGAGGTCAGCCTGGGCGACCTCAAGCGCCTCTGGGATGAGCCCGGCCCAGGGGAGAACCCTCATCGGAAGTGGCTCAAGGGAGAGTTCCGCGCCCTTGAGGACGGCCACCATGAATGGATACCGACCAACCTCATGATCAAGATTCTCGAAGCCGACATGGCGCGGGGCAGCACACAGACCTCGTCCGGCTGGATTGACCTGCAGGACGCTTTACGGTCACTCACGACCGACGTCATCTGGGAGGTACGTCTCACCGACAGCACAGACACGGTAGAAAGTCACGACATGGACGCACACGTGGGTGCATTCATGACACAAGACGGAAACCCTATATTCAATGGGCGCGACAAGAAGTGGCATGACAGCCTACGGGGTTACTTCACCGACTTCATGGGCAACAACCCCCAGGGAGAGCCTGTCGCCTTCCTTGAGAAGCTGCGTGCGCTGCTTGAAGAGGGAAAGCTCATGTGGAACGGAGACACATCAGACTTCACTCCAGCCCAGAGGAAGCTCAAGATCATGGCGACTTACAAGTCCTTGAACATCGAACCCGATCGAGTGGGCGAAGCCAACCAGCAGCGCCAGCCTTTCGACATCGATGAATTGGGGGCGGCGCAGGAGAAGTCGTTCGAGCGCCTCCGCCGCAAGCTGAACCAACTCATAGAAGCCCACACCGCGTGATCTGAGGAAATAGCATGAGCGCCATTCAGGACCCCGCTCTGCGCAAGTCACTGGTACGCACCATCGGACATGACGAACCTTTCACCAAGGAGGAGTACGACAGCATCACAGACTTGCACGTTCGTGGCGCAAGGAATCTATCCGGATGGGAGGAGTGCCGCAACATCGAAGTGCTGATCCTGGTCGGGTGTGATCCGGTGGAACTCAACGAGGCTGACGGCCTCCGAGCCCTGGACACCCTGACCATTCGGGACAGCGGGCTGAGATCGGTCACGGACATTTCCACCCTCCCTCTTCTCAGCTGCTACATCCCACGGAATTTCATTACTGACATCTCGCCGCTGATGAGCACTCCGCGGCTCAAGAACCTTGACGTCACAGGCAACCCCTTGTCCGAGCACTCCTACAGGAAACTGGTCCCCAGCCTGGTAGAACGCGGCTGCCGCGTACTGAGGTCGGACGAGTTGGAATGGAAGCTCACTCATCACTTGCACGCCCAAGGGATTCCTGTTTCTTGTTACAAGAAGAACCATGAATATCGCCTGTGTCGTCCTGGGCTGGGGCTGACCGATTCACCTGAGTACGCACACCCTCTTGTCCAGGAGAGCGACGTGACCTCACTGCTGTCCGGAAACCCCGAGAGAGTATTCCGATACTTCGAGGACGAAAAACTGGTGCCCTTCGCATGAGCGCCCGCCCCTCGCGTTTCGGCAAGCCACAGAGCGCTCCCAGCGGCTGTGCGCAGGCCCCTCGCCCCTGCCGCTCAGCCACGCCATGCGTGTGCGCAGGCCCCTTTCTGATAGAAGATGTATTAGAATGGACCCATGAGCGAAGAGGTCACCTACAGACCCGGTGAAGGCCCCACCGCCAACGTCTCCGTCAGCCTGCACTCCGGCAACATCGCCGCAGTCCGCGCGCGCGTCGGGAAGCGAGGGTTCTCCGCCTACGTGGACGCCGCCGTGCAGCGCCAGATCGAGCGGGACAACCTCGCGGAGCTGACCGCCGCCCACGAGGCAGAGCACGGTGAGTTCAGCCAGGCGGAGGTCGACGCCGCCCGTGCCCTGCTGCGCGGGGACGCCGACGGCGGCGTGGGGAGCGCGGCTTGATGAACCGGCCGGGCACCCTCGTCCTGGACAGCGAAGGGCTGTCGAAGGTGATCGCCGACGACCGCCGGGTCATGGCGCTGGTGCGCGGGGCCGAGCAGGAGGACATGCGGGTCGTGACCAGCATCCTCACCCTCATCGAGGCACACCACGCGCGAGTGAACTCAGCCCGATTCAACTGGGCCGTGTCCCGGCTGAACGTGGAACCGGTCACCGAGGAGATAGGGCGTACGGCGATGGCACTGCTCGTCAACGCCGGCCTTCACGGGCACAAGTACGCCATCGACTCCGTGGTCGCCGCCACCGCGCTCCACGCTCCGAAGCCGGCCGTGGTCCTGACCTCCGATCCCGAGGACCTGACCATGCTCTGCGGCGACCGCGTGCGCATCGTCAAGGTCTGATCCCAGCCCTCGCCCTCAGGCGGCCTCAGGTCACCAGCCCCAGGTAAGGCCCGAACTCCGAAGCCAGCGTCAGCCGCCCCAGCTTCTGGTACTCCCGCTGGATCGCGTGGATCACCGTCTCCATCGTCACCGCGCCCCCCGTGTCCGCCGCCAGGTACGCCGCCGTCACCGCGATCGAGCGGATGTTGCCGCCCGCCAGCTCGAAGTTCTCGGCGCAGAAGGGCAGGTCCAGGTCCGTGCCGCGCGGGAGCGTCGGGCCAAGGCAGCGGTCCCAGAGGAGGAGGCGTTGTCCGGGGTCCGGGACCGGGAAGTCGATGACCAGGTCCAGGCGGCGGGTGAAGGCGTCGTCCAGGTTGGCGCGGAGGTTGGTGGCGAGGATGGCCAGGCCGTCGAAGGACTCCATGCGCTGCAGAAGGTACGCGCTCTCCACGTTGGCGTAGCGGTCGTGGGCGTCCTTCACATCCGAGCGTTTACCGAAGATCGCGTCCGCCTCGTCGAAGAGCAGCACGCCGTTCACCCCCGCCGCCTCCGTGAAGATCCGCTCCAGGTTCTTCTCCGTCTCGCCCACGTACTTGTCGATCACCGTCGCCAGGTCGACCGTGTACAGGTCCAGGCCGAGGTCCGCCGCGATCACCTCCGCCGACATCGTCTTGCCCGTGCCCGAGTCGCCTGCGAACAGGGCCGACACCCCCCGGCCCCTCCCCCCGCCCGGCCGCATGCCCCACTCCCCCAGCACCCGGTCCCGGTGCCGCGCGCGGGCCGTGAGTTCGCGGAGCTGGGTGTGGGTGTCCGGCGGGAGGACCAGGTCGTCCCAGGTCACCGTGGGTTCGATGCGGCGGGCCAGGCGGTCCAGGCCCGCCGCGTTCTGGGCGCGGGCCCCACGGCGTACGTGGTCCGCGGTGAGCTCGCCGCCCGCCAGACGGGCCGCTTGGGCGGCGGAGCGGGCGGCTCCGGTGATCTGTTCCGGGGTGAGAAGGAAAGGGGCCAGCAGGCGGTCCGGGGCGATGGCGGGCGGGAGCGGCGTGGAGGTCCCGGGCGCGTGGCCATGCCCGTCTCCAGGCCTGCGGCCATGCCCGTCTCCAGGCCTGCGGCCATGCCCGTCTCCAGGCGCGTGGCCATGCCCGTCTCCAGGCGCCGACACGAGCTCGTACGCCTCCCGCCACAGCGCCCCCCGCGCCGACGGCTCCACCCGGGGCGCGTGCAGCAGCAGGGGCGGGGCGGCCGACCAGGACGCGTCCCAGGGCGCCCGGCCCACCAGGATCGTCGGGACCGGGGTGGCCGTGAGGAGCCTGAGCAGCCCCGGGCGCTCCCGGGACACCGCGTCCAGCGGCGCGCACACCAGGCCCGCCCCGGTCAGGCGCGCCTCCCGGACCAGGGCGCTCACCGCCTCGGCGGGCGACGGGTCCTCCGCCAGCCGGGCCAGGTCCAGGCCCAGGACCCCCCGGCCGGCCCGCGTCAGCGCCGACGCTGCCAGCGCCGTACCCGCACCGCCCTGGTCCTCGCTCAGGTAGGCCAGCGCGACGCCCTCGGCCAGGACCCCGGCGAGCGGTGCCGGGTCGCCCACCCCGGGCACGGCCTGCCACGGGGCCAGCAGGTCCGCCAGTCGAGGGTCCGCGGTGTCGTCGCCCAGCAGGTGCGCGGCCACCCGGTCCGGCACCCGTAGCGCACGGCTCAGGAACGGGCGGTTCAGGTCCTCCGCCAGGAGCAGGCCGCCGGCCCGCAACGGCGCCCCCGCCGCCAGCCGGGCACGGGCCGCCGGGTCGGAGAGGGCCGCGCCGCACAGGCCCAGGGCCAGCCCGATGGACGGCCGGCGACGGGACACGTCGTCGTTGAGATAGCCGTAGAACGCCTCGAAGCGGTCGTCCAGATCCGGCACGAGCGCGATGAGCAGGATCTCCGTGTCGAGCGCGGTGAGGTCGAACTCCCGGGCGAGGCGGGCCAGTCGGGAGCCTGCCTCCTCCTCGTCCGGAGCAGCACTCGACTCGCCCCCGGCCAGAGGCTCCTCCAGTGTCGGAAACCCCCTGGCCCCCTCCTCGTCCAGCAGCCGCACGATGTTCTCGTCCGTCAGATACAGCCCCCGGAAGTCGTCGTCCGGGTCCGGATCGGTGCTCCGCCTCAGCTCCACCGCGTGCCGGATGCGCCGCTCCACGGCCGCCGCCCGGGCGAGCAGGTGGCGAAGGTCCGGGTCGACGGCATCCCGCGACGTCATGTGCTCCGCGCCCCCGTCGGCATCCAGCCCGCTCATGCGTCCCGTCCCCAAGGCCCCGCTCATGCGTCCCGTCCCGAAGGCGGCGTGGGCGCGCCGGTCTCCTCCACCGGCCTTCCCCGCCGCTCCGTAATCCGCAGGGACACCGCCCGTCCCCGTTCACCGCCCGGGGCCCGCGCCGGCTCCCGGGCCGGTCGGCCAGGACGCGACCCGTACACCGGCAGACCCGGCCGGCCCGGCTGCGCCTCCGTCGCGCCCACGCCCGCGCCCTCCCCGGGAACCGGCTCGGGCACGTCCCCGAACTCCGCCCGCAGCCCCTCGTCGCCCACCGGCGGGCCCGCCTCGTAGACCGGCGAGGCCGTGACCGGAACGCTGATCACCAGGTCCAGCGAGGGCTTCAGCTCGCCCCCGAGCGCGCTCCACACATCGGCGAACGACCGGTCCTCCGGCGGCGGCAGCGCGATCGACATCGGGACGGCGGCCCCGACCTCGGCCAGCGAGCCCGCCAGCCGCTCCGGCGGCAGCGCCTCGTACCGCAGCAGACAGGCCAGCAGCGAGGAGAGCAGGCGGTGTTCGTCCTCCGGGCGCTTCGTCCACGCCGTGATCAGGTACGACAGCTTGAAGAAGCGGGGCGGGCGGCGGCGCGCGACGATCGCGCCGCGCTCGTCGTACTCGTTGTGCAGGCCGCGCTCCCGCCGCCGCATGTCCTCGCGGATGTCGTAGAGGTAGAGGTTGACCATCGGGGCGTTGACCTTGGCCGCCCACTCCCGGGTCGGGGCGTCGAAGACCACCGCGATCTGGCGGCCCTCCAGCACCTCGGCCCGGATCAGGGCCCGTAGGACGTCGTCCACCTCATGGATCATCCGATGACCGCCTTCGACGCGCGGAGGACACTCATGACCGCACTCACGACCGGCCCGCGAAGTCCGGGGGCTGGAGGTTGCGCTGCACGACCAGGACGGGTTTCCGCAGGCGGGGGAGATCCTGGGCCTCCGCCCGCAGGACGCGCGGGCCCAGCGTGTCCTTGCGCAGGACCAGCACCTGCACCTCGAACGTGCCGTCCCGCCCGACCCGCACGCCGGACCGGTCCGCGGTGATGCCGATGTTCCACGTGAAACGTACGGTCTCGCCCGGCGGATAGTCCTTGCCCCGGGCCAGTACCGGCTGCCCCGGTTTTGCCACCTGCGGGGTGACCGTCAGCGAGGGCTTGAGGACCCTCAGCCGGTCCACGTCCCGGTTGTTCGCCGTGCGCCCGTCGGGCAGGGTGCCGCGCACGGTGGCCCGTACGTCTCCGGTGACCGCCGCCCGGTAGGTCGCCATCTGCGTCACCTCGACCCGGTCCCCGGCGCGGATCGTGCAGGGCCGCGCCGCCGTGCACCGGCTCAGGGTGGGCAGGTTCCGGTCCTTCGGTTCGGCCGTCCTCGGCCAGGCCGTCCCGAGGACGACGCCGGTCGCCGTGTCCGGGCCGGCGTTGGTGATCGTGAACCGGGCTGCGGCGGGCCGCCCCACGTACGTACGGTCCGGGCTGACATCGGCCCGTACCGCGAGGTCCGAGGCGGGCGGCGGGGGCGGCGGCGGGGCAGGCGGGTCCGACGGTGCAGGCGGGTCGGGCGGGACGACGGGTTCCAGGACCTCGAACCGGGCCGTGTCCGCCCCCGTGTTGCCCGCCGAGTCCGTGGCGGAACAGGTGACCGTCGTCGTTCCCACCGGGAAGAGCGATCCGGACGGCGGGGTACAGGTCACCGGCAGCGCCCCGTCCTGCGGGTCCGTCGCCGTGGCCGTGTACTCGATACGGGCACCGTCGTCGTCGGGGGCCCTGGCCGTACGGTCGTCCACGGTGACGACGGGCACGTCGACGTCGTTGACGGCGATGCTGATCTGCTGCTGGAAGTCGGGGTCGGGCACGGCGGCGGGCCCGATCGTGTCCGTCCCCGGCACCTGCGTCCCGAGCAGGAACTGCACGGTGCAGGTCAGCGTCGTGCCCTGCGGGGCGTCCTCCGACACATCGACGGTCTCCGCGAAGTGCGCGGTCCCGCCGCTGGTGAGCTGCCGGGTGGGCGGGTCGAGGGCGACGGTCAGATGAGGGTCGCAGGCGTCGAGGCGGTGGCCCACGGAGGTGGGGAGGTTGTCGAAGCCGTCGACGATCGCCTCGGCGACCCGGTCCCCGTCGATGCCTTCGAGCAGCCGGCCGCCGGTGGCCTCGATGATGCGGGTGGCCTGGCCCGGCGTGGTGGGCGGGTCCTCGACGTAGTCGGGGTTCCCGGCGTCGCCGTTGCCGTTGAGGCCGTCGCCGATCGTGCTCTCCACATCGACCCCGATCACCCGGACGCCCTTGTCCTGGAGCGCGAAGATCGTGTCGTCGATGGTGTGGCCGTTGCTGGGCGAATGGCTGGAGGCGTCCCCGACGAGCACCACGACCGGACTCGCGCCTTCGCGGAACACCGTCGTGCCGCCCGCGCCGTCGGCGATCTGCCACAGCCCGTTGATCCAGTCCTCCGAAGGACCCCGGCTGGCACCACCGAGATCGGTCTTCAGTTGGTCGACGCCCTCCTGCACCTTCACCAGGTCGTCCGTCAACTCCGTGAAGACCTGGAATCCCGCGTCGACATCGCCCTCCTGGTCGCCGAACGTGGCCACCGCGAAACGTGAGTCGGGCTGCTCGGCCAGGATCTTGCCGGTGATGTCGGGCAGGTTCTCCCGGACGCTGGCGATCGGGTCGGCCATGCTCGCCGTACCGTCCACCAGCAGGACCACATCCGGCCGGGGCGGGATCGCCGGGGTCCGCACCTGCTTGTCCACCCCCGTCGAACCGCCCGGGTCGAGCGCCTCCTCCAGCGTCGCCGGGGTGACCCACGGCTCCGGCGGCACGGGCACGGCCGACGCCACTCCGCTCACGCCCGAGGCAGGGGCGAGCCCGGCGGCCAGCAGGAGCAGGACACACGCGGCCGACCGGCGGCGCGCCCTGCTGCGGCCGACCGCCCGCACTGTCCCCGCCCTGCTGCGGCGGCCCGCCCGCACTCCCGGCCCGGTGCCTGGCTGAAACCACCGCACAGCGTTCCCCTCCCAGCGTCCTGCCCGGTACCCGGGGACCACCGTCGCGCGCCGGCCGTCCCCGTACAGAGAGAGGCGAGCCACTTCCACGGGAAGGCCGGACTGCCCGATGGTGCAACGGGGTTCGTGAGGCCGGGACCGTCAGATCAGGCCCTGGCGCATCGCGTAGGCCACCGCGTGGGAGCGGTTACGCAGTTGCAGACGGGTCATCACCGAGTGCAGCACGTTCTTGATCGTGCGCTCGGAGTACGCCAGCTTCGTCGCGATGTCCGCGGTGTCGTACCCCTCGGCGACCAGGCGCAGCACGTCCACCTCACGCGCGGCCAGGCCGGTGAAGTGCAGACCGCGCGGACCGAGCACCTGCCCCTGGAGTCTGCCGACCTCTTCGAGGAGACGTCCGAGCAGGTCGGAGGGGAGATGCCCCTCGCCCCGCGCCACCGTGCCGATGACCTGCACCAGATGCTCCGGGGTCGATTCGGACCGTCTGACGACCCCCGCGACCCCGCACTCCGCCGCGCTCACCAGCTTCTGCTCGTCGATGTCCGTGGTCACCAGCACCGTGCGGCAGCTGCTGGTGCGCTGGATGTTGCGCAGGACTCGCAGGACTTCGTCGTCCACCGCGTCCACCACCATGACCACGACCTGCGGCGCCACCTCGCCGTCGTCCCGGTCGACGACACTGACCTCGGGACGGGCTCGTAGCTGACTGGCCACTCCGGCCTGGGAAATCGGGTCCTGCGCACGTAAAACGACAGTGATGCGCTCCATGCGAATGCTCCCCCTGGGCACCAGCCGGAAGCGTCACACAGCAGGCACAAGCTCCACAGCTGTAGTCGTCCGCCCCATCCGATGTGAGGCGGTCTGAGGATTCCCGTATCTCCACGCGAGGAAACTGAAAGGTTGCTACGGGCACCGAATCTGCCCGAAAGTGTTCCTCCGTGACCGGTGCCCGCCCCCCGGCCCGGTTCTACGGTCCGCCGTATGAGTCTTACGGCAAGCCTCGACGCGTCGTCCGTCACCGTCGCACCGGGCGAGGAGACGGCCCTTCCCCTGCAGATCCTCAACTCCGGCCGGACCGTCGAGGAATACCGCTTCGAGGTGGTCGGCGCGTGTGCCGCCTGGTCGGCGGTGGAGCCCGCGGTCCTGTCCCTGTACCCCGGCGACTCCGGAACCGTCTCGCTGGTCCTGCGCCCGCCGCGCGACGCGACGGTCCTGGCGGGCGGGACGACGTTCGGGATCCGTGTGATGCCGACCGGCGACCAGGGAGACACGGTGGTGCCCGAGGGCCGGGTGACCGTCCTGCCGTTCACCGAGACGACCGCCGAACTGGTCCCGCGCAGCTCGAACGGCTCGCGGAGCGGACGGCACCAGTTCGCCGTCGACAACCGGGGCAACACCCCCGTGACCGTACGGCTCGGAGCCCAGCCCGGTACGGAGCAGGCGCGGGTGGTGTTCGCCGCCTCCGAACTCCGGATCGAGCCGGGGCACGCGGAGTTCGCGAAGCTGCGGGTCCGCCCGGCGAAGCGGATGTGGCGCGGTACGCCGGTGACGCACGCCTTCCAGGTGTTCGCCGCCCCGCAGCCGCCCGAGGGCGAGGAACCGCCGGCCCCGGTGCTGGTGGACGGCTCCTACCAGCAGGAGCCCATCCTGCCGCGCTGGCTGCCCCGGGCCCTGATCACCGCCGCTCTGCTGCTCCTGGTCCTGGTGGGCCTCTGGTACGCGCTGCTGCGCCCGGCGGTGAAGTCCGCGGCCCGGGAGGCGGTCACTCCCGAGGCGGTGCGGTCGGCCGCCGCGGCCGGGAAGAGCAAGGCCCCGGAGGAGGGCGGGCAGGGCGGCGCGGGCTCCGGGGGCGGCGACTCCGCCGGAGCGGGAACGGGAACGGGCGGCGGCTCGGCCGGGCCCACGGCGTCACCGGGACCTTCCGCCCCGGGCGGCACCGGTGGCGGCGACGCGGCGGCGGGCGCCCCGACCAGCGCGCAGGCCCGGGTGCGGGACGCGGTGGGCGGCGGCCCGAACACCGGGACGGCCCTGGAGGTACCGGCCGGCCACACCTTCCAGCTCACCGACATCGTGGTGCAGAACCCGCAGGGCGACGCAGGGACGGTCACCGTCACGGCGGGCGAGGACACCCGGGTCCTAACCCTCGGGCTGGAGAACTTCCGCGACTCCGACTACCACTTCGTGACCCCGATCCTGGTGCCCGCGGGCGGCAAGGTCACGATGACGATCGACTGCAGGCGGGTCGGCAAGCCGGTGGGCGCTCCGGCCCCCTCACGGTGCTCGTCCTCGATGTTCCTGGGCGGGACGATGCGCCCGGACACGGCAGGCTGACGCACGCACACACACGCGCCCGCACCGCGAGCCGGCCGGCCGGCCGACGACGCGGACTCCGTCGGACCGGGGGCGCCCCGCACTCCCGTCAGGCCGGGGGCGTCTCCTCCTCCTCTTCCTCCCCCGGCTTCTCCTCCGTCGCACGCTGCACGAACGACCCCTGCACGTCGGCGGGTTGCTCGTCCTCGTCCTCGGTGGCGGACCGCTGGACAGCGGAAGCGGCGGCGGGCGCGGGGGCCGATACGGGGGCGGGGGCCGCCGGGGCCGCCTCCGGCGCGGGGTCGGCCAGGACCCGGTCCGCGTTCGCGACGGCTTCGCGCTCGAACCGGTCCGAAGGGTCGCTGACCCGGATGCCGCCCGGAGCCTCGGTGCCCTCCACCGGGCCGTTGCGCTGCTGGATCACATGAGTCAGCTCATGGGCCAGCGTGGTGCGGCCCTGCGGCGACGCGGGGTCGTAGGCGTCGCGCTGGAACACCACGTTGTTGCCGACGGTGTACGCGTGCGCGCCGACGCCCTTCGCCGACTCGTGCGCGGCGGAGTCGTGGTGGACGCGCACGTCGGAGAAGTCCGCGCCCATCCGGCTCTCCATGTCCGTACGGGTCTCGGCGTCCAGGGGCGAGCCGCCGGAGGAGACCACGTCATGCACCGGCGACCGCTGCTCCCCCGCCCTTTCTGCCCGCTCGGTCTGCTCGGCGTGCTCGGCGGTGGGTTCCGCGGTCCCGGACCGGGCCCGCTGGACCATCGCCCCGAGCGCGCCGTTGCCCGCCGTCCGCTGGAGCAGTCCCATCCCGGCCGCCCCCACCACATCGGTCCGACCCGCGGCGGCTGCCCGGAAGACGTGGTGGGCCTGCTCGCCAGGCGCCTCCGCGGCGGTCTCACCACGCTGCTCATCGCGCCCGCGGGCCTGTTCCCGCCCGGCGCCCACGCCGTGTCCGTGGTGCTCGTGGTGTTCCTGCTCACTGTCGTGCGCGTCCATGCTCAGCTCCCCTGACCGCACCGTCCTCGGCATTCCACGATTACGGCGCGGCCCCCGGAGCGTCCAGCCCGCGCCGCGGCCCGGCCGGGGCATCCGGAACTGCCTCATCGGGCAGCGCGGCGGCACGGACGGACGCGCACACCACGGCCATCCCTCCGGTCTGTCCTCCCCTTACTCCCTTCGGCCGACAGGAAGAGGCCATCGGCGCAGTCCCGGTCGCCGTCGTCCACCGGGCTCGCGATGATCGGCAGCATGACCACGAGCGACGGCGGCGAGGACATCACCCTGCGGATCGCCCAGAATCCGGAGGCCGACGAGCTCCTCGGCCGCAGCCCGCTGGCCGCCCTGGTCGGCATGCTGCTCGACCAGCAGGTGCCGATGGAGTGGGCGTTCACGGGCCCGTACACCCTCGCCGAACGGATGGGATCCGACGACCTGGACGCGGGGCGGATCGCCGCCTACGACCCGGACGCCTTCACCGAACTGTTCACCGCCAAACCCGCCCTGCACCGCTACCCCGGTTCCATGGCCCAGCGGGTGCAGCAGCTGTGCCAGTTCCTGGTGGCGGAGTACGACGGCGACGCGAGCGCGGTGTGGCGGACCGCCGCGACCGGCGATGAGCTGCTGGAACGCCTCAACGCGCTGCCCGGCTTCGGCGCCCAGAAGGCCCGGATCTTCCTGGCGCTGCTCGGCAAGCAGTTCGGCGTACGGCCGACGGGGTGGCGGGAGGCGGCGGGCCCGTACGGAGAGGCCGGATCGCACCGGTCGGTCGCCGACATCACGGGCCCGGAGTCGCTCGCCGAAGTGCGCGCGTACAAACAGGAGGCAAAGGCGGCGGCGAAGGCGGCCGAAGCGGCCAGGAAGCCCGGCAGCTCGCGGAAGAAGTGACGCGCCCCTGCGCCGGAACAGGCCGATACCCCCCCGCCCCGCCGATCGGAATCTGCCACACCGGTTCACAGGCGTCACCCCACTCGCTAACTTGCGCAGCACATTCGTTCAGCCGTTCAGAGATCCAGTCGTTCAGACCGGAAGGACTCCTGTGCACGCAACACGTCGCAGAGCCATGGCTGTCGTGGCCGCCACCGCCCTGGCCACGCCGCTCCTCCTGGCCGCGTCCCCCCACCCCGGACGCCCCGCACCGCACGACCCCGGGAAGGAAGCAGCCAAGCTGTCACGGGAGTTGGTGAGGAACGCGTCCGCACGCGACGCCCACCGGCACCTCCAGCGGTTCCAGGCGACAGCCGACTCCGCCGAAGGCCACCGCGCCGCCGGCTCGCTGGGCCACGACGCCTCGGCGGCGTACGTCTACCGCCTGCTCCAGCGGGCCGGGTACGAGGTCTCGTACGAGAACTTCCGCTTCGTCTACACGGAGACGCTGGCCGAAAAGCTCGCCGTGGTGACGCCGACGCCCCGCGACGTCACGATCAAGGCCATGACGTACACGCCGTCGACGAAGGTGGGCGGCCTGACGGCAGAGCTCCTCGCCGTGCCCGACGACGGGACGCCGGGCTGCGAGGCGGCCGACTACGCCTCCGCGAACTTCACCGGCAAGATCGCGCTGATCAAGCGCGGCGGCTGCTCCTTCGCCGGGAAGCAGGCGGCCGCCGCCGACGCGGGCGCGGCCGGAGCGGTCATCTACAACAACGTCGAGGGCGCCCTGTCCGGCACGCTCGGCGAGGTCGCCGCCGGCAGGATCCCGACCGGCGGCCTCACCCGGGAGGAGGGCGAGAAGCTCGTCGCCGACCTCGCGGGCGGCGAGGTCACGGTCTCCTTCGAGATCCGCGAGCTCCAGGAGGACCGCCCCACCCGCAACGTGATCGCCGAGACGCCCGGCGGCAACGCGGCGCGGACCGTGATGCTCGGCGCCCACCTCGACTCGGTGACCGAGGGCCCCGGCATCAACGACAACGGCTCCGGCTCCGCCGGCCTGCTCGAAGTCGCCCTGCAACTGGCGAAGTCGAAGAGCGACCCCGCCAACAAGGTGCGGTTCGCCTGGTGGTCGGCCGAGGAGAACGGTCTGATCGGCTCGGAGAAGTACGTCGAGGCACTCTCCGAGAAGCAGCGCGAACAGATCGCGCTCTACCTGAACTTCGACATGATCGCCTCGCCGAACGGCGTCCAGTTCGTCTTCGACGGCGACAACTCCGACGAGGTCGGCGAGGGCCCCGGCCCGGAGGGCTCGGCCCAGCTGGAGCGCGACATCAACGAGTTCCTCGACGGCAAGGGCAAGCCGCACGAGGGCACGGACTTCACCGGCCGCTCGGACTACGGGCCGTTCATCGAGGCCGGCATCCCCTCCGGCGGTACGGACACCGGGGCCGAAGGCATCAAGACGGCGGCCCAGGCCGAGGTGTTCGGCGGCGAGGCGGGGATCGCGTACGACCCCTGCTACCACGCGGCCTGCGACGACCTCGACAACATCGACATGGGCCACTTCGACACCAACATCGACGTGATCGCCAACGCCGTCGGGACGTACGCCCACGATCTGCGCTCCCTGACCCGCCCGGTCACCCCCGAGACCGGCACCGGCACCGGAACGCCCGGCAGCGGCGGCGGCCTGCGCGAGGGCCACGGCCGGGACACGGAGTAGCGGCCGGCCCCGGAGCCCGTAAGCGGCGAACCACGCAGGAGGGAGCCCGGTACGGATTCCGTACCGGGCTTTCTCGCATCCACTTGACGGACCCTGTACAGGTATCCCACCCTATTCGGCGCTATACGGCCTTTGCGCCGGCGTCGTGGAGCATCACGGCGAGCTTCCTGGCTGCGCCCGGTGGCCCTTGCCCGGTAGGCTTTCCGTGTGATCTTCAAGCGCATCGGAAATGGGAAGCCATACCCCGACCACGGCCGGGAAAGCACCCGCCAGTGGGCGGACGTCGCGCCGCGTCCGGTTCGCCTGGACCAGCTCGTGACCACCAAGGGCCAGCTGGACCTGGAGACCCTCCTCGCCGAGGACTCCACGTTCTACGGCGACCTGTTCGCGCACGTCGTGAAGTGGCAGGGCGACCTCTACCTGGAGGACGGGCTGCACCGGGCGGTCCGCGCCGCGCTCCAGCAGCGCCAGGTGCTGCACGCCCGCGTCCTCGACCTGGGCTGACACCGCCCCGGCACCCGCGCACCCGGCCCTGGGCCACCGCGAGGCGCCTGCACAGCCCACCGGGGTTCCGCACTCCACCGAGGTCCTGATTCGGGCCTTTCGGGTGCTTTCACGCTCATCCGGGTGCCATACGCTGATCATTTAGTACGCATCATCACCACGTCGCACTACGCTGCGTCCATGAGCATGCTCACTCCCCCCGGCATGGGCGGAAAGTACCGCATCACGGGCGACACCTACCCCCGCATGCGCCGCCCCCGGCACCGCCGCAGGCTCGTCCTCGCGGGCCTCGGAGCCGTCGTGGCCCTCGGCCTGGCCGGCTGGGGCACCCTGCAGCTCATCGACGTCTTCACCGGCGGCGACAAGAGCGCCGGCGCGGCCGGCCACAAGCGGGACTGCCCCACCCCGAAGCCGTCGGCCGCCCCCGCCAAGGCGCTGCCGAAACCGGCCGCCATCAAGGTCAACGTCTACAACGCGACGACGCGCAGCGGGCTGGCCAAATCCGCCGCCGAGGAACTCAAGAAGCGCGGGTTCACCATCGGCGAGGTGGGCAACGCGTCGAAGGAGTACGACAAGAAGGTGCCGGGCGCGGGCCTGCTGCTCGGCGCACCGACCGCGACGAACGGCAGCTTCACGGTGCTCGGCACCCAGCTGGCCGGCACGGTGCAGAAGACCGACACCCGCAAGACGGGCGAGGTCGACCTGATCCTCGGGGCGAAGTTCAAGGCGTTCAGCACCCCGCAGGAGGCCACCGCGGCGATGGCGGCCGTGACGAAGCCGGCCCCGGCCCCGTCCCCCTCCTGCTGAACCGCTGAACCGCTGACCAGATGAACCGCTGAGCCCCGCACACGGGAGCGCGCCCCGCTCCGGCACCGTACGAGACCGTACGGCGCCGGAGCGGGGCGCGAAATCGGGAAGGTCCGGACCCTGTCCGGCCTCTGTCCGGCTATTCGGCGGTGCCGTACATCCGGTCGCCCGCGTCCCCGAGGCCCGGCACGATGTAGCCGCTCTCGTTGAGCCGCTCGTCGACGGAGGCGGTGACGACGGTGACCGGGGTGCCGGCCAGCTCGCGCTCCATCACCTCGACGCCCTCGGGCGCCGCGAGGAGGACGACGGCGGTGACGTCGTCGGCGCCGCGCTTGATCAGCTCGCGGATGGCCGCGACGAGGGTGCCGCCGGTGGCCAGCATCGGGTCCAGGACGTAGACCTGGCGGCCGGAGAGGTCCTCGGGCATCCGGGTCGCGTACGTCTCCGCCTGGAGCGTCTCCTCGTTGCGGATCATGCCGAGGAAGCCCACCTCGGCGGTCGGCAGCAGCCGCACCATGCCGTCCAGCATGCCGAGGCCGGCGCGCAGGATCGGGACGACGAGGGGCCGGGGGTGCGAGAGCTTCACCCCGGTCGTGGGCGTCACCGGGGTCTCGATGTCGACCTGCTCGGTGCGCACATCCCTGGTGGCCTCGTAGGCGAGGAGGGTGACCAGCTCGTCGGCGAGCCGCCGGAAGGTCGGGGAGTCGGTGCGCTTGTCGCGCAGCGTGGTGAGTTTGTGCGCCACCAGCGGGTGGTCGACGACGTGGATCCGCATGCGTCAACAGTAACCGCGCCGCCCGGCACTCTGCGCTGGCATCAACCACCTGTTCGGGGGGAAGGTGGGGGCATACGGACCCAGCACTGGGGTGGTGTGTCGATGGCTGACGGGGAACTGCGGCGCAACCCGGCCGCGCGCGGACCGCGCGACGGGCGCGGCGCCGAGGGCGCGGCGGGTGACGTCGAGGACGCGCAGGAGAGTGACGCGGCCCGCCGCCGCCGACGCGCCCAGTTCCTCCGTGAACTCCATGAGGCCAAGCAGCTGCGCGACCGGGTGCAGCCGCGCCGGGCCCGTGCCGCCCGGATGCGGCAACAGATGCGGATGCGCACTTTCCGCTGGTGAGACCGGTCCGGGAGCCCTCCCGTACCACCGGCGCACTCCCTCGCCGGTCGGCGCGTCAGGGAGAGGGCCGACCAGGCACTCCTGGAACTGATGGCCGACGCAACGGTCGAAGAGGTCTCGCACGGCGCTTGTTTCTGCCACGATGCCGATTGGGCGGGGCTCAGGACGGACGGATCACCGTTCGCCCTCCCGTCGGACCGATTCGCCTATGACCAGTGGGAGAGTCACGGTGTACTTCGCCGCACTGCTCGCGCGCACCGAAGACGGGTGGGAAGCGAGCGATACAGAGCTCGACGATGTGGAGACCCTGTCCGATCTGACGGATCTGGCCCGGGAGGTCTCGGTGGACGAGGACACGGTCCTGGTCTACATCGAGCAGGAGGACGCCTGGTTCGGCGTCGTCCGGGTGGACGGTGAGGAGGACCCCCGAATCTACGTCTCGGACGCGTCCGCCGCCGCCCGCTCCTCCTACGGGGAGATCCTGCTCACCGACGAAGTGCTCGGCCGCGAACCAGGGGCCGAGGACGAGATCGCCGCACTGGAGGAGCTCGTCGACCTCGACGGCACCGAGGACGGCGAACCGGAACGGCCCGCCCACGCGGCCGCCGACCCGGACGACGACGCCCCCGACCCGGACGCCGTGCCGGCGGGGCCGATCGGTGAGCTCGGGGTCCTCGCCGACCTCGGGATGTCCGAGAAGGAGCTGCTCACCCTGCAGACCGACGCGCTCGCGGAGATCGCGGAGGCCGTGGGAGCGGCGGAGGTCCTGGAGTCGGTCCGCTAGGGCCCGGATCCGGACCGCCTCCCCGCAGGGCACTTTCCACGCTCCCGTCCGCACACCCCGGCCCTCCACCGCCTGTCCAGTCCCAGTCCCGTCCCTTCCCGTCCGCTAGGGTCCGCGGGTGACCGCACGACCGCCGATCCCCTCACCCGAGCCCGCCCCGGATCCCGTACCCGATCCCGTACGCGACCCCTGGCAGGCACCGATGCGCCGCGCCCTGGCCGAAGCCGCGCGGGCGGCGTCGGCCGGCGATGTGCCGGTCGGCGCCGTCGTCCTCGGCCCCGACGGCACCGAGCTCGCCGCCGCCCACAACGAGCGCGAGGCCACCGGCGACCCGACCGCGCACGCCGAGATCCTGGCCCTGCGCCGGGCGGCCGAGGCCCACGGCGAGTGGCGCCTGACCGGCTGCACGCTGGTGGTCACCCTGGAGCCCTGCACGATGTGCGCGGGCGCCCTGGTCCAGTCCCGGGTCGACCGGGTCGTCCACGGGGCCCGCGACGAGAAGGCCGGCGCGGCCGGCTCCCTCTGGGACGTCGTCCGCGACCGCCGCCTCAACCACCGCCCGGAGGTGATCGGCGGCGTCCTGGAGGACGAGTGCGCCGAGCAGCTGACGGCCTTCTTCCGCGCGCTCTGACCCCGTGCCTCCGGGCGCTTCGGCCGCGGAGCTCCACGCCTCCGAGAACCGATTTCTGTCCACGCCCCGGGATGGTCTAAGCTCTCTCTCGGTAGCGTGTCCGAGCGGCCGAAGGAGCTCGCCTCGAAAGCGAGTGTGGCGTAACCCGTCACCGTGGGTTCAAATCCCACCGCTACCGCCATCGACGCCCTCCTGGAACGCGGAAACGCATTCCAGGAGGGCGTTCGCGTACCGTCAGGTGCGGCCCCGGCCCCGCCGTCACCTCCGCCAGAACAGGTGGTGCGTCACGCCGCTCGGGCTGGGCACCGCCTCCAGGTGGTAGCGGTCGAGCAGTTCGTCCGGCGACTCCCACAGGCGCAGGCCGGTTCCCAGCTTCACCGGGGAGACCACCACGTGCAGGGTGTCGACCAGGCCGGCGTCGAGGAACTCGCGGATCGTGGTGACTCCGCCGCCGAGCCGGACGTCCTTGCCGCCCGCCGCTTCCCGTGCCCGGTCGAGGACCGTCGCCGGGTCGTCGTCCACGAAGTGGAACGTGGTGTCCGACAGGGTGATCGACGGCCGCTCGTGGTGGGTCAGCACGAACACCGGCGTGCGGAACGGGGGCTCCTCGCCCCACCAGCCGCGCCACTCGTGGTTCTCCCAAGGGCCGCGCTGCGGGCCGAACTTGTTGCGGCCCATGATCTCGGCGCCGATGTTGCGCGCGTAGTCCCGCGTGAAGTAGTCGTCCAGGCCCCGGCTGCCGCCGGGGTCCGTGCGCATGGGCCAGCTCGCCGTAGCGCCGGCCCAGGAGAAGAGCCGCTCGGGGGCGACGTGACCGAACGGCCGCTCCAGGGTCTGGTCCTCACCGGCGGCGATCCCGTCACTCGAGACGTTGAAGTTCTGGACCCTCAGTAGCTGAGCCACGCCGTCCTCCTGTGTTCCGTGTTCCCGATGTCGGTCGTAGGACCGGATGCGCCGCCGGAACTCATCGGTGCCGGTGCACCCGGTTCCCTCCGACTGGCGCCCCGCGCCCACCGTACGCTGCAGGCACGCACGCTTCCGGCGTTGCCGAAACGCCCTGGTAGCTCCGCTACGAGGACCCTCTCGGCGCCTCGGAATCGCACGCACCAGAGCGCGTCCGCTTTCCGATCGAAGGCCACCCGACAGGCTCTAAGCCGTTCCTGTACGTCGTCGTGTGCGCGGCCGGGGTGGCCCGTGATGCCGACCGGCTGTTCGCCGCCGCGCAGGACGCCGGCTGGGACGTGGGCGTCATCGCCACCCCGCAGGGGCTCGGGCTCCTCGACACGGCGGCCGTCGAGGCGGTGAGCCCGCCCCGCCGACCAGGGGCGAATTCCGGACATGGCGGCCAGGGCAGAGCAAGGGCACATGGCCCCGTTCCCGTACGGCGTCGGGCTGCGGCCCCTCGGCGAATCCTCGCCGCCCGATAAGGTAATGGCCGAATAAAGAGACCACCACGTGCGCGCGCACGGCCGCACGTCTCGGGAGGAAGCCATGGGAACCCGCCGCACGTCATTGCCCGGAGTGGGTGCTCAGTACGACTTCACGACCGAGACGGGGCAGCACATCTCGGTCGTCGTCCACCACGACGGTCGCCGGTTCATCGGGTTCTACGAACAGGACGACCCTGATGCGTGCCAACTCTCCGTCCCCCTGACGACGTCCGAGGCCACCGCGCTCGCGCACCTCATCGATCCGGCGCCCATCGACGCCGTACGGACCGAGGGCATCGACCTCGTCACCGAGCACATCCCGCTCGGGTCCCGCTCCCCGTACGGCGGGCGGCTGCTGGGGGAGACGCGGGCGCGGACCCGGACCGGGGCGTCCATCGTGGCGGTGCTGCGCACCCACAGCGCGCACCCGTCGCCGGAACCGGATTTTCGACTGGCCATCGGGGACACACTCGTCGTCGTCGGTACGCGTGAGGGCGTCGACGCGCTCTCCGAGATCATTGCGGAGGGCTGACCGTGCACGACACGACTGCGTTGCTGGTGGAGCTGGGGGCCGTCATCCTCGGGCTGGGGCTCCTCGGGCGGTTCGCCGGCCGGATCGGGCTCTCCCCCATCCCGCTCTACCTCCTCGCCGGGCTGGCGTTCGGGCACGGGGGCCTGATCCCGCTCAAGGCCAGCGAGGAGTTCACCATGGTGGGCGCCGAGATAGGCGTCATCCTGCTGCTTCTGCTGCTCGGGCTCGAGTACAGCGCGTCCGAGCTGGTCACCAGCCTCAAGACGCAGTATCCGTCCGGTGCCGTGGACTTCGTGCTCAACGCGACGCCCGGCGCCGTCGCCGCCCTGATCCTCGGCTGGGGCCCCGTGGGCGCCGTCGCGCTCGCCGGTGTCACCTGGATCTCCTCGTCCGGCGTGATCGCGAAGGTCATGACCGACCTCGGCCGGCTCGGTAACCGCGAAACCCCGGTCATCCTCGGCGTCCTCGTCATGGAGGACCTGGCGATGGCGGTGTACCTGCCGCTGCTCACCGCCATGCTCGCCGGCGTCAGCCTGGCGGGCGGCAGCCTCGCGCTCGTGATCGCCCTCGGTGCCGTCGGGCTCGTCCTCTACCTGGCGCTCCGTCACGGCCGCCTGATCAGCCGCGCGGTCTCCTCCGACAACCCGGAGATGCTGCTCCTGGTCGTCCTCGGCCTCACCCTCCTGGTCGCCGGTGTCGCCCAGCAGCTCCAGGTGTCCGCGGCCGTCGGCGCGTTCCTCGTCGGCATCGCGCTCTCCGGCGAGGTCGCCGAGGGCGCCCGCAAGCTGCTCACGCCGCTGCGGGACCTGTTCGCCGCCGTGTTCTTCGTCTTCTTCGGACTCTCCACGAACCCGGCCGACATCCCGCCGGTGCTGCTGCCCGCGGCCCTGCTCGCCATCATCACCACCTTCACCAAGATCGCCACCGGCTACTACGCGGCCCGCCGCGCCGGAGTCGGCTCGCGCGGTCGCTGGCGGGCGGGCGGCACCCTCGTGGCGCGCGGTGAGTTCTCCATCGTCATCGCCGGTCTGGCCGTGGCCACCGAGCCGCGCATCGGCCCCATCGCCACCGCGTACGTGCTGATCCTCGTCATCGTCGGCCCGCTCACCGCACGGTGGACACAGCCCATCGCGGCGAAGATCGAGGCGCGGCGCGGCGGCGGCAAGGACACGAGCGGTGCGGCGATGAAGGAGCCCGTCGCGAAGTCCGCGCCCGAGCGCCGGCTGCCGGCGCACGACGACCTCACCCCGGAGCCGGCCGGCGAGACGCGCGAGTAGCCGCGTCCCAGCCCCGGCTCCTGCCGCTCGCCCCTGCCGCTCGCGCCTGCGGCTCACCGCTCACGACGAAGCCCCTCGGACACTCACCCCGTGTCCGGGGGGCTTCGTCGTCGCCGGTATTCAGTACGTCTCCGTACGCCTCAGTGCGCGATGCCGTCGATCAGGTCCCGCGCTCCCTGTCGCAGCAGCGCGACCGCCACGGACGTGCCCAGGGTGGCCGGGTCCAGGGGTCCCGCCCACTCGTGCGCGTTCAGCACGGTCTTGCCGTCGGGCGTGAACACCTTCGCCCGCAGCGAGAGGTCGCCGTTCCGCTCGGCCTGCGCGTACCCGGCGATCGGGCTGTTGCAGTGGCCCTGCAGCACATGGAGGAACATCCGCTCGGCGGTCGTCTCGCGGTACGCCGCCGGGTCACCGAGACCGCTCACGAGGTCGATGACGGCGCCGTCGCCCTCGCGGCACTGGAGGGCGAGGACCCCCGCGCCGATCGGCGGGCACATCACCTCGGGCGAAAGGATCTCGGTGATCACGTGCCTACGGTCGATCCGCTCCAGACCGGCCACCGCCAGGAGCAGCGCGTCGGCCTCGCCGGCCGCCAGCTTCTCCAGCCGGCGGTTGGCGTTGCCGCGCATCGGTACGCAGTCGAGGTGCGGGTGCGACGCGGCGAGCTGCGCGGAGCGGCGTACGGACGAGGTGCCGATCCGGGTCCCGGCCGGCAGTTCGTCGAGGGTCAGGCCGCCGGGGTGGATCAGGGCGTCGCGGATGTCGTCGCGCCGGAGGAAGGCGGCGAAGACCGTGCCCGCGGGCAGGGGGCGGTCCGCCGGGATGTCCTTGACGCAGTGCACCGCCAGGTCCGCCTCCCCGGCGAGCAGCGCCTGGTCGACCTCCTTGGTGAACGCGCCCTTGCCCTCGACGGCGCTGAGGTCGCCCATCCACTTGTCGCCGGTCGTCCTGACCGGAACGACTTCGGTACGGATGCCGGGGTGGAGTCCGGCCAACTCGGCGCGCACCCTCTCCACCTGAGCGAGCGCCATGGGGGAGTCACGGGACACGATGCGGATCAGATCGACGGACATGGCGCCCACGATAGGGGGTCGGGCACGGACTCCGGCGACCGGACTCGGCACTCATCTCCGGTGCGCGCAAAAAGTGTTGGGTATCGATCGCCCGTGCGAGACGGCATCGGTCCGGCGGTTCCCCGGGGGTTGCGGAGCCGACGGGCCGGCCGGGTCGGGTCACAGCTCCTTGGCCGGCCAGTCCAGCAGCCGGGCGCCGATGACCGCCGTCTGCAGGCTGTAGCGGTGCACCGGGTCCGAAGGGTCGGACCCGGTCAACTGGTGGATGCGCTCCAGGCGGTAGGTCAGCGCCCGTACGCTCAGCGTCAGCCGGCGGGCCGTCTCGGCGGCGACACAGCCCGCGTCGAAGTAGACCGCCAGCGTGTTCAGCAGCGGTTCCGCGCCGCCCCTCGCCTTCTGCAGCGGGCCCAGCTCGCTGCGCACCAGATCGGCCATCGCCTGCCGGTCCCGGGTCAGCACCGGGTAGACCATCAGGTCCGAGGCGTACAGCACGGGGTCGTCCATCCCCATCCGGCCCGCCAGATCGAGGGCTTCGAGCGCCTCGTCGTACGAGTGGACCACCCCGCCCGGGCCCTTGTGCGGGCGGCCGACCGCGACCCGGCCGCCGTCCGTCGCCGCGTGCGCCTGCTTGGCGAAGTAGCGCAGGACGTCGGGCTGGCTGCCCGGGGCGATGCAGACGATCCGGCCGTCCTTCGTCGTGAGCAGGATCTTGCGGCCGCTGAACCGCGTCAGCAGCGCCGTCTCCACACTGCGCGGCACCGCGTCCGTCTCCGTGTACGCCTCCGGGCCCGATGCCACCGCGACCGCGTGCGCCCGGGAAAGCCGCAGACCGAAGCGGGTCGCCCGCTCCGCGAGCCGGACCAGATCGCTGCGCCCGTAGAGCAGATCGTCGATGAACTCCCGGCGCGCCGCCTCCTCCCGGCGTACGGTGAGCCGCTGGGCGCGCTCGAAGCCCTCGGCGAACGCGTCGACCGCCTGCTCCATCGCGGCCAGGACGGCGTCGGTCACGGCAGGGGAGTTTCCGGCAGCGGCGCGCGGCCAGGCCTCTCGCGTCTGTGCCAGATGCATCGTCACCAGGGCGCGCAGCTGATAGCCCGCGTCCGCCGCCGCACGGCCCAACGCACGGCGCGCCTCCAGTTCGTCACGCGTCAGGCGACGTCCGGTCAGGGCGACTTCGCCCAGAATATGGGCATAATCACCCAGCATTTCCTCGGGAACCCTCGGCTCGGCCACGCACTCTCCTTCAGCCTTGCAACAGTCCTGTCATTTCCCCAACGCATACGGGGCGGTGCCGGTGCCCGGCATCAGCGCAGCGTAAAGATTGCCGGGATCCGGCAATGCACCGGACGGGTCCCGGATGACAGGATCAGGTCAGCAACAACACGGGGGAAGCACACGGGGGAACACGGGGGAACGGGGAGAACAACCCGGCGGCTGCGGCAGGTTACGACAACGCCGCGGCGCCGGGGTCCCCCTTGCCCGCCGACCGGCCGCTCACCGCCCCCGTACCGGCATCAAGGACGCGCACCGCCTCAGGGCCCGTGCGCCGAACCACAGGGGGGGTGGGACCGATGGACGAGTTCCTGGACGCGGCACTCGGATTCCCCGCCGTCATCTTCGGCGCCGCTCTGGTGGTCGTCGTCTGCTTCTGGCTGCTGGTGCTGGCCGGGGCCGCCGGCCACGACTCCTTCGACGGGGACCTCGACACCGGCCCGGCCGGTCTCGGCGGTGTCCCGGTCTCCGTCTCCGTCTCGCTGCTGGTCGTCTTCTCCTGGTTCGGCAGCCTGACCGGTACGGTCCTGCTGCGCCGGAGCGAGATGGGCACCGCCACCCGCACCGTGCTCGCCGTCGCCGTACTCGCCGGGTCACTGCTCATCGCCTGGGCGGCCGTCCGCCTCCTCGTCCACCGCTTCCACCGGTACTTCCCGGCGGAACCTCCGCCATCGAGGCTGGACTTCGTCGGGAGCGTCTGCACGATCCGCACCGGCTCCGTCACCGCGACGTTCGGCCAGGCCGAGGTCGTGTCCCAGGACGGTTCGACGGCCATCGTGCAGGTCCGCCGGGCCGACCCGTTCCCGTCACCCTCCCGGCTCTCCGCACCGGGCGCCGAGGAAGCGCCGCTCGTCCTGGGCGGCTCCGGACTCCTCTACGCGTACGACGAGGACGGCGAGTTCTTCTGGGTCTCGCCCTACGACGCGGCGCTCGATCCGGGCCCGAACACCCGACCACACGAACTGCCGGGCGGGACGAACGGCTGACCCGGGTGACCTCGGTGCCCCGGGCCGCCTGGTGACCTGTCCGGATGACCCGGCGGGGCACCGGGGCTCCGAGCCTCCGAGGCGCCTGATCTCCCTGACGGACACACCCGTGGGGCTCGCCCGCCGCCCGCCACTGCCGGGCCGCCCGTCTCCGTGACGGCCGGCCACCCCTACTTCGCTTGTGCCACTTCCGTACCGACAAGCCGCCAAGGACTCTTCTATGGATGCCATCTCCTTGGGCATCGGCGTGCTCATCGCCGCTGTCCTGCTCATCGTCATCGCCATCGTCTTCGTCATCACCCGGCTGTTCCGCAAGGTCGAGCAGGGCAAGGCCCTGATCATCTCCAAGACCAAGAAGGTCGACGTCACCTTCACCGGCGCCGTCGTCCTGCCCGTGCTCCACAAGGCCGAGACGATGGACATCTCGGTGAAGACGATCGAGATCCGCCGCGCCGGGCGCGAGGGCCTCATCTGCCAGGACAACATCCGCGCCGACATCCAGATCACCTTCTTCGTCCGGGTCAACAAGACCGTCGAGGACGTCATCAAGGTCGCGCAGTCCATCGGGACGGCCCGGGCGAGCGACAAGGTCGCCATCCAGGAGTTCTTCGCCGCGAAGTTCTCCGAGGCGCTCAAGACCGTCGGCAAGCAGCTCGACTTCGTCGACCTGTACACCAAGCGCGAGGAGTTCCGGGACCGGATCATCCAGGTCATCGGCACCGACCTGAACGGCTACCACCTCGACGACGCCGCGATCGACTTCCTCGAGCAGACCCCGATGGCCCAGCTCGACGGGGCCAACATCCTGGACGCCCAGGGCATCCGGAAGATCACCGAGCTGACCGCGATCGAGCACGTGCGCACCAACGAGTTCCAGCGCACCGAGCAGAAGGAGATCACCCGGCAGGACGTCGACGCCCGCGAGACGATCCTGGAGCTGGAGCGCCGGCAGGCCGAGGCGGAGATCAAGCAGCGCCGCGAGGTCGAGGTGCTGCGGGCCCGCGAGGAGGCCGCCACCGCACGGGTGCAGGAGGAGGAGCGGCTCGGTTCGCAGAGCGCGTTCATCAAGACCGAGGAGCAGCTCGGCATCCAGCGGGAGAACCAGGCGCGGGAGATCGCCGTCGCGCAGAAGAACCGCGAGCGCGTCATCGCCGTCGAGAGCGAGCGCATCGAGAAGGACCGGATGCTGGAGGTCATCGGGCGGGAGCGCGAGACCGAGCTGAACCGGATCGCCGCCACGAAGGAGGTCGAGGCCGAGCGGCGCGAGGTCGCCGACGTCATCCGGGAGCGGATCGCGGTGGACCGTACGGTCGCCGAGCAGGAGGAGTCGATCCTCACCCTGCGTGCCGTCGAGGACGCCGAGCGGTCCCGCAAGTCGGTCATCATCGCGGCCGAGGCGGAGGCCCAGGAGAAGCTGGTCAAGGACATCAAGGCGGCCGAGGCGGCGGAGGCGGCCTCCACGCACCTGGCCGCCGAGCAGCTCACGCTCGCCGAGGCGCGGCTCAAGACCGCGGACCTCGACGCGCAGGCCAAGCTGCGGCTCGCCGAGGGCATCCAGGCCGAGACGGCCGCGCCCGGGCTCGCCGCCGTGCAGGTGCGCGACGCGGAGGCGGACGTCACCGAGAAGGCCGGTCTCGCGGAGGCCGAGGCGACGGCGGCCCGGCTCAAGGCCGAGGCGGAGGGCTCGCGGCTCAAGGCGCTCGCCACGGCGGAGGGCACCCGGGCGCAGGCGACCGCCGACGCGGCGGTCATCGGCGAGAAGCTGAAGGCGGAGGCCGCGGGGCTCACGGAGAAGGCGGCCGCGATGGCGGCGCTGGACGAGGCGTCGCGCGGGCACGAGGAGTACCGGCTGCGGCTCGACGCGGAGAAGGAGATCCGGCTGGCCGGCCTGGAAGTGCAGCGGCAGGTCGCCGAGGCGCAGGCCACGGTCCTGGCGACGGGTCTGGAGAACGCCGACATCGACATCGTCGGCGGCGACTCGGTCTTCTTCGACCGGCTCGTCTCGTCGATCTCGCTCGGCAAGGCCGTCGACGGGTTCGTCGACAACTCGCAGACCGCGCAGGCCCTGGCGGGGCCGTGGCTGGACGGTTCGTCGTCCTTCACGGACGACCTCAGCCGGGTGCTGGGCTCGTTCTCCACGGGTGATGTGCAGAACCTGACGGTGTCGGCGCTGCTGATGCGGCTGATGGGGCCGGGGTCGTCGGGGGCGGCTTCGGGGCAGGTGCAGCAGTTGCTGGCGGCTGCGAAGGAGCTGGGGCTCGCGGATCTGCCGGTGTCCTCGCTGACGGGTGCGGCGGGGGGCGGTACGAAGGTGGCTCCGGTCGCTGATGTCGCGTCCCGGAACGGGGCCGGGGCGCTCGGGTAGCCCCTTCCCGGCCTCGTCCGGCGTTTGAGAACGGAACCCCTGGCCAGGGGGCCCGGTGGTCCGGGTTGCGTCCCACGGGGGTGGGCGCACCAGGACCGGCCTGCCCGTCAGGGGCGGGCCCGCCGAGCCCGGGGTTCCGTCCTCAAGCGCCGGACGGGCTGGATTCCCGGGCCCGCCCCCGCACGCCGGGAGGCGGACCCACCGGCCCGAAGGATCCGTCCTCGAACGCCGGACGGGCCGAGCGTGCGCCGCACGGGCCGAGTCCGAAGAAACACGTAGGGAGCCGTACGCATGGACAGCGACATCACCGCCACCGTCACCGCGCCTCAGGGCGGGGAGGGCGATGTGGATGCCGGTGCCTACGAGGTGCTGCGGCGGCGGCTCTCGGCGCAGGCCGGGGAGCTCGTGCGGCGGGCCGAGGCGCTCAACGTACGGCGGACCGGGGAGTTCGGGTCGACCGCGCTGCGGCTGCTTGCCACCGAGCAGGTGCGCACCGAGCGGGCCTCCGTGCCGCGGGACCTCGTCGCCGTGGGCGGGAAGCTGCTCTTCGGGTTCGAGCGGGGGCCGGGGGCCCGTGGTGAGGCCGGGGTCGACGACGTCCTCCTCGTACGGGACTCCGAGGCGGACGGCGATGCGCCGGGGTCGGACGGCACCCTCCTCGACGACGAAGGCTTCCGGCGCGAGTTCTCCTCCCTCCACCGCTACTTCCGCGACGCCCGCCTCCTGCGCCTCCGCCGCGTCAACGGCAAGCTCCTCGCCGTCTTCCGTACGGGCGCGGACGCCGAGGACATCCGGGTCCTGCGGTGGGCCCTCGGGGCGGACGGGTCGCCGGGGGCGTTCCTCGACGCGCAGGGTGAGCGTGACCACGTCTTCCCGCCCTCCCACGACTTCGAGTGGACCGTGGCCGGGCGTGAGGCCCACGTCCCGGGGCGCCATCCGCACATCGCCGTCGGCAAGGGCGGCGGGCTCTTCGTCGACACGCTCGGCGGGACGCTCACCGTCAAGGTCACCGACGACACCGAGTCGCCGGACGGGATCTACGAGGAGCCCGTCGACGAGCCGCTGCAGTCGCTGGCCGACGCCGACGTCGAGTACGCCGAGGCCGGGCCGCTGGTGCTGCTGCGCGTGCGGCCCTACAAGGAGGACGCCTGGCGGCACCTGGTCTTCAACTCGCTGCTCGCGACCGTCCAGCGGCTCGACGGCATCGGGCCCGCGTGCCACCGGCTCCCCGAGGACCAGGGGATCATCTTCCCCGGCGGCTACTACCTCACCACCGGCACCGCGAAGACCTTCGACACCGCCGAGGAGCTGACCGAGCCGGTCTTCGAGGGCGCCGTCCGCTCGCCCAACGGGGAGGACGTGCTCTACGCCTTCCGCTCCCGCGACGGCCTCCGCAGCCTCCTCCTGCCCTACAACCTGATCCGCCAGGAGGTCGCCACCCCGCTCACCGGACGCGGGCACGCGCTGCTCGACGACGGGACGCTGATCCTGCTCCGGGACAACCCGGACGGGCCGGCGCGCGTGCACCCGTTGCAGCGCTGGCAGACGCCGTACGTCTCCGACACCTATGCCGCCGCCCGCCCCGCCGGGACCGGGCCGCTCGCCCGGACCGGCAACGCCGACCTGGTGCGCGGGATCTCCGACTGCCTCGCGCTCGCCCATGGCGTACGGGACATGACGCCGACGACCGCCGTGTACGGGCGGCTCGCCGCCGACTGCGCCCGCGCCCAGGACCGGTACCACTGGCTGTCCGATCCCGAACTGGGCGCGCTCGACGAGCCGTTGCGGGAGCTGCGGGCAACCGCGCAGCAGGTGCTGGCCGAGTTCACCGCCGTACAGGACCTGACCCGGCGGGCCGCCGACGCGCTGGAGGAGACCGCCGGCCGTATCACCGCGCTGGTGCGGCGGGTGCGCGGCGAGGTGCCGGGCTCGGCGTCCGTGTGGGTGGAGCGGCTGACCGAACTCCGCCAGGCGCACGGCCACCTGGCGACGGTCGGCGAGATGCGGTACGCCGACGCCGAGCGGATCGCCGAGCTGTCCGCCCGGACCGAGGACGACATCGCCTCCGCCGCCCAGCGGGCCGTGTCGTTCCTGGCCCGCCAGGACGCGTTCGACGGGTATCACGAGGACATCGCCGGGCTCGTGGCCGACGCGGGGGCGCTGGAGACCGTCCGGGACGCCTCCGCGGTGACCGACCGGCTGGCCGCGATGACGGAGGGGCTGGCCACCGTCACGGACGTGGTCGCCGGCCTGGAGATCGGCGACGCCACCGTGCGCACGTCGATCCTGGAGCGGATCGCCGAGGTGCTGGGCGGCGCGAACCGGGCCCGCGCCACCCTGGAGGCGCGCCGCCGGGAGCTGCTGTCGAAGGAGGGGCGGGCCGAGTTCGCCGCCGAGTTCGCGCTGCTCGGGCAGGCCGTCACGGGCGCGCTGGCAGCGGCCGCGTCGCCGGAGGCATGCGACGACCAACTGGCCCGTCTGCTGCTCCAGTTGGAGAACCTGGAGTCACGATTCGCGGAGTTCGACGACTTCCTCGCCGAGCTGGCCGAGCGCCGCACCGAGGTGTACGAAGCGTTCTCGGCGCGCAAGCAGACCCTCCAGGACGAGCGGGCGCGGCGCGCGGAGCGGCTGGCCGGGTCGGCCGACCGGGTGCTCGACACCATCGCCCGGCGACTGACCTCGCTGGAGGACCTCGACGCCGTCCACACCTACTTCGCCTCCGACCCGATGGTCGCCAAGGTCCGCCGGACCGCCGACGAGCTGCGCGAACTGGGCGACCCCGTACGGGCGGAGGAGCTGGACGGGCGGCTGAAGGCGGCCCGCCAGGAGGCGGGCCGCGCCCTGCGCGACCGCACCGAGCTGTACGCGGACGGCGGCTCCGTGATCAAGCTGGGCCGCCACCGGTTCGCGGTGAACACCCAGCCGTTCGACCTGACCCTCGTGCCCGCCGGGGAGAGCCTCGCCTTCGCGCTGACCGGGACGGACTACCGGGCCCCGGTCACCGACCCGGCGTTCACGGCCGCCCGGCCGTACTGGGAGCAGCTGCTCCCCTCGGAGAACGCCTCCGTCTACCGCGCCGAGCACCTGGCGGCCCGGCTCCTCGACGAGCACGGGGCGAGCCGCCTGGCCTCGCTCGCGGACACCGAACTGACCGCACTGGTACGGGAGTCGGCCGCCGAGGCGTACGACGAGGGGTACACCCGGGGCGTCCACGACGAGGACGCCACCGCGATCCTGGCCGCCCTGCTGCGCCTGCACGCGGGCGCCGGGCTGCTGCGCCACGAGCCCGCCGCGCGGGCGGCCGCCCAGCTGTTCTGGACGTACGGCACCGATGAGGCCCAGCGCACCTCCTGGACCAGGCGCGCGGCCTCCCTGGCCCGCGCCCGCGACACCTTCGGGCTGGCCCCGGCCATCGCGGTGCTCCAGGAGGAGTGGGCGGCGGCGATCGGCTCCCCGTCCCCGTCCGCGCCGGGTCACGCCGTCGCCGCGTACCTCTTCGAGGAACTGACCACCGGGCCCGCCGGGTTCGTCGTGGGCTCCTCGATCCGCGCGTTCCTGGAAGCCTTCCACCGGGCGGCGGGCCCCGACGCGTACGGGGACGACCTCGCCGCCCTCGGCGACGACCTGGCCGCCCGCCGGCAGCTCGTGGAGGGCTGGCTCGCCCCGTACGCCGATGCCACGGGGGCGGAGCTCGGCGACGGCGACCTGGCGGAGGCCGTGGCGGTCGAGCTCTGCCCGGAGCTGGAGCGGTACGCGTGCGACGCGCCGCTCACCGAGCGGCTGGAGGGCCTCCTCGGCGACCACCCGCGCCTCGCGGGCGGCGGGGCCCTCACCGTACGGATCGACGAACTCCTCGCCCGCACCGCCCGGTTCCGCGCGGACACCGTGCCCGGCTTCCGCGCCTACCAGCGGCTGCGCACCTCCCTGGTGACCGCCGAGCGCGGACGGCTGCGGCTGGACGACCACCGGCCGCGCGTGATGTCCGCGTTCGTCCGCAACCGGCTGCTGGACGAGGTGTACCTGCCGCTGATCGGCGACAGCCTGGCCAAGCAGCTCGGCACCGCCGACGCCGACCGGCGCACCGACTCGCAGGGCATGCTGCTGCTCGTCTCACCGCCCGGCTACGGCAAGACGACTCTCATGGAGTACGTCGCGGACCGGCTCGGGATGGTCCTCGTCAAGATCAGCGGGCCGAACCTGGGCCACGACGTGACCTCCCTCGACCCGGACCGGGCCCCGAGCGCCACCGCCCGGCAGGAGATCGAGAAGATCAACTTCGCCCTTGAGGCGGGCAACAACACGCTCCTCTACCTCGACGACATCCAGCACACCTCGCCCGAGCTGCTCCAGAAGTTCATCCCGCTGTGCGACGCCACGCGCCGCATCGAGGGCGTGCGGGACGGCGAGCCGCGCAGCTACGACCTGCGGGGCAAGCGGTTCGCGGTGTGCATGGCGGGCAACCCGTACACCGAGTCCGGCAAGCGGTTCCGGATCCCCGACATGCTCGCCAACCGGGCCGACGTGTGGAACCTCGGCGAGGTCCTCAGCGGCCGGGACGACGTCTTCGCGCTGAGCTTCGTGGAGAACGCGCTGACCGCCAACCCGGTCCTCGCCCCGCTGGCCGCCCGCTCACGGGACGACCTGGCGCTGCTGGTGCGGCTGGCGGGCGGGAGCGATCCGGCCGCACGGGCCGAGCACCTGGAACACCCCTACAGCGCAGCCGAGTTGGACCGTATCCTGGCCGTGCTGCGCCATCTGCTCACGGCCCGGGACACCGTGCTCGCGGTGAACGCGGCGTACATCGCCTCGGCCGCGCAGACGGACGCCACCCGCACCGAACCGCCGTTCCGGCTCCAGGGCTCCTACCGCAACATGAACAAGATCGCCGAGCGGATCGTGCCCGTCATGAACGACGACGAGCTGTCCGCCGTCGTCGAGGACCACTACGCGGGCGAGGCCCAGACGCTCACCACCGGGGCCGAGGCCAACCTGCTGAAGCTGGCCGCCCTGCGCGGCACGCTCACCGCTGAGCAGGCCGAGCGGTGGGCGGCGATCACCGCCTCCTACGTCCGCACGCAGGCGCTCGGGGGGCCGGACGGCGACACTTCCCCAAGCTCTCAGCTGCGTTCGAACAGGGGAGACCCCATCTCCCGGGCGGTGGCCGCGCTCGGACTGCTCGCGGACCGGATCGCGGCGGTGGAGACGGCGATCCAGCGGGCGGCGGACCCCGGGCACCTGCCGGCGGGGCCCCAAGGCCCTCAGGGGCCGGTCGACGACCGGGCCGTTCCCGGCCGCCATGCGAAGATCACAAACTCTCCGCACTGATCGGGAAGACCGAGCCGGAAGGATCACGGCATGCTGGGTTTCGTGCCCCCACTTCCTCAGCAACCGGGACGCCCACCGTCCACCGGCCACATGATCGTCTGCGGCGACGACGCCCTGGCGCGCCGTCTCGCCGTGGAGCTGCGCTACGTCTACGGGGAGCGGGTCACCCTGCTCCTGCCCCCGGGCCGGGACGCGAACGGTCCCGAGACGCCGCTGACCCAACGGGGGCGGGCAGCAGCCCTGTTCGGCCGGATGTCGGCGGCGATGAACCGCGCGGGCAACGGCGGTGGGACCACCGGCGGCGGGCCGGCCGGCGGCAGCGGCGACACCAACGCCGGGGTCGAGGCCGTCCGCATCATGGAGGCGCCCGAGCCCTCCGACGACGTACTGGAGGAGGCGGGCGTCGACCGGGCCGCCGCCCTCGCGCTCGTCTACGACGACGACGAGCGCAACATCCGCGCCGCTCTGACCGCCCGACGCCTCAACCCCCGTCTGCGGCTGGTGATCCGGCTCTACAACCGCAAGCTCGGGCTCCACCTGGAGGAGCTGCTCGACCAGGCGGCGGCCGTCGCCATGCCCGGCATCGACCCGGCGCTGCTGGACGCCTCCACCACCGTCCTGTCCGACGCCGACACCGCCGCCCCGGCCCTCGCCGCCACCGCCCTGACCGGCAGCAGCAAGATCATCCAGGCCGAGGGCCTGCTCCTGCGCGCGGCCGAACGCCCCCCGCCCCGCCCCGGCGAGACGGCCGACCCCGGCCTGTGCACCCTCGCCCTGCTCTCCTCCACCACCAACGACCCGGCGGGCGCGGAGGGTTCGGACAGCAGCGGCGACGAGGCCCCGCAACTGCTGCCCGACGAGAGCGCCGTCGCCGCCGCGGCCGGCCGGGGCACGGTGGTCCTCGAAGCGGTCAGCCGGGCCGACCCGGACCGTCCGGCCACCCGCATGGGCGGCAGGGGCGCCCCGCTCTCCCAGGTCTTCTCCCGCAGGCTTCGCTGGTCGGCCCTCGGCTTCGCGGTCGCCGCGCTCGCCCTGGTGATCGCCTCGCTCCTGACCACCGAGGACACCGCGGTCCACTCCACCTACCTGACCCTGCTCGACCTGCTGGGCATGAACGACCCGGCGGAGGGCGCACCGCCGGCCCGGCAGATCATCCAGCTCCTCTCCGGCATCGCCGGGCTGCTCCTGCTCCCGCTGCTGCTCGCCGCCGTCCTGGAGGCGTTCGGCACCCTGCGCACCGCGTCCTCGCTGCGCCGCCCGCCGCGCGGCCTGTCGGGGCACGTGGTGCTGCTGGGGCTCGGCAAGATCGGTACGCGCGTCCTCGTACGGCTCCGCGAGCTCGACATCCCGGTGGTCGTCGTCGAGGAGGACCCCGAGGCGCGCGGCATCCCGCTGGCCCGCTCGATGCACGTGCCGACCGTCATCGGCGACGTCACCCAGGAAGGCGTCCTCGAAGCGGCCAAGATCCGCCGCGCCCGCGCCCTCCTGGCGCTCACCAGCATCGACACCACGAACCTTGAAGCCACGCTGTACGCCCGCTCGGTGAAGCCGGACCTGAGGGTGGCACTGCGGCTGTTCGACGACGAGTTCGCCACCGCCGTCTACCGCACTCTGCGCACCGCGCACCCCGGGGCCCTGACCCGCTCCCGCTCGGTCTCCCACCTGGCCGCGCCGGCCTTCGCGGGCGCCATGATGGGCCGCCAGATCCTCGGCGCGATCCCGGTCGAGCGCAAGGTCATGCTCTTCGCGGCCCTGGAGGTCGCGGGGCACCCGCAGTTGGAGGGCCGCACGGTCGAGCACGCGTTCCGGGCGGGCGCCTGGCGGGTCCTGGCCATCGACGCCACCCCGCCGGCCGACCGCACCCCGGACCTCGCCGCGATCCCGCCGTACGACCCGCAGGGCGGCGCGACGCCGCCGCCCTCGGGCCTGGTCTGGGACCTGCACCCCGGCTACGTCCTGCGCGCCCAGGACCGGGTGGTGATCGCCGCCACCCGGCGGGGGCTCGCGGAGCTGCTGCGGCGGCAGCGGTCGGTGGTGCCGAGGCGGTAGAGGGCGGCGGCTGCGTGGCCGCCGTTCCGGTTCCGGCGTGCGCGGCCGGCTACCGGAACGCGCCCATCGCCTCCCGCACCTCGTCGAGCGTGGCCGCCGCCAGGGCGTTCGCCCGCTCGTTGCCCGCGCGGAGCACCGACCGCACGTACGGCAGGTCCCTCGCGTACTCGGCCCGCCGGGCCCGGAAGGGGGCCAGGTGGCTGTTGACCGCGTCGGTCACCGTCCGCTTGAGAGCGGCGGCTCCGCCGTCGCCGATCTCCGCCGCGACCTCGTGCGGGTCCCGCTCCAGGCAGAGGGCGGCCAGCAGCACCAGGGAGGAGACGTTGGGGCGGGCGTCGGGGTCATAGGTGATGTGCCGGTCGGCGTCCGTGGTCGCGCCCTTGATGAGGCGGGCCGTCTCGTCGGCGGTGGCGCCGAGCGGGACGGAGTTGGCCCGGCTCTTGCTCATCTTCGTGCCGTCCGTGCCGAGCAGCAGGGGCGCGGCGGAGAGCAGGATGTCCGGTTCCGGGAAGACGTCGCCGTACCGCTCGTTGAAGCGGCGGGCGATCGTCCGGGTCACTTCCAGGTGAGGCACCTGGTCCCGGCCGACCGGGACCAGGTTGCCCTTGCAGGACAGGATGTCGGCGGCCTGGTGCACCGGATAGGTGAGCATCAGCCCGCTGACCGTCGACTGCCGGGAGTGCGCGATCTCGTCCTTGACCGTGGGGTTGCGGTTCAGCTCCGCGACGGAGACGAGGCTGAGGAAGGGCAGCATGAGCTGGTTGAGCGCGGGGACGGCGCTGTGGCAGAAGACGGTGGACCGGGCGGGGTCGATGCCGAGGGCCAGGTAGTCCAGGAGCAGCCCGTCGGTGTACTCCCCCAGGCGCTCCGCGGTGTCGCGGTCGGTGATGACCTGGTAGTCGGGGATGAGGACGATGACGTCCACGCCGAGGTTCTGGAGGCGGACCCGGTTGCGCAGGGAGCCGAAGTAGTGGCCGAGGTGAAGGGCGCCGGTGGGGCGGTCCCCGGTGAGGACCCGGAAGCTGCCGGGGTCCTGGGCGATGCGGCGCTCCAGCTCAGCGCTGCGGAGCTCGGCGGGGGTGACCGAGGCGGGTGCTGTGCCGGGGGCGGCGGGTGCGGTGCTGGTCATGGGGTCTGGTGTCTCCTCGCGTGGTGGATGCGTGGAGGACGGCCCCGCCGGTGCGCCGCTGCGCTTCGTCTCCGTGTCCGCGCCGTACGAGGGTGTCGTACAAGGGCAGCGAAAAGGGCCGTCCATGTCGAACGGCCCTGGTTCCGTGCAGATGCTGTGGCCGCTCCTATGAGGAGCGCCACCAGTTTCGGCACGGGACGGAGGTCATGGCGTAAGTGTACCGGCCACGGGCCCGGCGCGGAGGCGGTCCGCGCTACTTCGGCGCGTGTCCGCCCACGGAGAAGAGAAGCCAGATGAAGCCGGCGAACAGGTGCGTCGCGAAGACATAGACGAAAACGCGCAGGAACACTCCGCGCGCTTTCCACTCCTCGCTGTTGCTCTTCAGCTCGCTCACCTTTCCAGAGTACGCGCGCCGTGAGGGGCCCGGTCGCATGGAACGCGCCCCGCAGGAGCCGTCCCGGCCGCGCGGAATAGGACGGAGGGGGGTCCCGTTGTAGGGTGTAGTTCAACGTTCAACCAAATCGGTCAGGGTCTCCGGATCCCCTGCCGGGACTCAGGAAGGCGAACGTCATGCAGTTCGGGATCTTCACCGTCGGGGACGTCACGACCGACCCGGTCACCGGCCGGACCCCCACCGAGAACGAGCGGATCAAGGCGACCCTGGCCATCGCCCAGAAGGCCGAGGAGGTCGGCCTGGACGTCTTCGCGACCGGCGAGCACCACAACCCGCCGTTCGTCCCGTCCTCCCCGACGACGACCCTCGGCTACATCGCCGCCCGCACCGAGAACCTGATCCTGTCCACCTCCACCACGCTGATCACCACCAACGACCCGGTGAAGATCGCCGAGGACTACGCCACGCTCCAGCACCTCGCGGACGGCCGCGTCGACCTGATGATGGGCCGGGGCAACACCGGGCCGGTCTACCCGTGGTTCGGCAAGGACATCCGCCAGGGCATCCCGATGGCCATCGAGAACTACGCCCTGCTGCACAAGCTGTGGCGCGAGGACGTCGTGGACTGGGAGGGCAAGTTCCGTACGCCGCTCCAGTCCTTCACCGCCACCCCGCGCCCGCTGGACGGTGTCCCGCCGTTCGTCTGGCACGGCTCCATCCGCTCCCCCGAGATCGCCGAGCAGGCCGCGTACTACGGCGACGGCTTCTTCCACAACAACATCTTCTGGCCCATGGAGCACACGGAGAAGATGGTCGCCCTCTACCGGCGCCGCTACGCCCACTACGGGCACGGCACCGCCGAACAGGCCATCGTCGGACTCGGCGGCCAGGTGTTCATGCGCAAGAACTCGCAGGACGCGGTACGGGAGTTCCGCCCGTACTTCGACAGCGCGCCGGTCTACGGCCACGGCCCGTCCCTGGAGGACTTCACCCGTGAGACCCCGCTGACGGTGGGCTCCCCGCAGGAGGTCATCGAGCGGACGCTGACGTTCCGGGACGGGGTCGGCGACTACCAGCGCCAGCTGTTCCTGATGGACCACGCGGGGCTCCCGCTGAAGACGGTCCTGGAGCAGCTCGACATCCTCGGCGAGGAGGTCGTACCGGTGCTGCGCAAGGAGTTCGCCAACCTGCGGCCGGCCGGAGTGCCGGAATCCGCACCCGTCCACCCGGCGGTCGCCGCCGCCCGGGCCTCCGGAAAGGATGCCTGACCCCGATGTTCGCCACCACGCCCCTGCGCGTCGTCGCCGTCTCGGCCGGGCTCGGCCAGCCGTCCTCCACCCGGCTGCTGGCCGACCGGCTGGCCGCCGCCGCGCGCGAACGGCTCGCGGCCGAGCAGGACCGGAACATCGAGGTCCAGGTCGTCGAGCTCCGTGATCTCGCCGTGGACATCGCCCACCACCTGCTCAGCGGCTTCCCCTCCGCCACGCTGCGGGAAGCGATCGACGCGGTGACGGAGGCCGACGGGCTGATCGCCGTGACGCCGGTGTTCACCGCCTCGTACAGCGGTCTGTTCAAGTCGTTCTTCGACCTGATCGACAACACCGCGCTGACCGGCAAGCCCGTCGTGATCGCCGCGACGGGCGGTACGGCCCGGCACTCGCTGGTCCTGGAGCACGCGCTACGCCCGCTCTTCGCCTACCTGCGGGCCGTCACCGTGCCCACCTCCGTCTACGCGGCGTCGGAGGACTGGGGCTCCCCGGGCGACGAGTACACCGAGGGCCTGCCGTCCCGGATCCGGCGCGCCGGCGGCGAGCTGGCCTCCGCGGTCCTGGGCCGTACGGTCTCCGGGGCCTCGCGGACGCCGGGCCTTGACGACGGGGAGGACGCGGTCGTCCCCTTCGAGCAGCAGCTCGCGGACCTGCGGCTGGACTGAGGCCGTGCGGGCGGCCCATGAGCGGGTCACCCGGCCCGCCCACATTGCCGGTTGTGATTACAGTGAGATCGGACGCTTTACCGGGCTGTGCCCGGTCGTACCGAGCTTCACCGAGCTGGAGGCACATACATGGGCAGGATCGTTGTGGGCGTCGACGGATCCGACTCCTCGATCAAGGCACTGCACTGGGCCGTGCGGCAGGCCGAGCTGACCGGCGCCACGGTGGAGGCCGTGAACAGCTGGGAGTACCCTCCCACCAGCTGGGCGTCGATGATGCCGGGCATGCCGGAGGACTTCGACCCGCAGGCCATGGCCACCGTCGCCCTCACCGAGGCGCTGGAGGAGGCCCTCGGCGCCGCGGGAGCCGCCGCCGTCAGCAAGATCGTGGTCATCGGCAATCCGGCCCAGGCCCTGCTGGACCGCGCCCAGGGCGCCGACCTGCTCGTCGTGGGGGCCCGCGGCCACACCGGCTTCAAGGCCACCCTGCTCGGTTCGGTCAGCCTCCACGTCACCCAGCACGCGCCGTGCCCGGTGACGGTCGTCCGCAACTGACAACCCCACCTGCAGCCCCACCCACAACGGCCCCGCGGAGGAACGAGGGGCCGTTGTCAGTGGGTGCTCCTATCGTGTGGTCATGCCCCCCGCTCTCTTCGGGCGCGACCATCCCGCCGGTGTCCTCCGCGCGGAGATCGCCCGGGCCACGGGCAGCCACGGCGTTCTCGTGCTGGTCACCGGCGAGGCCGGGCCGGGACAGGCAGGAGCACCCTCGTCACCGACGCCGCGCACGAGGCGCGGGGCGATCGGTGGTCGGCGGTTCCTGCTGGGAACCCGACAACACCCCCGGCTACTGGCCCTGGGTGCAGGTCCCGCGCGGCCTGCGCCGGTCCGCCGGCGGCGGCGCAGGCGTCGGACGGTCGGCTCGCCGTGCTCCTCGGTGACCCGGTCGAAGTCGCCGTGGGCGGAGCGGACGGTCCGGGGCCCGGCAGGTTTCCGGCTCCGGCGCGGTCCCGGAAGCCACCGGGAGCCCGGGTCCCGACGGGACGCACGACGTAGGGCCCGGCACGGAAACGGGCACGAGTCCGCCGGGCGGCGGCTGGCAGGGCAGCGCCCCGCCCGGCATCTCGCAGCGCAGCGGCTCGCAGGCCGGCGGTCCGCAGGGCAGCAGCTCACCGGAGGGCGCCGAGGCCTTCGGGCTCTTCGACGCGGTGACCACGGCCCTCGTCACGGTCTCCCGGAGCCGGCCGCTGGTGGTCGTCCTCGACGACGACGTCAGCGACGGCACATGCCACGTTGTCGGGTCCGCCCGCCTCTCGGGCCAGGCCGGCCAACCGGCGTACGGCCTCATCCGGGTCGTCCGCAGCGATGACCGCCGCCCTGAGGACCGCCTCGTCCACCACCGCCGACAGACCGTCCGAGCAGAGCAGATAGCGGTCCCCGGCCATCACCTCCTGCAAGCGGACGTCGGGGCGGCACGCCACGGCCACCGGGGCGGACCGCGCCTCGCCGACCAGGGCCTTCAGCAGCAGTGCGGGCCCCGGGTGAGAGGCGGCCTCCTCCGGGCCCAGCGAACCGTCGTCGACCATCGACTGGACCAGGCTGTGGTCGTGCGTGATCCGGAACAGTTCCCCGCCCCGCAGCAGATAGGCCCGCGAGTCCCCGATGTGCACGAGCCCGAGCCGCGATCCGGTCCACAGCATCGCGGTGAGCGTGGTCCCCGAACCGTCCGGGGCCGCACAGGGCGCGACCGCGGCCCGGACCGCCCGCGACGCGGAATCCGCCGTGTCCTCCAGGGCGTTCAGCAGATCCGCGGCGGACAGCCCACCGTGCTGGGCACCCCACGCGCGGGGCCTGAGAGCCTCGATCGCCGCAGCACTCGCCTCGGCCCCGCCCTCCCCGAAACCGTCGGCGACCGCCAGCATCCAGGGCCCCGCGAACGCCGCGTCCTGATTCGCCGTACGCACGGCACCGGTATCGGTCAGCGCCGCACACCGGATCGCGAGCCGCACTGCCCCCGGCCCCTCCGACAGCCCGGGCCCGCCTGGCACCCGTCCGTTATCCGTGCCCCCCGTGTTCCCCGTGCCCCCCGTGTCCCTCGTGTCCCCCGTGCTTCCCGTGTTTCCCGGTATCCGCGACATGGCCCCGCCTTCCGCTGACAGATGGTCGACGAGGTACATCGCCAGATCGCGCCGGGCCGCCGTCTCGGCCTCCACCCGCGCCCAGTAGGCCCGGATCTCCACGGCCGCGGCACCCGCGTCGAGCGCCACGACCCGGCCGATCCGGCTCAGCGGCATGCCGATCCTGCGCAGCCACGCCACGAGCCGGGCCCCTTCCACCTGCGCCGGGTCGTAGTACCGGTAGCCGTTCACCGGATCGACCAGGGCGGGCCGGAGCAGACCCAGCTCGTCGTAGCGCCGGAGCGCCTTGGCGGAGAGCCGGGACAACCGGGCGAACTCCCCGATCGTCACCAGCCCCCCGCTCGCGGCGCCCACCCCGCGGCCTTCGCGTTCCACCCCGTACCTCCTCGTACCGGGCGCTTCCCGCCAGGCCCCACCGATGCTGGGGCTTCCCCCGCGGGGAAGGTCAAGGATGCACGGGGCGGATACGTCCCCGACGCCCGCGGCAAGTACCTCCGCCGTCGGACACCGGTCCGTCACTTCCGGTTGTAGAGCCGCATCGTCACCACGCCGAAGACCACCAGGAGCACCCCGGACCAGCCCAGCGTCCAGGCGATGGCGGTGGCCGGCCAGTTGCCCTCCATCAGCTCACGCACCGCCGTGGCGAGGTGGGTGACCGGGCTGTTGTTCACGAAGGCCTGGAGCCAGCCCGGCATCGTCTTCGGGTCGACGAAGACATTGCTGAGGAACGTCAGCGGGAAGATCACCATCATGCTGACGCCCATCACCGACTTCTCGGAGCGCAGCAGCAGCCCGAACATCGTCCAGATCCAGGAGAACGCGAACGAGAACACGACCAGCAGAGCGACGCCGGCCAGCACGCCGAGCACACCGCCGGCCGGGCGGAACCCGATGATCATGCCGACGGCGAGCATCACCGCCGACGCCAGCAGATAGCGCAGGACGTCGCCGAGGAGATAGCCGACCATCGGAGCGGGCCGCCAGATCGGCAGCGTGCGGAACCGGTCGAAGACACCCTTGGCGATGTCCGTGTTCACCGCGATACCCGTGTACATCGTGATCATCACGACGCTCATCACCATGATGCCGGGCAGCAGGAACTGGATGTACTCCTGCGTGGAGCCGGCCAGCGCCCCTCCGAAGAGGTACGTGTACATCAGGACCAGCATGATCGGGAAAGCCGTCACATCGAAGAGCTGTTCCGGCACGTGCTTGATCTTCAGCATGGCGCGCCAGCCGAAGGTCACCGATGCCGACAGGGCGCTGGGCCTCGGCGGGCGGTCCTGGCCCACCAGGAGCTGCGAGAGGCGTTCCTTGTCCGGCGCGGCGAACGCGACGTCCGCCAGCTCCGTCTTGGCGGTCACGGTGCTCATGCCGCCACTCCCTTCTTGTCCGTGAGTGCGAGGAAGACCTCGTCGAGGCTGGGCTGTCCCAGCGAGAAGTTGTCGACCGTGATGCCGCACCGGGCCAGCTCGGCCAGAGCGCGCCCGGCCTGTTCCGCCGCGCCCTGCTCGGTGCTCCGTGCGTCGATCCGGGCGGTCAGCGCCACCGGGTCCGCGTCCAGCTGGACCTCCGCGTTCAGCGCGAGCGCCAGCACCCGCTGTGCCTCGGCCCGCTGATCGCCGTCCCGCAGCCGCAGATGGACGGTGCCGGAGCCGACGGAGGCCTTGAGCTCGCCCTTGGTTCCCTCGGCGATGACCTTGCCGTGGTCGATCACCGCGATGCGGGAGGCCAGCTGGTCCGCCTCGTCCAGATACTGCGTGGTCAGCAGGACCGTGGTGCCGTGGGCGACGACCGCCCGCACGACGTCCCACACCTGGTTGCGGCTGCGGGGGTCGAGTCCGGTGGTCGGCTCGTCCAGGAACAGCACGTCCGGCGTGTTCAGGATGGACGCGGCGATGTCGATGCGCCGCCGCATGCCTCCCGAGAAGTTCTTCACCTGCTTGTCCGCCGCCTCGGTCAGCCCGAACCCTTCGAGCAGCTGGGCCGCCCGGTCGCGGGCCGCCGGCTTGGTGTGCCCGAGCAGCCGGCCGAGCAGGACGAGGTTCTCCGAGCCGGTCAGGTCCTCGTCCACCGAGGCGTACTGCCCGGTCAGGCTGACCCGGCTGCGGACCGCGTCGGCGTCCTTCACGACGTCCTTGCCGAACACCCGGGCCGTGCCGCCGTCAGGCCGCAGCAAGGTCGCGAGCATGCGGACGGCGGTGGTCTTGCCGGCGCCGTTGGGTCCGAGGACGCCGTAGACGGTGCCGGTGGGGACGGCGAGGTCGATGCCGTCCACCGCACGGTTGTCGCCGAAGACCTTCACCAGCCCCGTGGTCTCGATGGCCAGTTCAGTGCTCATGATCCATTTCCTTGTGGGTCGTCGGTGGGGCGAGCTCCAGCTCGCTCCGGTCCTGGGCCCGCTCCATGAACCAGCGGCCGACCGCATCGCCGACACGGCCTTCACGGGTGCTGCCGATGATCACCGCGACGCAGCGGAAGGCTGCTTCCCGCGCCCGGCACCGCCATCGTCGTCATCGCTCGCTCCTCCTCCCGCCTCCTCCGCCGCTTCCCGGCTCTCCCGTCCGGGGCCGGGCCGTTCCGCTTGCTCACCTCTTGGGCGCCAGACGCGGGGGCGCGGCCGCCAGACTGAATCTGGCGGCCGCGCACACGGCCGGAGGAGCACGGACGCCGGTCCCGGAGCCGGGCCCGGACGCGCACGGGCTTCACGTCTCCCGCGTGTAGAAGAAGTAGAACGAGACGCAGAGGACGCCCGCCCCGACCGCCAGCCCCAGAGCGGTCGACCGCAGCACGCTGGTGTCGGTGAGGCTCACCAGGAAGCCGATCGCGCACGCCGTCAGCGCACCGTACGCGGCTGCCCGCAGCTCGCGCGGAAGCGAGCGCTGGATCCGGCCCAGCGCGAAGCAGAGGGCCGCCAGAGCGGCACCGGCGACGAGCCCGAGCAGGACCTGCCCGCCGGTGCTGGGGCCGCCGTCGCGACGGATGAACGCCGCGTAGAAGCCGTAGATCACACCGAGCACCAGAGGCAGAGCCCAGGCGAGCGGAGTGTGGTGGCGGGTTCGCGCATGCGCGCGGGTGCCCCTTCGGCCGGGCATGGCTGCGTGTGTGGCCATCGCGGACAGCTCCTTCCGTCGCCCCGTAGCACGGCCCCGTCCCTCCAGGGCACACCCGACCGCGCCGCCCGGCAACTCGAATGGCGTACGGCCCGGAGCGGCCCGGCTCCGTAAGGGATTCCCTGGAGGAGTGCGGACCTCTCCCTCTCCCTCGGCGATCTCGGCGACCTCGGCGGCCTTCTCGGCGCTCCTGCTCGTCCTGCTCGCCGTCCTCGTGCCGTTCAGTGCGCTCTCCGCCTGGGTCGACCTGGAGATCGACGACACCGACCGGTACGTCGCCGCCGTGTCCCCGCTCTCCTCCGACCCCGCGGTGCGGAACACCGTCGCGGACCTGGTCACCGAGGAGGCGATGCGGCAGATCGATCTCGGCCCGCTCCAGGACACGGTCCGGGAGTTCCTGCACGGGTCCGCGCAGTCCTTCACCACGACCGAGGCCTTCCGGAACGCCTGGGACACCGCGAACAGGGCCGCCCACAAGGCCGTGGCGGCCGCCCTCGACGGCGACAGCGGAGAGCCCGTGACCATCGATCTGGCCCCGGTGATCGACCAGGTCAAGCAGGACCTGGTCCGCGACGGGGTGCCCTTCGCGGACCTGATCCCGGTCGAGCGGACGGAGATCACCGTGCTCGGCCCCGGTCAGGCCGATGACCTCCGGAGCTCGTTCCGGTGGCTTCGCTACTGCAGCATCTGGCCGGCGGTCGCCACGCTGGTCCTGCTCGTCCTGGTGGTGGGCATCGCGACGGTACGGCGCGGGCTACGGGCCGGGCTGTGGGCCACCGCGATCGTGGGTGCCGGCTTCGTGCTCGGAGCGGTCGTGCTCCGGGTGCTGGTCGCGACCGGCCGCAGTCGGGTGCTGGACGAGGTGCCGGGCAGCGACCGGGACGCGGCCACGGCGGTGTTCGACGCCCTGACCGCCTCGCTGCGGACCACGGTGTGGGTGGTGCTGGCGGTCGGTGCGGTCCTGCTCGTGGGAGCGGTGGCGGCCCGGGTGCTCCTGCGGAACAAGAGGTCCCCGGCCGACGTGCGATGAGGCGGTGCGCGGACGAGAGTGGGATCCGTGGCCGCCAACGAGCGACGACCGCCACCGAACGACCGAACGACCCGAAAGAGGTGTCATGGCCGACCACGACATCTTCGAGAACATCGACGACCTGGTCTCCGAGGAGCGCGACCTGCGCGACCGCTCCGTGGCGAAGATGGGCCTGTCCACGGACGAGGAGGCCCGGCTGCGGGAGGTGGAGGTCCAGCTCGACCAGTACTGGGACCTGCTGCGCCGACGGCGGGCGCTCAGCGAGTACGGCGAGGACCCCTCGACGGCGAAGGTCCGTCCCGCCGACGAGGTGGAGGGCTACCAGAGTTGATCAGGGCTGATCAGGGGCTGAACCAGGGCTCATCAAGGCCTGCGGACTGTCTGCGCGGCAGGCCGGCCCGGTGTTTCACGTGAAACACCGGGCCGCCGCTGACTCAGCTCTCCGGCGGGCGCCCCTGAAGACGTTCCATCTCCCGGCGGTCGCGCTTGGTCGGACGACCCGTGCCCCGGTCCCGCACGGGGACCTGGATCGCGAGCTCGCGGGGCGGCGGGGGCGGGCTGTTGTCGACGAAGCACTCCGCCGCCACCGGCGGGCCGACCCGCTTCTTCACGATCTTCGAGACGACGACCACCCGGTCCCGCCCCGCGTGCCGGAGCCGCACCTCGTCGCCGACGCGCACGGCCTGTGCGGGTTTGGCCCGCTCGCCGCCGACCTTCACATGTCCTGCCCGGCAGGCGGCGGCCGCCTGGGCGCGGGTCTTCGTCAGCCGGACCGACCAGATCCACACGTCGATCCGGACGCTTCCTTCCGCCTGCGGTGCGTCACCGGAAACCATGGGTCCGACTGTAATGCGGACCGGGTGGCAGGCGGGAAGCAATAACGCCTCCCGCCCACCGGACCTCACACGCCGATGTCGCGCCCGTCCTTGCGCCAGACGGCGACGACGGAGGGACGGACGATCCTGCCCGGCCCATCGGGCCAGACGCTCGCCGGGTTCTCCACGGAGGCCCCGTCGACCTCGCCCGGGTGCTGGACCGCGACCAGGACACGGCGGTCCTGGATGACCGGGCCGCAGGTCTCGGCCCCGGTCGGGACGGTCAGGAACTGCTTCAGCTCGCCGCGCCGGTCACCGTGGGTCGCCACGCCGAACAGCCCGTCGTGCGAGCCGAGCTTGTTGCCGTCCGTGGAGATCCACAGGTTGCCGTGCGCGTCGAACGCCACGTTGTCCGGGCAGGAGATGGGGCTGACGTTCTCCTTGGGGAAGCCCGCGTAGTACGTCGACGGGTCCTCCGGGTCGCCCGCCACGAGGAACAGCCGCCAGGCGAAGCCGTCGCCGGCCGGGTCGTCCCAGTTCTCCGCGAGCTCCAGGATCTGCCCGTGCTTGTTGCCGTTGCGCGGGTTCGCCTCGTCCGCGCCGGGCTTGCCCTCCTTGCCGCGGTCCGAGTTGTTGGTGAGCGCCACATAGACCCGGCCGGTGCGCGGCGAGGGCTCGACGTCCTCGGGGCGGTCCATCTTGGTCGCGCCGACCTTGTCACCGGCCAGCCGCGTGTAGACGTACACCTCGTCGGCGGTCATGCCGGGTACGTGCGAGGTGGTGCCGGTGGCCAGCGGGATCCAGACGCCGCTGCCGTCGAACTCCCCGTCCACGGGCAGCTTTCCGGTGCCGTCGATCTCGGTGACCGGAGAGTCGCCGGTCAGCTTGGCGACGTACAGCGTGCCCTCGTCCAGCAGCGTCAGGTTGTGCTCGCGTGCGGCACGCGAGTTGCCCTTCTTCATCCGCTTGCTGGAGACGAACTTGTAGAGGTAGTCGAACTTCTCGTCGTCGCCCATGTAGACGACCGGGCGGCCGTCGGAGGTGAGCCGGGGCTCTGCGGCCTCGTGCTTGAACCGGCCCAGCGCGGTCCGCTTGCGCGGGGTGGAGTCCGGGTCGTACGGGTCGAGTTCGACGACCCAGCCGAAGCGGTTGGCCTCGTTGGGCTCCTTCGCCAGGTCGAACCGCCGGTCGAACCGCTCCCACTTGCGCTCGGATGCGCCGGTGCCGATCCCGTACCGCTTGTGCATGTCGGTGTTGCCGTTGGCGAAGTACTGGTTGAAGTTCTCCTCGCCGTGCAACGTGGTGCCCCACGGAGTGGTGCCGCCCCCACAGTTGTTGAGGGTGCCGAGCACCTTGCGGCCCGTGCGGTCGGCGGACGTACGCAGCAGGGGGCTGCCCGCGGCCGGGCCCGTCACGCGGAACTCGCTCGTCGCGGTCAGGCGGCGGTTCAGCGGGTGCCGGTTGACCGGTCCCAGCTTGCCGGTCCGGTTCTCCTCCTGGACGACGACCACGGAGAGTCCGTGCGCCGCCCAGGCGATCTCCACCTGTTCGCGGGTCGGGTTGGCCGGATCGTAGCCGCGGAACATGAGGAGCTCGTCCGTGTACTCGTGGTTCGCGACCATCACCTGCCGCCCGCGCTCGCCGCGCAGCGGGAGCAGGGAGAGGAAGTCGTTGTTGTAACCGAACTGGCCCGCCTGCGCCTTCGCGGTCTGCTTGTCCGGGTCGAAGGCGGGCGCGCCGCGCAGAATCGGGTCGCCCCAGCGGATCACCACGTTCTGGGCGTACCCGTCGGGGATCGTGACCTTGTCGTCCTTGTTGGGCGCGACCGGCGAGAACCGCAGGCCACGCGCCCCGGACCGGGCCGGTTCGTGGGGGTGGCCCGGTCGGTGTCCATGCCCGGCGAGCGCGGCGGCCTCGGCCTGCGGGGCACTCGGGCCGGTCAGCGCGGCGGTCCCGGCCGCGGTGGCGACGGTGACCACGGCGGCGGCGCGCATCATCGAGCGGCGCGACACGGCACCGGCGATGATGTCGCCGGCGTACTCGTTGTCGCTGTTGTTGGGCGTCTCCTTGAAGCAGGCGTCGCCGCAGCGGAAGCGGCAGGTCAGCGCGGAACGCCCACCGGGATGCGAGCTGATGAACGGCAGCAGGTTGCGCACGTGGATTCCCTCCGTCTGGTGTCGTGCGTGACGGTAGGTGCGCCTCCACGCGGTCCGAGGGACTCCCGGTGAACGGCGGGTGAAGTCCGGGCCACCGCTGTTCCCTTGAGGGTCGGCGCCGGACACGCTCGTGGACTCGGTCCGGGAACGGTTTCGGCTCGGTTGACGCAGGGGCGGGCCGCACCGGCGAACGGCCGGATCCGGCCGCTAACCTTACGTATCCGTCCTGGCCAGGGACGAATTCACCCAGGTCGGACATTTCCCGCACCCAACTCATGCGAAAGGCCTCGCCCATGGGCATTCGGAGCTTGCTGCGTAAGGTGTTCGGCCGCACGGAGCAGGACGAGCCGGCCACGGCCACCGTCCCGCCCCAGGCCGAGCGCACTCAGCCCAAGGAGACGGAGCCGGAGACCACTTCGGCGGCCGAGCCCGCCGCCGAGCCGAAGGCGTCGATTCCGGCCCCGGCCTCGCCCTCGTCCTCTGTCCCGTCCTCCGCCGACGCACCGTCCACGGCGTCCGCGGCCACGTCGAAGGCTTCCACCGCCGCCGACGCCACCGAATCCGCCGACTCCACGGAGAGTGACGGTTCGAAGGCCACCGACCTGGTGGCGGAGGCCTTCGACAAGGCGGCCGCCACCGCCAAGCCGTCGCCGACCGTCCCCGCGCAGGCGTCGGCACCGAAGGAGACTCTGGAGGAGGCCCCGAAGGACGCCCCGAAGGCGGAGAAGCCCACGGAGCCGCAGCCGGAGCCGGTGGCCACCAAGGAGCCGGTGGTCGCAGAAGAGCCGGAGGCCACCAAGGAGCCGGCGGTCGCAGAAAAGCCGGTGGTCGCAGAAGAGCCGGTGGCCACCAAGGAGCCGGTCAAGGCCGAAGAGCCCGTCAAGGCCGAGCCCGCATCGGCCCCGGAGCCGATCACGATCGACCTCGACCTCGACGAGACCCCGGAGTCGGCGCCTGAGCCGGAGACCGCAGCGAAGCCGGAGCCGGAGTCCAAGCCGGAACCGGCAGCAAAGCCGGAGCCGGAGTCCAAGCCGGAACCGGCAGCAAAGCCGGAGCCGGAGTCCAAGCCGGAGCCGGCAGCGGAGGCCACACCCGCACCGGCAGTGGCGGAGGTCCCGGAGACCGCCCCCGAGGCGCCTCAGACCACCCCTGAGACCCCGAAGGCTCCCAACGCCTCCAAGGCCCCGAAGGCCCCCGAAGCCGCACCGGCAGCCACAGAGGCACCGGAGGCCGCCAAGACGCCGACCGTCGCAGAAGAGGCCCCGGCGGCCCCCGCCGGCTCGGAGCCGGCCGCGACCGCATCGGAGCCCGCCCCCGGCAAGCCCGCCACCACGCTCGCGCGGGTCAAGTCGAGCGCTCCGCAGCTCGTCGCCCCGTACAAGGCGGCGCAGACGGCGCTCAAGGCACACGGGCTGTCCGGGCTCCGCGCCCGCGTCTACCTGGTGCTCGACCGCTCCGGCTCGATGCGGCCGTTCTACAAGGACGGCAGCGCCCAGCACCTGGGCGACCGGACGCTCGCGCTCGCCGCGCATCTGGACGAGGACGCCACCGTGCAGGTCGTCTTCTTCTCGACCGACATCGACGGCACCGGGTCCATCGGGCTCTCCGGCCACGAGGGCCGCGTCGACGAGCTGCACGCGGGCCTCGGCCGGCTGGGCCGGACGCACTACCACCGCGCGGTCGAGGAGATCGTGGCGCACCACAAGAAGACGGAGGCCACGGGTCCGGCTCTCGTGATCTTCCAGACGGACGGCCCGCCGGACGCCAAGCAGGCCGCCCGGCAGGCCCTCACGGACGCGGCGCGGCTGCCGCTGTTCTTCCAGTTCGTCGCCTTCGGCGAGCAGGACGCGAAGGGCTTCGACTTCCTGCGGAAGCTCGACGCACCGAACGCCGGGTTCTTCCACGCGGGCCCGGCACCCCGCGAGATCGCGGACGCCGAGCTCTACCGGGAGATCCTCGCCGGGCTGCCGGCCTGGACCGCCGCGCGCGCGGGCGGCTCCGAGGCCTGATCGACCGGCAGCCGTACGGTCACGGCGAGACCGCCGCCCTCCGGGCCCGGTACCGCCGTGACCGTTCCGCCGTGGGCCACCACCGGAGCGCACTCCTCCGCCCGCGCGCGGGGTTCCGCTCATCGAGGTGAGTGGATCTTGCCGTGGCCGTTAGGATTTCGACCATGGCGGCCACTGGATCCGAGAAGCAGGGGGCGACGGCGTACTACGTCTCGACCCCCATTTACTACGTCAACGACGCTCCTCACCTGGGCCACGCCTACACGACCGTTGCAGGGGACGTGCTCACGCGCTGGCACCGCCAGCGCGGCGAGAAGGTGTGGTACCTCACCGGCACGGACGAGCACGGTCAGAAGATCATGCGCACGGCCGAGGCGAACGACGTCACTCCGCAGGCTTGGTGCGACAAGCTCGTCGAAGAGGCGTGGAAGCCCCTCTGGGAGCACCTCAACATCGCGAACGACGACTTCATCCGGACGACGGAGAAGCGGCACACCGACCGTGTGCAGGAGTTCGTGCAGGACCTGTACGACAAGGGCGAGATCTACAAGGGCGGGTACGAAGGCCCGTACTGCGTGGGCTGCGAGGAGTACAAGCTCCCCGGCGATCTGATCGACGGCGAGGGCGAGTTCGCCGGCCAGAAGCTCTGCCCGGTCCACAAGAAGCCGGTGGAGCTCCTCAAGGAGGAGAACTACTTCTTCAAGCTGAGCGAGTACGGCCCGAAGCTGCTGGAGTTCTACGCGGCGAACCCCGGCTTCATCCAGCCCGAGTCGGCGCGCAACGAGGTCGTGAACTTCGTCGAGCAGGGCCTTCAGGACCTGTCGATCTCGCGCTCGACCTTCGACTGGGGCGTCCCGGTCCCCTGGGACGACAAGCACGTCATCTACGTCTGGATCGACGCGCTGCTCAACTACGCGACGGCGGTCGGCTACGGCGCCAACCAGGAGAAGTTCGACGGTACGTTCCCGGCGGACGTGCACCTGATCGGCAAGGACATCCTCCGCTTCCACTCGGTGATCTGGCCCGCGATGCTGATGGCGCAGGGCCTGCCGCTCCCCGGCAAGGTCGTCGCCAACGGCTGGCTGATGGTCGGCGGCGAGAAGATGTCGAAGTCCAACCTGACCGGCATCAAGCCGCAGGACCTGACCTCGCACTTCGGCGTGGACGCGTACCGCTGGTACTTCCTGCGGGCCATCGCGTACGGCAGCGACGGGTCGTTCTCCTGGGAGGACTTCACCGCCCGCTACACCTCCGAGCTGGCCAACGACTACGGCAACCTCGCCTCGCGCGTGGCGGCGATGGTCGGCAAGTACTTCGGCGGGGCACTGCCGGAGGCGACGGCCGTCGGTGACGCCGAGCGGGCCGTGCAGGAGGGCCTCGCCAAGGCCGTGGCGACCGCCGACCAGAAGATCGGCGAGGAGCTGGACTTCCAGTCCGGCATCCTGGCGGTCTTCGACTTCGTGAAGCAGGTCAACGGCTACATCACGGAGCAGGAGCCGTGGAAGGTGGCCAAGGACACCACCCCCGAGGGCCAGGCCCGCCTCGCGACCATCCTGTACACGGCCGCCGAGGCGCTGCGCGGGGTCGCGGTCCTGCTCAACGCCGTGATGCCGGAGACCTCGCAGAGCCTGTGGGAGTCCCTGGGCGCCGAGGAGTCCCTGGGCGCGCTGGCCGACCAGAAGGTCCAGGACGCGGGCGCGTGGGGCATCCTGCCCGCGGGCACGACGGTGACGAAGGGCGCGGTGCTGTTCCCGCGTCTGGAGGAGAAGCCGGCGTAACGCCTCCGTACGCGCGAGGAGCCCGGGACCGTGAACAGCGGTCCCGGGCTCCTCGCGTTCCGTTCACCGCCCCAACGTCTGCGCATCGCCCATCACGATCACCGGGTTCATCACCGGGTCCAGGGTGCGCAGGAGTTCCTCCATGTGCTCCTCCGGGATGGAGACGCAGCCCTGGGTCGGGCCGCCGTGGTCGACGTGGATCCAGATGCCGCCGCCGCGTTCGAGGCCGAGCGGGCGGGTGCGGTCCAGGGGGCTGACGCCCTCCGTGCGGTTGTAGTTGATCGCGACGACGTAGTCGAAGGAGCCCTCCAGCGGCTCTCCGAAGAAGCCCTCGCCGTCCACCGCGAACCGGGGATGCTCGTCGTACGGCAGCAGCGCTCCCGGGTCGGGGAGCCGGCCGCCCGCGTCGGTGAGCGGGTAGACGCCCGTGGGGGACCTCAGGTCGCCCGCCACATGGTGGTCGGTCCAGCCCTCCATGCCGTTGTGCGCCGGCCAGGGCCCCGCGAGCGGCTGCCAGCCCTTCACCGGGTCCTCGCGGCTGTACAGGACCGCGCTGGACTGGTTGGAGTCGGCCTCCTCGCCGGTCACGACGAACGCCTGGCGGGCGTCGGCGGGGATGGCCGCGCGCGTCTCCGGTCCCAGGTCCGGGATCTCGGCGGGGCTCGGGACGGGCGCCGCGGTGGGTGAGGCCCGCAGCGCGGACGCGGCGTCGGACTGCGGGCCCGCGGCGCCCTGCCCCGGGGCGCCCACGGGGGTCTTCGCGGGAGCGGCGCCGGAAGCGCAGCCGGTGAGCAGCAGGGCCAGGACGAGGAGTGGTGCGGCGAGCAGGGCGGGCGGGCGGCGTGGGACGGACACGGTGGCGGGCTCCTCGGGTGGCGGCGGGCGGCGCGACGCGGCAGCGGGGTGCGAGAGGGGTGTCTCGGTGCCAGTCTTTGCCGGGCCCGGCCCGGCCGAACCCGAACCGGGGCCATCCGGCTGTACCGAGTCGCCCTGCCCTCGCCGGCCCTCCAGCCGTGTGCAACGAAACAGCCCCCGATCGGGTGATCGGGGGCTGTTTCACGTGAAACATCCGCGGAGCGGGACCGTACGGGCCGCCGGTCCTGCGGACTACTTCTCCGAGACGGGCTTCTCCGAGACGGGCTTCTCCGACGCGGGCTTCTCCGACGCGCCCTTCGCGGCGACCGGCTTGCGCAGCTGGATGTTCAGCTCGCGCAGACGGGTCTCGTCCAGCTCGGTCGGGGCGCCCATCATCAGGTCCTGGGCGTTGCCGTTGAGCGGGAAGGCGATCGTCTCGCGGATGTTCGGCTCGTCGGCGAGCAGCATCACGATGCGGTCGACGCCCGGGGCGATGCCACCGTGCGGCGGGGCGCCGAGGCGGAACGCGCGCAGCATGCCCGCGAACTCGTGCTCGACGGTCTCGCGGTCGTAACCGGCGATCTCGAAGGCCTTGAGCATCAGCTCGGGCTCGTGGTTACGGATGGCGCCCGAGGACAGCTCGATGCCGTTGCAGACGATGTCGTACTGCCAGGCGAGGATGTCCAGCGGGTCCTTCTCCTCCAGGTCGGCCAGGCCGCCCTGGGGCATCGAGAAGGGGTTGTGCGAGAAGTCGATCTTGCCGGTCTCCTCGTCCTTCTCGTACATCGGGAAGTCGACGATCCAGCAGAACCGGAAGACGCCCTCCTCGAAGTGGCCGGCGCGCTTGGCGGCCTCGACCCGGACCGCCGACATGATCTTGGAGACCTCGTCGAACTCGCCCGCGCCGAAGAAGACGGCGTGGCCCGGGACCAGCGACAGGCGCTCGGTGAGCGTCTTGACGTCGGTCTCGGTGAGGAACTTGGCGATCGGACCGGCGAGCGTGCCGTCCTCGCCCACGCGCACCCAGGCCAGGCCCTTGGCGCCGTGCTCGACGGCGTACTCACCGAGGCCGTCGAAGAACTTCCGGGACTGACCCGCGGTGTCCGGGACCGGCAGCGCGCGGACGTGCTTGCCGGCGAACGCCTTGAACCCGGAGTCGGCGAAGACGTCCGAGATGTCGACGAGCTCCAGCTTGGCGCGCAGATCCGGCTTGTCGTTGCCGTACTTCAGCATCGACTCGCGGAACGGGATGCGCGGGAACGGCGAGGTGACGTGGCGGCCGTTGCCGAACTCCTCGAAGAGCTCCGTCATCAGCTTCTCGATCGGCCGGAAGACGTCCTCCTGCTCGACGAAGGACATCTCGACGTCGAGCTGGTAGAACTCGCCCGGCGAGCGGTCGGCGCGGGCGTCCTCGTCGCGGAAGCAGGGCGCGATCTGGAAGTAGCGGTCGAAGCCCGAGATCATCAGCAGCTGCTTGAACTGCTGCGGGGCCTGCGGCAGCGCGTAGAACTTGCCGGGGTTCAGCCGTGACGGGACGACGAAGTCACGGGCGCCCTCGGGCGAGGTCGCGGTGAGGATCGGGGTCGCCATCTCGTTGAAGCCGAGGGCCACCATCTTGGAGCGGATGGAGGCGATCACGGCCGAGCGCAGCATGATGTTGCGGTGCATGCGCTCGCGGCGCAGGTCGAGGAAGCGGTACTCCAGGCGCCGCTCCTCGTTGACGCCGTCCTCGGTGTTGATCGTGAAGGGCAGCGGGCCGGCCTCACCCAGCACCTCGACCTCGGTGACCTCGATCTCGATCTCGCCGGTCGGCAGCTCCGGGTTCACGTTGTCGGCTCCGCGCGCGGAGACCTTGCCGTCGATCCGGACGACGGTCTCCTTGGTGAGCTTCGCCAGGGCGTCGTTGCCGGGGGTGCCGGGGCGGGCGACGAGCTGCACCAGACCGTAGTGGTCGCGCAGATCGATGAAGAGGATGCCACCCAGGTCTCGGCGATTGTGCAGCCAGCCGCTCAGCCGGACGTCGGTGCCGACGTCAGAGGCGCGGAGCTCGCCGCAGGTGTGGGACCTGTACCGATGCATCGTCGTTCATCCAGTCTTCGCGGGGTGGGGGTGCCCGGCGGGTCAGGGCCGGGCAGGGCGCGGCGTCCGGTGCGGTGCGTCGCAAGGCGCCGGAGCGTCCTCACCGCGGAGCGATTCGGACGTTTCGGCAACGCCGCGAGGTGCCGTGCCAGGCGTCGTGACCCCGGTCATGACCCGCCGGGCACCCCCGAGGGGTGGATTGAGCTTCCCCAGGCTACCGCCCGGGGCCGGGACGCTTCATTTCCCTTTACGTCGCCGTACCACCCGGCCGCCGGGGCAGGTGGCGGCTCCTCGGTGGCGTCCGTCGAGCAGACCTTCCTAAAGTGGGGCAATGCGCACCGAGGAAGTCCTGGCCGCGATCGCGACGGGCCTGTGGCGCTGGGACAACGCGGCCGGAACGGTCACGCTCGACGCGGAGGCGGCCCGGCTGCTCGGCCTCCCGCCCGAGCCCGGCAGCTACCGGGAAGCCGCCGTGCGCTCGCGTTTCCACCCGGTCGACTGGAACGAGATCTACGGGGTGGTGAACCTCGCGGTCACCGAGGGAACCCTCGCCGAGGCGCGGCTGCGGATCGTGGACGAGCGCGGGCAGGTCCTCCGTATCGTCCGCAGCCGCTCCAAGCCGGTCGTCCCGCCGGGCCAGGACGTCGGGAGCTACGTCCTCATCGGCACGCTCCAGGAGGTCGCCGAGCCGCAGCCCGGCTCCACCGACGCCGTCCACACGCCGATCACCGGGGACTGGCGCCGTTCCCGGGAGGCGTTCCTGCTGGACGCCGGGCGCGCGCTGGCCGAGGCCCGGTCCACCGCGGAGGTGCTGCGGGTCGCCGCGTCGCTGTCCATGCCCGGCTTCTCCCCGGACGGCCTCGCGGTCTTCGGCTCCGCCGGGGAGCGGCTGACGATCATCGGGCACCACGGGCACACCACCGAGGACGAGGAACCCTTCACCGACATGCCCCTGGAGACCGACTACCCGGCCGCCGAGGTCGTCCGCACCGGCCGCGCGATCTACCTCCCCTCCCCCGAGGAGTACCGCCGCCGCTACCCGGCCACCTGGCCGCTCGCCCGGCGCTTCGGGCGTCAGTCCTGGGCCTTCCTGCCCCTGGTGTCCTCCGGCCGCACGATGGGCGCCTGGATGGCCGGGTTCCGGCATCCGGTGGGGTTCTCCCCGGACGAGCGCGCGGTGCTCTCGACGGTCGCCCGGATGCTCGCCCAGGCCCTGGCCCGCGCCGGGGTGGCCGAGACGGAACGCGAGCTGTCGCTCGGCCTCCAGCGCTCGATGATGCCGACGCTCGGCCCGGACATCCCCGGCATGACGGTGGCCGCGCGGTACGTGCCGACCGGCGGCGGACTCCAGGTGGGCGGCGACTGGTACGACATGATCCCGCTGCCCAACGGCCGCATCGCCCTGGTCATCGGCGACGTCCAGGGCCACGACGTGCGGGCCGCCGGGCTGATGGGCCAGCTCCGCATCGCCCTGCGCGCCTACGCCTCCGAGGGGCACCGGCCGGACGCGGTGCTCGCCCGGGCCTCGCGCTTCCTGTCCGGGCTCACCGACGCGTACGAGAGCGTCGAGGGCGACGAGGAACCCGCGGCGCCGCGCTTCGCGACCTGCCTGTACGCGGAGGTGGACCCGGAGGCCGGGACCCTGGACATCGCCCGCGCCGGCCACCCCGACCCGGTGGTGATCAGCGCCGACGGGACCGCGGTGATCCGGCAGACGGCCGGCGGGCTGCCGCTCGGGATCGAGACGGACTCCGACTACCCCACCACCCGCGTGGTCCTGGAACCCGGCGAGACGATCATGCTGTGCACGGACGGCCTCATCGAGACCGGCGGGCACGACCTGGCCACCGGCTGGACCCGGCTGCGCCCCGTCCTGGAGGAGCCGGCCGAGGACCTGGAGCAGCTGGCGGACGCCCTGGTCCAAGCCGTGCACGGGCCGACCTCGCACTACACGACGGGGCCGCTCGCGGACCGGCGGGAGGACGACATCGCGGTCCTGATCCTGCGGCGCGAGAGCACCCCCGCCCGGGAGGCGCCGCCGCGCCGCAGCGTCCTGACCATCGCGCAGGCCGAACCCGAGCGGGTCTCGGTCGGCCGGCAGCTCGTGCGCGAGCTGCTGCACGACTGGATCGATCCCGAGCAGGTCGACTCGGCGGTCCTGATGGTCTCCGAGATGGCCACCAACGTGCTCGTCCACACGGACGGGGACGCGCTGATGGTGGCGGAGGTCTCCGGCGAGCGGGGGGAGCGGCGGCTGCGCGTCGAGGTCGCCGACGCCAGTGACGAACTGCCGCACAAACGGCGGCCGGGCGAGATGGCGTCCAGCGGGCGGGGTCTGGTGCTGATGGAGATGCTGGCGGACGCGTGGGGGGTGGACCCTCGCGGGGAGGGCAAGTCGATCTGGTTCGAGCTGTCCGAGTCGGCCGCCTCGGAGCGGTTGGCGAAGGCCGCGTCCTGACGTCCCTCGTGCTCCCCTGGCCCTCGCGGCCCGGCCTCCGCAGCGCCCGGGCCCGCCTCCGTAACGGTTCGTCCTCAAGCGCCGGAGGGGCTGGTCTCACCGCCGGGCGGACCGGAGGCACCGCCGGGCGGGCCCGCAGGCGTCCCGAACCCGTTGCGCAGCTCGCCCAGGACGCCGAAGGCCGCCGCGCACAGGGGTACGGCCAGCAGCATGCCGAGCAGGCCCGCCACGCTCGCTCCCGCCGTCAGCGCGATCATGATCATGGCGGGGTGCATCTGGACCGTACGGCTCTGGATCATCGGCTGGAGCACATGCCCCTCCAGCGCCTGGACCGCGAGCACCACACCCAGGGCCCACAGCGCGATCACGAACCCCCGGTCGGCAAGCGCGACCAGCACCGCCACCGCGCCGGAGAGGAACGCCCCGAGGTACGGGATGTACGCGCCGACGAACACCAGCGCGCCGAGCCCCACCGCCCCCGGAACGTCCAGGATCAGCAGGCCCACGGTGATGCACACGGCGTCGATCAGGGCGATGAACGTGGTGCCGCGCATGAAGCCCTCGACGGCCTCGAACGCCCGGCGCCCCATGGCCTCCACCAGGTCCCCGGTGCCGCGCGGGGCCACCGCGTGGGCCAGGTTCACCGCGCGGTCCGAGTCGCGCAGGAAGAAGAAGGTCAGCAGCAGGGCCAGCACACTGGTCGCCACCAGCGAACCGACCAGGCTGATGCCGCTGAGCAGACCGCCCGCCGCGCTCGCCCCGAACTTCTCGACCAGGTTCTTCGCGTTGTCGGCCAGGTCGTCGACGTCCGTGGCCCCGGCGATGTCCAGATGGTCGACGACCCACTGGCCGGTGTCCTTCAGCGAGGAGACGATCTGGGGGCCGGAGTCGACGAGGGCGGTGACCACGATGTACCCGGCGCCGCCGACCACCGCGACCAGGGCCGCGCAGGTCAGGCCCGCGGCCAGCGACCGGTTGATCCTGCGGGCGATCAGCCACCGGTGAACGGGTCCGAGCAGCGCTGTGCCGAGCAGGGCGAGCAGCACCGGGGTGACCGCGGTCTTCAGGGTGACGACCAGCCAGATCGCGACGGCGGCGACGCCCACGACGAGCAGGACGACACCGCACCAGGCTGCCACGCGGCGGGCGCTCTGGGGAAGGAGGGGCTTGGGTGCGGGCACCCTCCCACCCGATCACGGTGCGCGACGGCTGTCCCGCCCGCCGCCCCCGTACGGGTGACGGTCCGTCACCCGGCCCGTACGGCGGGGGCCGTCACATGCCGTGGACCGCCGGGACAGTGCCCAGGCGGCCGGCCTGGAAGTCCTCGAAGGCCTGCTTCAGTTCGGCCTGACTGTTCATCACGAACGGTCCGTAGTGCGCCATCGGCTCCCGGATCGGACGGCCGCCGAGCAGGACGACCTCCAGGTCCGGGGTGTTGCCGTCCTGCCGCTCGTCCGCGCGGACGGTCAGCGATCCGCCGGCCCCGAACACCGCGGTCCGGCCCATCGTGACGGGGCGGCGCTCCGCGCCGACCGTGCCGCGGCCGGCCAGGACGTACGCGAGGCCGTTGAAGTCCTCGCGCCACGGGAGGGTCACCTCGGCCCCGGGCCGGACGGTGGCGTGGATCATCGTGATCGGGGTGTGGGTGATGCCCGGGCCCTGGTGGCCGTCGAGCTCACCGGCGATGACCCGGAGCAGCGCGCCGCCGTCGGGGGAGGCGAGGAGCTGGACCTCGCCGCCGCGGATGTCCTGGTAGCGCGGGGCCATCATCTTGTCGGCCTTGGGCAGGTTCACCCAGAGCTGGAGGCCGTGGAAGAGGCCGCCGGACATGACGAGCGACTCCGGCGGGGCCTCGATGTGCAGCAGTCCCGAGCCGGCGGTCATCCACTGGGTGTCGCCGTTCTCGATGGTGCCGCCACCACCGTTGGAGTCCTGGTGGACGAAGGTCCCGTCGATCAGGTACGTGACGGTCTCGAAGCCGCGGTGCGGGTGCCAGGGGGTGCCCTTCGGCTCGCCGGCGGCGTACTCCACCTCACCCATCTGGTCCATCATGATGAACGGGTCGAGGTGCCGGTAGTCGATCCCCGCGAACGCACGGCGGACGGGGAAGCCCTCGCCCTCGAATCCGCTCGGCGCGGTCGTGACGGCGAGCACGGGACGGGCCGCGGCGTCACCCGAAGCGGCGACCTTGGGCAGGGTCAGCGGGTTGTCGACGGTCACTGCGGGCATGGGAGCCACCTCCGGGCGAGTGTTCTGCGATCAATTTAGTTGAATGATGAACATCCCGCAAGGCGTCGCGGATTCCCGGGGCGGCCACGCCGGTGGGCCCACCCGTGACCCGACCGCGAAAAGGGTCCGCGCCACTCCCGGCACGGACCCTCCTCCGAACAGCGAAATCGCAGGTCACCGACCTGCCAAGACGTCCCGCCTACCCATACATACGGCGCATCGCGAAGTCGACCATCTGCTCGACGGCCTTGGCGTCGAAGACCATCCGGTGATCACCCTCCATGTCCAGGACGAAGCCGTAGCCCGTCGGCAGCAGGTCGATCACCTCGGCCCCCGTGATCACGAAGTACTTGGACTCCTTGCCCGCGTACCGTCGCAACTCCTTGAGCGTGGTGAACATCGGGATCACAGGCTGCTGCGTGTTGTGCAGCGCCAGGAACCCGGGGTTTTCACCGCGCGGGCAGTAGACCTTCGACGTGGCGAAGATCTGCTGGAAGTCCTCGGCGGAGAGGGAGCCGGTGGTGAAGGCCCGTACCGCGTCGGCCAGGGAGGGCGGCGACGGTTCCGGATACAGCGGATGCTCCCCGTAACCGCCGCCCATCTGACCCATCTGGCCCATCTGACCCATCTGCTGCTGAGCACCAGGGTTCTGGTCGTAGCCGTACATGCTGCAAAGAGTAATCGGACACATCTACGGCTTGAGGGGTTGCACCTTATTACTGACGGGTAGCATCATCGTAGAGGTCAGCTGATGGACCAACGCCTGCCTGTCGCCCGACCCGCATCACTCCCCGGGGCGCTGTGCGCCACTGCTATTGATTACGGAGCCTTCCCATGGGGCACTACAAGTCGAATCTCCGCGACATCGAGTTCAACCTCTTCGAGGTCCTCGGGCGCGACGAGGTGTACGGCACCGGTCCGTTCGCCGAGATGGACGTCGACACCGCGAAGAGCATCCTGGACGAGATCGCCCGCCTCGCGGAGAACGAGCTCGCCGACTCCTACGCCGACGCCGACCGCAACCCGCCGGTCTTCGACCCGGAGACGAAGACCGCCCCGGTCCCGGCGAGCTTCAAGAAGTCGTACCAGGCCTTCATGGACTCCGAGTACTGGCGCCTGGGCCTCCCCGAGGAGGTCGGCGGCACCACCTCCCCCCGCTCCCTGATCTGGGGCTACGCGGAGCTGCTGCTCGGCTCGAACCCGGCCGTGTGGATGTACTCCTCCGGCCCGGCGTTCGCCGGCATCCTCTTCGACGAGGGCAACGACGAGCAGAAGAAGATCGCGGAGATCGCCGTCGAGAAGCAGTGGGGCTCGACGATGGTGCTGACCGAGCCGGACGCCGGCTCCGACGTCGGCGCCGGCCGGACGAAGGCCGTCCAGCAGGACGACGGCTCCTGGCACATCGAGGGTGTGAAGCGCTTCATCACCTCGGGCGAGCACGACATGTCCGAGAACATCCTCCACTACGTGCTGGCCCGCCCCGAGGGCGCCGGCCCCGGCACCAAGGGCCTCTCGCTCTTCCTGGTCCCGAAGTTCCACTTCGACTGGACCACCGGCGAGCTGGGCGAGCGCAACGGCGTGTACGCGACGAACGTCGAGCACAAGATGGGCCTCAAGGCCTCCAACACCTGCGAGATGACGTTCGGCGACCAGCACCCCGCCAAGGGCTGGCTGATCGGCGACAAGCACGACGGCATCCGCCAGATGTTCCGCATCATCGAGTTCGCCCGCATGATGGTCGGCACGAAGGCCATCGCCGCCCTCTCCGCCGGCTACCTGAACGCCCTGGAGTACGCCAAGGAGCGCGTCCAGGGTCCGGACCTGGCGAACTTCATGGACAAGACGGCGCCCAAGGTCACCATCACGCACCACCCCGACGTGCGCCGCTCGCTCATGACGCAGAAGGCGTACGCCGAGGGCATGCGCTCCCTCGTGCTGTACACCGCCTCCGTGCAGGACGCGATCCAGGAGCAGGAGGCCGCGGGTGAGGACGCCAAGGCGCTGAACGGCCTCAACGACCTGCTGCTGCCGATCGTCAAGGGCTACGGCTCCGAGAAGTCCTACGAGCAGCTCGCCCAGTCGCTCCAGACCTTCGGCGGCTCCGGCTACCTCCAGGAGTACCCGGTCGAGCAGTACATCCGGGACGCCAAGATCGACACCCTCTACGAGGGCACCACGGCGATCCAGGGCCAGGACTTCTTCTTCCGGAAGATCGTCCGCGACCAGGGCGCCTCCCTCAACACGCTCTCCGAGGAGATCAAGAAGTTCCTCGCGGGCGCCCAGGGCAACGAGGAGCTGGCCCCCGCGCTGGACTCGCTCGCCAAGGCTGTCGTGGACCTGGAGGCGATCGTCGGCACGATGATCACCGACCTCACCGCGACCGGCGAGGACGTCAAGAACATCTACAAGGTCGGGCTCAACACCACCCGCCTGCTGATGGCCTCCGGCGATGTCGTCGTCGGCTACCTGCTGCTCAAGGGCGCGGCCGTGGCGGCCGAGAAGCTGCCGACCGCCTCCGCCAAGGACGTCGCCTTCTACCAGGGCAAGATCGCCGCCGCGAAGTTCTTCGCCGCGAACGTCCTGCCGGGCGTCTCGACCGAGCGCGCGCTCGCCGAGTCGATCGACAACTCCCTGATGGAGCTGGACGAGGCCGCGTTCTAGGGAATCGCCCGCCTGTTTCGTCGAACACGCGCCGCCATCCGGAATTCGTTCGGGTGGCGGCGCTGTCGTATCAGCTGGGTACGCTGAGTGCACGGGCCAGGATCCCTTCCATGGGAGGAACCATGACCGCCGAGGCACAGTCCGAAGCGTCGCAGCAGCGGCGCACCAACCCCGGGTGGCCGGTCCCGCCACCGGACGGCTACACCGTGGACGACCTGACCTCGATCGACGAGCTGTAGGGCCACCGATCCCCCGGTCACCGGATACCGGATCCCGGGTTCTCGTTACAGTGAAGAACATGAGTTCCCCTCTCCGGTTCGACCGCGCGCACACCGATGACCTGATGTCCTTCCTGGCGGCCAGCCCGTCCCCGTACCACGCCGTGGCGAACGCCGCCGCGCTGCTGGAGGAGGCCGGCTTCCGGCAGGTCGAGGAGACCGCCGCCTGGGACGCGTCGGCCGGTGGGAAGTACGTGCTGCGCGGCGGGGCGATCGTCGCCTGGTACGTGCCGGAGGGCGCGCAGGCGCACACTCCGTTCCGGATCGCCGGTGCGCACACCGACTCCCCGAACCTCCGGGTGAAGCCGCTGCCCGACACCGGCGCGCACGGCTGGCGCCAGATCGCCGTCGAGGTCTACGGCGGCACCCTGCTGAACACCTGGCTCGACCGGGACCTCGGCCTGGCCGGGCGGATCTCGCTGCGGGACGGCACGCACCGGCTGGTCAACATCGACCGGGCGCTCCTGCGGGTGCCGCAGCTGGCCGTGCACCTGGACCGGTCTGCCAACACCGAGGGGCTCAAGCTCGACCGGCAGAAGCACATGCAGCCGATCTGGGGGCTCGGCGACGTCGAGGAGGGCGACCTGATCCGCTTCGTCGCCGAGGAGGCGGGCGTCGACGCGGAGGACGTCACCGGCTGGGACCTGATGCCGCACGCCATCGAGCCGCCCTCCTACCTGGGCCGGGACCGGGAGCTGGTGGCCGGGCCCCGGATGGACAACCTCCTGTCGGTGCACGCCGCGACCGCCGCCCTGGCCGCCGTCGCCGGGCAGCCCGACGCGGACATCCCGTTCATCCCGGTGCTCGCGGCCTTCGACCACGAGGAGAACGGCTCGCAGTCCGACACCGGCGCCGACGGGCCGCTGCTCGGATCGGTGCTGGAGCGCTCGGTGTTCGCGCGCGGCGGCACGTACGAGGACCGCGCCCGCGCCTTCGCCGGCACGGTCTGCCTCTCGTCCGACACCGGCCACGCCGTACACCCCAACTACGCGGAGCGGCACGACCCGACGCACCACCCGGTCGCCAACGGCGGGCCGATCCTCAAGGTCAACGTCAACATGCGGTACGCCACCGACGGCAGCGGCCGTGCCGTGTTCGCCGCGGCCTGCGAGAAGGCGGGCGTGCCGTGGCAGAGCTTCGTGTCCAACAACGCGATGCCCTGCGGCACCACGATCGGGCCGATCACGGCGGCCCGGCACGGCATCCAGACCGTGGACATCGGCGTGGCGATCCTCTCGATGCACAGCGCGCGTGAGCTGTGCGGCGCCGACGACCCGTATCTGCTGGCGAACGCGCTCGCCTCGTTCCTCGCGGGCTGAGGGCTCTCAGCCGCCACCCAAGCGCCTCCGCGCACATGGTTGTTGCCGGGCCGGGTACGCGACCCGTACACCGGCCCGGATTCACCGGGCGGTCGAGGAGGCGGAATTCATGGGACTCGGAGGATGCATTCTCCTGATCGGTGGGGGCGCGATCCTGGCGTTCGCCACGGACTGGAAGATGGACACCGTCAATGTCGACCTGGTCGGCTGGATCATGATGCTTGTCGGCCTCGTCGGGGTCTTCGTCTACATGAGCATCGCGCGGCGCCGCCGTATGGTCGTGCCGCCCACCACCACGGTCGTCCAGGACGACGAGCAGCGCTACCACTGACGACCGGCGCGACGACCGGTCCGCGTGGACGGCCGAAAGCCGTCACCGGGTCGATCGGCGCTGCTTCGGACCTGCGGAATCCCCGATATTCTGGGTCGGATCCCGCGCCCCCACCGTGGGTGCGTCCCGCCCGGAAGGGGAGCCGCTCGTGGAGTTCCGGCTGCTCGGCACGGTCTCCGTCGAAACGCTCACCGGGCCCCTGCCACTGGGGCCCGCCAAACGGCGCAGTCTGCTCGCCGCTCTGCTGCTGTCCGCCAACACGCCGGTCTCCGTGGGGCGGTTGACGGACTGCCTGTGGGACGACGAGCCGCCCTCACAGGCCCGTGGCGTCATCCAGGGACACGTCTCCCGGCTGCGTGCCCTGCTGGCGGGCGCGGACGCGGAGGCGTACGGAGTGGAGCTGGCCACCCTCGGCGACGCGTATGTGCTGCGGGCCCCGGAGACGCTGCTGGACACGCAGCGGTTCGAGGAACTGCTGATGCTGGCGCGGCAGCAGCGCGGCCCCGACGACGCCGTGCTGATGCTCAAGGAGGCCCTGTCCCTGTGGCAGGGCCCCGCGCTCAGCGGTGCGTTCGCAGGTCAGCCGCTCCGGGTGGCCGCGCACTCCCTGGAGGAATCGCGGCTGGCGACGGTCGAGCACCTGTCCCGCGCGTACGGGGCGCTCGGTGAGCACCACCGGGCCGCCGCCCTGCTGACGGCGGAGACTGCGGCCCATCCGCTGCGCGAGTCGCTGGCCGCGGAACTGATGCTGGCGCTGTTCCGGGCGGGGCGTCAGTCGGAGGCCCTGGACCGTTTCCACCGTACGAGGCGGCTCCTCGCCGACGAGCTGGGCATCGACCCGGGCCACGAGCTGGCCGACGCCTACGCACTCATCCTGCGCGGCGCGCCCGGGCCCCCGAGCGCCGACCCGCCGGATGGCCCCACGCCCTCCCCTGCCGCCGGGCCGCCCGGTGCCGGGGGTCAGTCCCATGGTGCCGGGGGTTCGTCCCGTGGTGCCGGGGAGGGTAGGGAAACGGACTCCCCCGCCCCGCCACGTCCGCCCTTCCCGGCCGTGCCCCCGTCGCCGGCCGGCGAGCCGCACCCCGTCGACCTGCTGCCCCGCGCGCCCCGCGGCTTCCACGGGCGCGCCGCCGAACTGGCCGCGCTCAGCCGGTCGGCGGCGGGCGAGGCCCCCGTCTGTCTGGTCACCGGGCCGGCCGGCGTAGGTAAGACCGCGCTGGCCCTCCAGTGGGCGCACCGCAACCCCGCGCTCTTCCCGGACGGGCGGCTCTTCGCCGATCTGCGCGGGTTCAGCGCGGCCGGGGAACCCGCGCTCATCGACGTCCTGCGGGAGTTCCTGCTCGCGCTCGGCGTCTCCCCGCGCCGCGTTCCGGAGTCCGTACCGGCCGCCGCCGCGCTGTTCCGCTCGCTGACCGCCCGGCGCAGGCTGCTGGTGGTCCTGGACAACGCCCGCGACTCCGCCACCGTCAGGACACTGCTGCCGGGCGGCGCCGACTGCGTCACGCTGGTCACCAGCCGCCACCGGCTGGAGGGGCTCATCGCCTCGGACGCCGCCCGCCCGGTCCCGCTCGACACCCTGGAGACCGACGACGGCACGGCGCTGCTCGCCGGGGTGCTGGGGGAGGAGCGAGTCCTCGCCGAACCTGTGGCGGCGCGCCGGCTCTCCGAGCTGTGCGGCGGACTGCCCCTCGCCCTGCGCGTCACCGCGGCCCGCCTGGCGGGGCGGCCCGGCTGGACGCTCGCCGCTCTGGCCGGTGAACTGGCCGACGAGCGCGGCCGGCTGGCGTATCTCGACGTGGACGACACCGGGGTCGCCGCCGCGCTGCGGCTCACCGTCCAGCATCTGCCGCCCGGGACCGTCCACCAGTTCGCGCGGCTCGGCCACCATCCGGGCGGCCACTACGACCCGTACGCGGCGGCCGCGCTCGCGGGGACGGACCCGGTCACCGCCAGGGCGGCGCTGGAGCAACTGGCCGCCGCCCACCTCGTCACCGAGACCGCCCCCGGGCGCTGGGTCCTGCACGACCTGGTGCGCCTCTACGCCCGGAGCCTGGACCCGGCGTCCGCGCGCGAGGCCCTGGTCGGCGTGCTCGACCACTGCATCGCCACCGCCCTGGCCGCCGCCGACACGGCGGAGCCCGGCGGCGAACCCTGTTTCGTGCTCCCGGCGGACTACCGCCGGCCCAGTGCCGTACAGGACTTCGCCGACCGTGCGGAGGCGATGCGCTGGCTGGCCACCGAGCGCGAGGACCTGGCGCTGACCGCGCTGGCGGCCCGGGAGGCGGGGCTCGACGACCGGGCCTGGCGGATCATTCTGCTCCAGTGGCCGCAGATGGTGTGGCGGGCGCGGGACAGCTGGTCCCCGCTGCTGGAACTGGCCCTGGAGTCGGCCCGCGCCGAGAAGGACGCGTACGCGGAGTCGAGGGTGCTCACGCTGCTGGGCTGGGTGATGACGGAGGAGGGCCGCACCGCCGAGGCCGCAGCCCTGCTGGAGCGCTCGCCCGTGCTCGCCCGGGAGGCCGGCGACCCGCTGGGAGAGGCGACCGCGCTGGTCAACCTGGCGCTCGTCCAGGCCGAACTGGGCGCGCTGCCCACCGCACTGGAGAACTGCGCACGCGCCGTCGAACTGGCGGAGGGAGACCCGCACACGGAGATGCTCACGCTCCAGCACCTCGCCCGGATGCACCTCACCGCGCACCGCCCCGAGGAAGCCCTCGCCTGTGCCCGGGCCGCGCTCGATCTGGGGCCCGAGCACGAGGAGGCGGGGCGCCGCTCCCTGCTGCTGGCCGTCTGCGGCGAGGCGCAACTGGCCCTGGGCGACGAGGAGGACGGCGTACGACTGCTGGACCGGGCCGCGCGGGAGGCGGAGCGGGCCGGCTACGACGAGGGGGCCGTACGGGCGTTGGAGGCGCTGCTGCGGGTGTCCGCACGGACGGATTTCCGGCGGCGACACGACGAGGCGCTGCGACGGCTCTCCGACGAGAGCTGAGCGGAGCCCGACGTCAGCAGGACGTCAGCGGGACAGCAGCGATACGTGAGCGGCGGCGGGCAGAGTCGTTCCCGTCAGCCACTCACGGCGAACGTCTCGACCGGACGTCCGCCTCACCGTCACTTCGGGGGAATTCCATGCGTGCCTTCCGCAACCGCACCACCGTCCTGGCCGCCGCGACCACGGCAGCCCTCGCTCTCGCTCTCACCGCCTGCGGTGACAACGGCACCGGCACCAAGTCGGCGGGCTCGGCGTCGAGCGACTCCGCGACCGTCGCCGCGTCGGCCGCCGAGTCCCCGAAGGCCGCCGACGACGCGGCGGAGACCGGCACCACGGGATCCACCGGCAGCGGCACCGGATCCGGCACCGCGCAGGCCGCAGGCGCGACCAAGAGCTCCGGCGGCTCAGGAAACTCCGGCGGCACGTCCGCCAAGGCCTCCGCCCCGCTCTGCACGGCGAAGGGTCTGCAGATCACCGCCGAGCGTCAGGACGGCCCGCCCTACACCCACCTCACGCTGAGCGCGAAGAACACCTCCGGCGCCGGCTGCGAGATGAAGGAGTACCCGCACATCCACTTCCTGGACAACGCGCGGGGCATCGTCCCGCCCGTCGCCAAGAGCAAGCCGGAGGTCCCGGTGATCCTGGAGCCCGGTCAGTCCGCCTACGTCGCGGTGCGCATGTCCGAGGGCGGTCGGAAGGAGAGCACCGAGACGGTGAAGGAGTTCACGGTCACGCTGAAGGCCAACGGCGGCGGCATGGCGGTCGTGAAGTCCCCCGCCCCCGAGGGCCTCTCCGTCAACCCGCAGAAGTGGGCCACGGGCTACTGGACCACCGAGCTCCGCAACGGCGCCGACGACTTCTAGGCGGCCCGGCGGGCAGGCGACTCACAGGCGGCCCGACAGGCGGGCCGCCTGTCGGACGCGCCTCAGAGCCTGTCGGGAGGCCTTCGATCGGAGCGGACGCGGTCCGGTGCGTACGGTTCCAAGGTGCCGAGAGGTCCTCGTAGCGGAGCTGCCAGGGCGTTTCGGCAAAGCCGGAAGCGTGCGCGCCAGGGCGTGGCCGCCCGATCAGAGGTCACCCGACAGGCTCTCAGCCCTGCTCGTCCATGCCCGCCAGCACCAGCGGCAGCCGGGGCTTTCCCTCCGCGGTCACGCGGACGGGGACGCCCCAGTCCTGTTGGTGCACATGGCAGGCCGGGTACTCGTTGGCCGGGTCGTCGTCGCAGGACGCCGCCATCGCGGAGACGTGCAGGACGCCCTCAGTGACCCCGTCCGCGAGGACCAGGTCCCGCCCGAGGTCCGTCCCCGCGCCGGAGCCCTCCGCCAGCAGCTCGGGCGGGGTGGCGGAGACCAGCAGCCGGGTCGAGGGGCCGTAGCGGGTGTCCAGCTTCTGCCCGGCGGGCGCCTGGAAGACGACGTCGAGGCGGAGGGTGCCCGGGGCGATCTCCGTGGCGGCCCGCTGGGTGCGGTGCGCCTGACCGGCGACCCGGACCGCCTCGTCGGGCAGCCGGAGGCGGGTCAGCCGGTGACGGGCGGACTCGACGACGACCAGATCGCCGTCGACCAGAACCGCGTCGCTGGGCTCGCGGACATCGGTGGCGAGCGTGGTGACCTCGCCCGAGGCCGGGTCGTACCGGCGCAGCGCGTGGTTGTAGGTGTCGCTGATCGCGACGGACCCGTCGGGCAGCGCGGTCACGCCGAGCGGGTGCTGGAGGAGCGCCTGGCCGGCGGCCCCGTCGCGGTGGCCGAAGTCGAAGAGGCCGGTGCCGACGGCGGTGTGCACGTGCTCGTCGCGGTCGACCCAGCGCAGCGCGGAGGTCTCGGAGTCGGCGACCCAGAGCCGCTCCCCGTCGGCGGAGACGGCGAGCCCGGACGGCTGGGCGAACCAGGCCTTGACGGCCGGCCCGTCGACCAGGCCCTCGTTGGTGGTCCCGGCGGCCACGCGTACGGTCCCGCTCTCCGGGTAGTAGGCCCACAGCTGGTGCACGCCCGCCATGGCGATCCACAGCCGGTCGCCGAACCAGGCGATGTCCCACGGCGAGGAGAGGTCCACCTCGCGCGCCGGGCCGCTGGTCGGCGTCCCCTGCCACCACTGGCGGCCGGTTCCGGCGAGGGTGCTGGTCACCCCGGTCGTGAGGTCGAGTGCGCGGATGGCGTGGTTGACGGTGTCCGCGACGGCGATGCGGCCGTCGGGAAGCACGGCGAGCCCTTGCGGTTCGCTGAACCGGGCCGTCTCCGGACCGCCGTCGTTCAGGCCGCGTTCTCCGGTGCCGAAGTGGCGTCGTACGGTCTCGCCGTCGGCGTCCAGCTCGACCAGGCGGTGCCGGGTGGTGTCGGAGACCAGGAAACCCCCGTCCGGCAGGAGCAGCGCCTTGCCGGGGAAACGCAGATGCGTGGCGACGGGCTCGGGCGCGACGTAGGGGCCGTCGCCGCGGCGGAGCGTGCCCTTGGCGGCGTGCTCGGCCTCCAGCTCCTCGACGAGCTTCTCGATGGCGTGCGCGTGGCCCTCGCCCGCGTGCTGGGCGACGACATAGCCCTCGGGGTCGATCACGACGAGCGTCGGCCAGGCGCGTACCGCGTACTGCTTCCAGGTGGCCAGCTCGGGGTCGTCGAGGACGGGGTGGTGGACCTCGTAGCGTTCGACGGCGTCGACGACGGCCTGGTGCTCGGCCTCGTGGACGAACTTCGGCGAGTGGACACCGATGATCACCACGGTGTCGCGGTGCTTCTCCTCCAGCTCGCGCAGCTCGTCCAGGACATGCAGACAGTTCACACAGCAGAACGTCCAAAAATCGAGGATGACGACGCGTCCTCGCAGGTCAGCGAGGGTGTACTGCTGGTCGCCTGTATTGAGCCAGCCGCCCTTGCCGATGAGCTCGGGGGCGCGGACGCGTGCACGTGTTGCCATGACACCAGTCAACACCGTGACCGCCTGTCCGCATTCCGCCGGGCCCCGGGGGAACCTGTGCCCCATGAGACTTCTCGTACGTGAGCGGCTGTTCGCCATCGGCGACGACTACTGGATCGAGGACGACGGGGGCCGCAAGGTCTTCCTGGTCGACGGCAAGGCGATGCGGCTGCGCGACACCTTCGAGCTGAAGGACGCCGACGGACGGGTCCTGGTGGAGCTGCGGCAGAAGCTGATCAGCCTGCGCGACACGATGCTCATCGAGCGGGGCGGTGAGGAGCTGGCCAAGGTCAAGCGCAAGCGGCTGTCGCTGCTCCGCAACCACTACCGGGTGACGCTGGTGGACGGCACGGAGCTGGACGTCAGCGGCAAGATCCTCGACCGCGAGTTCGCCATCGAGTACGACGGCGAACTGCTGGCCCAGATCTCACGCCGCTGGCTGACCCTCCGGGACACGTACGGCATCGACGTCGTCCGGGACGACGCCGACGCCGCGCTGCTCATCGCGGTGGCGATGTGCGTGATCGTGCTGGCGGACAAGGAGAACAAGGACTGAGCGCTCACCCGTGCGCGGGCTTTCGTTGTTTCACGTGAAACGTGAGACGTGGAGCTTGGGCTGTCAGGCGCTCGGGCTTCGACTCATCCCCTGTCGCCCGGCCGCCCGCCGGTCCGCCTGGACGAAGGCCGCCGCCGTAAGGGCGACGGTGGCCGCGAAGGAAACCGCGAGCGTCGGGTTGAGCCAGGACGGGACGACCCCACTGGTGAACTCCTGGCCGTCGGAGGTGCGGCACAGGACGTGCACCGGGAGGTAGCGCACCTCGTGCGTCTCCACATGAGCGCCTTCCGACAGGCCGGGCGCGTACCGGCACTGGTGCATGGGCGTCGAGTCCGCTCCCGATCCGACCTCGCTGACCGCGAACCCGACCAGGAGGAGGCCGAAGAGGTAGAGGACGACCGTGACCGAGGCGGCGAAGATCGACATGCCACGGAGGAACGTCGATTCGGAACTGCTCGGTTCAACCATGGCGCTCACTGTAGACAGGGCGTCCCGGCCGCCCGCGACGGGCAGTCCTCAGAGCGGCGGCGCGAGTCCCAGGCGACGGTCCTTCAGGGCCGGGAACTGCTCCCGGGTCGCGCGCACCTTCGCCGGGTCCAGCTCGACGGTCAGGATCTCCTCGTCCGCGCCCGCCCGGGCCAGCACCTCGCCCCAGGGGTCGACGACGATGCTGTGTCCGGCCTGTTGGACACCGGCGTGGGTGCCCGCCGTCCCGACGGCCAGGACGTACGCCTGGTTCTCCACGGCACGGGCCTGCGCCAGGAGCGTCCAGTGGGAGCGCCGGCGCTCGGGCCAGCCCGCCGCGACGACCAGCATCTCGGCGCCCGCGTCGACGAGCCCCCGGAACTGCTCGGGGAAGCGCAGGTCGTAACAGGTGGCGAGGCCCAGTGTGGTGTCCGGCAGGGCGACGGTCACCAGCTCTTCGCCCGCGCCCATCATCACGGCCTCGCCCTGGTCGAAGCCGAAGCGGTGGATCTTGCGGTAGGCGGCCGTGCGTTCACCCTCGGGCGAGAAGACCAGGCTGGTGTTGTAGAGGGTGCCGTCGTCCGCGCGTTCGACGAAGGAGCCGGCGTGCAGCCAGACTCCGGCTTCGGCCGCCGCTTTCGCCATCACCTCGTGCGTGGGGCCCTCCAGAGGCTCGGCCTCCTCCGCGAACGCCGTGTAGGCGAACGCCCCGACCGGCCAGAGTTCGGGAAGAATCACCAGGTCGGCGCCCCGCTGGGCGACCACCAGAGAGGCCGCTCGCGCCCTGCGGGCATCGACGGATTCGTCCGGGTCTACTGCGATCTGGATGAGGGAGGCGCGCACACTACCACCGTCCTGGCATTCGAGCCGTCAACACGGGCCTACGATCGTCACACGAAAGCACTGCCGGGGTGCCTGCTCGCAGCGTAACTTGGACCGACCGGAACATGGGGGGTGGGAGAAGGAGCGGGTCTGGACGCGTGCGGCTGCAAGGCGGAGGATTGAGGCATGGCGGAGCCATGGTGATTGACGACAACGCCGCAGATGTGCGTGTCCAGCCCGCGACGCCGCCCCCCCCATGTTCCGGTCGGTCCAAGCCACCGAACCTCCCACGCAGCTCGCCGACAGCGCCGTCAGTGCCAGCCCACCCGCCAGCACTCCCTGCTCTCCAGCCCATGCACCGCAGAACCGCACGAGGGGTCCCGTGACCGTCCATCCCAGCCTCCAGCCCTACACCGACGCCGCGACCCACTCCATCGAGGCGATAGCCGAGCTGGTGAAGCCCCTCGCCGAGGGCGAGTGGAACCGCCGTACGCCCTGCCCGGGATGGTCGGTGCGCGACATCGTGTCGCACGTCATCGGCATGGAGTGCGAGATGCTCGGCGATCCCCGGCCGATCCACACCCTGCCGCGCGACCTCTACCACGTACAGAGCGACTTCGCCCGCTACATGGAGATGCAGGTCGACGTCCGTCGGCACCACACCTCCCCGGAGATCACCGCCGAGCTGGAGTACGTCCTCATCCGCCGGGCCCGCCAGATCCGCAACGAGTCGCGCAGCCCCGAGACCAAGGTCCGCGCCCCGCTGGGCACCGAGCAGACCCTCGAAACGGCGCTGAACCTGAGGGCCTTCGACGTCTGGGTGCACGAGCAGGACCTGCGCGCCACGCTCGGGCAGCCCGGCAACCTGGACTCCCCCGGCGCCCTGATCACCCGCGACATGCTGCTCGCCGGGCTGCCGAAGGTGGTCGCCAAGAAGGCCGGCGCGCCCGCGAATTCGGCGGTCGTCTTCGACGTGCACGGGCCGGTGGAGTTCCTGCGGACGGTACGGGTCGACGCGGAGGGCCGCGGTTCGGTGGACGGAGCGCCCTCGCTGGGCCCCGCCGCGACGCTGTCGCTGGACTGGGAGACGTACGTCCGGCTCGCCTGCGGCCGGGTCCGTCACACGGCCGTCGCCGACCGGATCAAGGTCGAGGGCGACCAGGAGCTGGCCACCGCGATCCTGGACAACTTCGCCGTCACCCCGTAGCCGCATCGCCGGGTACGTGCCCGCGCCTCGGGAGGTTACGCGGGCACGTGCCCGGGAGGGTTACGCGGGCACGTGGACGGCCTCGACGCGGCTCAGCACGTGGTGCTCACGCTCCCTGAGCGCCGCCCGGCGGCGCAGTCGCAGGATCTGGGTGACGCCGAGCGCCTCCAGGACGAAGACCGAGGCGAACGCGAGGCGGTAGTTGTCGCCCGTGGCGTCCAGCAGGACCCCGACGGCGAACAGGGTGGTCATCGAGGCGATGAAACCGCCCATGTTGACGATTCCCGAGGCGGTGCCCTGCCGCTCGGGCGGATTGGCCGGCCGGGCGAAGTCGAAGCCGACCATCGAGGCCGGTCCGCAGGCGCCGAGCACCACGCACAGAACGACCAGCAGCCACATCGGCGTGTGGTCGGCCGGGTAGAAGATCGCGGACGCCCAGAGCAGGGCCGTCGTCGCCACCGTCCCCAGGGCGATCGGAACACGTGCCTCGTGGTGGCGGGCGATGATCTGCCCGTAGACGAGCCCCACCACCATGTTGGACAGCACCACCAGGGTGAGCAGGGTGCCCGCCGTGCCCCGGTTCAGCCCCTGCGCCTCGACCAGGAACGGCATCCCCCACAGCAGCAGGAACACCATCGCCGGGAACTGGGTGGTGAAGTGCACCCACATACCCAGCCGGGTGCCGGGCTCCCGCCAGGCGGCGGCGATCTGCCGGCGGACGTACGCGGCCCCGGCGTGCTGGACGGGCGGCGGCTCGTGGCCCTCGGGGTGGTCCTTGAGGAACAACAGCAGCGGCACCAGCACCACGACACCGGCCAGCGAGCTGCCGACGAACGTCGCGGTCCAGCCGTAGCTGTGCAGCGCCCGCGCGATGAACAGCGTCGAGACGAGGTTGCCCGCCATCCCGAACAGTGCCGCGACCTGGCCGATCAGCGGCCCGCGCCGGGCCGGGAACCAGCGGCTGCCGAGCCGTAGCACGCTGATGAACGTCATCGCGTCGCCGCAGCCGAGCAGCGCGCGGGCCGCCAACGCCATGCCGTACGAGGGGGAGAGCGCGAAGCCGAGCTGTCCGACGGTGAAGAGAACGGCCCCGATGGTGAGGACCTTCCTGGTGCCGAGCCGGTCGACCATCAGCCCGACGGGTATCTGCATGCCCGCGTAGACGAGGAGCTGGAGGATCGAGAACGTGGACAGCGCCGAGGCGTTGACGTCGAACCGGTCGGCGGCGTCGAGTCCGGCGACGCCCAGGCTCGTACGGAAGATGATCGCGACGAAGTAGACGGCGACCCCGATGCCCCAGATCCAGCCGGCCCGCCGGCCGCCGGGCGGGTCACCGGGAAGCGACAGGGTGGGCGCGGCCGCCGAACTCACCGGTCCTCACCCCGCACCAGCACCCGCACCCGGCCCACATGGCGGCGCACGACCTGCGCGGCCCCCTCGGCGTCGCCGGCCCGGATCGCCTCCAGCAGCTCACCGTGCTCGGTGATGTTGGCCGCGATCCTGCCCGGGTGGGCCTCCATCACCGCGACGCCCATCCGCAGCTGACGGTCGCGCAGCTGGTCGTAGAGGCGCGAGAGGATCTCGTTGCCCGCGTTCTTCACGATCTCGGCGTGGAAGCAGCGGTCCTTGACGGCCACCTCCGCCAGATCGCCGTCCTCCGCCAACTGCCGCTGCTCCTCCAGGAGCTGCTCCAGCCGCTCGATCAGCTGCGGCGACGCGGGCACCGCCTTGCGCGCGGCGAACTCCTCGACCAGCAGCCGGGTCTCCACCACGTCCTTGATCTCCTGTGCGGAGACGGCGAGGACGAGGGCGCCCTTCTTCGGGTAGAGCTTGATCAGCCCCTCGACCTCCAGCCGTAGCAGCGCCTCGCGCACGGGCGTCCGGGAGACGCCGACCGCGTCCGCCAGGTCCCCTTCGGTGAGCAGCGTGCCGCCCTCGTAACGGCGTTCCAGGACCGCTTCCTTGATGTGCGTGTAGACACGTTCGGCGGCGGGCGGACGCTTGAGGGAGGGGTTCGGCGACCGTACGGGGGCGGAGGGTGCGGCAGGCATGCGCACAGCATAGATACAACATGCACGCATGTCGGCCCCCGTCCGGATCCTGGACCCCGGGGCGACCGAAGGAGCCAACGGTTCAGGGTTACCCGAATCGGGTCCGCCCCCGCCGTCGCGGACTCGAAGCGGACCCTGCCGTGCACCTACCCGTCCGCCGTCCTGCCGTTCGGGCCGCCCCTCATCGCCACGCTCGGCTGGTCCTGGGCCGGACCCGGCCGCCGCCCTCGCCATCGCCGCCCTCGCGGTCAAGGAGGGCCGCGACGCCTGGCGGGGCAAGGGCTGCTGTGCGCCGACGGCCCATGGTCAAGCCTGCGCAAATTCACCCGTTCGGTAACACATCCATTGCCCCGGCCCAGGAGTCTCACCTCCGAGCGGCACCCTTATGTGGCCGCATATCAGGGGCATTTGGAGCGTTCAGTTGAAAATCAGCATCAAGCGCATCAATCGCGTCACCGTCACGGCCACCGTGACGCTCACCGCCGGCGCGGTGCTCGCGGGCAGCGCCTTCGCTTCCACGGCGCACGCCGCCGCGCCGCCGACTCCGAAGATCGTCGCCAAGGGCGGCTTCGTGATGAACGACGGCACCGGCAAGACCCTCTTCACCAAGTCCGCTGACACCCGCCGCTCCACCGGCTCCACCACCAAGATCATGACGGCCCTGGTGGTGCTGTCGCAGAAGAACGTGAACCTGAAATCCAAGGTCACCATCCAGAAGGCCTACAGCGACTACATCGTCTCGAAGAACGCCTCGTCCGCCCGCCTCATCGTCGGCGACAAGGTCACCGTGGGCCAGCTCCTCTACGGCCTGATGCTCCCCTCCGGCTGCGACGCCGCGTACGCCCTGGCCGACAAGTTCGGCTCGGGCACGACCCGTGCGGCCCGCGTGAAGTCGTTCATCGGCAAGATGAACTCCACGGCGAAGAGCCTCAAGCTGAAGAACACCCGTTTCGACTCGTTCGACGGCATAGGGAGTGGCAACAACTACTCGACCCCCCGTGACCTGACGAAGATCGCCGGCAAGGCGATGAAGAACTCCACGTTCCGCTCGATCGTCAAGACCAAGTCGACGAAGCAGAAGGTGACCACGAAGAGCGGTGGCTACCGCTACATGTCGTGGAGCAACACCAACAAGATGCTCAGCAGCTACAGCGGCGCCATCGGCGTCAAGACCGGCTCGGGCCCGACCGCCAAGTACTGCCTGGTCTTCGCGGCGACCCGTAAGGGCAAGACCGTCATCGGCACGGTGCTGACGTCGTCCTCCGAGGCGAACCGCACCGCCGACGCGAAGAAGCTGATGGACTACGGCTTCAAGAAGTAGCCCGCACGCGCTGTACGGCGGAGGGGCCCGGCCCGCACGGTGTGTGCGAGCCGGGCCCCTTCGCCGTACCCATGCCCTACGGCTGCCGGCGGCGCAGGTCGGCCGTGAAGGCGTCCCAGGCGGCCGGCGCGAGGGTGAGGACGGGGCCGCCGGGACGCTTGGAGTCGCGGACGGCGACGGTAGGGGGGATGTTGCGGGCCACTTCGACGCACTCGCCGTTGCCACTGCTGTAGCTGGACTTGACGAACTCGAAGTGGGGCACAGCTACAACTCCTTGCGAATACGCCCTATGAGAGCGATGGAATCGCGGGGAGCGAGTCCGCTTCTGGCAATGCGACCGAATGTGACGTTGTGGCGGGCTGCATCCGTCTCACTCTCCAGCCACAGCGTAGACGACGTCGTGTCCATGTAGACCACGTCCATCGCACCGGGTTCAGCAAACGAGACAATGCTGAAAGCGCTGGTCATGCCCGGGTGAGATCCCGCGAGGAACGGGACAACCTGCACCGTGACATTTGGCTCAGCAGCCGCGTCCGCCAGGTGGGCCAGCTGAGCCCGCATCACTTCGCGGCCACCGACCAGTTGGCGCAGGGCCGCCTCGGCGACAATCGCCCACAACGCCAGCGGAACGCTGTCCGTAAGACGTGCCTGCCGTGCGATCTTCGCTTCGACGAAACGCTCGATCTCGTCCGGGTCGTCCCAGTCCGCGTTGCCGACCGCGAGCGCCCTGGCGTAGTCCGGCGTCTGGAGCAGCCCGGGAACGAAGGCCCCCTGCCAAGTCCGGACGCCTGTCGCGATGTCCTCGAGCGCAACGTACTCGACCAGCGAGCGCAGCTCCGGGTACTGGTTCCACCAGCCCTTCGCCTTACGGCGTTCCCGGTCCACACGGGCGACTTCCAACAGCCGTCCGACGGACTTCTCGTCCTCCAGGCCGTAGAACTCACAGAGGGTTCGGATGTCCGGGTCCCTCATCGGAACCCAGCCCCGCTCCATCTTAACGATCTTCGAGTTGGTCGCGCTGATGACCTGCGCGGCCTGCTGCTGCGTCTTCCCGGACGCGTCCCGCAGGCGCAGCAGCTCACTACCGAGCCTGCGTCCCAGGACAGTTGACGACCGGTTCCCTTGCGGTGTCGCTGGATTCACGGCTCCAGTGTCCCGCTTTCCGGGGCGACGCGTCGACCGCCGTCCCCCGTTGGGGACAAATGTCTCCGTTTCACTTGCCCTCGCCCTCTGGAGATGACTACTTTCGGTACTCCACCGCTCGCACAGCGGAGCCAACTCGGCGGAAGTGCACCGCCCCGCCCTGCGCCGGAACCGAAGAATCACGGCCCGGCGCACCGCAGCCGCGACATCGCCACCGCCCACCCCACCCCGGAGGCACGTGCCCATGACCGCAGCCCAGACGGCCCCCGTACCCACCCCCGACCCCGACCCCGTCCTCCGCGAGGATCACGTCGACTACACGCCCACCGCGCACAGCGTCGTCCTCAGCCGGCACCGCGCCGCCCGGCTCGTCCTCCAGTGGGGGCACCCCTCCCTGGCCGGAGACGCGGCTCTCCTGGTCAGCGAGTTGGCCACCAACGCCTTGCTGCACGGGGCGATCCGGGGCCGGCTCTTCCGGGTCCACCTCACCCTCACCGCGAGCGCGCTCCGTATCGCGGTGAGCGATCCGCGCGGTGAGCGGCTTCCCGAACCACGCGAGCCCGACGCCGACGACTGCTACGGGCGCGGCCTCCTGATCGTCGCCCAGCTCGCCGACGACTGGGGCGTCGAGCCACGCACGGTCGGCAAGACGGTGTACGCCGAACTCTCCGTACGGTGAGGGCCGGACATGCCGGTGGGCCCGTACGGAGAAACGTACGGGCCCACCGGCACAACGCGTTACGCCCAGGTGATCAGGCGCTTCGGCTGCTCCAGGATCGCCGCCACATCGGCCAGCACCTTGGAGCCCAGCTCGCCGTCGACCAGGCGATGGTCGAACGACAGGGCCAGCGTGGTGACCTGACGCGGCTTCACCTTGCCCTTGTGGACCCAGGGCTGGAGCTTGATCGCACCGACCGCCAGGATCGCGGACTCGCCCGAGTTGAGGATCGGCGTACCGGTGTCGACGCCGAAGACGCCGACGTTGGTGATGGTCACCGTGCCGCCGGACATCGCGGCCGGGGAGGTCTTGCCGTCCCGGGCCGTGGTGACCAGCTCGCCCAGGGACGCCGCGAGCTGCGGCAGCGTCTTGTCGTGCGCGTCCTTGATGTTCGGCACGATCAGACCGCGCGGGGTGGCCGCCGCGATGCCCAGGTTCACGTAGTGCTTCTGCACGATCTCCTGGTTGGCCTCGTCCCAGGTGGCGTTGACCTCGGGGTTCCGCTTGATCGCGACAAGGAGGGCCTTGGCGATGATGAGGAGCGGGTTGATCCGCACCCCCGCCATGTCCTTGTCCTCCTTCAGCTCGGCCACGAGCTTCATCGTGCGTGTCACGTCGACCGTGACGAACTCGGTGACGTGCGGCGCGGTGAACGCGCTGCCGACCATCGCCTGCGCCATGGCCTTGCGGACGCCCTTGATCGGGATACGGGTCTCGCGGGCGGAGACGGCCGCGGCGACCGGGGTCGCGGAGGCAGCCGCTGCCACCGGCTCGGCGACCGGAGGCGCAGCGGCCGGAGAGGCCGCAGCAGCCGGAGCCGCCGCGTGGACGTCCTCGCGGGTGATGATGCCGTCCTTGCCGGTCGGCACCACCGTCGCCAGGTCGACGCCCAGGTCCTTGGCGAGCTTGCGGACAGGTGGCTTGGCCAGCGGGCGGCCGCCGGCCGGAGCACCGGCCGGCGCGGGAGCAGCGGCGGGCGCCGTGTGCCCGTTCAGCTCGGCCTGCACCGCCGCCGCGACGGCGGCGGCCTCCGGAGCGGCCGACGCCCCCTTGCGCGGGCGGCGCTTGGTGGAGGACTCGGCGACGCCGTAGCCCACCAGGACCGGCGTACGGCCCTTCGGCTCGGCTTCCGCCTCGGGCTCCCCCACCGGCTCCTGCACCGGAGCGGCGGCCGGGGCCGGGGCGTCGCCGCTGCCCGGGGCCACGTCGATCGCGATGATCACCTGGCCGACGTCGACGGTCGTGCCTTCGGGGAAGCGCAGCTCGTGCACCACCCCGTCGAACGGGATCGGCAGCTCGACGGCCGCCTTCGCGGTCTCGACCTCGCACACGACCTGTCCGTCGGTGACGGTGTCGCCGGGCTGGACGAACCACTTGAGGATCTCGGCCTCGGTCAGTCCTTCGCCCACGTCGGGCATCTTGAACTCACGGAAGCGAGCAGACGTTTCGGTCATCGTCGTCACGAACCCTCTCCTCAGAACGCCAGCGAGCGGTCGACGGCGTCGAGCACCCGGTCCAGGCCGGGCAGATACTCGTCCTCCAGCCGCGCCGGCGGGTAGGGGACGTGGTAGCCGCCGACCCGCAGTACGGGCGCTTCGAGGTGGTAGAAGCAGCGCTCGGTGATCCGGGCGGCGATCTCCGCGCCGGAGCCGTAGAAGACGGGCGCCTCGTGGACGACCACGACCCGGCCGGTCTTCTCGGCCGACGCCTGGATGGCGTCGAAGTCGATGGGGGACATCGAGCGCAGGTCCAGGACCTCGATCGACTTGCCCTCCTCCTGGGCGGCCGCGGCCGCTTCCAGGCAGACCTTCACCATCGGTCCGTACGCGACGAGCGTGAGGTCGCTGCCCTCGCGGACGGTCACGGCCTGGTGCAGCGGGCCGGGGATGGACTCGGTGTCGACCTCGCCCTTGTCCCAGTAGCGCCGCTTGGGCTCGAAGAAGATGATCGGATCGTCGCTCTGGACGGCCTGCTGCATCATCCAGTAGGCGTCGCTCGCGTTGGAGGGCGAGACCACCTTCAGGCCCGCGACGTGCGCGAAGAGCGCCTCGGGGGACTCGCTGTGGTGCTCGACCGCGCCGATGCCGCCGCCGTACGGAATGCGCACGACGACCGGCAGCTTGATCTTGCCGAGCGCGCGGGCGTGCATCTTGGCGAGCTGCGTGACGATCTGGTCGTACGCGGGGAAGACGAAGCCGTCGAACTGGATCTCGACGATCGGTCGGTAGCCGCGCAGGGCCAGGCCGATCGCCGTGCCGACGATGCCGGACTCGGCGAGCGGGGTGTCGATGACCCGGTCCTCGCCGAAGTCCTTCTGGAGTCCGTCGGTGATCCGGAAGACGCCGCCGAGCTTGCCGACGTCCTCACCCATGATGAGGACCTTGGGGTCGTTGTCGAGGGCGAGGCGGAGCGACTCGTTGAGCGCTTTCGCGATGGACATCTTTTCCACGGCCATGGCTACTTGCCCTCCTCGGCAGAGTCGGCGAACGATGCCTGGTAGGCGGCGAACTGGGCCCGCTCCTCGTCCACGAGGGAGCTGCCGTCGGCGTAGCCGTGCTCGAACAGGGCCATCGGGTCCGGGTCGGGCATCGCGCGTACCGCTTCCCGTACCCGCTTGCCGAGGGTCTCGCTCTCCTCGTCCAGCGCGGTGAAGAAGGCCTCGTCCGCGAGCTTCTCCTTCTCCAGGTACGCGCGCAGCCGCAGGATCGGGTCCTTGGCCTCCCAGGCGGCCCGCTCCTCGTCGGCCCGGTACTTCGTCGGGTCGTCGGAGGTGGTGTGCGCACCCATGCGGTAGGTGAACGCCTCGACCAGGGTCGGGCCCTCGCCGCGGCGGGCCCGCTCCAGCGCGGAGCGGGTGACGGCCAGGCACGCCAGGACGTCGTTGCCGTCGACCCGGACGCCGGGGAAGCCGTAGCCCTGGGCGCGCTGGTAGAGCGGCACGCGGGTCTGGCGCTCGGTGGGCTCGGAGATGGCCCACTGGTTGTTCTGGCAGAAGAACACGACCGGGGCGTTGTAGACCGCGGAGAAGGTGAACGACTCCGCGACATCGCCCTGGCTGGAGGCGCCGTCACCGAAGTACGCGATCACGGCGGAGTCCGCGCCGTCCTTGGCGACGCCCATGGCATAGCCGGTGGCGTGCAGCGTCTGCGAGCCGATGACGATCGTGTACAGGTGGAAGTTGTTGCTGTTCGGGTCCCAGCCGCCGTGGTTCACACCGCGGAACATGCCGAGCAGGTTGGTCGGGTCGACGCCACGGCACCAGGCGACCCCGTGCTCCCGGTAGGTCGGGAAGACGTAGTCGTCGTCGCGCAGGGCCCGCCCGCTGCCGATCTGGGCGGCCTCCTGGCCGAGCAGCGAGGCCCACAGGCCCAGCTCGCCCTGACGCTGGAGGGCGGTCGCCTCGGCGTCGAAGCGGCGGGTGAGCACCATGTCGCGGAACAGGCCGCGCAGCTCCTCGGCGCTCAGGTCGATGCTGTAGTCCGGGTGCTCGACGCGCTCACCCTCGGGCGTCAGCAGCTGTACGAGCTGGGGCTCGGAACTCTGCGGCTTCTTCGCGGCGCTGGTCCGCTTACTGGCGCGTCGCGGTTTACGCGCGGCGGCACTGCTCTCCACGGTCACGTGCGTGCTCCTCCGTCGGTCCGGCCCCCGGGGTCTGCCGGGAACCAGTGCGGCTCGCCTGAATCCGGTGACCGCGCACGGGGTGGGTGCCGGCCGGCCGGGATCAGGCGTGACAGGTGCCCCGGCGAGCGCCCTGTCATAGGCACGTTACCCAGTGCGTCGCTAAACTGCGAAACCCTATCTGACCTGCGATTTTGCTTGGATTTCCAAGTAAATCGAAAAAATCGCGAAGCTCTGCTGGTCAGGGCACTGGAAACAGCCTTGCGGGCCGCCGGAACAACGGCACGTTATCCCGCGAATCAGCGCCAGGGAAGAGCGGAGGGGAAGCGAGTGTGTGAGACTGCGATCGTGCGCGAAGAAGGAAAAATCACGGTATTTCTGCTCGACGATCACGAGGTCGTCCGGCGTGGCGTCCATGAGCTCCTCTCCGCCGAGGCGGACATCGAGGTGGTCGGCGAGGCCGGTACGGCCGCGGACGCCCTGGTGCGGATCCCGGCGACGCGCCCCGATGTGGCGGTGCTCGACGTGCGGCTGCCGGACGGCAGCGGTGTCGAGGTGTGCCGGGAAGTCCGTTCCCAGGACGAGAACATCAAATGCCTGATGCTCACCTCGTACGCCGATGACGAGGCACTTTTCGACGCGATCATGGCGGGCGCGTCGGGATACGTGCTGAAGGCGATCCGCGGCTCCGAACTGCTGAATGCGGTCCGGGACGTGGCCGCCGGAAAATCGCTGCTGGACCCCGTGGCGACCGCCCGGGTGCTGGAGCGGCTGCGCGACGGCGGCAAGGGCAAGGGCGACGACAAGCTCGCCGGCCTCACCGAACAGGAACGCAGGATCCTGGACCTGATCGGCGAGGGCCTGACCAACCGGGTCATCGGGGAGCGCCTGCACCTCGCCGAGAAGACCATCAAGAACTACGTCTCCAGCCTGCTGTCCAAGCTGGGCATGGAGCGCCGCTCGCAGGCGGCCGCGTACGTCGCACGGCTCCAGGCCGAGCGCCGCTGAGGCTGCCGCCGGGACTTTGGTCCCGTACCAACCGGGGCCGGCGACCCTTACGCGTCCCCTACGGCCGGGGGACAGTGGAGTCCATGTCCTTCGACGCACTCCCCGCGACCGAGACGGTTCGGCGCGCCGCGACCGCGACGGGCGAGCGGACCGAGCCGATCGAGCTGCTCGGCCGGGTCCCGTACGGCCGCCTCGCGACCAGCATGCGGGCCCTGCCGTTCCTGGCGGTGGCCCGGCACATCGTGAGCGACGGCCGCATCCTGCTGCGGATGCACAGCGGCTTCGGCCACCACGAGGCGTGCGACGGCAGCGTCGTCGCGTACGGGGCGGACAACTACGACGACGCGGCGTCCGGCGACGGCGGCAGCCTGTGGTCGGTGCAGTTCACCGGCCCCGCCGAGATCGTGCACCTCTGCCCCGAGCAGGAGGAACTGTTCGGCGCCGCCCCCGTCTCTGTCGACGGGGAGCCCTACGCGCCGGCGTACCTCCGGGTCGACCCGCACTTCGTCACGGAACACACGCTGGCCTTCTGAGGCGTCGGGACGCTCTAGCGCATCCGTGGGCGTGACCGCAAGTCCGCAGAGCGACCACGCAGAGTGATCTAACATTTGGTAAGTGCCGCGCTCATATGTCACTCGTCCACCTGTTCCCCCGGTCGGCGAGGTGCTGCGCCGTTACCCGGGCGTGGGCGAGCCGCTCGCCTGCGAGCCGATCACCAAGGGCCTGCTGAACCACGGATACCGCGTCTCCACCACGAGCGGCTCCTACTTCCTCAAGCACCATCTCGACAAGAAGCACCTGGACGACACCAGCGGCGAACGGGCCTCGATCGTCCGCCAGCACCGCGCCACCCAGCGCCTGCAGTCGCTCGGCGTACCCGTCGTCCCACCCCTGGCGGACACCCGGGGCGACACCGTCGCCGTGATCGGCGAACGGTGTTACGCCCTGCATCCCTGGGTCGAGGGCCTCCACCGCGTCGGCGCCCAGCTGACCCCCGCCCAGTCCCGCCGGCTCGGAACCCTCCTGGGCACCGTGCACACCGGCCTGGAGCAGGTCATGGCGCCGCGCGACGGCCCGCATCCGGCGAGCCCGCCCGCCCGGCCGGGGCACCGCAGCCCGGACGCCGCCGACACCTTCGCGCTGATCGACGACCTGCTGGCCGCCGCGCGCGGGCAGGGCGGCCGGGACGCCCCCCGCGACGCCTTCGACGAACTCGCCGTGCACCGGCTCGTGGAGCGCCGCGCCCTGCTCGAACAGCACGCCCACCGCCGCCCACCCACCCCGGAGGGGCCCGCCACCGGCTGGGTGCACGGGGACTTCCACCCGCTGAATCTGCTCTACCGGGGCGCCGACCCGGTCGCGATCGTGGACTGGGACCGGCTGGACGTACTGCCGCGCGCCGAGGAGGCGGTACGGGCGGCGGCGATCTTCTTCGTCCGGCCGGACGGAGAACTGGACCTCGCGAAGGTACGGGCGTACGCCCGCGCGTACCGGCGGGCCGCCGGGGCGGGGGCCGCGGAGCTGGCGGCCGCGGTGCACCGGGTGTGGTGGGAGCGGCTCAACGACTTCTGGATACTCCGCTGGCGCTACCGCCTCGACGACCGCAGGGCCGACCCGCAGTTCCCCGCGGTGGCGGCCCTGGCGGTGTGGTGGACGCGGGAGTACGAGGCGGTGTGCGCGGCCTTCACGGAGTGAAGGGTGGTGCGACACGCAGGAGCCCGGCGCGCGCCAACAGGGCGCACGCCGGGCTCACGGGGTGGTGCGGTGGTGCGTTAGCCCGTCGTGGCACCCAGGGACGTGTCGCCGGGCGTGGTGCCCGTACCGCCGTCGTCGCCGGCCCCGCCGTCATCGCCTCCGCCGCCGGCCCCGCCCGGAGTCCCGGGGTCGGTGGTCGGGTCGGTGGGGTCGCCCGTGGGCTCCCCGCTGCCGCCCTCGATGGTGTTGCCGTCCGTCGTCCCCGGGTCCGGCTCGGACGGGGTCGGGGACGGGGTGAACGAGGGCTCGCTCCGGGTCGGGGGAGGGTTGTACGGCGGCGGGTTCGGCTGCGTCTGACCGCCGGTGGACGTGTCCGAGTCCTCCGGCTCGTCGCTCTCCTCCTCGGACGGCTCCTCCGAGGGCTCCTCCTCGGACTGACTGACCGAGGTGCTCGGCGTGACCGGGTTCTTCTTCCCGCCGTCGTCCTTCGCGGCGTTGACGGCGAAGGCGACCCCCGCACCGATCGCGACCAGCGCGAGCAGGACGAAGAGCCACATCTTGCCGCGCCCGGAGCCGGACCGCCGCTGCCCGCCGTCGTAGCCCCCGTCATCCGGGTTGAACGGCGGCAGGATCGGGCCCTGCGAGGTGTCCCCGTGCACCGGGTGGCCCATCGCGCGGGTGGAGCCGGACATCCCGTGCGGCGGCGTCCGGCCCCCCTCGTGCAGCGAGACCGGACCGGTGTTCCACGTGCCCGTGTGGCCGCCCTGCACCTGGAGCATCTGCAGGCTGTACTGGACGAGCCCGCGCATCTCCTCGGCGCTCTGGAACCGGTCGTCCGGGTCCTTCGCCAGCGCCCGCATGGCCATCCCGTCCAGCTCCGGCGGCACCACGTCCGAGACCTCGGACGGCGGCACCGGGATGTCCTGGACGTGCTGGTAGACCACCGAGAGCGGGGTCTCACCGGTGAACGGGGGCCGCAGCGCGAGCAGCTCGTAGAGCAGGCATCCGGTGGCGTACAGGTCGGACCGGTGGTCGACGGCCTTGCCGAGCGCCTGCTCGGGGGAGAGGTACTGCGGGGTGCCCATGACCATGCCGGTCTGGGTCATCGTCGACTGCGCGCCGTGCAGCGCGCGGGCGATGCCGAAGTCCATCACCTTGACCGCGCCGGAGTCCGTGATGATCACGTTGGCGGGCTTGATGTCGCGGTGCACGATACCGTGCTGGTGCGAGTACGCGAGGGCTTCCAGCACGCCCGAGACGATGATCAGCGCCTGCTCGGGCGGCGGGGCCTCCGCGGTCAGGAGCAGATCGCGGATGGTGCGGCCCTCGACCAGCTCCATCACGATGTACGGGACGGTCCGGTCGCCCACGACGTCCTCGCCGGAGTCGTACACGGCGACGATCGCATGGTGGTTGAGGCCCGCGACGGACTGTGCCTCGCGGGTGAAGCGGGCCTTGGACACCGGGTCCTCGGCCAGGTCGGATCGGAGGAGCTTCACCGCGACCGTCCGTCCGAGCCGGACGTCCTCCGCCGCGTAGACCTCTGCCATGCCGCCCCGGCCGAGCCGGTAGGTCATCCGGTAGCGTCCGTCACCGACGACGCCGCCGACGCCCCAGGCGTCGGAGCCATCCGAAACTCCGCCGCCGTTTGCTTCGGAATCGGGTGCCATCAGTCCTCGCCGTCGTATCTGTCCGCGCGTCCGCGGGTTCTCACGGTGCCTTGCTGCATTGCCACGTCACGCTACAGCCTCCGCCGGACACCACGGTTCCGCTGCGGCAGGATCATCGGACCGCCCGGCGCGTCCTACACCTGGATTTGATGCGTTTCCTGTAACGCTTCCGAGACGCTTCCTGTACTTAGGGTCACGGAACGGGCACCCGGCTTGACGTGTCGGACCCCTGCGGCAGACTTGGCGCGTAATCGCGTTGTACGGAACCGCGTCGCACGCAATCGCGTCAGACAGAAACACCGCGTGCGACCGCGCGCCGCCGAGGGGGATGCAAGTCATGAGCCAGGACGGCGCACGGGGCCGCTATGCGGGCGGGGCGATCGCGGGTGGCCGCTATCAGCTGCGCGACCTGCTCGGCGAGGGCGGGATGGCGTCCGTGTACCTGGCCTACGACTCCGCCCTGGACCGTCAGGTAGCGATCAAGACCCTGCACACCGAGCTCGGTCGCGAGCAGTCCTTCCGCGAGCGCTTCCGGCGTGAGGCGCAGGCCGTCGCCAAGCTCCAGCACACCAACATCGTCTCCGTCTTCGACACCGGCGAGGACGAGCTCGGCGGTGCGCTGATGCCGTACATCGTCATGGAGTACGTCGAGGGTCAGCCGCTCGGCTCGGTGCTGGCCGCCGACATCCGCAGTCACGGCGCGATGCCGGCCGACAAGGCCCTCAAGGTGACGGCGGACGTGCTCGCCGCACTGGAGACCAGCCACGAGATGGGCCTGGTCCACCGGGACATCAAGCCCGGCAACGTGATGATGACCAAGCGCGGCATCGTCAAGGTCATGGACTTCGGCATCGCCCGCGCCATGCAGTCCGGTGTCACCTCGATGACGCAGACCGGCATGGTCGTCGGCACCCCGCAGTACCTCTCCCCCGAGCAGGCCCTCGGCCGCGGCGTCGACGCCCGGTCCGACCTGTACTCGGTCGGCATCATGCTCTTCCAGCTGCTCACCGGCCGGATCCCGTTCGACGCGGACTCGCCGCTGGCCATCGCGTACGCGCATGTGCAGGAGGAGCCGGTCGCGCCCTCCAGCATCAACCGGTCGGTCACCCCGGCGATGGACGCACTCGTCGCCCGCGCGCTCAAGAAGAACCCGAACGAGCGCTTCCCCAGCGCCGCCGCGATGCGCGACGAGATCGCCCGCGTGCTGAACGCCTCCGGCGGCCAGACCGGCGCCCCGGCGATCGTGGCCGGCGGCGGGCCCGCCAACAGCGGTGCCGGTGTCGGTTCGGCGGTGTTCCCGCCGGTCGACCAGAGCACCTCGGCGCCGCAGAGCGTCCAGACGCCGTACCAGCCGCATCCGCAGCACCAGCAGCCTGGCCCGTACAGCCGGCCGACCCCGGCGCCCACGCCGAGCTACGGCTACCCGCAGTCCGGCCAGGTCCAGGGCTACCCGACCCCGGGCCCGCTGGCCCACCAGACGCCGCCGCCGTACTCGATCAACCCGCAGCACGCGACGGCCGTGGGCACCACCGGTGGCAGCGGTTCGAAGCGGAACATGCCGGTCGTCGTCGGCTCGATCGTCGTCGCGCTGCTGGCCGTCGGCGGCCTGATCACCGCGATCGCCCTCCAGGGCGGCGGCAAGGACGACGAGGCGGGCAAGGGCGGCGAGACGGGCACCGAGCAGGTGGAGGGCTACCGCCCGCCGGAGCGCAACCGGACGATGAAGGACACGGACTGCTCGAACGCGTCCGAGGACTCCAACGACCCGAAGAAGGTCCGCGCGCCGAGCTTCATCTACAAGGACATCCAGTCGGCGAAGGCGTGCGCGGCCGCCGCGGGCTGGACGGTCAAGGAGATCGCGGAGCCGGGCAACACGTACGCCGACGGCCAGGTCGTCGGCCAGTTCCCGTCCTCCGGTGCGGCGGTCGACGAGCGCGGCGCCCACTTCGAGCTGAAGGTCTCCACCGGCAAGCCCTCTTGATCCGCCGGTCCTGAGCCGCCGCTCCGGAGCCTCCGCCCGGCCGGGCGGTGTCCGAAGGTGATCGTCACGGGTCCACGGATCTCGCCGGATCTTCGTCGTGGACCGGTAACGAGCCCCGGATTTCCGGATACCGCGTCCGGGATGCCGGATACAGGGGCCCGTGTGACGCTGATCTCATGGCTCCAGGACTTCCGGCCGTGTGGTCGTCGAGGTGCGCGGTCTGTCTGCTGGCGGCGGCCGGAGCGGCGCTGGGGCCGCTGGACGGCTCCGCCCACGGGTCTCCGGCCCCCGACGGCCCGGCCCTCACCGCGTCGCCCCCCGGGGCGTCGGGACCCACCGCCACCGCATCCGCCGCCCCGTCCCCTCAGGCTTCTCGGCCCTCTCCGCCGCCCGTCCCGTCGGGCTCCGCGTCCCCTGCGGCGCTCCCTTCCGCCCTGCCCCTGCCATCCGGCGTCCCGGTCTCCGGAGCCTCGGGGGCCGTTCCGGCCGTGTCCTCCCCGGCAGCGTCCGGGCCCTCCGAGGCCCAGGCCCCCGCCGGGCCCGCGGCCGACGCGCCGGAACCCTCCTCCTCCCCTTCCGCTTCCCCCGACGTCTCCGGGTCGACCGCCCCCCTGGCCGGGCGCGAGGCCGGAGCCGGGAAGGCGCGTCCCGGGCGTTCGCTGTCGCCGCTGGAGCTGGCGCAGGCCGAGGACCCCGTCGAGGACGACGAGCCCGAGGAGGCCGATGAGGCCCCCGTGGACCTCGTCGACCTGCCCGCCTCCACCCCGCCGCCCGGTGCCTTCACCGATCCGGGGCGACGGACCGGACAGCCCCTGGACGCCGCGGCCGTACAACGGGTGCAGCAGGTCTCGCTCGGTACCGGCATCGCCCTGGTCGGTCTCGGGCTCGGCTTCCTCGCGTTCCGTATGCGCCGCACGAACTGAGCGTCGCGGCCACCGGTCCCGCCCCGGCGTAAGCGTCGACACGACGTACGGCGAGAAGTACCGACGAGACTTGCCAACAGGAACATACTCGGTATACATACTCAGTATGTCCATCCGCCACGGCCTGCTGGCCCTGCTGGAGCGTGGCCCCCGTTACGGGTCCCGGCTCCGCACCGAGTTCGAATCGCGCACCGGCTCCACCTGGCCCCTGAACGTCGGACAGGTCTACACGACGCTCAGCCGCCTGGAGCGCGACGGCATGATCGTCCAGGAAGGCTCGGACGACGCCGGGCACGATCTGTACGCGATCACCGAGGACGGCCGCACCGAGCTGCGGACCTGGTTCGAGACGCCCGTGGACCGCACCAGTCCGCCCCGCGACGAACTGGCCATCAAGCTCGCCATGGCCGTGGGGGCGCCGGGCGTCGACATCCGGGAGGTCATCCAGTCCCAGCGCCACCACACGCTCAAGGCGATGCAGGACTACACCCGGCTCAAGGCCCAGGCCCTGGCCGACGTCCCGGCCAACCGCGACGAGGTCGCCTGGCTGCTCGTCGTGGAGCAGCTGATCTTCCAGGCGGAGGCCGAGGCCCGCTGGCTCGACCACTGCGAGTCCCGGCTCGTGCGCCTCGCCGAGGCCGCCGCCACCGAGCCCGCCGCCGAGCCCGGCCCCGCGGCCACCCGAGGTCCGGCCCGCGCACTGGCCGGCCGGACACGCTCCAAGCGCTGACACCGGCGCGCACGGCTCAAGCGGTGCCGGCCCTGACGCCGGGGCCCGCAGCTCAGAAGGTGACCGTCCCGCCGACGTCGCCATCGCCCATACCTGACCCGGTCCGTTCCTAGGGGGAACCACCCGCCATGCCCGCGTCCGCCACACCCCCGCCCCCGTCGTCCTCCGGGACGCCCGGCGGCAGCCCCGTACTCGAACTTCGGGCGCTGACCCGTACCCATGGCTCCGGCATCGCCGAGGTGCACGCCCTGCGCGGAATCCACCTCTCCGTGTACCCGGGCGAACTGGTCGCCGTGATGGGCCCCTCCGGCTCCGGCAAGTCCACCCTGCTGACCCTGGCCGGCGGGCTCGACACCGCCACGAGCGGCCAGGTGGTCATCGAGGGCCAGGACATCGCCGCCCTCGGCCCCAAGGGGATGGCCGCCCTGCGCCGCCGCAGCGTCGGCTACGTCTTCCAGGACTACAACCTGATCCCCGCCCTCACCGCCGCCGAGAACATCGCGCTGCCCCGCGAACTCGACGGCGTCTCCGTGCGCAAGGCCCGCAAGGAGGCCCTCGCCGCGCTGGCCGAGATGAAGCTGGAGGAGATCGCCGACCGCTTCCCCGACGAGATGTCCGGCGGCCAGCAGCAGCGCGTCGCCATCGCCCGCGCCCTCGTCGGCGACCGGCGCCTCGTGCTCGCCGACGAGCCGACCGGAGCGCTCGACTCCGAGACCGGCGAGGCCGTCCTCGCCCTGCTGCGCACCCGCTGCGACCAGGGCGCGGCCGGCGTCATGGTCACCCATGAGCCCCGGTACGCGGCCTGGGCCGACCGGGTCGTCTTCCTCCGGGACGGTTCGATCGTCGACCAGACGCTCAGCACCGGAGCCGAATCCCTCCTCTCCGCCGGAACCGCCGAGGCCGCCACGTGAACCCCCTCCCCGGTTGGCGCGCCGCCTTCCGCATAGCCCGGCGCGACGCCGCCCGGGCCAAGGGCCGCAGCGCCCTGGTCGTCGCGATGATCGCCCTGCCGGTCCTCGGTGTGACCGCCGCCGACCTCACCTACCGCAGCGCCCTGCCCACGAAGGCCGAGAAGCTGACCGCCGAGCTGGGCTCGGCCGACGCCCGCTTCACGGCCACGAGCATGGGCCCGGTCAAGCTGCAGCAGTTGCCCGACGGCATCAGCTGGAACCCACCCGAGGGCGCCACGGACCCGACGCCCGAGGAGCAGGCGAAGCCGGTCGACGTGCCCGCGACCTTCCCCGAGGGCTCGCGTCACCTCACCGAACGCAGCGTGCCCGCGTCGGTGACCACCCGCCACGGCATCACCGACACCGAGATCACCGAACTGCGCATCGCCGACCCGATGCTGCGCGGCCGGATCGAGCTGACCGACGGCACCTACCCCCGGGCCGGGAACGAGATCGCGGCGACCGAGGAGTTCATCGAGTCGTCCGGGCTGTCCATCGGCGACCGCGTCACCGTGCGCGGCCCCGACCAGACCTACACGCTCACCGGCGCGGTCGAACTGCCCGCCGACCTGCGGGCCGATTCCCTGTACGCGCTCCCCGGCTCGGTCATCGCCCCCTGGCAGAAGACCGCCGACGGTGACAAGAACATACTGCCGCCCCAGGCGAGCGACCTGAGGTGGCTGGTCCAGGGTCCGCCCGGTGCGGGCGTGACCTGGCAGGACATCCTCGCCGCCAACGAGAAGGGCGTGGTGGTCAAGTCCCGCCAGGTCGTCCTGAATCCGCCGCCGGACTCCGAGGTCCCGATGGCGGCCATGATGGGCAGCTCGTACGACACGGAGGCGGCGCTGACCGCGGCCGCTCTCACGGTGGCCGCCATGGCCGTCCTGGAGATCGTGCTGCTGGCCGGACCGGCGTTCGCCGTGGGCGCCCGCCGTTCGCGCCGGCAGCTGGGCCTGGTCGGCTCGTGCGGCGGCAGCCGGAGCCAGGTCCGGGCCGTGGTGCTCGCGGGCGGCGCGGTGCTCGGCGGGGTCGGCGCGGTGGCCGGTGTCGGCGCCGGGTTCGGCCTGACCGCCCTGTTCCGCCCGATGATCGAGGACTACACGGGCAGCCGCTTCGGCGAACTGACCGTACGGCCCTGGGAGATCCTCGGCATCGCCGTGCTCGGCCTGGTCACCGGCGTCCTCGCCGCGCTCGCCCCGGCGATCGTCGCGGGCCGCCAGTCCGTCCTGGAGTCGCTCTCCGGCAGGCGCGGCACCCGCCGCAGCTCCCGTGTGCTGCCCGTCATCGGTGTCGTCGCCCTCGCCCTCGGCATCGGCGTCGCCGTCTACGGCGGGATCAACGGCAGCACCAATCTCGTCGCCGGCGGATCCGTCCTCGCCGAACTCGGGGTCCTCGGCTGCATCCCGGTGATCGTCGGCTCCCTCGGCCGGCTCGGCCGACGGCTCCCGCTGACGCCCCGGATCGCCCTGCGCGACGCGGCCCGCAACCGGGGCCGTACCGCCCCCGCCGTCGCCGCCGTGATGGCGGCCGTCGCGGGCAGCGTCGCCATCGCCACGTACACCAGCAGCAACGCCGCCGAGCAGGCGTACGACCACGTGCCCAACATGACGCCCGGCACCGTCGCGCTGATGGACTCCGGCGTCGGCGACAACACCGATCTGGCGCGCTCCCGGGCCGCCGTCGAGCAGAGCTTCCCCATCAGCGGCGGACGCGCCGACATCGGACGGGTCTGGGCCGGCAGCGACTGCTCGGTCTATTACGAGGAGGAGAACGGCTGCGGCACCCTCGGACTCGTCAAACCCACCGGCAAGGGCCACTCCTGCCCGCTGAAGGGCAAGGGCGCCAAGGAGCTCGCCCTGCGGATCTCGGCCGACGAGCACAAGCGGCTGATGAACTCCCCGGCCTGCATGGACGAGAACTACACCATGATCGCGTTCGGCACCAGCGACGACAAGATCGTCATCGGGGGCGCGGACGTGCTCGACTCGTACGTGAAGCTCGACGACCCGGCAGCGGCGAAGGCCCTGGCCGACGGCACCCCCGTCCTGCTGAACTCGGCGTACGCGAAGAACGGCGAGGTCACCCTCAAGGCCACCCACATCTACAACGACCGCGACCGGAAGAACCGGGTCCTGCACCCCGGCAAGGCCCGCACCACCACGGACCGGCTGAAGGTGTACGTCGCGCCGGACCGCTACGCGGCGACGCCGGGCATCCGGATGGTCATGCCGAGGCAGACCGCCGAGCGGCTCGGCCTGCACGTCGAGGACCACGGCAGCTTCTACACGCTCAACCGCGAGCCCACGGACGCCGAGACCCAGGCCGCCTACGCGGCGCTCCAGCAGGCCGGGGACCGCGGGTACCTGATGACCTCGAACGAGAGGTACCGGACCGACGACGACACGATCCTGCTGATCCTCGCCCTCTTCGCCGGAGTGGTGACCCTGGGCGCGGCGGCCATCACGACCGGGCTGTCCAAGGCCGACGCGGAGGCCGACCTCACCACCCTCAGCGCGGTGGGCGCGCCCCCGGGCGTACGGCGTTCGCTGTCCGGCTTCCAGTGCCTGGTCGTCGCCCTGACCGGCGTCCTCCTGGGAACGGCGGCGGGGCTCGTACCCGCGGTCGCCCTGCGGCTGACCGACCTGCGCGCGGCGCTGGCGGACATGCGGGAGGATCCGATGGAGTCGGCCTACACGCCGATCGTGATGCCGTGGGAGACGATCGGGCTGCTGGCCCTGGTCGTCCCGCTGCTCGCCGGACTGCTCGCCGCCGCCCTCACCAGCTCCCGGCTGACACTGGCCCGGCGCGCGGGCTGAACTCCCCTTCCGGCGCTCCCGGAAGGGTGCTGGTGCCCCCGAGGACGGTGGATCATCCGTTCCCGGGGGCACCAACATGGGGTACGGCACGTGTGCGAGACAATGGCGGCATGGAAATGCCGAGGAATGACCGGTCGCAGGAGCACCCACAGGTCCTTGTCGTGGGGCAGGACGGAATGGCTGTCGGCGGCGGTGCCAGTGACGACGAGTCGCGCGAGGTCCCGGTGACGGAAATGGTGGAACAGCCCGCGAAGGTCATGCGCATCGGCAGCATGATCAAGCAGCTCCTGGAGGAGGTCAGGGCGGCTCCTCTCGACGAGGCGAGCCGGGTCCGGCTCAAGGAGATCCACCACAGCTCCGTGAAGGAGCTGGAGGACGGCCTGGCGCCCGAACTGGTCGAGGAGCTGGAGCGGCTCTCCCTGCCGTTCACCGAGGAGTCGGTGCCCTCCGAGGCCGAGCTCCGGATCGCCCAGGCCCAGCTCGTGGGCTGGCTGGAGGGGCTCTTCCACGGCATCCAGACGGCGCTGTTCGCCCAGCAGATGGCGGCCCGCGCCCAGCTGGAACAGATGCGCCGCGCCCTGCCGCCCGGCATGGGCCACGAGGACGAGGAAGGCGGCGCGGACCCGCACGGCCCGATCCGTTCGGGCCCGTATCTGTAACCCGTATCCGCTTTCGGAGACCGAGGACCGGGTGGGGCCCGGCGCACACCGTGATGTGCGCCGGGCCCCTCGTCGTGGGTGCGGCCGTTCAGCCGTCCGCGTGGCTGTTCACGGAGGTCAGGCACCGGCCGACGGGGCGACCAGCAGGACCTTGCCGATGTGCGCGCTGGACTCCAGCACCCGGTGTGCCTCGGCGGCGTCCGCCATCGGCACCATCCGGTCCACCACCGGCCGCACCACCCCGCCGTCGATCAACGGCCACACGTGCTCGCGTACGGCGGCGACGATGGCGGCCTTCTCGTGGAGCGGGCGGCCCCGCAAGGAGGTCGCGGTGACGGCGGCCCGCTTGGTCAGCAGGGCGCCGAGATTCAGCTCGCCCTTCGCCCCGCCCTGGAGGCCGATGATCGCGAGGCGGCCGTTGACGGCGAGCGCCTGCACGTTCCGGTCCAGGTACTTGGCGCCGATGAGGTCCAGGATGACGTCGGCCCCCGCCCCGGCGGTGTTCTCGCGCAGCTCCTCGACGAAGTCCTGCTCGCGGTAGTTGATGAGGATGTCAGCCCCCAGCTCGGCGCACCGGGCGAGCTTCTCCGGACTGCCCGCGGTGACCGCGACCCGGGCCCCGACCGCCTTCGCCAACTGGATCGCCATCGTGCCGATGCCGCTGGAGCCGCCGTGGACCAGGAAGGTCTCGCCGGGGCGGAGGTGGGACACCATGAAGACGTTGGACCACACCGTCGCGGTGACCTCGGGCAGCGCCGCGGCCTCCACCAGATCGACGCCCTCCGGTACGGGCAGGAGCTGGCCCGCCGGCACGGCGACCTTCTCCGCGTAACCGCCGCCCGCCAGCAGCGCGCACACGGCGTCGCCGACCGCCCAGCCGGTCACCCCCGGGCCGAGCGCGAGGATGCGGCCGGCACACTCCAGGCCGGGGTAGGGGGATGCGCCGGACGGCGGGTTGTAGAAGCCCTGCCGCTGGAGCACGTCGGCGCGGTTCACGGCGCTGGAGACGACCTCGACGAGGACCTCGCCGTCGACGGGTACGGGATCGGGCACCTCGGCCCACACGAGCGCCTCGGGGCCGCCGGGTTCGGGAATCGTGATCGCATGCATGGCCGCGAGGCTACTCCGGCGCGGCGCGCGTTCAGGGGCGCGGCATGCGTTCAGGGGCAGGGCGTGCGTTCAGGGCGCGGTATACGTTCAAGGGCGCGGCGGCATCAAGTTGTTCGGCACGGTGGTGGAGCTGGGGCTCTTCCGCACGATGGTGATGACCCGGTCCGTCAGCTGAAGGGGGCTGGCCGCCGGGTCGTCGTAACCGAGCAGCCGGTGCCCGCGCAGGACGCTGACGACGAGGTCGGCCGTCTCCCGTACGTTCTTGCCCACCTCGGCCTTTATGACCGGCCGTTCCACCAGGTCGAGGCCGCTGCCCTGCTGGATCAGGTCCTCCATCACGGTGCCCGCGCTGGGGCTGAGCACGGAGAGGCCGAGCAGCCGCCCGGCGGCACTGGCGCTGGTGATGACGGCGTCGGCACCGGACTGCCGCAGGAGGGGTGCGTTCTCCTCCTCGCGCACCGCCGCCACGATCTTCGCCCCGCGGTTCAGCTGACGTGCGGTCAGGGCCACCAGGACGGCGGTGTCGTCGCGCTGGGTGGCGATGATGATCTGACGTGCTTTCTGGAGCTCGGCGCGCAGCAGGACATCGCTGCGGGTGGCGTCGCCGAGCACGCCGGTGAAGCCCTCGGCGTTGGCGGCCTCGATCACCTTGGAGGCCGGATCGACGACGACGATCTGGTCCTTCCGCAGGCCGGTGGTACAGAGGGTCAGGATCGCCGAGCGGCCCTTCGTTCCGAAGCCGACGACGACGGTGTGGTCACGCAAGTTGGATCTCCAACGCTTCAGCCGGAAGTCCTCCCGGGTCCGTTCCGTGAGGACTTCGAGGGTGGTACCGACCAGGATGATCAGGAAGAGGACACGCAGCGGTGTCACGAGCACCACGTTGATCAGCCTGGCCCCGTCGCTGAACGGCGCGATGTCCCCGTACCCGGTGGTGGAGAGGCTGACCGTCGCGTAGTAGATCGCGTCGAGCAGATCGACCTTGCCGTCGGCAGTGTCGTTGTAGCCGCCGCGGTCGAGCCAGACGATCAGCACGGTCGCGGTCAGCACGAGCAGCGCCATCAGCAGGCGCTTGCCCACTTGGCGGGCCGGGCCGGCGACGACCCTGCGGGGAAGCATCACCCGGGTCGGCACGACCGTTTCGTCCGCCCGCCTGGCCATCGCATCGTGGCCGGGAAGTTTCACGTGAAACACCCTTCCGTCCACGGCGTCGCCGGGGCCCATGGCAGATCCAGAATCTCCACCTCGGTGCCGGACCGTACCCCGCCCGGCGGTACGACGGCCAGCCCGTCCGCCGCGGCGATGCCCCGCAGCATCGCGGGTCCGTTGTAGCGAAGCGGAGCGACATGGTCACGGCCGCCCGCCCGGCCCGCACGGTGGACCACGGGGACGAGGCGGGTGTCGTGCGGATGCCCGTGCACCTCGGCATGGACGAGGGCCCGGTACGGGTCCTGGGCGGGTCGGCCCGCGAGGCCCGCGAGCAGCGGCTCCGCGAGCGTCAGCAGACCCGACACGGCCGCGAGCGGATTGCCGGGCAGCCCGACCAGATACGGCCCGTCCGGCTGTCCTCCCGGCCGCCCTTCCGCCCGTCCCTCCGGTTGCCGCTCCTGCTGTCCCTGCTGCTGTCCTGAAGCCGGCAGCCGTGCCAGCAGCATGGGGTGGCCGGGGCGGACGGCCACCCCGTCCACCAGCAGCTCGGCCCCGAGGGCGTCGAGGACCGGGTGCACATGATCGACCGGGCCGGAGGCGGTGCCTCCGGTGGTGACGATCAGGTCGGCGTCGGAGGAGGCGAGGGCATCGCGCAACGCCCCGGCGTCGTCCCCGAGGCGTACCGGCCCGGAGACCTCGACGCCCAGAGCCCGCAGCCAGGGGCCGAGCATGGGACCCAGCGCGTCACGGATCAGCCCGTCGTGCGGCAGGCCGGCGGCGAGCAGTTCGTCGCCGAGGACGAGGATGTCGACGCGCGGGCGGGGCACGACGGGCAGCGCGTCGTACCCGGCGGCCGCGGCGAGACCGAGCACGGCCGGGGTCACGACCGTCCCGGCCGGGACGAGCTGCTCGCCCGAACGGCACTCCTGGCCCCGGGGCCTGATGTCCTGTCCGGTGACCACGGGCCGCCGGGCGTGCAGCAGCCCCTTGTCCCCGTCGGCGTGCGCGTGCTCGCTGCGGATGACCGCCGTGGTGTCGGGCGGGACGCGGGCGCCGGTGGCGATCCGCACGGCGGTGCCGTCGGGCAGTGGGGTGGCCGGGCCGCGTCCCGCGAGGAGCCCCGTACCGGCCTCGAACGCCCAGGGCCCGGGCCCGGCGACCGCCCAGCCGTCCATGGCCGAGGTGTCGAAGGACGGCAGATCGGCGAGCGCGCCGAGCGCCTCGGCCAGCACATGCCCGAGCGCACGGTCGAGCGGCAACCGGATCGCCGCGAGCGGACCGCCCCGCCCGGCCCTCGCCGCGACCGCCCGCGCCCGGCCCCAGGACAGGGGCGGGGCCTTCGGCGTGGGGGTTTGCGGCGGGGTCACCGTGGGGTCCTCCAGGGCGGCCCGGTCCGTCCGGGACCGATGATCACTTTCGGACGTCTGGGAGGTGGCGGGGGCATCCCGCCTGCTGCTCGGACGCCTGCTCGACCCGCCGACCAAGGCGAGCGCCTGCTCGACGGCCCGTTCCTCCTCCTCACGTGCGAGGTCGCTCCCGGGCCCGGTGGGGCGGAAGTCGCCGCCGGACCCGCTGTGCGGCCCGTCGGAGCAGGTCAGGTCGGGTAGGGAGCGGCCGGGGCGGGGCCGGTCAGGGTGGGGCTGGTCGGAGCCGGTCATGGTGTCCCGGTCCCCTCGCGGCCCGCGTCGGGCTTCGCCCCGCCTGCCGACCCGCCCGCCTGCCCACTCGCCACGTCTCCGCCCGCGCTCGCCTCCGCCTCCCAGCGCAGAGCGAGGGCGGTGGCCTTGCGAGCGGCCTCCGCGACCGCTGCGGCGGCCTCGTCGGGTCCCGCGCCGGCGCTCGCCGTGGCTGCCGCGTACCCGACCAGGAAGGTCGTGAGCGGAGCGGCGGGCCGGGCGACTCCGTGCGCGGCGTCACGGGCGAGGTCGAGCAGGACACCGGTGTCGACGTCGAGTTCGATACCCAGTTCGTTCTTCACCGAGGTGATCCATTCGTCCAGCACGGTCCCATGCTCCCTGATCCGGTCTCTGGCGGCGGCGATGTCGTCCCAAGTGTCGCAGTCGAACGCGGCGTCAGGGCCCGCGTCGACCCGGGCGAGGTCCAGCTCCGCCGTCAGGAGCCGTAGCGGCAGCCCGGCGAGGCCTCCGTACTCGGTGGCGATCAGTGCCAGTTCCCGGCGGAGCGGCTCGGCACGGTAGGCGGCCACGAGCGGCTGGTCGCGCCCGTCGGGGTCGGTGCACAGGGCCCCCTCCCGGCCAGGCCGGCCGGCGGCGGAGAGCAGTGCGCCGACCGTCCCCGGGCCGAGGAACGGAAGGTCGGCGGAGAGGACGAGCACGTGCTCCGCCGTCGTCAGCCGCAGCCCAGCCCCGAGCGCCGCCAACGGGCCGCCGCCCTGTGGCACTTCCCGGGTCCAGAGGACCGGTCGGGCGGTGGCACGGCGACCGCCCACCACGACGGTGACGGCCGCGTCGGCGCACGCCGCGAGGACCCGGTCGAGCAGCGCCCGGCCGCCCACCCGGACTCCGGGCTTGTCGGCGCCGCCGAGCCGCTTCGCGGCCCCGCCGGCAAGGACGATCACGTCATAGGCGGTCATGCGTCGAGTATGAGCGGCGTCCCGGAGCGCCGCCCGGGCCGGGGTGGGTGGAAGGCCCCGGCCCGAAGGGGCGCGTCCGGGAAGCCGCCGGATGCCCGGCTACAGGGTGCGCAGCAGCACCGCCGGCTGCTCCACGCAATCCGCCACATACCGGAGGAAGCCGCCCGCCGTTCCGCCGTCGCACACCCGGTGGTCGAAGGTGAGGGACAGCTGGACGACCCGACGTACGGCCAGTTCGCCCCGGTGGACCCAGGGCTTGGGCATGATCCGGCCGACGCCGAGCATCGCCGCTTCCGGGTGGTTGATGATCGGCGTCGAACCGTCGACCCCGAACACCCCGTAGTTGTTCAGCGTGAACGTGCCCCCGGTCAGCTGGGCCGGGCTGAGCTTCCCGGTCCGGGCCAGCTCGGTCAGCCGGGCGATCTCGGCCCCGATCGACTCGGCGTTACGGGTGTGCGCGTCCCGGACGACCGGAACGACGAGGCCCCGCTCGGTCTGGGCCGCGAACCCGAGGTGCACGCCGGGCAGCCGGACGATCTCCCGGGCCTCCGTGTCCACGGTGGAGTTGAGCTCGGGATACCGGGCCAGCGCCGCCGTGCAGATCCTCGCCAGCAGGGCCAGGACCGACACCTTCGGCCCGGCGGACGGGCCCGTGGCGGCGTTCATCGCGGCCCTGACCGCCATCAGTTCGGTGGCGTCGGCGTCGACCCAGCACGTGGCGTCCGGGATCTCTGTCCGGCTGCGCGACAGCTTGTCGGCGACCGCTCCACGCACCCCGCGCAGCGGGATCCGTTCGGCGGCCGGAGCCACGGGAGCGCCGGCCGGGGCTGCCGCGGCTGCCGCGGCTGCCGTCGGCGACTGTGCCTGGGCCTGGGCCTGGGTCTGACGCGCCGTCGCCGCCGCGGTTTCCTCCGCCGTCCGGATCGCCCGGTCGACGTCGGCGCGCAGGATCAGCCCGTCGGGACCCGAACCCGCCAGCCGCCGCAGATCGATGTCGTGCTGCCGGGCCAGCCGGCGTACCAGCGGAGAGACCACCGGCACGGGGCCCTGCCCGTTCACCGCCGCCGCGGTCGCCGGGGCGGCGGTGGTCACGGGAGCCACGACCGACACCGTCGCCGGGGCGGTCACGACGACGTCGGCCGCCGCCCGGTCGAGCCGGTCCGGCCGGATGCGCCGACGCCGTGCGGCCGGTGCGCCCGTCCCGTACCCCACGAGGACGTTCCCCGACCCGCCCGAGGACTCCGTGGCGGAGGCGGCGGAGGCTGCGGAATCGGTGGAACCGGAGGGCGAAGGGGACGAACCGGAGAGATCCAGCCCCTCCGGTGCGCCGACCGCGACCGTCAGCAGCGGTGCGCCGACCGGAAGTTCCGTGCCCTCCTCGCCGAACCGTGCGGTCACCACACCCCCGTAGGGGCAGGGCACCTCCACCATCGCCTTGGCCGTCTCGACCTCGACGACGGGCTGGTCGATGGCGACGACATCGCCGACCTCCACCAGCCAGCGGACGATCTCCGCCTCGGTCAGTCCCTCACCGAGGTCCGGCAGCTTGAATTCGAGCACCTGCGCCATCAGCTGTCCGCCTCCCACTGCAACCGGGCCACCGCGTCGAGGACCCGGTCCACTCCCGGCAGATGGTGCCGCTCCAGCATGGGCGGCGGGTAGGGGATGTCGAACCCGGCCACCCGCAGCACCGGGGCCTCCAGATGGTGGAAGCACCGCTCGGTGATCCGGGCCGCGATCTCGCCGCCGGGTCCGCCGAATCCGGGGGATTCATGGACGACGACCGCACGCCCGGTGCGCCGCACCGACGCGGCCACCGTCTCGTCGTCGAACGGCACCAGCGAACGCAGGTCCACCACTTCGAGGTCCCAGCCCTCGGCGACCGCCGCTTCGGCGGCTTCCATGCAGACCGGCAGGGAGGGCCCGTACGTGATCAGCGTGGCGCTGTGCCCGGAACGGCGCACCACGGCCTTGCCGATCGGCTCGACCGCGGCGGGGGCCTCGGGCGACCAGTCGGCCTTGGACCAGTAGAGCCGCTTCGGCTCCAGGAAGATCACCGGGTCGTCCGAGGCGATCGACTCCCGCAGCAGCCCGTACGCGTCGTCGACCGTGGCCGGCGTGACGACGTGCAGGCCGGGGGTGGCCATGTAGTACGCCTCGGAGGAGTCGCTGTGGTGCTCGACCCCGCCGATCCCGCCGCCGTACGGCACCCGCACGGTGATGGGCAGCGGCATGGCCCCGCCGGTGCGGTTGCGCATCTTGGCGACATGGCTCATCAGCTGCTCGAACGCCGGGTAGGCGAAGGCGTCGAACTGCATCTCCACCACGGGCCGCAGCCCGTACATCGCCATGCCGACGGCCGCGCCGAGGATGCCCGCCTCGGCCAGCGGTGTGTCGGTGCAGCGGTCGTCGCCGAACTCCTTCGCCAGCCCGTCGGTGATCCGGAAGACCCCGCCGAGCGTGCCCACGTCCTCACCGAGCACGTGGACGGTGGGGTCCTCGGCCATCGAGTCACGCAGGGCCCGCCCGAGGGCCTGGGCCATCGTGGCCGGTTTCGCCTTCGCCGTACGTCCGCCGGCCGTCGCTGCCGCGGTGGTCATCGTCCTGCCTCCGCACCCTGCTCGTCGTGGTCCTGTTCGGCGTCCAGCTCGGCGCGCAGGGTGGCCGCCTGCTCCCGGAGCTGGCCGGTCTGCTCGGCGTAGACGTGTGCGAACAGGTCCATCGGGGCCAGCTCCGGATCCGCGTTCATCCGGTCGCGCAGGGCGGCGGCCATCCGTTCGGCGGCCTCCTTCGCCCGCTCGATGCCCTCGTCGTCCAGCAGCCCGCGCTCCGTCAGCTCCCGCTCCAGCAGCCGCACCGGGTCGTGCGCCTTCCATGCCTCGACCTCGCTGTCGACCCGGTAGCGGGTGGCGTCGTCGGCGTTGGTGTGGGCTTCCATGCGGTAGGTGACGGCCTCGACCAGGGTCGGGCCCTCGCCGCGCCGGGCCCGGGCCACGGCCTCGCTCAGCACCTGGTGCACCGCGGCGGCGTCGTTGCCGTCGACGAGGCGGCCCGGCATGCCGTAACCGACGGCCTTGTGGGCGAGGGAGGGGGCGGCGGTCTGCTTGGCCAGCGGCACGGAGATCGCGAAGCCGTTGTTCTGGACGAAGAAGACGACCGGGGCCTTCCAGACGGCCGCGAAGTTCAGCGCCTCGTGGAAGTCGCCCTCGCTGGTGCCGCCGTCGCCGACCATGGCGAGCGCCACCACGTCGTCGCCCTTGAGCCGGGCGGCGTGCGCCAGCCCCACGGCGTGCGGGAGCTGGGTGGCCAGGGGGGTGCACAGCGGGGCGATGCGGTGCTCGCGCGGGTCGTAGCCGGTGTGCCGGTCGCCGCGCAGCAGGGTCAGCGCCTCGACCGGGTCGAGACCGCGCGCGACGGCTGCCAGCGTGTCGCGGTAGCTGGGGAAGAGCCAGTCGCGCTCCTCCAGGACCAGGGCGGCGGCGATCTCGGACGCCTCCTGGCCGGTGCTCGACGGGTAGACCGCCAGCCGGCCCTGCTTCGTCAGCGCGGTGGCCTGGGCGTTGTAGCGGCGCCCGCGGACCAGCTCGGCGTGGAGCCGGAGCAACAGCTCGGGATCGACATCGGCGACCGCGTCCGTACCGAGCACCCGGTAGGGCTCCGGGTCCGGGAGCAGCGGGGCGGGGTCGGTGATCGGCTTCCAGGCCGGGGGCGGCGTGGGCCGGTAGGCGGCCGCGCCGGGCAGCTCTTGGACCGTCATGAGAAGCACCTCCTGGCATCGAGGGAGATCGAGGGGTGTCGATCGGGGGTGTCGATATGGAGCGAGATGTCGAAAGGTGGACGAGGCACGGATGTGGCGCGCCTCACCTACCGATTGTTCGGTCGCGAGCGCATTTTGGCTACAGGCACCGCCAGCCTGTGGACAAACGGTTCTCCACAGCCTGGGATAGGGGCAGGTCGTCCACGACAGGGAGGCGCGGGCCGATGGCAGCTGAACAAATGGCCGACAGGGGCAAGGAGCCGGGCCAGGCCACGCCCGCGGCCACGCCGTCGGCGGCACCCCCGGCCGTACCTCCGGCAGCCCCGACGGGCCAGGCGGGACCGGCGGCGGAGCCCCAGGTTCCGCCCGCGCGGCCGCTGGACGCCATCGACCGCGACATCCTGCGCATCCTCCGGACGGACGGGCGCGCCTCGATACGGTCCGTGGCCGAACGGGTCCACGTCTCGCGCGCCAACGCCTACGCCCGGATCAACCGGCTCGTCGAGGACGGTGTGATCCGCGGCTTCGGCGCCCGGGTCGACCACGAGCGGGCAGGCCAGGGGGCGTCCGCGTACATCACGCTCAAGATCGTGCAGAACTCCTGGCGCACCGTGCGCGAGCAGCTCCAGGCGCTGCCCGGGGCCACGCACATCGCGCTGGTCAGCGGCGACTTCGACGTTCTGCTCCTGGTGCACACGCCGGACAACCGGGCGCTGCGCGAGCTGGTCCTCACCCGGATCCAGTCCATCCCCGAGGTGCTCTCGACGCGGACCTTGCTGGTGTTCGAGGAGACGGACCTCGGCCCGCGCCCGGACCGGCCGGCGGAACTCGCCTGACCGCGCCGGGCGGGCTCAGAGCCTGTCGGGTGGCCTGGGATCGGAAAGCGGACGCGGTCCGGTGCGTGCGATTCCAAGGCGTCGAGAGGTCCTCGTAGCGGAGCTACCAAGGCATTTCGGCAACGCCGGAAGCGTGCGTGCCAGGGCGTGGCCGCCCGATCAGAGGCCACCCGACAGGCTCTCAGCGACCGTTCGCCCGTCCGGAACCCGCCTGACCGCGCCGGGCGGGCTCAGCGGCCGTTCGCGCGCATCCCCTCGAAGGCCAGCTGGACGACGGTGTCCGCGAGCTGCTCCTCCCCCGGGAAACCGTCCGGCTGCGGCCGGTACCACTCGACCAGCGAGTTCACCATGCCGAACAGCAGCCGGGTCGCCAGCCGTATGTCCACGTCCGCCCGGAGGTCGCCCTCGGCGACCGCGGCCTTGAGCAGCTCCGACACCCGCTGGTCGAACTCGCGGCGCCGCTCCAGCGCCCAGCGCTCCGTGTTCGTGTTGCCTCGCACGCGCAGCAGCAGGGTGACGTAGGGGACCTCGGCCATCAGCACGTCGACGGTCCGGCGCGTGACGTACTCGACCCGCTCGACCGCGCGCCCGCGCAGCGCCCCCGGCTCGTCGAGGATGGCGAAGAGCCCGTCGAGCGCCCGGCTCACGGCCCGGCGCAGCAGCTCCTCCTTGCCCGCCACATGGTGGTAGATGGAGGACTTCGAGATGCCCGCCGCCCGGGAGAGATGCTCCATGGACGTACCGTCGTAGCCGCGCTCGTTGAAGACACGGACGGCGACGGTGAGCAGGGTCTCCGGTGTGTACGTGTCCCGCTTGGCCGTGGTCATGTCCGCGATCCTCCCCCATGAGTTGTCCACAGGTTCCCTGGGGCCCCTTGTCCCGACCGATCGTTCGGTTACTCTAACTCCGTCCGTACGTCCCCGCCCGGCTCGATGAGGAGTTGGTCCGCCATGGCCGCCGCGCTCACCCCCCAGCAGCTTTCCGAGACCCACCGGCCCACGCTCGACCAGGCCCTCGACGTGATCAGTACCCGCGCGTACTGGTCGCCGCACCCCGAGCACCCGAAGGCCTACGGGGAGGGCGGCGCCCCGGGCAGTCTGGGAGCGGCCGAGGGCAAGGCCGCGTTCGACGCCGTCCTGAACACCCGTCTCGACCTGGGTCAGCCCGGCACCGACGGCTGGACCGGCGGCGAGGTCTCGCCGTACGGACCGGAGCTCGGCGTCGAGTATCCGCACGCCGACCTGGACGTCCTGCTTCCGGCGATGAAGGCCGGCACGGGCGCCTGGCGGGCGGCGGGGCCGGAGATCCGGGCCCTGGTCTGTCTGGAGATCCTGTCGCGGATCAGCGCCCGCACCCACGAGCTGGCCCACGCCGTGATGCACACGAGCGGCCAGGCCTTCATGATGGCGTTCCAGGCGGGCGGCCCGCACGCCCAGGACCGCGGCCTGGAGGCCGTGGCGTACGCCTACCGGGAGCAGGTCCGCACCCCGGAGACCGCCGACTGGTCCAAGCCGCAGGGCAAGCGCGATCCGCTGAAGCTGCACAAGTCGTTCATCACGTCCGGCCGCGGCGTCGCGCTGCTCATCGGCTGCAACACCTTCCCCACCTGGAACGGCTACCCCGGCCTCTTCGCCTCCCTCGCCACGGGCAACCCGGTGCTGGTCAAGCCGCACCCGCGCGCCGTGCTCCCGCTGGCCCTCACGGTGTCCATCGCCCGCGAGGTGCTGAACGAGGCGGGCTTCGACCCGAATCTGGTCGCGCTGGCCGCCGAGCGGCCCGGTGAGGGCATCGCCAAGACCCTCGCGGTCCGCCCCGAGATCCGGATCATCGACTACACCGGCTCCACCGCCTTCGGCGACTGGCTGGAGGAGAACGCCCGCCAGGCCCAGGTCTACACGGAGAAGGCCGGGGTCAACACGATCGTCGTCGACTCCACCGACGACTACCGCGGCATGCTCGCCAACCTGGCGTTCTCGCTCTCGCTGTACAGCGGCCAGATGTGCACCACCCCGCAGAACCTGCTGATTCCCCGGGACGGCATCGCCACCGACGACGGCGCCAAGTCCTACGACGACGTGGTCGCCGACCTCGCGGGTGCCGTCAACGGGCTGCTCGGCGACGACGCCCGCGCGGCCGCCCTGCTCGGCGCGCTGGTCAACCCGGACGTCAGGGCTCGGCTGGAGGCCGCCGGAGAGCTCGGCGAGGTGGCGCTGGACTCGCGCACGGTCGCGAACGCCGAATTCCCCGACGCGGTCGTCCGTACGCCGGTCGTCGTGAAGCTCGACGGCACCAAGACCGACGACGACGCGGCCTACCTCTCGGAGTGCTTCGGGCCGGTGTCCTTCGCCGTCGCCGTCGAGTCGACGACCGCCGCCCTGGACCTGCTCCGCCGCACGATCCGCGACAAGGGGGCGATGACGGTCGGCGCCTACACCACGTCCCCCGAGGTGGAGCGCGCCATCGAGGACGTCTGCCTGGACGAGTCGGCCCAGCTCTCGCTGAACCTGACCGGAGGGGTCTACGTCAACCAGACCGCGGCCTTCTCCGACTTCCACGGCTCCGGCGGCAACCCCGCCGCGAACGCGGCCCTGTGCGACGGAGCCTTCGTCGCCAACCGCTTCCGCGTGGTGGAGGTGCGCCGCCAGGCGTGACTAGTGCCGCACTAGAGGGTCTCTCGCGGGTCCGGGACGTCGGCGTAGCGCTGCACCCACGCGTGCATCGCGATGGCCGCGGCGGCGCCGGCGTTGATGGACCGGGTCGAGCCGAACTGCGCGATCGAGCACACCATCGTGGCGTGCTCACGCGCCTCCTCGGTCAGGCCAGGGCCCTCCTGCCCGAACAGCAGGACGCACCGGCGCGGCAGCTCGGTGCGCTCCAGCGGTACGGCACCGGGGAGGTTGTCGATCCCGATGATCGGCAGCCCCTCGGCCGCCGCCCACGCGGTCAGACCGGCCGTGTCGGGGTGGTGGCGCACATGCTGGTAGCGGTCGGTGACCATGGCGCCACGCCGGTTCCAGCGCCGTCGGCCCACGATGTGGATCTCCTTCGCCAGGAAGGCGTTGGCGGTCCGCACCACCGAGCCGATGTTGAAGTCGTGGCCCCAGTTCTCCACGGCCACGTGGAAGTCGTGCCGCCGCAGGTCGAGATCGGCGACGATCGCCTCCCGCGTCCAGTAGCGGTAGGCGTCGCCGACGTTGCGCCGGTCGCCGTCGGCCAGCAGTTCGGGGTCGTAGCGCTCGCCCTCGGGCCAGGGCAGCGGGTGCGGCCCGACACCGATCGTCTGGCCGTAGCCGTCGTCGTACTGGAGGGGTTCCGCCGGGGGCTCTTGGGTTCTGCCGGTCTCACTGCTCACCCGACGAGCGTATGGCCCCCGCCGCCACCCTGGAGCCGGGGCTCCTCCGTACCGTCGTGGCCGTCCTTCGCCGCTCCGGACTCCGGCGGGCCGGCGGGCCCGTCCGGGACGCCGGACGGGCCAAGCTTCCCCGGTGTACGGGACCGGCCGGGCAGCCCGGAGAGCAGTCGCCGCCTGCCGATCGTGGCGCGGGCGCCCAGCCACACGAGGAAGGCCGTCGGCAGGAACACCGCGTCGGCCGCGATCATCGCCATGGAGAAGAACGGCAGCCCGAGCAGCAGGGCGATCCCCGCGTGCTCGCAGATCATCGCGACCAGCAGGACGTTCTTGACCCGCCGGTTGAACAGCGTGAACGGGAAGGCGACCTGGACCATGACCGTGCCGTACGTCAGCACCATCACCATCAGCCCGCTGGCGCCCAGGATGTCCGACAGGGCGGGCCACGGGGTGAAGTAGTCGAGGTTCAGCGGGTAGTAGAGCGCGGTGCCGTCCTGCCAGCGCGACCCCTGGATCTTGTACCAGCCGGCGGTCGCGTAGATCAGGCAGACCTCGGCCATGATCACGGCGATGGTGGCGTTGTGCGCGAGGTTGGCCAGCACATCGAGCAGGGTGCGGGGCTCGCCGTGCGGCATGTAGCGGTTCACGGCCCACCAGGCGGCGGCCGAGAGCCAGATCGTCCACAACAGGGTCGGGAACCACCAGGTGCCGCCGAGCCCGCCCAGCAGCGTGGCCACCACGAGGACGGGGCCGAGGAGCACCCAGAGCACCGGGCCCACGATGTCCCGCGGCGGCGTCAGGCCCGCCGCGGCACGCTGTGCGCTGCGCGCCGCACGCCGGGCGTCCAGCGACCAGACCTGGGCGCAGCGCGTCAGCACCAGGTAGATCGCCATGAGGTGGACGACGTTGTCGCCGCCGTCGCCCATGAAGATGCTGCGGTTCTGCACGGAGAGCACGCCGACCATGAAGAGGACGGACATGGTCCGGGTCCGCCACCCGAGCAGCAGCGCCACGGCGGACAGCAGCGTGAGGACGTACACGACCTCGAACCAGACCGTGCTGTCGGTCCACATCAGGACGGAGAAGGCCTCGTTGCCGTTCGTGAGCCGGCGCGCCAGGTCCCAGTGCCACGGACTCTCGGGACCGTACAGCTCGTGGCGGTGCGGCAGCTCGCGCAGCAGGAAGAAGAGGTAGGTGGCGGCGAAGCCGATCCGGACGACGGCACTCTGGTACGGGCCGAGGGCCGAGGCCGTGACGCGCTGAAGGGCGCGGGCCGGACCGCCGCCGAGGTTGCCGGGGCCTCCGGAGCGGCGCTCGTCCGGGCGGGGGGCCGTGGACTGCCGGGCCGCGTCCTGCGGGGTCACGGGCGAGGGGATGGTCACCGGTTCTCCTGCACGCCGTGCGCCTCGTCCCGCTGCTCCGCGTCGCGCGCGGGAAGATCGTCCGGGGTCACGGTCCACCAGGGGAGTTCGCGGTAGACGGGCCGGGTGCTGATCTTCTCGTTGCTCCACGGGGGCGGGGCGATGGAGCTGGTGGCGGAGCGGAGCTGGATGCGTTCGATCGTGCCGCCGTAGTCGCGCTCGCTCAGCCGCAGCATCGTGATGCGCCGGATGTAGCGCTCGGAGAGGTCTCCGCGCAGGCCGTTGGGGCGGTTCTCGCTGTCGTGGGAATTGACGTAGAAGTCCCAGCCCCGGCGGAGCTCGTTCTGGTTCACATGGCTGGGGAAGAAGCTGCCGCGTATCGCTTCGCCGTCCTCGTGGGTCAGGTTCATCCACCTCGTGGTGCGACGGCCGTCGGCCCCCACCACATCGGCCCGCACATGGACGGCGACGTTCTGCTGGAGCGGGTTGGGCGCGAAGAGCTTCCAGTTCTGCTCGAACTCCGGGTAGATCCACCGGTCGATCGTCTTCCCGTGCTGTTCGGTCAGCGTGTTGGACGGGGCGACGTGCAGGAACACCATGGCCACCTGCGTGCAGGCGAGCAGCCCGATCAGGGACAGCGCCAGGGCCGCGACCACCTGGTACGGAAAGGAGAGCCCGGCTATGCCCCGGCCGGTGGCCAAGGGCTCCGCCGCCGGTGCCAAGGGCGTCAAGGGTATGGCCTCGGGGGTGTCCCGCCCTTCCGCCGACCGGTTCGACGCCTGCGGCCAGGCGTCCTTCCCTCCGCCCGCAGAGCTCCTGTCGTGGTCCGAATCCATCCCGCCCCGCTCACCGTCGATCACCACTCAGTTATCCACAGGGTTGACACCCTACGGGCCTCCGACTCACCATTGAAGTCAAGGAACCGAACGATCGGTCGGTAGGGAGCCCGGGATGGCGGCAGTGACTGCGGACCAGACGACGCAGAAGACCCTCGGCACGGCGAACGCGGCGGATGCGGTGGACGCGGCGGGCGCGGACCACGTCGCGGCCTTCGACGCGGCCGTAGCGGCGGACGAGCGGATCGAGCCGCGCGACTGGATGCCCGACGCCTACCGGGCGACGCTGGTCCGCCAGATGGCCCAGCACGCCCACTCGGAGATCATCGGCATGCAGCCCGAGGCGAACTGGATCACCCGGGCGCCCTCGCTGCGCCGCAAGGCGATCCTCATGGCCAAGGTGCAGGACGAGGCGGGCCACGGCCTGTATCTCTACAGCGCCGCCGAGACCCTGGGCACCAGCCGCGAGGAGCTGCTCGACAAGCTCCACGCGGGCCGCCAGCGCTATTCGTCGATCTTCAACTACCCCACGCTGACCTGGGCCGACGTCGGCGCGATCGGCTGGCTGGTGGACGGGGCGGCGATCACCAACCAGGTGCCGCTCTGCCGCTGCTCCTACGGCCCCTACGCCCGCGCGATGGTCCGCATCTGCAAGGAGGAGTCGTTCCACCAGCGCCAGGGGTACGAGCTGCTGCTCGCCCTCAGCCGAGGCACCGAGGCCCAGCACGCCATGGCCCAGGACGCGGTGAACCGCTGGTGGTGGCCCTCCCTGATGATGTTCGGCCCGCCCGACGACGCCTCGTCGCACTCCGAGCAGTCCATGGCCTGGAAGATCAAGCGGCACTCCAACGACGAGCTGCGCCGGCGCTTCGTGGACATCTGCGTGCCCCAGGCCGAGGCGCTGGGCCTGGAGCTCCCGGACCCCGACATCCGGTGGAACGAGGAGCTCGGCCGGCACGAATTCGGCGCGATCGACTGGGCCGAGTTCCAGGCGGTCCTCAAGGGCAACGGCCCTTGCAACGAACAGCGGATCACCCAGCGGCGCAGGGCCCACGAGGAGGGCGCCTGGGTCCGGGACGCGGCGGCCGCGTACGCCGCCAAGCACGCCCCGGCAGCAGCGCCCGCCTCACCGGCCCGGCCCGGGACATCGGCACAGAACAGCGCGCCCGCGCAGCATGTGGAGGAGACGGCATGAGCAGCTCGACCGACTGGCCTCTGTGGGAGGTGTTCGTGCGCTCGCGGCGCGGACTGTCCCACACCCATGCGGGCAGCCTGCACGCGCCGGACGCCGAGATGGCCCTGCGCAATGCCCGCGACCTCTACACCCGCCGCTCGGAGGGCGTCTCGATCTGGGTGGTCCCGTCCACCGCGATCACGGCCTCCTCCCCCGACGAGAAGGACTCCTTCTTCGAGCCGGCCGGTGACAAGCCCTACCGCCACCCGACGTTCTACGAGATCCCGGACGGGGTGAAGCACCTGTGAGCGCCGCACTCGCCCTCGGCGACGACGCGCTGGTGCTCTCGCACCGGCTGGGGGAGTGGGCCGGTCACGCCCCCGTCCTGGAGGAGGAGGTGGCTCTCGCCAACATCGCCCTGGACCTGCTGGGGCAGGCGCGGGTGCTGCTCTCCCTCGTCGGCGACGAGGACGAGCTCGCCTACCTCCGCGAGGAACGCGCCTTCCGCAACCTCCAGCTGGTCGAGCAGCCGAACGGGGACTTCGCCCACACCATCGCCCGGCAGCTCTACTTCTCGGTGTACCAGCATCTGCTGTACGAGCGACTGGCGGCCGGGGACGGCGAGTTCACCGGCCTCGCGGGCAAGGCCGTCAAGGAGGTGGCCTACCACCGTGACCACGCCGAGCAGTGGGTCCTGAGGCTCGGCGACGGCACCGAGGAGAGCCACGGCCGCATGCAGAGCGGCCTGGACGCGCTGTGGCGGTTCACCGGCGAGATGTTCCAGCCGGTCGAAGGGCTCGACTCCCCGGACTCCGGTGTCGACTGGCAGGCGCTGCGGAGCAGTTGGCTCGCCGCCGTCACCGACGTCGTCGAGCGGGCCGGCCTGGCCCTCCCGGCGGGCGCGCAGTCCGGGGGCTGGGCGGCGGGCGCGGGCCGGCAGGGCCTGCACACCGAGCCGTTCGGTCGCATGATCGCCGAGATGCAGCACCTGCACCGCAGCCATCCGGGGGCGTCATGGTGACCGACACCCGGCTGGAGGCGGAGCTGCGTGACCTCGCCGGTTCCGTGCCCGACCCCGAGCTGCCGGTGCTGACCCTGGCGGAGCTCGGCGTCCTGCGGGACGTACACGTGGACGGTCCGGGCCGCGTGACCGTGCGGCTCACCCCGACCTACACCGGCTGCCCGGCGATCGAGGCGATGTCCGCCGACATCGAACGAGTGCTGCACGACCACGGCTTCCCCGACGTCTCCGTGGTCACGGTCCTGGCACCGGCCTGGTCGACGGACGACATCAGCGCCGAAGGACGCCGCAAGCTCGCCGAGTTCGGCATCGCCCCGCCGCGCGCCCACGGCGCCGACGGGGGCCCCGTGCCGCTGACGCTCTCGGTGCGCTGCCCGCACTGCGGCTCCACGGACACGGAGCTGCTCAGCCGGTTCTCCTCCACGGCGTGCAAGGCCCTGCGCCGCTGCGTCGCCTGCCGTGAACCGTTCGACCACTTCAAGGAGTTGTAGATGTTCCATCCGCTCCGGGTCAGCGCGATCGAACGGATCACGGACGACGCGGTGGCCGTGACCCTCGCCGTGCCGCCCGAACTGCGCGAGACCTTCCGCCACACCCCCGGCCAGCATCTGAACGTGCGCTACACCGTGGACGGCCAGGAGATCCGCCGCTCGTACTCGATCTGCGCGCCCGCCACCGAGCAGCCCGGCGATCCGGTGCTGCGGGTGGGCATCCGTATGGTCGAGGGCGGGGCGTTCTCCACCTACGCCCTGAAGGAGCTGGCCGTCGGGGACCAGGTGGAGGCCATGCCTCCGATGGGCCGCTTCGTGCTGAAGCCGCGCCCTGGTCTGTTCGCGGCGGTGGTCGGCGGCAGCGGCATCACCCCGGTGCTGTCGATGGCGGCCACCCTGCTCGACCGGGAGCCGACGGCCCGTTTCTGCCTGATCCGCAGTGACCGCACGGTGGCCTCGACGATGTTCCTCGACGAGGTGGCCGACCTCAAGGACCGGTATCCGGACCGCTTCCAGCTGGTCACCGCGCTCTCCCGGGAGGAGCAGTCGGCCGGGCTCCCCTCCGGACGGCTGGACGCCGAGCGGCTCACCGGACTGCTGCCCGCCGTGCTTCCGGTGCCGGAGGTGGACGGCTGGTTCCTGTGCGGGCCGCTCGGCCTCGTACGGGGCACGGAGAAGGCGCTGAAAGCCCTCGGCGTCGACCGCTCCCGGATCCACCAGGAGATCTTCCACGTCGACGAGGGCCCCGCCGATGTGGCGGTGGTCAAGGTCGCCGCCCCGTCCGACGCCGTGCTGACGGCCACCCTCCACGGGCGCTCGGGCAGCTGGCCCGTGCAGGACGCCGAATCCCTGCTGGAGACGGTGCTGCGGAGCCGTTCGGACGCTCCGTACGCCTGCAAGGGCGGGGTGTGCGGGACCTGCCGGGCGTTCCTCGTCTCGGGCGAGGTCCGGATGGACCGCAACTTCGCGCTGGAACCGGAGGAGACCGGAGCGGGCTTCGTGCTGGCCTGCCAGTCGCATCCGCTCACCCCGGAGGTGGAGCTGGACTTCGACCGCTGAGGCGCGCGTACGCCTCCGCACTGTTCCCTTCCGATAGAACCTGTTCTATCTTGACGGCCCGTCAGGTCGTCATCAACGGTTAGCGGGAGGCCGGGACAGTGGACTTCACCTTCACCGAGGAACAGCAGGCGGCCGTCGAGGCGGCCAGGGCCGTCTTCTCGGACGTCGCACCCGACCGCGCGCCCAGTCCGGCCCTGACCCCGGGCGCCGTGGCGGAGGACATCGACCGGCAGCTGTGGAACGAGCTGGCGCACACCGACCTGCTCGGGCTCACGCTGTCGCCGGAGTACGGGGGCGCGGGCCTCGACCCGATCGCACTCTGCCTGGTCCTGCGGGAGTCGGCCAAGGTGCTGGCCAGGGTCCCGCTGCTGGAGAGCTGCGCGGTCGCGACGGCGGTCCAGCGGTACGGCGACAGCACCCTCGCGGCGGAGCTGCTGCCCCGGGCCGGCCGGGGCGAACTGATCCTGACCGTCGGCGCCAACGGACGCAGCGGCCACGACCCCGCCGAACTCGCCGTCGCCGCAAGGCCGTACGGCGAGAACGCGGCGCCGGCGGGAGACTCCGGCTGGGTGCTCGACGGGGTCCAGACCGCGGTGCCCTGGGCCCAGGTGGCCGACCGGATCGCCGTCCCGGCGCACACCGCAGGAGGCCGGCCGGTCCTGGCTCTCGTGCCCCGTGTCCGCGACGGCGTCACCCTGGCGGACCAGGTCTCCACCAGCGGTGAACGCCTCGCCGAGGTCCGGCTCGACGCCGTGCGCGTGGCGGCCCGCGAGCTGATCGACGCGGCGGACTGCTGGGAGTGGCTGCGGTCCCTGCTCACCACGGGGACGTGTGCGCTCGCGCTCGGGCTGGGCGAGCGGGTGCTCGCGATGACCGCCGAATACACCGGCAAGCGCGAGCAGTTCGGATTCCCGGTCGCCACGTTCCAGGCGGTGGCGGTCCAGGCCGCCGACCGGTACATCGACCTACGGGCGATGGAGGCCACCCTCTGGCAGGCCGCCTGGCGGATCTCCACCGACACCGGGGGGCCACTGCCCCCCGCGGGCGATGTCGCCGTGGCGAAGATCTGGGCCTCCGACGGCGTCCGCCGTGTCGTGCAGACCGCCCAGCACCTGCACGGCGGGTTCGGCGCGGGCACCGACTACCCGCTGCACCGCTTCCACGCCTGGGCGAAGCAGATCGAGCTCTCCCTCGGCCCGGCCGCGGCCCATGAGGAGGCCCTGGGCGACCTGCTGGCCGCCCACCCCCTCGGCTGACCACCGGCCTGCGGGACCGGGGCCCCGAAGGCTCAGAGGACGAAGGCGGGCGTCCCGTTGTCCGTGACCATCGGGCGCCCGGCACCGTCCCAGGCCTGCATGCCGCCGTCGATGTTCACCGCGTCGATGCCCTGCTGGACCAGGTACTGGGTGACCTGGGCCGACCGGCCGCCGACCCGGCACATCACATGCACGCGACGGCCGTCCTCGGCGGCCTCGGTCAACTCACCGAACCGGCCCACGAAGTCGCTCATCGGGATGTGCAGCGCACCCTCGACGTGACCGGCCGCCCACTCGTCGGTCTCACGGACGTCCAGAACGAAGCCGTCCGACGGAACCGCCGCGGCGTCCACCGAGGGCAGCGGGGCGAAGTTCATGGGTCATGCCTTCTCTCGTGCAATCCTGGGGCCTCGTACGCGGGCCTCGTACATACGCGGCAGAGTCACCCGGAACGCTACTGCACCATCTCCGCGAGCTCGGCCTCGCGCCGGGACACCTCGCCCAGCAGTTGCTCCGCGATGTCCTCCAGCAGTTGGTCCGGGTCGTCCGGCGCCATCCGCAGCATCGAGCCGATCGCACCCTCCTCCAGCTCCTTGGCGAGCACCGTCAGCAGCTCCTTGCGCCGGCTGAGCCACTCCAGCCGGGCGTAGAGCTCCTCGCTCTCGCTCAGCGGGGGCGGCTGCTGCACCGGGCCTGCCGCCCACTCCGCCACGAGCTCCTTGAGCAGCTCGACGTCGCCGCGCCCGTAGGCGGCGTTCACCCGGGTGATGAACTCGTCCCGGCGCTGGCGCTCCGGCTCGTCCTGGGCGAGGTCCGGGTGCGCCTTGCGGGCCAGGTCCCGGTAGAGCTTGCGGGCCTCCTCGCTCGGCCTGACCCGCTTCGGCGGCCTGACCGGCTGCTCGGTGAGCATGGCCGCGGCCTCGGGGGACAGGCCGTCGCTGTCCATCCAGTCGTGGAACAGCTCGTCGACCCCGGGCATCGGCATGACGACCGCCCGCGCCTCCCGCGCCTTGCGCTCGTCCTCCGGATCCCCGGTCCTGGCGGCCTGCGCCTCGGCGATCAGCGCGTCCAGTTCGTCGAGGCGGGCGTACATCGGGCCGAGCTTCTGGTGGTGCAGCCGGGAGAAGTTCTCGACCTCCACCCGGAAGGTCTCCACCGCGATCTCGAACTCGATCAACGCCTGCTCGGCGGCCTGCACCGCCCTGGCCAGCCGTGCCTCGGGGCGCGGCGCGGCATCCTCGGAGCCGGCGGACTCCCCGGCAGCGGCGGCCGCGGCCCCGGAAGCGTCCGCCGCCTCCGGGGCGTCCTGCGCACCCGGGGCGTCCTGCCCTCCGAGGACATCCTGCGTTTCCGGGGCGGGCCGGGGCTCGTCAGGCCGGTCGTTGTCCTGCCGGTCTTCATCGTTCCGGGTGGTCGGCACCCCGGCGGCTTCGTGGGTCACCCGTCCAGCGTATGGCCACGGCCCGGCGGCACGGCACACACGGTGGACCCCGGACCCGGGGCCCACCGCCTCGCGGACCCGTCAGATACCGAACTCGGCAGCCAGCCTGCCCGCCTTGATCGCCCGCACCAGCTCGGCGTGATCCGCTTCCGTACGGTCGGCGTACGTCACCGCGAACGCGGCCACCGCCTCGTCGAGCTCGTCGTTCTTGCCGCAGTAGCCCGCCAGCAGACGGGGGTCGGCGCTGTGCGCGTGCGCCCGGGCGAGCAGCGCGCCGGTCATCCGTCCGTAGTCGTCCACCTGGTCGGCGGCGAGCGCGGCGGGGTCGACACTGCCCTTGCGGTTCCGGAACTGCCGGACCTGGAACTGCCTGCCGTCGACGTCCGCCCAGCCGAGCAGGATGTCGCTGACGACCTGCATCCGCTTCTGTCCGAGCACCACCCGGCGGCCCTCGTGCGCCACCTCCGGCACGTCGAAGCCGACCGCGGGCAGATAGGGGGCGAGCACCGAAGGGCGCGCCTCCTTCACCTGGAGGACCAGCGGCTCACTTCGGTGGTCGAGCAGCAGCACCACGTACGACCGGGTGCCCACGCTGCCGGTGCCGACCACCCGGAACGCCACGTCGTGGATCGCGTACCGGGCCAGCAGCGGCACCCGGTCCTCGGAGACGGTGGAGAGATAGCCGGCGAGCCCGGCGGCCACGACGGCGGCCTCGGCGTCCGGCACCCGGCGCAGCACGGGCCGGGCGTCGACGAAGCGCCGGCCGCCGTCGGGGCACTCCTCCGTGGAGCGGGCGGCGAAGCGGGCGCTGGTGTTGTTGCGGGCCTTCTCCGAGACCCGCTCCAGGGTGCCGACCAGGTCGCGCGCGTCCGTGTGGGAGACGAGCTCCTCGTCCGCGATGGCGTTCCAGGCGTCGAGGGCGGGCAGCCGGGCCAGCAGCCGCATCGTGCGCCGGTAGGCGCCGACGGCGTCGTACGCGCCCCGGCGGCAGGTGTCCTCGTCGGCCCCGGCGGCCCGGCCCGCGAGCACCAGCGAGGTGGCGAGCCGCTTGAGGTCCCACTCCCACGGCCCGAAGACGGTCTCGTCGAAGTCGTTCAGATCGATGACCAGGCTGCCCCGGGCATCGCCGTAGAGGCCGAAGTTGGCCGCGTGCGCGTCGCCGCAGAGCTGGGCGCCCACGCCGGTGACCGGGCTGCCCGTCAGGTCCTGGGCCATCAGCCCGGCCGCACCCCGCAGGAAGGCGAACGGTGTGGCGGCCATCCGGCCCACCCGTATCGGCGTCAGCCCCGGCACCCGGCCCCGGTTCGACTCCTCGACGGCCCGCACCGCGTCCGGCCGTCCCGGCGGCAGGACCAGTGAGGCGTGCGAGGACCGCGGCACCCGGTCGCGGAGCGCCTTGCCCACCGCCTTCGGTGAACTCGCGGCCCCACGCCGGGCGAACCCGGGCACGACCGGAATGCGCGGGTCCGATCCCGCGGCTCCGGCAGTCTCCGCGGCTCCGGTCGTTCCCGCAGCCCGCTGCTCAGGCATCGTCGCCTCGGTTCCACTCATGGAGCGTCGCCTCCCCCACCCTCGTACCGCTCTCCGGCTGCCCGGCCGTCCGACCGGCCAGCGGCCCTGTCCACCAGCGACCGAGCATGACGGTACCGCCGATTCCCGGTCGCGGCCGGGGCCTGTGGACAGACGCCGGGCGGGCCGTGTGGACAGAACTGCGGAGGGCCTCGGCCCCGCCGGACGGAGTCAGCCCGGCCGGAGGGAGTCAGCAGCCGGTTCCCTCGCCCCGTGCCAGATAGGTGTCCGCCCACTGCCCGAGCTTCTTGAGCGCGGGCTCCATCGCGGCGCCGGCCTCGGTGAGCCGGTACGCGACGCGGAGCGGCGGCCCCTCGTCCACCTCGCGGATCACCAGGCCGGCCGCGCCGAGTTCGGTCAGCCGGTCCGAGAGCATGCGCTCGCTGATTCCGGGAATCGCCCGGCGCAGCTCGGCGAAGTGCACCGGCCGCTGCAGCAGCACGGACACGATCGGACCGGTCCAGCGCTTGCCGAGCAACTCGAAGACCCGACTGATCCCCACGTCGACCCGCCGACAGGCCTGCTCACTGTGATCCGCCATACCCCTAGAGTACTGCGCCACCGTGGGTGGCTTACTAAAAATAAGTAGCTATGCTATTAGTAGTTACGTACGGAATTGCTCGGCTGGATGCCCGCGAGGTCCCGCCGCCCCGCCCACCCCTCTTCCCCTCTCTGTGGAGATCCCCATGGCCACGCTTCTGCACGTCGACTCCGCCGTCTTCCCGCAGGGCTCCGCCTCCCGTGACGTCACCGCGGCGTTCGTCGAGGCCTGGCGCGAGCAGCACCCGGACGGCACCGTCGTCCATCGCGACCTCGCCGCCGACCCGCTGCCCCATCTGAACGCCGGCGCCACGGCCGCGGGCGCCGACGACCCGCTGCGCCGGGAACTGGCCGCCGAACTGGCCGCGGCGGACGCTGTCCTGATCGGCGCACCGATGTACAACTTCACGATCCCGTCCACCCTCAAGGCCTGGCTGGATCAGGTGATCATCGTCGGGTACAACGCGGGGCCGGACTCCCCGATCGCCGGGACCCCGATGACCGTCGTCGCCAGCCGGGGTGGTTCGTACGCTCCGGGCACCCCGCGCGAGAGCTTCGAGTTTGTCCAGAATTACCTGGAGAAGCTGCTCACGGGCATGTTCTCCGCCGAGGTGGACTTCATCGTTCCGGAGCTGACCCTCGCTCACTCGCAGCCGTCGATGGCCGAACTGATCCCGCTCGCCGAGGCCTCCCGCGCCCAGGCTTTCGACGACGCCCGGAAGAAGGCGAAGGCCCTCGCCACCCGCCTCGCCGTCTGAGACACCCACGACCGCGAACCCCGGAAACACAGGCAGGGCCGCGGAGCTCCTACGAGCCCCGCGGCCCTGCCGCATGATGATCATGATGACGCCGACGAATCGGGCGTTTCACGTGAAACACAGCACGCCCCGTGAAGCAGGCAAGCCGCAGGCGCGGTTCAGGCAGCCCCTCCGGCCGCCACACCCGCACCCGCCGGCTCCTCGTCGGCCTCGTCGGCTCCCTGCCCGGCCCTCGTACCGCGACCGGCTCCACCGCCCCGCGGGCCCGCCTCGCCCGGCCGGGAGGCAGCGCCCTTGGCCTCTGCGGCGATCCTGGCCTCCTGCTCCTCCCGCTCCGCCTTCTCGCGCGCCTGGGCCGCCAGATCCACCCGGCCCTCCGGCTTGATGTGCGCGATGACACCGGGGTGAGCGATCGAGGGCAGGATGTGGCGCCACATCTCCGCCACCTGCTCGCGCAGGTCGGCGCGGCCGGAGTCGGCCTCCGAGACCAGCTGAATACCGGTGAACGAGGCGACGATGATCTTGGCCGACACCATCGGGTCGATCTGCGGGAACACCTCACCGCGCTCCTGGCCCAGCTCCAGCATCCGGGCCGTCGCGTCGATCCAGTCGCCCCACGGGTGCGGTCCGCCGAGGAAGACGCCCTCGATGGAGAGCCTCGTACCGGCCCGGGCCATCGCGTTGTGGCGCAAGGCGAAAGCGAACTGCTGGCCACCGTCCACCAGGGACTGGAGCGGCGATCCCTCCTGCTCGAACTCGATCGTGGAGGTCTGCTCGTCCATGATCGCTTGTGCGATGGCCTCCTTGGAGGCGAAGTGGAAGTACAAGGCCCCCTTGGTGACCTTGGCGCGGCGGAGGATCTCCGAGATGGCGGCACGCTCGTAGCCGTAGTCGTCGAAGACACTCGCCGCGGCATCCACGATCGACCGCCACGTCTGGACCGCGCGAGCCTGCTTCGCCATTTCCTGCCTCCGGGACGTTCTGTGTGCTCAGCCCTTCACCGCCGAGCCGCCGTCGATCCAACCTCTGCGGCCAGCGTATGCATGTGCACGGTCGCACCGGCCATCGGTCTGTCCGGAAACCGCGCCCGCACCCGGTGGATCACCGCCTGCGGACAACCGCTGCCGCGGCCTCCTTACCCGCCTGTCCGTACCCCGCCCACCCGTCACCAACACGGAACAACAACGAAGAACCCCCGCTCCGGATCTCTCCGAAGCGGGGGTTCTCTCGAATCAACTTCAACAGTTGCGAGCAACCGCCGTTGTGCGCGAGGGGGGATTTGAACCCCCACGTCCCTAAGGACACTGGCACCTGAAGCCAGCGCGTCTGCCGTTCCGCCACTCGCGCATTAGTGGTGTTCCAGACCCTCACCGTGTGGGGCGAGCGCCTGGCGACAAACGGAAGATTAGCACGCTGGACAGGGTGGATTCACATCCGTTGTTTCGCCGGCTTGGGGAGGGGAAGCGGGAACCCGGAACCATCGCCCCCACTCCTCCAGAGTGCGTCCCGGGTGCGGGACACTGTGCGGAGACCCCCTCTACGATCCGTGTGAGGGGTGACACTCATCCACAGGCCAGACAAGGGGAACCAGCCGATTTCCCGACGCGTGGATACGATCAGTAAGCAGTACAGGGACGATGACAACGGAGGAGGTGCCCCATGGGGGTCATGAAGCGTTTCGAGCAGCGCCTCGAGGGGCTGGTCAACGGCACCTTCGCCAAGGTCTTCAAGTCCGAGGTGCAGCCCGTCGAGATCGCCGGCGCCCTCCAGCGGGAGTGCGACAACAACGCGACGATCTGGAACCGCGAGCGGACCGTCGTCCCCAACGACTTCATCGTCGAGCTCAGCACACCCGACTACGAGCGGCTCAGCCCGTACTCCGGTCAGCTGGGCGACGAGCTCTCGGGGCTGGTCCGCGACTACGCCAAGCAGCAGCGCTACACCTTCATGGGACCGATCAAGGTCCACCTGGAGAAGGCCGACGACCTCGACACCGGGCTCTACCGGGTCCGCAGCCGCACGCTGGCGTCGAGTTCGTCACAGCAGGACCAGTCGTCGGCCCCGCCCCTGCCCGCTGCGGGGCGGCCCGCCGCCCCGCAGGCTCCCGGGGGCTACGGCTACCCCCCGAGCGCCGCTCCGCCGATGCCCGCGGCTCCGCCGCCCGGCACCGGGCGCCCCCCGGCCCCCACGAGCGACCGGCGCCCGTCGCCCGCGCCCGGCCCCCTGCCGGACGCCCGGACCCGGCGCTGGATCGAGATCAACGGCACCCGCCATCAGATTTCCCGCCCGACGTTGGTGATGGGACGATCCACCGACGCCGACGTGCGGATCGACGACCCCGGCGTATCGCGCCGGCACTGTGAGATCCGGACCGGAACGCCCTCGACGATCCAGGATCTCGGGTCTACCAACGGCATCGTGGTAGACGGGCAGCACACCACCCGCGCTACGCTCCGCGACGGCTCGCGGATCGTCGTGGGCAGCACCACCATCGTTTACCGGCAAGCCGAAGGGTGAAGCGGGGGCAATGTCAGAGCTGACCCTGACGGTCATGCGGCTAGGTTTCCTGGCTGTTCTGTGGCTGTTCGTCATCGTGGCCGTACAGGTCATCCGTAGCGACCTGTTCGGAACGCGCGTCACGCAGCGCGGCTCACGCCGCACTGCAGCCGACCCGCGCCCGCAGCAGGGCCGCCAACAACAACAAGCGGCGCCGCCCCAGCAGCGCCAGACGTCCGGCCGGCAGCGCCGCGGGGCGCCCACGAAGCTGGTCGTGTCCGAGGGCACGCTCACGGGCACCACGGTCGCGCTCCAGGGCCAGACCATCACCCTGGGCCGGGCCCACGATTCAACGATCGTGCTGGACGACGACTACGCGTCCAGCAGGCATGCCAGGATCTACCCGGACCGTGACGGCCAGTGGATCGTCGAGGATCTCGGGTCCACCAACGGCACGTATCTGGAACGGACCCGGCTCACCACCCCGACACCAGTTCCGCTGGGCGCGCCGATCCGTATCGGCAAGACCGTCATCGAGCTGCGGAAGTAGTACGACAATGAGCGAGCGGAGCGAGCGAGCCGCGGCGGTCCCGACGGCGGACGCTGCCCGGTTCCCGACCGGAGGGTGGGCAGTGTGGCTCGAGACAGGCTGTACCCCGAGCCGACGGGCGAGGTGCGCATGAGTCTGTCGCTGCGCTTCGCCGCCGGGTCGCACAAGGGCATGATCCGGGAGGGCAACGAGGACTCCGGCTATGCCGGTCCCCGGCTCCTCGCCATCGCCGACGGCATGGGCGGTCAGGCGGCCGGTGAGGTCGCCAGCTCCGAGGTGATCTCCACGCTCGTCCCGCTCGACGACGACGTACCGGGATCCGATCTCCTGACCTCGCTCGGCACGGCCGTGCAGCAGGCGAACGACCAGTTGCGGGTCATGGTCGAGGAGGACCCCCAGCTGGAGGGCATGGGCACCACGCTCACCGCCCTGCTCTGGACCGGTCAGCGCCTGGGCCTGGTGCACGTCGGCGACTCCCGCGCGTATCTGCTGCGCGACGGCGTCCTGACGCAGATCACCCAGGACCACACCTGGGTGCAGCGCCTCGTCGACGAGGGCCGGATCACCGAGGAAGAGGCCACCACCCACCCGCAGCGCTCCCTGCTGATGCGGGCGCTGGGCAGCGGCGACCACGTCGAGCCGGACCTCTCCATCCGCGAGGTCCGCGCCGGCGACCGCTATCTGATCTGCTCGGACGGCCTCTCCGGCGTGGTCTCGCACCAGACGATGGAAGAGACCCTCGCCAGCTATCAGGGCCCGCAGGAGACCATCCAGGAGCTGATCCAGCTCGCTCTGCGCGGCGGCGGCCCGGACAACATCACCTGCATCGTGGCCGACGTCCTGGACGTCGACAGCAACGACACCCTGGCCGGTCAGCTCAACGACACCCCGGTCGTCGTCGGCGCGGTCGCGGAGAACCAGGCCCAGCTGGGCGACGGCGGGGCCATGCAGACGCCCGCCGGACGCGCGGCCGGCCTCGGCCGCCCCGTGCCCCCGCCCGCCGGCGGCTTCGGCCCGCCCGGCAGCGGCGACGTCGACTACGGCGGCATGCCGGACGGCTCCTACGACGCCTACACGGACGACGACTTCGTCAAACCGCGGGGTGGCCGTAAATGGCTGAAGCGTTCCGTCTACATCGTGCTCGCGCTGGCCGTGATCGGCGGCGGTCTGTACGGCGGCTACCGCTGGACGCAGACCCAGTACTATGTCGGCGCGAAGGACGAGAACGTCGCGTTGTTCCAGGGCATCAGCCAGGACCTCGCGTGGATCTCGCTCTCGAAGGTCGAGAAGAACCACCCCGAGATCGAGCTCAAGTACCTGCCGCCGTACCAGCGCAAGCAGGTCGAGTCGACCATCGCCGAGGGCAGCATCACCGATGCCCGCGAGAAGATCGCCGAGCTCGCCGCCCAGGCCTCCGCCTGCAAGAAGGACGCCCAGCGCCGCGCGGCCGACGCCGAGAACCGGGCCCGTACAGGCGAGGGCGAGGCCGGCGGCACCGCCGGAGCCCCCGCCACCAGGACTTCCGCCACGTCCTCCGCCAAGGGGACCAAGCCGACCACAGCTCCCACTCCCGGCCCCAGCCTCTCGGAGGAAGAGAAGAAGCTGGTCCCGCAGTGCGGTAAGCAGTAAGCCGTAGGGGGCCTTCAGCACCATGAGCGTTGTCACCAACACGACCACCATCGGCGCGATCGACGCACCGAGCCGCCGCAACACCGAGCTGGCGCTCGTCGTCTTCGCCGTCGCCATCTCGGTGTTCGCCTACGCCAACGTGGGCCTCGCCCTCAACGGCGAACTGCCCTCGGGGATGCTCGGCTACGGGGCGGGACTCGCGCTGCTCGGTGGGGTCGCCCACCTCGCGGTCCGGAGGTTCGCGCCGTACGCGGACCCGCTGCTGCTGCCCCTGGCGACCCTGCTCAACGGGCTCGGCCTGGCGCTCATCTGGCGGCTGGACCAGTCCGAACGCTTCCAGGCCCTGGACACGTTCGCCCCCGCCGCCTCGAAGCAGCTGCTGTTCTCCGCCATCGGCGTGGGGATGCTGGTCGCGGTCCTGGCCATTCTGAAGGATCACCGCATCCTGCAGCGCTACACGTACATCTCCATGGTCGTGGCGCTGTTCCTGCTGATCCTGCCGATGTTCTTCCCCGCCGTGAACGGCGCCAAGATCTGGATCAAGATCCCCGGGGTCGGAACACTCCAGCCCGGCGAGTTCGCCAAGATCATCATCACCGTGTTCTTCGCGGGCTACCTGATGGTCAAGCGGGACGCGCTGGCCCTGGCCAGCCGCCGGTTCATGGGCCTGTACCTCCCCCGAGGCCGTGACCTGGGCCCGATCCTGATGGTCTGGGCGTTCTCGATCCTGATCCTGGTCTTCGAGACCGACCTGGGCTCCTCACTGCTCTTCTTCGGCATGTTCGTCGTCATGCTGTACGTCGCCACCGAGCGCACCAGCTGGATCGTCTTCGGTCTGCTGATGTCCGCGGCCGGCGCGGTCGGTGTCGCCTCGTTCGAACCGCACGTCCAGCAGCGCGTCACCGCCTGGCTCGACCCGTTCGCGGGCTGGGGCAAGGAGGCCGCGAGCGAGCAGATGGCGAAGTCCCTGATGGCCTTCGGCTCCGGAGGCACCCTCGGGACCGGACTCGGCCAGGGCAACTCCGACCTGATCGGCTTCGCCGCCAACTCCGACTTCATCCTCGCCACGGTCGGCGAGGAGCTCGGGCTCGCCGGGATGATGGCCGTGCTCCTCGTCTACGGTCTGATCGTCGAGCGCGGAGTGCGCACCGCCCTCGCGGCCCGCGACCCGTTCGGCAAGCTGCTCGCGATCGGGCTCTCCGGCTCGTTCGCCATCCAGGTGTTCGTCGTCGCCGGCGGTGTGATGGGCCTCATCCCGCTCACCGGTATGACGATGCCGTTCCTGGCGGCAGGTGGTTCCTCCGTGCTCGCCAACTGGGCCCTGATCGCCATTCTGATCAGAATCAGCGACACCGCCCGCCGCCCGGCTCCTGCCCCCTCCCCATCCACGGACGCCGAGATGACCCAGGTGGTCCGACCGTGAACAAGCCCCTCCGTCGGATCGCGATCTTCTGCGGCATCCTCGTCCTCGCGCTCCTCATCCGCGACAACTGGCTCCAGTACGTCCGTGCCGACGAACTGAACAGCCACCAGTACAACCGCCGCGTCGAGATCGAGCGGTACGCCCACGAGCGCGGCGACATCATCGTCGACGGCAAGGCGATCACCGGCTCCGTCGAGACCGAGGACAGCGACTTCACGTACAAGCGGGTCTGGAAGAACGGGCCCCTGTGGGCCCCCGTGACCGGCTATTCCTCACAGGCCTTCGACTCCTCGCAGCTGGAGAACCTGGAAGACGGCATCCTCACCGGCAACGACGACCAGCTGTTCTTCGACCGGACGCTGTCGATGTTCACCGGCGAGAAGAAGCGGGGCGGCAACATCGTCACCACGCTGAACGGTGATGCCCAGAAGGCCGCCTTCAAGGGGCTCGGCGAGAAGAAGGGCGCGGTGGTCGCCCTCGACCCGAAGAGCGGCGCCATCCTCGCCCTCGCCAGCACCCCGTCCTACGATCCCTCGGTCTTCGCCGGGAACTCGCTCAAGGACTCGGACAACCGGCAGAAGCTCCTGAAGGACAAGGACAAGCCGATGCTCAACCGGGCATTGCGCGAGACCTACCCCCCGGGCTCCACCTTCAAGGTCGTCACCGCCGCCGCCGCCCTGGAGAACGGGCTCTACGACGACATCGACGCCAAGACGGACTCGCCGCTGCCCTGGACGCTGCCGCAGTCGACCACGCAGCTCAGGAACGAGGGCGACATCCCCTGCGAGAACGCCACGCTGCGCGAGGCCCTGCGGGTGTCGTGCAACACCGTCTTCGGCAAGATGAGCGACGACCTCGGCAACAAGAAGATGATCGAGCAGACGGACAGGTTCGGCTTCAACAAGGAAGTCTTCACGCCCGTCCGAGCCGACGCGAGCATCTACCCCGAGGACAACAGGCCGCAGAACGCCATGGCCGGCATCGGCCAGGCGTCCAACCGGACCACCCCGCTCCAGATGGCCATGGTCGCCTCCGCGATCGCCAACGACGGCAAGCTGATGGAGCCGTACATGGTCGCCGAGCGCCAGGCGCCCAACCTGGACCCGGTCTACACGCACGACCCCAAGGAGCTCAGCCGCGCGCTCTCCGGTGAGAACGCCCAGAAGGTCCAGCAGATGATGGAGACCGTCGTCAAGGACGGCACGGGAACCAGAGCGCAGATCCCCGGCGTCACAGTGGGCGGCAAGACCGGTACCGCACAGCACGGTCTGAACAACAGCGAGAAGCCGTACGCCTGGTTCATCTCGTACGCGAAGACCGACAACGGCTCCCCGGTCGCCGTCGCCGTCGTGGTCGAGGACGGCAACGCCAACCGGGACGACATCTCCGGTGGCGGCCTGGCCGCCCCCATCGCGCGCGACGTGATGAAGGCGGTCATCGACAGCAGGAAGTGAGACCTGTCACGGCGGCCGCCCGTCATACCGGACTTCGGATACCGGTCGGATATCGGCTGCCGGGTGCGGGCTGATCACGTCACCCGTGCCCGGTAGCGTATGCGCGAACAGCGCACCGCCGCGGACCACACACGGGTGCGGTCGGGACTGACGGAGAGGGCTGGAACAGTTATGGAAGAGCCGCGTCGCCTCGGCGGCCGGTACGAGCTGGGCTCGGTGCTCGGCCGTGGTGGCATGGCCGAGGTCTACCTCGCGCACGACACCCGGCTCGGCCGCACCGTAGCTGTGAAGACGCTCCGGGCCGATCTGGCCCGTGACCCGTCGTTCCAGGCCCGGTTCCGCCGTGAGGCCCAGTCGGCCGCCTCGCTCAACCACCCCGCGATCGTCGCCGTGTACGACACCGGCGAGGACTACGTCGACGGGGTCTCCATCCCGTACATCGTGATGGAGTACGTCGACGGGTCGACGCTGCGGGAACTGCTGCACTCCGGTCGCAGGCTGCTCCCCGAGCGCACACTGGAGATGACGGTCGGCATCCTCCAGGCCCTGGAGTACTCGCACCGCGCCCAGATCGTCCACCGCGACATCAAACCGGCGAACGTCATGCTGACGCGCACCGGTCAGGTCAAGGTCATGGACTTCGGCATCGCCCGCGCCATGGGCGACTCCGGGATGACGATGACGCAGACCGCCGCGGTCATCGGCACCGCCCAGTACCTCTCCCCGGAGCAGGCCAAGGGCGAGCAGGTCGACGCGCGCTCCGACCTGTACTCCACCGGCTGCCTGCTGTACGAGCTGCTCGCCGTGCGGCCCCCGTTCGTCGGGGACTCGCCCGTCGCGGTGGCCTACCAGCACGTCCGGGAGGAGCCGCAGCCGCCGAGCAACTTCGACCCCGAGATCACGCCCGAGATGGACGCGATCGTCCTCAAGGCGCTGACCAAGGACCCGGACTACCGCTACCAGTCCGCCGACGAGATGCGGGCCGACATCGAGGCCTGCCTCGACGGCCGGCCGGTCGCGGCCACGGCGGCGATGGGCGCAGCGGGGTACGGGGGCTATGACGGCTACAACAGCGACCAGCCCACCGCCGCCCTGCACCCGGCCGATCCGAACAACGCCCAGACGTCGATGCTGCCCCCGGTCAACCCGGACGACGGCGGCTACGGCTACGACGACCGCCAGGGCCGCCGGCGCCAGCAGAAGAAGAGCAACACCTCGACGATCCTGCTGATCGTCGCGGGCATCCTGGTGCTCATCGGCGCGGTCCTGATCGGCCGGGTGATCTTCGCCCCGAGCAGCGACGACGGCCAGATCAAGGCCCCGAACCTGGTGGGCTCCACGCTCGAGGGCGCGGAAAGACTCGCGGGCAACGCCGGCGTCACCGTGAAGGTCGGCGCCGAGGAGCCGTGCGAGGACCAGGAGAAGGGCGAGATCTGCTCGCAGGATCCGTCGGCCGACGTGATGATGGACAAGGACGGCACCGTCACGGTCGTCGTCTCCACCGGAGCGCCGAAGACCGAGGTCCCCAACGTCCTGGAGAAGTCCGAGGACGGCGCACGCCAGGTCCTGGAGGACAAGGGCTTCACGGTCAACGTCACCACGGAGGAGTCCGAGGCGACCGAGGGCAGCGTGATCAAGCAGGACCCCAAGGGCGGCGACAAGGCCGAGGCCGGGGCCGAGATCACCATCACCGTGGCCATGCAGACGACCGACCCGATGCCCGACGTGCGCACCCGTCAGTACGACGCCGCCGTGGCCCAGCTCAACCAGCTCGGTTTCACCAACGTCTCACGGGCCGACGTGGACTCGGAGAAGCCGGCCGGGGAGGTGGTCGAGCAGACCCCCGCGGGGCCGAGCAAGCAGGCCAAGGACGTGCAGATCGTCCTGAAGGTCTCCAAGGGGCCGGCGCAGCCGGAGCAGGTCCAGATCCCCGGTGACATCGGCGGCAAGCCGTACAAGGACGTGAAGGACCAGCTCGAAGGGCTCGGCTTCGTGGTCGCGCTGTCCCCGGGTTCGGTGGACAAGCCGAGCGCCCCGGTCATCACCAGCAGCCCGGCGCCGACCGCCCAGGCGGACAAGGGCAGCACCGTCACCCTCGTGACCATCGAGGGCGGAGGGAACGGCGGAGGCGGCCTCTTCGGAGGCCGGGGCGACTGAGCCCCCGCACACCCGCCCCGCACGTACGGCGTAGGGCCCCGGTCACCGCGATGGTGCCGGGGCCCTTCCCGTGAGCGGGTGCGTGAGCGCGTCTGCGGGTGCTCGGCGCGGTGGCTCAGCGCAGCTCGGCCGGGACCGTGCGGTCCTGGTCGACCTTCTCCGTACGCTCCAGCTCGCCCCACACGATGTACCGGTACTTCGAGGTGTAGACCGGGGTGCAGGTCGTCAGCGTGATGTAGCGGCCGGGCTCCTCGACGCCCGACTCCTCCGGGACCGGCCGGATCACGTCGACGTTGAACTTCGACGTCTCGGGGAGCGTCTTGTAGACCTTGTAGACGTACCAGGTGTCCTTGGTCTCGAAGACGACCGGATCACCGTTCTTCAGCTTGTGGATGTTGTGGAACTTCGCGCCGCGCCCGTCGCGGTGCGCGGCCAGCGTGAAGTTGCCCTCGTCGTCCCAGGGGAGGGCCGACTCGACGGGGTCCGTGTAGTAGCCCGCGATGCCGTTGTTCAGGGTCTTGGGGTCGGTGCCCTTCTTGACCAGCACCTCGCCGTTCTTCATGGCGGGCACGTGCAGGAAGCCGATGCCGTCCTTGGTGTCCAGGGCGCCCGGTCCGTCCGCCCACCGGCTGCGGACCGTGTCGCCCTGCTTGTCGGCCTCGCGGTCGGCGAGCACGTTGGTCCACCACAGGGAGTACGCGACGAACAGCGCGAGCACCAGGCCCGCGGTGATCAGCAGTTCGCCGAAGACGCTGACGGCCGTCGCGACGGGGTGGCGGCCGCGCCGGCGCGCCGGGGGCGGGGACGTGTGGGTCCGCTCGTCGTGCTCGGTCCTCGCTGCCACCGCACCGTCCCTGTCGTGAGGATGTTCAGCCGACGAGCGCGTCGGGCTTTCCCTCGCTGCGCGGCCGTTCGTCGACCATCTTGCCCCAGACGATCAGCCGGTAGGTACTCGTGAATTCCGGGGTGCAGGTCGTCAGCGTGAGGTATTTGCCCGGCCCCTTGAACCCTGAACCGACCGGGACCGGCTCGATCACCGAGATGTTGGACGGCGAGGTCTGCGGCAGGATGCTGGCCATCTCGTACGTGTAGTACGCGTCCCGCGTCTCGACCACGATCGGGTCGCCGGGGCTGAGCTTGTTGATGTAGCGGAACGGCTCGCCGTGCGTATTGCGGTGACCGGCCACCGCGAAGTTGCCCTGCTTGTCGGAAGGCATCGCCGTCTTGAGCTTGCCCTCCCCGTAGTGGCCGATCATCCCCCGGTCGAGGACCTTCTCCTTGTCGATGCCCTCGGCGATCGGCGCGACGACGTCCAGCTTGGGGATGTGCATGATCGCGAAGCCCTGGCCGGGTGCGAACACCCCGGGCTTCCGGTCGCCGCTGGCCCATTCGTCCTGGATGCGGTTGGTCTCGTTGCCGGCGATCTGCTCGGCCCGGATGTTGGTCCACCAGAGCTGGTAGGTGACGAACAGCAGCATCAGGACGCCCAGCGAGATGAACACCTCGCCGACCACCCGGCTGGCGACGACCGCCGGGCTGTCCTTCGCCGCCTTCGCCGCACGCCGGGCCTCCATGCGGGACATCGGGGCGGCGGCCGGGGCGGCCTGCTCCACGACCGGTCCCTGGCGCCGACGGCCGCGCCCCTTGGCCGCCCGTCGCCGCTCGGCCCGCCCGCCGGAGGGAGACGCGGAGGCGGGGGCGGGCTCAGGGACCGGCTCGGGGGCGGGCTCGAAGACCGGCTCGGCCGGGATGCGGGCCATGACTTCGGTGCGCTGTTCCGCGAGCCCCCCGGCGACAGCGGCGATGACCTCGGTGCGCGGTTCCGCGGGGAGGTCCGGGGCCGGGATGCGCTCCTCGGCCGGAGCCACCGGTGCCGCCGGTGCCGCCGGTGCCGCCGGTGCCGCCGGTGCCGCCGGGGAAGAAGGAGCCGCCGGAGCTATTCGCGCAGACGGCTCCTGGGGGCCGTACCAGTCGCGTTGGTACCCGGCGGGGTCGTACCACTCGTTCGGGGCTCCCTGGGGCTGCTGGGCCCCTTGGTGGAGTGCGTACCCGGGCTCGTACGCGGACCCGTGCCCGTCGTCGTACACAGGTTCCGCCGCCGGGATGTTGTCCGTCCGGAACCACGGCGAGGCGTGCCCGCCGGGCAGGGGATCGTTGAGCGGATCCGCGAGGCCGTCCACCGCCGCCACGAACGCGCCGTCGGCCCCGTACGCCCCGTGCGCGTCAGGGCCCTCCGGTCCGGCGTCGGGCCCGGGGCGGCCCGCGGTCACGCGGCGGCCTTGCCCACCACCGGCGCGAGCCCCGCCGACCGCGCGACGGCCCCCTGGTCCCCGCACTGCTCCAGCCAGTTGGCGAGCATCAGGTGGCCGTGCTCGGTGAGCACCGACTCGGGGTGGAACTGCACGCCCTCCACCGCCCGGTCACGGTGGCGCAGCCCCATGATGATGCCGTCCGCCGTGCGGGCGGTGACCTCCAGCTCCGGGGGCAGCGCCCCCGGTTCGGCGGCGAGCGAGTGGTAACGCGTCGCGGTGAAGGGCGACGGCAGCCCGGCGAAGACGCCCTTGCCCTCGTGGGTCACGGGGGAGGTCTTGCCGTGCAGCAGTTCGGGGGCCCGGTCGACGACCCCGCCGTACGCGACCGCCATCGACTGCATCCCCAGGCAGACGCCGAAGACCGGAACGCCGGTGTCCGCGCAGTGACGGACCATCTCGACGCAGACGCCGGCCTGCTCGGGCGTGCCGGGGCCCGGCGAGAGCAGGACGCCGTCGAAGCCGTCCTGGGCGTGGGCGGTGGTCACCTCGTCGTTGCGCAGCACCTCGCACTCGGCGCCGAGTTGGTAGAGGTACTGAACGAGGTTGAAGACGAAGCTGTCGTAGTTGTCCACGACGAGGATGCGTGCGCTCACCGGTCGGCTCCTGCTCCACCGGCGCTCGCGCCGTCGACGGTCACGTCACCGAACGGAAGCAGCGGTTCCGCCCACGGGAAGACGTACTGGAACAGCGCGTAGACGACCGTCAGAACCAGCACGAGCGAGATGACACTCCGCACCCATGCGTTGCCCGGCAGATGCCGCCAGATCCAGCCGTACATGCTGACCCCTCCATTCGGTACCCGACCCAGACTAGAGGGCCGCGGCCGGGGAGTGGGTCAGCTGGGGAAAAGCTCGGGTCAGCGGGAGAGAGCCTGCGGTCTCCCGGCGCTCACCGGCCGCGTCGCGTCCAGATGGGCCCAGGCGATCAGCCGGTGGCTGCTGCCCCATTCCGGCTCGCACGTGGTGAGCGTCAGATAGCGCCCGGCGCCCTCGAAGCCGGAGCCGCGGGGCACCGGGTCGACGACGGCGGTGTCGGTGGGCACGGTCCGGTACGGCTTCTTCGCGATGCGGTACGTGAACCAGGTCGTGCCGTCGTTGACGACCACCGCGTCCCCGGGACGCAGCTTCGGGAAGTCCTTGAAGGGGTCGCCGTACGTCCGCCGGTGCCCGGCCACCGCGAAGTTGCCCGTGTCACCGGGGCGGGCGGTTCCGCTGTAGTGCCCGAGCCCCTTCTGCAAGGTTCTGACCTCGGTGTTCTCCAGGACGGGCCACTCCCAGCCGGCGCCGAAGCGGGGGATGTGCAGCATCGCGAAGGGTTTTCCGTCGCGGTACGGGGCCGGGGCGGAGGGCTCCGCGGAGTCGGGTGGCGGGGCCGGCGCCACGGGCTGCCGGGCCCACCGGCTGTGGAGCGTGTCGATCTCGTCCTCGGCCGCGTCGGCCGCTTTCACGCCCGTCCAGAACAGGAAATAGACGACGAACAGGATGATCAGCGCGCCCACGGTGATGCAGAGCTCGCTGAAGGTCCTGACGACGAGTCGCACCGGCACGGGACGGCCTCCCCGGGTTCAGCTCGGGCTCACTCCACAGGCTGTGCGTAGTGGAGATCCACTGTGCCCGAGTACCCCGGAAGAGTCACCGCCTCGTTCTCGTCGACTTTCCAGCCCAGCCCGTACGCCTTCACGTACAGCAGGTAGTTCCGGATCGCGGTGGAGTCGTTGAGCGCCCGCTTGAGCTTGCCCGGGTCGCCGACCGCGGTGACCTTGTACGGCGGGGAGTAGACGCGGCCCTGGAGGATCAGTGTGTTGCCCACGCAGCGGACGGCGCTGGTGGAGATCAGCCGCTGGTCCATCACCTGGATCCCGCGCGCCCCGCCCTGCCACAGCGCGTTCACCACGGCCTGCAGATCCTGCTGGTGGATGACCAGGTCGTTGGGCTGGGGCTCGGGGTAGCCGGGGTTGGCGGTGGCGTCGGGGGGCGCGTCATCGAGGGTCACGCTGACGGAGTCGCCGGTGATCTTCGTGGTGCCGGCCGCCTTCTCCAGGGCCTTCAGCCGGGCGTCCTCGGCCTTGGTGGAGCCGTCGTCACGCTGGGCGAGCGCGTCGATGTCCGCGCGGGCGCCGGCGACCGCCTCGTTCAGCTGGCCGTTCTTCTCGCTGCGCTCCCTGATCAGGTCGGAGAGCTTGAGCAGGGAGGAGTCACTGCGCAGGTTGGTGCCCTTGGCGGTGTTGGCGCTGGTGACGAAGATGAGTCCGGCCAGGGCGAACACGGCAGCGGTGAGCCCCCGGACCGCCCACACGGAAGTGCGCCGGGCCGGGCCTTCTGGGGAGTCGGCAGAATTGCTCAACGTACCCTTATCTCATCAGGCGCCAGAGAAGCACTACGCTAACGGACGCTCGGGGGAGGCAGCATTCCCCCTGGCACCCCGCCCCCGGCGCCCGCCACAGATCCCTGCGCGGTCACGCAGCGCATCGACAGGAGAGTCCCTCGTGCCGAAGTCACGTATCCGCAAGAAGGCCGACTTCACGCCGCCCCCGGCGAAGCAGGCAACGTCCATCAAGCTGACCAACCGCAGTTGGGTCGCTCCGGTGATGCTGGCCCTGTTCCTCATCGGGCTGGCCTGGATCGTGGTGTTCTACGTGACCGAAGGCGATCTGCCGGTCGACGCCCTGGGCAACTGGAACATCGTGGTCGGCTTCGGCTTCATCGCCGGCGGCTTCGCCGTCTCGACGCAGTGGAAGTGACGGACCACCGCCGCGCAAGCCCTGCCCTGAGTTACCCACAGAGTTATCCACAGCTGGGGGAAAAGGTCAGACGATCTGTGGATAACCTCCACTCAAGTTGACGCCGGTGTGACTGCAGCCTCCCTCGCCGAGGGGGGCTGCACCCCGTCGTCCGGGCGGAAAGACCCAGCTCAGCGACAAGGGGAACGAATGTTCCTCTTGCCATGCACAAGATTCTGCGCGCACTGTGGACAACTTCGGGCCGCCTGGGGGTGGAGGGCCTCATTCCGCTCAGGTGAGCGCCATCGTCCGGGCGACGATGATCCCGACGGTCGCCAGCAGGACGAGCGCGCAGGTGCCAGCCTGCACCGCGGTACGCCGATCGCGCGGGGCGTGGACCATGGCGACGGCGATGACGACGCCCGCGACCAGACCGCCGACGTGCGCCTCCCAGGCGATCCCACCCCAGGTGAAGGTGAAGACCATGTTGAGCGCCAGCAGCACCAGCACCGGACGCATGTCGTAGTTCATCCGCCGCATCAGGACGGCGATGGCACCGAACAGGCCGTAGACCGCACCGGACGCGCCGAGCGAACCCTGGTTGGGCGCGGCGATCAGATATGTCAGGGCGCTGCCCGCGAGGCCGGACAGCAGATAGAGGGCGAGATAGCGGGACCGGCCGAGCGCGGCCTCCAGCTGCCCGCCGAGCCACCACAGCCCCAGCATGTTGAACCCGATGTGCACCACTTCCTGGTGCAGGAACATCGAGGTCACCAGGCGGTACCACTGGCCCTCGGCGACGCCTGCGATGGATCCCGGCGGCGGGCTCGGGTCCCAGGCCCGCCCGAGCAGCGTCAGATCGTTCACCAGCTCGGGACGGATGCTGACCAGGAGGAAGACGGCGAGATTGATGCCGAGCAGGATCTTGGTGACCAGACGCGGATCGGCGGCCACGGAGCCGCCCGCCAGGGTCCGCGGCCGGCTGGCCGCCGGGTGGTGTCCGGTGCCCGAGCCCTGGCGTACGCAGTCGGGGCACTGGAAGCCGACCGAGGCGCTGACCATGCACTCGGGGCAGATCGGCCGCTCGCAGCGCGTACAGCTGATGCCGGTCCCGCGGTCGGGATGGCGGTAGCAGGTCGGCGTCGGCGCACCGCTTCCCGCGGCCTCACGGTCCCCCGGCGGCTGCTGGTCCATCGGTCCTGGCCTGCCTCTCGGTCCTCGTCGCTCGGGCGGCGCGGACAGGGCCGCCCCGCTGGTCCGCTCGGTAACAAGTACGGACGGGCAGGGCGGTTGGTTCCCACGAAGGTCCCCGCCCAGGTCCCCCACGCAGGTCCCCCGCCCAGGTCCCCCGCCCAGGTCCCCACGCAGGTCTCCCGCGAGGTGCGTCCGGTGAGGTCCCGGCCGGGCCCGCCGGGAGGCGGACCGTCAGCGGGTCTCGACGACCACGGACTCGATCACCACGTCCTGCAGCGGACGGTCGGTGCGCGGATTGGTCGGGGTGGCCGCGATGGCGTCGACGACCTTGCGGCCCGCCTCGTCGGCCACCTCGCCGAAAATGGTGTGCTTGCCGGTCAGCCAGGCGGTGGGGGACACGGTCAGGAAGAACTGCGAGCCGTTCGTCCCCGGGCCCGCGTTCGCCATGGCCAGCAGATACGGCTGGGTGAAGCCCAGCTCCGGGTGGAACTCGTCGGCGAACTTGTAGCCGGGGCCACCGGTGCCGTTGCCCAGCGGATCGCCACCCTGGATCATGAACCCGCTGATGACCCGGTGGAAGACGGTGCCGTCGTACAGCCGGTCCGTGGACTTCTCGCCGGTCTCCGGGTTGACCCACTCGCGCTGACCGGTGGCCAGCTCGACGAAGTTCCGGACCGTCTTGGGGGCGTGGTTCGGCAGAAGCCGGATCTCGATGTCGCCCTGGCTGGTCTTCAAGGTGGCGTAAAGCTGCTCGGCCACGATCTGCCTTCCTTCATCCTTCACCTGACGTCACATCCTTCGCTGACGTCCGCCGATCCTCCCACGGACCGGGAAATGTACGGCCGGATGCCGGGCAAAACGGCGCGTTCGCCCCCGAACCATGGCATTGTCGTCGGCACACTTCACATGAACCGTTTTGGCCGCAAACGAAGATCATGACCCGGATGCCCGTCCCGCATGCCGGGCATGGCCGCAACAGGCATGATTTCGAACTGGGCGGACAGGCGGAGTACCTACCCGCCACCAAGGAGGAGGATCTCGTGACCCGCATCGACAGCGTGCGCGCCGCAACCGACTCGGCGAAGGACAGCGCGCAGCACGCCGCGGAAGTGGTGGCGCCCTACGCCGGCACAGCCAAGGAGCAGGCGGCTCACTACGCGCACGAGGCGCGCGTACTGCTCGCGCCGAAGGTGACGAAGGCGGCCCAGCAGGCCCGTGTCCAGTACGCGTCCCATCTCGCACCGCGCCTCGAACAGGCCCGTACGCACGTACCGCCCCGGGTCGACGAGGCCGCGCACCGCGCCGCGGTCTCCACCCGGAAGGCCGCACGGAGCGCCGCCGACTACACGGCGCCACGCGTCGAGCACGTCCGGGCGGTGGCCCTGCCCGTCGCCGAGCAGGCGTCCGCCCGCAGCGCGGCCGCCCTCGCGGCGCTGCGCACCCAGGTGACCGCCAAGGAGATCCAGAAGCTGGCCAGGAAGCACCAGCGGCGGGCCAGGGCCGGCCGGACCGCGAAGAGGTTCCTGGTACTGGGTGTCCTGGCGGGCGGCGCCTATGCCGCCTGGCGCTGGTGGGACAAGCAGGCCAACCCCGACTGGCTGGTCGAGCCGCCCGTCGCCACCGAGGTGGGCGACGAGCGTTCGCCGCTCAGCTCGGTCGACGGCAGCGGCCGGGCCGGCCTCGACCCGGAGGTCAAGGCCGAGCAGGCCGAGGCCGAGCAGGGCGACGGGGACACCCCGGGCCTCGACGACCGGCCCTGACGGGGGCCGCCCGGGGCGCCCCGGGCGCACCCCCTGACAGGACGAACGCGGCTGCGGAACCGCCCAGGCGGTCACCGCAGCCGCGTTCGTTCGTTGCCCGCTCGCGCGTGGCTCGTGCGCCGTCCGTGCGTACGCCCTGTTGCTCGTCCGCCCTGCCGCCCCGGCGACCAGGGCGTGTTTCGAAAGTAGCGCCGTCCGCCCGGAGGGCGGGCTCGGCGGCGTCTGGTGCGTGCGATCGCCAGGCGGAGGGTCGCCCCGATACCGGATGTATCGGGGTGATCCCGACAACGCGGCGAGCGTGCGTGCCAGACGCCGCCGAGCAGGCGGGACCTTCGAAACACGCCCTAGCGGCTCACGGCGAAGCGCATCAGGGCCTGCTCGTCGCCCTGCTTGATCTTCCCGGTCTCGTTGATCACCTGGAGCTTCCAGCCCCCGCCCTCGCGAATCGCCTTGGCCACCGCGACGCCGTTGTCCTGGGTGAGCATGCTCGGCCAGATGTCGGCGACCTGCTGCGTGCTGCCGCCCGTCGCGTCGTACACCTTGAAGCTGATGTTGCGCGCGTTCTTGAACGCGCTGCGCTTCTTGTACGCGGCGGCGATGAAGACGATCGACGTGATGTTCGAAGGAATCTTGGCGAACTCCACGGTCACCGTCTCGTCGTCACCGTCCCCGTGACCGGTCTGGTTGTCGCCGCTGTGCACCAGCGAGCCGTTGCCCAGCGGGTCCAGCGAGTCCAGACCGGCCAGCCGCACCGGGTCCCCGCCCTGCAGCGCGATGGCGATCAGGTCGAGGTCCGTACCGGCCTTCTGCTTGATCTTCCCCATCAGACCGCCGCTGCTCCCGACGGTCGGGTCCCAGGACGCCCCGATGGACAGGTGGGTCACCCCGCCGAGGTCCGCCGGGCCGTCTTCCTTCGTCAACGTGATCATGCCTGAGTCCTTTTGTGGCTCGACTGTTTACGTATGAAGTGTGCCTGGTGACCCCGGCACTCGGCCCCCGGAGGCGGATGGCTGGTTCCGGATCGTACGAGATCGAGGTCCGGGACCGCAGCGCTCAGCGGTCAGCAGGGGTTTCGGTGTCCTCGGGGGCGGCGAAGACTCCGTACGGGCGCTCAGCAGGAAGCCCGCCTGGAAACGGCTCTTGACGCCGAGACGTTCCATGATCTCGGCGATGTGACGGCGGCAGGTACGGACGGACATGCCCATGCGCTTGGCTATCGTCCGGTCGGTCAGACCTTCGCTGAGGAGCAGGGCCATGCGCTGCTTCAGCTGGTCGGCGATGTCCGCGACCTCCTGGTTGCTCCACTCCAGGGGGAAGGACGCCGCGTTGAGCCACCACAGGTCTCTGGAGCCGACGCCACCGCACGGCGGGCGACGTCCTGGCAACACCACTGGCGGGGCGCCCACCTGAGCCCGGATCGCCGACTACCGGACGAGCCACCTTGAGCCCGGATCGCCGACTACCGGACGAGCCACCTGCTGCACCACGGGCGCTTCGGCACGACCGAGCGCCGACGACTGGGACGCCCTGTGGAAGACGGTGCGGGAACTGCTCGCCGACGGGACCGCATGAGAAAAGAGGGCCTCCGACCGGCATTTCTGCTGGTCGGAGGCCCTCTTTGAATGTGGAGCCTAGGAGATTCGAACTCCTGACATCTGCCTTGCAAAGGCAGCGCTCTACCAACTGAGCTAAGGCCCCGGGCCACGACGAACGAAGGCAACGCCCAGCACGTCCGTGCCAGGGCCACCGTCGCAGACCAGAGTACCGGGTGACCCCCGTAATCCTGCAAAAGGATAGGGACTCCCGGTGGACGACCACGCTCCGTAAGATGCTCGCAAGGTTCGCAGCAGCGAAGCCGCAGCGATGGGGAGACGCCATGGACGCAGCGCAACAAGAGGCGACGGCAAGAGCCAGAGAGCTTCAACGCAGTTGGTACGGGGAGCCGTTGGGGGCGCTCTTCCGTCGGCTGATCGATGACCTCGGTCTGAACCAGGCCCGGCTGGCCGCCGTTCTCGGGCTCTCCGCCCCGATGCTCTCCCAGCTGATGAGCGGCCAGCGGGCCAAGATCGGGAACCCCGCGGTGGTCCAGCGCGTCCAGGCCCTTCAGGAGCTGTCGAGCCAGGTGGCCGACGGCAGCGTCAGCGCGGGCGAGGCCACCGACCGCATGGAGGAGATCAAGAAGTCGCAGGGCGGATCGGTCCTGACCGCCACCGGCCAGACCGGCTCGACCGGCGGCGCTCCCACCGTCCGCCGTGTGGTGCGCGAGATCCAGTCCCTGCTGCGGTCCGTCGCGGCAGCCGGCGACATCATCGACGCCTCGGACGCCCTCGCCCCGACCCACCCGGAGCTGGCAGAGTTCCTCAAGGTGTACGGAGCGGGGCGCACCGCGGACGCGGTCGCGCACTACGAAGGGCACCAGAGCTAGCAGGTCCGGAACACGACGGACGACGGAGCCAGGGCACGCGCACCGCGCAGGGCCCTGGTGCCGGCAGGACACGGGGGCCGGACGCGGGCCGCGGCGGACGCCACGGCACCACAGGAGCGGGGAGCGGGCGCAGCACAATGGGTGAGGTCTTCGCTGGTCGGTACGAGCTGATCGATCCGATCGGCCGGGGTGGGGTCGGCGCCGTCTGGCGCGCCTGGGACCACCGACGCCGCAGGTACGTCGCGGCCAAGGTGCTCCAGCAGAGCGACGCGCACACGCTGCTGCGCTTCGTCCGCGAGCAGGCCCTGCGCATCGAGCACCCGCACGTACTGGCCCCGGCCAGCTGGGCCGCCGACGACGACAAGGTCCTGTTCACCATGGACCTGGTGAGCGGCGGCTCGCTCGCCCATGTCATCGGCGACTACGGCCCGTTGCCCCCGCGCTTCGTCTGCCTCCTGCTGGACCAGCTGCTCTCCGGCCTCTCCACGGTGCACGCCGAAGGGGTGGTGCACCGCGACATCAAGCCCGCCAACATCCTGATGGAGGCGACCGGAACGGGCCGCCCTCATCTGCGCCTCTCCGACTTCGGCATCTCGATGCGCAAGGGCGAGCCCCGGCTGACCGAGACCAACTACGTGGTCGGCACGCCCGGTTACTTCGCCCCCGAGCAGATGATGGGCGCCGAGCCCGACTTCCCCGCGGACCTCTTCGCGGTCGGCCTGGTCGCGCTCTACCTCCTCCAGGGCCAGAAGCCCGACTCGCAGGCGCTGGTCGAGCACTTCGCCGCGCACGGCACCCCGAGCGCGCCCAACGGCATTCCCGAGCCGCTGTGGCAGGTTCTCGCCGGTCTGCTCCAGCCGGACCCGCACGCCCGGTTCCGGACCGCGACGGGCGCGCGCAAGGCCCTGACCGCGGCGGTCGAGATGCTGCCCGAACCCGGCCCGCACGACGAGCCGGTGGAGGTGTTCGACCAGATCGGGCCGCTGCCGGCGGGATTCGGCCCCGACGGGCCCGTCACCGTCCCCCAACAGCCCGCGGAGCCCGCACCCGCCCCGGTGCAGCAGCCCTCCGCACCGCCCCCCGTCTCGATGTCGGAGACCGGCAGCTTCCACCTCGCGCCGCCGCCGGGAGCCGCGCCCCCGCAGCAACAGCCTTACGCACAGCCTGGGTTCCAACAGCCTCCGGCCGCCCCGTTCACGGCGGACACACCGCCCCCGTACGCCGTCGGCGCGCCGCACTCCTCCCGGGCGCCGGCCTCCGGCGTACCGCACGGTCCCGCTTCCACCCGCGCCTACACCGCCCAGCAGCACCCGCCGGTGCCGGCCCCGCCGGTGCAGCACGCCGCACCCCACGCGCCCGTACGGCGAACGCGTCCGGGACCGCCCCCGAAGGTGGCGGTCCCGGTACTGGTGGTGGCGCTGATCTGCTTCGCGGTAGGAATCTGGGCCCTGACCCAGATCTGACGACCCAAGGCGGACGGCCAGATCTGACCGCCCCGGCCTGACGTCCCCGGTGGACGGCAGCCGCCGACGCGGCGGGCGTGGCGCGGGGCCGCCGACAGCTGCCGGCGGCCCGTCTACCAGCCCTGCGGCGGCTAGTGGCCCCCACCGGCCGGGTAACCGGCGGCCGGGGCGTCGGCCGTCGCGCGGCGGCGGGCCAGCAGCGTCCAGACGCCCAGCCCGAGCACCAGCACGGACCCCGTGCCGATCCCGGCCGCTGCGACCACCGTCATCGGGCCGCTCTGCGCGGCCTCCCGGGCGTTCTTCCCCTTCCGGGCCACTTCCCGGTCCTGGTCGGTGACGCCGAAGACCCCTGCGTCGCCCTCGTACGGGGAGGACTCCGCCTCGCCCTTCACCTGGACCGACAGCTCGAACGGGATCGGATCGGTGCCGTAGGACTCCTTCAGCTTCGGGCTGAGGGACACCGACAGGTAGTACCAGCCGGCGAAGCGCATGGCGCTGACCTGGGTCGAGGAGTCGAACCGGTTGCGGTAGGCCACCGGCGGCAGCGGCCGCAGCGACGCGGAGGCGGGCCCTCCGGAGTACGAGAGCGTGGCGTCGGAGACCGGCCCCTGGGCCGGGTTGTCCAGTGACAGGGTGAGCGCGTTGCCCACGAAGTCCTTGTCGGCGCCGGTGCTGTTGGAGAGCCCGGCGGTGGCGTGGATCTGCTGGCCCCAGTCCACCGGCACCCGGAAGAAGCGGGTCTGCCCCGGGGCGACGGTGTCCTGCCAGCGGCCGTTCTCCAGGCTGGTGGCCTCGGAGTACCCGGCCCCGCCGGACCGCTTCTGCTGCTTCCCGGTCGGGGGCGGAGCCGAGGCCGAGGGCCAGCTGTCGGGCCCGTCCGTCGGCATGGAGGACCCGCTCTTCAACCGCGGTTCCTCGAGGAAGCGCAACTCCAGGTCCCAGGCCTCGGTGTCGGCCGCCGACTTGCTCTCGCGCTCGACGAGGACGTCGTAGTGGCCGCTCTCCTGGCAGGTGCTGCCGCCCTCCTCGACGGCCCGGTAGGCGTACGCGGCGACGGGACGGGCGTACTCACCCGGCCCGAAGTTCGCCCGCCCCGAGCTGCACTGGGTGTCGTCGGTCTCCCGGAGGCTGACGGTGATGCCGTCGCCGTAGGCGGCCGTGCCGCCGGCACCCGGCACCGCGACCGCCGAGACGTAGGCGTCGGAGGCGTCGTCCAGCGTGACCCGGTAGTAGAGCTTCTCGCCCCGCCTGATCGTGCTGCGGTACGGGACGCCCTCGTCGAGCTCGGACGCCTCGACGTTCGCCGCCGCCCCCTGCACGTTCCTCGCGTCGGGGTCGAACGCGTACGCCCCGGGGCCGGCCGCGTGCGCCTGCCCCGGCAGGACCGCCGCCGCGCACATCGCCGCGAGTGCCGCGGCCGCCACCCGGCCCCTGCTGCGCTGCCTCTTCACGCGCTTCCCCTCGTCGTCCTCACGCGCCGATGCCCGTCGACCGCCCGGCGTCGGTGCCGGTCCATCCTGCCCCGCCCGCACCGCTGCTGTCTCTGGCCCCAGCCGGATTGCCCTTCTTGTCCGGATTCCCGGCCTCGCCGACGCCGTCAAGGGAGTTCACTTGAGCAATCCACGACACACGGCCCGGGCACCGGCGGACGGACCCCGGACAGCACGAAGCCCCGGCCGCTCAGCGACCGGGGCCCGTAACAGACTGTGCCGTCTCACACACCCGAACCTGCGGGCACGGAGTCGGTAGCCTCCGTCCACAGATCCTGCTCGGCGCGATCCGCCTGGATCTGGCGGTACACGAGGAGCCCGCCGATGGCGGCCAGTGCGACCAGGAGAAGCTTCTTCACCGCGCTACCTCGTCTTTCCTTGGCGTAGGGGCCTTCTGCCGCCGACTATACACACCGGCCGATACCGATCGGTGACCTGCCCGGAACCCAAAAGCAGCCCCTCCGCGGCACACCGGAGGACCTCCCGGCACCCCCTTCCGACCGCCTTCGAGGGCCTGTCCACTCCGGTTGCACCATACGAGTGGTGTTAATCCGAAGATCGGCGCAGAGCGGGCGTCGTTCCCCGAAATCGCGGCGGGGATCCACATGATCGGAGAAGTCAGCAACCGGACCGTCCGAAAGCGAGGGGCCATGAGCACCTTCCAGCCCAAGAACATCTGGACCGCCTTCATCACCGCCTTCTTCGCCCTCCTGGCGTCGCTGGGCCTCGCCAGCGCCACGGCGAGCGCCGCGAACGCCTCGAACGCCCCGCAGCCGAGCGCCACGACCCAGGAGCACACGGGTGCCACCACGGCAACTCCGATCGCTCCCTCGGTCCGATGGACCCTTCCGCGTGACCGGGCCCTCCCGCCCACGATGAAGCAGCGCATCCGCGCCGAGGCCCACGGCTCCTCCCCGGCCACCCGCCACCTGTCGCTCGACCCCGCGGAGACCGCCCGCACCACCGGCCAGACCGGCTCCCACCCCACAGCCCCGGAAGGCGACTCCCCTGCGCCACCCCCCTGATCCCGGCGCCCACCGCACTTCCGGGGCCCCTGGTCCGGTTCACACCGGCCGGGGGCCCTTCTTCGTGCGATCAGGGGCAGGCGCCTCGGACTTGGCGCTCCGCCGCGCCTCCCGGGCCTCCCTGGCCTGCCTGTTGTCGTCCTTGACGCCCCGGATCTCTCTCCGGACACGGCGGACGTAACACCAGCCGAGCACCGCCACGGACAGCCGGCCGATCACCAACGGGACAACTGACGTCGGGTCGCGAAGAGCCGCCCACGCCACCCTGCCCAGGAAAACGACACCGTACCGGGCAAGTCGCGCCTTCACAGGCCTCATCCACGGCCGGCCTCCCACGCCGGAGGCCGAGCCCGCACATCCTCACAGGCCGTGCTCCGCCGCACCTCCGGATCCGCTGAACGCCCGATACCGGCCGCACACGGCGAAGGCCCCCCACCGTCTCCGGTGAGGGGCCTTCGTGCTGGTGGGGCTAACAGGATTTGAACCTGTGGCCTCATCCTTATCAGGGATGCGCTCTAACCAACTGAGCTATAGCCCCGCCGCGCTGTCGCGCTGACTTCTGAAGATTAGCGCACGTCGGGGCCAGTCCCAAAATCGATACCCGGCGCGCTACTCGTCCTCGGCCAGCGTGAGCTCGACGCCGCCCACGAAGCCCGCCGACAGGTTGTAGATGAAGGCGCCCAGCGTCGCCAGCGCGGTGGCCAGGACCACGTCGATCACGGCGATGACCGAGGTGAAGATGAGCACGCGCGGCAGCGACAGGAACGACTGCAGATCGAAGCCGTTGCTCTCGTTCGAGCCGGTGGCCTCGCTGATCGTGCCGCCGACCGTCTCGAAGACGCCCATCGCGTCCATGACCATCCACAGCACCGCCGACGCCACGACCGTGCAGATGCCCAGCGCGATCGACAGCAGGAAGCTGACCTTCATCACCGACCACGGGTCGGCCTTGGCCACCCGCAGGCGGGCCTTGCGGGTTCGCGGAGTCGTCCGCGCCCCCGTGCGCGGCTTCCGCGTCGCCTGGGCGCCGCCCACGCCCTGCGCACCGCCCAGCGTGCCGTCGGCCGGATGTCCGGGGCGCTGCTGGCCGCCCTGGGTGCCGCCGCCGGGCGCCTGGTACGCCTGGGGCGGGTGGTACGGCCCCGACGGCCCCGGTGCGGGCTCACGCTCGCCGGGCAGAGGCCCGGTCGCGTAACCCTCGTACTGGGGCTGAGGCCCTCGTGTGTCCGTCACAGTGCCCCCTTGGGAGTCCGTGGCAGGGCCACGGGCACCGTTCGCTCCAGCTCCGGAAGCGGCCGAACCGGCGCCCGTGGCTCCACTCACGCTCTACTCCTCGTGCTCCCCGGTCGAAGGCTCCGTGCCCTCGACAGTGCCCTCTGTCACGCCCTCGGCGTGGACCTCGGCCAGCTCGCCGTCGGCGTCATCGGCCCCATCGACCTCTTCCGCCTCACGACCGGCCTCGGCATTGCGCGCGATGCCGACGACGGCGTCGCGCTTGCCCAGATTGATCAGTTGAACGCCCATGGTGTCACGGCCCGTCTCCCTGACTTCATTGACTCGCGTACGAATCACACCGCCGCCGAGCGTGATGGCGAGGATCTCGTCGGTCTCCTCGACCACCAGCGCACCGACGAGCGATCCGCGGTCCTCCACGATCTTGGCGGCCTTGATGCCGAGGCCGCCGCGGCCCTGGACGCGGTACTCGTCGACGGGGGTCCGCTTCGCGTACCCGCCGTCGGTAGCGGTGAACACGAACGTACCGGGCCGGACGACATTCATCGAGAGCAGTTCGTCTCCCTCACGGAAACTCATGCCCTTGACGCCCGAGGTGGCACGGCCCATCGGGCGCAGCGCGTCGTCCGTCGCGGTGAACCTGATCGACTGGGCCTTCTTGCTGATGAGCAGCAGATCGTCCTCGGCCGACACCAGCTCCGCGCCGATCAGCTCGTCGTCGCCGCCCTCCGGCATCTCGCGCAGGTTGATCGCGATGACACCGCCCGAGCGCGGCGAGTCGTAGTCCTTGAGCGCGGTCTTCTTCACGAGACCGCCCTTCGTCGCCAGGATCAGGTACGGCACGGCCTCGTAGTCGCGGATCGCCAGGATCTGGGCGATCTTCTCGTCCGGCTGGAAGGCCAGCAGGTTGGCGACGTGCTGGCCGCGCGCGTCCCGGCCGGCGTCCGGGAGCTCGTACGCCTTGGCCCGGTAGACCCGGCCCTTGTTCGTGAAGAACAGCAGCCAGTGGTGGGTCGTCGAGACGAAGAAGTGGTCGACGATGTCGTCTTCCCGCAGCTTCGTCCCCCGTACGCCCTTGCCGCCGCGCTTCTGTGAACGGTAGTCGTCCGTCTTCGTGCGCTTCACATAACCGCTGCGGGAGATCGTGACGACGATGTCCTCCTCGGCGATCAGGTCCTCGATGGACATGTCACCGTCGAAGGGCACCAGCTTCGAGCGCCGGTCGTCGCCGAACTTGTCGACGATCGCCGCCAGTTCCTCGCTGACGATCGTGCGCTGCTTCGCGGGCGAGGCCAAAATCTCGTTGTACTCGTTGATCTTCGCCTGGAGCTCGTCGTGCTCGGCGGTGATCTTCTGGTGCTCCAGCGCGGCCAGCCGGCGCAGCTGCATCTCCAGGATCGCGTTCGCCTGGAGCTCGTCGATCTCCAGCAGGCCCATCAGGCCCTCACGCGCGATCTCCACCGTGTCGGAGCGCCGGATGAGGGCGATGACCTCATCGATGGCGTTGAGGGCCTTGAGGAGGCCGCGCAGGATGTGCGCCCGCTCCTCCGCCTTGCGCAGCCGGAACTTCGTCCGCCGGACGATGACCTCGATCTGGTGCGTCACCCAGTGGCGGATGAACGCGTCGATCGACAGCGTGCGCGGCACCCCGTCGACGAGCGCCAGCATGTTCGCGCCGAAGTTCGTCTGGAGGTCGGTGTGCTTGTACAGGTTGTTCAGGACGACCTTGGCGACCGCGTCCCGCTTGAGGACGACGACCAGGCGCTGACCGGTGCGCGATGACGTCTCGTCGCGGACGTCGGCGATGCCACCGACCTTGCCGTCCTTCACCAGGTCGGCGATCTTCTGCGCGAGGTTGTCGGGGTTGGTCTGGTACGGAAGCTCCGTGACGACCAGGCACTGACGGCCCTGGATCTCCTCGACCGCGACGACCGCGCGCATCGTGATCGAGCCACGGCCGGTGCGGTACGCCTCCTCGATGCCCTTACGGCCGACGACGAGCGCGCCCGTCGGGAAGTCGGGGCCCTTGATCCGCTCAAGGAGCGCGTCCAGCAACTCCTCGTGCGAAGCCTCCGGGTGCTCCAGGTACCACTGCGCGCCGGCCGCGACCTCGCGCAGGTTGTGCGGCGGGATGTTGGTGGCCATACCCACCGCGATGCCCGCGGAGCCGTTGATCAGGAGGTTCGGGAACCGCGCCGGGAGGACGACCGGCTCCTGGTTACGGCCGTCGTAGTTGTCCTTGAAATCGACGGTCTCCTCGTCGATGTCCCGGACCATCTCCATGGACAGCGGCATCATCTTGCACTCGGTGTACCGCATGGCGGCGGCCGGGTCGTTGCCCGGGGAACCGAAGTTGCCGTTGGAGTCCACCAGCGGCATGCGCATCGACCAGTGCTGCGCGAGGCGCACCAGGGCGTCGTAGATGGAGGAGTCGCCGTGCGGGTGGTACGTGCCCATGACGTCACCGACGACGCGGGCACACTTGTAGAACCCCTTCTCGGGGCGGTAGCCGCCGTCGTACATCGCGTACAGCACCCGGCGGTGGACGGGCTTGAGGCCGTCCCGTACGTCGGGCAGCGCTCGCGAGACGATGACGGACATCGCGTAGTCGAGGTAGGAGCGCTGCATCTCCGTCTCGAGCCCGACGGGCTCGACACGCATGCCCACACCGGGGACGATCGCTTCCTCGGGAACCACGGGTTCAGGTGTCACAGGGGTGTTCTCGTCGGCCATTGCTGGTCAAAGTCCTTTCGAGCTGCGGCGTCGCTGGTACGGCCGACTCAGATGTCGAGGAAGCGGACGTCCTTGGCATTGCGCTGGATGAACGAACGCCGTGCCTCGACGTCCTCACCCATGAGCACCGAGAACAGGTCGTCGGCCTGCGCCGCGTCGTCCAGCGTGACCTGGCCGAGGACCCGGTGGTCGACGTCCATGGTCGTGACGCGCAGCTCTTCGGCGTTCATCTCGCCGAGACCCTTGAAGCGCTGGATCGAGTCTTCCTTGATCCGCTTGCCGTTCTGCTTGCCGAGCGCCACGAGCGCGTCGCGCTCCCGGTCCGAGTACGCGTACTCGAAGTCGTCCCGGCCCCACTTGATCTTGTAGAGCGGCGGGCGCGAGAGGTAGACGTGCCCCGCCTCCACCAGCGGCCGCATGAAGCGGAAGAGGAAGGTCAGCAGCAGGGTGTTGATGTGCTGACCGTCGACGTCGGCGTCCGCCATCAGGATGATCTTGTGATAGCGGAGCTTCTCGATGTCGAAGTCCTCGTGGACCCCGGTGCCGAACGCCGAGATCAGCGCCTGGACCTCGGTGTTCTGGAGGATCTTGTCGATCCGGGCCTTCTCGACGTTCAGGATCTTGCCGCGGATGGGCAGGATCGCCTGGTACATCGGGTTACGGCCGGACTTCGCCGAACCACCGGCGGAGTCACCCTCGACGATGAAGATCTCGCACTTGGTGGGGTCGTTCGACTGGCAGTCACTGAGCTTGCCCGGCAGCGAGGCGCTCTCCAGGAGCCCCTTGCGCCGCGTCAGGTCACGCGCCTTACGGGCCGCCACACGGGCGGTCGAGGCGGCGATGCCCTTACGGATGATGTCGGCGGCCTCGTTGGGATTGCGGTCGAACCAGTCCGTCAGCTGCTCGTGGACGACCTTCTGCACGAAGGTCTTGGCCTCCGTGTTGCCCAGCTTGGTCTTCGTCTGGCCCTCGAACTGCGGCTCGCCGAGCTTCACCGAGATGATCGCGGTGAGGCCCTCGCGGACGTCCTCGCCGGTGAGGTTGTCGTCCTTCTCGCGGAGCAGCTTCTTGTCGCGCGCGTACCGGTTGACCAGCGAGGTCAGCGCCGCACGGAAGCCCTCCTCGTGCGTACCGCCCTCGTGCGTGTGGATCGCGTTGGCGAAGGAGTAGACGCCCTCGGTGTACTGCGTGTTCCACTGCATGGCGATCTCGGCCGAGAGAAGACGGTCCTTGTCCTCGGCCTCGATGTCGATCACCGACTGGTGGATGACGTCGCCCTTGCGGGAGTTGAGGTACTTGACGAAGTCGACGATGCCGTTCTCGTAGTGGTACGTGACCGACCGCGTCGTCTCCTCCTCGGGAACCTCGACGGCCTCCACGCTGTCCGCGCCCGCCGTGGCCTTCGCCGACTCGCGCTCGTCGGTCAGCTTGAGGGTGAGGCCCTTGTTGAGGAACGCCATCTCCTGGAAGCGGCGCGAGAGAGTCTCGAAGCTGTACTCGGTGGTCTCGAAGATGTCCCCGTCGGCCCAGAAGGTGACCGACGTACCGGTCTCCTCGGTGGCCTCGTGCTGGGCCAGCGGCGCGGTCGGGACGCCGAGCTTGTAGTCCTGGGTCCAGCGGTAGCCGTCCGTCCTGACCTCGACGGCGACCCGGGTGGACAGGGCGTTGACGACGGAGACGCCGACGCCGTGCAGACCGCCGGAGACGGCGTAACCGCCGCCGCCGAACTTGCCGCCCGCGTGCAGGACGGTCAGCACGACCTCGACGGCCGGCTTCCCTTCGGACGGCACGATGCCGACCGGGATGCCGCGGCCGTTGTCGATCACGCGCACCCCGCCGTCGGCGAGGATCGTGACGTCGATGGTGTCCGCGTGGCCGGCCATCGCCTCGTCGACCGAGTTGTCGACGACCTCCTGCACCAGGTGGTGCAGGCCGCGCTCACCGGTCGAGCCGATGTACATGCCAGGTCGCTTGCGGACCGCGTCCAGCCCTTCCAGCACGGTGATCGCGCTGGCGTCGTACGAGGCGGTGACCTCGCCGTGCTCACCGGCTGTGGACGGAATGTTCTCGTTGGGGTTGCCGGAATCGGCCACGAAGCGCCCTTTCTGGCACAGCACAGGCCGTTCTCCGGACAGGCGGGAGCGGCTGCGTCGTTCGGCTTGTATCAACGACTCCCGCCTCAGCGGCGGGATTACTCACCAGTCTACCGGTAGCGCCGACATGATTGGGGGTTTGCCGGTACCTGAGTCCGGCTGTGCCGCCCTGAATGAGCGGCTGACGACTCCCCATATTCAGGAAGGGGCTCCAAGAGGCCCTGAAGGGCTTTGAGCGCTTCGGCCTGTCAACCTCCCGCTACGGTGAGGGACGCTCCGGCCGTACCGTCCGGTTTCCTCCCGGGCAAACCATGACGAACCCGACGCCATGCTCGCCCAGTACACGACACTTTTACGCCGAAAGTGCAGCTCAGCGTTGCCGCGCGGCGATCCGCACGGAAGCGGCGAGGGGGCGCGGAACCCGACCGCGGGCCCACGGCGGCCCGCCGCTTCCGGCGGCCGGCCCGAACCCTCACCCGTAGGTGTCGCCCGGCCCCTTGCTGCCGGGCGCCCGCAACGGCCCGTACCGGCGCTCCGGACCGCCCGGCCCGACCACCTTGATCAGCCGTACGGTGCCGTGCCCCAGATCCGCGTTCAGCCGGGCCACCAGCTGCGGAGCCAGCAGCCGCAGCTGCGTCGCCCACGCCGTCGAGTCGCAGCTCACGGTCAGCACCCGGGCATCCGGAGCGTCGTCGTACCGCAGCGGTACGCAGTGCTTCGCCAGGTCCTCGCCGACGATCTGCGGCCACCGCCCCATCACCCCGCCGACCGCCGCGGGCGACTCCCAGCCCCGCTCGGTGATCAGCCGGTTGATCGCGGAGCCCAGCGCCAGCGGATCCCGGCCGTCCGACCGGGCCCCCGAGCGCAGCCCGCCGCCCCGCCGGGCCTGCTTCTTCTGCTGCGCCGCCGCGCCCCGCGCCCTGGCCTGCTCCTTCGCCGCCCGCAACGCGACCCGTGCGAGATCGACCCCGGTCACCTCGGGCGGCTTCGACGCCCCGGAAGACACCCCGGCGGACGCTCCGGAAGCGGCCGGGTCCGGCAGGGCGTCTCCCGCGCCGCCGGGCCCGTCGACCCGATCCGCGCCCACATCCTTGCCCGTCGCGCGGGCCGCACTCGTACCGCTCGCGCGCGAGGCCGATCCCCGCCGGCCCGTCCCGCTTCCGTCCCGGCCGGTCATACGCGCTCCACCTCGCCCGCGGTCACCGCGTACCGCGTCCCCGCCAGTACGCCCGGCACGTCCTCCGTCACCGCGGCCGTCACGAGCACCTGCTCGCCCTGGGCCACCAGCTCCGCCAGCCGCTCCCGGCGGCGGGCGTCCAGCTCGGCGAAGACGTCGTCCAGGACCAGCACCGGCTCGTTGCCCTCGGAGCGCAGCAGCTCGTACGAGGCCAGCCGCAGCGCCAGCGCGTAACTCCAGGACTCGCCGTGACTGGCGTACCCCTTCGCCGGCATCCCCCGCAGACCGAGCACCAGATCGTCGCGGTGCGGACCGACCAGGGTCACGCCCCGCTCGACCTCCTGCTTGCGGACCCCCACGAGCGCCGCGAGCAGCTGCTCGTACAGCTCGTCGCGGGTGCGCGCGGGACCCACGTCCTCGCCGACCGAGCTGCGGTACTCCAGCGCCACCGGACCGCCGCCCGGCGCGACGTCCCCGTACGCCTTGTCGGCCAGCGGCTGGAGCGTGGCGATCAGATCCAGACGCTGCGCGAGCAGCTCGGCACCCACCCGGGCCAGGTGCTGGTCCCAGACGTCGAGGGTGGACATGTCCATCGAGCGGCCGCCGTGCCGCCGGGCCATCGCCGCGGACTTCAGCAGGGTGTTGCGCTGCTTGAGCACCCGCTCGTAGTCGGAGCGGACCCCGGCCATCCGGGGCGAACGCGCCGTGATCAGCTCGTCCAGGAACCGCCGCCGCTCGCCGGGGTCGCCCTTGACCAGGGCCAGATCCTCCGGCGCGAACAGCACCGTCCGTACGATGCCGAGCACGTCACGCGGTCTGACCTGCGAGGACCGGTTGATCCGGGCCCGGTTCGCGCGGCCGGGGTTCAGCTCCAGCTCGATCAGCTGCGAACGCTCGCCCTGGGTGACCGCCGCGCGGATCACCGCCCGCTCCGCTCCCATCCGCACCAGCGGGGCGTCCGAGGAGACCCGGTGGCTGCCGAGGGTGGCGAGGTAGCCGACGGCCTCGACGAGGTTGGTCTTGCCCTGGCCGTTGGGGCCCACGAACGCGGTGACGCCCGGGTCGAGAGGGACCTCGACCCGGGCGTACGAGCGGAAGTCGGCCAACGAGAGATGGGTGACATGCATGTGCGCCGACCTCCCGGGCCTTTCTGTTCCGCTGTTGGTGCTGGTGCCGCTTTTCCTGGTGGTGCGGCGGGACTACTTCTTGTTCTCGACCGCGTGCCCGCCGAACTGGTTGCGCAGTGCGGCGATCATCTTCATCTGCGGCGAGTCGTCCTGGCGCGAGGCGAACCGCGCGAACAGCGACGCCGTGATCGCGGGCAGCGGCACCGCGTTGTCGATCGCGGCCTCCACCGTCCAGCGGCCCTCGCCCGAGTCGGCGGCGAAGCCCCGGAGCTTGTCCAGGTGCTCGTCGTCGTCGAGCGCGTTGACCGCGAGGTCGAGCAGCCAGGAACGGATGACCGTGCCCTCCTGCCAGGAGCGGAAGACCTCGCGCACATCGGTGACGGAGTCGACCTTCTCCAGCAGCTCCCAGCCCTCGGCGTAGGCCTGCATCATGGCGTACTCGATGCCGTTGTGGACCATCTTCGCGAAGTGGCCGGCGCCGACCTTGCCCGCGTGGACGGAGCCGAAGTCGCCCTCGGGCTTCAGCGCGTCGAAGATCGGCTGGACCTTCGCCACGTTCTCGTCGGTGCCGCCGTACATCAGGGCGTAGCCGTTCTCCAGGCCCCAGACGCCGCCGGAGACTCCGCAGTCGACGAAACCGATGTCCTTGATGCCCAGCTCGACGGCGTGCTTCTCGTCGTCGGTCCAGCGCGAGTTCCCGCCGTCGACGACGACGTCGCCGGGCGAGAGCAGCTCCGCCAGCTCGTCGATCGTGGACTGGGTCGCGGCACCGGCCGGGACCATGACCCAGACGACCCGCGGGCCCTTCAGCTTGCCCACAAGCTCTTCGAGACTGTGGACATCGGCGACATCCGGGTTGCGGTCGTAACCGATGACGGTGTGGCCTGCGCGGCGAATGCGCTCGCGCATGTTGCCGCCCATCTTGCCGAGGCCGACGAGACCGAGCTCCATCAGAGATTCCTTAAGCGTCGTGGCGATAAGCGTCGGGGTAGGTGCGCCCAGGACCGAGCCTACGCCCGGCCGGGGACAGCACGGCGGGCCCGCTCCGCGCCGAGCGGGCCCGCCGGAAACTGCCGCGGACACGTCCCCCGGCCGGCCGGGGGAAGCGGGATCAGCCGGAGAGGCGCACCGGCATGATCAGGTACTTGTACGCGTCGTCCGCCTCGGCGTCGACGGCCGGGCGGCCGCTGAGCAGGGCGGGCTTGGTGGACGTGGTGAACGAGAGCTGAGCGACGGGGGAGTCGATCGCGCTCAGACCGTCCAGCAGGAACGTCGGGTTGAAGGCGATCGAGATGTCGTCGCCCTCCAGCACCGCGTCGACCCGCTCCACAGCCTGTGCGTCGTCACTGGAACCGGCTTCCAGGATGAGGACGCCCTGCTCGAAGCTGAGCCGCACGGGCGTGTTGCGCTCGGCGACCAGGGCCACACGCTTGACGGCCTCGACGAAGGGGGCCGTCTCGATCACCGCGACGGAGTTGAACTCGGTCGGGAAGAGCGTGCGGTACTTCGGCAGGTCGCCCTCGAGCAGCCGGGTGGTGGTCCGGCGTCCGGCGCCCTCGAAACCGATCAGGCCCTCGCCCGCGCCGGAGCCGGAGAGCGCCAGGGTGACCGTGTCGCCGCTCGTGAGCGCCTTGGCGGTGTCCAGGAGCGTCTTGGCGGGCACCAGGGCGACCGCCGAGGCGTCGGCGTTCTCCGGCTTCCACAGGAACTCGCGGACCGCGAAGCGGTAGCGGTCCGTGGAGGCGAGGGTGACCGTGTCTCCCTCGATCTCGATGCGCACACCGGTGAGCACCGGCAGCGTGTCGTCGCGGCCGGCGGCGATGGCGACCTGGGCGGCGGCCGAGGCGAAGACCTCACCGGGAACGGTGCCCGTGGCGGTCGGCATCTGCGGCAGCGCGGGGTACTCCTCCACAGGCAGTGTGTGGAGGGTGAAGCGGGAGGAGCCGCAGACGACCGTGGCGCGCACACCGTCGGTGGAGATCTCCACCGGGCGGTTGGGCAGGGCGCGGCAGATGTCGGCGAGCAGCCGGCCGGAGACGAGCACCGTGCCGTCCTCGTCGATCTCCGCGTCGACGGAGACCCTGGCGGAGACCTCGTAGTCGAAGCTGGAGAAGCTGAGAGCCCCGTCCTCGGCCTTCAGCAGAAGGCCCGCGAGAACGGGCGCCGGCGGACGGGCCGGGAGGCTGCGGGCCACCCAGGCCACCGCCTCCGCGAGTACATCGCGCTCCACCCGGATCTTCACCGGAACCGCCTCCTGCTGTTGCTCGCTCGCCCTGCTGGCCTTCGTCGTCTGGACCGGAGCTCCCTGCCGAGGGCTGGGGAGTCTCCGGGGTCCAGTCTGACGTACGGCACCGACAGTCGTTGCTGCTCGGGGTCAAGTCGGGCCGAGAGCTTCGCGGCGGTCGACGGTCGAGTTGTACACAGGCCCCACTTCGAAGCTGATCCCTGGCTAACTCTGGGTGGTAGTAGTAGTAGGCCTTGTGGATACCGTGGATAACGTCGTTTGCGCAGGTCAGCAACGGTTTTTTGTCCACCGGTCCTGTGGGTGGCACCCGTGGACAACCAGGGCTTTCTGTGGACGGGCGAAAGTTCTGCACACCCGATGCACAGGAGGGGGCCACTTCTCCCCAGGCCTGTCCCCAGCTTTACCCACGTTCCCCACAACCCAACCGGCCTCCTTGGTGTGACGCCTTTCACTCCGGGCGGTGAGAGCGTGTGTTGCGTTGCCGAACAGTGGACAGGGGTGTGGAGAAGCGGGGGGAAGCTGGGGACAACAGGGCTCAGCCTGTGGGCCGCCGGTGGACAACATCGACGACCCCCTGTGGACGAAAAGACTGTCCACAGCCTGTGGACAGCGGTTGACCACAAATCCCCAACCATGTGACCTGGCCTGATGGAGTATCGGCAGCGCGCCCTGTGGACGCAATATGGACAACTTCCCAGTCCCCAGGCTGTGGACGGAAGATTTCCCGCACATCTGTGGAGAAGGGCCTCTGAACGGCCCGTATTCGAACAGCACGGGCCCGGCGGAGCGCTCGTCGCGGGCCGCCGACAGCCCGATGGCCGCCCTGGGCGGCCCGCCGCGGGGCCCTGAGAACGCGAGAAGCGCCTGCCGCGGGCCGTGGTGGTCCGTGACAGGCGCCCCTGACAAACGCTTCCGGAGAAGCCCGACGAGCCGGGAGCCGGCCGTGTGAAGCCGGCGTCAGCCGTTCTTGATGCGGTTGGTCAGCTCGGTGACCTGGTTGTAGATGGAGCGGCGCTCCGCCATCAGTGCCCGGATCTTCCGGTCCGCGTGCATCACCGTCGTATGGTCGCGGCCGCCGAACTGCGCACCGATCTTCGGCAGCGAGAGGTCGGTCAGCTCGCGGCACAGATACATGGCGATCTGGCGCGCCGTCACCAGGACCCGGCTGCGCGAGGATCCGCAGAGGTCGTCCACGGTGAGGCCGAAGTAGTCCGCGGTCGCGGCCATGATGGCCGGCGCGGTGATCTCCGGGGCGGACTCCTCGCCGCCCGGGATCAGGTCCTTCAGGACGATCTCGGTCAGCCCGAGGTCCACCGGCTGCCGGTTGAGCGAGGCGAAGGCGGTCACCCGGATCAGGGCGCCCTCCAGCTCACGGATGTTGCGCGAGATCCGCGAGGCGATGAACTCCAGGACCTCGGGAGGGGCGTTGAGCTGCTCCTGCACCGCCTTCTTGCGGAGGATCGCGATCCGGGTCTCCAGCTCGGGCGGCTGGACATCGGTGGTCAGGCCCCACTCGAAGCGGTTGCGCAGCCGGTCCTCCAGCGTCACCAGCTGCTTGGGCGGCCGGTCCGAGGAGAGCACGATCTGCTTGTTCGCGTTGTGCAGCGTATTGAAGGTGTGGAAGAACTCCTCCTGCGTCGACTCCTTGCTCGCCAGGAACTGGATGTCGTCGACCAGCAGGATGTCCACATCGCGGTACCGCTTGCGGAAGGTGTCGCCCTTGCCGTCGCGGATGGAGTTGATGAACTCGTTGGTGAACTCCTCCGAGCTCACGTACCGCACCCGGGTCCCCGGGTAGAGGCTCCGTGCGTAGTGCCCGATGGCGTGCAGCAGGTGGGTCTTGCCGAGCCCCGACTCCCCGTAGATGAAGAGGGGGTTGTACGCCTTCGCGGGCGCCTCGGCGACGGCGACGGCCGCGGCGTGCGCGAACCGGTTGGACGCCCCGATGACGAAGGTGTCGAAGAGGTACTTCGGGTTCAGCCGGGCATGCGGTTCGCCGGGTCCCGGCGCGGGGGCCGGCTGGGCGCCCATCGGACCGGGGACCGAGCCGCCGGTCCGCCCGGGGCCGTGACCGCCCCGGCGGTGCTGCGGCTGCTGGTCCTGCCGGTCGGGCCGCTGCTGCTCGTACCCCTGGTGCTCGGGCGGCTGCGACCGGTAGTCGTGCTGGGGGCGCCCGGTGCCGTACGGCTCGCGCCACTGCTCGGAGGGCTGCTCCCGGTACTGCTCGTTCTCCCGGTACCCGTCGCCCTCGCGGTACTGCTCGCCGGAGGGCTGCTCGCGGTCCTGGTACCCGCCGTGCCGCGGCTGCTGCCAGGAGAGGTCCTCCTGGGTACGCGGCCAGGCGCCGGGCTCCGGGCGCTGCTGCTGGTAGTCGGGGTAGGCAGGCCGGGCCGTCGGCATCCCGTCGTCGGAGGGCCGGTGGCCGTATCCGTCGTACGCGTCGTTGCGCTGGGAGTCCTCACGCGGCTGCTGCGCCGGGTAGCGGTGGCCCTGCTGGCTCTGGTGCGACTGGTGCATCGGGGGCGACGGCGGGGCGGGCTGGTCGCCCGCGGAGTCGTCGACGGTGATCGCGATCCGGATGGGGCGGCCGCACTCGCGGGTCAGCGTCTCGCTGATCAGCGGCGCGAGCCGGCCCTCCAGGACGCGCTTGCCCCATTCATTGGGGACGGCCAGCAGTGCGGTGTCGGCGACGAGTGCCAGCGGCTGGCAGCGCTCGATCCACTGCTTGTCCTTCGGCTCGATGCCCTGCTGGCCCTCCCCGAGGAGTTGTTCCAGCACTCGCGGCCACACTGCGGCAAGATCGGCAGGTACGTCAGCCACAAGGCACGCTCTCTCGCATGTCCCACGAATGTGTGGTTCTCGGGACGGGATGGGTCGGGTCGGGTGAGGCCCGGCAGTCGGGAAGGAAAAGAACCGGGAGTTCAGTCACGGTAGTCAGGCCGACCCGCGCGGTTCAAGTTGTTGTCCACAGGCTGTGCACAATGAGGGGTCACGCGAAGCCGGTTTGACCGGATGGCGTAGCCGCGCGTACCGTGACCAGGTCGAGTTGTCGATGGCTGCTGCCGCCTGCCTCCGATGGGCAAAGATCACGATCTGTGATTGTGAAGCGGTGCACTAAGGCGTTTACGCGAGTTCCTCGTGGGCGCACGGTGACAGCCAGGCGATGTCCCGCCAACACACGAATCATTTCTGGAGCCCCCGAGTGAGCAAGCGCACCTTCCAGCCGAACAACCGTCGTCGCGCCAAGACCCATGGCTTCCGGCTGCGCATGCGTACCCGTGCCGGCCGTGCGATTCTCGCGAACCGCCGTGGCAAGGGCCGCAGCAGCCTGTCCGCCTGATATCGCTTACAGGTCCATGACGTGCTGCCTACCGAGAATCGGCTGAGGCGGCGCGAGGACTTCGCGACCGCGGTACGACGAGGACGTCGAGCCGGACGTCCGCTGCTCGTCGTCCATCTACGCAGCGGTGAAACGGACCCGCACGTGACGGGGGAGAGTGTTCCCCCGCCGCGTGCGGGTTTCGTTGTCAGCAAGGCCGTGGGTGGCGCCGTCGTCCGTACCGCGGTCAAGCGGAAGCTTCGCCACCTGGTCCGCGACCGGCTGGCTCAGCTGCCCCCCGGTAGCCTTGTTGTCGTACGGGCGCTGCCCGGTGCGGGCGACGCCGACTATGCACAGCTGGCCCGAGACCTGGACGCCGCCCTTCAGCGGCTGCTGGGAGGGGGCGCGCGATGAAGTACCCGCTGCTTGCTCTCATCAAGCTGTACCAGTGGACGATCAGTCCACTCCTCGGGCCTGTCTGCCGGTACTACCCGTCGTGTTCCCACTATGGATATACGTCGATCGACAGGCACGGTGCCATCAAGGGAACAGCGCTGACGGCCTGGCGCATCCTGCGGTGCAATCCGTGGTCACCCGGCGGTGTGGATCATGTTCCGCCACGTAAGCGTCCGCGGTGGCACGAGCTGCTGCGTAATGCCCTGCGCGGCGAAAAGGGCGGGGAGTCCGCCGCTGATGTGCCGCCCGGGGGGTCGGTCTCCGAACCTCCGAGCCCGGCCGCAGAGACCTCGCCCAATGCTCAAGGAGCCTGATTAGTGGACACGATTGCCAGTCTGTTCAGCTTTATCACCACACCCGTCTCATGGGTCATCGTTCAGTTCCACAAGGTCTACGGGGCGCTCTTCGGTGACGACTCCGGCTGGGCCTGGGGCCTGTCGATCGTGTCCCTGGTGGTGCTGATCCGGATCTGCCTGATCCCCCTCTTCGTGAAGCAGATCAAGTCGACCCGCAACATGCAGGTGCTCCAGCCGAAGATGAAGGCGATCCAGGAGCGCTACAAGAACGACAAGCAGCGTCAGTCCGAAGAGATGATGAAGCTGTACAAGGAGACGGGTACCAACCCGCTCTCCTCGTGCCTTCCCATCCTGGCGCAGTCCCCGTTCTTCTTCGCCCTGTACCACGTGCTGTCGTCCATCGCCTCGGGCAAGAAGATCGGGGCGATCAACCAGGACCTGCTGGACAGCGCCCGTGAGGCCCACATCTTCGGTGCCCCGCTCGCCGCGAAGTTCACGGACAGCGTCGAGAAGGTCACTTCGCTCAACGCCGACCTGCTGGACGTCCGGATCATCACCGCGATCATGATCTTGCTGATGTCCGCGTCGCAGTTCTTCACCCAGCGCCAGCTGATGACGAAGAACGTCGACCTGACGGTGAAGACCCCGTACATGCAGCAGCAGAAGATGCTGATGTACATCTTCCCGGTCATCTTCGCCGTGATGGGCATCAACTTCCCCGTCGGTGTCCTGGTCTACTGGCTGACCACGAACGTCTGGACCATGGGCCAGCAGATGTACGTGATCAACCAGAACCCGACGCCGGGCAGCAAGGCGCAGGACGCCTACCTCCAGCGGGTCCTCAAGAGCGTGACCGCCCACGAGCAGGTCCGCGGCCGCACCCGGCGCAACACCGTCAAGGCGATCGTCGCCAAGGGACCCGACCGCAACGACATCGAGCGCAAGTTCATCACCAGCCTCGGCAAGCTGGGTCTCGCGGCCCAGGAGGACGGCACGGTGCAGAAGAGCGAGACCGCCGCCGCCGATGCCGAGGGCAGCCAGGCGCACAAGCGTCAGCAGCCCAAGCGCCAGACCAAGGCGAAGCGCCAGACGACCGGTGCCACGGCCGGTGGAGCCAAGGACTCGGAGCCTGCGGAAGCCGGCTCCAAGACCTCGCTCGAGAAGCAGGACGCACCGCAGGACGACCAGCCGAAGTCGGCGGGCAAGCCCGCCTCCGGCTCCTCACGCCAAGCCAAGTCCGGACAGCGCAAGGGCCCGCAGCGGCCCAAGCACCCGTCCAAGAAGTAAGAAGGAGTCCATCCGTGACGGAAGGCACCACTTCCACGGCCGCCGCCGAGGCCGGGAGCGACACCCTGACCCGCCTGGAGCAGGAGGGCGAGATCGCGGCCGACTACCTTGAGGGACTGCTCGACATCGCCGACCTCGACGGCGACATCGACATGGACGTCGAGGCGGACCGGGCCGCGGTGTCGATCATCAGCGAATCGGCACGCGACCTCCAGAAGCTCGTGGGCCGCGACGGTGAGGTCCTGGAGGCGCTCCAGGAGCTGACGCGACTGGCCGTCCACCGGGAGACCGGCGACCGCAGTCGGCTGATGCTGGACATCGGCGGTTTCCGGGCCAAGAAGCGCGAGATCCTCGCGGAGCTGGGTGCCAAGGCCGCGAACGAGGTCAAGAGCTCGGGCGAGCCGGTGAAGCTGGACCCGATGACGCCGTTCGAGCGCAAGGTCGTGCACGACGCGATCGCCGCGGCCGGTCTCCGGAGCGAGTCGGAGGGCGAGGAGCCGCAGCGCTTCGTCGTCGTTCTCCCGGCCTGACCGGATCCTTGTACTGTCGGCCCCGTCTGTTCGCAGGCGGGGCCGATCTTTGTCAGCCTGATATTCAGCCACCCACAGTGCGCTAGTGCGGTACGGAAGGACGGTCCCCGTGACGGAGGCAGCAGAGCTCCCCCAGGCACCTGCGGAGGCGCAGGCGGTGTTCGGAGAGTTCTTCCCGGAGGCTGTCCGGTACGCGGAGCTTCTTGCGGATGCGGGGGTCAAGCGAGGCCTGATCGGGCCGCGTGAAGTCCCCCGGCTGTGGGAGCGGCACCTGCTGAACTGCGCGGTGCTCTCCGAGGTCGTGCCCGAAGGCGTCACCGTCTGCGATGTGGGCTCGGGCGCGGGTCTGCCCGGGATCCCGCTGGCCCTGGTGCGCGCCGATCTCAAGATCACCCTGCTGGAGCCGCTGCTCCGGCGGACGAACTTCCTCCAGGAGGTCGTCGACCTGCTCGGCCTGGACCATGTGACGGTCGTGCGCGGCCGGGCGGAGGAGGTCCTCGGGACGCTTCAGCCCGTGCAGGTGGTGACCGCCCGTGCGGTGGCGCCGCTGGACCGGCTGGCGGGCTGGGGGGTGCCCCTGCTGAAGCCGTACGGTGAGATGCTCGCGCTCAAGGGCGATACCGCCGAGGAGGAGCTCAACGGTGCCAGGGCCGCTCTCAGTAAGCTCGGTGTCCTGGAGACCGAGGTGCTGCATGTCGGCGAAGGTGTGGTCGATCCGCTCTCCACGGTGGTCCGCGTCGTGGTGGGCGAGAGCCCGGGCGGTGTGAGGTTCGCCGCAAAGAGGGCCAAGGCCGCCCGGACGGGTCGCACGCGCAGGCGTCGCTGAGGGGCATCGCGGGACACTGTTGTCGTCCGGCCGAGGGCTCCGAGCGGTCGACCGGTATGCGGAGTCCATGACGTCTTGGGGCGCTTAGCAGTGGTTCGACCGGAAAGTAGCCATACGTACCTCGTGCGGAGTGTCGTGGCCTGGTAGTTGCTTCGCGGGGGCATCGTGTTTCACGTGAAACGTCGCTCTCTGCTGCAGGGAATCATCGGCCGCGGTCGTGCGGCTGCCACGCCGCGCGACCGCAAGCCCGGACGGGTTGCCGAGTTGTCCACACGCACGGATTCATCCACAGAACAGCGGGCCTCGCTGGTTCACGACCCCGAAAGCATGGCAGGCTCTGTCCATTGCGAGCCTGAAGTCGAGGAGAGTGAATCCTTGCGGTCCGACGCCAACATCGCGGGACCGATGACCGACCCGGTCCCCGGTCCCCGAACCGAGTCCGTGGGTGAGGGTGTTTCACGTGAAACACCGCCGCCGATGGACGACACACCCATCGGCCGTGCCGCTCAGCTGGCGGTCGAGGCCCTCGGCCGCGCCGGCGAAGGGCTGCCCCGTCCTGACCGCACCCGCGTCATGGTGGTGGCCAACCAGAAGGGCGGAGTCGGCAAGACGACCACGACGGTCAACCTTGCCGCTTCCCTGGCCCTGCACGGTGCGCGCGTTCTGGTGGTCGACCTCGACCCGCAGGGCAACGCCTCCACGGCTCTGGGCATCGACCACCACGCCGATGTCCCCTCGATCTACGACGTCCTGGTGGAGAGCCGCCCGCTCTCCGAGGTGGTCCAGCCCGTGCCGGATGTCGAGGGTCTTTTCTGTGCCCCCGCCACCATCGATCTCGCCGGTGCGGAGATCGAGCTGGTCTCGCTGGTGGCACGGGAGAGCCGGCTTCAGCGGGCCATCCAGGCGTACGAACAGCCGCTGGACTACATCCTCATCGACTGCCCGCCTTCGCTGGGCCTGCTGACGGTGAACGCGCTGGTGGCTGGGGCCGAGGTGCTGATTCCCATCCAGTGCGAGTACTACGCCCTGGAAGGCCTGGGCCAGCTCCTGCGGAACGTCGACCTGGTGCGGGGCCATCTGAATCCGGATCTGCACGTCTCGACGATCCTGTTGACCATGTACGACGGCCGGACGAGGCTCGCCTCCCAGGTCGCCGAGGAGGTTCGTACCCACTTCGGCAAGGAAGTGCTGCGGACGAGCATTCCGCGGTCGGTGCGCATCTCGGAGGCGCCGAGCTACGGGCAGACCGTGCTGACCTATGACCCGGGTTCCAGTGGTTCGCTCTCGTACCTCGAAGCCGCCCGGGAGATCGCCCTGCGAGGCGTCGGGGTGCACTACGAGGCTCAGCACGCCCACACGAGCAGTCAGAACAGCCAGCAGAACGTTTCGGAGGGCATTCAGTGAGTGAGCGTCGTAGAGGGCTGGGGCGTGGGCTCGGTGCGCTGATCCCCGCCGCTCCCCAGGAGAAGCAGGTGTCGGCACCCGGAGGCGGCGCCGCGCCGTCCGGCGCGGGTCCGGTTCTGACGGCGGAGCGCGGGGTGGCCGCAGCGAAGGTGACCGCGCTGCCGTCCGTCCCGGTGGTGCCTGAGCCGGCGTCCGCCCCTGAGGACCGGTCCGAGCGGGATGCCGGGACGTCCGGCGCGTACTTCGCCGAGCTGCCGATCGGGGAGATCACCCCGAACCCCCGCCAGCCCCGTGAAGTCTTCGACGAGGACGCGCTGGCCGAGCTGGTCGTCTCCATCAAGGAAGTCGGTCTTCTCCAGCCGGTCGTCGTCCGGAAGGTGGGCCCGGACAGCTACGAGCTCATCATGGGTGAGCGTCGGTGGAGGGCCTGCCGCGAAGCGGGCCTGGAGCGGATTCCCACCATCGTCCGCGCGACGGACGACGAGAAGCTTCTGCTGGACGCGTTGCTGGAGAACCTCCACCGGGCTCAGCTGAACCCGCTGGAAGAGGCGGCTGCGTACGACCAGCTGCTCAAGGACTTCAAGTGCACTCATGACCAGCTGGCCGACCGGATCGGCCGCTCCCGTCCGCAGGTGACGAACACGCTGAGGCTTCTGCGGCTCTCGCCGCCGGTGCAGCGCCGGGTCGCCGCGGGCGTTCTCTCGGCCGGTCACGCCCGTGCCCTGCTGTCCGTGGACGACTCCGAGGAGCAGGACCGGCTGGCCCACCGCATCGTGGCCGAGGGGCTTTCGGTGCGTGCGGTCGAGGAGATCGTGACGCTCCTGGGCTCGCACTCCACGAGCTCTCCGAAGCCCAAGGGGCCGAGGGCCGGCGGGCGGCTGTCCCCCGCCCTGACCGACCTGGCGACCCGTCTGTCCGACCGCTTCGAGACCCGGGTGAAGGTCGACCTGGGGCAGAAGAAGGGCAAGATCGTCGTCGAGTTCGCGTCGATGGAGGATCTGGACCGCATCCTCGGCAGTCTCGCCCCGGGCGAGGGCCGTGTGCTGGAGCGTCGGCTCGCCGAGACGTCCGAGGACGACGAGGGCTGAGCCGCAGATTCTCGCGGAAGGGCGGATCGTGCGCCGGTGCATACCGGAACACGGCCCGCCCTTTGCTCTCTCTCGGTATCCGCATCACCTCTGGGTGGATACGATGCGTTCTGGGACGGCGCATCCACGGTGATCGACCTCAGAGGAGGGCGGAGGCCTTGCGAAGAGTGAGCCGTAGTCGGCTCGTCACGGTCGGGCTGGGATTGGGTGCCGTCGGGGGATTCGTCGGCAGTCTGTTCCATGAACGGAGCGCGCTGGCAGCCGCACGTGATGCGGCGGGCGAAGGAAATGAGGAATCGCCGTCATGGGGCGTCGGCTCGTACCACTCACCCTGGACAACCTTCCGGATCTCCCCGAGCGTTGCCGCTCGTGCGTCTTCTGGGAGCTTGACCCGGTCAGTGGGGAAGCCGCGGTAAAGGCGGGCAAGCCGGAGCTGGAGAAGGAAGCCTGGATCTCCGCAGTCCTCCTGGAGTGGGGATCCTGCGGCCGGGTGGTCTATGTGGACGACGTGCCGGCCGGGTTCGTGCTCTTCGCCCCGCCCGCGTACGTGCCCCGCTCGACGGCATTTCCGACCAGTCCGGTCTCCCCCGACGCCGTTCAGCTCATCACCGGTCTGATCATTCCCGAGTACCAGGGCCAGGGGCTGGGCCGGGTCATGGTGCAGACGGTGGCCAAGGATGTCCTGCGACGGGGCTTCAAGGCGATCGAGGCGTTCGGGGACGCTCGGTCCCAGCAAGCCGCGTGCGTACTTCCCGCGGAGCATCTGCTGGCCGTCGGCTTCAAGACCGTGCGGCCGCATCCCGTGTACCCACGGCTGAGGCTGGATCTGCGGACGACGCTCTCCTGGAAGGAAGACGTGGAGATGGCGCTCGACCGGCTTCTGGGGGCGGTCCAGAAGGAACCGGTGTTGCGGCCGTTGTGAGGCCGCTGCTGCCGACCGCCCTGCGAGACGGGCTGCCATGCGAAACGGGCCCACCCTCTCAGAGGGTGGGCCCGTTTCACGTGAAACATCGCGCCGAGGCGCTGCTGCGCGGGCTAAGCGCTGATGAAGCCCTCGAGGTCGCGGAGGATCGCGGCCTTCGGCTTGGCGCCGACGATGGTCTTGGCGACCTCGCCGCCCTGGTACACGTTCAGGGTCGGGATGGACATCACGCCGTACTTGGCGGCGGTGGCCGGGTTCTCGTCGATGTTGAGCTTGACGATCTCGATCTGGTCGCCGTGCTCTGCCGCGATCGCCTCCAGCGAGGGGGCGATCTGGCGGCACGGACCGCACCAGGCGGCCCAGAAGTCCACCAGAACGGGCTTGTCGCTCTTGAGGACGACCTCGTCGAAGGTGTCATCCGTAACGTGCTTCAGGTCGCCGGCCACGGCGGCCTCCTTAGTCTCTCGGGGTGGTGGGGTGCGGTGCGGACGTTCAGACGGCCGGGGTCTTCTCCGGCTCGGCGGGCTCCGTGTCGGCCAGGGCCGCGAGGTAGCGCTCGGCGTCCAGGGCGGCGGAACAGCCGGTGCCCGCTGCCGTGATGGCCTGACGGTAGGTGTGGTCGACCACGTCTCCGGCGCCGAACACGCCGGTCAGATTGGTGCGCGTGGAGGGCGCCTCGACCTTCAGGTAACCCTCGTCGTCGAGCTCCAGCTGGCCCTTGAAGAGCTCGGTGCGCGGGTCGTGGCCGACGGCGATGAACAGTCCGGTCACGGGGAGCTCGGACGTCTCACCGGTCTTGGTGTTGCGCAGGGTCAGACCGGAGAGCTTCTGGTCGCCCTTGACCTCGGCGACCTCGCTGTCCCAGGCGAACTTGATCTTCGGGTCGGCGAAGGCCCGGTCCTGCATGGCCTTGGAGGCACGCAGGGTGTCGCGGCGGTGGACGATCGTCACGGACTTGGCGAAGCGGGAGAGGAAGGTCGCCTCCTCCATCGCGGTGTCGCCGCCGCCGATCACGGCGATGTCGTGGTCCTTGAAGAAGAAGCCGTCGCAGGTGGCGCACCAGGAGACGCCGCGTCCGGAGAGGGCGTCCTCGTTGGGCAGTCCGAGCTTGCGGTGCTGGGAGCCGGTCGTGACGATGACGGCCTTGGCGCGGTGGACGGTGCCCGCGGTGTCGGTGACGGTCTTGATGTCACCGGTGAGGTCGACCGCGACCACGTCGTCGGGGATCAGCTCGGCACCGAAGCGCTCGGCCTGGGCCCGCATGTTGTCCATGAGCTCGGGGCCCATGATGCCGTCCTGGAAGCCGGGGAAGTTCTCCACGTCGGTGGTGTTCATCAGTGCACCGCCAGCCGTGACGGCGCCCTCGAAGACCAACGGGTTCAGCGAGGCGCGGGCGGTGTACAGCGCGGCGGTGTACCCGGCCGGTCCGGAGCCGATGATGATCACATTACGGACGTCGCTCACGGGTTACTTCCTCGTTTCTGCAGACTGCCTAACTGCTTACGGGGTCGGTTCAACGACTCTCACCCCACCCAACGGATCCTACGGCTGATGCATTCCCGAACGTGCCGCGGCGGTCGCAGACGGTCTTCAGGGGCGGTCGTAGGCGCGGGTGAGCAGCAGCTGCCCGGTGGACTCCGGGGCGGCGTCCACGCAGGCAGCGGCCACGAGGTAGGCCTGTACGCGCGCGGGGTCGCTCGAGTGCGGCAGGACGACGAGATAGGTGTCCGTTCCCTGGTACGTCCCCTCGTCGAGGGCGAGCGCCGGCGTGGTGCGGCCGGTGGCCCGTTGCACACAGGGGGGAACAGCGACAGCAGGGGCCTTGAAGGGGCTCCTGGACGCTTCGGCGTCGGGGGTGAGGGCCTCGCTCGTCGACTTGGTGTCCGCCCCCGGAGGCATCTCCTTGACTCCGGGGCTCTCCTGGCTCGCCCCGCCGTCGAGGAGGTCCTGCACCTGGGCTTCGAGCGCTCCGTCGGCGTAGGCGTGCGCGCCGCTTTCCGAGGCGCTGACTCCGCTGTCGGCCGCCGTCTTGGCTCCATCGCCGGAGGGGGCGATGGACTGGAGGAAGAAGACGCTCATCCCGATGACCGCTGCGCCGAACGTGGTGCCGAGGACCACAGCACGCCGACGACGGCGGGTGGGACGGCGGCCCGGTCCGGTGGCGGCGGAGGACCGGCCGACCGGGCGGTCCGGGGCAGTGGCGCCGACGCTCACGGGAGCGGACCCGGCCGTCGCGTCGGCGGGCGTCGTGGCTTCAGTGTTCCTGTCCTCGGCGGTCGTTGTTTCACGTGAAACAACGACCGGTTCGTCCACGGCGGGCGTGGGCCGGGCCTCCGCCGCGAGAGCCGCGTCGATGCGGGCGGCGATGTCTTCGGGCATCGGCTCGGGGGCGGGCATCGTTCCGAGTAGCCCGCGGATCTCCTCCAGTGAGTCCCGTACCTCCGAGCAGAGGTCGCACCCCGCGATGTGCTGCCGGACCTCCGGCGCCCGGGAAGGGGAGAGCAGCCCCTCGGTGAGATCGGAGATCTCGGAGACCTCCGGGTGCTGAGCCGTGTCGGCCGTGGATGTCACGGGCGCCCACCTCCTCCCTTCGTTGCGGCAGGATCGCTTGCTCCTGCGTCTCTGGGGCCTGACGCAGGTGGGACGGATGCTCCGGGCGTCCGGTTCCTTCCGGTGGCGCCGTTCTCCCCGCCGGAGGCCTGCCCCCCGGTTCCGGCGCGCAGATGGCGGACCAGGGGGGCCAGTCTCGCGCGGCCCCGGGCGCATCGGCTCTTCACGGTGCCGGTCGGCACCTCCAGGATGCTGGCCGCCTCCGCGACGGGGTAGCCCTGCATGTCGACGAGGACGAGGGCCGCCCGCTGCTCGGCGGGCAGCGTGGCCAGGGCTTCCTGGAGCTGGAGCCTGAGGTCCTTCCGCACGGCGGGGGCCTCGGCCGATTCGTGGGGTTCGAGGAGCTGGTCGAGCCGTTCGGCGTCGTCCACCGGGGATGTCTTGCGGGAGGCGGCCTTGCGGACCCGGTCGAGGCAGGCGTTGACGGTGATCCGGTGCAGCCAGGTAGTGACGGCGGACTGGCCGCGGAAGGTGTGGGCGGCGCGGAAGGCGGATACCAGGGCGTCCTGGACGGCGTCGGCCGCCTCCTCCCGGTCTCCCAGGGTGCGCAGCGCCACGGCCCAGAGCCGGTCGCGGTGGCGCCGTACGAGTTCACCGAAGGCGTCGGGGTCGCCCGCGACATGCTGGGCGAGCAGCTCCGAGTCGCTCGGTGCCTCGGGTGGAACGGAATCCACCGTGCTCCCCCTCCGAACCGGATCCGATGTCATATGTGGGCCGCGCCCGTCGGAGCGGTGCGACGGGGAGAAGCCTGCCGTCACGGGTGTGACGACCGCAACCCTGGCATCGCGGGCGCTCGGTGGGCGAACGGTCCGCCCCACAGTATCGGGGCGGTGGATCAGCCGAGGACGGAGATGTCGGTGATGCCGCCCCGGTAGCCGCCCGTTCCGTCCGCCGGGAGCTCCGTGATGTGGATCAGGACGTAGCGGGTGCGGATGGGCTTGTCGAGCTTCTCCTCGAGCTTCGATCCCGAGACGGTCCGCTTGACGATCGGTTGGTCGAAGTCGGCCGTCATGGACGGGGACGTGGCGCCCGGGGAGGCGGCGAGCACGGTCGTCGTCTGCCCCTTCCGGTACATGGAGACGTCGATGCCGGAGACGTCCCGCACCTTGCCGAGGTCGACGATGATTCCGCTGCCCTGCTTGCGCTGGGGGAGGTTGCCGAAGTTGGCGAAGCCCTCGTACCGCGGGGTGACCCAGTGGGTTCCGGGATTGCCGTCGATGGTGTTCGGCACCTCCCGCTCCTTGATGCCGGAGCCGTCGGGCATGAACTCCGTGGCCCCCGAGATGTCCAGCGGTTCGGCGGACGGCGCCGCCTTGTCGCCCTTGTTCTTGTCGCCCTCGCTCGGCTCGGTGACACCGGTGTCGTCGGAGCCCTTGGTCCGGTCGAGCAGCGCCTCCGCGAGCTGCCAGCTGCCGAGCCCCAGCGCGGCGATGAGGAGCGCCGAGACGGTCCACTTGAGGACACGGCCGGTGCGGCTCTGCAGCGGGGCGGGAGGGGCCGGCATCACGGGCTGGGTGACGGCGGACGGGTGGGAGGACGGACGCCCGTACGTGCCCTGCTGATAGGTCGTCCGCTGGTATGCCGGCGGTGCGGTGAACGTGGGCTCCGGAGGAAGGATGCGCGGCATGGCCGCGACGGCCTTGGCCAGCTCGTCCGGGGTGGTGCAGGGTGGCTCCTGCCGGGAGGCGGTGGCACCGTCGTTGGCGAGCGCCCGCATGGCGAGCTCGGAGAGGCCCCGGTGGACGCCGGCCCGGACCTGGTCCGGGGCGATGAGCCCCATGCCCTTGGGCAGTCCGGAGAGCCCGTGGGCGTCGCTCCCGTACGGCCATCGGTGGGTCAGTGCGGCGTACAGGAGGGCGCCGATGGCCTCGGTGTCCGTACGGAGGGGGCGTTCGGCGGTGATGCCGCGCAGGGCGGCGTTCACGGCGAGGCCGCGGATGCGGTACTGCCCCGTGGAACTGCGCAGGACCGCGCCGGGGGTGAGGCGCAGATGGGCCAGCCCTTCGCGGTGGGCGGCGGCCATCGCCTGGGAGACCTGGCTGACGAGCTGGTAGGCGTCGTGGGCCTCCATCGGCCCGGTGGCCAGCAGAGCGGTGAGCTCGGTGGCGTCCGGCAGCCATTCGTGGACCACGTAGACGAGGTCGTTCTCCTCGACGGCGTCCAGGACCTGGACGAAGCGGGGGTCGCCGAGCAGGGCCGAGGAGCGGGCGGCGGCCAGCACCGAACGGGCCCGTGGGTGGTCCGCGGGCAGCAGGTGGACGCCCACCGCCCGGCGGAGCTTCTCGTCGACCGCGCGCCAGCTGCTGAAGCCGTCCAGACGGGTGACGCACTCCTCCAGGCGGTAGCGCCCGGCGAGTTTGTGACCGCTGTGCAGATCGGGTGATGCCGGAACGGCCTCGGAACCCGCCCGCCCACCGTCCGCGTTCTCGGTGTCCTCGGGGCTCGCGCCCCTGGTGTCCTCGGCTTGCGCCGTCCCGTCGGCCGTGGCTCCGTCCGCCTTGGCGGTCAGCGGCTCGTCGCCGCTGTTGTCGGCCACGTCGACGGCGGCCGTGCTACGTTCCGCCACCGTCGTTCCTGCCTCCCCATCCGTTGCGCGATGCCAGCCAGCTCTGCACAGTCACGCCAATTGTGCCCACACTCCAGCGTTATGCACGACACGCGGAGTGCGGCGATGGTTGTGCGGGCGGGCGCTCATTCAGCGTCCGAGCCGTCCACGGACCATGCCCACCAGGCCGTTGACCTCTTCGATGCGCATCTTCTTCGCCGCGACGAAGAAGATGCCCAGGAGGAGGGTGCCGCCGCAGATCAGCGCGGCCAGCGAGCCGAGAGCGCCAATGCCGACAACTTCCAGGATCCCGAATCCGACGGCGCCGCCGACCAGGGCGGCGGGCACCGCGGCCATGCAGAGGCGGGCGTAGGTCCGTACGACGTGCGCGCCGTCGAGGTCGCCGCCCAGCCGGTTGCTCAGCCGCCGCCAGGCGACTCCGACGCCGACCGCGTAGGCCAGACCGTAGGAGAAGGCCATGCCGACGACGGCCCACCGGGCGGGCAGGACGACGTAACAGAGCGCGGAGGCGGCGGCGTTGACGGCGGCCACGATGACGGTGTTGTAGAAGGGGGTGCGGGTGTCCTCGTAGGCGTAGAACCCGCGAAGGACGACGTACTGCACGGAGTACGGGATCAGGCCGAGCGCGAAGGCCATGAGGATGAAGCCCATGGAGCGGGCGGCCTCGGTGCCGCTGGAGGCGTACAGCAGGGTGGCCATCGGCAGGCCGAGCGCGAGGAACGCGAAGGCCACCGGCACGATGGCGACGGCCGAGTTGCGCAGCCCCTGCGAGATGTCGTCGCGGACCGCACCCGGGTCGTTGTCATGGGCGGCCCGGGAGATGCGGGGCAGCAGCGCGGCCATGACCGAGACGGTGATGATGGCCTGCGGCATGCCCCAGATCAGCTGGGCGTTGGAGTAGGCCAGGAAACCGGTGCCGTCATGGCCCGAGGCCGAGCCGGCCGCGGTGGCGAGTTGGGTGACGACCAGGACGCCCGCCTGGTTGGCCAGGACGAACAGCACGGTCCACTTGGCCAGTTTGACGGTCTTGCCGAGCCCGTGGCCCTTCCAGTCGAACCGGGGGCGGAAGCGGAAGCCGGTCTCGCGCAGGTAGGGGATCATCGCCAGGGCCTGGACGACGAGGCCGAGCAGGGTGCCGATGCCGAGCAGCCGGACGCCTTCCGGCGGAATGGTGTCGACACCCATCTGCGATTCGGCGGAGGTGCCGTAGACCCAGATGAACAGCCCGAACGTGATGATCATGACGATGTTGTTCAGGACCGGGGTCCACATCATCGCGCCGAACTTTCCACGGGCGTTGAGGATCTGACCCATCACCACGTGCACACCCATGAAGAAGATGGTGGGCAGGCAGTACCGGGCGAAGGTGACGGCCACGCTGTTGGCGGCCACGTCGTCGGCGATCGTGCTGGACATCAGCTTGATCAGCACCGGTGCGACGAGGACCGCGGCGGCGACGATCAGGCCGAGCGCGATCATCACCAGGGTCAGGAGCCGGTTGGCGAACGCCTCGCCGCCGTCCTCGTCGTCCTTCATGGCGCGGACGAGCTGGGGGACGAAGACCGAGTTCAGGCCGCCGCCGACGGTGAGGATGTAGATCATCGTCGGAAGCGTGTACGCGATGGTGAAGCTGTCGCCGAGGATGGCGGCGCCGAGCGCGGCGGTGATCACCAGGGACCGCACGAATCCGGTGAGCCGGGAGACGAGGGTGCCCGCGGCCATGACCGCGCTGGACTTGAGGAGTCCGGAGACCTTCCCGCCGCCGCCCTTGGCGGGCGCGGGTGCGGGAGCCGGTTCGGGCTGGGGCGGCACCGGAGGCTTCCCCGAGCCCACCTGGTCCCGGAAGAGATGGGCGAAGGCGTCCGGCTCCTGCCGGTCGTCCGACGCCTGGGTGACGAGGTCGTCGACGCCGACGAACTGGGTCGTCGCCGGGCGGTCCCCGTACGGCAGGTGCCGGGAGGGCCCCGCCGGCTCGGGGGGCGGGGTCTGGGCCCAGATGCGCGGGTCGGGGGCGTACGGAGCGGCGGGCGGCTGCTGGTAGAGCGGCGCCGGCTCCTGGTAGGTGCCGGGAGGCGGGGGAGGGTGCGCGGCGCGGTCGTAGAGCGCCTCGCTCACCGGGTCCTGGGCGGCCAGGTCCCGCGCCCGGTAGGGGTCGTCCTCATAGGCGTGCTGGAGGTACGGGTCCGGCGGCACGGAGCCGTCCTGGCCCGCGCCCGGAGGAACCGGAGGCCCGCCCGGAGACGCTGCTCCGCCCGCGCCCTGCCCGCGGTCACCGTCGTACGGCGCGTTCATCGAAACCCCTACCTCATCGTCCCCGGCCGGCCGGCCACGACAGACATCGCTCAACGGTCCACTTTCTCACCCGTTCCCGGCGGGGCCCCGCTTTCCGGACCGGTGTCCGGAGTCGGGTCACTCGGCTGCTCGGGTTCGTCGCCGTTGCCGTCCGCCGTGTCGCTTGCCACGGCGCGCTTACGGTGGCTGTACATCCTGATGCCCGCCAGCACCAGGAGCAGCAGTCCGCCGGCGATCACGAGCAGCACGGTGGGTGTCACCTCGGAGACCTTCACGGTGAAGGTCATCGCTTCGCCGTACTGCCTGCCGTCCTCCGTGTACAGCCGGGCGGTCACCTGAGCCCGGCCGTTGGCGCTGGTCGCCGTGTCGAACTTCACCGACTGGCTGTGTCCGCCCGCGATGTTGATCGGCAGTGCAGCGGTGGTCCCGTCGTCGTTGAACTTGAGCCGGATGTTGTCCGAGGTGAGCCGGAGGACCAGCCGGTCGACGCCCTGCACCAGCTGGTTCTGCACGGTTACCGGGATCGTCGCGCTGCGCCCGGAGAGGGTGACGTCGGACTTCTCGATGAGCTGAACCTCGGAGGTGAGGCTCTGCAGGTAGTCGCGGACGGCGTCCCGGTACTGCTGCGCCTCCGGGGGCCGTCCGCGCCAGGACGTCGACATCGAGCGGTTGACGGCGTTGCCGAAGGGCGTCACCACGCGCTCTGGCTGCGTCAGGATCGTCTCGAAGCTGTCGAGCGAGCCCTGGGTGGCGCGGATGTCCTGGAAGGCCTGTGTGGGCAGTTCCTGGGCGCGGAGCTTCTTCGGGTACGCGGCGGCCCGGGGGACCTTTGCGGTGGCCCTCGGGTCGGGCTTCACCTCGGCGGCGGCGACGAGGTCGAGGGGCTGCGTCCAGCGGTTGCCCGCCAGGCCCTCCAGGGCGCGGGCCATCGTCTGGGCCTGTGCGGCGGTGGGCATCCGCGGCGGGGCCACGACGATGCTGCGCTCGTTGTCGGGCGCCTGCTCGGTCAGTGCGAGGGTCTGGGCGAGGAACTTCTGGACCGCGAGGGTGGAGGCGCCCGCTCTCGACATGTCGCCGTCGAACAAGGTCGACAGCCGGGCGTCCGCGACGACCGCGGTGGTCCCCCCGCCGATCGGACGCGCCGCGGTCGGCGTGTACGGAAGCTCCGCGGTCTCCCGGAAGCTGTCGCTGCGGGCGATCACGTTGTGGGCGCCCGCCGAGGTCGCCACATCGACGATGGAGGAGTCCACGGCGCCGTTCACGGGCCAGGCGAAGTCGGTGGACGGCTTCACATGGAGGATGGTCTCCACTGCGGTCGCGGCCACCGCGGAGGCGTTCTGCAGATGGCTGAGCGTTCCGGAGACGTTCTTGCCGCGGTGCGCGATGGAGGCCAGATCGGGGTCGGCGAACGGCAGCGCGATCACCTTGCCGTCCTCCACCACCTTCTCCAGAGCGGTGAGCCACTGCTTGGCGACGGCCTGGTTCCTGCCCGGAACGGTCGTGTCACCCGAATCGACCTCGTACTTCCCGGCCATCGCCGCGACGCTCGCCAGGAGATCCGGGTCGACGACCCAGGTCACGGGGAGCCGGCTGCCCAGGGCCACCATCTGCTCCAGCCGGCCGCCGGGCGCCAGCTCCTTGGCCAGGTCGTCGTTGGTGAAGACGGGTGTCTGCTGTTCGTCCGAGCGGGTTTCCGCCGTGACGTGGGGAGACGCGATCAACGGCCAGAGGAAGGTGAGCTTCGTCCTGCTGTCGCTCGCCTCGGGCTGCCAGGGCAGGAACGAGCGCTTGATGCCCAGCACCTGCTCGTAGGGGACGGTGGTGGTACGGCCGGAGACCGAGACGCCGAGCTGGTAGACGCCCGGGTCGTCCAGGCCCAGCTTGTCGACGGGCACGGTGAGTGTGAAGTCCTGGCTGATCCCCTTGGCGAGCTTGGGGAACTTCACCGTGTACTTCTCCCCGACGGTGACCGGGTCGGCACCGGGAACGTACGTGGAGCGCTTGGCGGCGTCGTCGACCTCTCCCCGGCCGGAGAGCCGGGGGCCGACCCTCAGATCGACCTCGGCGCTGCTGATCGTCTCCTTGCCCTTGTTCGTGAGCGTTCCGGAGACGGTCAGGGTGTCGTCCTCCGTGGGAACGCTCGGGGAGAGCGTGTCCAGGGACACATCGACCGTACGGGAGCCCGTGGGGGCCTTGGCGGGTTCGGCGGCCGGGGCGGCACCGGCGGCCGGAACGGCCAGGAGACCGGCCACCAGCGGTGCTCCGAGCACCGCGGAGGCTGTGCGCCGGAGCCACCGGCGGGCAGGAGAGGGACGCGTCCCCTGGAAGTCTGCCGCCTCGGCCACGCGTATACCCGTTCCTCGTCGTCATCAAATGCTGTCGCTCGTTCGGTCCTGCGTCCCCGCATGGTAACGAGGTGCGGCGGACCCAAGTGCTGGGGTCCGCCGCACATGATCGCGGGTATCCCGCAGGGTCCCGGTAAACGATGACGCCGCGGCCGGTCCGTGCACGTACCCTTTTCTGTTGTGCCGAACGCCAACGAAGAGAACGCCAGTGCACTGAGCAAGGTGCAGCACCGCGCGGTGAGTGAGCTGCTGCGGGTGTCCCCGGTCGCCGACGACCTCGCCCGTCGATTCCAGGAGGCCGGATTCGGCCTCGCGCTGGTCGGCGGCTCGGTCCGCGACGCACTGCTGGGCAGGCTCGGGAACGACTTGGACTTCACCACCGATGCCCGCCCCGAGGACGTGCTCAAGATCGTCCGGCCCTGGGCCGACTCGGTGTGGGAGGTCGGGATCGCCTTCGGCACCGTCGGCTCCCAGAAGGACGGCTATCAGATCGAGGTCACGACCTACCGGTCCGAGGCGTACGACCGGACCTCGCGCAAGCCGGAGGTCTCCTACGGCGACTCCATCGAGGACGACCTCGTGCGCCGAGACTTCACGGTCAACGCGATGGCCGTGGCGCTGCCACAGAAGGAGTTCGTCGATCCGTACGGAGGTCTGAAGGACCTCGCCGAGCGGGTGCTGCGCACTCCGGGCACGGCCGAGGCGTCCTTCTCCGACGACCCGCTGCGCATGCTGCGCGCGGCCCGCTTCGCCGCGCAGCTCGACTTCGAGGTCGCCCCCGACGTCATCACCGCCATGACGGAGATGGCCGGGCGCATCGGTATCGTCTCCGCCGAGCGGGTCCGCGACGAACTCAACAAGCTGCTGCTCTCCCAGCACCCGCGCAAGGGTCTGGGGATCCTGGTCGACACGGGGCTGGCTGAGCACGTGCTGCCCGAGCTTCCCGCGCTGCGGCTGGAGAGTGACGAGCATCACCGCCACAAGGACGTCTACGAGCACTCGCTGACCGTCCTGGAGCAGGCCATCGCCCTGGAGGGGGACGGCCCCGACCTCGTACTACGTCTGGCCGCGCTGCTCCACGACATCGGCAAGCCGAGGACCCGCCGCTTCGAGAAGGATGGCAGGGTCTCCTTCCACCACCACGAGGTGGTGGGCGCGAAGATGACGAAGAAGCGCATGACCGACCTGAAGTACTCCAACGAGCTGGTCAAGGACGTGTCGAAACTGGTGGAGCTCCACCTGCGCTTCCACGGATACGGCGACGGCGAGTGGACCGACTCCGCCGTCCGCCGTTACGTGCGCGACGCCGGGCCGCTGCTGGAGCGTCTCCACAAACTGACCCGGTCGGACTGCACGACCCGGAACAAGCGCAAGGCGAACGCGCTCTCCCGCACCTACGACGGGCTGGAGGAGCGCATCGCCCTGCTGCAGGAGCAGGAGGAGCTGGACTCGATCCGGCCCGATCTGGACGGCAACGAGATCATGCAGATCCTTGAAGTCGGCCCCGGGCCGGTGATCGGCAAGGCGTACGGGTTCCTGCTGGAGCTGCGCCTGGAGCACGGGCCCATGGAGCGGGACGCCGCGGTGGCGGCGCTCAAGGAGTGGTGGGCTCGACAGGGCTGAGCCCGGCGAGGCGATGTTTCACGTGAAACAACGCCCGCTGGATGTACGGAGGGGCGTTGTTTCACGTGAAACAACGCCCCTCGGTATATCCCTGAGCGGCTACCGCCGGGCTTCGGTGCGTCGCCAGTGGAACATCGTCACCGCGACCACCGCGTACAGCACCGACACGACCGCCACGACGGCGATTGATCTGCCGTCCGGCGGGAGCATCAGGGCCGCCACCCCCGCCGCGCTCACGAACGCGACGTTGAAGAGCACGTCGTAGAGCGAGAAGACCCGGCCGCGGAAGGAATCGTCGACCGAGGTCTGCACGACGGTGTCGGTCGCGATTTTCGACCCCTGGGTCACGGCGCCGAGCACGAGCGCCGCGATCAGCATCGGGACGGGGGCGAAGGAGAGACCCAGGGCGGGCACCAGGACCGCCGCCGCCCCGGCGCAGGCCACGATCCATCCGTACCGGCCGAGCTGCCCCACCGCCCACGGGGTGAAGACGGCGGCGACGAAGAATCCCGCACCTGACACCCCGACCGCCAGGCCGAGCAGGGCCAGTCCGTCGGACTCGGTGTCCGACCATGCGTAGCGGCACAGCATGAGCACCATCACGGTGAGCGCGCCGTAACAGAAGCGGATCACGGTCATGGCGGCGAGGGCCCGGGCCGCGTGGTTCCGCTGTGCCAGATGCCGCAGCCCGGCGACGAGCCCGCGCGCGGTGACGGCCAGAGCGGCCCGTAGCCGCAGAGGGCTACCGTTGGTATCCGGCCCCAGCAGGGTGCGAGGCAGGCGCAGGGACGCCAGCGCGGACAGCAGGTAGAGCATCGACCCCAGCAGCACGACCGCCGCGTCGGACTCGTCGGCCAGCAGCCGTACGACGAAGGCGAGGCCGCCCCCCGCGGTCGCCGCCAGGGTGCCGGCGGTCGGGGAGAGGGAGTTGGCGACGACGAGGCGATCGGTGTCGACCACCCGGGGCAGGGCGGCGGAGAGGCCGGCCAGCACGAAACGGTTGACGGCCGTGACGCAGAGGGCCGAAGCGTAGAAGAGCCAGTCGGGCACCGAGGCGAGGATCAGCAGCGCCGTGGAGCAGGCCAGAGCAGCCCGCAGAAGGTTGCCGTAGAGAAAGATCTGACGTCGGGGCCAGCGGTCCAGCAGCACCCCTGCGAAGGGCCCGATCAGGGAGTAGGGCAGGAGGAGCACCGCCATCGCGGAAGCGATGGCGGCGGCCGACGTCTGCTTCTCCGGGGAGAAGACGACGTACGCGGCGAGGGCGACCTGGTAGACGCCGTCGGCGGACTGCGACAGGAGCCGCACGGTGAGCAGGCGGCGGAAATTCCGCAGGCGCAGCAGGGTGCGCAGATCACGCGCGACGGACATGGGAGTAAGCGTCACACACGTCGGGGGTCCGCGGGCGGATTGCCCGGGGACCCCCGACATGCGGCAGGAAGAGGTGAGCGTCTCCGCTCAGCGCTCCGGTGAGGCTGTCAGCCGAGAAGGCCGATTCAGCTCTCGGTGTCGCCGTTGATGAACCGCTCGACGTTCTCGCGGGCCTCGTCGTCGAAGTACTGGACCGGCGGGCTCTTCATGAAGTAGCTCGAAGCCGACAGGATCGGGCCACCGATGCCGCGGTCCTTGGCGATCTTCGCCGCACGGACGGCGTCGATGATGACACCGGCCGAGTTCGGGGAGTCCCACACCTCGAGCTTGTACTCCAGGTTCAGCGGAACGTCGCCGAACGCGCGGCCCTCGAGGCGCACGTACGCCCACTTGCGGTCGTCCAGCCAGGCCACGTAGTCCGAGGGACCGATGTGGACGTTGTCCGCACCGAGCTCACGGTCACGGATCTGCGAGGTGACGGCCTGCGTCTTCGAGATCTTCTTGGACTCCAGGCGCTCACGCTCGAGCATGTTCTTGAAGTCCATGTTGCCGCCGACGTTCAGCTGCATCGTGCGGTCCAGGATGACGCCGCGGTCCTCGAAGAGCTTCGCCATCACGCGGTGCGTGATGGTGGCGCCCACCTGGGACTTGATGTCGTCGCCGACGATCGGGACGCCGGCCTCGGTGAACTTGTCCGCCCACTCCTTGGTGCCGGCGATGAACACCGGGAGAGCGTTGACGAACGCGACCTTGGCGTCGATGGCGCACTGCGCGTAGAACTTCGCAGCGACCTCGGAACCGACGGGCAGGTAGCAGACGAGAACGTCGACCTGCTTGTCCTTGAGGACCTGGACGACGTCGACCGGGGCGTCCGCGGACTCCTCGATCGTCTCGCGGTAGTACTTGCCGAGACCGTCGTGGGTGTGGCCGCGCTGGACGGTCACGCCCGTGTTCGGCACATCCGCGATCTTGATGGTGTTGTTCTCGCTGGCGCCGATGGCGTCCGCGAGGTCGAGGCCGACCTTCTTCGCGTCGACGTCGAAGGCGGCGACGAACTCGACGTCACTGACGTGGTACTCGCCGAACTGGACGTGCATCAGACCGGGCACCTTGCCGGCCGGATCGGCGTCCTTGTAGTACTCGACGCCCTGCACCAGCGAGGCGGCGCAGTTGCCCACGCCTACGATGGCTACGCGAACCGAACCCATTCCGGTTGCTCCCTGTGTAATCGGTGTTTCCGATGAAGTCGCCGCGGAGTGCGATGACTTCACTTGGCGGTGTCGTCGGACGGATCCGGCGGGGTGTTGTCCCGATGCCGGGGCAGGCCGCCCGTCTCTCCAGGTGTGTCCTGCTGAGCGGAGCCGTCGGGCGAGGATCGTCGCCGATCCCGTCCCGACCGCTCGCTCTCGATGAGCTCGTTCAGCCAGCGCACTTCGCGCTCCACGGACTCCATGCCGTGTCGCTGCAGCTCAAGTGTGTAGTCGTCGAGTCGTTCACGGGTGCGGGCGAGAGAGGCGCGCATCTTCTCCAGGCGCTCTTCCAGCCGACTGCGCCGGCCTTCGAGGACCCGCATCCGTACATCGCGTTCGGTCTGGCCGAAGAAGGCGAAGCGCGCTGCGAAGTGCTCGTCCTCCCAGGCGTCCGGACCTGTGTGCGACAGCAGCTCCTCGAAGTGCTCCTTACCTTCCGCCGTCAGCCGGTAGACGATCTTCGCCCGGCGTCCCGTCAGTGAGGAGGACGCAGCGGTCGGGCGTCCGGTGACCGGCACGGTGTCCGCCGGGTCACCGGCGGGCTCCTCGATCAACCAGCCGTTGGCCACCAGCGTCTTGAGGCAGGGGTAGAGCGTTCCGTAGCTGAACGCACGGAAGATCCCCAGCGAGGTGTTGAGACGTTTGCGCAGCTCATAGCCGTGCATCGGCGATTCGCGGAGCAGGCCGAGAACGGCGAACTCGAGGATGCCGGAGCGTCTGCTCACCGGTGCCTCCTCCTTCTCCCGCTGCTTCCGTCGGCATGGTCCACCGGAACCACCGGCGTACTTATGCCGTGCTGATGTATCGACTCGATACATCAGCACGATAGATCGCTCCGACCTGTTCGACAAGGGTGACCTTCGTGAACGGCGTCACATCGACATTTCCCAAGGTTCGACTTGCGTTGTTTGGGGTGAAGTTCGGCCCTAGGCGGGTTTTGACCGTGCGTAGTCTGTGCGGCATGCAGACCACCGGGAACCGCGAGGAGCTTTCGCGCGTCAGTCTTCGCGGACAGCCGGATGTACTGCGGATGAGCCTTCCGCAGTGGCTTGTCCGTAATTCGGGGGGACCGGATCTCAACTGCCGCTTCCAGGCGCTCTCGCCTGCCCGAGGAGTAGTCGTTCCATGAGCGAGCACCGTCGCAAAACGCCTCAGCCACAGGGTGGCGGGCGTGCCGCGGCCAGACGAGCCGCCCAGCAGTCGACCGGACGCCGAGCAGTCCCGTCACGCAGAGCCACTTCTGCATCACCTTCCGAATCGCCGTCCGAGCCGCATGGTGGTGAGGAGCGCCAGTACGGCAGTCGCGCCGAGGCCCGCCGCGCGGCCCAGCGCGGCGGCCGACGGCGCGGCGCCGACGCCGACGCCGGGGGGCATGGCGCCGGCGGCGGTGGGGGCCGACGACGCGGTGGCGGTGGCGGTTCCGACGGCCCGGCGGGCCGGGGACGCGACAACGGCGGCCCCGGCAAGAAGCGCTTCATCGACTATCCGCGCTACGGCAGGTACGGGTTCCGCCGCTGGGTGCCCTCGTGGAAGCTGGTGTCCGGGCTCTGCCTGGCGTTCCTCGGCCTGCTGATGGGCGTGGGGGGCATCTCGTACGCCTTGGTTTCCAAGCCGAACGTCAACGAAACGGCCGAGGCTCAGAACAACGTCTACTACTGGGCCGACGGCACGCAGATGGTGGCGACCGGTGGTGCGGTGAACCGTCAGATCCTCAAGTACGAGCAGATCCCGGTGGAGATGCGCAACGCCGTGATCTCGGCCGAGAACAAGAGCTTCAACTCGGACCGCGGCATCGACCCCATGGGCATCGGCCGGGCCCTGCTCAACATGGCCACGGGCGGTGAGACCCAAGGCGGCTCGACCATCACCCAGCAGTACGTGAAGAACTCCATGCTCACCCAGGATCAGACGCTCAAGCGGAAGTTCCAGGAGCTCTTCATCACGCTCAAGGTCGCTGAGGAAGACTCCAAGGAAAAGGTGATGGCGGGCTACCTCAACGTCTCCTACTACGGACGTGGGGCCTCCGGGCTGCAGGCAGCGGCCCGCACGTACTACAACAAGGACGCCGGCCAGCTGAACGCGAGCGAGTGCGCCTTCCTGGCCACCCTGCTCAAGGGTGCGAGCTACTACGACCCCGCCGGCGCCCCCCACATCGACAAGGACAACGCGACCGAGGCGAAGAACACCGAGCGGGCCAAGCTACGTTGGGAGTGGATCCTCGACGAGCAGGTCAAGGACGGGCGCATGACGGCGGAGGACCGCGCCAAGTACACCAAGTTCCCCATGCCTCTGCCGCCGAAGAAGGACGCCAAGCTCGGCGGTCAGACCGGCTACCTCGTGGACCTCGCCAAGAAGTACTTCCTCGCCAACAACGACCAGGGCATCGACGCCAAGCAGCTCGAACTGGGCGGCTTCGAGATCCACACCACCTTCCAGAAGAAGAGGGTGCAGCAGCTCGAAGCTGCGGTGAACAAGGTCTACAAGGCCAAGATCCGGCCCAAGGACCGCCCCGAAACGGACACGCACGTCGAGTTCGGCGGCGCGTCCGTGGACGCGAAGACCGGCGCCATCATCGCCACGTACGGCGGCCAGGACGCCACCACGCACTTCACGAACAACGCCGACGCCACAGGTGCCCAGGTCGGATCGACCTTCAAGCCCTTCGTACTGGCCGCGGCCATGCAGTACGGCGTGCGCGACCCGTCCAGGGGGCCGGAGCAGAGCAACTCCGAGCGCACCCAGGTCTCGCCGGAGAGCATCTACAACGGCGACAACAAGCTGCGGATCAAGGACTACACGGGCAAGATCTGGCTGAACCAGGACGACGAGGAGTGGCGTCAGACCAACGACGGCGACCAGGACTACGGCGACATCGACCTGCGGACGGCCATGGAGAAGTCCGCCAACTCCCCGTTCGTGCAGCTCGGCATGGACGTCGGTACGGACAAGGTCAAGGACGTCGCCGTCGCCTCCGGTCTGAAGGACGACACCTTCATGGCGGACGCGACCGTCCCCTCGTTCTCCATCGGCACCTCGTCGCCCAGCGCCATCCGTATGGCGGGTTCCTACGCCACCTTCGCCACGAGCGGCCAGCAGAACGACACCTACTCGGTGACCGAGGTGAAGGAGGGGGGCGTGACCGTCTACAAGCACAAGAAGACGCCCAAGCGCGCCTTCAGCCCGCTCATCGCCGACAACGTCACGGACGTGCTGAAGAACGTCGTCGAGAACGGGACGGGCAAGCCCGCCCGGCTGGAGGGCCGTGAGGCCGCCGGCAAGACCGGTACGACGGACGGCAACCGTTCCGCCTGGTTCGTCGGGTACACGCCGCAGATCTCGACCGCCATCAGCATGTTCCGGCTCGACGACGACGAGACGAACAAAGAGCGCGAGTTCTTGAAGATGTTCGGTACCGGTGGCGAGGAGAAGATCCACGGAAACTCGTTCCCGGCCTCCATCTGGCACGACTACATGACCGGGGCGATGAAGGGCAAGAAGGCCATCTCCTTCCCGGAGCCGAAGGACCTGGGCGAGGCCGTGTGGGGCGGTGGCGCCGTCAGCCCCAGCCCGACGCCCAGTCCCACGCCTTCGGCGACGCCCTCCGAGGAGCCGACGCCGACCCCGACGCCCTCGCAGACCACCCCGAGCCCGACGCCGACGCCGAGCAAGACGTGCGGCATCTTCGACCCGAACTGCCAGTCGGCGAACGGCGGAGGCCAGAACGGTGGCGCGGACGGCGGGGGCGACAACACCGGAACGACCGACGGGGGCGACAACACCGGAACGACCGACGGGGGCGACAACACCGGAACGACCGACGGCACTGACAACGGCGGTGCCCAGGGAGGCAACGGCAACCCAGGCGGAACCGGCTCGATCTGGGGCAACTCCGGATAGTCGCACCGCAGGCCGGGACGACCCGCAGGGGCCGGCCCGACACAGCGGCGAGGGCCGCCGCACCCGCAGGGGTGCGGCGGCCCTCGCCGCTTTCCCGGCGGCACACGGCGTCCCGGACTCTCCTGCCGTGTCCCCCGGGCGGTTCCCTGCCCCGGGCACAGCCCTGTACGGCAGGATGTGCGGCATGCCAAGCCCCAGCGCAGAAGACACGAGCGTGCACCAGGAGCGGCCCGTCGTGCGGCCCACCGATCAGGACGAGGTCGCGGCGGCCGGCAGCGAGCTGTTCGGTGGCCGGGTGGGACGCTGGGCACGCCTCGGCGACGGTCCGCTCACGCCGGTACGCGTCGTCGCGCTGGTCATGATCGGGATGTTCGCCCTCGGCATGGTGCAGAAGGTCCCCTGCTACGAATGGGCCTGGTTCCGCGGGGCCACCTCGCAGTACACGCACGCCTGCTACTCCGACATCCCGCACCTCTTTCTGGGACGCGGGTTCGCCGACGGCCTGGTGCCGTACTTCGACCGGCTGAGCGGCGACATGCAGTACCTGGAATACCCCGTGCTGACCGGGGTGTTCATGCAGGTGGCGGCCTGGCTGACGCTGACCCCGGACAGCGACCCCATCCAGCAGCGCGAGCAGATGTACTGGATGGTCAACGCGGGCATGCTGATGATCTGCGCGGTCGTCGTCGCCGTGTGCACCGTACGCACGCACCGCCGCCGCCCCTGGGACGGTCTCCTGGTCGCGCTGGCCCCCGCCTTCGTCCTCACCGCGACCATCAACTGGGACCTGCTGGCCGTCGCCCTGACGGCCGCGGCGATGCTCATGTGGTCCCGGGGCCGGGTGCTCGCGTTCGGCATCCTCATTGGCCTGGCGACGGCCGCCAAGCTCTACCCCGTCCTGCTGCTCGGCCCGCTCCTGGTGCTCTGCTGGCGGGCGGGCAGGTGGCGCGAGTTCGGTACGGCCCTGCTGGGTGCCGGGGCCGCCTGGCTGGTGGTGAACCTGCCGGTGATGCTCTTCGCCCCCGAGGGATGGCGGAAGTTCTACACCTTCAGCCAGGAGCGGCCCATCGACTTCGGCTCGTTCTGGCTGATCATCACCCAGCGCACCGGCAAGCCCATCGACGTGGAGACGGTCAACACCGCCTCGGTCGTTCTGATGGTCGTGTTCTGCGCGGGCATCGCGGGCCTGGCCCTGTCCGCGGCCCGCCGGCCGCGCTTCGCCCAGCTGGCGTTCCTGGTGGTGGCCGCGTTCATCCTGACGAACAAGGTCTACTCACCGCAGTACGTGCTCTGGCTGATCCCGCTGGCCGTCCTGGCCCGGCCGCGCTGGCGCGACTTCCTCATCTGGCAGGCCTGCGAGGTCATGTACTTCCTCGGGATCTGGTTCTACCTCGCCTACACGAGCGGCGGGGACAAGCACCAGGGACTGCCGCAGGAGGGCTACCAGGTCGCGATCGCCCTGCACCTGCTGGGCACGCTGTACCTGTGCGCGCTGATCGTCCGGGACATCCTCCTGCCGGAGAAGGACCCGGTGCGCAGGGACGGGTCGGACGACCCGTCGGGCGGTGTCCTCGACGGGGCTCCGGACGCGTTCGTGCTGGCTCCCGAGACCCGTCCGTCCGGGCACACGGCCCGGACGGTCACGGGACCCCGGGTGGAGTGGGGCGCCGCGTCCACCCGGGACGTCTGACCCGGGGGGCGGCTTCTCGGGACCGGCGGCTCAGCGGTCGACGAGCCGGTCGTACTGGGTGGTCGTGTGGCGCAGGTGGGCGACCAGCTCGTCACCGACCCGCGGTTCCTGGGCGTCCGAGGGCACGAACAGGATCGACACCTGCATGTGCGGCGGCTCGGCGAACCAGCGCTGCTTGCCCGCCCAGACGAACGGCGACAGGTTGCGGTTGACCGTGGCCAGGCCCGCGCGGGCGACGCCCTTGGCCCGCGGCATCACGCCGTGCAGCGCCTTGGGCGCCTCCAGGCCGACTCCGTGGGACGTACCGCCGGCCACGACGACCAGCCAGCCGTCGGACGCGGCCTTCTGCTGGCGGTAGCCGAACCGGTCGCCCTTGACGACCGGGGTGACGTCGAGGACGGCCCCCCGGTATTCGGTGGCCTCGTGGTCGCCGAGCCAGAGCCGGGTGCCGATACGGGCGCGGAAGCGGGTCTGCGGGAACTGCTGCTGGAGCCGGGCCAACTCCTCGGCGCGCAGATGGCTGACGAACATGGTGTGCAGCGGCAGCCGGGCCGCGCGCAGCCGGTCCATCCAGCCGATGACCTCCTCGACGGCGTCGGAGCCGTCGGTGCGGTCCAGCGGCAGGTGCAGGGCGAAGCCTTCGAGCCGTACGTCCTCGATCGCCGCGTGCAGTTGCCCGAGCTCTTCCTCCCTGACGCCGTGGCGCTTCATCGAGCTCATGCACTCGATGACGACCCGGGCGCCCACCAGGGCGTGCACCCCGTCGACGGAGGAGACGGACCGGATGACGCGATCCGGCAGCGGTACGGGCTCCTCACCGCGCCGGAACGGGGTCAGGACGAGCAGGTCGCCGCTGAACCAGTCCTTGATCCGGGCCGCCTCGTAGGTCGTCCCGACGGCGAGGGTGTCGGATCCGAAGCGGATCGTCTCGTCGGCGAGGCGCTCGTGTCCGAAGCCGTAGCCGTTGCCCTTGCAGACGGGTACGAGACCGGGGAACTGGTCGATCACGGACTTCTGGTGCGCCCGCCAGCGCGCGGTGTCGACGTAGAGGGAGAGCGCCATGGCGGCCCGGGACCTTTCTGTGGCTGCGGTGAATCAGGAACGTACGGTGTGCCGAGATGTGCCGGCCCAGGTATGCAGTGAAGCGGATCAGCGGCGCGACATATAGATGTCGAGCGCCTTGTGGAGCAGCTTGTTGAGCGGGAAGTCCCACTCGCCGACGTACTCGACGGCCTCGCCGCCGGTGCCGACCTTGAACTGGATCAGGCCGAAGAGGTGGTCGGTCTCGTCCAGCGAGTCGCTGATCCCGCGCAGGTCGTAGACGGTCGCGCCCATCGCGTAGCTGTCGCGCAGCATGCGCCACTGCATCGCGTTCGACGGCCGGACCTCGCGCCCGATGTTGTCGGAGGCGCCGTAGGAGTACCAGACGTGTCCGCCGACGACGAGCATCGTGGCCGCGGAGAGGTTCACGCCGTTGTGGCGGGCGAAGTAGAGCCGCATCCGGTTAGGGTCCTCGGTGTTGAGGACGGTCCACATGCGCTGGAAGTACGAGAGCGGGCGCGGCCGGAAGTGGTCGCGCACGGCGGTGATCTCGTAGAGCCGCTGCCACTCGGCCAGGTCCTCGTAACCGCCCTGGACGACCTCGACACCGGCCTTGTCGGCCTTCTTGATGTTGCGGCGCCACAGCTGGTTGAAGCCCTTGAGGACGTCCTCCAGCGAGCGGTTGGCCAGCGGCACCTGGAAGACGTAGCGGGGCTGTACGTCACCGAATCCGGCGCCGCCGTCCTCGCCCTGCTGCCAGCCCATCTTCCGCAGCCGGTCCGCGACCTCGAAGGCGCGCGGCTCGATGTGCGTGGCCTCGACGTCGCGCAGGCGCTTCACGTCCGGGTCCTGGATGCCGGACTTGATGGCCGCCGAGTCCCAGCGGCGGATGACCACCGGCGGGCCCATCTTCACGGAGAAGGCGCCCTGCTGCTTGAGGTGGGCGAGCATCGGCTGGAGCCAGTCGTCCAGGTTCGGCGCGTACCAGTTGATGACCGGGCCCTCAGGGAGGTAGGCCAGGTAGCGCTTGATCTTGGGCAGCTGGCGGTACAGGACGAGGCCGGCGCCGACGATCTCGCCGTTCTTGTCGAACCAGCCCAGGTTCTCCGAGCGCCATTCGGTCTTCACATCAGCCCACGCCGGGACCTGGCAGTGACTGGCCGAGGGCAGGCTCTGGATGTACGCCAGATGCTGCTCTCGGCTGATGGTCCTCAGGGTCAGGCTCATGCGGGGCGCTCCTCGGCAGGTGTGTCCCCATCGGTCAGGGGCTCCGGCTCTCGCGCCGAAGCCTACTGTGACCGAGGGGCGCCCGGCCTTGCTCCGGGGGGCCGGAATGGACGGCGGGCCGGTGCGGGCACCCGAGCGCCCGCACCGGCCCGTACTCCGGCCGTCGCTCCGACCGGTGCTCCGGTCAGGTGATCACGCCGCCGAAGAGGCCGCCGTGGGCCATGCCGAGGTAGAAGCCGACCGCGGAGGCCCCGAGACCCATGATCAGGCCGAACCTCTCCCAGGTGGTCTTCGAGATGTACTGACCGTAGGCGCCGGTCAGAATTCCGATGAGCCCAGCCCAGGAGCTGATCAGGTGCAGATGGTGGAACATCGCCGTGACGAACGCGAGGATGCCGAGCACCCCGGTCACCACCATCAGGACGTCCTGGACGGGATGCGGTCTGCCGTCCGTCGCGAAGAGCGAACCGGTGGCGCTGCGGCCGGTCGAGGACCGGGAGCCGGCGGGGCGAATGGTCTGTGCCATGGAGTACCTCCTGGCCGGACGGATGGGCGGGTGAATCCAGCGCCTCCCGCACCGCGGCGGGTGTAGCGCCTCTCACACCGCATCTGTCTCGATTGTGCCCTCTGAGCTCCTGATTTCAACCGGAAGCCGGTCTACGGGTAGTCTGTACGGTCTGCACCGGTGTCTGCCCAGGCCAGCACGGCGAGCCTCTACCCGAACCCCCACTCCGGGATCGTTCGGGAGCTGATTGTCAGTGCCGGGTGTTCTCCTCGGGAACACCGTTGCAACACGCATCACGACCCTCCTGCCACGGAACGACCGTGGCCGCTGAGTCCAAAGGAGGTGGGTTCCACATGCGTCACTACGAGGTGATGGTCATCCTCGACCCCGATCTCGAGGAGCGAGCAGTCTCCCCGCTGATCGAGAACTTCCTCTCCGTCGTCCGTGAGGGCGACGGAAAGGTGGAGAAGGTCGACACCTGGGGCCGTCGTCGGCTCGCCTACGAGATCAAGAAGAAGCCCGAGGGCATCTACTCGGTCATCGACCTGCAGGCCGAGCCTGCGGTCGTCAAGGAGCTCGACCGCCAGATGAACCTGAACGAGTCGGTCCTCCGGACCAAGGTCCTCCGTCCCGAGATCCACTGAGCATCTAGCTCAGCGGTTTTCGGGTCCGAGTAGCAGCAAGCAGCCAGAAGCAATCCCCGCCGAGAGGTTCACCCATGGCAGGCGAGACCGTCATCACGGTCGTCGGCAATCTCGTCGACGACCCCGAGCTGCGCTTCACCCCGTCCGGTGCGGCGGTCGCGAAGTTCCGTGTCGCGTCCACTCCCCGCATCTTCGACCGGCAGACCAATGAGTGGAAGGACGGCGAAGGCCTGTTCCTCACCTGCTCGGTCTGGCGTCAGGCGGCGGAGAACGTCGCGGAGTCGCTCCAGCGAGGCATGCGCGTCGTCGTGCAGGGCCGGCTGAAGCAGCGGTCCTACGAGGACCGTGAGGGTGTCAAGCGCACGGTCTACGAGCTGGACGTCGAGGAAGTCGGCCCCAGCCTCAAGAACGCCACGGCCAAGGTCACCAAGACCACCGGTCGCGGCGGTCAGGGCGGCCAGGGTGGATACGGCGGCGGCCAGCAGGGCGGCGGTAACTGGGGCGGCGGTCCCGGTGGCGGCGGCCAGCAGGGCGCCGGCGGTGCACCCGCCGACGACCCGTGGGCGACCGGTGCGCCGGCAGGCGGCCAGGGCGGCGGGGGACAGCAGGGCGGCGGAGGCGGCTGGGGCGGAAGCTCCGGCGGTTCCGGCGGCTCCGGCGGTGCCTCTGGCGGCGGCTACTCGGACGAGCCTCCCTTCTAGGGCTGCTCGTACCCCCACTTCTTGATCACACAGGAGAAACACCATGGCGAAGCCGCCTGTGCGCAAGCCTAAGAAGAAGGTCTGCGCGTTCTGCAAGGACAAGACCCAGTACGTGGACTACAAGGACACGAACATGCTGCGGAAGTTCATTTCCGACCGCGGCAAGATCCGTGCCCGCCGCGTCACCGGCAACTGCACGCAGCACCAGCGTGACGTCGCCACGGCAGTCAAGAACAGCCGTGAGATGGCGCTGCTGCCCTACACGTCCACCGCGCGATAAGGGAAGGGTGACAAGAGCATGAAGATCATCCTCACCCACGAGGTCTCCGGCCTCGGTGCCGCCGGCGACGTCGTCGACGTCAAGGACGGGTACGCCCGCAACTACCTGGTTCCGCGTGGCTTTGCCATTCGCTGGACCAAGGGCGGCGAGAAGGACGTGGCGCAGATCCGCCGCGCCCGCAAGATCCACGAGATCGCGACGATCGAGCAGGCCAACGAGATCAAGGCCAAGCTCGAGGGCGTGAAGGTCCGTCTGGCTGTTCGCTCCGGCGACGCCGGCCGTCTCTTCGGCTCCGTGACCCCGGCCGACATCGCCTCGGCGATCAAGGCTGCCGGTGGTCCCGACGTCGACAAGCGTCGCGTCGAGCTCGGCTCGCCGATCAAGACGCTCGGCGGACACCAGGTGTCCGTCCGTCTGCACCCCGAGGTCGCAGCGAAGCTCGGTGTCGAGGTCGTTGCTGCCTAAGGGCAGAGCTCAGCTGAGTCAGTGAAGGGCCGCACCCAGTGGGTGCGGCCCTTCACTGTGTTTCACGTGAAGCCTTCGCTGTGTTTCACGTGAAACAACCCCGGAACGTTTCACGTGAAACAGCTCGTGCGATGTGTCGCTCAGCGCGTGGCCCCGGTGACGATCCACCGGCCCGATCGGGTGCGCAGCCAGAGCGTGACGAGGCGGACGGCCATCATCAGGGTCATCGCCCACCAGAGCGCGGTGAGCCCGCCACCGAGGGAGGGCACCAAGAGTGCGACGGGGGCGAAGACGGCGAGCGTCACCAGCATCGCCCAGGCGAGATAGGGTCCGTCGCCGGCTCCCATCAGGACGCCGTCCAGGACGAAGACCACGCCGGCGATCGGCTGGGAGACCGCCACGACCAGGAGCGCGGGGAGCAAGGTTTCCCGCACCGAGGGATCGCTGGTGAAGAGCGGGATGAACAGAGGGCGGGCGAGCACGATCAGGACGCCGAGCACGATGCCGCAACCGATGCCCCACTCGACCATGCGGCGGCAGGCCTCGCGCGCGCCCTTCTCGTCGTTCGCCCCCAGGTAGCGGCCGATGATCGCCTGCCCCGCGATGGCGATGGCGTCGAGCGCGAAGGCAGTCAGGCTCCAGAGGGAGAGGATGATCTGGTGCGCGGCGATGTCGACGTCGCCGAGGCGGGCGGCGACGGCGGTAGCGATCATCAGGACGGCGCGCAGGGACAGCGTCCGTACCAGCAGGGGGACGCCCGCCCGTGCGCTGGCCCTGATGCCGGCCGCGTCGGGGCGCAGGGAGGCGCCGTGCTTCCGGGCCCCGCGGATCACCACGACGAGATAGGCGGCGGCCATACCGACCTGGGCGATCACGGTTCCCCACGCGGATCCGGCGATGCCGAGCCCGGCACCGTAGACGAGGGTCACGTTGAGGACGGCGTTCGCCGTGAAGCCGCCGATGGCGACGTACAGCGGGGTGCGGGTGTCCTGGAGTCCGCGGAGTACGCCGGTGGCGGCGAGCACGACGAGCATGGCCGGGATGCCGAGGATGGAGATCCTCAGGTACGTGATGGCGTGCGGGGCAGCGGTGTCGGACGCGCCGAAGACGTCGACGAGCCAGGGGGCGGTCGGGACCGCCAGGGCGACGACGGCAGCTCCGAGCAGCAGGGCGAGCCAGATGCCGTCCATGCCCTGCCGGATGGCGGCGGGCAGATCGCCCGCTCCCACCCGGCGGGCGACGGCCGCCGTGGTCGCGTAGGCGAGGAAGACGAAGATGCTCACGGCGGTCATCAGAAGGGCCGCGGCGATGCCGAGTCCGGCCAGTTGCGGGGTGCCGAGGTGGCCGACGACGGCGCTGTCGACCATCACGAACAAGGGCTCGGCGACGAGCGCGCCGAACGCCGGGACGGCGAGGGCGATGATCTCGCGGTCATGCCGTCGGCGGCTGTTCTCCGGAGTCGCGGGGGCCTGGGTCATGGGGGCCAATCTAATCTTCCACAGGTAAGAGATGCAATCCGCCTTTGGCCCTTACTTGAGTCCCTGCGGGGGCTTCCTTCCCGCGCTGTTTGCGGTGATCTTGAAATGAGGGCGAAAGTTTTTCTCCCCCACAGTCGGTGGACGGAGAATGCGCAGGTCAGGGTGGTTGCGTTGGTGTCGCTATGAGTTTGTCCACAGTGCTGTCCCCCGGTCCGTGCACAGGTTCGCCGGGGTTCTCCACAGCATCTGGTCGGTCGTCCACATGCCCTGTGGATAACCAGATTGGCTGACGGTGCGGAGGGGCCTACCGTAGTGCGGCGCCCGCACTCCGTTCCGGCACCGGAATCCACCGAACCAGATGCGCCGGAAGTGGAGTCGGGCGACTTGTTTGTCGGTGCCGTGCCGTAAGAAAGAGTGGCACGGCTAGGTCCGCGATGCGGACGGGAGGAGGCGGCCCGGTGAGCATTCCCGAGCCTTTGGACGACCCCTGGACCGAGACCGGTCCCGGGGACCGTCTGCCTGTCTCCCGCCAGCGTCGCGGGGACCGCAAGGGGCGTGAGGACCGCCATGACCGCGGCTCGGACGAGGCCTGGGAAGGCGGTTCCCCCGGGTTCGAACGGGTGCCGCCCCAGGATCTCGACGCCGAGCAGTCGGTCCTCGGCGGCATGCTGCTGTCCAAGGACGCCATCGCGGACGTCGTGGAGATCATCAAGGGGCACGACTTCTACCGCCCCGCCCACGAGACCGTCTACACGGCGATCCTCGACCTCTACGCCAAGGGCGAGCCGGCCGACCCGATCACCGTCGCCGCCGAGCTGGTCAAACGCGGAGAGATCACCAAGGTCGGCGGAGCGCCCTATCTGCACACCCTGGTGCAGTCCGTCCCCACCGCGGCCAACGCGTCGTACTACGCGGAGATCGTCCACGAGCGGGCGGTGCTCCGGCGGCTGGTCGAGGCGGGCACGAAGATCACACAGATGGGATACGCGGCCGACGGGGACGTCGACGAGATCGTCAACTCCGCGCAGGCCGAGATCTACGCGGTCACCGAGCAGCGCACCAGTGAGGACTACCTCCCCCTCGGCGACATCATGGAGGGTGCGCTCGACGAGATCGAGGCCATCGGCTCCCGCAGCGGCGAGATGACCGGTGTGCCGACGGGCTTCACGGACCTCGACGCCTTGACCAACGGCATGCACCCCGGCCAGATGATCGTTATCGCGGCCCGTCCCGCCATGGGCAAGTCCACGCTGGCGCTGGACTTCGCGCGCGCCGCCTCGATCAAGAACAACCTGCCCAGCGTCATCTTCTCCCTCGAGATGGGGCGCAACGAGATCGCGATGCGTCTGCTGTCGGCCGAGGCGCGGGTGGCCCTGCACCACATGCGGTCCGGCACGATGACGGACGAGGACTGGACCAGGCTCGCGCGCCGGATGCCCGAGGTCTCGGCCGCCCCGCTCTACATCGACGACTCCCCCAACCTGTCGATGATGGAGATCCGCGCGAAGTGCCGTCGGCTCAAGCAGCGCAACGACATCAAGCTCGTGATCATCGACTATCTGCAGCTGATGCAGGCCGGTGGGTCGAAGCGGTCCGAGAGCCGTCAGCAGGAGGTCTCGGACATGTCCCGAAACCTCAAGCTGCTGGCCAAGGAGCTGGAGGTCCCGGTGATCGCGCTCTCGCAGCTGAACCGTGGCCCCGAGCAGCGCACGGACAAGAAGCCGATGGTGTCCGACCTGCGTGAATCCGGCTCCATCGAGCAGGACGCCGACATGGTCATCCTGCTCCACCGCGAGGACGCGTACGAGAAGGAGTCACCGCGCGCGGGCGAGGCCGACATCATCGTCGGCAAGCACCGTAACGGCCCGACGGCCACCATCACCGTGGCCTTCCAGGGTCACTACTCCCGCTTCGTGGACATGGCGCAGACCTGACGGATGCGTCCGCCACGACGCAGGGCCACGTCATCTATGAGTCGCGCCTCGAACGAGATCAGCAACCAGTCGACCGGCTACTGTCCGGACGTCAGCTCGTGGCCGGCCGTTGCCCAGGCCCCGGACCTGGCCGCGGTCGTTCGTCCGTCTGGCTTCACCCACGAGGTGGTGTTCCGGCGTTGCCACTCTTGCAGGGAGCTCAACGTCGTGCGCGAGGAGGACTTCGTCTGCGTCTTCTGCGACGAGCCGCTGCCACGGGAGTGGAACGTGGACACGCCCGAGAGCTGACGCCACATCGAGTGCGGTCTGAAGTACCTGTCGAACTCCCCGCGGGGTGGTGTCTACGCTGGTGGCATGGCCCATGCGAAGACCTCGTACGTCTGCCTGCCCTGCCGGGCCTCGTACAAGCAGCCCTACGACAGGGAACGGCAGCGGATCCGCCCGCGGTGCTCGGAGCCGCTGATCCACGGGGGTTCGGCCATCGCTGCACCCCGGCGGCGGGACATAACGGCCTGGCGAACTGTCTCGCTTCTGGTGAACGCAGATGTGGGTTTCCATAAGAGTTGCTGTGGCGGCCCTGGGTATCGGCCCCGCACGCCGCGCGAGGTGCGTGAGCGGATGGCGTACGCGCAGCGCACCGGCGAGCCCGTCGCCAAGGCCCCCGTGCGGCGCGTGCCCTGATGAGGCACCACGCCCTGACGCGCCTTGTTGCGCCGCCGGCCAAACCCATTGATGCCAGCGGGGACTGGACCGTCCCCGAGATGGCGCTCGGAGTGCGGCTGCCCGAGGACTACAAGTGGCTGGTCGAGACCTATGGGTGGGGGGAGTTCTGCGACTTCCTCTACCTGCGGACACCGTTCGGCACGAGCAAGTACAACGGCGTCGAGTGGCAGAGCGGACGACTGCCGGAGGCGCCCGACAGGGACCGCGAACGGTACCCGTACCCGCTGCACCCTTCTCCGGGTGGGCTGCTGATCTGGGCGACCACCATGGACGCCGACCGGCTGTGCTGGCTCGCCGTCGGGGACCCGCAGGACTGGCCCGTTGTGGTCTGGAGCCGGGACGGTCAATACGAGACGTTCGCCATGGGCGCGGCCGAGTTCATTGAAGGCTGGGCCGGCGGACACATGAGTTCCCGGCAGCTGGGGGACATGGAACCGGATCTTGCACCATGGTTCAACGCCTTCCGGCCCCGTGTCCACCGGTGCCTGCGCTTGGGCGAAGGGCAACTGAGGCATCCCGACCGCCTACGCGTGCTCCGGGAGGCCCTGGGTCCAACGGCCGACCGCGGTTCGTGGTGGTCGGATCACGGCGAGAGCGGGCAGGATCATTTCGCTACGGTCGATACCGACTGGTTGCTCACCTACGACATGTCCTGTCCTCACCAGATCCGTATCAGCTTCCCGCCCGAGGACACCGCACGGGTCAGACAGCGTCTCTTCGATGCCGTACGGCTCATGGGCTGTGAGGTTCTTCGGATTACGACCGGATCCGGAGCATTTTTGCCGAGCTGGGAGGCGGCCACGGAAGAGGAGTGTCAGGACCTCGACCGTTCGCGTGAGCCGGGCCCCGTGAGGACCACACTGGCTGACTGGTCGGCTCAGACGCAGCACCGTGATCGCGACGACATGTCACAGCCCTGAGAATCCGGAGCCATGTCATCCACTTGAGGATGACGCGAAGCCGCAGCTCACGTCGCCGCTGCTATGACAGCGGAGTCGAGAACCTACAGCCCGGCCGCCGGGCACCCGTCGGACGCGTCCCGGACTGTCAGCCGTTCGCCAAGGTGCGGGCGAGGAGAGGGAGCGGGCGGTCCCAGTGGCGCCGCAGCGCGGCCGGGGCGAAGGCGTCGGTGTCGGACATGGTGAAGCCGTGGACCGTACCGGGGTAGATCTTGGAGGTGTTGCCGACCCCTGCGGCGTCCAGGGACCGGTCGAGTTCGCCGAGTGCCTCGGGCGCGATGTCGGGCTTCCGGCGAGGCACACCGTCCAGACCGTTCCGATGGATTTCGCCGGGGTCGTCAGGGGATTCCTCCGATCGTTGTGAACGTGCCGGGCGGAAGCGCTTGCCCCGTATTTCGCGGGTCGCTGATTCGGCCGGAGATCGGGTCGGGCAGTGTCCGGCACGGAGGGAGAGAGACGTCGCCCTGCACGCGGCTGCGGGAGCTCGATGAGAACTGCACGCTGCGCCGATAAGTTTTCCCGGCCCGGCCGGTCTACGGTTCGTCAGGTGATCAGAAAGCGCGAAGCAGGAGGAGCGATATGAGCCAGTTGCTGCGGGTCCAGAACTTCACCGTCTCGAGTGACGGGTTCGGCGCCGGCGAGGGCCAGAGCCTCGAGAAGCCGTTCGGCCATGCCGATCCGGGGAGCTTGCTCGCCTGGGCCTTTGCCACCGACCACCCACCCATCAGCCGCTCCGAACCCGGTGGCCGAGGTCTGGACGACTACTTCACGCGGGACTACGCCCGCAACATCGGCGCCGAGATCATGGGCCGCAACAAGTTCGGGCCGCAGCGCGGGCCCTGGCAGGACCACGAGTGGCAGGGATGGTGGGGCGACAAGCCCCCGTTCCACACGCCGGTCTTCGTCATGACGCACCACAAGCGCCCGTCGTTCACGCTCTCCGACACCACGTTCCACTTCGTCGACGGCGACCCGGCCGCGGTGCTCGCCCAGGCGAAGGAGGCAGCGCAGGGGCAGGACGTCCGGCTTGGCGGTGGGGCCACGGTCATCCGGCAGTTCCTCGAGGCCGACCTCCTCGACACCTTGCATGTGGCGGTCGCGCCGACGAAGCTCGGCTCCGGGGCCCGGCTGTGGGAGTCCCCCGACGAGCTGCTCGACCGGTTCCACCAGGACGTCGTGCCCAGCCCGAGCGGCGTGACGCACCACCTGTTCTGGCGGAAGTGAGGCCGGACCAGCCGGCCGGCGCGGGCGCCGTCACCGGTGCCTGCGGCCGCGGCATGGCCGTTGCTCAGCGGCGTCCTAGCCCCGCATTTCGCGGGTCGCTGCGGGTGCTGTTCAGGTCTGCAGCCAGCGTGACGGTCAGCCGGTTGGCCACCAGCGCCTCGTTCACCCCGCAACATCCAGTTGGCGCAGAAACTCGGCAGCGACGGGCAGAGCCCCCGAACGCTTGGTCACCACGGACTCGATCACGCACGCCATACGGGGGCGTTCCGTCCGTGGCCGCGGGGAACGGAAAGTCATCGACACGCCCGGACCAACGTTGACAGGCCCACGCCGGACAATGTCCGAATCCGATTTCCAGCCGAATCAGCGACCCGCGAAATACGGGGCTAGCCGGTGGGGATGATCCGGGTGACGACGGCGTCGACCAGGTGGTCGAGGCCGTCGTCACCGAGCATGTCCGGGAGCGTGAAGTGCTCCAGGAGTACCCCGGTCATGGCCAGGTAGAGGACCAGGAAGGCGTCGGGGTCGCCCGGGAGTCCCCGGTCGCGGTGGAAGGCGAGGCTCTCCTCGAAGCCGGCGCGCACGGTTCGGGTCAGCTGGGTGCGCAGTTCGGGGCGGCGGGTCGCCTCCAGGCGGAGTTCCAGCATGGCCAGGTAGCCGGTCCGGTCGTCGGTCATCCGCCGGATCAGCCAGTGCATCAACTCGGTGACGAGCTCCCGGGAGGGGGCGGGGAGCATAATCTGTTCGACCTGGGCCGGGTCCGGTGTCATCCGGCTGTTGATGCGGGCGCCGGTCTGCATCAGGAGGTCGTCGCGGCTGCTGAAGTAGTTCGACGCGGTGCCCACCGGTACGCCGGCCCGGGCGTCCACGGCGCGGAAGGTGAGCCCTCGGGCGCCTTCGTGCGCGAGGACGTCGACCGCCGCGTCCGTGAGCATGACCCTGCGTTCGGGGTTCTTCGCCATCAGCGTTCTTCCTGCCTGTCCGGCCTCGGAAAGCGGCTTGCGCAACCACTACATGTGAAGCACTATACGTGACGTGGTTGAGGCGCTGCGCCGAGTGGTCGTGGCGGTCGCGCCACCGGGCCGCCCGGCCCGTACCCATCGACCGGAACGGGGAACTCATGCGCAAGCTCACCTACTTCATCGCGTGCTCGATCGACGGCTTCATCGGGGATTCCGGTGGTGACGCCTCGGCGATGATGGCCTTCGTCAGCGAGGAGTTCCTCGGTTTCCTGAAGTCGGAGTACCCGGAGACCATCTCGGCCGAGGGCCGCGACATTCTCGGGTTCCACGACGCCGAGAACCAGCACTTCGACACCGTGGTCCAGGGGCGGCGGAGCTACCAGCTGGCGTTGGACGTCGACATCGCCAGCCCGTACGGCCACCTTCGGGAGATCGTCGCCTCCCGGACGCTCACGGAGTCCCCGCACCCGAATGTCGAGCTGATCGCGGAGGACCCGGTTGCCCGGATCAGGGAGCTCAAGGCCGAGGACAGCGAGTTGGACATCTGGCTCTGCGGTGGGTCCCAACTGGCGGGTGAACTGCTGGACGAGATCGACGAGCTCGTGATCAAGACCTATCCGGTGGTGTACGGGGTCGGCATGCCGATGTTCGGGTCCGGTTCCGGGGTCACCGAGTTCACCCTTGAGGGAGTGCGGACCTTCGAGAACGGTGCACTGGTGCGAACGTACCGCCGCAAGCGCTGAGCCTTCCGCGTCTCCCCGCCTTGCGAGGCGTCGACTCCGCGGGCCCTGGGCGCCCGGAAGAGGGTTCGCCATGTCGATGGGTTCGTCATATGGCAGCCCGTCGGGTAGAGGTTGGACCATGACCTCTATCGACGAAGACCTGCTTCCCAGCACCCGGCGGACCCTGGTGCACCGCATCGCCGTCGCGCAGCGGGACGGCCGTGCGCCGTCCCTCGTGGCCGCGGTGGGGCGACAGGGGCGTATGGCCTGGAGCGGGGCGCGTACATGCGTCGAGGGGCATGCTCCCGACGCAGATACGCAGTACCGGATCGGGTCGATCACCAAGACGTTCACGGCCGTTCTGGTCCTGCGGCTGCGGGACGAGGGACTGATCGACCTGGACGACCCCCTGGAGAAGCACCTCCCGGGCACGGGGGCGGGCGGGGTGACCGTCTTTCAGCTGCTGGGCCACAGCGCGGGGCTGGGCGCCGAAGCACCCGCCCCCTGGTGGGAGCGGACGCCCGGCAGCCTGCGGCCCGGGCTCGCGGACGTGCTGGGCGACCGGCCGCGGATGCACCCGGCCGGTCGTCGTCATCACTACTCCAACCCGGGTTACACCCTGCTCGGTTCGCTGATCGAAGCGGTACGCGGCGTCTCCTGGGAGGAAGCACTGCGCCGCGAGATCCTGGAACCGCTGGGCATGCACCGTACGACGGCCGGGCCTGTGGCGCCTCACGCCGGCGGCTGGGCCGTCCACCCCTGGGCCGACGTCATGCTGAGCGAACCCGCCGAGGACCTCGGGATCATGGCGCCCGCCGGGCAGCTCTGGTCCACCGCGACGGACCTGTTGCGGTTCGCCGCCTTCCTGGCCGAGGGCGATGACCGGATCCTGTCCGCCTCCGACGTGCGGGAGATGCGAACGCCCGCCGCGCCGGCCGAGACGGGTGGCAGTGGTTACGGCCTCGGTCTCCAAGTCGTCGGGGGCGAAGGGCGCGTGCTCTTCGGGCATTCGGGATCGCTGCCCGGGTTCGTCGCCGGCCTGTGGTTCAGCGAGGAGGAGGACGTGGCGGCGGTCGTCCTCGCCAATGTCACCTCCGGACTGCCCGCCGCGATGGTGGCCGCCGAACTCCTGGGGATCGTCGTCGACGCCGAGCCGCGGATCCCGGACCCCTGGCGTCCGCTGTCCGAGGTGGACGGCGAACTGCTCGCGCTTACCGGGGTCTGGCACTGGGGCACCCATCCGGTCACGCTGAGGCTCACCGGGGACCGGGGCCTGCAGCTCACACCGTTGGAGGGCAAGGGGCGCGGTGCGTCCTTCACGTATCGTTCCGACGGCACCTGGACGGGCCAGAACGACTACTACGCGGGGGAGACCCTGCGCGTCGTACGCAAGGACGACGGCTCGGTGGACCACCTCGACCTCGGCTCGTTCGTCTTCACCCGGGAGCCCTATGAGGCGGGGGCGGCCGTACCCGGCGGAGTGGACGCGGCGGGCTGGCGCGGTCTAGGCGGCTGAAGTCCGGCCAGCGGGCGTCCGAGCGGCCCTGACTGACTGTGCGCTCCGTGGGAGCGGTGGGTGTTTCACGTGAAACACCCACCGCTCCTCTCTCGTCAGAGCGCGAGCTTGAAGCCCACATGGCTGGCCGTGAAGCCGAGCCGCTCGTAGAAGCGGTGCGCGTCTTCGCGGGTGACGTCCGAGGTCAGCTGTACCAACTGGCAGTCCTGGCGGCGGGATTCGTCGACCGCCCACTGGATGAGCTGGGTGCCGAGGCCGCTGCCGCGCTCGTCGCCGTGGATGCGGACGCCCTCGATGATCGAGCGGGTCGCGCCGCGACGGGACAGTCCCGGGACGATGGTCAGCTGAAGGGTGCCGACGACCCGGTCCTCGCGAACAGCGACGACCACGTGCTGGTTCGGGTCGTCGGCCAGCCGCTGAAACGCCTGCCGGTAGGGGGTGAGGTCGTCCGGGGACTCACGCTGCGCACCCAGGGGGTCGTCGGCGAGCATCGCGACCACCGCGGCCAGGTCGTCCGGGGCGACGGGGCGTATTTCGAGATCACTCATGATCGGCATCCTAGAGCGGCGGCCCTGGGTGGTGTCTCGCCGATCAGGGTGGGTCAGACCGGTACCTTGAGCTCTTCGACGGCCCTGACCAGGGGAGCGAGCTCGGGGTTCTCGGCTGCTTCGTCCAGGGCCGTCCGCAACGTCCAAGTACTGCCGGCAATGGCCATGACCGTCCTGGGCATCGGCGGAGTCTTCGCCGCGATCACCTACATCACCCCGATGATGACCGAGATCGCCGGATACGCGCCCTCGTCCGTCACCTGGCTGCTCGTCCTCCTCGGCCTCGGCATGGTGGGCGGCAGCCTGATCGGCGGCAAGTTCGCCGACCGCCACCTGATGCCCATGCTGTACGTCTCGCTCGGCGCGCTCGCCCTCGTCCTCAGCCTGTTCACCGTGACCGCTCACAACAAGATCGCCGAGGCCGTCACCCTCGTCCTGATCGACGCCCTGGGCTTCGCGACCGTGCCTCCGCTGCAGAAGCGGGTCCTCGACCAGGCGGCGGGTGCGCCGACGCTGGCCTCCGCGGTCAACATCGGGGCCTTCAACCTCGGCAACGCCCTCTCCGCCTGGCTCGGCGGCCTCGTGATCGCGGCCGGTCTCGGCTACACCGACCCCAACTGGGTCGGTGCCGTGCTCGCGGCGTCGGCCCTCGTCCTCGCCGCGTTCCAGCCTGCTGGAGCGCCGGGAGACCGGCAAAGGCCGGGTCGTCGCCGGGAGCAGCCAGCCTCGAACCGGTCACTGTGGCGGCGGCCCGGCACCGAGCCCGCGGGACGCTGAACAGACACACCGTGAATCAGCCGCACCGCCCTGGTGGCGGTGCGGCTGTTCCGCGTCAGCCCGTCGCGACGGTGAGCGGGGCGAACCTGCGGGCGGCGTCGCCCGGCAGGTCAGGGATGCCGTAGGTCATCACCGTGGTACTGGAGAGGGGCTCCAGCCCGTGCTCCGTCAGCCAGCCGAGCAGTTCCTTGTGCCGGTCGTGGACATCGGCCCGCAACGGCCGGTCCGTCGTGGCGGCCAGGGCCGACACCAGAGCCTGCGCGGTGGCCGTGTCCCGTGCGATCAGCGGCCCGACCACCTCGGCGTGCCCGCTCGGCCAGAGCGCCGCGTAGCCGACCAGCTCGCCGTGCTCCTCGGCGACCTGGAGCCGGTCGGAGAAGGCGGGCAGCCGGGCGAGGAGGTGCGTCCGGTCGATGCCGAACACGGGGAGGTCGAGCCTGACCATCGCCTGGAGGTCGTCCGCCGCTGCCGGGCGTGTGGTCACGGACGCGCGGGAGGGAGAGGCCACGGCCGGGCCGGAGCCGCCGGGGCCGGGAGCGCCGAAAAGGCCGCCGACGCGTTCGGCCCGGCCCACGGGGGAGAAGCCGAGGTCTTCGTAGAGCGGCTGTCCCTGCTCGGTGGCGTACAGGGCGAGCGGGGTGTCCCCCACCGTCTCCATCACGTGCCGCATGAGCCGCCGGGCGAGCCCCTGACGTGCGTAGCGTTCGGCGACGAGCAGCATGCCGACCGCGGTGAGGCCGGATCCGTACGGCATGGTCAGGCAGGTCGCCGCCAGGCCCTTGCCGTCCGGGGCGTCGATCCCGTACCCGGTGCCTGCCGAGAGGAGCAGCCCCCACCGGTGTTCGTCGCGCGGCCAGCCGCGGTCCTCGCAGAGATCGGCGCAGGGGACCAGATCTCCCCGGTTCAGGCGCCGGATCGGCAGGTCCACGAGGGAGTGGGGTGATGGGCTGTGCATGGGGTCAGGCTGTCTGACGGGGTGATCGCGCGTCCACCGATTTCGCGGAACTGGCCGAGATCTGCAGCCGCCTGCCGCGCCGGGGCAAGCCCGGCTTGAGCACTGAGATCGCAGGGATGAACAGATAGGTGGCCGTAGCCACCGCCGGCGCGATCACGAGGTCCATGTCCAGCGCTCCGTTGGCGGCCGCCGCGTTCATGCCGGGGCGCGGGGAGAAGATCGACAGGCCCGTAGTGACCAGAGTCAGCCAGAACTTGGTCCACACCCGGCCAGACCCCACGGAATGCCCAGTGACAGCACCAGGCCGCTCACCAGGGCGAGCAGGGCCACCGGGACCACCAGGCCAGTCCCCGAAGGACTTCATGGCCCGGGTGGCGGCGTTCGCGGTGGCGGGATCTCCGGTGAGGAACGCGGTGAGGCTGAGTGCCAGCAGATCGGTGAGGCCGAGTGCCAGCAGATCGACGGTCAGACCGAGCCAGCTGACGGAGACGGCGACATGGGCGACGAGGATCCCTCGGCGTACGGGGCGCCTGAGTGGTTTCACGTGAAACACGATGCCGAGCCGGATGCCCCGGGGCGTCCGGCAGCGGGAGTACCCGCGTGTACCGGCCGGGGAGTACGCGCTCCGGGCGGGGGCGGCGGCGCCTGCCTGCCCGACCTGGGGGTGTCAGCCCAGGTCGGGGGCGTGCATCGCCCGTACGCCTTCGATGTTGCCGTCGAGGTAGTGCCGCAGGGACAGCGGAACGAGGTGCACGGCCGCGATCCCGACCCGGCTGAACGGCACCCGGACGATCTCGTACTCCCCGGAGGGTTCGTCGATCTCCGGGCCGTGCCGGAGGGAGACGTCCATCGACGCCAGTCGGCAGACGAAGAAGTGCTGGACCTTCACTCCCGTCACGCCGCCGTCCGCGATGTGCTCCACGGTGTCGACGAAGCAAGGGACCACGTCGACGATCTTGGCGCCGAGCTCCTCGTCGACCTCGCGGTGCAGCGCTTCGACGACGGTGGCGTCCTCCGGCTCGACCCCGCCGCCGGGCGTGAGCCAGTACGGATCGACTCCCGGCTTCGTGCGCTTGATCAGGATGAGATCGTCGCCGTCGAGCAGGACGGCGCGTGCGGTGCGCTTGACCACAGGACGTTCGGTCATGGCAAGAGAGTGGCCCGTGGAGGGCCGTCTGAAACTCCCCCGGCCTACCGGACCGCCGTGTCCAGCGCCTGTTCGACGTCGGCGAGCAGGTCCTCGGGGTCCTCCGCGCCGACCGAGAAACGGATGAAGCCCTCCGCCACGGCGTCGCCGCCCCAGCGGCCCCGGCGCTCCGCGGTGGACCGGACGCCACCGAAGCTCGTCGCGTCGTCGACCAGGCGCAGCGCGGAAAGGAAGCGCTCCGCGGTCTCCCGGTCGGCCAGCTCGAAGGACACCACGGAGCCGAAGCGCCGCATCTGGCGTACCGCGACGGGGTACGACGGGTCGGTGGGCAGACCCGGATACCGCAGCCCGGTGACCTCCGCGCGTTTGGCCAGCGCCTCGGCGAGGGCGAGCGCGGTGGTGCACTGACGGTCGACGCGCAGCTGGAGCGTGGCCAGCGAGCGGTGCGCGAGCCAGGCCTCCATCGGCCCCGGAATCGCCCCGACGACCTTGCGCCAGCGCCGTACGTCCGCCGTCAGCCGGGGATCGCGGCAGGTCACATGGCCGAGCAGGATGTCGCCGTGCCCGGTCATGCCCTTGGTGTCGCTGGCGACCGAGAAATCGGCACCCAGCTCGAGCGGGCGCTGGCCGATCGGGGTGGCCAGGGTGTTGTCGACGGCGACCAGCGCGCCCGCCGCGTGCGCCGCCTCGACCAGCCGCCGGATGTCGCAGACGTCCAGACCCGGGTTGGACGGGCTTTCGATCCACAGCAGTTTCGCCCCGGTCAGCAGGGCCAGCTGGGCATCGCCGCCGGTCGGCGCGGTCCGGACCTCGACCCCGTACGCCTCCAATTGCTCCCGCACGAGCGGCAGCGCCTGGTATCCGTCGTCGGGCAGGACCACGGCGTCGCCCGAGCGGACCTGGGAGAGCAGCACCGCGGTGATCGCCGCCATGCCCGAGGCGAACACGGCCGTCCCCACCTCCTCACCGGGAGCCTCCAGCTCGCCGATGGCCCGCTCCAGGTGGGTCCAGGTCGGGTTGCCATCCCGGCCGTAGGTATAAGGGCCCACCGGTTCGCCGGAGAGGTGGAAGTGGGCGGCGAAGACCGGGCCGGGCAGGGTGGGTTCGAACTGCTCCGGTTCGGGAAGCCCGGCGCGTACCGCACGCGTTCCGTCGCCCATGGTGCTCATACCTGCTCCTTCACTGTTCTCACCCGGCGGTGGACCGGTGTGCCTGCACTCTTTCAGAGCCCGGGAACGGTCTTCTCGGAGGCCTGGAATCCCGAAATCCCGGAATCAGTTCTCGTCGGGCAGGACGACATTGAGCGCCCAGGACACCACCGAGATGATCAGTCCGCCGAGCACCGCCGTCCAGAACCCCTCGACGTGGAAGCTCAGATCGAACACCCCGGCCAGCCAGGAGGTCAGCATCAGCATCAGGGCGTTGACCACCAAAGTGATCAACCCCAGCGTCAGGATGAACAACGGGAACGTGAGCAGCTGGACCACCGGCTTCACCAGCCAGTTCACCAGGCCGAAGATCAGCGCGACGAGAATCAGGGTGAGGGCCTTGCGGCCCGTGCTGCCGCCCTCCAGCGTGATGTCGCCGATGAGCCAGATGGCAACGGCCAGCGCACCCGCGTTGGCGATCGTCTTGACTACGAAATTCTTCATGTGTCTGATCGTGGCAGACATGATCGGTGGTGGACACCGGCAGCACAGGAACAGCCGACAGCGTGGGTACAAGGGGCGGGACGGGCCATGAAGGCATTCAGACTGGATGAGCTGGAGGCGGAGCGCGCCGCCAACGACGGCGCCTATCTGCAGTTCGTACGGGAACGCAATATGTCCGTCGGCCTGTACGCCCTGGACGCGGGAGCGCTCGACCCGCAGCAGCCGCACCAGCAGGACGAGGTCTACTTCGTCGTCAGTGGGCGTGCGTCGATCACGGTGGGGATGGAGACGACGCAGGTCGGCAGGGGAAGCGTCGTCTACGTGCCCGCAGGCGTGGCCCACAAGTTCCACCACATCACCGAGGATCTCAGGGTGATGGTCGTCTTCTCGCCACCGGAGGGCTGAGGCGCCTGTTCCCGGATCCGCCGGGTGCCGCGCGTCCTCGGGAATCCCTAGGGGCTCGATCAGGGGTCTTCAAGGGCTGCTGGCCACCCGCCGGGGGCCTTCGCGCCTTTAGCATCGAGGCAAGGACTTCACAGAGACGAGGTAGTGGTGATGGCCGTGCGGGAGATGTACGCGGGAATGCCCTGGTGGGTGAAGTGGATCGCGGTGCCCGTCATCGCGATCTTCGTGTTCGGCGGACTGATCGCCAGCGTGATCGGCTTCGTGATCAGCCTGCTCTTCAAGGTGCTGGTCTTCGTCGTCGTGGTCGGCGGGCTGATCTTCGTCGTCCGAAAGTTCATGTCGTCGTCGTCCTCGCGCGGTGACTGGTAGTACCCGGAACGCAGGCCGGCGCGGGGGCCGGCCTGTTCCGTCCGGCCAGGCGGGCCCGAGCCGGCGCCGTCAGCTCCCCGGGAGGATTAGCCCAGCAGAGCTAAGTCCCGGAGGAAACCACCCGTCTGCCGTAGGCGGCCGATACAGTGACACACCACTGCCGCCATCCGGAATGTGACCTTCCGTCACCATATCGATCGCCTGATCGGACCTGGGTACGACAGCCCGGTCGTTGGCCTCCGATCGCCGGCGCCCGGACCGGTCCTCGCCGGTCACGGGTCACCGGATCTCCGGTCCCCTCCGGGATCGCGGCAGGCCCGTGGGGGCGGCCCCCACGGGAGGGCCGACGGCCCGTCACCATGCCTGGGGGTGACCTTTGACCACGGCATCGAGCACCGCTGTCCCGACGTTGATCGGTTCGGTTCAGCGGGCGTTGAGGCTGCTGGAGGCTGTGGGCGCCCATCGGGACGGGGCTCCCGCCAAGCAACTGGCACGTGAGGCGGGGCTTCCGCTGCCGACCGCCTACCATCTGCTGCGGACCCTCACCCATGAGGGCTATCTCCGCCGTGAGAACGGTGTCTTCCTCTTCGGCCCGGCCGCCGAGAACCTGACCGCCGCCCCTGGTGTCAGGAGCCGCCCGCGCCCCGCCTCCGTCGCCGACTCCCTCGGCCACTGGCGCGACGTCATCGGAGCCCCGGTGTACTGCGCCGTCTACTGCGACGGCGAGATCGAGCTCATCGCGGTCGCGGACGCTCCCGACACCCCGGCGGTGGAGGAGTGGGCCTCGTTCCGGGAGACCGCCCACGCGCACGCCATCGGCCAGTGTCTGCTCGCCCAACTCGACGAGAGTGCCCGCGAGGACCACCTGGACCGGCACCCCGTGCGCCCCCTCACCCGTTACTCAGTGCGAGATCGCGCCACACTTCTGGAACGGCTGCGCACCCTCCGACGAGGTGAACCGGTCATCGAACGCCAGGAGTACGCACTGGGGACCGTGTGCGCCGCGATTCCGGTCACGGCCGGTGCCACCATTGCGGCCATGGCCATTTCCATACCCCTGGACCGGGAAGAACGGTTGCTGCCCGCAGTCGAACAGCTACGTGGCGAAGTCGCCAGCCTCTTGCGTTCGTTCGTGTTCTCTATCAGTATCTGAAAAATCACTCCTTGTGATCTGCTATCGCGTGCACCACGATGGCGTCAATAGGGCCATGGGGGATCATTCCTGGCCAGTTTCATCTACTGCGGGGTTGAACGATGCGCGAGTCGGTTCAAGCAGAGGTCATGATGAGCTTCCTCGTCTCCGAGGAGCTCTCGTTCCGTATTCCGGTGGAGCTCCGGTACGAGGTCGGCGATCCGTACGCCATCCGGATGACGTTCCACCTGCCCGGCGACGCCCCTGTGACCTGGGCGTTCGGCCGCGAACTGCTGCTGGACGGGCTCAACAGCCCGAGCGGCGACGGAGATGTGCACATCGGCCCGACCGAGCCCGAGGGCCTCGGCGATGTGCACATCCGGCTCCAGGTCGGCGCGGACCGTGCGCTGTTCCGGGCGGGTACGGCGCCACTGGTGGCGTTTCTCGACCGGACGGACAAGCTCGTGCCGCTCGGTCAGGAGCACACGCTGGGAGACTTCGACGGGAACCTGGAGGATGCGCTCGGCCGCATCCTCGCCGAGGAGCAGAACGCCGGCTGACCGGGTGTACCCGGCAGCCCGTCATCCCTTCCTGCGACGACGACCCCGGCCGCCCCGAGCGGGCGCGGCCGTAGCCGCCTGTGCGCCGACGGACCCCGGACGGTCCGCGGAGACGACCAGCGCGGCGAGCACCGTGGTCACCGGCACCGAGGCGACCAGGCCGATCGACCCGACCAGCGTGCGGACGATCTCCTCGGCGACCAGCTCGCTGTTGGCCACCGTCCCCACACTGCTCTGGGCGATGGAGAAGAGCAGCAGCAACGGCAGCGCCGCGCCCGCGTACGCCAGCACCAGGGTGTTGACCACCGAGGCGATGTGGTCCCTTCCGATCCGGATACCTGCCCGGTACAGCCCCTTCCAACCCATCTGCGGGTCCGCCTGGTGCAGTTCCCAGACGGCGGAGGTCTGGGTGACCGTCACATCGTCGAGGACCCCGAGCGAACCGATGATGACGCCGGCCAGCAGCAGACCGCTCATGTCGATGTCCGGATAGAGGCCGTGGATGAGGCCGGTGTTGTCGTCGGTGTTGCCGCTCAGGCTCGCCCAGCCGATGAACAGGGAGCCCAGCAGCCCGATCAGCAGGAGCGAGATCAGTGTGCCGACGACCGCGACAGAGGTACGGGCTGTCACCCCGTGGCACAGATAGAGGGCCGCGAGCATGATCGCGCTGGCCCCGATCACCGCCACGACCAGCGGATTCGAGCCCTGCAGGATCGCCGGCAGGATGAACAGGGTCAGCACGGCGAACGACACGACCAGTGCCACCAGCGCCATCACCCCGCGGAGCCTGCCCACCGCGACCACCGCCAGCGCGAAGATCGCGGCCAGCAGCGCCATCGGCAGCTTCCGGTCCACGTCGGTCACGGAGTACTGGAGGTCGCGCGGCGCGTCGGGGGCGTACGCCACGACCACGCCCTGCCCCTCCTTCAACTGCCGGGGCGCGTCCGGCTGGACCACCTCGACGAACTCGCGGCCCTTGTCGTCGCCGCTGGTCACCTCGATGGTGGCCTTCGCGCACTCCCCCTCCTGCTCGTTGACGGCCTCCCGGCCCGAGGGGGTGGAGGTGTCGCCGGTCGGCGGCACCTGCGCGGCGTTGACGTCCGCGCAGTCGACCTTGTCGACCTGGACGACCTTGCCGTCCTGGGTCTGCCGGTCGAATCCGACGCCGGTGCGCTCGTGGTCGGGTGCGCCGCCGGGCCAGAACGCGATCAGGCCGACGACGACCGCCGTCGCGAAGGGGATCAGCACCGCGGCGATGACCTTGCGCAGGTGCCGGGAGACCGGGGCGGCCGGTCCGTGGTTGTGGCTGTGGCCGTGGTGGTGGCCCTGGGACGGCGGGGGAACGGGGTCGTTTTGGGGGGAGGTCACGGGGCGATCATCGCAAGAACAGGAGGGCCCTCTGGTCAGCTCGCCGGAAAGGACGCTAGCGTGGAGGCACCTTTGCACACGCGGGAGCTCGGAGCACCGGGCTGAGAGGGCGCTGATCGCCGTACATCCGTACGGGACACGCTGCGCCGACCGCCGAACCTGTTACCGGGTAATGCCGGCGTAGGGAGTAGGTCTCATGACCACAGCGGACGCACGCACGCCTGCCTCGAAACAGAACGACGGAACGCAGAACGACGGAATGCCGAACGGCACGACGCCGGGAGACGGGACGCCGAACGACGAGGCCGGGAAGTCCATCGGCTGGCACAAGGGGTACGTCCAGGGCTCGCGCCCGGACCTCCGGGTGCCGGTCCGACAGGTGCACCTCACCAACGGCAAGGACGTGACGCTGTACGACACGTCGGGGCCGTACACCGATCCCTCCGTCGACACCGACGTCCGTCGCGGCCTCGCGCCCCTGCGGGACAACTGGATCATCGCCCGCGGCGACACCGCCGAGTACGCCGGCCGGCCGGTCCGCCCCGAGGACGACGGGCTCAAGCACACCTCGCCGCGCGGCGGGCTGCGCAACCTCGACGCCGTGTTCCCCGGCCGTCCGCGCCAGCCGCGCCGCAGCCGCGACGGGCGTCCCGTCACCCAGCTCGCGTACGCCCGGCGGGGGGAGATCACTCCGGAGATGGAGTACGTGGCGATCCGGGAGAACGTGGAGGCCGAGGTCGTCCGCGAGGAGATCGCGGCGGGCCGGGCCGTGCTGCCCGCCAACGTCAACCACCCCGAGATCGAGCCGATGATCATCGGTAAGCGGTTCCTGGTGAAGGTCAACGCCAACATCGGCAACTCGGCCGTTACCTCCTCCATCGAGGAGGAGGTGGACAAGATGACCTGGGCGACCAAGTGGGGCGCCGACACGGTCATGGACCTGTCCACCGGCCGCAACATCCACACCACCCGTGAATGGGTGTTGCGCAACTCCCCCGTGCCGATCGGCACCGTCCCGCTCTACCAGGCCCTGGAGAAGGTCGACGGTCGGGCCGAGGAGCTGACCTGGGAGATCTACAAGGACACCGTCATCGAGCAGGCCGAGCAGGGCGTGGACTACATGACGGTGCACGCCGGCGTGCGCCTGCCGTACGTCCCGCTGACGGCCCGCCGCAAGACCGGGATCGTCTCGCGCGGCGGCTCGATCATGGCGGCCTGGTGTCTCGCGCACCACAAGGAGTCGTTCCTCTACGAGCACTTCGAGGAGCTCTGCGAGATCCTCGCGACGTACGACGTCACCTACTCGCTCGGCGACGGACTGCGCCCCGGTTCGATCGCGGACGCCAACGACGAGGCACAGTTCGCCGAGCTGCGCACGCTGGGCGAGCTGAACACGATCGCCAAGCGGTTCGGCGTCCAGACCATGATCGAGGGCCCCGGGCACGTCCCGATGCACAAGATCAAGGAGAACATCGACCTCCAGCAGGAGATCTGTGAGGAGGCGCCGTTCTACACGCTCGGCCCGCTGACCACGGATGTCGCGCCCGCCTACGACCACATCACCTCCGGCATCGGCGCCGCGATGATCGCCTGGTGGGGCACGGCGATGCTCTGCTACGTCACGCCCAAGGAGCACCTGGGGCTGCCCAACCGGGACGACGTGAAGACGGGCGTGATCACCTACAAGATCGCCGCCCACGCGGCCGACCTCGCCAAGGGGCACCCGGGCGCCCAGGAGTGGGACGACGCGTTGTCGGACGCTCGGTTCGAGTTCCGGTGGGAGGACCAGTTCAATCTGGCCCTCGACCCGGACACGGCGCGGGAGTTCCACGACGAGACGCTGCCCGCCGAACCGGCGAAGACGGCGCACTTCTGCTCGATGTGCGGACCGAAGTTCTGCTCGATGAAGATCTCCCAGGACATCCGTCGTCAGCACGGCGGTTCGCAGGAGGAGATCGAGCAGGGCATGGCCGAGAAGTCGAAGGAGTTCGCTGCCGCCGGCAACCGGGTCTACCTGCCCATCGCCGACTGACCTGCCCCGACCGCCGGTCCGTCCCGGCGGTCGGCTCCTACCGGACAGATGCGGGCCCGGCGGCCGGGCCCGCCTGCTCCGGGGACGCGGCGGCCGGCCCGTCCGCCTGCTCCGTGACCGCGTCCGCCGGGCCCGCCGGGTCCGGGTCGTCCGCCGTGCCGAACGGGTTGTCGATGACATAGCGCCAGAGCCCGTCGGATCCCCGGCGGGCCACGTCCGTCGCCGTGCCCGCGATCCGGACCTGGCCGCCGTGTGCCGCCCTGCCTTCCACCACCCAGTCCACGATCAGGAGCGCCAGGTCGCCGGAGACGTAGGTGTGGCGAGGAGTCACCCGGATGGGGACGCGCAGCGCGAGGAAGTCCCGGTGGGCCGGCAGTCGGCCGGGGCCGGCCGTGGGATGGCCGGGCCGGGGGACGAACAGCGCGTCGGCCTCGTACAGCCGGTCGACGCACTCGGGGTCGAAGGTGTTGAACGCCCGCTCCAGGACGTACGGATGCTCGGCGGCGACGGTGGTCGGATGCACACTGGTGGAATGCGTCATGCCGTCAGTGAACCGCCCGATGACGAGAGTCACCCAACGGAAACCCACGCGGACCACGGCCAGGAACTGACACCGACCGCCCGTGGCCGCACGTCCCGTCCCGAGCCGGACTGTCCGGTCGAGGTGGCCCTGGCCGCGGTGTCGGGCCGCTGGACCACGCTCGTGCTGCGCGAACTCATGGGCGGTCCGCTCGGGTTCTCCGAGCTGAGGGAACGGCTGCCGGAGCTGTCGGCGAAGGTTCTCAGCCAGCGGCTCCGTGAACTGCGTGAGCGCGGCCTGCTGTCGGTGGAGCGCCGGCGCGGATTTCCCGTACGTACCCGCTACACCCTGACCGGAGGCGGCCGGGCACTCCGGCCGCTGCTGATCGAGCTCTACGCGACGGGCGAGGCCCTCCTGACCGCGGGGCCGTCCGCGGCCGGCCGGCCGCAGGCGCGAACACGCAGCACAGAGGCCTGATCCGGCAGGCAGCCCGTGGGTGTTTCATGGCTTACGAGGCAACTCCAGCTAATTCGTGGGTGTTTGCCATGGTTGGCCGCCTTGTTAAGCGACAGTATGGACACGGTCGTGTGGCAGCTGTATGTACGTTTGGCCCCCAGCTCACCTGCGCTTGACCCTTTGCTTATCTGTGGCTTACTTTCCGGCTTGCCTGGCTGAAATTGGTGTGCCCTCGGAACGGGGGCCCGGGGAGGGAATCACAGTGAACTGGTACCTGGACGTACTCAAGAACTACGCAGGCTTCAGCGGACGCGCGCGCCGCAAGGAGTACTGGATGTTCGTGCTCTTCAACTTCATCATCGCCCTGGTGCTGTCGGCCCTCGGCATGGCGATCGACACGCAGATCCCGTACTTCCTCTACCTCGCCGCGGTCATCGTCCCGTCGCTGGCGGTCATGGTGCGGCGGCTGCACGACACCGGCCGCTCGGGCTGGTGGTTCTTCATCTCGTTCGTCCCGCTGGTCGGCGGCATCATCCTGCTCGTCTTCCTCGCCTCGGAGGGCAAGCCGGAGACGAACCAGTACGGCGTCAACCCGAAGCTGGCCCCGCAGGCCGTCTGATCCACCGCTCCGGTTGTTCCGGAGCATCCCCCGGGCCGGGCGCGGCACTTGCCGCCCCGGCCCGCGGTGTGTCCGGGACCAGGCCCCTTGGCCGAAACCGGAGGCCGAGGTCCGCCGGTTTCACTCCGGCCGGTGCTCCGGGCCGCCGAAGTCCGGGCTGGTGAAGTCGGGGCTGGTGAAGGTCGGCCGGGGGCCGGCCGCCGGACCGTCGTCCGGGCCGGAGAAGTCCGGCCTGCTGTAGCCCATCTTCGGGATGCGGTTGGGCGAACGGTGCGGGGTCCGCGCGGCGGGCCCCGCGGTGGGGTCGGCCAGTGCGTCCCGGAGGAACGGGAGGATGCCGCGCTCCAGCAGGGCGTGGCGCCAGGCCTCCCTGGCTCGCGCGACCTCTTCAGGGAGCTCCTGCTCCTCGCTCTCGGCGGCCAGGGACGTCGTGCCGTTGCGGAGCGCGGTGACGAGCAGTCCGACGGCCGCGACCAGGATCGCGGCGGCGGCGACCGCGGCGAAGAACCACCCGGCCGCGACCATCGAGTTGCCGAAGGCCACCGACGGGCTGACCGCCTTCAGCAGGTAGCCGACGAGCAGGAAGATGACGGCCGCGGTGCCGGCGAGCAGCGGGGTCAGGACCGCGATGACCGCCCCTATGCCGGCCCCCGCTCCGGCCGCCGTGCTCCACGGCCCGTCGACGGCCGGGGTGCCCTCGGTTCCCTCGGCGGCCGCCGCCCGGCGCAGCTCGCCCCGGGCCTTGACGTAGTGCTCGTACTCGGTGGCCGCGGCAGCGGTGATCAGCGCCGTGGCGCTGAGCGCCATCGTGCGCAGCTGTTCTGTGTTGAGCCGGTCCCCGACGCCCTCCAGGTCCGGGCGTTCGTGAGCGTGGCGCAGTGCGTCGCCCAGGATCCGCTCGTACTCGGGTCCGTCCTCGGCCAGCAGGTGCGGAGCGCTTGTCATCTGCATCCCCCGATGCTCCGTCGGTGCCCGGCTGCCCGCGTGGACCGGACGATCGGGCGGAAACGGAGGAGAGCCTGCCACTGATACGCCGATGGTAGAGCGCTCACGGCACGGGGTGACAGGGTGTTTCCAGAATTGGGCCCGGTGATCGGCGAGGTCGGCGCAGGCGGAACCTGAAGCGTCTTCCCCGCCGACGGTCAGTCATGCAGCGGGAGTTGGACCACCAGCAGCTTTCCGGCCATGGTCACTCCGCCGTCCATGGCGATGGCGAGGCCGTCCGCGTACACGTGCGGTCCGTTGACCACGGGCCCCGAGCCGTCCTCGCCCTCTTCCGTGCCGACCTCGCCCAGGAGGTACGGAATGGGGCTGTGACCATGGACGACGCGCTGTCCGCCGTACGTCGCCATCAGATCGCGCACCGCGTCGGCGCCGCCCTCGTCCCGGAAGGCGAACCGCTTGGTGAGCTTGCGGAAGAGGTCCCAGCACTCGTCGGCATCGTTACGCGTGAGAATGGCCGTGATCGTGTCGTTGACGTCCTCGATGGTGGACCCGTAGTCGAGGTAGGCCGTCGTGTCGGAGTGCATCAGCAGATGCCCGTCCTCCTCGACGACCGCGTCGAGCCGGGACATCCACTGGAGGTGGACGTCCTGGAGGCGCTCCATGTCGGCCTTCTGGCCGCCGTTGAGCAGCCAGGCGGCCTGGAAGGTGGCGGTTCCCGCCCCGGAGTTGACGGGGGTGTCGGCGAACCGCTTGGCGCCGAGCAGCAGCAGCTCGTGGTTGCCCATCAGGGCCTTGCAGTAGCCGCCGGCCGCCGCCGCCTCGGCGGAGAGCCGCATGACGAGGTCGATGACCCCGATGCCGTCGGGGCCGCGGTCGGTGAAGTCGCCCAGGAACCACAGCCGGGCGTTGCCCGCGGCCCAGTTCCCGTCGGCGTCGATGAGTCCCTGCTCGCCGAGGGCGGCCAGCAGCTCGCTCAGATAGCCGTGGACGTCGCCGACGACGAAGAGCGGGCCGAGCCCGTCCTCGGAGACGGGGGCGGCGGGCTCGGGAACGGTCTGCACCTGGACCGTGTCGCCGCGACGGATGACCGGGAGGTCCCGCTCGGTCGGTGTGTAGCCCTCCGGCTGCTCGTCGCCCACGGCGGCGTTGCCGGGATGCGGCAGCGGGGGCGGCGCGGGAGCCCGCGGCGGCACGGAAGCGCCCGGCGCCGGTGGTGCGGAAGCGCCCGGCGCCGGAGGGTTCGGTTCCGGCGCCCGGGGCGGCACCGGCGAAGGAGGTGCCACCTGTGCCGGCGGTGGCACGGGTGTCTGCGCATACGGCGGAACCCGGAAGTCACGCAACGTCGCCGTCCGCACCACGGGTTCCTGACCGGCCCCCTGAGTCATCGACCCCTCCACCACCGTCGCGCCGCCGTACACCTGACGGGCCCTGCCTGGTAGAGGTGGTCCGCGGTGTCGTGCGCCCATCATAGGAATGCGGATCGATATGTGTGACGCACCAGGGGTGGTGAATCCGGGCGCACGTACGGTTCACCGGCCGATTGGTCCGAAAAGAGCCGATCAATCCCTGCTGGGGGAGCGCGGCGCGTTGACCGTGGTGCGTGGTGGACGGCGTTGCGATGAGGTTCGGACGATGAGCTCCGTCGGTATGACCTGTTCCACGGGCCCGTCGTGTTCGACCCCTTCGATGGCGTCGATGAGGAGCTGGACGACGGCCGTGCCGATGCGGCGGGGCTTCAGCGAGAGCGTCGTGATGGGCGGCTCGGTGGCCGCGTACACGGTGGACTCGCTGCAGCAGACCAGCAGCAGGTCATCGGGGACCCGCAGCCCGTAGCGGCGGGCCGCCGCGAGGAGATCGGTCCCGTTGGGGTCGAAGAGCCCGTAGACCGCGTCGGGGCGGTCCGGGCGGGCGAGCAGCCGGTCGGCGGCGACCGCCCCCGCGCAGGGGTCGTGGGCCGGGTAGGACTCGTAGACGGGGTCCTGGCCGACCCGCTCGCACCAGTGGAGGTAGGCGGTGGTGGACAGCCGGGTGTACGTGTCGGTGGTGTTGCCGGTCAGCAGGCCGATGCGGCGGGCTCCGGCGGCGGCGAGATGGTCGAGGAGGTCGAGCACGGCGGCCCGGTGGTCGTTGTCGACCCAGGCGGTGACGGGGAGGGTCCCGGCCGGGCGGCCGTCCGAGACGACGGGCAGCCCCTGGCGGACGAGCTCGGTGACGACCGGGTCCTGGTCGGAGGGGTCGATGACGACGGTCCCGTCGAGCGCGACGTTCGACCAGACGTCGTGCCGGGAGGTGGCGGGGAGGATGACGAGGGCGTAGCCGCGGGCGAGCGCCGCGGAGGTCGCGGCTCTCGCCATCTCCGCGAAGTACGCGAATTCCGTGAAGGTGAAAGGTTCATTCCCGTACGTGGTCACGGTCAGGCCGATCAGGCCGGACTTGCCCGTACGGAGGGTTCGGGCCGCGGCGGACGGGCGGTAGCCCAGGCGCTCGGCGACCTCGCGGACATGGCGGCGGGTGGCGTCCGGGAGCCTGCCCTTGCCGTTGAGCGCGTCGGAGACGGTCGTGATCGAGACTCCGGCCGCGGCGGCCACATCACGGATCCCCGCCCGACCTGGCCGGCCGCTGCGCCGGGGTGTCTCCGTCCGGCTCACCTGGTGCTTCCCTGCTGCTGTCATGGCGAGCCGATAGTAGGGCTCCGAGGGGTGGTCGGTCCGGTCGCATATGCGCACGTTGGCAGGCACGTTTCTGCAAGGTCGCTGCCCATCAAATTCCTCTCAATGCAAGAGAGTTGGGCATTCCTGCATGCGGGTTTCAGGTGCTGAAGGCGGGCAGCCTGCTGAATGTGCGATGTCTCGAAGAGGTCTCAACTCACTACTTCGAGGGACGCGCGCCACGGCGCGAGCCACCGGCGCGCGCCGGAACGGGAAGCACTACCCCGGGCGGAGCCCCCGGACCGGCCCCGTGCGAGGTCCCATTCCCGGGCACTGCGGTCGATTTCCCGCTCGGGCCATTCGCAGCGGGGCCCAATCCTCATAAGGTGTGCAGTATTGCTGTGAACGGACGGTCGAGGAGGACCTGCGGTGAGCGAGACGAGCCCCAAGCTGCGCGCCGAGCTGGACGGCGTTCCCGCCTATGTGCCGGGGAAGCCGGCGGCGGCCGGCGGACCGGTCGCGTACAAGCTGTCCTCCAACGAGAATCCCTATCCGCCGCTGCCGGGGGTGCTGGAGTCGGCCCTCGCCGCGGCGGGGACCTTCAACCGCTACCCGGACATGGCGTGCACCGGCCTGATGAACGAGCTGGCCGACCGTTTCGGTGTGCCGCTCTCGCATCTCGCCACCGGCACCGGGTCGGTGGGCGTGGCCCAGCAGCTGCTCCAGGCCACCTCCGGACCCGGCGACGAGGTCATCTACGCCTGGCGGTCCTTCGAGGCGTACCCGATCATCACCCAGGTCAGCGGCGCGACCTCGGTCAAGGTCCCGCTGACCGACGGCGACGTGCACGACCTCGACGCGATGGCGGACGCGATCACCGACCGGACCAGGCTGATCTTCGTCTGCAACCCCAACAACCCCACCGGCACGGTGGTCCGCCGGGCGGAGCTGGAACGGTTCCTCGACCGGGTGCCGAGCGATGTGCTGGTGGTACTCGACGAGGCGTACAAGGAGTTCATCCGTGACGCCGATGTGCCGGACGGCATCGAGATCTATCGGGACCGGCCCAATGTGGCGGTGCTGCGGACCTTCTCGAAGGCGTACGGCCTGGCCGGCCTGCGGGTCGGTTTCGCGGTGGCCCACGAACCGGTGGCCGCCGCGCTGCGCAAGACCGCCGTCCCCTTCGGTGTGAGCCAGCTCGCCCAGGACGCGGCGGTGGCCTCGCTCCGCGCGGAGGACGAGCTGCTGGGCCGGGTCGGCTCGCTGGTCGCCGAGCGCACCCGGGTGAGCGCGGAGCTGGTGCGCCAGGGCTGGACGGTGCCGGAGTCGCACGCGAACTTCGTCTGGCTGCGGCTCGGCGAGCGGACCGTCGACTTCGCGCGGGCCTGTGAGCGGGCCGGGGTGGTCGTGCGGCCGTTCGCGGGCGAGGGCGTGCGGGTCTCGATCGGCGAGGACGAGGGCAACGACCTGTTCCTGAAGGCGGCGGAGGCGTTCCGCGCCGAGCTGTAGAGCCTCCGCTCACCTGCAGCGCCGCCGCGCCGCGGCACCTGTACGACCGGGGGGCCCCGGACCTCGGACGACGAGGTCCGGGGCCCTTTGCGTGGGCGGCGGGGGGCTCGTCACGCGGGGCGGGGCCGAAAAGGGGTACCCCCGGCGAAGGCTCCGAAAGTGTGTGCGTCATAATTGCTTGTGAATGTGAACGCGTTCACAAGCGTGCCCTGCTTCCTCCCGTGATCGGTCGGATCAAAGGGGCATAGTGCCGGTGTGACCACGGCGATGTAAGGAGACTGACGACGTGGACCTAGCTCTGGCGCCGGAGACCCTGGCGCGATGGCAGTTCGGCATCACCACCGTCTACCACTTCCTCTTCGTTCCCCTGACGATCTCGCTCGCCGCGCTCACCGCCGGCCTGCAGACCGCCTGGGTGCGGACGGAGAACGAGAAGTACCTCAGGGCGACCAAGTTCTGGGGCAAGCTGTTCCTCATCAACATCGCCATGGGCGTCGTCACGGGCATCGTCCAGGAGTTCCAGTTCGGCATGAACTGGTCCGACTACTCGCGCTTCGTCGGCGACATCTTCGGCGCTCCGCTCGCCTTCGAGGCGCTGATCGCCTTCTTCTTCGAGTCCACCTTCATCGGACTGTGGATCTTCGGCTGGGACAAGCTGCCGAAGAAGATCCACCTCGCCTGTATGTGGATGGTCTCGATCGGCACGGTCCTCTCGGCGTACTTCATCCTGGCGGCCAACTCCTGGATGCAGCACCCGGTCGGCTACCGGATCAACGAGGAGCGCGGCCGCGCCGAGCTCACCGACTTCTGGCGGGTGCTCACCCAGGACACCGCGGTCACGCAGTTCTTCCACACCATCACGGCGGCGTTCCTGGTCGGCGGGGCCTTCATGGTCGGCATCGCCGCGTTCCACCTGGCGCGCAAGAAGCACATCCCGGTGATGCGGACCTCGCTGCGCCTGGGGCTGATCACCGTCGTGGTCGCCGGAATGCTCACCGCCGTCAGCGGCGACAGCCTCGCCAAGGTCATGTTCCGGCAGCAGCCGATGAAGATGGCCGCAGCCGAGGCCCTGTGGGACGGGCAGGAGCGGGCGCCGTTCTCGGTCTTCGCCTACGGGGACGTCAGCGAGGGCCACAACTCCGTGGAGATCTCGCTCCCCGGGATACTGTCCTTCCTCGCCAACAACGACCCGAACTCGTATGTCCCCGGCATCAACGACATCAACAAGGAGTCGCAGGAGAAGTACGGGCCTGGCGACTACCGCCCCAACATCCCGGTCGCGTTCTGGAGCTTCCGGTGGATGATCGGCTTCGGGATGGCCTCCTTCGGCCTCGGCCTCCTGGGACTGTGGCTGACCCGGAAGAAGTTCCTGCTGCCACCGGTGCTGCGGACCGGTGAGGACGAGGTGCCGCATCTGGTCCTGTTCCGGAACAAGGCGCTGAGCCCGAGGCTCACCAAGCTCTACTGGGTCGTCGCGCTCTGGACGCTGCTCTTCCCACTGATCGCCAACTCCTGGGGCTGGATCTTCACCGAGATGGGCCGCCAGCCTTGGGTCGTCTACGGGGTGCTCCAGACCCGTGCCGGAGTCTCCCCCGGCGTCTCGCAGGGCGAGGTCCTCACCTCGATGATCGTCTTCACGCTGCTCTACGCGGTGCTCGCCGTGATCGAGGTGAAGCTGCTCGTGAAGTACATCAAGGCCGGTCCCCCGGAACTCACCGAGGACGACCTGAACCCGCCCACGAAGATCGGCGGCCACGACGAAGACGACGCCGACCGGCCGATGGCCTTCTCGTACTGAGCACAGGAGCTGAGAGATGGAACTCCACGACGTCTGGTTCGTGCTCATCGCCGTCCTCTGGACCGGCTACTTCTTCCTGGAGGGATTCGACTTCGGCATCGGGGTCCTCACCAAGCTGCTTGCTCGCGACCGCAAGGAGCGCCGGGTCCTGATCAACACGATCGGGCCCGTCTGGGACGGCAACGAGGTCTGGCTGCTCACCGCGGGCGGCGCGACCTTCGCCGCCTTCCCCGAGTGGTACGCCACCCTCTTCTCCGGCTTCTATCTGCCGCTGCTGATCATCCTGTTCTGCCTGATCGTGCGTGGCGTCGCCTTCGAGTACCGCGCCAAGCGGACCGAGGAGCGGTGGCAGACGAACTGGGAGACCGCGATCTTCTGGACCTCCCTGATCCCCGCGGTGCTGTGGGGCGTGGCGTTCGGGAACATCGTGCGGGGCGTGAAGATCGACGCCGACATGGAGTACGTCGGCAACTTCTGGGATCTCCTCAATCCGTACGCGATCCTCGGCGGCCTCGTCACGCTCACCCTCTTCACCTTCCATGGGGCGGTGTTCGCCGGCCTCAAGACGGCGGGCGACATCCGGGTCAGGGCACGGGCACTGGCGCTGAAGCTGGGGCCGGTCACCGCCGTGCTCGCGCTGGGCTTCCTGCTCTGGACCCAGGCCGACAACGGGGACGGCTGGAGCCTGGGGGCCATGGTCGTGGCGGTGGTGGCGCTCCTGGCCGCGATCGGGGCCATCGCCAAGGGCCGCGAGGGCTGGTCGTTCGCGTTCTCGGGCGTGACGATCGCGGCGGCGGTCGCGATGCTCTTCCTGACGCTCTTCCCGAACGTCATGCCGTCCTCGCTGAACGACGCCTGGAACCTCACGGTCACCAACGCCTCGTCCAGCCCGTACACGCTCAAGATCATGACCTGGTGCGCGGGCATCGCCACGCCCATGGTGCTGCTCTACCAGAGCTGGACCTACTGGGTCTTCCGCAAGCGCATCGGCACCCAGCACATCGCTGACGCACACTGAGCCGTGCGGACCGCTCGGGCCCCGCGTTTCCCGCAGGGCCCGGAGCGGCCGCCGATCCCGCAGAGCCACCGACCCCGCCGGGGGAGATGTTTCACGTGAAACCGATCGATCCGCGTCTTCTCCACCACGCACGGGCCACCCGCCTCTTCCTGGCGGCCGTGGTGGCTCTCGGCCTGGTCGGCGCCCTGCTGGTGATCGCCCAGGCGATGCTCATCGCCGAGATCGTGGTGGGCGGCTTCGAGGGCGGACTCACGGTCACCGCGCTGCGCACCCCCCTTCTGCTGCTCGCCGCCGTCGCCGTCGGACGGGCCCTGATCGCCTGGCTCACCGAGCTGGCGGCCCATCGAGCCAGCGCGGCCGTCAAGTCCGAACTGCGCGGTCGGCTCCTGGAGCGGGCCGCGCTGCTGGGCCCCGACTGGCTGAGCGGGCAGCGCACCGGTTCGCTCGTCGCCCTGGCGACCCGGGGGATCGACGCGCTCGACGACTACTTCGCCCGCTACCTCCCGCAGCTCGGCCTCGCGGTCGTCGTGCCGGTGGCGGTGCTCGCCCGGATCGTCACCGAGGACTGGGTGTCGGCCGCGATCATCGTCGTCACGCTGCCGCTCATCCCCCTGTTCATGATCCTGATCGGCTGGGCCACCCAGTCTCGGATGGACCGCCAGTGGCAGCTGCTGTCCCGGCTCTCCGGACACTTCCTGGACGTCGTCGCCGGGCTGCCGACCCTGAAGGTCTTCGGGCGGGCCAAGGCCCAGGCCGCATCGATCCGCACGATCACCTCCGACTACCGCCGGGCCACCCTGCGCACCCTGCGGATCGCCTTCCTGTCCTCGTTCGCCCTGGAGCTGCTGGCGACCCTGTCGGTGGCCCTCGTCGCCGTCACGATCGGCATGCGGCTCGTCCACGGCGAACTCGACCTCTACACCGGTCTGGTGGTCCTGATCCTGGCCCCGGAGGCGTATCTGCCGATCCGCCAGGTCGGGGCGCAGTACCACGCTGCGGCCGAGGGCCTCTCGGCCGCCGAGGAGATCTTCGCGGTCCTGGAGACCGAACCCCGGACTCCGGGCACGGAGGACGTCCCGGACGAGCTGCGGCTGGAACTGGAGGCCGTGACCGTACGCCACGAGGGCCGTGCGGAACCGTCGTTGGACGCCGCGTCGCTCACCGTGGAGCCGGGGGAGACCGTCGCCCTGGTCGGCCCGAGCGGGGTCGGCAAGTCCACCCTGCTGAACGTGGTCCTCGGCTTCGCCCGGCCCGACGAGGGGCGGGTGCGGGCCGGGGGCCAGGACCTCGCGGATCTGGACCCGGACCGTTGGCGGAGCCGGATCGCCTGGGTCCCCCAGCGCCCCCACCTCTTCGCGGGCACGATCGCCGAGAACGTCCGCCTCGCCCGGCCCGACGCCGACGACGAGGCGGTTCTCGGGGCGCTGCGGGACGCGGGCGCGTACGACTTCGTCGCTGCGCTCCCCGACGGGATGCTGACCGCCCTCGGCGAGGACGGCGCCGGGCTCTCCGCGGGCCAGCGCCAGCGCCTCGCCCTCGCCCGCGCGTTCCTCGCCGACCGGCCGCTCCTGCTGCTGGACGAGCCGACCGCGAGCCTGGACGGCGAGAGCGAGGCGGGCATCGTCGACGCCGTGCGGAGGCTGGCCGCCGGGCGGACCGTGCTGCTGGTCGTCCACCGCCCGGCGCTGCTGGCGGTCGCCGACCGCGTGGTGACGCTGGAGCCGGGTACCTGCGTGCATGAGCGGAACGAGGACGCGAGCCGTGGTGCCGCCGCCGCAGGTCCGGCCGTTCCGCAGCCGCTCGCCGGGGGGGAACTCCTGGACGCCCGCCGGGCGGAGGAGCTGCGCGCGGCCGACGGCGGGCCGGCGGAGAGCGCGTCCCGCTCCGGAAGTGTGCTCGCCCGGGTCCGCGAGTCCGCCGGGGCGCAGCGCGGCCGGCTGGCCCTGGCCCTGCTGCTGGGCAGCCTGGCCGTCGGGTCGGCCGTGGGGCTCATGGCGGTCTCCGGCTGGCTGATCTCCCGCGCGTCCGAAGAGCCGCCGGTCATGTACTTGATGATGGCGGTCACCGCGACCCGCGCCTTCGGCATCGGCCGGGCGGTCTTCCGCTACGCCGAGCGGCTCGTCTCCCACGACGCCGTCCTGAAGCTCCTCGCCGACCTGCGCGTCTCCGTCTACCGGGGCCTCGAACGCATCGCCCCCGCCGGGCTGCGCACCACTCGGCGCGGGGACCTGCTGTCCCGGCTCGTCGCCGACGTGGACGCGCTCCAGGACTACTGGCTGCGCTGGCTGCTGCCCGCCGGGACCGCCGCCGTGGTGGGGACCGTGGCCGCCGGGTTCACCGGCTGGCTGCTCCCGGAGGCGGGCGTGATCCTGGCGGTCGGGCTGCTCGTTGCCGGGGTCGGCGTCCCGCTCGTCAGCGGCGCCTGTGCCCGCCGCACGGAGCGTCAGCTCGCGCCCGCCCGCGCCGCCCTGGCCACCCGGGTCACCGAACTCCTCGGCGGGACCGCCGAACTGACCGTCGCGGGAGCGCTGCCCGCCCGGCAGGTGCGGCTGCGTACGGCCGACATGCTGCTGACCCGGATCGCCTCCCGTGCGGCCGCCGCGACGGCACTGGGCGGCGGTCTGTCCGCCCTGGTCTGCGGGCTCACCGTGGTGGCCGCCGCGGCCGTCGCCGTCCCCGCCGTGCAGGACGGCCGGCTGTCCGGGGTCGCGCTCGCCGTGGTGGTGCTGACCCCGCTCGCCGCCTTCGAGGCCGTCACCGGCCTGCCGCTCGCCGTGCAGTACCGCCAGCGCGTCGCCCGGAGCGCGGAGCGGGTGTTCGAGGTGCTGGACGCCCCCGTGCCCGTACAGGAGCCACTGGCCCCCGCCGAGGAGCCCGCCTCCCCCTTCCCGCTGGAGGTACGGGGGCTGAGCGCCCGCTACCCAGGGGCCCGGCACGACGCGCTGGCCTCGCTCGACCTGAAGCTGACGCCCGGACGGCGCATCGCGGTCGTGGGGCCCTCCGGCTCGGGCAAGACGACGCTCGCCCAGGTCCTCCTGCGCTTCCTGGACGCCTCGTCGGGGACGTACCGGCTCGGCGGTGTCGACGCGGCCGAGCTGGAGTCGGACACGGTCCGGCGCTCGGTGGGGCTGTGCGCCCAGGACGCGCACGTCTTCGACAGCACGATCCGCGAGAACCTGCGCCTGGCCCGTCCCGGGGCGACCGACGCCGAACTGCGCGACGCGCTCTCCCGTGCCCGCCTCCTGGACTGGGTGCTGGCTCTGCCGCAGGAGCTCGACACGCCGGTGGGCGAGCACGGCGCGCGGCTCTCCGGCGGTCAGCGCCAGCGCCTCGCTCTGGCCCGCGCACTGCTCGCGGGCTTCCCCGTGCTCGTCCTTGACGAGCCGGCCGAACACCTCGACCTGCCGACCGCAGACGCCCTCACCGCCGATCTGCTGGACGCGACCCGGGGCTGCGCGACGGTCCTGATCACCCACCGGCTGACCGGCCTGGAGGCGGTCGACGAGGTGCTGGTGCTGGACGCCGGCCGGGTCGTGCAGCGTGGACCGTACGCCGAACTCGCCGCCGAGGACGGGCCGCTGCGCCGCATGCTGGAGCGCGAACGGGAGACGGTGGCGGTGTGAGCGCCACCGCGGCCCCAGGTCCCCGCCGGCCGACGCCCTTCCGGCCATCGAGCGCATTCTCGACTTTCGTCCCTTATCGGCACTAACTAGGCTCAGGCCATGGCAGAGCCCGACCCGCAGGACTCCCTCGACGCCGCCACCCGGGCCACCCGCAGCCTCCAGGGGCTGTCCACCGAGCTGACCGCGCGGGTGCCGCAGCTCCTGGAGGCGATGCGTTCCGTCGGCGCGGGGCTGGAACTGCACTCCACCCTGGACCGGATCTGCGAGACGGCCGCCGAGCTCGCCCACGCCCGGTACGCCGCCATCGGCGTCGTCGACGAGCTGGGCGAGGGACTCTCGGACTTCGTCACGTACGGCGTTCCGCCGGAGGTGGCCGAGGCGATCGGGCGCCGGCCCGACGGCCACCGGGGGTTGCTCGGCGCACTGATCCACGACCCCGCCCCGGTCCGCCTGGCCGACCTGTCCACGGATCCCCGCTCAGCGGGATTCCCGGCGGGGCATCCCCGGATGCGGACCTTTCTGGGGGTGCCCATCCGGGTCCAGGGGGAGATCTTCGGCAACCTCTACCTGACCGAGAAGCGACACGGCGCGGAGTTCAGCGACTACGACCTGCACATGGTCCGGGTGCTCGCCACGGAGGCCGGGATCGCCATCGGCAACGCCCGGCTGTACGAGGCGGCACGGCAGCGGGAGCACTGGATCGACGGTTCGGTCGCGGTCACCACGGCGCTCCTGTCGGGCGGGGACGCCGACGAGGCGCTGTCGGTGGTCGCCGAACAGGCCCGCCGGCTCGCCGACTCCGCCGCCGGGATCGTGCTGCTGCCCGCAGAGGAGGGCGGTCTGGAGATCGTCGCCGTGTCGTCCGACGACCCCTCGTCCTCGCTCGGTGTGATCATCCCGCCCCGGAGCGCGGTGGTGGCGAAACTGCTCGCGGGCGAGGCGGTGTTCATCGACGACTCGGCCACCGACAGCCGGATGATCACCAGACTGGCCGGCCGGTTCGGCCCCAGCATGATGCTGCCGCTCCACAGCGGCGGCCGGGTGCTCGGCGCGCTGGCCACTCCCCGGTCCCGGGGCGCGCGCCCGTTCACGGCGAGCGAGCGGACGCTCGCCACCCAGTTCGCCTCCCAGGCGGCGCTCGCGCTGATGATGGCCGAGGCGCAGCGGGACCGGGAGCGGCTCGCGGTGTACGAGGACCGCGACCGGATCGCCCGCGACCTCCACGACCTGGTCATCCAGCGGCTGTTCGCCACCGGGATGATGCTGGAGAGCGCCCAGCGCAGGTCGGTGGTGCCCGAGGTGCGGACCGGTGTCGGCCGGGCGGTCGACGAGCTGGACGTGACGATCCAGGAGATCCGTACGGCCATCTTCGCGCTCCAGCAGGAACCGGCCGAAGCCCCGTCCGGGCTGCGCACCCGGGTACTGCGGGAGATCAACATGGCGGCCGTCCCGCTCGGCTTCAAGCCCTCGCACCGCTTCCTGGGCCCGGTGGACTCGCTCGTCGGCGAGCTGACCGGCAAGAACCTGGTCGCGGCGCTGCGCGAGGCCCTCTCCAACGCGTTCCGGCACGCGGGGGCGTCGCTGATCGATGTGGTCGTCGACGCGACGGTGACCCTGCCGGACGGGCGGGGGGCGGTGCGTCTCTCGGTCGCCGACGACGGGGTGGGCATCCCGGAGGACGGCCGCCGCAGCGGGCTGCGCAACCTGGCCCGCCGCGCGGAGTCCCTGGGCGGGTCCAGCCGGATCGAACCGGGGATCGGGGAGGACGGCGGCGGTACGACGGTGGTGTGGGAGGCACCGCTGTGAGGGCCGCCGCCCGAAGGTGAGGACAGGCGCGGCCTTCGCGGACAGGTCTGCCGAAAGGTTTCAGCGGGTCTCTGCGCGGGCGGCGAGGATCCGCTCGATGACGAGGGCCACCCCGTCCTCCTGGTTGGTGGCGGTCCGGCCGGAGGCGGCGGCCAGTGCGTCCGGGTGGGCGTTGCCCATGGCGAAGGAGGCCCCGGCCCAGCGGAGCATCTCGATGTCGTTGGGCATGTCGCCGAAGGCGACCACCTCGGCGGGCGAGATGCCGCGCTCGGAGCAACAGGCGGCGAGCGTGGTGGCCTTGGAGACATCGAGCCCGCTGACCTCCAGGAGCGCGGAAGGGCTGGAGCGGGTGAAGGCGGCCCGGTGGCCGACCGCCGTACGGGCCAGGTCGAGGAAGCCGTCGGGCGCCAACTCGGTGTGGTGGGCCAGCAGCTTGAGCACCGGCGCGCCGGTGCCCGGGGTGTCCTCGTGCAGCAGCTTCTCGGCGACGGCCACTGTGGCGCCCGGGTCCAGGTGGAAGGGCGGGTAGGCCGGTTCGTAGTTGATGCCGGTGGTCATCTCGACGGCGAAGGAGGTGCCGGGGGCCGCGTCGCGCAGGGTGTGCACGACGTGCAGGGCGGCGTCGCGCTCCAGCGGCCGTACGGAGAGCAGCGCGCCGTCCGTCCGCAGGTCGGTGACCACGGCGCCGTTGGCGCAGATCGCCGTTCCGTGGCTCTGGACGTGGTCCCGGACGACGTCCATCCAGCGGGCCGGCCTGCCGGTGACGAAGAAGACCTCGATCCCGGCCTCCTCGGCCGCCGCGAGGGCCGCGACCGTGCGCGCGGACAGCGTCTTGTCGTCGCGCAGCAGGGTGCCGTCGAGGTCGGTGGCGATCAGCCGGGTCATGGCGGGGAGAGGCGCAGCGGTCACTGAGGTCACCGGCCCATTCTCGCCCACGAAGGTGCACGGGCGTGCGGAGGGTCGCACATTTGAGTGGATAAACTCCTGAACTGCGGGAAAGTCCTCTGGCATATGTCAACGGTCATCGAGAGGGTGGGAGAGACCTTCCGGCTCCGCGTATCGTCGGGGGCATGCGTCTGAGCACGGTGATCCTCCCCATCCACCGGTGGGCCGAAGGACAGAACATCTGGCGGCGGGCCGAAGACCTCGGGTTCCATGCCGCGTACACCTACGACCACCTCTCCTGGCGGACCTTCCGGGACGGACCGTGGTTCGGTGCCGTCCCCACACTCACGGCCGCAGCGGCTGTAACGCAGAGCATCCGCTTGGGTACGCTGGTCACCTCGCCGAACTTCCGTCACCCGGTGACGCTCGCCAAGGAGCTGATCTCCCTGGACGACATCTCGGGCGGTCGGATCACCCTCGGCATCGGCGCCGGGGGCAACGGGTTCGACGCCACCGCGCTGGGCCAGGAAGCCTGGACCCCGCGCGAACGCGCCGACCGGTTCGCCGAGTTCGTGCCCCTGCTGGACCGGCTGCTCACCGAGGACGCGGTGACCGGGCGCGGGACGCACTACGCCGCGGACGAGGCCCGCAACATCCCCGGCTGTGTCCAGCGTCCCCGGCTGCCCTTCGCGGTCGCCGCGACCGGGCCGCGCGGTCTGCGGCTCGCCGCCCGACACGGGCAGGCCTGGGTCACCACCGGCGACCCCAAGCTGTACGAGAACGGCACCCCGGAGGAGTCGCGGGCCGCGCTGCGGGCGCAGGGCGAGAAGCTCACGGGCGCGTGCGCGGAGATCGGCCGGGACGCCGCGGAGCTGGACCGGATCCTGCTCACCGGTTTCACACCGGACCGCACCGCTCCGCTGGAGTCCGTGGACGCCTTCGTCGACTTCGCGGGGCGCCACGCGGAGCTGGGCTTCACCGAGATCGTCGTCCATGCACCGGTCCCGGACTCGGTCTTCGACGTCGACCCGAAGGTCTTCGAGCGCATCGCGACCGAGGCGCCCGCGCAACTGGCGTAGGTCTTCGGGCGCGTCCCGCTCAGTCGCGCAGCCGCAGGAACCCCGGGGGTACGGCGTCGGCCAGCCAGACCCCGTTGGCGCTGACCCGGAAGACATGGCCGGCGCGGTGCATCGCGCCCGCGTCCACGGTGAGGACGAGGGGGCGGCCGCGGCGGGCGCCGACCCGGGTGGCCGTCTCCCGGTCGGGAGAGAGGTGGACGTGGTGGCGGGCCATGGGGCGCAGGCCCTCGGCCCGGATCGCGTCCATCACCCGGGCGACCGTGCCGTGGTAGAGGTACGCGGGCGGCTCGGCCGGTGGCAGGTCCAGGTCGACGGCGACGGTGTGGCCCTGGTCGGCGCGGATGCGGTCGCCCTCGACGGTGAAGCGCCGCTTGTCGTTGGCGGCGACGACTTGGTCGAGCTCGGCGCGGGAGAGGGGGAATCCGTGCCGGGCCGCAGCGTGCAGCAGCTCCTCGACGGCCACCCAGCCGTTCTCGTCGAGGGTGAGGCCGATGCGTTCCGGCTGGTGCCGCAGATGCTTCGAGAGGTACTTGGACACCTTGACGGTCCGACGTTCGTCCATGGCGTCAGAGTGCCCGTGGCGAGCTGTCGGTGCATCCGTATTTCGACTCGCCGCTCGTTCGCTCGTTGCTTCTTCGCCTCATCGGTTCGTCGGCCTTTCGGTTCTTCGTTCTTCTGTGATTCGTCGGCTCTTCTCCTTCGCCGGGTTTGATCCACAGTCAACTTGAGTTATCCACAAGCTATTTGCTGATTCTGTGGACAACAGGCTGTGGATTTAGGGGTGTTCGTCAATTTTGTTCTCTTTGGCGTGACTTGCCGTGAGATGGTCCAAAGTCCGCGCTTGCAGCTCCCGTTCGGTGGCCGCCGCGACGAAGTCCGCCAGCCCCTCCGCGCCAACAAGGTTCTGCACCGCCTGGGTTGTCCGAGCCGGAAGCAGCACGGGGCGGGTCGAGTTCTCGGCGATCGCGCTCCGCTCCTCGCCGAGGTGGTGATGCAGGTGGCGGGTGGCGAACGTCCTCATGGCGCGCGCCAGTTCGGCGTCCACTGTCTGTTGAGCGAGGGGCCTCAGGCGGCGTACCAGGGAGGCCGCCTCTGCCGCATCGGAGTCGGTGGGCGGCCGATGACCGAGATAGCGGGCGAAGACGTGCTCGGTGGTGAACTCCAGGAAGCGGGAGGCTATGTGCTCCACCTGGCCGCGAAGCTCCCGCAGATGGCCGGAGATCGCGGACAGGGGGACCCCAGCCCCGTACAACTCCACCGCCACCGTCAGCTCTTGTGGACTGGGGACGAGGAACTCGTCGTCCCGCCCCGGCACGCGCTCCAGCACGCCGAGCTCCACCGCCTCGGCGATGGCCTCGTCGTCCCGCCGGCCGCCGAACCGCGCGTCCAGCTCGCGGCGGCTGATCCGGCCGGCCTCCTCGTCCGTCCACGGGCCGTGCACCTCCGCGACGAGCCCGAGCACCCCGCCGAGCCCCCGGCCCGCGTCCCACGCCTCCAGCAACTCCTTGATGCTGGCCAGGGTGTAGCCCCGGTCGAGCAGGTCCGCGATCTGCCGCAGCCGGGCCAGGTGGGTCTCCCGGTACACATTGGCCCGTCCGCGCCGCTCGGGCGTCGGGAGCAGCCCCCGGTCCTGATAGGCGCGGATCGTGCGCACCGTGGCCCCGCTGGCGTGGGCCAGGTCCTCGATCCGGTACTCGGCGGCCTTGGCCCCTGCCCCGGTCACAGCGGAGGCTTCAGCCGGGCGACGGCGCGCAGGGCCCCGGGGCTCAGCCGGGACAGCAGCCGGGCGCCGCGCGCCTCCGGGGTCACCGGCACCACCGCCTGGTTGCGCACGACCGCCCGCAGAATCGCGTCGGCGACCTTCTCCGGCGGGTAGTTGCGCCGCTCGTAGAGCCGGCTCGTCCGCTTCCGCAGCCGCTCCTCCTCCGCCGCGTCGGTCCCCGCGAAGCGCGCGGTGGTGGTGATGTTGGTGTTGACGATGCCGGGGCATATCGCGCTCACCCCGATCGACTTCTCCGCCAGCTCGGCCCGCAGGCACTCGCTGAGCATCAGCACGGCCGCCTTCGACGTGCTGTACGCGGGCAGCGCCCGGGAGGGCTGGAAGGCCGCGGCCGACGCGGTGTTGACGATGTGGCCGCCCTGGCCCCGGTCCGCCATCTGCTTGCCGAAGATCCGGCAGCCGTGGATGACTCCCCACAGATTGACGTCGAGGACCTTCTTCCATTCCTCGCTGGTGGTCTCCAGGAAGGAGCCGGAGAGCCCGATCCCGGCGTTGTTGACCAGGACGTCGACGATGCCGTGCTCCGCGGCGACCCGGGCGGCGAGCTTCTCCATCGCGGCCTCGTCGCTGACGTCGACCGCCTCGCCCCAGGCCGCCGGCGCCCCGATCAGCCGTGCCATCTCCGCGGTCCGGGCGGCCCCCTCCGCGTCGCGGTCCACGGCCACGATCCGGGCGCCCGCCTCGGCGAAGGCGAACGCCGTGGCCCGCCCGATCCCGGAGGCCGCGCCCGTCACCAGGACCAGCTGACCGCCGAACCGCTGGGCGTAGGGGCTCTTGGCCTCCGCCTGCGCCACGGGCGCGCCGTCCCGCCCGGCGGACTCGTTCGCCGTGACGAACTCGTCGATCCAGAAGGCCAGTTGGTCCGGCCGGGTGCGGGGCACCCAGTGCTTGGCCGGGATCGAGCGGCGTACCAGCGTGGGGACCCAGTCCTCCAGCCCGTCGTAGAGCCGCTCCGAGAGGAAGGAGTCCCCGGTCGGCGTGATCAGCTGGACCGGCGCGTGGGCGTAGGCGTCCGCGCGGGGCCTGCTCAGCCGGGCGCGGACGTTGTCGCGGTAGAGCCAGGCCCCGTGAGCCGCGTCGTTCGGCAGGGAGGCGGTGGGGTAGTCGCCCGCGGGCACCTTCTCCAGCCGCTCCAGGATCCGGGGCCACCGCTTGCCGAGCGGCCCGCGCCAGGCGAGCTCCGGCAGGACCGGCGTGTGGAGCATGTACACATACCAGGACTTGGCTCCCTGGCCGAGCAGTTCGCCGACCTTGCGCGGGGTCGGGCGGGTCATCCGGCGTTTGATCCAGTGCCCGAAGTGGTCCAGGGACGGCCCGGACATCGAGGTGAAGGAGGCGATCCTGCCCTCGGTCCGGCCGACCGTGACGAACTCCCAGGACTGCACGGACCCCCAGTCGTGACCGACCACGTGCACCGGCCGGTCCGGGCTGACCGTGTCGATCACGGCCAGGAAGTCGTCGGTCAGCTTCTCCAGGGTGAAGCCGCCGCGCAGGGGCTTCGGGGCGGTGGACCCGCCGTGCCCCCGCACGTCGTACAGCACCACGTGCCACTGCTCGGCCAGCCGCACGGCGACGTCCGACCAGACCTCCTTGCTGTCCGGATAGCCGTGGACCAGCACCACGGTCGGCCGGCCCGCGTCGCCCAGTTCGGCGACGCACAGCTCGACGCCCCCGGTCACCACGCGTCGCTCGCGCGCTCGGGACAGATTCACGCCGCCACCTTCTCCTCGGCCCAGCGCCGCACGTGCGGCAGATCGTCGTCCAGCCAGAAAGCGCTCTGTTCGGGGTCCTTGGAGTCGGTGACGACCAGGATCTCCTCGAACTTCGCGCCCGTACCCCGGAATCCGAGGTGGGGTTCGACCGCCCACAGGCCCGGCTGCGGCGGGTGGTCGGAGAATCGGTAGGGGCTCCACAGCGGTGACCAGCCGTCCCGGTGACCGTGCAGCGCGTCGCTCAGGAGCCCTTTGAGGGCCTGGGCGCCGAATCCGAACACCTGCGGCGACCAGCGGCGTTCGGCGACGCGGTCGACCTTGTGGGCGATCACGCCGAAGGGGTAGGCTCGGTGTCTGTTCGCGTATCCCTGTGCGGTCATGAGGCGTTCGACGTCCTCGTAGATCTCGCGCAGCGAACGGCGCTCGCGCACCTCCCGCAGGATCAGCCCGCGGTGGGCCTCCAGGTCGGCCAGCAGCTTGTCGTGCAGCGGATTGAGGCCGAGGCACCCCGAATACCCGACATCGGCGGTGAACCCCTTGTACACCGGGGCCATGTCGAGGATGAACGGCATCCCCGGCTCCAGCTTCCGGTCGGTCGGGAAGAACTGCAGCGGCACCTTGAACCCGGCGAACGCCGTGCGGTCCCCGAACCAGGCGAACGGGAGGTGGAACCAGTCGCGCACGCCGCGCTCGCGCAGCCACACGCGCTGCATCCGGGCCGCCTCGCGCTCGGTCACTCCCGACCGCAACTGACCGGCTACCGCCTCCGCGCAGGCGTAGGCCAGGCGCTGAACCTCTCTGAACCCCCGCAGCTCCGGGGCGATCTCGTGCTGCACTGCCGAGGTCATGCCGGTCATGCCACCGTCCGTTCCCTGCCGTGTGCGGTCCGTGCCCGTAAAGTGACACTGATGAATGTGACAATGTCCGGCGGCTGCGTCAAGAGGTCTGCGCGGCCTGTGGACAACTCCCGGCGCGCGGCTGTGGACAACCCGGGACCCGTCTGTGGGCGACCCGGCCCGTTCCGCCCGTTGGTCGGACCCCGGCCCGTCCCGCCCGTTGGTCGGACCCCGGCCCGTCCCGCCCGCGGGTCGGACCCCGGCCCGTCCCGCCGCAGGATCGAACCCCGGCGCGCCCTGCCGGTCCCGGAGGCCCGGTCTCCTTCTTCGCGGGGTCCCCCTACGGGCGCGTACGCCTGGAGTCTGACGCGGATCCAGCCGTCAGGGCTGACGACCCCTGTGGCCCCCGCCACTAACGTCATTTCCGTGACAGCCGTAATCGCTACCGAAGCCCTGAGCATGCGGTTCCCCCGGGTGACCGCGCTTGACCGGCTCACGTTGGACATCGGACCGGGTGTGACCGGTCTGGTGGGTTCCAACGGAGCCGGCAAGTCCACACTGATCAAGATCCTGCTGGGTCTTTCCCCCGCCACCGAAGGCCGGGCCGCAGTGCTCGGGCTCGACGTCGCGACCAGCGGCGCCGCCATCCGGGAACGGGTGGGATACATGCCCGAGCACGACTGCCTGCCGCCCGACGTCTCGGCGACCGAGTTTGTCGTGCACATGGCCCGCATGTCGGGGCTGCCGCCCACGGCGGCCCGTGAGCGCACGGCCGACACCCTGCGCCACGTCGGCCTCTACGAGGAGCGCTACCGCCCGATCGGCGGCTACTCGACCGGCATGAAGCAGCGGGTGAAGCTGGCCCAGGCCCTCGTCCACGACCCCCAGCTGGTCCTGCTCGACGAGCCGACCAACGGCCTGGACCCGGTCGGCCGGGACGACATGCTCGGCCTGATCCGCCGGATCCACACCGACTTCGGCATCTCCGTGCTGGTGACCTCGCACCTCCTGGGCGAGCTGGAACGCACCTGCGACCACGTCGTCGTCATCGACGGCGGAACGCTCCTGCGCTCCAGCTCCACCAGCGACTTCACCCAGACCACCGCGACCCTGGCGGTCGAGGTGACCGACAGCGACACCCACCCCGACGGCACCGGTGCGCTGCGCAAGGTCCTCACCGACGCCGGCGTCACCCTCATCGGCCTCGACGGGATCGACACGGAGGGGCTGCCGGGCGCGGGCCGCATCCTGCTGATCGAGGCGGTCGGCGAGGAGACGTACGACCTGGTCCGCGACAGCGTCGCCGGGCTCGGGCTCGGCCTGGTCCGCATGGAACAGCGCCGCCACCACATCGCCGAGGTCTTCCGTACCGAACAGGGCGGGGCGCACGCCGCCACCGTCCCGGCCGCCGACGGCGCCGTACAACAGGCCCCGCAGCAGGTCGCCCAGGTCCAGCAGAAGGGAAGCGGTCGCGATGAGCACTGAGACCGGGACCGCGGCCGGGCGCGACGCCTCCCGGATCCACAACATCGGCTACCGCTCCTACGACGGACCGCGGCTCGGCCGGGCCTACGCCCGCCGATCCCTGTTCTCGCAGACCCTGCGGGGCTCCTTCGGACTGGGCCGTTCCGCCAAGTCCAAGGTGCTTCCCATGCTGCTGTTCGGCGTGATGGCGCTGGTCGCGGCGATTCTGGTGGCGGTCTCCATGGCCGCGCCGGACGCCAGCAAGCTGGTGGTCAAGTACACCTCGTACGCGATCTACCTCCAGGCTGTCATCGGCCTGTTCATCGCCGCCCAGGCACCGCAGGCGGTGTCCAGGGACCTCCGCTTCAAGAGCGTCCCCCTGTACTTCTCGCGGCCGATCGAACGCGCCGACTACGTGATGGCGAAGCTCGCGGCCACCGCCACCGCGCTCTTCATCCTCACCGGTGCACCGCTGCTCATCCTCTATGCGGGCTCTCTGCTCGCGAAGTTCGACTTCGCCGATCAGACCAAGTGGTTCGGCCAGGGACTGGTGTCGGTGGCGCTGCTGTCCGTGCTGTTCGCCGGGCTCGGCCTCGTGATGGCCGCCCTGACCCCGCGGCGCGGCTTCGGCGTCGCCGCGGTGATCGCCCTCCTGACCATCACCTACGGCGCCGTCTCCACGGTCCAGGCCATCGCCTGGGAGACCGGTTCGGAAGGGGCCGTGCAGTGGCTCGGCCTGTTCTCGCCGATCACGCTGATCGACGGCGTCCAGACCGCGTTCCTCGGTGCGACCTCCGCCTTCCCCGGAGGGGAAGGCCCGGGGGCCGGGACCGGCGTGGTCTACCTGATCGTTGTTCTCGCGCTCGTCGCCGGCTCGTACGCCGTCCTGATGCGCCGCTACCGGAGGGTCGGGCTGTGACCACCATCGAGATCGACCACACCTCGCGCTGGTTCGGCAACGTGGTCGCCGTCAACGACGTCTCCATGACCGTGGAGCCCGGCGTCACCGGACTCCTCGGCCCGAACGGCGCCGGAAAGTCCACCCTCATCAACATGATGGGCGGATTCCTCGCCCCCTCGACGGGGAAGGTCACGCTGGACGGCCGGCCGATCTGGCGCAACGAGGCCGTCTACAAGGAGATCGGCATCGTCCCGGAGCGGGAAGGGATGTACGACTTCCTCACCGGCAGGGAGTTCGTCGTCGCCAACGCCGAACTCCAAGGGCTGGGCGGGGCCGAGGCGCAGAAGGCGCTCGCCACGGTCCAGATGGAGTACGCCCAGGACCGCAAGATCTCCACGTACAGCAAGGGCATGCGCCAGCGCGTGAAGATGGCGTCCGCGCTGGTCCACGAGCCCTCGGTGCTGCTCCTGGACGAGCCGTTCAACGGGATGGACCCGCGCCAGCGGATGCAGCTGATGGAACTGCTGCGGCGGATGGGGGACGAGGGACGCACGGTCCTGTTCTCCTCCCACATCCTCGAAGAGGTCGAGCAGTTGGCCTCGCACATCGAGGTGATCGTGGCGGGCCGGCACGCCGCGTCCGGCGACTTCCGGAAGATCCGCCGGCTGATGACGGACCGGCCGCACCGCTACCTGGTGCGCTCCAGCGACGACCGGGCCCTCGCGGCCGCGCTCATCGCCGACCCTTCCACCGCGGGCATCGAGGTCGACCTGGCCGAGAAGGCGCTGCGCATCCAGGCCGTCGACTTCGGGCGGTTCACCGAACTGCTGCCGAAGGTGGCCCGTGAGCAGGGCATCCGGCTGCTCACCGTCTCCCCGTCCGACGAGTCCCTCGAATCGGTCTTTTCCTACCTCGTAGCGGCCTGAGTAGTGGCCTGAAAGGAGCTGTGCACCGTCATGTACGACCCCACAGTCGCCCGGCTCACCTACCGGGCCCTGCTCGGCCGACGCCGGGCCGCCATCCTGTTCGTCCTGCCCGCACTGCTGCTGGTGATCGCCGCTGCCGTGCGCATGTTCGCCGGAGCCGATGACCAGGTCGCCGCGAACGTCCTCGGCGGCTTCGCCATCGCCACGATGGTGCCGCTGATCGGCGTGATCGCGGGCACCGGCGCGATCGGCCCCGAGATCGACGACGGCTCGATCGTCTACCTGCTCGCGAAGCCGGTGAAGCGGCCCACGATCATCTTCACCAAGCTGATCGTGGCCATCGCGGTGACCATGGTGTTCTCCGCCCTGCCGACGCTCCTCGCGGGCCTGATCCTGAACGGCAACGGCCAGCAGATCGCCGTCGCGTACACGATCGCGGCGCTGGTCGCCTCGATCGTGTACAGCGCCCTGTTCCTGCTGCTCGGCACGGTCAGCCGGCACGCGGTCGTCCTCGGCCTGGTCTACGCCCTGGTCTGGGAGGCCCTCTTCGGCAGCCTGGTGCCCGGTGCGCGGACGCTCAGCGTCCAGCAATGGTCCCTGGCGGTCGCCCAGAAGGTCGCGGGCGACGGCGCGGTGACCTCGGACGTCGGCCTGCCGCTCGCCACGGTCCTGCTGGTCGCGGTGACGGTCGCAGCCACCTGGTACGCGGGGCAGAAGCTGCGCACGCTGAAGCTGGCGGGCGAGGAGTGAGGGCCGCGGCCTGAGACCCGCGCGTACGACAGACGGCTCCCGCCCGGGACAGGGCGGGAGCCGTCTGTGCCGTACGACCGGACAGAAACACGTGTGGACAGGTGTGTGCGTGACCGTCGGAGCGGCTCGACAGCCTTGACCGGAACGCGGAGGTGACGCACCAGGTGGTCGGGGTGATGAGTCTGTCTGCGGTTGACGGCCGTGCAGCAGGACGTCGTGCGCCTGGACGGGCGGATGGAGTCCTTCGCCCGGCAGCTGAAGGATCTGCGCCGCCGTAGTGGTCAGCGCTGGGACCGGCGGCCCGGCACCGTGGGAAACGGTGCCGGGCCGCTGTCGGCTCGATGCCTCGTACGTACGGAGCGGCTACGGCACAGGTGCCGAGCGGAGCAGTTCCTCCAGCACCACCGAGATGCCGTCGGCCTCGTTGGACGCGGTGATCTCGTGGGCGACGGCCTTCAGATCGTCGTGGGCGTTGGCCATGGCCACGCCGTGGTGGGCCCAGCCGAACATCGGGATGTCGTTCGGCATGTCGCCGAAGGCGATCGTGTCGGCAGCCTTCACGCCGAGCCGGCGGGCGGCCAGCGAGAGGCCGGTCGCCTTGCTCAGACCCAGCGGCAGGATCTCGACCACACCGGCTCCGGCCATGACCACGTCGACCAGGCTGCCGACGGCCGCCCGCGCGGCGAAGGCCAGCGCGTCGTCGTCCAGCTCAGGATGCTGTATGTAGACCTTGTTGAGCGGGGCTGTCCACATCTCGGCGGCGTCGTCCACGAAGTGGTACGGCAGCGGCCCCTCCTGCACGAGGTAGCCGGGCCCCACCAGCACCTCGCCGTCCAGTCCGTCGCGGCTGGCCGCCAGGTGCAGCGGACCGACCTCCGCCTCGATCTTGGACAGCGCGAGACCGGCGAGCTGCCGGTCCAGGGTCAACGAGGTCAGCAGCCTGTGCTCGCCCGCGTGGTAGACCTGCGCGCCCTGACCGCAGACCGCGAGCCCCTCGTAACCGAGGTCGTCCAGGATGTGCCGGGTCCAGGGGACCGCGCGTCCGGTGACGATGATGTGCGCGGCGCCGGCCGCCGTGGCGGCGGCCAGTGCCTCGCGGGTGCGCTCGGAGACCGTGCCGTCATCGCGCAGCAGCGTGCCGTCGAGGTCGGTCGCGACGAGCTTGTAGGGGAAGGTCACTTGGCGACCGGTTCCAGGACCTCGCGCCCGCCCAGGTAGGGACGGAGCACCTCGGGAACCCGGACCGAACCGTCGGGGAGCTGGTGGTTCTCCAGGATCGCCACGATCGTGCGCGGCACGGCGCAGAGGGTGCCGTTCAGCGTGGCCAGCGGCTGGACCTTCTTGCCGTCGCGCATCCGGACGGACAGGCGGCGGGCCTGGAAGCCGTCGCAGTTCGACGCGGAGGTCAGCTCGCGGTACTTGCCCTGGGTCGGGATCCACGCCTCGCAGTCGAACTTCCGCGAGGCGGAGGCGCCGAGGTCACCGGTGGCGACGTCGATCACCTGGAAGGGCAGTTCGAGGGCGGTGAGCCACTGCTTCTCCCACTCCAGGAGCCTGCTGTGCTCGGCCTCGGCGTCCGCCGGGTCGACGTACGAGAACATCTCGACCTTGTCGAACTGATGGACGCGGAAGATCCCGCGGGTGTCCTTGCCGTACGTGCCGGCCTCGCGGCGGAAGCACGGGGAGAACCCGGCGTACCGCAGGGGCAGCTTGCCGGCGTCGATGATCTCGTCCATGTGGTACGCGGCGAGGGGGACCTCGGAGGTGCCGACCAGGTAGTAGTCGTCCTTCTCCAGGTGGTACACGTTCTCCGAGGCCTGGCCGAGGAAGCCGGTGCCCTCCATGGCGCGCGGGCGGACCAGCGCGGGGGTCAGCATCGGTACGAAGCCGGCCTCGGTGGCCTGGGCGATCGCCGCGTTGACGAGAGCGAGCTCCAGGAGCGCGCCGACGCCCGTGAGGTAGTAGAACCGCGAGCCGGAGACCTTTGCCCCGCGCTCCATGTCGATGGCGCCGAGCGCCTCGCCGAGCTCCAGGTGGTCCTTGGGCTCGAAGCCCTCGGCGCCGAAGTCGCGGATGGTGCCGTGCGTCTCCAGGACGACGAAGTCCTCCTCGCCCCCGACCGGCACGTCCTCGTGGACGATGTTGCCGAGCTGGAGCAGCAGCCGCTTGGCGTCCGCGTCGGCCTCGTCCTGGGCGGCGTCGGCCGCCTTGACGCCGGCCTTGAGCTGTTCGGCCTTCTTGAGGAGCTCGGTGCGCTCCTCAGGGGTGGCCTTGGGAATCAGCTTGCCGAGCGACTTCTGCTCGGCGCGGAGTTCGTCGAAGCGGACGCCGGACGACCTGCGCAGCTCGTCGGCGGAGAGCAGGGCGTCGACGAGGTCGACGTCCTCTCCACGGGCGCGCTGGGAGGCGCGAACACGGTCGGGGTCCTCACGGAGCAGGCGAAGGTCAATCACCCCTCCAGGCTACCGGTGCGCGGTTCTCGCACTCGAACCGATATTGCCGAGCGTGTCACTATGACCGAATTGCCGGGATTGATATTTCTGTGGGGGAATCGCGGACGGTCGCGGAGAAGGGCGGTGTCGGTATCGGTGCCGGAGTGGGGGAGGGTGCCAATAGTGGTGGTTAACTCCCCTGAACGGGGCAGAAGGTGCGGTCCGCCTTGACGTACCGGCCTTGGTCGGGGCGGGAGTTGGGGGCACGTCATCCTCTGTTGTCCACAGGGGCTCACTGCCGGAATAGTTGTCCACAGGCTGTGTGGAAGTTCTGTGGATGCCGGAGGGTGTTGTTCCGTAAGCCGGACGAAGGTCCATGGAATCTCCATCCAAACCCGTTCCGTGCGCTCTTTCGGGTGGGAATTCACCACCTCAAAGAGTTGATCAAGGGAATTCGGCGGACACGGGGTGACTCGTGCCGCCTCATGGCTCTGTGGACGGCTCCGGCGTGCCTGGGTTGATTTGTCGATGATGTCGCATTGAGTTGTCGACTTGTCCCCAGCTTGAGAGTCTCCTGTGGATAACTCTCCGGAGTGCGTGACTATCCGTAGATCGCACCGCTGCGGAGCGCGCAAGGAAGCCGCCCGGACGCCATCGCGCCGGGGCTCTCTCCCGCCCTGCCGTCAGATCCGGCCGTCCTGGCTGCGTGCCAGCCAGTCGGAGGCTTCCGTGAACGCCGCGTCCGACGTGCCCGCCCGCAGCGGCCGCACCTCGTCCGGGGAGACACCCGCCCGCGGGTACGAACCGAGGAACCGCACCTTCGGGCTGATCCGCTTCAGTCCCATCAGGGCCTCCCCGACCCGCCGGTCCGCGATGTGTCCCTCCGCGTCCACGGCGAAGCAGTAGTTGCCGATGCCCTCGCCGGTCGGGCGGGACTGGATCAGCATCAGGTTGACGCCGCGCACCGCGAACTCCTGGAGCAGCTCCAGCAGGGCGCCGGGATGGTCGTCGCCGAGCCAGATCACCACGGAGGTCTTGTCCGCACCGGTCGGTGCGGAGGGCCGGGCCGGCCGGCCCACCAGGACGAAGCGGGTCTGGGCGTTCTCCGCGTCGTGGATCTCCGTCACCAGCGGCTCCAGGCCGTAGGTGGCGGCGGCGAACTCCCCGGCGAACGCGGCGTCGTACCGCCCCTCCTGGACCAGCCGGGCCCCGTCCGCGTTGGACGCCGCCGACTCCCACAGGGCTCCGGGGAGATGGGCCGCCATCCAGTTGCGCACCTGCGGCTGGGCGGCCGGGTGCGCGGTGACCGTCTTGACGTCCGACAGCTTGGTACCGGGCCGTACCAGCAGCGCGAAGGTGATGGAGAGCAGCACCTCGCGGTAGATCATCAGCGGTTCCCCGCCGGCCAGCTCGTCCAGCGTCGCGGTGATGCCGCCCTCGACGGAGTTCTCGATCGGCACGAGCGCCGCCGCCGCCTCGCCGCTGCGTACGGCGTCGAGGGCGGCCGGCACGGAGACCATCGGGACGAGTTCCCGGGTGGCGGCTTCCGGGAGCGTACGGAGGGCGACCTCGGTGAAGGTGCCTTCGGGGCCGAGATAGGCGTAGCGCGTGGCTGACATACGGTCACCCTAATGCGCCCCGCGAGGCCCGCCGCGCTGTCTCAGAATGCGGTCGGCAAGCCGCGTCCCGGTCGCTTGTCGGCCGCCCCGGCCGGGCTCCGGGCCGCCCCTACGACTCCAGAAGCCGCTGTCCCACGTACTCGCCCTCCGCCGCCCCGCCCGGGACCGCGAACACGCCGCTCGCCTCGTGCCGGAGGAACGGCGACAACGCGTCCCCCCGGTCGAGTTTGCGCTGGACCGGCACGAAGCCCCGGAACGGGTCCGCCTGCCAGCAGACGAAGAGGAGCCCGGCGTCCGGAGCACCGTCCTCCGCGATGCCGTCGTGGTACGAGAACGGGCGGCGCAGCATGGCGGCCCCGCCGTTCTTCTCGGGCGAGGAGATCCGGGCGTGGGCGTTGTCGGGGATCACGAGCCTGCCGTCCGGGCCCGCCCTGCCGAGGTCCATCTCCGTGGTCTCGGTCCCCCCGCTCAGGGGCGCCCCGTCCGCCTTGCGCCGGCCGATGACCCGCTCCTGACGCTCCACCGGAAGCTTCTCCCAGTCGTCCAGGAGCATCCTGATCCGGCGGACGACGGCGTACGAACCGCCCTCCATCCACTCCTGCGGCTTCCCGGGCGAGGCGGGGACGAACACGCGCCGTTCGAAGTCCTCGTCGGCCGGCTTCGGGTTGCCGGTCCCGTCGATCTGGCCCATCAGGTTGCGGGCGGTCATCGGCCGGGCGGTGGCGCCGGGGGTGCGGTTGAAGCCGTTCATCTGCCACCGCACCCGTGCCGTGCCCGCGGCCTCCTTCTGGAGGGCCCGCAGCGCGTGGAAGGCGACCAGTGCGTCGTCCGCGCCGATCTGCACCCACAGGTCGCCGTTGGAGCGCTTGGCGTCGAGGGCGTCGGCGGAGAACGCGGGCAGCGGGTCGAGCGCCGCGGGCAGGCGGGCGGCCAGGCCCGTGCGCGCGAAGAACGTACGGCCGAAGCCGAAGGTGACGGTCAGGGACGACGGCCCCGCGTCCAGGGCGATCCCGGTGTCGTGGCCGGGGCCGTCCGGCCCGCCCGCCGCGGGGCGGCCCGCCATCAGCTCCTTCGCCAGCGTGGACCAGCGCCGCAGCAGCGCCGCCGCCTCCTTGCGCCCCGCGCCCGCCGTCAGGTCGAAGGCGACGAGATGGCCCCGGGCCTGAAGCGGAGTGATGATCCCCGGTTGATGTTTCCCGTGAAACATCGCCTCGGTCGCCCCGACGGTCGCCAGCGTGGCCGGCTCCTCGGGGCGCGTGGCGGCGTACCCGGCGGCCCCGCCCCCGGCCCCCAGCACCAGCCCCGTGGCGCCCGCAGCGCCCGCGGTGCCCAGCAGCCGACGCCGAGATACGCCGGTGCCGCCGCTCCCCACAACGCTGCCCGGGAAGTCGGTCGTGGCGGTCCCGTCCGGGGTCATCTTCTTCGTCTCGCTCACCGTGCTCAGCCGATCTTCACGTTCTTGTCGATGGTGACCTGGTCGATGTCCGATGTCCGTACCGTCACGTCGATCTTCCAGTCCCCGGCCATCGGGATCTGCATCCCGCTCGCCCACCAGTGCCCCTCGGCCAGCCGGTCCGGGACGACCGGCAGCGGACCGATGTCCTTGGACTCCAGAGTCAGGGCCAGCTTCAGTTCGGGGACGTCCATCGGCTTGCCGTCGCTGCCGTCGATCCACACATGCAGATTGTGGGAGCCGGAGCAGCCGGGGTTGATGTCGATGCGGACGGTGCCCTTGCCGTTCTGACCGCCGGTGTCGAACGGCATGCTCAGGCTGACCGGGCCCCCGGCGGCGGGAGCGGTCGCCGCGGTGGCGGCGCCCGCGGCCTCCTCCTCCGTACGGCCCGGTTCGGTGGACGTCAGCGTGGTGGTGACGGCCAGCAGGACGACGGCGACGACGGCTTCGGTCAGGACCGAGCGGCGCAGCCCGGAGCGCTCCGGGTCGGCGTCCCGTATCCGCTTCTTCTTCGTCGCGGTCACGGCGGCCCGCTGACGGGCCAGTTGCGCGGCGCGCTCGGGGTCGACGTCGGCCGGGGCGTCCTCCTGCTCGGTCACCTCGGTCACCGGGTCCGCCTCCTCGGTCCCGGAGGAGGCGACAGCGGGGTCCGTCAGCAGTCCCGTCCAGCGCCGGGAGAACCAGGCGACCGCGAGCAGGACGGCGATCAGCGCCACCTTGAGGATCAGCAGCTGCCCGTAGCGCGTCCCGGTCAGCGCCGACCAGGAGCCGACCTGCCGCCAGGACTGGTAGATCCCGGTCGCCGCCAGTACCACGACGCTGCCGAACGCGACCGTGGAGAAGCGCCGGACCGCGGCGCTCCCGATGTCCGGGGTCCGGTACAACGCCACCAGCAGCGAGGCGAGCCCGCCGAGCCAAGCGGCGACGGCCAGCAGGTGCAGGACGTCCACCGGCATGGCGATGGACGGCTGGATACCGGTCGAGGCGTGCTCGGACATCGCCCAGGTGGCGGCGATGCCCGCCGCGATCACACCGCCTCCGACGGCGAGGCCGAAGGTGAGGTCCTTCTTCTCCCGCTCGTCCTCGCGCCGGGCGTACGTGCCGAACAGCACGGCGATGAAGAGGGCGGCGGCCCCGAGCAGCAGCAGCCGGGAGACGAGGGCGGCGCCGGGCTCGGTGTCCAGGGCGGACTGGAGTCCGGCGAGGTCGAAGGCGTCGGCGAACTTCCCGCTGCCGGTGTACGGATGGCGCAGCAGCAGCATGACCAGGGTCGCGGCGGTCAGCGTGAGCCAGCCGCGGACCACGAGCCGCTGCATCGGCAGGGCGGTCGCGCCGCGCTGCCAGCAGACCAGGACGAACGCGCTGCCGCCGACGAGCAGGACGAATCCGCCGTACGCGGCGTAGCGCGCGATGTCGTAGACGCCGCCGACCGGGCCGCCGCCCGCTTCCTGGGAGGGCAGGGCCACCGTGGTCTCGGACGGGGCGCCGACGGAGAACGTGAAGGCGCCGGAGATCGGATGGCTGTCGGCGGAGATCGCCTTCCAGGCCACCGTGTAGGTGCCGTCCGGCAGACCGGAGTGGAGCGCGACGCCGTACCGGACGGTGCCGCCCTCGGAGAGATCGCGCGGTTCGGCGTCGGTGTCGGCGCGCTTGCCGCTGGGGTCGAGGACCCGGATGGAGTCGTCGCCCACGGCGATGGCCTCGGAGAAGCTGAGGGTCACCTCCTTGGGCGCGGTGTCCACCACCGCCCCGTCCCGCGGGTCGCTCCCGGTGAGGGCGGCGTGCGCGGACGCCGGACCCGCGCCGGCCAGCAGCAGCCCGAACACCAGGCTGACCAGCGCGGCGAGGAGCGCGGCGGCGGCGACGGGCCGTCGTGTCGGGGAGGGCCCGGCGTACGGGGCGGTGGCAGACATCGGTTCAGTCCCTCACTGCTTCTTCGGGTTGTGGGCGGTTTCCTTCACCGACAGGTCGACCTTGATGGGGTCGGCCTTCTCGAAGTGCAGCTCGACGGAGACCTTCTCGCCCTGCTTGGGCTTCTGCTTGAGCTTCATGAACATGATGTGGTTGCCACCGCGTTCGAGCTCGAGCTCGCCGTTGGCGGGCACCTCGAACGAGGAGACCTCGCGCATCTTCTGGTTCTTCGTCTCGTGGATCGTGACGTCGTCGGAGAGCGGACTGGTCACCGAGGTGAGCCGGTCCGCGGCGCCGCCGCTGTTCTGTACGACGAGGAATCCGGCGGCCATGTCGCTCACGGGCTGTGGCATGAAGGCGTCGACGACCTTCAGCTCCGGCTCGCTCTCCGACGAGCACCCGGCCGACGTCAGCCCCAGGGTCAGGGCGAGGAAGCCCGCGAGAGCCGGGCGGCGGTTCACGGGGCCTCCCCCTTGATGAGCTTGGGGAGGTCCTTCGTGTACTCCTCGGCGCTGGTGTCCTCGCCGTAGAGCACGTACCCCTTGTCCGTCTTCGGGGAGAAGGCGATGACCTGGGCGCCGTGCATCGAGACGACGGTCCCGTCCTTCTCCTTCTTCGGCGCGTCGATGCCGATGCCGATCTGCCGGGCCCCGGCCTGGATGGTCGGGAAGTCGCCGGTGAGACCGGTGAAGGAGGGATCCTGGGCGGAGAGCCACTTGCCGAGCGAGGCGGGGGTGTCGCGCTCGGGGTCGGTGGTGACGAAGACGACCTGGAGCTTTTCCTGGTCGGCCTTGGACAGCTCCCGCTTGGCGAGGGAGATGTTGCTCATGGTCAGCGGGCAGACGTCGGGGCAGTTGGTGTAGCCGAAGTAGATGAGCGTCGGCTTGCCCTTGGTCGCCTCGCGGAGGTCGTACTCCTTGCCGTTCGTGTCGGTGAGGACGAGGTTCGGCTTGGTGAACGGCTGGTCGAGGACGGTCGCGGCCTTGGCCTTCGGCGCGGCGCTGATGTCGGCGACGGCCGAGGAGCCCGCCTCGTCGTCACCGGTGCCGCAGGCGGAGAGGGCCAGTGCGGCCGCGGCGGCGAACGCCACGGCCGTCACTGCTGCTTTGTTGTTGCGCATGAAAGAGGTGTCCTGAACGTGGTGCGGGTGAGGGAACCGGCCGGTCAGGCCGAGCGGCGACGTCCGGCGAGCACACCGAACGCGATGCCCCCGATGCCGATGACGATGCCGATGATGCCCAGCGTGCGGGCGGTGGTGTCGCTGGAGGAGGAGGACGCGGCGGTGCTGCTCTCCTCGGACGACGCCTTGGTGTCGGCGGCCTTGTGGTCGTCGGCCTCCTTGGCGTCGTCGGCCGCGCCGCCGTGGTGGTCCTCGGCGGCGGCGGTCAGCTTCAGGACGGGGGCCGGGCTGTCGGGCTCGTCGCCGTCCGCCGTGGGCTCCTCGATCCAGCGGACGACTTCCTTGTTGTCGTACGTCTGGATCGCCTTGAAGACGAGCTGGTCGGCGTCCTCGGGAAGCGCGCCGACGGAGACCGGGAACTGCTGGAAGTAGCCGGGGGCGATCTCGCTGTCGTCCGCGGTCCAGGTCACCTTGGAGACGGCCTCGGTGATCTTCTTGCCGTGCACTTCAAGAGGCTTGTCGAGCTTGCTCTTGTCGACCTTGATCTTCCAGCCGGGGACGGCCTGCGGGGTGACGGACGACAGCGGGTGGCCGGCCGGGAAGTTCACTTCGAGCTTCACCGTCGAGGCCTGGTCGCGCTCGTTGGGGACCTTGAAGTTGAGCGTGGCGTATCCGCCCTTGGCGGCCTCGCCCACCGGCTGGACGCTGACATGGGCGGCGGCCGGGCCGGTGATCAGCAGGACGGTGGACGCGGCGACGCCGCCGGCGAGGGCGATACGGGAAAGCTTCATGGCAGGAATCTCCACAGGGAAACGGAACATGGTGGTCCGGCGCGCGGATGCGCGGCGGCATCACGACACCTCGTGGTCCGGTTCCGTGGGCGTGCGCGCACAGGGATGTGCACGGACGGGCTCCGCGGGGGCGGTGGGAGGCGTCGCGTCAGGCTGCGAGGGCGTACGGGGCCGGAGGCCCGCGCCTGATCACCAGGTGCTGCAGAGGATCCCCGGCGGCGGGTACCGGTACGTCGTCGGAGGGGCGCGGAACGCGCGGCCCGGCCACGAGCTGCTCGCGCGCCCCCGACCGCAGCGCGCGGACGAGGGCGAGCGCGGCCCGCAGGGACCGCAGCCGGGCCCCGGCCGCCAGCGCCTGGGCGCTGTGGGCGGAGAGTCGGGCCAGCCCGAAGAGGGCGATCTCGCCGCGCCGCAGCAGCCAGCCGGTGGCGAGCGCGACGAGGACGTGGGCCAGGAACATCGGCAGGTCCGGCAGCAGTGCGGACACCGCGGCGCACATCTGCGCGATGCCGGAGGCGCCGTCCGGAGCCGCTGACGCGGCGGTCTGCGCCGCCCCGCCGCCCGCCGCGAGATGGCCGTGGCCCCCCGCGAGCGCCGACGGGTCGATGCCCGCGGTGGAGACGATGCGGTGGGCGTCGGCCGCGTTCAGCTGCGCCGGGCCGGCGCCGCACACGAGGCCGGCGGCGAACCGGATGAGCGGACCGTCGCCGCCCGTGGACGCGGCGGCGGCCGGGGCACCGGCGTGGCTGCCGTACGCGAAGAGCACGTGCAGGAGGATCTGTCCGCCGGCCAGCGCGCCCACGATCGACGGAAGGGAACGTTCCCGTCCGGCGAGGACGGTGGCGACGGCGAGGACGCCGAGGAACCCGGCGAGCAGTGTCCACGCGGGGACGGCCGTTCCGGCGGCGAACGCGTGCCCGGCCGCGGACAGCACGACGCAGACCGCGGTGAACACCGCGGCCCTCATGAGCCGCAGACCGGCTCCGGCGCGTGCGAGAGGCGTGGACATGGCCGGGACATCATCGCACTGCACCCTCCTGCGCCGTACGGCAGGTCCGGAAGATCAGGGTCCGTCCCCAACCGCGCTTGTTGCGCCTTCTCGCGGGGGATGTACGGACCGGGGGCGCGCACCCGGGGGCACGGACGGACCCCTGTTGACCTGCGGCCGGGCGGGTCCTTACACCGGGCGGCCGAATATCCGCATCCGCCGAATGAGGGCTCTCCCACCTGATCCGTGCTTACGAAGTGTCGAGGGCGGCAATACGTACCGATACGTCGAGCCGCAGCCAGGAGGCTGAAAGATGAGCATCTGGTGGTCTCTCCATTTGCGGCGCGAAGCTGCGAGCGTTCCGCTCGCCCGTCGTTTTCTGCTCGGCACCATGGAAACCGCAGGGGTGGATCCGGACATCTCCTTCGACCTGTCGGTCGCGCTCAGCGAGGCCTGTGCGAACGCCGTCGAACACGGCGGCCGCCGGACGGGTCGCGGGGAGCTCGAGGATTCCGGGTACGGACGCCCTCCCGCGGACTCCGGGCAGTACCGGGTCACGGCCTATCTGGACGGCGAGAAATGCCGTATCGAGGTCAGCGACTCGGGGCCGGGCTTTCCCGCCCGGCGCGCGCTTCGCCCAGCCGCGCATTCCGAACAGCACGCGCAGTACCCGCGGCACGCGCAGCCCCCGCGGGATACCGAAGCCGAGAGCGGCCGGGGTCTGGACCTCATCCAGCAGCTCTCCGACCACGTCCAGTTCGGCAACCGGCCGGGCCACGGCGCCGTGGTGCGCTTCGACAAGGTCCTGAAATGGCGCGAGGGCGCGCTGCTCACGGTGTAGTGAGCGGCGCGCCCTGCGCGGTGTGTCGTCGTACGGGACGGATCAGCCCTTGAGCCGTGCCATCCAGGCCTCGACCTCGTCCGCCCGGCGGGGCAGCGTGTCGGAGAGGTTCCGGTTGCCGTCCTCGGTGACGAGGATGTCGTCCTCGATCCGGACGCCGATGCCCCGGTACTCCTCGGGCACGGTCAGGTCGTCGGCCTGGAAGTAGAGACCGGGCTCGACCGTCAGGCAGACGCCTGGCTCCAGCGTGCCGTTGACGTACGCCTCGGTGCGCGCGGCGGCGCAGTCGTGGACGTCCATGCCGAGCATGTGGCCGGTGCCGTGGAGGGTCCAGCGGCGCTGGAGGCCCAGCTCCAGGACCTTGTCCACGGACAGGTCGCCGAGCAGGCCCCACTCGACGAGCTTCTCGGCGAGCACCCGCTGCGCGGCGTCGTGGAAGTCGCGGTAGTCGGCACCGGGCTTCACGGCGGCGATGCCCGCCTCCTGGGCCTCGTACACCGCGTCGTAGATCTTGCGCTGGAGCGGCGAGAACGTGCCGTTGATCGGCAGGGTGCGCGTCACGTCGGCGGTGTAGAGCTCGTTGGTCTCGACACCGGCGTCCAGGAGCAGCAGCTCGCCCGCGCGGACGGCACCGTCGTTGCGGACCCAGTGCAGGGTGGTGGCGTGCGGGCCGGCGGCGCAGATCGAGCCGTAGCCGATGTCGTTGCCCTCGATGCGGGCGCGCAGGAAGAACGTGCCCTCGATGAAGCGCTCGCTGGTCGCCTCGGCCTTGTCCAGGCTCTTCACGACGTCCTCGAAGCCACGCGCGGTGGCGTCGCACGCCTTCTGCAGCTCGGCGATCTCGAAGGCGTCCTTCACCAGACGGGCCTCGGAGAGGTGGACGCGCAGTTCCTCGTCGCGCTCCGCGGTGACCTTGTCGGTGAGGGCGGCCTCGATGCCGGCGTCGTGCCCGCGCACATTGCGGACCGGGCCGGTGGCCTCGGTCAGCGCGGCGGCCAGCTCGCGGACGTCCTTCGCGGGGATGCCCAGCAGCTGCTCGGCCTCGGTGAGGGAGTTCCGCCGGCCGACCCACAGCTCGCCCTGGCCGTCGAGCCAGAACTCGCCGTTCTCCCGGTTGGAGCGCGGCAGCAGGTAGACGGTCGCCTCGTGGCCGCTGTCACCTGTCGGCTCCAGGACGAGCACGCCGTCCTGGGTCTGGTCACCGGTGAGGTACGCGTACTCGGTGGAGGCGCGGAAGGCGTACTCGGTGTCGTTGGAGCGGGTCTTCAGGTTGCCCGCGGGGATGACCAGGCGCTCGCCGGGGAAGCGGGCGGAGAGCGCGGCGCGCCGGGCGGCGGTGTACTCGGCCTGGGCGATCGGCTGGAGGTCGTGCAGCTCCGTGTCGGCCCAGCCCGACTTCATGTTGTCGGCGAGCTCGTCGGAGACGCCCGGGTACAGGCCGTTCTTCCGCTGCTTGACCGGTTCCGCCGCTTCGTTCTCTTCGGTCTCCTGCTCCGGGTTCTCCGGAATGAGCTCCTCAGACACGATTTGTCTCTCCTTGATACGACACTGGACCATCACCCATCGTACGGGCGTGCGGAAGGGGGCCCAGGGCCGAAGGGCCTATTACCGGAGAGACTCCCCGACGTCAGTCGAAGCGGGCGGCGAGGATCACGACGTCCTCGGCGGAATCGCTCCGGTCCAGGCCGTCGGGGAGCATGACGCACAGGACGTGGTCGGCGACGGCCGCCGGATCGTGCCGCTCGGTCTTCGGTACGGAAGCGGCGGCGGAGTGCAGCCGGGCGAAGGCGCGGTCCACCGGGTCCCCGGTGCGGCGCAGCAGCCCGTCCGTGTAGAGCAGCACGGTCTCGCCGGGAGCGGGGCTGAACTCCACGCTCGGCGCCTCCCAGCAGGCGAGCATCCCCAGCGGGGCGGAGAGCGTGGTCTCGACGAACTCGCAGCGCCGCTCGCCGAGTACCAGCGGTGGGGTGTGGCCGGCACCGGCCAGCACGACCTTGCGGGCGGCGGGTTCGCAGTAGGCGAACAGGGCGGTCGCGGTCCGCGCGGGCTCGGTGAGCCGCAGCAGCAGTTCCAGGTCGGAGAGGACGGCTACGGGATCCTCGCCCTCCATCACGGCGTACGCCCGCAGACTGGCGCGCAGCCGGCCCATGGCGGCCATGGCGCTCGGTCCGGACCCGCCGACGGAGCCGACGGCGAGGCCGAGCGTGCGGTCGGGCAGCGGCAGCGCGTCGTACCAGTCGCCGCCGCCCCGGGGGCCGGTGCGGTGCCGGGCGGCGAGCTGGACGCCGGGGATCCGGGGCAGCCGGCTGGGCAGCAGTTCCTCGGCGACGGCGGCGACGTCCGCGCGGGCGCGCTCCAGCTCGACCAGGCGGGCCAGGTGCTCGGTGGCGTAGCGCGCGTAGAGGCCGGCGAGGTGGCGCTGTTTCTGTGCGGGCTCGGCCGGTTCGTCGTAGAGCCAGACGGCCGCGCCGAGCCGTCCGGCCGCCTCGGAGGCGAGCGGGAGGGCGTAGCTCGCGGCGTAGCCGAGCCGGGTGGCGACCTCCCGGTGCCGGGGGTCCAGGTCCTGCTCGCCGAGCAGGTCGGGGCTGGTGACCCCGGCGGCGGTGTCCGGGAGCCCGTCGAGGACGCGGCCGAGGGCGGTGGCCGCGCGCGGCACGGTCTCCAGGTGTCCGAGCTCGGCGTGGGAGAGCCCGAGGCCGAGGACGCTGGAGGGGCCCGCGCCGTTCGCCGGTTCCAGAACGAGAAGTCCGCGGCGGGCGCCGACGAGGGCGGCTCCGGCGCGCAGCAGCTCGTCGAGTGCGTCGTCGAGAGTGCTCGTCCCGGCCAGCCGCTCGGTGAGTTCGTGCAGGGTGGTGAGGTCCGAGACCCAGCCCGCCAGCCGGTCCTGGATGAAGGCTCCGGGCGGACCCGGGACCTCCGTCAGGGGAGCGGAAGTGTGCGTTGAAACCGGAACCTCTGGATCGATTCCGGCCACTTTCGGCAAGTGTGGGGCGCTCATGGCAGCCAGCTTTCCGACCGGTACGATTCGTCGAATAGCATCGCAAACCCCCATGTGATTCTGCGCCACTATCAATGTGTCCACATGTACACGCACAAGTAACCCGATGTCCAGCATTGTCCCTACAGGTACCGGGCGATTCGCACCCTTCCAGTGTCGGCTAACTTGGCTGAAAAATGCACCCTACGGACGCTATTTGCGATCGACTGGGGCTGCTTCAACAGGGGTACCTCCGGGGTCAGGTCGCCGGAGGAGCGTCATTCCGGGCATGCTGGGTACGTAAACGGTGTTGCGCGGGTGCGGTTGTGATCGCCAAGGAACCCGGCAGCGGGTTCGGGCGTCCTTACCCGTGAAGGCGACGCCCCTGCCCCGGACGGCGGGGTTCGCATCAGGGGCGGCAGGCGAGGCGCATGCCACCCTCACCCAGCGATCGCCGGCCCGGCTCGACCCGCTCGGCTCGACCCGCACGACTCCAGGGCAGCACGACTCCGCTCGGTCAGTTCGACCTCGTTGGGCTCCGTTCGGTCAGTTCGGCTCCGTTCGGTTCGACTCCGCTCGATTCTGCTCGGTCAGGCACTGTTCCACCCCAGATCGGTTCTATTCGGATCGGTTCCACTCGGCTCGGCTCGGCTCACGCTCGGTACCGACGGCACGCCCGTACCGCAGAACTGATGAGCACGTACGCACAGCGAAGAGATACGCACGTGGTGTCACGCACGCGTGCTGTCATGTGGACTCGGCGTTCAACGGAAAGGAACGAGCGCTCATGCGCGAGATCCTCGGAAGGCGACGCAGGCTCCGGCGCAAGGAGGGGACCGCCCGGCTCGACGCGGCCCTGACCTGCGCCACCGTATGGCAATGGCCCGTGGTCCCCGGAGTGGGGACGGCGCAGGCCAACCTGCCCGGTGAGAGCGGCGGCCTTGGCTGCGCCTGCCCCGAACCCGACTGCGCCGTACCGGGCGCACACCCCTTGGAACCCGGCCTGCTGGCGGCCACCACGGACGAGCGCATGGTGCGCTGGTGGTGGTCCAACCGCCCCGCCGCCCCCGTGATGCTGGCGACCGGCGGCCGCGCGCCCTGCGCGGTGAGCCTGCCCGCCGTGGCCGGCGCCAGAGCGCTGAGCGCCCTGGACGTCCTCGGCATGCGGCTCGGCCCCGTCGTCGCGACGCCCACCCGGTGGTCGCTGCTGGTGGCCCCGTACACCCTGGAACGGCTCGGCGAACTGCTGTACGCGAAGGACTGGGTGCCCAGCTCGCTCCGGTTCCACGGCGAGGGCGGCTACCTCGTCCTGCCACCGTCCCGGACGGGCGCGGGCCAGGTCCGCTGGGAGAGGCCTCCCGCGTCGCCCCGGGCCTCCTCCACAGCCTCCCCCGCCGCCCCGGTGTCCCGCGGGCGGACGAAGGGCGGTGCCCCCGTGGCCGCGGCGCCCTGGCTCCCGGACGTCGAAGGCGTCCTGGACGCCCTGGTCGAGGCGAGCACCGGAGCCCCGGGCGGCGGCAGCCGGCTCGCCTACTGACGCCTCAGGACGGACAAGCCGGACGTCCGGCTCACTCGAACGGGTGTGAGCCGGACCCGATCCGTGGTGAACGGGTGCCGGGCGGCCCGGCGGCGCGCATTCCGCCGATATCGTCGCCCCGTCGTCAGGAATTCCGCGCAGTCGCCAGGTGGGGCCACCATGAATCTCCGCATGATCGGTCTCGCGGCAGCCGTCGTGTTCGGGTGTCTCGTTCCCCTGGTCGCTTCCGCGGATCCCGCCGTTGCTCCGGATGTCGTATCGGGTGATCCGGGCGACGCGAAATTTCCCGGCAGGTTGCCAGAAAGCCTTGGACCAAGGGTTTCTGAGGGCTTGTCCGAAGGTGATGCCGTCGCCCATTCTTCGACGCTGCCGAAATCGCCATCGAGAAGGCGCGAAGAAGCCGGTCCCCCGTCTGAGTTCGATCGTACGGATGTGGCGGCGCGGTGCGGGCCCGAGCTGGTCGCACCGGAGGGCGTCGAGGCGCAGACCTGCGTCATGACCGAGGGCGGCGAGACCTGGGCGCGCACCTACTACCGGAACGCGACCGGTGAGGTACTCCGGCCCCTGCTCACGCTGCTGGGGCCGGGCGGGCGGACCGTGGAGCTGCACTGCGCGCCGGCCGCGCACGACGAGCCGGGCACCTGCGAGACGCCGCGGGTCCCTTCATCGGGTGCGCCCCGGTCCGCCACGGCGGTGGCGGAGTTCGTGGGCGCGGGACCGGTGGACGAGGCACCGCTGCTGCTCCGCGCCGGATCCGAACGGGCGCCGGGGGCCGGGGACTGATCCGGGGCCTACGGTCTCCGCACCCGGAGGTGTCGCAGGGCGGGCCGCAGCCGGAAACGAGGACGCCCGGTCGCTGGCGACGGGGGATGCACCAGCGACCGGGCTTCTAGAACCGTAACAAGAGATCTGCCGTTCGCAAATTCGATCTCGCCTGTAGGGACGCCGATTTACTTACGAGTACGGCGAGTTGTGACGCGGGTCACCGCCTGGGGTGCCCTGTCGTCACTGTCAGCTGAGGGTCACCTGGCGGTTGGTGAGACCGCCCCGGGCGCGGCGTTCCTCGGCGGTGAGCGGGGCGTCGGACGCGAGCGCCGTCGCCAGTCGCTCGGCGAACTCCACGGCCGGCTTCTCGCACGCCTCGGCGCCCATCGAGCTCGGCAGGTCCCAGACGGGGACCACGAGCCCGTGTGCCCGGAACGAGCCGACCAGGCGGGTGTCGTCGCCGAGCGAGGAGGTGCCCGCGGCGTGCAGCCGGGCGAGCGCGTCGAGGAGCTGCTCCTCGGGGTGCGGCATGACCCAGCGCAGGTGGTTCTTCTCCGGGGTCTCGCACCAGTACGCGGCGTCGACGCCGGACAGCAGCGTCGTCGGGATCGCGGCGGCGTTCGCGCGCTCCAGGGAGGCGGACACCTCCGGCGTGGCGTTCTCCGCGTCCGGCACCCAGAACTCGAACCCGGAGTGCACGTCCGGCTCGAAAGCGGCGTCGGGGGCGAGGAGGTCCTGGAGGCGCGGACCGTCGGCCGGTACGCGGCGGGCGGTGACCGGGGAGCCGGGCTCGGCCTCCAGGGCGCGCTGGAGGGTGTCCGCGAGGTCGCGGCTGAGGTCGCCGGACGAGGTGTCGTTCTGGAGGGCGAGCAGGACGGAACCGTCGTCGCGGCGCAGCGCCGGCCAGGCCATCGGCAGGACCGTCGCGAGCGTCACCGACGGAACTCCCTCGGGCAGCCCGTCCTTGAGGGTCAGCTCGACGGTGGCGGCGGGCACCAGCTCGCGCAGCGCGACCCAGTCGCACTCGCCCGCGAGTCCCTCGAAGGGGCGGTGCACGAGCTCGGTCACGGCGTGGGCGGCGGCGCGTCCGTGACACGCCTTGTAACGACGGCCCGATCCGCACGGGCAGGGCTCACGGGCCCCGACGACCGGGATCTCACCGTCCTTGAGCTGCTGCTTCCCGGCCTTGGACTGAGGGCGCTTCTTGGCCATGGTGGGCATTCTCCCGATTGCGACAGTGCGGACTCGGCGCGAGCCTAGCGGCCCGGGGAGCCTCGCTCGGCGCACGTACGCGCTCGGACCGTTCCGTCCGGGCGGTCGGGCCGTTCCGTCCGTGCGCTCAGGTTGCGTCGTCCGGGCGCTCAGCCGACGTCGTCGAAGGCCTCGGAGAAGTCCAGGCCCTCGAACCCGGTGAGCCCGCCGACACCGTGCGCGCCGACGCCGTTGCCGCCGACGCCGTTCGAGTCGATGCCGTTCGAGGTGATGCCGTTCGCGTCGGAGCAGGTGCCGCCGTTGCCGCCGATGCCGGGCGGCTTCTTCGCGGAGACCAGGGCCCAGACGGTGACTTCGCCGGACGAGTCGTCCCTTACGCCCCACTCCTGGGCCAGGGCGCTGATGATGTTGAGGCCCCGGCCGCCGCGAGCCGTCACCGAAGGAGTGGCCGGAACCGGGCGGGTCGGGCCGCCGCCGTCCGTGACCTCCACGGTGAGCCCGCCGCCGGTGTCCACCCGCCAGGCGGCGCGGATGTCCCCGTCGCCCACGTCGGTGTGCCGCCCCAGGGGCCTGCCGTGCCGGCAGGCGTTGCTGAGAAGTTCGGAAAGGATCAGAACGGCGTCGTCGACGACCGCGTCCGACACCCCGTTGCCGCGCAACTGCTCACGCATCCGGTGTCGTGCCTGCCCCACGCCGGCAGGGCCATGAGGAATGGCCATGCTCGACGACGCGGGCACTTCTTGTGCCACCACCAACGCCACCCCCGAGACCTCCTTTGCCCCACGCCACGGGTTGGATGCCCCACTGAGCTGGGCCGGAAACCGGCCGATGCGCTGCGGGTGACGCACTCGTAACGATCGAACGCGCAGCGAATGCGCCGGTGCACACCCCGTAACGGCCGAGGTCGGGGGCCTGGCGGGTCCTCATCCGTACTAAATGCGGCCCAGTTGGGACAGAACCTGCTTAGGGCGGTTGGTGATGATCGCCTCGACGCCGAGTTCGGCGCACAGGTCGACGTCGGCCGGTTCGTTCACGGTCCACACGTGCACCCGGTGCCCCGCACGGTGCAGTCGTTCGATGTATCCGGGCTGGCCGCGCACGATCCGCATGCCCGGCCCCGCGATCCGGGACCCGGCGGGCAGCCGCCCGTCGCGCATCCGGGGCGAGACGAACTGCATCAGGTAGACCGTGGGCAGCGTGGGCGCGGCGGCCTGGACGCGTTGCAGGGAGCGGCCCGAGAAGCTCATGATGCGGATGGGGGAGGGCTCGTCGGCCGGCGGTGCGGACAGGCCGAAGCGGTTCAGCAGGTGCAGGAGCCGCTCCTCGACCTGTCCGGCCCAGCGGGTGGGGTGCTTCGTCTCGATGGCCAGCTGCAGCGGCCGCCCGGTGGCCCGTACCTCGGTGAAGAGCTCCAGGAGCCGTTCCAGGGTGAGTACGGAGGTGAGCTCGCCCGGCACCGGATCCCAGTCGGGCGACTCCTCGCGGTCCTTCCAGGAGCCGAAGTCGAGGGCGGCGAGGTCGGCGAGCTCCAGCGCCGACACGGCACCGCGCCCGTTGGACGTTCGGTTCACCCGCCGGTCGTGGACGCAGACGAGATGGCCGTCGGCGGTGAGCCGGACATCGCATTCCAGCGCGTCGGCACCGTCCTCGATCGCCTTGCGATAGGCGGCCAGGGTGTGCTCGGGGGCGTCGTCGGAGGCCCCGCGGTGGGCGATGACCTGGATGGAGGTGTGCGCGCTGCGCTGCCGTGCGTGGGTCACCCGGGCCATGGTGTCACCGCCGCGGGAGTGGCTGAGCACATGTCACCCTGGAGGTCTGTTTTGTCGGATGTAAAGATTGGTGTGCGGATGCACAGGTCCTGCTTACAGTGGCCCGACGTGTTGTGGGAAAAGCTGACCGCAGACACGTGCACAGCGGATTTCTTGCCGAACGCCGACTGGATGCCGAGTGGAACCGAGGAGTAAAGAGCTGTGAGCACCGAGAACGAGGGCAACGAGGACCGCGCGGTACCGGCCGTGCCGTCCGTTCCGTCCGCACCTCCCGTGCCGGCCGACGCTCCTGGACCGGCGACCGAGGGGGCCACGCCTCCGTCGCCGGCGGCCCCGGCCCAGGACACCGCGCGCGAGACGGCGCACGGTGCGGCACACGACCCGGCGCAGGAGACCGCGCGCCTTCCTGTGCACGACACCGGCGCGGCGGGGACCGCAACGGGTGCCCCCGGCGCGGGGGCACCGGCACCGGGAGCCCCGGCGCACGCCGAGGCGCCGCGCCACGACCCCACGCACCAGGGCTCCCCGGCCTCCCCGGCCACGCCCACGTACGCCCAGGGCGCGCACCCGACGCCGCCGCAGCCTCCCCAGCACTCCCCGTACGGTGCGGCGCCCGCGTACGGTGCGGCGCCCGAGGTTCCCGCGGGCGCCGCCTCCTGGCCGCCGCCCCCGCCCGCCGTCCCGTCGTACGCCGGCGGGGATGCCGGTCACGCGTCCGGCGGTAGCGGCGACGGCAGCGGCCACGGCCCGGTCTGGGGCGCTCCGGTCCCGCCCGGTTCCGAGTCCCCGGGCGGAAAGAGCGGCAGGGGCCGCGGCAGCGGTCTGGTGGCGGCCGTGGCCGTCGCGGCGCTCGTCGCGGGCGGCATCGGCGGCGCCCTCGGCTACTGGGCGGCCGACCGCAACGACGACGGGACCTCCGGCGGCTCGACGACCATCTCGGCGTCGGACACCCCGAGGGACCTGAAGCGCCCGGCGGGCACGGTGGCCGGGGTCGCCGCGAAGGCGCTCCCCAGCGTGGTCACCATCGACGCGCAGGGCGGCGACGGCGAGGGCGGCACGGGCACCGGCTTCGTGTACGACAAGGAAGGCCACATCCTCACCAACAACCACGTGGTGGCCTCCGCCGCGGAGTCCGGCGAACTGTCGGCAACCTTCTCCAACGGCAAGAAGTACGCCGCCCAGGTGGTCGGCCGGGCGCAGGGCTACGACGTGGCCGTACTGAAGCTGAAGAACCCGCCGTCAGGCCTCGCCCCGCTGCCGCTGGGCAACTCGGAGAGCGTGGCCGTCGGCGACTCGACGATCGCGATCGGCGCGCCCTTCGGCCTCTCCAACACGGTCACCACGGGCATCATCAGCGCGAAGAACCGCCCGGTGGCGTCCGGGGACGGCTCCAGCAACAAGAACTCGTACATGAGCGCCCTGCAGACCGACGCATCGATCAACCCGGGCAACTCCGGCGGTCCGCTGCTGGACGCGACGGGCGCGGTCATCGGCATCAACTCCGCGATCCAGTCGACCGGCGGCGGCCTCGGCCAGTCCCAGGCCGGCTCCATCGGCCTCGGCTTCGCGATCCCGGTCAACCAGGCCAAGAACGTCGCCGAGCAGCTGATCAAGACCGGCAAGCCGGTCTACCCCGTGATCGGCGCGACGGTGACGATGGAGGAGAAGACGGGCGGCGCGGCGATCTCCGCCGAGGGCGCGGGCGGCACCCCCGCCGTCACCCCGAACGGCCCGGCGGCCAAGGCGGGCCTCAAGGCGGGCGACGTGATCACGAAGTTCAACGACACCGTGATCGACAGCGGCCCGACCCTGATCGGCGAGATCTGGACCCGCAAGCCGGGCGAGAAGGTGACCCTGACGTACGAGCGCGACGGCAGGACGGCCACGGTCGAAGTCACCCTGGGCCAGCGCGAGGGCGACAGCTGACCGGCTAGGCTGTCCCACGCGTCGAACCGGCCCCACGCGGGCCTGACGGCCCATCGGCTTGCACAGCGACCGGACCGCCGACGCGGGGTGGGTTGCCCGAGCGGCCTAAGGGAACGGTCTTGAAAACCGTCGTGGCAGCGATGTCACCGTGGGTTCAAATCCCACACCCACCGCAGGTGCAAGGCCCCCGACCACGAGATTCGGTCGGGGGCCGCACGCGTGTGCCTCGTACGCCGGGGTGGAGAACCGCTGTCGTGGCGATACGGGAGACGGCCTTGCGGTGGAAGACGCCGGTGGGGTCGGGGGGCTTGGCCAGGGTGCCGAGGCCCGCGAGGGCCTGGGGCTGATTCTTGCCCGGAGCCGGCAGCGGATGTGGGCTGTTCGCATCGGGCTGCCGAACCCCTCAGCTCGTCCGCCTCCCGCCCCGCCCTGCGCCTCAGGCCGCGCCGTCCGTCTCCCCGCCCCGCCCCGATGTCAGCCGTGCCGCCGATGCGATCGTGGCGCGGGCCTCGTGTTCCGGCAGTCCGGTGCGGACGGCGGCGGCGGTGAGCGCGTCCGCCAGGGCGTCGCCGAAGCCGTGTTCGTAGGCGCGGCAGGCCGCCCAGAAGAGGCGGGTGTTGCGCTGGCCCTCGTGGGCGGCGAGCACGAACTGGATCAGGCCCTCCCCACGGCGGGCTTGGGTGTGCGTCGTGCCCGCGGCGGCGGCCGTGGGTGTGCGGCGCGGCAGGGTGAGGAGGCGGAGCAGGGCGCGGGGGCAGGGTGCCGGGGTGAGGCGGGCGGTGCCGGGGGCCAGGCGGTAGCGGCCGTGGGCGGTGACCGAGCCGGGGCCGACCAGGTAGCCGCCGCTGCCGCGGATGTCGATGCCCGGGGCGAGGCGGCCGGCGGAGTTGGGGACCGTCGCATCGGCGGGGCCGGTCAGCCAGAGGTGGCGGCCGCCGCTCGGGGTGAGCACCGTGACGGTCGGCGGGATGGTGAACAGGTGCTGGAGGGCCAGCTGCCGGAGCGCGCCCGCCGAGTCGCTGCGGTACGCGGGGTCGACGTCCAGGTCGATGCCGATGAGGCGGTGCGGGGCGCGTCCGCAGGCGATGCCGTAGCCGGTGGCCCGGGGCGCGGCGGCGAAGAGGGCGCGGAGGGCCGCTGGGTCGGTGGTGGCGTCGTGCACCCCGTGTCCCGGCAGTCCGCACTCGCCCCGGCAGTGTGCAGACGGCTGCTCGCCCCGGTGCGGCGAGCGCAGCGCGGGGAGCTTGGTGGCGGAGAGGGGGAAGACGGGGAGGCCGTGCTCGGCGGCGGCCAGGGCGTGGGCGAGGGCCAGGGTGGGGGTCTGCCGGTCGATGGTGGCCATGGATTTATTTTCGTACATGAGTTCGAAGAAAGGAAGGGGGGAGGTGGGGGGTGGGGTGGAGGTGCCCGGGAAGGGGCGGGTGGCGGAACGCTTCTCCCCGAGCGCCCCAAGGGGCGTCGGGTACACCTCGCTGACCTGGGCTTTCGTGCGGCATAGGAGGTTTATCGGCTCTTCTTCATACGTGAGGGGGAATCGGGCGGTGGTGAGGGGTTCGTCGGGGATGTGCTGGGCAGCTCTGGTCTCGCGACGTTGTGAACAGCACCGGGGTGGTCGGCCAACTCCCCCGGGACCAGTCGAATATGAAGCCGCAATTCCGTTTCCTGGAGGAAATGACATGGCAAGCATCCGTACCGCTCGCGCCCTCGCCGCTGTCGCCGCCGCGCCCCTGACGGTCGCGCTCTGCGGCGGGGTCGCCATGGCGGACAACGGTTCCTTCGCGAACGACGGATCGAACGCGGCGGTGGCGACGGTCGGCGGCAGCGGTGTCGGCGGCGACAACTCCGGCAACTCGTCCACGACCCAGCAGCAGGCCGTCGGCGCCGGCGCGTCGAACCAGAACACGTCCGCCCAGGTGAGCGACTCGGCCTTCGTGCCGATCGACCAGTCAGACCACAGTGTCGCGGTGAACTTCACGCCCTTCTTCTGGTGATCCTCCCCAGGAGGCGCGATCGTCGGGACCTCCCGGGGGGTGGGTCCCGATGCACTGAACGGCAGCCTGTACGAAAGCACTTCGGTGTCCTCGTGCGGGCTGCCGCCGTCTTGACAGTGGGCCATATCTGACGGACAGTCAGAAACGTTGGAGCGTGGCGCGGACAGCGGACAGCGGGCAACCGCCGGTCGCCGGAATGCCGGGACCCGGTCGGTAGCGCTCCGGCATTCTGATTCCGCAGCTCTGGAGGCCCCTCCCGTGCATCTCGCTCCGACGGAACGCCAGCAGCGGCTCCGGGCCGAACTCCGTTCGTATTTCCGTGCGCTGATGTCCGAAGTGGGGGACAGCCGGAAGGACGGGGACGGGGAGGGGGGCGAGGACAGCGGCGGGGGCAGGGGCGTCGGGCTGGACGTGGGCGAGCAGCGGCGGCTGCTCCGCCGGATCGGCGCCGACGGCCTGCTCGGTCTCGGCTGGCCCGAGGAGTACGGCGGCCGGGGCCGGGGCCCCGACGAGCAGTTCGTCTTCTTCGACGAGGCGTACCGGGCCGGCGCCCCCGTCTCCATGGTCACGCTCAACACCGTCGGCCCGACGCTGATGGCGTACGGGACCGAGGAGCAGAAGGCGTACTTCCTGCCCCGCATCCTCGGCGGTGAACTCGTCTTCACGATCGGCTACAGCGAGCCGGAGGCCGGTACGGACCTGGCGGCGCTGCGCACCCGTGCCGTGCGGGACGGCGACGACTGGGTCATCGACGGCCAGAAGATATTCACCAGCAACGCCCAGCGGGCGGACTGGATCTGGCTCGCCTGCCGTACGGACCCCGAGGCTCCCAGACACCGGGGCATCTCGATCATCCTGGTGCCCACCGACGACCCCGGCTTCTCCTGGACGCCGATCGAGACCGTGGGCGGGCTGACCACGACGGCCACCTATTACGACGGCGTGCGCGTCCCCGCCACGAACCTCGTCGGCGCCGAGAACGAGGGCTGGAAGCTCATCACCAGCCAGCTCAACCACGAACGCGTCGCCCTGGCCGCCATCGGCATGCAGGCCGAGGACTTCTACGAGGAGGCCCTCGCCCATGCCCGTACCCCCGACCCCCTGACCGGGCGCCGCCGGATCGACGAGCCGTGGGTGCGCGCCCGGCTCGCGGAGGCGTACGCCCGGCTCGCGGCGACGCGCCTGCTGAACTGGCGGCTGGTCGACGCCGTCGGCGCCGGCGCACCGGCCCCCGGAGAGGCCAGCGGGGTGAAGTTCGCGGGCACCGAGAGCGCGGTCGAGGTCTACCGGATGTGCCAGGAGGCCGTCGGGGACACCGCCCTGCTCCGCGCCGGTTCTCCTGGCTGTTTCGGGCCCGGCGGGGAGCTGGAGCGGATGAACCGCGCCGCGCAGATCAACACCTTCGGGGGCGGCGTCGGCGAGGTGCAGCGCGAGATCGTCGCGACGGCCCGGCTCGGGATGACCCGGGGCAAGCGATGAGCGGGCGGGAGCACGAAGGGCCCGGTCAGGAGAGCGACGCGTTGTACGCGCAGCTCAGCGCCTACGAAGGCCGCGCCGCCGCCACCGCGGGCCGGGGCAAGGATCCGGTCAACGCGCCGATGATCCGGCACTGGTGCGAGGCGATGGGCGACACCTCGGCGGCCTACCGGGGGCCGGACGCCATCGCCCCGCCGACGATGCTCCAGGCCTGGACGATGGGCGGGCTCTCCGGGCACACGGGCGGCGCGGACCGTACCGACGGTGCGGACAGCCCGGGCCGTACCGACGGCGCGGGCGGTACGGGCCGCACCGCGACGTACGACGAGATGTTCGCCCTGCTCGACGGGGCCGGCTACACCTCCGTCGTCGCGACCGACTGCGAGCAGGAGTACCTGCGGCCACTGCGCCCCGGTGACCGGATCACCTTCGACACGGTCATCGAATCCGTCTCCCCGCGCAAGACGACCAAGCTCGGCACCGGCTACTTCGTCACGACCCGCACGGACGTCCGTGCCGACGGCGAACCGGCCGGTACGCACCGCTTCCGCATCCTCAAGTACCGCCCCGCGCAACGGGAACAGACGGAGCGGGAACAGACGGAGCGGGAACGGACGGCACCGAATCACGCGGCACCGAATCAGGTGGCACGGAACCAGGCAGCGGCGCAGGAACCGCCCCTGCGTCCCCGGCCCGTGATCAACCGCGACAACGCCGGGTTCTGGGAAGGCGTCGCCGAGCACCGGCTCCTCATCCAGCGCTGCACCGACTGCGCGACCCTGCGTCTGCCCTGGCTGCCCGGCTGCAACGCTTGCGGCGGCGCGGAATGGGACACCGTCGAGGCGTCGGGCGAGGGCACGGTCTTCAGCCATGTCGTGATGCACCACCCGCCGTTCCCCGCATTCAGCCCCGCCGGTGAGGGCGGGCCGTACGCCGTCGCGCTGGTCGAACTGGCCGAGGGCGTCCGCATCGTCAGCAACGTGATCGGTGTGCCGTACGACAAGGTCCGCGTCGGCATGCCCGTGCGCCTGGAGTTCCTCGTCACGCACCCCGACCTGGAACTGCCGGTCTTCCGGTCGAGCGAAGGCGGTTGAGATGGACTTCACCCCGAGCGAGGAGCAGTCCGCCGCGCAGGGTCTGGCCGCGCGGATCTTCGGCGACCTGTCCACGCACGAGCGGCTGGTGGCGGCCGGTACGGGCACGGACGCGGAGCTGTGGAAGGAGCTGTGTGCGGCGGGGCTGCCCGGCGCGGTCGAGGACGTCGGGCTGCTCGGCCTCGTCCTGCTCCTGGAGGAACAGGGCCGGACCACCGCCCAGGTCCCGTTCGCGGCGACCTGTGTGTACGGGCTGCTCGCCGTCGCCGGGCACGGCACGGCGGAGCAGCGCGAGCGCCTGCTGCCCGGTCTGCGCGACGGTACCAAGGTCGCGACGGGCGCGTTCCCGGCGCCGGGCGGCGTACACGCGTCGGACGGTGTGCTGCACGGGGCTGTGCCCTGGGTGCCCTGGCTGCGCGACGCCACCCAGGTGCTGGTGGCGGACGCCGACCGGGCCCTGTGGATCGTCGGGGCGGGCGCGCCGGGCGTCGCCGTGCTGCCGGTGGAGACGACCGCGCCCTGGGCTGCGGGGCGCCTCGCTCTCGACGGCGTACGCGGGGAGCGGCTCGGCGAGGGGCCGGAGGCGTACGCGGCGGTCCTCGCCACGGCCCGCACCGCCTTCGCCGGACTCCAGGCCGGGGTGTGCGCCGGCTCGCTCGCGCGGGCCGTCCGCCACACCGCCACCCGCGAGCAGTTCGGGCGCCCGCTCTCCACCAACCAGGCCGTCCTGCTCCGCGCCGCCGACGCCCACATGGACACCGAGGCGATCCGGGTCACCGCGTACGAGGCGGCCTGGCGGCGGGACCGGAAACTGGACCACGGAGCACAGGCGTTGACCGCCGCATGGTGGGCGTCGGAGGCGGGCAAGCGGGTCGTCCACGCGGGCCAGCACCTGCACGGCGGCACCGGGGCCGACCTGGACCACCCGGTACACCGGCACTTCCTCTGGGGCCGCCAGCTCGACGCTTACCTCGGCTGCGGCAGTGAAGTCCTCCAAGAGCTGGGCCTGTTGCTCGCGGGCAGCCGTCAGGAGGACGCGTCGTGACGCCGGCCCACAGCGTCGGCGACGAGCTGCCGCCCCTGGAGATCCCGCTGACCCGGACCCTGATCGTCGCCGGGGCCATCGCCTCCCGCGACTACCAGGACGTGCACCACGACGCGGACCTCGCCCGGGAGAAGGGCTCCCCCGACATCTTCATGAACATCCTCACCACCAACGGGCTCGTCGGCCGCTACATCACCGACCACTTCGGCCCCTGCGCCGTCCTCCGCAAGGTCGCGATCCGCCTCGGCGCCCCCAACTACCCTGGGGACGTCATGCGGTTGACCGGCCGCATCACCGAGCTGGCCGCCGGAGAGCCCGTCGAAGCGACGGTCCGGGTCACCGGGGACAACGGCATCGGACGCCATGTCACCGGCATGGTCACGGTGACCCTCCCGCAGAAGGGCGGTGGTGGAGCATGAGCATCCGCAGGGCCGACTCGCTCGGCGGGAAGGCGGCGATCGTCGGTATCGGGGCCACCGAGTTCTCCAAGGACTCCGGCCGCAGCGAACTGAAGCTGGCCGTCGAGGCCGTCCGCGCCGCCCTCGACGACGCGGGACTCACCCCCGCCGACGTCGACGGGCTCGTCACCTTCACCATGGACACCAGTCCCGAGATCACCGTCGCGCAGGCGGCCGGGATCGGCGAGCTGTCGTTCTTCTCCCGGATCCACTACGGCGGCGGCGCGGCCTGCGCCACCGTGCAGCAGGCCGCCCTCGCGGTGGCGAGCGGGATCGCGGACGTCGTCGTCTGCTACCGGGCCTTCAACGAGCGCTCCGGCCGCCGCTTCGGCTCCGGCGTCCAGCGGCGCGAGCCGACCGCCGAGGGCACGGCGCTCGGCTGGAACCTGCCGTACGGGCTGCTCACCCCGGCCTCCTGGGTGGCGATGGCGGCCCAGCGCTACCTGCACGCGTACGGCCTCGACCCGGAGGTCTTCGGGCACGTGGCGGTGGTCGACCGGCGGCACGCGGCGCGGAACCCGGCGGCGTACTTCCACGGGAAGCCGATCACGCTCGCCGACCACGCCGAGTCGCGCTGGATCGTCGAACCGCTGCGGCTGCTCGACTGCTGTCAGGAGACGGACGGCGGCCAGGCCCTCGTCGTCACCAGCGTGGAGCGCGCCCGCGACCTGCCCCGCCCGCCCGCCGTCGTCGTCGCGGCGGCGCAGGGCGCGGGCCGCTCGCAGGAGCAGATGACGAGCTTCTACCGGGACGGGCTGACGGGCCTGCCGGAGACCGCCGTGGTCGCCCGGCAGCTCTGGAGCAGCTCCGGACTGACCCCGGCCGACATCGACGTGGGCATCCTCTACGACCACTTCACCCCGTTCGTCCTGATGCAGCTGGAGGAGTTCGGCTTCTGCGGGCCCGGGGAGGCAGGGGCGTTCGTCGCGGCGGACGTCCTGCCCCTGAACACCCATGGGGGTCAGCTGGGGGAGGCGTACCTCCATGGGATGAACGGCATCGCGGAGGCCGTCCGGCAGATCCGGGGCACCTCGGTGAACCAGGTGGCGGGGGCGGCGAGGTCGCTGGTCACGGCCGGTACGGGTGTCCCGACGTCGGGTCTGGTGCTCGGCGCGGACGGCTGAACGGCGGTGTCCGGCGTCCGGGGTGTCCGGGGGCTCCCGGGGCTGGACCCTGACGGTCGCGCCGAGGCCCGTCCACCTTCAGGAGGTGCAGGGTGTACGCCCCCTACAACCTGAGGCGGACGGCGCTTCGGGACCTGGGGGCGATCCCCTCGGCGGTGCTCGCTCCTAGCGTTGAGTACATGACCACGCCAGTCTGCACGGGCGCCTCCAGGGCGGCCTCCGCCACCGCCGCCGGCCACCCCCACGCGCCCTACGCGTCGTTCTCCTCGTACGTACGGGCCCGGGGGCCGGTCCTGCTGCGTACCGCGCGCTCGCTCACCGCGAACCCGTGCGACGCGGAGGACCTGCTGCAGACCGCGCTCGCCAAGACGTACGTCGCGTGGGAGCGGATCGAGGACCACCGGGCGCTGGACGGCTATGTGCGCCGGGCCCTGCTGAACACCCGCACCTCGCAGTGGCGCAAGCGCAAGGTCGACGAGTTCGCCTGCGAGGAACTGCCCGAGCGGGAGACCCTCCCGGCGCCGGACCCGGCCGAGCAGCAGTCGCTGCACGACGCGATGTGGCGTGCGGTGCTCAAGCTCCCGGACCGCCAGCGCGCGATGGTCGTCCTGCGCTACTACGAGGACCTGAGCGAGGCCCAGACGGCGGAGGTGCTCGGCGTCTCGGTCGGTACGGTCAAGAGCGCCGTCTCCCGCGCCCTCGGCAAGCTCCGCGAGGACCCGGAGCTGATGCCGGTCCGCTGATCCGGACGGCCCGGTACGCTCCGCCGCAGGGCCCCGGACAGGAATTTTCTCCCGTGAGTAGTGACATACCGCGTGGTATGTGCGCAGAATCAGCGGAACCTTACTGCCGCGTAGCGCCTACCGGGAGGACGCCGTGCTGAGCACCATGCAGGACGTACCGCTGACTGTCACCCGCATCCTGCACCACGGGATGACGATTCATGGGAAGTCGCAGGTCACGACCTGGACCGGCGAACCCGAGCCGCACCGTGTCACCTTCGCCGAGATCGGCGCGCGCGCCACCCGGCTGGCCAATGCGCTCCGCGACGAGCTGGGCGTCGACGGCGACCAGCGGGTGGCCACGCTCATGTGGAACAACTCGGCCCATGTCGAGGCCTACCTCGCCATTCCCTCCATGGGGGCCGTGCTCCACACCCTCAACCTCCGGCTGCCGCCCGAGCAGCTCGCCTGGATCGTCAACCACGCGGACGACAAGGTGGTGATCGTCAACGGCTCGCTGCTGCCGCTCCTCGTGCCGCTGCTGCCCCACCTGCCGAGCATCGAGCACATCGTCGTGTGCGGGCCGGGGGACCGCTCGGGTCTCGCCGGTGTCGCGCCGCGCGTACACGAGTACGAGGAACTGATCGCGGACCGCCCCACCACGTACGACTGGCCGGAGCTGGACGAACGCCAGGCCGCGGCCATGTGCTACACCTCCGGCACCACGGGCGACCCCAAGGGCGTCGTCTACTCGCACCGCTCGATCTACCTGCACTCGATGCAGGTCAACATGACCGAGTCGATGGGACTGACCGACAAGGACACCACCCTCGTCGTCGTGCCCCAGTTCCATGTGAACGCCTGGGGCCTGCCGCACGCCACGTTCATGAGCGGCGTCAACATGCTCATGCCGGACCGCTTCCTGCAGCCCGCCCCGCTCGCCGACATGATCGAGCGCGAGCGCCCGACGCACGCGGCCGCGGTCCCCACCATCTGGCAGGGCCTGCTCGCCGAGGTCACCGCCAACCCGCGCGACCTCACCTCCATGGCCAACGTGACCATCGGCGGCGCGGCCTGTCCGCCCTCGCTGATGGAGGCGTACGACAAGCTCGGCGTCCGGCTCTGCCACGCCTGGGGCATGACGGAGACCTCGCCGCTGGGCACCATGGCCCACCCGCCCGCCGGGCTGAGCGACGAGGAGCAGTGGCCCTACCGGGTAACCCAGGGCCGTTTCCCCGCCGGGGTCGAGGCGCGGCTGGTCGGCCCCGGCGGCGAACGCCTTCCGTGGGACGGCGAGTCGGCCGGTGAGCTGGAGGTCCGGGGCCCCTGGATCGCCGCCGCCTACTACGGCGGGGCCGACGGCGAGCACCTGCGCCCCGAGGACAAGTTCAGCGAGGACGGCTGGCTGAAGACCGGCGACGTCGGCGTGATCAGCACCGACGGCTTCCTCACCCTCACCGACCGGGCCAAGGACGTCATCAAGTCGGGCGGCGAGTGGATCTCCAGCGTCGAGCTGGAGAACGCGCTGATGGCCCACCCGGACGTCGCGGAGGCGGCCGTCGTCGCCGTGCCGGACGAGAAGTGGGGCGAGCGGCCGCTCGCGACCGTCGTGCTCAAGGAGGGCGCCGCGGAAACCGACTACGAGGCGCTGAAGTCGTTCCTCGCCGAGTCGGGCATCGCCAAGTGGCAGCTGCCGGAGCGCTGGTCGGTGATCGACGCCGTGCCGAAGACGAGCGTCGGCAAGTTCGACAAGAAGGTGATCCGCAAGCAGTACGCGGAAGGCGAGCTGGACGTCACCCAGCTCTGACCCTTCGGGCTCTGACGCTTCGAGGTCTGACGCTTCGGGCTCTGACGCTTCGGGCTCTTCGAGCCGCACGTTTCACGTGAAACAGGGCGGGGGCGGTACGGGATTCCCGTGCCGCCCCCGCCCTGTCGCTGGCGCGGTCAGTTGGTGCCGATCTTCGCCAGCAGGTCGACGATCCGGGACTGGACCTCGTCGCTGGTCGATCGTTCCGCCAGGAAGAGGACGGTTTCGCCCGATGTGAGCCGAGGCAGCTCCGCAGGGTCCATCCCGGCCGAGGTGTAGACGACCAGCGGGGTGCGGTTCAACTGCCCGTTGGCCCGCAGCCAGTCGATGATCCCGGCGCGCCGGCGACGTACCTGCATCAGGTCCATCACCACGAGGTTCGGCCGCATCCGGCCCGCCAGGTCGACGGCCTCGCTGTCCGTCGCGGCGCGCGCCACCTGCATTCCGCGCCGCTCCAGGGTCTGCGTCAGCGCCACCGCGATCTCCTCGTGCTCCTCGATCAGGAGCACCCGCGAGGGATGCTGCTCGCTGTCGCGCGGGGCCAGCGCCTTGAGCAGGACGGCCGGGTCGGCTCCGTACGCCGCTTCCCGGGTCGCCTGTCCCAGACCGGCGGTGACCAGCACCGGAACCTCGGCCGCGACGGCCGCCTGGCGCAGCGACTGCAACGCGGTACGGGTGATGGGGCCGGTCAGCGGGTCGACGAAGAGCGCGGCGGGGAACGCGGCGATCTGGGCGTCGACCTCCTCGCGGGAGTTCACGATCACCGGACGGTAGCCCCGGTCGCTGAGCGCCTGCTGGGTCGGCACGTCGGGTGCCGGCCAGACCAGCAGTCGGCGCGGGTTGTCCAGCGGCTCGGGCGGCATTTCGTCGTCGACCGGGTGCGGGTGCGGACGGTTGGCCACCTCGACCGCGCCCCCGGGCCCGTCGAGCGGCTCGGGCCCCTCGGCCCCCTCGTCGGGTGCTCCTATGGCGTACGCGCGCCCCTCCGCGATGGGCGGCGCGAGTAGCTGCCCCTCGCCGTAGGCGCCGGGCCCGCCCTGTGCCGGCTGACCCGGTTGGCCGGTCTCCTGCGCCGGGCCCTGGGGCGGGGCCGGGTTCCGGTTCGGGTTCGGGTTCGGGGGAGATCCGGGCACGGAAACGGGCGCGGGAGTGCCCGGCCGTTCCTGCTGGGGCGGGGCGTGCTGGCCGCCGGCGGTCGGGGCCGGGGCGCGGTCGCCCTCCGGCGGGGCGGCGAGCTTGCGCCGCCGGCCGGCCCCGCCCAAGCTCTGATGCGGCTGGTTCTGCGGGTGCGCGAGGTGCTGGGCGAACGGCACGCCCTGGCCCAGCGTCCGCACGCTGAAGGCCCTGCCCTGCGTCGAGTCGGGGTTGCTGCCGTCCGGCATCGGCTCCTCGGCGGGCAGCGGCTGCCGCCGCGCGTCCGGGGCCGTGCCGCCCGCGTCACCGTCGGCCGGGTGCGCGACGGCGGCGACGCCGGTGGTGTGGGCGGTCTGCCCGGTGTCGCCCCAGGAGGCGCTCTCCGGCGCCGGGCCCGGAGCCTGCGGGAGGCCGCCGTCGGGCGGGCCGGGAAGGTGGTGCGGACCGGGAGCGGCCGGGAAGCCCTGCCCGGAGGTTCCGTCCGCCTGCGCGCCGGGGTGCGCCGGGGCGACGGGGTGCGCCTGCGGAGGCGTGTGACCGGCCTCCGGTGCGGTTCGCGTGTGGTGCCCGGTCGCCTCGTCACCGGGGCCCGCCGGGGCGTCGGGGGCGATCGGCGCCCGGTCCGCGTCGGCCGGCGGCAGGGCGAAGGCCGTCCGCGGACCGGTTTCGGCGGCGGTGCGCTCCTGGGCGGCGGCCAGCGCGCGCCGGGCCCGCCGGCCTCCGGGCTGCTGGCTTCCGGGCTGCTGGGCAGGCTCCGCGCCCGGGTGGCCGCCGCTCCCGCCGCTTCCGGACGCGAGGGCGGGGAGGGCGAGGTTCTCACCTTCCCGACGGGCCCGCCGTCCGGCGGGCGGAACGGGCTGCTGCGGGTCCACCGGGACGCCCTGGGGCGGCACGGTCTGCCCGAGCTGCGGACGGCCGCCGCCCTGGGCGTTCTCCGCCGCGGTGACGACCGAACCCTCGGAGGGTGCCGAGGAGGACGCCGCGGACGGGGCGGAGGTCAGGGCCAGTGCCTGACGCTGCGGTGGCTGAGGCTGCTGCTGTGCAGAGCCCCCGGTGTCCACCGGAACCGCGCCCGCGCCCGGGGCCTGAGCCTCGGCCGGGCTGGGACGGCCGCGCCGCCGCCCGGAGCCCTCGCCCTGCTGGGCGGGGATCAGTTCGGGGGCCTGCTGCCCCTCGGGCGCGGCCGGTCCACGGCGCGCCCGCCGCCGCCCGGTCGGCTCGGCGGCCGGACGGTCCTCCGGAGCGGGAGCAGGAGCGGCAGCGGGTTCGACAGCGGCAGCCACGGCACCGGCCTCGCCACCGCCCGTGCTCTCCGGCGTACCAGGCGTACCACCGGGGCTGTCCAGGAACGCGTCGGTGGAGGACCTGCGCGCCCGGCGCCGACCGCCACTGGTGACGCCCGGCGCTCCAAGGCCTTCGGGCGACGAGGACGCGACGGGTGCGGGCTCCGGCAGCGGGGCGTTCCCGTCCGCCTCCGGGGGCGCGATCGTGCCGGAAGCGGCGCCGACGGGCAGGTCGAGCACGTACGCGCTGCCGCTCATCCCCGGCATCTCGTGCGTCTGGAGGACCCCGCCGTGCGCCCGGACGATGCCGCGCACGATCGGCTCGTGCACCGGGTCGCCCCCGGCGAACGGCCCGCGCACCTCGATCCGCACGACGTCACCGCGCTGGGCGGCGGCCACGACCACCGTGGAGTCGACATAGCCGCCCCCGGGCGCGGCCCGGGTCTTGCCGGTCGAATCGACACCGCAGACGTCCGCGACGAGATGGGCGATGGCGGTCGCCAGCTGACGCGCGTCGACCTCGGCCTCGATCGGCGGGGCGTGCACGGCGAACTGGGCGCGCCCGGGCCCGATCAGCTCGACCGCCCCGTCGATCCCGCCGGTCACGATCCCTTCGATCATGGCGGGGACCTTGTGCAGCCCCTCCACGCCCGTGTCGAGGCGCTGGTAGCCCAGCACGTTGTCGACGAGGGTGGTCATCCGGGCGTACCCGGCGGCCAGGTGGTGCAGGATCTGGTTCGCCTCCGGCCACAGCTGACCGGCCGGGTCGGCGGCCAGCGTGGACAGCTCGCCGCGCAGCTCCTCCAGGGGCCCGCGCAGTGAACCGCCGAGGACGGCGGTGAGCTGGGAGTGCCGGGCGCCCAGGGAGGCGAGCAGCTCGGCCTGTCCCTCGACCTCGGCGGCGTACCGCTCGGTCCGGTCGGCGAGCTCGGTGGCGTGGGCCTCCTCCAGCGCCTCCAGTTCGGCGGCGTGCGCTTCCTTGAGCGCGGTGACCTCGGCGGAGTGGCTCGTGGTCAGCTCGGCGACGACGCTCTTGTGCTGGGCGGACAGCTCCTCGTACGGCCGGCGGTCGGTGAACGTCATCACCGCGCCGACGAGCTGGTCCCCGTCGCGTACCGGCGCGGTCGTGAGGTCCACCGGCACCTGTGCGCCGCTCTTGGACCACAGGACCTGCCCGCGCACCCGGTGCTTGCGCCCCGACTTGAGGGTGTCGGCGAGCGGGGAGTCCTCGTACGGGAACGGCTCGCCCTCCGCCCGCGAGTGCAGGATCAGCGGGTGCAGCTCCTGGCCGCCGAGGTCGCTGGCCCGGAAGCCGAGGATCTGTGCGGCGGCGGGGTTGACGAGGACGACGCGCCCGTCGGTGTCCGTGCCGACGACGCCCTCGGAGGCGGCCCGCAGGATCATCTCGGTCTGGCGCTGCGAACGGGCCAGCTCCGCCTCGGTGTCGACGGTGCCGGAGAGGTCCCGCACCACGAGCATGAGCAGCTCGTCGCCGGTGTAGCTGGAGTGGATGTCGTTGTACGCGGCCTGCCCGCTGTCGAGGGTCGCGCTGGTGACCTCGACGGGGTACTCGCGCCCGTCGGTGCGCCGTGCGGTCATCCGCGTCGGCTTGGTCCTGCCCTGCTCGTCCGCAGCCTCGGGCCGGCGCATCGAACCCGGGATCAGCTTGGAGTCGAACTCCGGCAGCAGATCGAGCAGTCCGCGACCGACGAGCGCGGTGCCCGGGGTCTCGAACATCTCGAGTGCGATGGCGTTGGCGTTGACGACCGTGCCGTTGCAATTGACGAGCAGAAGCCCGTCAGGAAGGGCATCGAGTATGGCTGCGAGGCGAGCAGTGCCTCGGGATGGCCTGCTGCTCACGACGACGCTTCCTCCCTGATTACCGCACCTTGCCGACAGCGGGCCCCATCTTGCCCCTCGGGCGGCAGACTGTCACGGGAGGAGTCTAAGGGCAGGGGAGGCCCCGGGGGCGGCGGATGAGGGGGAGCTCTCACCAAGGTTCTGTGCGCGGGGTGTACGCCGCGGGCCCATGACGTGAGCGTCCGCGCACCCCGTGACGTGCGCGGACGCGCGGCGCGACGCTCCATCCCGGGCACCGGGGAAGCACCCCCGGCCCTCGCCCGGGCGAACGCCTTCACGCCGTGACCGACGGACTATCGAACATCCGGGAGCACCGGCACGAGGCTGTTCCAGCGCGCGATCTCGCATCCGTCGCGGCGGCTCGCGGTGGTGTCCACGGCCCGGCCCTCCCAGGTGCCCACGATGCGGGCGGTGGCGTCGCCGCCGTGGATCATCGTGCACATCGTGCCCTCGGGGGTCGCCCGGAACAGCTCCTGCCGCCCGGCCCGGGTGGCGCCGGCCTCCGCCAGCCGGTCACAGGCGGCCTGCCCCCGCGGGTGGCTGCCCCCGGTGGGTCCGCACTCCAGCTCGAAGGTGCCGTCGGCCCCGGCGACCCCGGTGTTCTCGACGCTCACGGTGAGCCGCGTCAGCACCTCGTCGGCCTCACCGGAGCCCGTGCCCTGCCCGCCGTCCAGGAACCCGGGCAGCGACGGGACGGGCAGGGGGAGCGGCCCGAGGGCGGGCCGGGCGGCGGCGAACGGGCCGGTGGTGGGCACGGCGGAGAGCACCGGACCGGAGGACGCGGGCCCGGAGGCGGTGGCGATGGACGCCGGCACGGCGGTGGCGAGCGCGGCGAGCGAGACGACGGCGGTGAGGGCGAGACGGCGCGGCATGAGGAAGCTCCAGGATCTCTGCGGCACGGTCGGCCACGGCGGCCACGGACGGACTCGGGCCCGCCCCGGCACGACGGCTGACGGACGGCTGACTGGCGACGACGACTGACGAAAGACCGCGGTCCCCACCCCTCTCTAACGCGCGCCACGCCCGGACGTTGCGCCACCACGCCGAACTGCTTTGCCCTGGCCCCCGGAGGCCTAGTAACGTGAGCGGCGATTGGTGGCACGGCGCTCGACTGTGTCATCATCTGCACGCACCACTCGCGTCCGCGCGAGCAGTGTGGAGGAGGCGTCGCCTAGTCCGGTCTATGGCGCCGCACTGCTAATGCGGTTTGGGTCTTAAAGCCCATCGAGGGTTCAAATCCCTCCGCCTCCGCTCCATCCCGAAGCCCCGTGCCCCTGGCGCGGGGCTTCGGTCGTTCCGGGGCGCGCGAGGGCGCGGAGGGTGAGCCGGGGCCGGTCGGGGAGGGTGGCCGAGAAGGGCCTCAAGAGGCTGTTTCCGCAGGTCGGCAGCGGTGCGGCTAATGGATTTCGCGTCACGGCGCAGGTCATGTAATGTTGTTCTCGCAACGCCGACCGGGAAGAAAAAGCCCGGAACGCCAAGCACTCGTAGCTTAACGGATAGAGCATCTGACTACGGATCAGAAGGTTGCAGGTTCGAATCCTGCCGAGTGCACAGCAGGCCAGAGGCCCCCAGGAGAAATCCCGGGGGCCTCTCGCGTTCTCTCCTCGATCCTCCACGGTGGGCGGTGGCGAGCCGCCCTGCGCCCCCTCGTTAGGCTCCACGCTCATGGAAACCAGGGGCGGGGACGCGTTCGCGTCGGACACGGACACCGGCACGGGAGCGGACGTGGTGTTCGTCTACCGGCCGGCGGTCGAGGACTTCGAAGAGGCGCTTCGTGCGCGTGCGTTGCGGACATGGGCGGGGCGGCTGCAGGCGATGACGGTGCCGGTGGCGTCGGTCGGTGCTCTGGCTGTTCTCGGGGTGGTCGTCGGTATGTCGGCACCCGTGCTGAGCGTCGCGCTCGTGCTCTGTGCGGCCATCGTGTCCTGGGGCACCCTGCGGGCGCTGCGCACCCAGGCCCGACAGCTGTTCAGCGTGGTGGAGCCGTACGGGCAGTGCCGCATGGTGGCCGATGAGCGCGGCGCGGTCAGTACCGGCGAGCGGGTGTCCTTCACGTTCGAGTGGGCGGTGCACCGGGGGTATCTGGAGACCGCCAGCCTCTTCGTGCTGCTCGGCGGTGAGCGCTCGGCCGGTATCGCGGTGCTGCCGAAGAGGGGCGCCCAGGGCCCTGAGGACGTGGAGCGCCTCAGGGGGATCCTGGACCGGAACCTCACGCCGCTTCAGCGGCAGCGGCTGTAGCGCCCGCCCGCGCCGGCGTCGTCGTGGTCCGGCGGCGGCGGGTCGGCAGGCCCAGGGTCGGGTTGGCGACGCCCCAGGCCGCGCCCTTGCAGACCAGTTCCTTGTAGAAGGCGGCCAGGCGGCCGGTGAGGGCTGCGCTGACGGCCCGGTCGTCGGCGGTGACGTACTGGATCAGGCCCTCCTTGCGGCCGAGGGAGACGCACTGGTTGAAGTAGCGGGCCGAGATCGTCGGGAGCTTGCCGCCGGTGAGGCGGGCCGCGATGGCGTCGGCGGCCTGCCAGGCGGTGGGGACGCCCGAGGCGCACGACATGCGCAGCGGCTTGTCGCCGGGGCCTGCCGCCAGGGCCGCGTCGCCGATGGCGTACACGTCCGGGTGCGAGGTCGAGCGCATGGTGGCGTCAACCATGATCTGGCCGTTGCCGGCGGTCTCCAACGCGGTGGCGCGGGCGATGGGGTGGACGGCGAAGCCGGTCGTCCAGACCGTGATCGCGGCCGGGATGTCGCCCTCGGTGGTGGTGACGCGGCCGGCCTCCACGGCGGTGACGGCGGTGTGTTCGTGTGCGGTGATCCGCAGGCCGGTGAAGACCTTCCGCAGGTGGCGGGCGCCCTTGGGGGAGAGCCAGTCGCCCAGTCCGCCCCGGGCGACCAGGGCCACGTCGAGGTCCGGGCGGGTCTCGGCGATCTCCGTGGCGGCCTCCACGCCGGTGAGGCCGCCGCCGACGACGACCACGGGTCCGCCGGGGGCGAGCGCGGCCAGGCGGTCGCGCAGGCGCTGGGCCCCGGGGCGGCCGGCGATCTCGTGGGCGTGCTCGGCGGTGCCGGGGACGCCCTGGGTGTTCCAGGCGCTGCCGAGGGCGTACACGAGGGTGTCGTACTCCAGGTCTTCCGGCTCCCCGGCTCCGTCCGGGGCGGTGACGGTCACCGTTCGGCGGTCGACGTCGATCCCGGTGACCTTCGCGAGCTTCAGCCGGACGCCCGTGCCGGCGAACATCTCGCGGAAGGGCCGGGGGCGGAGGTCCTGGCCCGCCGCCAGCTGGTGCATCCGGACGCGCTCGACGAAGTCCGGTTCGGTGTTGACGAGGGTGAGGGAGACGTCCTCGCTCCGCAGCCGCCTGGCGAGGCGTCCGACGGCAGTCGCTCCGGTGTAACCGGCTCCGATGACGATGATGCGGTGCTGCTGCATGTCCTGGCTCCTGTCTCACGAGGTTTCGCCCCTTGAACCGGGCAGCCCGTCGTTTCCTGACAGGCGGGCGATGTGACGTGCGACACAGGGGGTCAGAAGGCGTGGAACAGGGGTTCCCCGTGGTCCGTGGCCGCCCAGCGCTCATTCGCGCGTTCGAGCTTGTCGGGGTTGACCTGGCTGCGGATGGCGGTGATGCCGTCCGCGGTGATCTCCAGGCAGGTGACGCCGATGAGGCGCCCGTCGACGACCGCGACGACGGCGGGGCCGCCGTTGGCGGTCGTGATGTGGATCTCGGCGGTGCCGCCGGTGATGGCCTGCTTGGCTTTGCCGGGGGTGAACAGGCCCCGCATGAACTTCGCGACGGCGAGGGCGCCTTCGAACGCCTTCGCGCGGGCCGGCACCTTGCCGCCGCCGTCGCCGATCGCGACGGCGTCAGCGGTGAGCAGCCGGACGAGCGGTTCGGTCCGGCCGCTGGTGGCGGCCGTGAGGAACTCCTCGACGATCCGCCGGGTGGCGGCCTCGTCGATCTCGGTACGGGCCCGGCCCTCCGCGATGTGCTTCTTGGCGCGGTGGAAGATCTGCTGGCCGGCGGCCTCGGTGATGTCGAGGATCTCCGCGATCCTGCGGTGCGGGTAGCCGAAGGCCTCCCGCAGCACGTACACCACCCGCTCGTTGGGTGACAGCCGCTCCATGAGGGTGAGGACGGCGTACGAGACCGACTCGCGCTGCTCGACGGTGTCTGCGGGGCCGAGCATCGGGTCCCCGGCCAGCAGCGGCTCGGGCAGCCACTGGCCCACATAGGTCTCGCGCCGGGCGCGCGCCGAGGTGAGCTGGTTGAGGCAGAGGTTCGTGAGGACCTTCGTCAGCCAGGCCTCGGGGACCTCGATGCGCTCGATGTCGGCGGCCTGCCAGCGCAGGAACGTGTCCTGCACGGCGTCCTCGGCATCGCTCGCGGAACCGAGGAGACGGTAGGCGATCGCCTTCAGACGGGGCATGGAAGCCTCGAACAGGTCCATCTGGTTCCCGGTCAGCGCCATGGCCCGGATCCTACGCTCGCGGGGTGCGCGAAGCCCCGGTGCCTGCGGGGGCCGGGGCACCGTTCTGAACCGTCAGATCCATACCGTCAGGAGGGAGGGGGCCGATGGATGGCTCGGCGGCGGATGTGGCGCACGGGGTGATCCTGGGACGGGAGGGCCGCTGGTCGCCGTTGTCGGCGGCCAGTCGTGGCGCCGGACGCGGACGGCGACGGGGTCGCCTGCGAGCCGGACCCCCGTTGAGCCGGTGCGTGGCGCGTAGCAGGGTTACGGGGCGTGGGCGCCGGCCGCATCAGTGCGGGCTGCCGGGGTGGCCGTAGCCTTCACGGAGACCTGAGGGTCGGTCTGTGCGGAGTGCGACGGAGAGAGCGGAGTTCGGGTGGCCTTCGGGTGGCGGTGTACCGGGGTCGCATGGCCGGGCGATGTACCGCGACTGGGGTGGAGCAAGGGCCGGGAGCGACGGGCGAGTGTCCTCGCCCACGGGGCCGGGCTCGGCTTCCGCGCGGTGGGGGAGCGGCACTGCGTGGGGGCCCGGGGGAACGTGTGTCCTGTGGCGGCGGTGGTGCCCGTACGCAGCACCGGGGCTCGGTGCCCGGAGTGCGCCCGGCTGGACCGGGCCCACTCGGTGGCCGCCGACACGCTGCTGGACGACCCGCGTACGTACCGCGTGTACCTCGCCTGGTTCGGGCCCGGCATGGTCAAGGTCGGGATCACCCGGGAGGAGCGGGACGCCGCACGGCTGCGGGAGCAGGGGGCCGTGGCGTTCACCTGGCTGGGGCGCGGACCTCTGATGGCCGCCCGGCGGACCGAGGAGGTGCTGCGGGCCGCCCTCGGGGTGCCGGACCGGATCCCGTACGCCAGGAAGCGGGCCGTGCGCGGGCGACTCCCCGGTGTGGAGGAGCGGTTCGCCGAGGTGGCGGAGTTGTACGGGCGGGCCGCGGAGCTGGAGGGGCACGGGTGGCCCGAGTCGTTGGAGCGGGTACCTCTGGACGTCGTCGATCATGGCGGGATCTTCGGGCTGGACCGTTCGGCCGCTGCCACGCGGTCGGTGCGTGAGCTGGTCGACGGGGGCGTTGTGGCGGGGCGGTTGGTGGCTGCCGCCGGACCCGATCTCCACCTTGCCGTGGACGGGGGCGGCGTGGTCGTGCTGGACACGCGGCTGATCACCGGCTGGGAGCTCGCCGCCGTAGGTCCGACAGCAGCGAACGATGTGCGTGTCCCCCTCATCGACATCGGCGGCGGCGGTGTGCAGGGTGGGTTGTTCTGACCGTCGACCGAGGGAGTGCGTCCGTGGGGCCGGAGAGCGATGACGTGGTGCGGTTCCGGGAGCGGCTCGGGCTGCCCGGGATCATCGACGTGCACACCCACTTCATGCCCGAGCAGGTCCTGCGCAAGGTGTGGGCCTACTTCGACGCCGTCGGGCCGCTCACGGGTCTTGAGTGGCCGATCACCTATCGGTACGAGGAGGACGCGCGGCTGTCCGTCCTGCGGTCGTTCGGGGTGCTGCGCTTCACCTCCATGCTCTATCCGCACAAGCCCGGCATGGCCCGCTGGCTGAACGGCTGGGCCGCCGGCTTCGCCGCCCGGACCCCCGACTGCCTGCACACCGCGACCCTCTTCCCGGAGGAGGGCGTCGAGGTGTACGTGAAGGAGGCCGTCGAGGCGGGGGCCCGGGTGTTCAAGTCGCACCTCCAGGTGGGTGCGTACGACCCCGGCGATCCGTTGCTGGAGCCGGTCTGGGGGCTGCTCGCGGAGGCCGGGATTCCGGTGGTCATGCACTGCGGGTCGGGGCCCGCGCCGGGGGAGTTCACCGGGCCCGGGCCGGTCGGGCGGCTGCTGGCGCGCCATCCCCGGCTGCGGCTGATCGTGGCGCACATGGGGATGCCGGAGTACGCGGAGTTCCTGGCGCTGGCGGAGGCGTATCCGGAGGTGCGGCTCGATACGACGATGGCGTTCACCGACTTCAGTGAAGGGTTCAGTCCCTTCCCGGTGGCCGAACGGGGGCGGCTCGCCGATCTCGGGGACCGGATCCTGCTGGGGACCGACTTCCCGAACATCCCCTACCCGTACGTCCATCAGCTGGAGGCGCTGGAGCGGCTCGGGCTGGGTGAGGAGTGGTTGCGGGCGGTCTGTCACGGGAACGCTGCCGCGTTGTTCGGGATCCGGGGCTCCTGAAGCCCGCGCCGCTTTCTCAGGCAATTCACAGAAACGGGTCAGGCTTCTCTCACGGGTGCCTCACAGAGTGGTCCCCATGACGACGACGACCTCGCCCCAGGGGCGTACCGAACTGCTCAGGCCGGACCGTACCCCCGTGCGGGTCCTGGTCGTGGACGACGAGGCTCCGCTCACCGAGCTGCTCTCGATGGCGCTGCGGTACGAGGGGTGGGAGGTGCGCAGCGCCGGGGACGGGGCCGGGGCGGTCCGGGCCGCGCGGGACTTCCGGCCGGACGCGGTGGTCCTGGACGTGATGCTCCCGGACATGGACGGGCTGTCCGTGCTGGGCCGGCTGCGTCGCGAGTACGCCGATGTGCCGGTCCTCTTCCTGACCGCCCGGGACGCCGTCGAGGACCGGATCGCCGGGCTCACCGCGGGCGGCGACGACTACGTCACCAAGCCGTTCAGCCTGGAGGAGGTCGTGGCCCGGCTGCGCGGGCTCATCCGCCGTTCGGGCTCGGCCGTCGCGGCCGGGCGGAGCGAGTCCACGCTCGTCGTCGGGGACCTGGTCCTGGACGAGGACAGCCACGAGGTGAGCCGGGGCGGGGACGCGATCCACGTCACGGCCACCGAGTTCGAGCTGCTGCGCTTCCTGATGCGCAATCCGCGCCGGGTCCTCAGCAAGGCGCAGATCCTCGACCGGGTCTGGAACTACGACTTCGGCGGCCAGGCCAACGTCGTCGAGCTCTACATCTCCTACCTCCGCAAGAAGATCGACGCCGGACGCACGCCGATGATCCACACCCGGCGCGGCGCGGGCTACCTGATCAAGCCCGGTGAGTAGGCGGGGGGCCGTGGGGGTGCTGGGCCGGCCGTGGAACCGCGGACCCGGCTCGTCGTGTCGGCCGTGTCCCTGATCGCCGTCGTCGCGGCCGTCATCGGGTCCGTCACCGCGATCGCCTTCCATGCCCACCGCCCCCGGAGAACCGCACCCGGCGGTACGGGTACGGGCACCGGTGACGGTGTGAACCCCGGCTTCGGCGAGGGCATGGGAGGCGACGCGGGCGGCGGGGCTCAGAACCCGGCCGCGTACGTCCAGAAGTCCCGCATCACCTGCGGTGTGGTGGGTCCGTCCATCTCCATCTGGGTGAGCAGGACCGCGACCGTGCCCGTGGACGGGATGACATGGGCCGTGGTGCCGGTGCCGCCGACCCAGCCGTAGCGGCCGAGGACGTTCCACGGGGCCGAGATCTCGACGTCCACCGAGCCACCGAACCCCCAGCCCTGGCCCTCCGTGAACAGTCCGCTCGCCGCGCGCTGCTCCGGGGTCAGGTGGTCGGTGATCATCTGGCGGACCGATTCGGCGGCCAGCACCCGGTGACCGTCGTCGTTCAGGCCGCCGGCGAGCAGCATCCGGCCGAAGGCGTACCAGTCGTCGACGGTCGAGACCAGGCCGGCGGCGCCGGACGGGAAGGGCGGCGGGGCGCTCCACTGCCCGTCCGGGGCGTCCACCAGCTCGGGCTCGCTCCCGCTGTCCGCCCCGGCCCGGTAGTAGCCGGTGAACCGGTCCAGCACGGCGGGCTCCACGGCGAAAGCGGTGTCCGTCATGCCCAGGGGCTCCAGCAGCCGCTCTGCCAGGTACGTGGGCAGCGGGCGGTCGGCGACCCGGGCGACGAGGACGCCGAGGATGTCGGAGCACGTGTTGTAGAGCCAGCCCTCGCCCGGCTGGTGCAGCAACGGGATACGGGACAGCGCGGCCATCCAGGCGTCCGGCGCGAGGACGGCCTGCGGCTGCGGCGGACCCTGTTTCAGCTCCGCGGTCAGCGGGGCGAGGGCCGGGAGCGAGAAGTCGGACGGGAAGCCGTAGCCGGCCCGGAAGGTCAGCAGGTCCAGCAGGGTGATCGGGCGGACCGCCGACACCACGTCGTCGACCGGGCTCCGAGGGGTCCGTACGACCAGCGGTGAGGCCAGCTCGGGGAGCCAGGCCGCCACCGGGTCGGCGGGGGCGATCAGGCCGTCCTCGACGAGCGTCATGGCGGCCGCCGCCACGATCGGCTTGGTGATCGAGGCGAGGCGGAAGAGCGAGTCCCGCCGCATCGGCGCGGACCCGGCGAGGCCGGCCGTGCCGGCCGACACCACCTCGGCCCGTTCGCCCCGGGCGACCAGGGCCACCGCGCCCGGCATCGATCCCCTGGCGATGTGGGTGTCCAGCAGTTCCCGCAGGGTGGTGGTGGTCATGGTCGTCGTCCTTCGTCCGGTACCGCGTGTTCTCTCGGAGCCCTTCGCCCGCCCTCGGGCAGGAAGACGCGCTCCGGCCGCAAAAGGAAGCTTCCCAGCCGAAGTCGCCGAAGAAGGGGACTCCCGAACCGCCCCGGACTCATCGGGCCCGGACTCAACGGGCCTTGACTCATCGGCCCCGCCCCCGTACCGACAGGTCCGCCACCACGGGCCTGTGGTCGGACGCGACGCTCTCCTGCACCCACGCCTTCCGCACCCTGATCCCGCCGTGCGGCCCGTCCTTCGACACCGCCACGTAGTCGATCCGCTTGACCGGGTCCTGCGCCGGGAAGGTGGGCGCACCCGGGTCGGCGTCCGCCAGCTCCCGCCACAGCGGGGCCAGTTCGGGGGCGGCGGGCTCCGCGTTGAAGTCGCCGAGCAGGATCCGCGGGCCCCGGTCCTCGGCCATGATCCGCCGGGTGTCGGCGACCTGGGCGACGCGGACGGCGGGGTCCGGGCGGTAGTCGAGGTGGGTCACGTACACGTGGACGGGCAGCCCCCGCACCCGCACGACGACCTCGCCGAACCCCGGCGCCGGCGCCGGGGCCGGGACCGGGTTCGGGTCCTGGGTCGAGAGGCGGGTGATCTCGTGGTTCTCGGCGCTCAGGATCCGGTGCCGCGACAGCACGGCCACCCCGTACTCCGCCCGGGGCCCGCCCGGTTCGGCCGGATCCAGGCTGTAGATCGGCGCGAAGGAGACGTGCATGCGCAGCCGCCGCGCCAGCTCACCCGCGAGGTCCCGCCACCCGCTGCGGTCGCCCCAGTGCCGGTCGACCTCCTGAAGACCGATCACATCCGCGTCCAGTGAACGGAGTTCGGCGGCCTGACGGTCCAGATCGAAGACGCCGTCCATACCGGACCCGGCGTGGATGTTGTAGGTGGCGACCCGCAGCGGCAACCCCCCGTCGGACAGGGGGCGGGGCGTCGTGGCAGCGGTGGCGGGCGGCGCGATGAGCGCCCCCAGGAGGGATGCGGCGACGAGGAGTTGAGGGAGACGAGGGGTACGGCGACGCAGCGGCATGGCTCTCCAACCGGCCGGATATCACGGCCTTTGTCAGGTCAGCGTCGAGAACCGTACCGCCAGGTCGCCGCGCGGACCCCACCGGCGCGGCCGGTCCGTCAGCGCGGATATTGACTTGTACGTCGTACAGGAGCTGCCTGTACGGTGTACATCGCCAAGTCCCGTACGCCGTACAACTAACCGGAGCGAGCTGTCGCCGCACCGGAGCCCAAGGAGCCCGCATGACGGCGCCCGCCGCAGAGCGACCCGATCCCGCCCCCCAGGGGCATCCGCAGCGCTGGCTGATCCTCGGCGTCATCTGCCTGGCCCAGCTCACGGTGCTGCTCGACAACACCGTCCTCAACGTCGCGATCCCCTCCCTCACCACGGAGCTGCACGCCTCCACCGCCGACGTGCAGTGGATGATCAACGCCTACTCGCTCGTCCAGGCCGGTCTGCTGCTCACCGCGGGCAGCGCCGCCGACCGCTACGGGCGCAAGAAGATGCTGATGGTGGGCCTCGCCCTGTTCGGCATCGGCTCGCTGGTGGCCGGGCTCTCCCAGTCCTCCGGCCAGCTCATCGCCGCCCGCGCCGGGATGGGCGTCGGCGGCGCGCTGCTGCTCACCACCACGCTCGCCGTCGTGGTCCAGATCTTCGACGACGCCGAGCGGGTCAAGGCGATCGGGATCTGGTCGACCGTCAGCTCCCTCGGTTTCGCGGCGGGGCCGCTGTTCGGCGGGTTCGTCCTCGACCACTTCTGGTGGGGCGCGATCTTCCTCATCAACATCCCGGTCGCCCTGATCGCCCTGGCCGCCGTCTTCCGGCTCGTACCGGAGTCGAAGAGCGGCCGGGGGGAGCGGCCCGACCTGCTGGGCGCGCTGCTCTCCACGATCGGCATGAGCGCCGTCGTCTTCGCGATCATCTCCGGACCCGAGCACGGCTGGGCGTCCGGCCGGGTGCTGCTGACGGTGTTCATCGGGGTCGCGGTGATGACCGGCTTCGTCCTGTGGGAGCTCCGCATCCCCCACCCGATGCTCGACATGCACTTCTTCCGGAACCAGAAGTTCATCGGCGCGGTGGCGGGCGCGATCCTGGTCGCCTTCGGCATGGGCGGTTCGCTCTTCCTGCTCACCCAGCACCTGCAGTTCGTGCTCGGATACGGGCCGCTGGAGGCGGGCCTGCGGACGGCTCCGATGGCGCTCACCGTGGTCGCCCTCAACCTGACCGGCCTGGGCGCCCGGCTCGTGCGGAAGGCCGGGACGCCCGTCGTCATCGCGGCGGGGATGAGCTGCCTGGCGGCCGGACTCGCGGCCATCGCGCTGCTCGGACGGCACGGTTACGGCGGCATGCTGCTCGGCCTGGTCGTCATGGGGGCGGGGATCGCCCTGGCGATGCCCGCGATGGCCAACGCCATCATGAGCGCCATCCCACCGGAGAAGGCCGGGGTGGGCGCGGGGGTCAACGGGACGCTCGCGGAGTTCGGCAACGGGCTCGGGGTCGCGGTGCTCGGCGCCGTGATGAACGCCCGGTTCGCCGCGCTCGTGCCGGCCGCCGTCGGCGCCGCATCGCTGCCCGCGGCCCTGGCCGCCGCCGACGGGCCCGCCGCCCGGGAGCAGATCAAGGACGCCTTCGCCTCGGGCCTGGAGGTGAGCCAACTGGCGGGCGCGGTCGCGGTGCTGGCGGGCGGTCTGCTCGCCGCGCTCCTGCTGCGCCGGGCCGAGCGGGCGGAGGCGTCGGCCGCCGGGGCCGCTGCGGGGACGACTGCGGGGGCCACTGCCCCTGCGGCTGCCGACGCGACCGCGGAGGAGACCACCGGGGCGGGGAGCGATGTCCCGGCCGAGCGGGCCGGCCGGCCGGTGAAGGCCGGGGACCGGTCGGACTCGACGGGACCGGCGGCATAGCATCGGACGGGACGCGCGTACCGGACCGTCAGCGTCCGGTACGCCGCCCTTCCGGCAGGACCGGCCCGGTCCCGCCTTCCGGCAGGACAGCTCGGCGGGGCGGTCCGAGCAAGACGAGGAGAGTGCGCCATGGTGTCCGAGACCGACTCCGAGTCCGCGGCCGAGCCCGATTCCGCGTCTGATTCCGCGTCCGGGTCCGGGTCTGACTCCGCGTCCGAGTCCGGGTCCGAGTCCGGGTCCGGGTCCGGGTCCGCGTCCGACTCCGCGTCCGACTCCGACTCCGACTCCGCGTCCGGGGCCGTGTCCGGCCGCGCGGGCAACCCCGCGCGGACCAGCGTATGGCTGGACCGGCGGCCCCCCTCGCGCTCCCGCAGGTCGGAGTCCCCGGCGGGCCTGGACCGCAACCGGATCACCGAGGCGTCGGTGCGGCTGCTGGACGCCGACGGCCTCGCCAAGTTCTCCATGCGCCGGCTCGCCGCCGAGCTGGACGTCACCGCGATGTCCCTCTACTGGTACGTCGACACCAAGGACGACCTCCTGGAACTGGCGCTCGACTCGGTCTACGCCGAGATTGCCCCGCCCCGCGAGGACGCCGACTGGCAGGACCGGCTGCGGGAGCTGGCCCGCAGCTACCGCGAACTCCTCGTACGCCACATCTGGATCTCCCCGCTGGCCGGGACCTTCCTCAACATCGGCCCGAACTCCATGCTGTTCTCGTACGCCGTGCAGGACATCATCCGGGCCACCGGCCTTCCCCTGGAACGGCAGACGGGCGCGCTCTCGGCGGTCTTCCAGTTCGTGTACGGATTCGGCACAGTGGAGGGCCACTTCAAGGCGCGGTGCGACGCGACCGGGCTCACCCAGGACGAGTACCACCAGCAGGCGATGGGCACGATCAGGGCGCAGCCGCACCTGCGGGAGATCACCGAGTACTCCGACGAGATCATGTCGGCCCGGGGCGGGGACACGGTCGAGGAGATGCGCGAGCGGGACTTCGTCTTCGCGCTGGACGTGGTGATCGCGGGCATCGAGACGATGCGCGACCGGACCGGGTCACCGGCGAAGTAGCCGCCCGCGGGGACCGCTCAGCAGCCGCTTCAGTAGCCGCGCCCCACGTCCACCGTCAGCTCGGGCCGCCGGCCCGCCGCCACGGCCTCCCAGCAGGCGGTGAAGTCGGTGACCACGTCCTCGTCGGTGGTGATCCCCGAGGAGTGCGAGGTGATGACCGTACGGGGCAGCCTCCACACCGGGTCCCCGGGTGCGGCCGGTTCCGCCGGCAGCACGTCCAGCACGGCCCGCCGCACCCGGCCGTCCCGCAGCGCGGTCTCCAGCGCCCCCATGTCCACGGTCGCGCCACGCCCCACGTTGACGAACGTCGCCCCGCGCACCGCCGTGAGCCGGGCGGCCCCGAAGAAGCCCTCCGTGGCCCCGGTCAACGGCAGGGTGGAGACCACCCAGCGGGCCTCGGCCAGCGCTTCGGTGTCCTCGGCGGCCCCGATCACACGGTCGAAGCCCGGCACCACCCGGGCGGATCCCGGCTCCGGCCCGCCCCGTGTCGTGCGGGCGACGCCCACGGTGCGTACCCCGCAGGCACCCAGCAGCCGCCCGACCGCGGCGCCGATGCGGCCGGTCCCGTAGATCAGGGCGGTCTGCCCGGCGACGAGCTCGGTGGGGAGGCGCTCCCAGTGCGCGCGGGCGTGCTGGGCGGTGAACTCCGGTACGGACTGGCACTCGGCGAGCATCCAGGCCAGGACGTACTGGGCGATCCGCTCACCCATCCGGCCCACGGTCCGGGTCAGGAGCGCAGGGGCGGGCCAGGGACCGGCGGAGAGCAGCGGGTCGGTTCCGGCGTTGACGCTGTGGAACCAGAGCAGACGGTCCGTCCGCAGGGCGTCGGGCAGCGTCTCGCCCACGCACAGGAGGGGCCGGCCGGACGGCGGCGGCACGTCCGTCAGGGGTTCGGCCGGGCGCCCGGTGATCCGCTCCAGCTCCCGTACGAGACCGCGGTCGAGCGAGGCCGCGACCAGCAGCCGGGCCCGCGCGAGGATGTCGGGCGCGGGCAGCGGGGTGGGGACGGGCGGCCCGCACGCGAGGACCGGGTGGTTCGACCCGGTGTTCCCGGTCATCGCGGGGTCAGCTCCCCGGGGCCAGGTGGGCGGGGAAGCCGCCGGTGGCGACGGGACCCCAGCGCTCCGGGGTGACCCGGATGATCGACTTCCCCTGCTTCACCATCGCCGCCCGGTACTCGTCCCAGTCCGGGTGCTCGCCCGAGATGTTCCGGAAGTACTCGACGAGCGGCTCGACCGAGTCCGGGGCGTCGATGACCTCCGCCGAACCGTCGACCTGCACCCACGGCCCGTCCCACTCGTCTGACAGCACGATCACGCTGACCCGCTCGTCGCGGCGGGCGTTGCGGGTCTTGGCACGCTCGGGGTACGTCGACATGACGATCCGTCCCGAGTCGTCAACGCCGCAGGTCAGCGGGGAGCCCTGGGGGCGGCCGTCGGCCCGGGTGGTGAGCAGGACCGCCCGGTGCCGGGGGCGTACGAACGCCAGCAACTCGTCGAGCTCCACGGCGGTGTTGGTCGCGATGTTCGGTGCCATGCCCACCACCCTACGACCGGGCGCGACGAGGCACTGTCCGACAGTTCCCGTCTGCCGCGCGGCGCCATGCGCGCACTCTCGCAGCACCGGCCCCGGACCCACGTACGTCCCGTACGAGGGCCTGGGGCCGGCACGCCGAGAGCACGGCACCTGACGCCGCGCGGCCGCCCTGCGGGCGACGACGGGAATCGCCGGACACGCCCTAGCCGGGCAGCGCCTCGCCCTGCACCGCCTGGATGTCCAGCTCTACGCGCAGGGTCGTGCCGATCGCGGAGATGCCCGCCTGGAGGACCTGGTTGTAGTTCATCGCGAAGTCGTCGCGGCGCAGTTCGGCGGTGGCGTGGAAGGCCGCGCGCACCCCGCCCCACGGGTCGGGGCCGGTGCCGAGGTAGCTGAGGTCCAGGTCGACGGGGCGGGAGACGCCGTGCATGGACAGCTCGCCGTGCACGGTCCAGCGGTCCGGTCCTGCCGGGACGAGCGAGGTGGAGCCGTAGGTGATCTCCGGGTACCGGTCGACGTCCAGGAAGTCCGGCGAGCGCAGGTGCTTGTCCCGCATGCCGTTCCCGGTGTCGATGCTGGCCGCCCTGATCACCGCGTCGACGCGGGAGCGGGAGACGTCGTTGGCGATCTGGATCCGGCCGCCGAAGTCGGTGAAGCGGCCGTGCACGCTGGAGATCCCCAGGTGCTGGGCGACCGCGGCGACCGAGGAGTGCGCGGGGTCCAGCGACCAGGCGCCCGGCGGCGGCAGCTCCACCCCGCCCTGGCGGGCCAGCACGATCTGGCCGCCCTCGATCCGGCCGCTCGCGGTGACGAGGGCGGTGGAGGCGGCCGGGGCGTACCCGACCGCGGTGACGATCACCGTGTACGCGCCGGCCGTCAGGGAACCGTCCGTGCGGACGGCCCCGTCCTCGTCGGCCGCGGCCCGCAGCACCTGGGCGCCGGTCATGTCGGTGACCGTCACGACGGCGTGCTGGACCGCCCAGCCGTCCCGCGTCCGTACCTGTGCGCGAAGTCCCATCCCGTATCTCTCTCCTAGCTCGATGACCCGCGGCGGCCCGGCCGGCCCGTGGGGCACATGAGTCGGGCCCCAGGGCGGACACGGCAGGCCGTCCCCTGCCTGACGTACCCGCCACCGGGGCCCGTTACCACCCGGTCGCGACAGCCTCTCCGCTGGAAGTGCCGTCCGACCAGGGGTCTTCGCGATCCCTTCACGTGCACCCGCGCATCCCTTCAGGTGCACGCGCCTACCGGAGGGATCGATCACTCACCCGGGTGGGTGAGTTCGATGTCGTGCCCGTCGACTCCCGGACCGCTGACGGTGAGTGATCCGGCCACCGGCGGGTAGCCGGTCGCGATGACCGCGTACTCGCCCGCGTCCAGGTCGGTGAAGGCGTACGCCCCGTCCTCGCCGGTCGTCGCGGTGGCGACCACGTTGCCCGCCGCGTCGATCAGCGTGACCCGTGCGTCGGCCAGCGGGCTCCCGGCGGACCCGGCCCGCACGGTGCCCTGGACCAGCGCACCGGACCGCAGCAAGGCCTCGACGCGGCTGACGCCCCGGCCGCCGATCTCCACCGGCAGGGCCAGCGGGCGGAATCCCGCCGCGTCGACCGCGACCGTCACGGAGCCCGGGATCAGCTCGCCGAAGGCGAAGTCGCCGGCCGGGCCGGACGTGCCGGTGGCCAGCACGTCACCGCGGACGTCCGTCACGATGACCATCGCGCCCTCGACCGGAGCGCCGGACCCGTCGGCCTTGACGGTTCCGGCCAGGCCGCTCGTACCGGACAGCAGGATGTCGAAGGCCAGCGGCTCCTCGCCGACGACCACCGTGGACGCCTGCGGCTGGAAGCCGTCGGCGGAGGCGATCAGCACGTAACTGCCGGAGCCGGGGGCGTCCAGGGTGTAGCCGCCGTCGGGCCGGGCCACGGAGCGCCCGAGCTGCCGGCCGCCCAGCGAGATCAGGGTGACGGCCGCACGGGCGACCGGAGCACCCTCCGCACCGCGCACCACACCGTGGACGGGGGTGCCCCGGCCGGTTTCGTACGGGGATCCGGCGCCGGCCTCGGCCATGTCGGCCGAAGCGACCCCGGCCGCGCCCTCGGAGAGCAGCCCCGCCGCGCCGACGGCGGCGGGCACGGGGACTTCGACCGCCTCGACGGCCGCCGGAGCGACGTCGGGCGTGCCGCCCGCGGTGTCGCTGGCGGCGCTGCTCTTCAGCGCGACCTCCTTGATGAAGACCGTCACGATGAAGGCGACGAGCGCGCACGGAGCGGCGTACAGGAAGACGTCGCCGACGCCGTGCCCGTACGCGGCCTCCATGACCAGGCGCAGGGGCTCGGGCAGCTTGTCCAGGTCGGGGATGCCCCCGCCGCCGGTGGCGCCGCGGCCGAACGCCGCACCCTCCGGGCCGAGGTCGGCGATGCCGTCCTTGACGTAGTGGGTGACCCGGTTGCCCAGGACCGCCCCGAGTGCCGAGACGCCGATCGCACCGCCGAGGGACCGGAAGAAGGTGACGACGGAGCTCGCGGAGCCGAGGTCCTCGGGAGCGACCTGGTTCTGCGTGGCGAGGACCAGGTTCTGCATCATCATGCCGATGCCGAGGCCCATGACGAACATGAAGACCGCGACGTGCCAGTACTCCGTGTCGTACCGGATCGTGCCGAGCATCCCGAGCCCGGCCGTGACCAGGAAGCCGCCGCTGACCAGCCACGCCTTCCAGCGCCCGGTCCTGGTGATGACCTGGCCGGAGACGGTCGAGGAGAGGAAGAGCCCCGCGATCATCGGGATGGTCATGACGCCGGACATCGTCGGCGACTTGCCGCGCGCCAGCTGGAAGTACTGGCTGAAGAAGACGGTGCCCGCGAACATCGCGACGCCGACGAACAGCGAGGCGACCGAGGCCAGCGTGATGGTGCGGTTGCGGAAGAGGTGCAGCGGAATGATCGGTTCGGCGGCGCGCGACTCGACGAGGACGAAGAGCAGCCCGAGCAGGACCGAGCCCGCGACCATCACGTAGGTCTGCCACGACAGCCAGTCGTACTTGTCGCCCGCGAAGGTCACCCAGACCAGCAGCAGGGAGACGGCGGCGCTGATGAGGAACGCGCCGGTCCAGTCGACCTTGACGCCCTCGCGCTTGACGACCGGGAGCTTCAGGGTCTTCTGGAGCACGATCAGGGCGATGATCGCGAACGGCACGCCCACGTAGAAGCACCAGCGCCAGCCCATCCAGCTGGTGTCGGTGATGACGCCGCCGAGCAGCGGACCGCCGACGGTGGCGACGGCGAAGACCGCTCCCAGGTAGCCGCTGTAGCGACCGCGCTCACGCGGGGCGATCATCGCGGCCATCACGATCTGCGCGAGGGCGGAGAGACCGCCGACGCCGATGCCCTGGACGACCCGGCAGGCGATGAGCATGCCGCTGCTGGTCGACAGACCGGCGACGACCGAGCCCAGGACGTAGATGATCAGGGCTATCTGGACCAGCAGCTTCTTGCTGAAGAGGTCCGAGAGCTTGCCCCAGAGCGGGGTGGTGGCGGTCATGGACAGCAGCGAGGCGGTCACGACCCAGGTGTAGGCGCTCTGGCCGCCGCCGAGGTCGGAGATGATCTCGGGCAGGGCGTTGGAGACGACCGTCGACGACAGGATCGCGACGAACATGCCGAGCAGCAGCCCGGTCAGCGCCTCCATGATCTGCCGGTGTGTCATCGGCGTGCCGTCGGATGCACCGGAAGCGGTGGTGCTCCCGTGCCCTCCGTGCTTGGCGTGGCCGCCCCGCACACCGGTGGGTGTGGTCGTAGCCATTGAGTTCCTTATCCGTGCGTATTTGCTTCTGTTACACAGGTGTACGGGTGTGAGCCGCCTCGCCGAGGCGGGTCCTGCACTCGCCGGTGTGGCTTCCGGGGGCGCAGCCGCCGGATCCGCGACAGGCGAAGCTGTCGCGCAGCCGGGACAGCAGCGCGACGAGCCGGCCGACGTCGTCGTCGGACCAGTCCTGGAGGTTGTGGGCGAACACCTCGGTGGTCCGCCGGGTCAGCTCGTCGAGCTGCTCGTGCCCGCCGTGGGTCAGCCGCAGGATGCGGGACCGCTTGTCCGCCGGGTCCGGGGACCGTTCGATCCAGCCGCGATCGGCCACATGGGCCACGTGGCGACTGGTCACCGACATGTCCACGGACAGCAGCTCGGCGAGCCGGCTGATCCTCATCTCGCCGTGCCGGTCCAGCAGGGTCAGCACGGCGGCGGATCCCGCGGGGCACTCGGTGGGCAGCGCGCGGGCGAGCCCCCTCCTGACGGCCCCGACGGCGCTGAGCTGCCGGGCCAGTTCCTCGTAACTACTCCGTGCGGCCACGAGAACCCCCAGCTCGCTCACGACTATGTTGTTGCTTAGGGCAACGATAGAAGCCGTTGGTTGCTACAGGCAAACGAAAACTGCCTTGCAGAAGTAAAGGAAGCCAAAAGCCTCCGTAGGGTCGAGGTCAAGCCCGTTCTCCGCGTCCGCCGCCGCAGGCCGGGCGGGGTGCCGGGCGGCCCCGGGGGTTGGGCCGGGGGCCCGAGTTCGCTAGGGTCCTGCCCCATGGCACACAACCCCCACGCCCCTCAGCCGGGCCCCGAGGGCACCCCCGATCCGGCGGGCAGCACGCAGATGTTCCGCGCCTTCGTCGACGAGGGCGAGCCGCAGCGCCGGCAGCAGCCCGCGGCGACCTCGTCCGGGCCGAGAGCCGGGGTGATCGCGGCGGTGATCGCGGTCGTCGTCGTCCTCGGTGCGGTGGCCTGGCTCGCACTGGGCTGACCCACGACAGCACTGCCGTACGGCAGCACGGCAGTACGACCGTACGACCCGGCCGCACGGGGGACGGGCAGCGGAGCCGCGACCACCGGCCACCGCTCCGCCCCCGGGCGGCCTTCGTACGTTCCGGCCCCGGCCCGGGTCACTCCCGCTCGGCCCTGGTCACCTCCACCCGGCCCCGGGTCACTCCCACACGGCGGAGACGTCCTGTGTCTCGACGCGCATCCCCAGCGGCACCCGCCAGGACTCCACGCAGACGGTGTACGTCTCCGAGCGTGCCGAGCCCGCGCCGATCGGGGCGGGCAGGGGCTGGGACGAGGTGATGGTCGCCCAGTCGACGCCGAGGGCGCCGATGATGTGCGTGGCGAAGGTGACGGTCCCCGACCGTGCCGGGGTGCCGCCGGTGTTGCGGAACTCCACGGTCACCTTCTCGCACCACCGCTTGTCCGCCGCCGCGCGCTGCGGGGCGCTCAGCTTCAGCGCGGCCGGGGTCGCGGGCGGCGAGGGAGGCTTCGGTGTCCCAGGGGCCCCAGGGGTGCCGGGGGTGCCGCCGCCCGGGGCAGGGGCACCGGGCCCGTCGGCGGACGGAGACCCGGACCCGCCGCCCGGCTTCGACGGCTCCGGAGACTTCGGGGGTGTCGAGGGCTTCGCGGAACGTGCGGGACTCCCGCCCGCCCCGTCGGGTGAACCGCCCCCCTGACCGCCCGGTGTCCGCGGACGGGCCCCACCGGGCCCGTCCAGGGCGCGCCCCGGCTCGCTCGCACCCGGGGAGGAGGGCGAGGGCGTACCGCTCCCGCGATCGCCCCGGCCGCTGTTCCCGCCGCTCCCACTCCCGTCGAGGGGGGTGAGCGTCACCTTCCCCGAGGGCTGTCCGTCCCCGCCCGAGGGGCTCTCCGAGCCTTCGGCGGCCGCGCCCACAGCCACGTAACCGTCTCCCGGCCCGCTCCCGCAGCCGGACAGGAGGCCGGCGCCCAGACACAGCGCGGCCGCCGAGGCGGCGATGGCGCTGCCTCGGCGGCCGGTCGGGCCGTGTGCCGGGCGGGTCCGCGGGGTCTGACGTATCCGACGTCGCATCGCGCCAGTGTGTCTGACACTCCGTCAAATCTGAACCCGTGTGCAGAGCCCGTGTGCAGAGCCCGTGTGCAGAGATCGAGATCCTGCCGGTCCGTGCGTCCCGGGCTCAGTCGGCGATGAGCCCTTCCCTGAGCTGTGCGAGCGTGCGGGTCAGCAGGCGGGAGACGTGCATCTGGGAGATGCCGACCTCCTCGCCGATCTGCGACTGCGTCATGTTCGCGAAGAACCGCAGCATGATGATCTGGCGCTCGCGCGGGGCGAGCCTGGCCAGCAGCGGCTTGAGGGACTCGCGGTACTCGACGCCCTCCAGTGCCATGTCCTCGTACCCGAGGCGGTCGGCGAGCGAGCCCTCGCCGCCGTCGTCCTCGGGGGAGGGGGAGTCCAGGGAGGAGGCGGTGTAGGCGTTGCCGACGGCGAGGCCGTCGACCACGTCCTCCTCGGAGACCCCGAGCGCGCGGGCCAGCTCCGGCACGGTCGGCGAGCGGTCGAGCTTCTGCGCGAGCTCGTCGCTGGTCTTGGTCAGCGCGAGCCGCAGCTCCTGGAGGCGGCGGGGGACCCGCACGGACCAGGAGGTGTCGCGGAAGAAGCGCTTGATCTCGCCGACGACGGTGGGCATCGCGAACGTGGGGAACTCCACGCCCCGTTCGCAGTCGAACCGGTCGATCGCCTTGATCAGGCCGATCGTGCCGACCTGGACGATGTCCTCCATCGGTTCGTTGCGGCTGCGGAACCGCGCCGCGGCGTACCGCACCAGCGGGAGGTTCAGCTCGATCAGTGTGTCCCGCACGTAGGTCCGCTCCGGACTGTCCGTTCCCTCGGGGCCCGAGGCGGGGCCGAGCGCGGCTAGCCGCAGGAACAGGGAGCGGGACAGCGTGCGGGTGTCGATGGCTTCCGGCGAGCTGGTGAGCACGGCGGGTGCCGGCACGCTCTTCGTGAGCGTGAGCACCTTCGAGCTGCCCTGTTCTTCGGACATGCCACCCCCTTGAGGTCGCGGACGGTCGCGGTGACCGCGACCATCGGAGGAACGCAGCCTCCACCTGAATACCGGAGGCGGGGCTGCGGCAAACGCGCTTCGAGCAGAATGTCACATGTCGGCAACGCGCTGTAGTGACATGTCGACAAGTCAGCGCCGAATCCGTCCTGGAAACAGAGGGTGTAGGCCTTTTGTGCCGCCAGAACTGCTCTCTGGACGGTCTACCCGTTCCGGCTACGCCTCGATCCTGTTTGCGGATCTCAGTCGGGCGAAACTCCTGGCGAGAAGCCTTGACACGTGCATCTGGGAGACGCCCAGTTCCGCGCTGATCTGAGACTGGGTCAAGTTGCTGTAGTAGCGCAGGAGGAGGATGCGCTGCTCGCGCTCGGGGAGCTGGACGAGGAGGTGCCGGACCAGATCGCGGTGCTCGACGCCCGCGAGCGCGGGGTCCTCGTAGCCGAGCCGGTCGAGGAGTCCGGGCAGCCCGTCGCCCTCCTGGGCCGCCTCCAGGGAGGTGGCGTGGTACGAGCGCCCCGCCTCGATGCAGGCGAGTACCTCGTCCTCGGAGATCTTCAGCCGCTCGGCGATCTCGCCGGTGGTCGGGGACCGGCCGTGAGCGGTCGTCAGGTCCTCGGTCGCGCCGGTGACCTGGACCCACAGCTCGTGCAGCCGACGGGGGACGTGGACGGTGCGCACGTTGTCGCGAAAGTAACGTTTGATCTCGCCGACGACGGTGGGCATCGCGAACGTGGGGAACTGGACCCCGCGCTCCGGATCGAACCGGTCGATGGCGTTGATCAGACCGATCGTGCCGACCTGGACGACGTCCTCCATCGGCTCGTTGCGGCTGCGGAACCGCGCCGCGGCGTACCGCACGAGGGGGAGGTTCGCCTCGATGAGGGCGGCCCGGACCCGGCGGTGCTCCGGAGTGCCCGGCACCAGGTCCTTGAGCTGGCCGAAGAGGGCCTGGGTGAGCGCCCTCGTGTCGGCGCCGCGAGCCCTGGCGGGCCTGTCCGAGGGGTCCGGGGTCTCGGTCTGGACGTCCTCCGTCTGGACGGTCTGGGGAGGCACTTGAGGCGCTGTACTGGCCGGCACGGTGACGCCACCCCTCTGCGGTCAACTACGGTCAACTCATCCGTCAAAAGCGGTCATAGCATCACAAGACATGTCCACCGTGTGCAAGCACCGCATAGTGCCGTGTTGAGGTCATATGGGTTTTAAACGGAACGAAGAAACCCCCCGCCTGAACGGCGAGGGGTCGAGAGAACCGGGGCGAACCGGCGGCGCGGAGGCGTCAGAAGGGGTAGTCGGCGATCACCCAAGTGGCGAATTCGCGCCACTGTCCCGCGGCGGCCTGGTGGGCCGGGTGCTCGATGTACCGCTTGAGCGCGTCCTCGTCGGCGACCGCGGAGTTGATGGCGTAGTCGTACGCGATCGGCCGGTCGGTGATGTTCCAGGCGCACTCCCAGAACTCCAGCTCGGGGACCTGCCCCGCCAGCTCCCGGAAGGCCCGGTCCCCGGCGACGACCCGCGGGTCGTCCCGCTCGACGCCCTCGTTCAGCTTGAAGAGGACCAGATGGCGGATCATCGTTCGTCTCCTACTCCACCAGTTCCGACATGAAGTCACCGACGCTCTGCGCGGCGGTGGAAATGCCTTCGAACCCTACCTGGACCAGTTCGGCGGCCCGCTGCGGAGACATGATGATCGTGTACAGCACGAAGACCACCAACATGTAGATGATGATCGTCTTTGCCTTGGCCACAATCCTGCCTCCCCGTCGACCCCGTGTGCGATCGGGCGATTGTATCCGCACGAATGGCCGTATCCGGTGGCCGTTTCTGATCACTGATGCGCCCTTTAAGGACCTATGTCTCCGCCATCGGGGTCTTTCGGCCGGCCTCACGGCTGCTGCCGCCCGGCAGGATGGACACCGAAAGCCCGAGGGAACCTGGCAGGACCCGGAGGGCCGGAGCAGGGCCTCTCTGTGGGGCCACCGCCGCGCGATACCCCCTGACCGCGACGGACGGGCGGCAGGCCCTGTTCTCACCGGGGGAAGCGGCCTGTCCCCCCGATGCCGCTTCCCCCGACCTGACTGACCCGGAGCGCCCGTCCGCCGTACTTCCTCTGTGCGGCGGACGGGCGTTCTCCTGTCCGCCGTCACCGAAAGGGGAGGGCCGCCGGCAGGGCCTCAGATGTCCCGCAGATCAGTGACCGTGCAGTATCAGTGACCGTGCAGCGAAGGCCAGGGGCTCCCGCGGGCTTCCGGTCCGCGGTCACGAGCTCGGTGCCCAGTGTCTCCGCCAGGGCGGTGTGAGAGGCGTCGCAAGGCCACATGCGGCTCTCGGCCTCAGACGGATCTGAGCAGGTCGCGGAGGTTGGTCATGCGCGCCTTGATGTCGGCGGCCTCGGCGGGGTGGACCGGGTCCACGTCGGCCCCGGGGCGGTGGTCGGTGCGACAGGGGTGGCAGAGGCCGTCGGGGAGGGCTTCCGGGGGGCCGGGGCGTCCGCAGTCGGTGCATTCGATGAGGATGCGGCGGGGTGGGGTGGCGGTGACGGGTCGGGCGTTCTCGGTGGGAAGCCGGGGTGGGATCTTGTCGGTGAGGCGGCGGCGCACGAAGCCGAGAGGGCTGTCGACCCTGGCGGGGAGCCCTGCGGTGAGGGCGCTGGTCAGGTAGTCGGTGGTGACGCCCCGGGCGAGCCATTCCGTCGCCTGTGCTTCGAGGGCGGCGCAGTCGTCGGCGGAGAGGGTGAGCCGGTGGTCGTCGCGGCCGAGGCGGGCCAGGGCGAGGTAGGCGGGGGAAGGGCCGGCTTCGGAGGTGCGGGGCGTCGCGGGGGCCGTGCCCGGGGTGGGCGGAGCGGGCGGCGCGGGCTCGGCGTCCGGTACCGGTCCCCGGTCCCGGGTGCGTTGGTGCGGTACGCCTGTGGGCTCGGTCGCCCGGTCGGTACCGGGGCCCTTCAGGGCGGGCGGCGGCGGGTCCTCGGCCGGGGCCCAGGGAGGCGGGGGCGCTGTCGCGGGGGCCGGGGTGTCCGGTGCGGAGCTGACGGTCCGGAGAGCCTTC
>NZ_JOEZ01000002.1 GCF_000721175.1 Streptomyces anulatus
CCACTTGGCGACGCCGCCACCAGTCCCGAGCCCAAGCCAGCCACTATCGGCGACAGGTCGCCCAGGCATGAAGATCACGATCTACGACTGGAGTACTAGGGGGACGATGCGAGCAGGCGGCACCCCCTGGCGAACCCATGAGTTCTTGGGTGCGAAGTACGCCCCGTCTGCACCTGTGTGCGTGGTACGACCAATGAGCTTGACCCGCCCCCCGAACTGTTCCGTGGAGGAGTCGTGGAGCGACGTCATCAGAGCATGTGAGTTACCTCCCTGGAGCGACCAGGGGAATTCGCGGAAACGAGCTCTTACCGAATCCACGACCGACACCCAGTCCGACTCACTCCCCGGCGTCCCAACTTGCTTCACGATCGCCTGCCATACCAGCCCCCGCGCCGCATCCTCCGGCTGGCTGGGCTCCCCCCGCACCCCCAACACGGCCCGAACCCTATCCGCCTGCAACTGGTTCTGGTTCCGCCCCGCCAAAATGACGGTCGGCGTCCCATGCCCCGGAATGAACGCCCCCGACGTGTCGATCACATGCGTCAGGTCGACCTTCGGGAAGAACTCCTCGATCAGCTTCTTCCCGAACTCCCGCTTCATGAAGGAGTTCGCGGTGATCTGCCCCGTGAAGCCGCCGGTGCGCTCGCCGCCCCCGGCCCGTACCGCCAGCTCGAAGATCCGCTGCGCGAACGGCACCGACAACGCGTACTGCCGGTAGCAAGCGCTGTACGCGGCCTTGTAGTTGGCGTTCTCCTGCTTGTCCTTCACCGTGATGTACGGCGGGTTCGCCACCACCACGTGATACGTGCCGCGCCCCAGCAGGTCCACGTCCCGTGCGTACTCCCCGGCGTCCTCCGTGCGGTAGTAGAACGCCTCCTGCTCCCCCATGAACGTGTCGAGGGTCTCCGTCACGCCCTCCGCGCCCCGCCCGTGCAGCAGCGAGTCCCCCACCGCCACCCGGATCGGCATGTCCGGCGCGCCCCGCAGCTCCCGGACCCCGCACTCCTTCAGTGCCGCGACCAGCAGGCGGAAGCGGGCGATGGAGGCGGCGAAGGGGTTCTTGTCCGCGCCGTGGACCGACTCCAGGGCGCGGCGGATCAGGACCCAGTCCTGCGTGCCCGGCTCCAGCTCCCGCCACTTCTCCAGCACCCGCTTGAACATGCCGAGCAGGAAGTGGCCCGAGCCGCACGCCGGGTCGATGCAGCGCAGGCCCCGCACCCGGCCGTCCGGGTCCTCCTCGCCGTCCCAGCCGGCCGGCTTGTGCTTCCACACCGGGTCGAGGCCGAACTCCTCGATGGCCGGGTCCAGCGTCAGGTCGAGGATGAACTCCTCGACGAAGACGGGGGTCTGGAGCAGGGCGTAGGTCTTGCGGGCGTGTTCGGAGAGGTCCTGGTAGAGGTCGCCGAGGAAACGGGTGTCCAGCTCGGGGTCGGTGAAGTCGTGGCGGACCTCGCCGTCGGCGCCGCGCTCGCGCCAGAACGCCAGCAGCCGGGTCGCCGCCTCGTAGGACGGTGTCACCTCCCACAGCGGGTTGTGGCCGCGCTCGAAGAGGCCGGCCGCGGTCCGGTGCGCACCGGCGAGGGCGTCGAAGGACTCCGTCAGCCAGTCGCGGTCGTTCAGCTCCGGGCTGCGGCGGAAGAAGTCGTCGTGCCGGTCCTGCGCCTCGGCCAGCCGGTCGCCGGGGCCGGAGAGCCACGCGTCGGGGATCAGCCCGTTGTCCTCGCTGAAGCGGACGAAGACGCAGAGCAGGGCGGCGTGGTCAAGCGACGCGGCCCCCGTACGGTCTTCCTCGGACGACACCGGCGGAACCTCTCCATCCCCTGCGAGCTCTGCCGCGGCTTCGCGGCGTACGCGTACTCGGAGTGCGCGTCTCTCCATCCTGCCAGCTCAGAATCGCCGTGCCGCAGCGTTCGGCCTGATCGGCCACCTGCTCCATGAACCAGCCCGTGATCGCGTAGGGATGACGTGTTCGTCAGAGCGCTGCGGTCTGAGCGACATCCGAGGGGCCGGGTGGGCCGCGGCCGCCCCGGGACGCGGCCCGCGACGTGGTACGTACACCTGGCGGGCGTTGCCGGCCGTGGTCTCCGCGCCCAGTGGTGCCTCAGGTCCCCAGTGAGTGAGGGGTTTCGGCCATGACGAGCACAGAGAACAGCTCTGCCGGCTCCGTACTGGCCAAGGCGCCGGGGGCTTGCCATACTCGCCCCACCGACAGGCCGCCGCCACGTCTTGGGCGGGTCCTCACCGGGGGGGGGAGGTCATCCGGTGTTCTTCCACGCTGCCGACCAGCCCGAGCCGCCGGGTATCGAGGACCTCGCCAATCTGGCCCTCCAGATGAGCCTGGGTATCGTTGCCGTCGTCACGCTGCTCATCGGCGTGGTCGCCGCCTTCGGTATCCGTGAGGTCAGGGACGTCCGGAGACTGACCGCTCAGGTCCGCCAGGAGCTGGAACAGTCCGAGAACACCCGCGCGGCGCTCGAGCGCCGCCTGACCGACTTCGAGGCGGACTTCGAGTCGGTGGTGCTCGCCGCTCACCTGTTCCACGAAGGCGAGAACGCCTATCGTGCCGCCGACTACGACCGGTCCATCTCCTACTACGAGCAGGCCCTCACCCTGCAGCCGGAGAACAGCAAGATACACATCCGGCTGGCACGGGCTCTGATCAACAAAGGTCTGAACAGCCGGGCGGAACGAAGCCTGCGTGCCGCTCTGAGGAAGGACGAAGAGAACTCCGACGCCTGGCGGGCGCTCTCCACGGTCAAACGCTACGTGGACATCGACGAGGCCATCCGTCTCATGGAGAAGGCGCTGGAGTGCGACGGCACCTCGCTCGACAACTGGAACTACCTCGGACTGCTCCTTCGGGACGCCGAGCGGTTCGAGGAGTCGCTCAACGCACACGAGCAGGCGTCCCGCCTGTCACCCACGGACGGCATCACCTGCTTCTACAAGGCCCTGATCACGCTCCGTCTCGGCCAGGTGGATTCGGCGAACCATGAGTTCTACCAAGCCCAGCTCCACGCGGAGGCGGCGCGGCGGGTGAACCGGATCAAGCCGATCTGGGCCCATGTGATCCGGTGGTCCTATCTGCACAGCCTCGACGACCGGGCGCACGAGGAGGAGGCGGTGCGACTCGCGGGCACGCTGGCGGATCTCTGCCACGAGCGCCGGAACAGCCTGGCGGTCATCGGTCACATGCTCTTCCATCTCCGGAGCCGGTCCGTCGACCACCGCACCGATGCCTCGATACAGCAGTTCCCCCCGGAGCACGTGGCCGAGGTGATCGGCACGGGCTGACCCGTGAGGGCAGCGGACGACGGAGAGCGGAAGGTGCACGTGCAACTCTCGAAAAGCATCAGAATCGAATTCGCGGGCATGCCCAAGAGCGGGAAAACCACCGTCATGGACGTGATTTCCCACTATCTGCGCAGAGTGGGACTGCCCGTGGCAGAATTTCACGGCGGCGGACGGTACGCCCCCATCGGCAAGAGCGACCTGGGCCGCCTCAACCTCTACCTGGCGTGCGAGGCCGTCAGATACTGCGCCTCCACCCACGCGGAAGGCTCGGCACCTCGCATCCACCTGCTCGACCGGGGACCGGTCGACAGGACACTGTTCACCCGAACACTTCTGTCGATGGGCAGAGTCACCCCGGCGCACGCCGAGACCATCGAGCGGCTCGTCGACATACCCGAACTGCGGGACGAGATAGCGGTGTGTTTCGTGTTCACCACGAGTCCCGGAGTGAGTCTGGCCCGGGAAGCCGCCAACAAGCTGACGGCGGACCAGGGCAGGGTCATGAGTGACACCTTCCTGGCCGGCCTGCGCGGCACGGCTCTGCGGTTCACCGAGGAGCACGACCGCACGAACTGCGCACAGCGGGTGGTGGCCGTGGACACGGAGGCGATGAACGGCAGGGTCACGGAGACGGCGCGTCAGGTGCTCGGGCCCATCACAACGCTGCTCCGGGAGCAGGGAATCCACCTCCCCCCACCTGCGGACGACGGAGGCAGACCATGAAGGCCGAGGCGGCCCTCGTCACGCCCGGCGATCTCGCGTCCCCCATACTGCGCTCCGGGTCGGGACGGCTGGTGCTGGTCAAAGGGGTGTTCGACCTGACCCACTACGGCCACGTCCGGTCGCTGAAGGCAGCGAGGGAGCTCGGTGACTCACTCGCGGTCGCGTTGGCGGGAGACCGTTCGGTGACGCGCAGGAAGGGCACCGGGCGGCCCGTACTCAACATCACCGAGCGAGTGGGGATCATCGCCGCGCTGCGTGTCGTCGACTATGTGACCGTCTACGACGACGTGTCACCCTTCGACCTGTTGGCCACGGTGCGCCCGGATCATTTCTGCGCCACACATTTCACCTTCCTCACCCCGCGCGAGCGGGACGATCTGCAGGCGCTCGGCGTGGAACTCACCCTGCTGCCGCGGCCCCCTGAGAGGTCGACGAGCGACATCATCGGCGACATACTCCAGGCGTACCCGGGCGGGCAGGCACAGGAAGGTCGCAGCAGATGAAGGTAGGCGTCAATTTCCCCGTCACCGGGGCGGCACGGAAGGCCTGCGACGAGTTCAACGCCGGGCTCCTTGCACTGACCGGCAGCAGGGTGTCCTTCGGCATGGACGGCAACTCCTCCCCGCACGTGACGATCGCCATGGGAACGCTGCGCGGCAGCGGAGACCTGGAGGCGCTGATCGCCGCGGTCGGCCGGGCGGTGTCGGGGTTCCCCGGTGGCGGCGGCCCACCGGTCATGGCCTTCGGACCGGTCTACCGGGAGGATCTCACCGGCCACTACGTCTTCGCCGATGTGGCGTTCCCGGAGCAGGTCCGGCAGTGGCGGACGAAGACGCAGAACGACCTGGAGACCTTCTTCGTCGAACCCGCCCGCACCACCGACGTCCCCCACCTGACACTGGGGCACGTCTCGGACGGCGTGGAGAAGGTCGATGCCTTCATCAACGCCGGACGCGTCGCGATCCCGGAATGCGGCCTGCTCTCCGTCGACATCTCCATGAGCGGCCCGAAGGGCATCAAGCAGTCCGTTCTGAAAAACCTGAGCCTTGCCCTCTGAGCTCGCCGGCCTCCTGGACGGCTTACGCCGGGAGAACGGCACCCCCGAGTCCTGCGCGAGGCGGGTGGCCGGAATAGCACGGTCACTGCCCCCGGAGCCGAGGCGCCTCGTCGACGGATGCAACGACTCCATCGCGCTCCTGCACGCGGGCCAGAAGCGGGGTGACGGCGCACCCTATGTCATCCACCCCCGCAGAGTCGCCGTCATCGCCACAGCCCTGCGTCACCGCGAGGACCTGGCGGACCTTCTTCTCGTCGCGCTGCTCCACGACGTGGTGGAGGACTGCGGCGTCACGCCCGAAGAGATCCGCGCCCGTTACGGCCCCCGTGTCTCCCGGGCTGTGAAGCTGCTGACCGCGCCGGGCCACCCCGGGGAGACGTCCGAGGAGCAGAAACTGCGCAAGGAGAACAAGGCCCGGAAAGTCGAGGCGGAAGGGGGCCTGGCGCTGACGGTCCACATGTCGGACATCCTCGACAACGTCGTCTCCTGGCGCAGGCTTGTGCCGGCATCCCCCGCATGGAACAAACTGCCGCGATGGCTCCGGCAGGCCGACGACTGGTACATCCCCCTGGCCGAGAGGCATTTCCCGGCTGCGGCCGCCGAGCTGCGCCGGGAGGTGGACTTTGAACGGGGCCGAGGGATCGTCGACGACCACGGACACCGGTCATGAGGTGCGGCGCTCGGGCAGCTTCCTGGTGCTGGGGGAATCCACGGGACCCGGGCCCCGGATCCTGCGCTTCGAGGGGCGTTCGTGGTTCCGTTTCATGGACCGCCTCTATTCACCCACCCCGGTGCACCGGCTGTCCCCGGACGAAGTACGGGAACTGTGCGAGCTCAGGCTGGCGCGCGCCGGCTCGCTCATCGACGAGCGGCTGTACGCGAAGGTCGTCTCGGACCTGACCGTCACGGCCGCCGCCCGCACCAGCACCCCAAGGACGATCCTCGACCTCGGCACCGGTGACGGACGTGCGGTCCCCTTCTACCGTTCGGTCTTCGCGGACAGCCGCATCTACGGATGCGACATGAGCGCGGCGTCCCTGAGGCGGCACGACAGCGGCGCGCCGGTCGTCCAGATATCGGGCAATGGGCCCCTGCCCTTCGCCGACCGGACCATCGACCTCGCCCTCGCCTCGTTCGTCTTCCACTTCTCCGTCCCCGTGCCGCTGCTCGCGGAGGTGCCGCGGATACTTCGCGTCGGCGGTGTTCTGGTCGCCACCGTCTACGGCCCGCAGGCCTCCTCGCTCGCACGGCTCCTGCGGGCCGCACGCATGGAGTTGGTCGGCATGCGGCAGGTGAGGGACGTACCCGGGCACTTCGTGTTCACGGCGCAGCCGGCCAATCCTGAGGCCAGGAGCGTCAGGGCAGCCTGAGGCTGTCGCGGAGGGCTTTCACGTGGGCCTGGATGTTGCGTTCGACGGCCGGTTCGACGGTCGTGCCGGTCCTGCGCCTCGGCCAGCCGGTCGCCGGGGCCGGAGAGCCACGCGTCGGGGATCAGCCCGTTGTCCTCGCTGAAGCGGACGAAGACGCAGCTTCTGCAGGTCCTTCAGCAGGGCGGCGTGATCAAGCGACGCGGCCCCCCGTACGGTCTTCCTCGGACGACACCGGTGGAACCTCTCCATCCCCGAAAAGCCCGCCGCTTCTTCACGGCGTACGCACACACGGAGTATGCGTTTCCCTGTCCTGCCAGCTATGGGAAGAGCACCGGGAGCCCACAGTCGGCAGCGCAATCCGGCGGCCACCGACGGTCCGCCCAGGTCCTGGTCCACGCAGCCACCAGACCAGTCGCCCCTCATCTCCCATGCCGAGGGCGCCCGTCGGCCCACAGTGCTTGCATCCCAGGCAGTCGGTCACGAGAAACACGTGGTCCAGCCGGTCAGGCCATCAGCCCGGTGCACTCCAGTCGCCCCGAAACATCCCACGTCGGACAGCAAAGTCCTGCTGGAGTACGAGGAACCACGAAGCACCTGCCACGGCCGAGCTGCTGGTGCGACACCTGCCTGGAGCCGCCTGGCTCCGCAGTGTCCGCCTGGGCGGCGGCAAGAAGAGTCGTCTGTCATCTCCAACCGAGTCCCACCGTTCGCCGCCCAGCCCCGGTTCACACCTTGATGATCTCCACGGCGGAGCCGCAGAGGAGTGTCAGGTCCTCGGGATCGGAGGTGAGCACAGTGACCGGCTGGGGCGAGATTCGGGCGATCACGGCAAAGGCTGCGTCGATGGCGTACTTGTGGCCGTGGAGGTGGTGGGTACGGAGCAGGCCGGCGGCCTGGCCCGTGATGTCCTTGGTGACGTCGCGGATGTCGATGCGGGAGAGGACCCACTTGATGCGCGCCGGGTGGATACGCTCGTAGTCGGCCTCCAGGGTGGTCATGGCGCTTGTGGTTACGCGCACGCCCTCTTCCGATGCCGCCTGGACCAATGCCATGACGGTGCGGTCCTTGCGGTAGAGCTTCGAGAGGCCTTCACTGTCGAGCAGCAGGGTTCCGGTCATCAGGCCGCGACTCCGCCGGCCTGCCGGTGATCATGGCGCAGTAGCGCGCGGGCGGCCTCGATCTCCTCCCGCGTGAGCTCGTCGTTGTCGGTTTCGAAGTCTTCGACGATCTCCCGGAGTTTGTCCATGGCGACCCGTTGTTCGAGGGCTTCGGCGACGTAGGCGGAGAAGCTGCCGGGCCCGACGTGAGCGCGCACAGCCTCAGCCAGGTCCTCAGGAAGACTGATCGAGTACTTCTTGCTACTACTCATGCCCTCCATCCTACCTTGAGTAGCAAGAACGGCACCCCCGAGTCCTGCGCGAGGCGGTGGCCGGAAACTCCTGCGGGCCGCACGCATGGAGCTGGTCGGCATGCGGCAGGTGAGGGACGTACCCGGGCACTTCGTGTTCACGGCGCAGCCGGCCAATCCTGAGGCCAGGAGCGTCAGGGCAGCCTGAGTCCGTCGCGGAGGGCTTTCACGTGGGCCTGGATGTTGCGTTCGACGGCCGGTTCGACGGGGGCCGCGGTTGCCTGTCGAGGCGCTTGGCGGCAAGGTCGGCAGAGGCCGTCGGGGAGGGCTTCGGGCGGTCCCGGGGCGCCGCATTCGGTGCACTCCACCAGCAGACGGCGGCCTGGAGTACCGGGCGCGGTCGGGGCCGGGGCCGTGGGCAGGTGGGGCGGGAGTTTGTCGTTGAGGCGGCGGCGTACGAGGCCGGCCGGGGAGTCGACCCGGGCGGGGAGACCGGCGGTCAGGGCGTGGGTGAGGTAGGCGGCGTCCACGCCCCGCGCGAACCATTCGGCGGCCAGTGCCTCCAGTGCCTGGCAGTCCGCTGCGGAGAGGGCGAGGCGGGGCTCGGTCCTGCCGAGCCGGGCCAGGGCGACGTAGGCGGGAGAGGGGCCGTCCGGGGCGGGGTCCGGGGTCCGCTGCTGCGGTACGCAGGGGACGGGTGAAGGGGCGGCCGCTCCGGCCGGTGCGGGGGATGTGCCTGCGGGGGCGGCCGCTTCGGCCGGTGTGCACGGGACCCGGTCCGGCGTGGGCGGCGTCGCTGCCGCTTCCTGGGGGACCCGGTCGCTCTCGGTCGCGAGGTGGGTGGTCCACCATTCGTTGTCGCGTGCCGTGCGGGACCAGAACGTGCGGGTGACCCAGCGGTTCTGGTTGTCGACCTCGATGCGGCACAGCACGCGACGCAGGTGCCCGGCCACCGCCAGGGCGTTGAGGGCCGTGCCGACGGCCATCTGCCCGTACAGCGGGAGGCTCCTGGCCAGCGACTTGATGTCCATGGCCGCACCCTCGGGCAGCCGGTCGACGTATCCGGCGATGTACCGCTCGCGCTCGGGCAGGAGCAGGAAGTCGTCCTGGCGGGGCGGGCGCTGGTCCGGGGCGGAGTTCTTGCCGTAGCCGCGATGGGCCTGGGGCGCGGATGCGGGCGCGTGCAGGGCGACGCTAGTGTTCTCGGTAGCCACGAGATCGGTTCCTTTGACTTCGATCTTGGGGTGAGACCCCGGCCGGTGCTATCAACACCGCGTCGGGGTCGCTCAGTTCCCGCACCGTAAGCAGTCGCGACGCTCCGCCGCAAATCGATCACGATTAGTCATACTTGCTGGCCGTGACGGGGAGGGAAGGTGGGGGAGGTTTTCCCCAACCTTCTTTTACCTACCTGTACAAGAAGGCGCTCGGGTCCCGGAACCCGTGTCCCGACTCCCGGATCCCGAAGCTCAAGCACCGGGCCCGGCGCCCTCCTCGTACCCCCGGACGAGTGAACCGGCCGAGCCCGGAACCCGGCCCCCGGACCCCGGAACCCGAAGCGCGGGACCCGAAGCTCAGGACCCGGGGGCCGGGGCCCGCAGCTCCCTCAGCGACACCCCGTCCAGCACCGCCCACTTCTCGTCCTCCGGGACGGTGACCGCCGTCGCGGCCCTCGATGCTCACGTTCCCCGATCGGGTGGGCACCTGCGGCCGGCTCCAAGGGTACGGGTACGTACCCGTACCCTTGGAGGATGGGAAGGAGCACGATGATGTCCGATGCCAATGTCCGTATCTCTGAAGAGGCCAAGAACCGGCTCGCCGCGATAGCGGCTGCGGAGGGCCTGTCGCTGCGCGCCTATCTGGCGCGTCTGGCCGAGACGCTGCTGACCCCGGCGGAGCGTGCCGAGCGGGCCGAGAAAGCTCGGGCGGCGTTGAAGGACTGGAGCGGCTATGCCCCGACCCCCTCGGAACAGGATGACCTGGACCTCGAGCTCGACCGTCGTCTGGCACGGGTGACCGGCCGGTGAGCGATGCCATGCACATCGTTCTGGACGACACGGCGATGGCTGCGGCCGGGCAGGGCAACGTCCTGGCCTCCCGACTCATTCACCGGGCTCACGCGGAGCCGGGCTGGTTCCTGTACGTCCCGGCGTGTGCACTCGTCGAAGCCGACCGTGCGCGGCCCGGCACGGCCGAGCACCTCGCGTCCCTGCCCGGCATCACCGTCCTGGATCTGGACCTTGCCGCGGCGCTGGCCGTAGCGCGGCAGGAGAGCTGGGCTGCCGCCCACAGCCAATACGCGGCGCAGCCGACCCCGGACCGCCCCGACGGGGCGATCATCGCGACCACTGCGCCAGGCCGGTGGGCCGGAGAGCCGGTCCGCGTCCTGGATCTCACGTCCTGAGCGTGCGCCGGAAGGAGTGCGGCCCCGCCGGAACTGGCGGGGCCGTCGTGCGTCACGGGGCACACGGGTCTCAGGCCCCGGGGGCCGGGGCCCGCAGCTCCCTCAGCGACAGCCCGTCCAGCACCGCCCACTCGCTCACCCGGTCCACGACATCCACCGTCCGGCCGTCCAGCGCCGGGGTCGCCTGCGGGTCCTCCGCCGGGACGAGCAGCCACAGGCCGTGCGGGGCATCCGCCGGACGGCGGGCGGCCTCCTGCAACGTGACCAGCAGCTCCCGGCCTCCGGCCTCCCAGTAGCGTGCGGCCAGTCCGGCCCGGTGGGCCAGGAGGACGGCGCGCGGCCCCGACTGCCCGGCGAGGGCGGTGACGCGGGTAGCGACGCGTTCGGCGGCGAGACGCGTGTAGGAAGCGAGCGCCGCCCCGATGACGCCGGAGACCGCGAACGTGGCGTCGGCCTTCAACAGGGCCTGCCACCGCACCCCCTGCTCCTCGGCCAGCTCCCGCATCGCGGCGAGGAACAGCTCGTCGAGCGCGACCGGTACGACGTCGTACCGGGAGGCCAGCCTCGCCTCCACACCCGGCAGTTCCGCGCCCCTGAGGGTCAGCGCGAGGAAACCGCCCCGCCGGCGGGACGTCTCCAGACGCGCGGCGAGCACCGTGCGCGGGTCGCGGCCCTGCGCCACATCACTCTGCGCGGCGGCGATCAGCGTGCCCGTGCTGGTGAGCGCGGACACCGACACCTCGTGGCGGCTCCCGGGCACCAGCTGGACGCGCGGCAGGAAACGCTTGCGCTCCTGGTCGTATCCGAGCGGGAAACCGGCCTCGGCAAGGGCCTCCTCCAACTCGACATAAGTGGTGTCGGCCAGAACCGCCAGACCCGGGAAACGGGCACGGACCCGGGCCACCAGGTCCGCGGCACTGATACCGACATGGGCGCGCACCCCTGCCGGAGCCTGCGAGATGCGCAGGGCACGGGGAAGGTCCAGGTCCAGCGGGAACAGTTCGAGACGCGGGGAGAAGGCGACTCCCTGCGCCAGGGCGGCGGCGAGCGCCACCAGCCGGGTGTCGGCCAGCGGCGTTATCCCCTCGGGCGGGCTCACCGCACGCAGCTCACGCAGCACGGTCGCCCGCCCTGGCAGCGGATCGCGGGCCGCCACCACGGTCGCGGTCTCACCGAGACGGGCCGCGTACTCCGCCAGCTCCACAGGCGTCGGGTCGTCGGCGCCCGGCTGGTCCTCCAGGGCCACGACGACCCGCCCGGACCGCCGCAGGACGGTGAGCCGGGCCGGGGCCTCGGCGGCGGTGCCGGCGTCCTCGGCGCGCTTGCGGGCCTCCGTCTCGGCAGCCGCCCGCACCACGGCGAGTGCCATGCCCAGGGTGTCGGCGGGGCCGGCGTCACCCGCGCCGTGCCGGGCGCGCAGCTCGGTGGCCAGCTCCTCGGCCGTCATGACCCTGCCCTGCTCGGACAGGATGGTCACCAGCTCGTCGCGGATCCGGCGCAGCCATGGCAGGTCCGCCCACTGCTCGACCGCCGCGAGCTGGTGCTGCGAGACGGTGGGCTGGCTGATGCCCAGCGCCTTCGCGATGGCGGGCTGGGCGGGCCAGGGCTCCAGCCGTTCGGCGCCCGGGAGTTGCAGGGTGGTGCGTACGACGTCGGGGCGCGGCTTGGTACGCCGGTTGCCCTCCGCCGGAGTGAGCCGGGCGGCCAGGGTGTCCACCGACTCCAGCGCCTCTTCGGGAGCGTCCGCCGCGACGGTCGCCCTGGCCCTGGAAGCGGGCTTCTTCCGCAGGTCGTGCGTCCACTGGCGGTGGCGCCGGTTGAGCTCCTTGCGGATCACGTTGCCGGCGCCCCGGGCGCGGGAGATCGTGTGGGGCGGGATGTCCAGCAGGGCCCTCACGGTCGCCGCACCCAGACCCGCGGCGACGGAGACGGCCCGCGGCGACAGCCCGGCGGCCTCCAGCGGCGTGGTCAGACCGGCGGCCGCGGCGGCCTGCTCGCGAGCGTCCTCGACGGCCTCCGCGGTCAGGCCCACCGTGGCCTGCGTGGTGGCCGGGCGCGCCGAGTCCGCCGTACGGAACAGCTGCCGCCACGCCTCCGCCGTCTGGCGCAGGCTGTCGTACCGCTGGTCGACGTCCCGGTGCAGGGCGCGCTCGAAGAAGCGGGTGAGCCCCTCGCTGAGCGCCGGGTCGAACAGTTCGCGGGCGACGTACAGCTCAGCGTCCGTCACGGTGAGCGGGTCGCTCTGGCCGTCACCCCACACCGGCCGTTCACCAGAAGCCATCTCATGGAGCGTCACGGCGGCTGCGTACCACTCGGCGTGATCGTCGTAGCGGGCGCGGCGGCTGCCACCGAGGAACGGGTCGAGATAACCGCGGGTGCCCGCGTGGATGTCCTGGTCGGGGGCTTCGGCCAGGGAGAAGTCGAACAGCATCAGCTGCCAGGAACCGTCGTTGCGCTTGAACAGGCCCAAGTTGTCCGGCTTGATGTCCCGGTGGCGCACCCCCCGGGCGGCCAGACTGTCGAGGGCGTCGAAGAGGTCGTTGCCGAACCGCTCCAACTGGTCGTACCCCAGCGCGCCCTGACCCCGCAGGCGCGACCCGAGACTGACCGGGTCCCGGTCGGCGGGCGAGCGGAACCCGCCCGCGTACTCGATCTCCAGCACCGTGCGGCCCGCCAGCTCACGTGGTTCCGCGAGCAGCTTCGCGATGCGGCCCCCGCCGACCTCCTTGAGCGCCGCGGCCTCCGCGTACAGCCGGGCGTCCTTCTCACGGTCCAGGGCGACCTTGAAGACACGGGGAGAATCCGGCTCCGCCGTTCCGTCGTCCGCCGTGCGTCGCACCAGCAGAGCGCGGGCGGTGGCCCCCGTGCCCAGGACCCGGGTGACCGTCCAGGTGTCGTCCAGGGGCTGGCCCGGCAACACGGTCAGCGGGTCCGCGACCGCGCCGCCCGGCTGCTCGGCCGGTGCGGCATCGGCCTCCGCGGCGTCCAGGAGACGCAGGAAGTCGTCCGGAGAGGCCAGCCGCTCCTGCAGATCGGCGGCGGTGGCCTGGAAGACCACCGCGTCCAGCGCCGCGGAGATGCCGTCGGCGACCGCGTACGGGTGGAGACCGCCCTCGGCGGCCAGCCGGTCCACCAGAGCGCTGCGGCGGTCGGCGGGCGGACGGCCCGTGAGGAGCAGATACGCGAGGCTCCCCACACCGAAGACATCGAGATCGACCGGGTCGGCGAACTCCTGGTCGGTCTCCGGGGCGAGATACACCTGGGCGATGTCCGCGATCAGCCCCGCGTCCAGAGGGGTGTCCCCGAGGGAACGGTGCAACGAGGTCTCGAAGTCACGGGCGGCGGTCTGCCAGTCCGCGATACGGAGCACGGGATCCCGGCCGTCCTCACGTGCCGAGACGTACACCGAACGCGCGGACAGAGCACGGTGGTAGAGGGACCGGTTATGGGCGTAGCGCACCGCCTCGGCGAGCTGCCGCACCAGGTCCAGGCGCACCACCGGGGTGAGCCGGTCACCGTACGCGTCCAGATAGGCGTCCAGGCGCAGATCCGGCTCGCGGTGCCGGAACAGGATCGCCGGGCCGCCCTGGTGCTCCCGGATCTGCACCGCCTGCACGATGCCGCGGTGGTTGACGCCCTGCAGCACCTGGTACTCGCGGCGGGCCGCCCGGTCCACCCTGCGCCGCTGCTGCTCGGACGACGCCTCGCCGGCCAGATAGATGCGTACGCGGCCGCTCTCCTGGGCCAGGCCGTCGTCGCGTACGGCGAGCCGGTCCTCCCAGCCGGGCCCGGCGTCCAGGGCCCGCGGCTCCATCCGCCAGCCGTCACCGAAACGCAGATGAGCCGTCGAGTGGCTGATGCCGATGCGCTTCATCAGCTCTTCGAGCAGCCGGCTGGTCTGCGGGGTGACCCGCCAACTCTCCCGCTCCGGTGGCAGACCCAGCAGATCGTCCCAGATCCTCGGCAGCCCGCCGGCGCCGTCGTTGCGTCCGAAGACAGCAGTGCGCTGGAACTCGTCGAGCTCACTCACCAGGTCCGGGTCGTGCAGGAAGACCGCCGGCTTGATGTAGGGAATCCGCCTCGGGTCCTCCTTCATGGCCCGGGCGGCGCGCTCGAGACGGCCCTTGAGCTCCTTGGCCTTGAGATCGGTGAGATGCAGCGGGTTCTTCAGGGTCCGCACCCGGTCCGCGTGGAACTGCCAGGTGTCCCCGTGGTTCACCACCCGCCCCGGGTGGCCCTTCAGCTCCAGCAGATACAGACCGCCCGGCACGGCGATCAGCAGGTCGCTCTCGTTGACCCGGCCGGAGTCACCGGTGAACTGGAACGTCGCCCACGCCCGGTACGGCTCGGCCCGGGGCATCAACTGCCGCACATGGTCCAGCCCTTCCTGCTCCCACCGGAATCCCGAACGGCGTGGCTGGTACCAGTGCTCACGGCGCGGAGGAGGACCGGGCTTCGGGGCGGACGGCCGCTCGGCTGGCGTCACCGGAAGCCTCCTGGATCTGGTCGGCGCGGGCAGGACAGGAGCAGTGCGAGAAGGGCACGGTCGTCGATGGTGCGTGCCTGTCGGGGTACCCCCGCCACCACACGACCGCCACACCTGCCCTGGTCAGCACCCGGGGCATCTTAGTCGCCGGCCATCTCTCCCGAGCGACTGTTCGTCCTGCGCGGCTTGACAGGCGGCAAGGGCAGCATCCGGCGGAGAAACAACGAAATCCCGCCCGATCAATGTGATCGGACGGGATTCGTGAACCGCTTACGGGCTGGCCCGTGAACGGCATTTGTTGTTGTGGACCTGTGGGGATTTGAACCCCAGACCCCCTCGATGCGAACGAGGTGCGCTACCAGACTGCGCCACAGGCCCTTGCAACGAGTGAAACTCTAGCACCCCCACAGGGGTGCTTGGAAATCCGTTCCTCCGCTGGTCAACGGTGTCGGGTCTCCAGGCCCTCGATGGCTCACTCATTGGCCGCACGCGGCCGGTCCTCGTCGTCGTACTGGTCGAAGAGCGGGGTCCGGCCCCGGTCGCGGTTGCGGCGGGACTGGTGCGTGCGCTGGCGCGGGGCCGGGTCGACCGCGGGGGTCGTCGGGTGCGAGGTGCCCGTCTGGGTGGGCTCGGCGGTGCTGGAGCGGGCCGCGCTCCAGGTCTCCGGGTCGTTGACCTCCACACCGCCCGTGGCCCGGGGGGCGACGGGCGCGGTGACGTAGGTGGGCAGCGGTACGGGGACGGGCTCCCAGCTGTCGCCCTGGACGCCGCCGCGTTCGCGCTGCTGGTCCACCCACTCCGCGTGGTCCGTCTGCTCGACGAGGGCGCGCCGGCCGGCCTCCTGGGGGGAGACCGTGGGCGTGGGCTCCGGCTCCGGGTGGTGGGCTTCGGAGTCGTCGTCGGGCTCGGCGGGGGCGGGGGCGGCGGGCTGGTGCCTGCGGGGGCGGTTCTCGCGCAGCCGCTGCGCCGCGGCCTCGGCCCGGCGGCGGTCCATCGTGAAGGCGAACCGCCGGCGTTCCTGGGCGCGCAGATGCACGATGTACGTGCTCAGCAGCACGGCCGGCACGGCGGGCGCCCACAGGAAGCCGAGGCCGCCGACCGCGGCGACGACCGCGCCGAGGGTGAAGGCCAGGAAGAGGACGACCGTGGTCCGCCTGCGCCGCGCCAGGACCTGGGAACGCTGGGCCCGCCGGGCCCGCTCGGCGTCGGCACCGCCGGAGCGGGGGTGCCGCTGGGTGGGGGGCACGTGTTCCGCGGGGCGCTCTCCGGACCGGCGTTCGTGCGGCTGACGGTCCGGCGGCTGATGCCCCGACCGACGGTCGTGCTCCGGGCGGTCGGAGGCGTGGTGGCCCGGGGCGCGCTCGCGCGCGTGCGCCGGGTCGCTCAGCCTGGCTTCCGTGTGCGCCGGAGGCGCGGCGAAGGCCCGGACGTCCACGGATTCCATACGGTCCGTTTCCCGGTCCGGGTCGACCTCGGGCCCCGCCTCCTCGGCGATGCGCTCCCGCAACTCCTTGGCGTACCGGCGCTCCATCGCCGCCCGTCCGGACAGCAGCCGGATGGCGGTGCTGAAGCGTTCCGTCGGACGGGCCTCGTTGAGCTCGTCCTGCCTGCGGAGCCACATCGGCACCAAGTAGGCGGCCCAGGCCCCGACGATGACTGCGTAGATGAGGCCGCTGCTGCTCACGCTCACACCGTAGAGGGGTTTGCACGGAAGGATCCGCCAATTGGCCCGGTGTGTCGCACGATCCGGCTGATATCACGGACTTTTTTTGCGATTGTTCGGATCAACAGCCGCCGATAGCCCGACCCATTGCGGTCGCCGGCGATCAAATTCGAACACTTATTTTATTTCGCCGGAGGGGGGTCGGAGCTCCGGGGCGTCGCGGGGCGCGACCGGCGCCAGCGCCGGAGCATCCCCTCGGGCACTTCCTCGGCGGTGAGGGCGAAGATCAGGTGGTCGCGCCAGGCGCCGTCGATGTGGAGATAGCGCGGGCGCACGCCCTCCGAACGGAACCCGAGTTTCTCCACCACCCTGCGGCTGGGCGCGTTCTCCGGGCGAATACAGACCTCGACGCGGTGCAGGCCCACCGTCCGGAAGCAGTGGTCCACGGCGAGTGCCACGGCCGTCGGCATGACCCCGCGCCCGGCGACGCCCTGGTCGACCCAGTAGCCGATGTGGCCGGAGCACATCGAGCCCCAGGTGATCCCCGCGACCGTGAGCTGGCCGACCAGCCTGCCCTCGTACTCGATGGCGAACGGCAGCATCCGCCCCGCGTTCGCCTCGGCGCGAAGGTGACGGACCATCTGCCGGTACGTGGGGCGCTGCGCCATCGGACCGCCGGGGGCGGGCGGTGGGACGGTGGCCTCCCAGGGGCGCAGCCATTCGCGGTTGCGCCGGTTGACCTCGCGCCACATCCGGTGGTCACGCATCTTCATCGGGCGCAGGACGATCTCGCCGTCGGTCAGCGTCACCGGCCAGGTCGCGATGTTCAGCTCGGGCTCCCCGGTCGGGGGTGGTCGCCGCCGCGGAGCTGGTCGACGGCGTGCACCAGGAGCCGGCCGAGGACCGCGAGCCCGTCCTTCACCCCTCCGGTGGAGCCGGGGAGGTTGACGATCAGGGTGCGGGAGGCCACGCCCGCGAGGCCCCGGGAGAGGGCGGCCGTCGGGACCTTGGCGAGGCCCTCGGCCCGGATCGCCTCCGGGATGCCGGGGATCTCGTGGTCGAGGACGCGGCGGGTGGCCTCCGGGGTGGCGTCGGTGGGCGAGATGCCCGTACCGCCGGTGGTGACGATCACGTCGTACCCGACGGCGACGCCCGCGCGCAGGGCCGCCTCGACCGGATCGCCGTCGGGGACGACCTGCGGGCCGTCGACCGTGAAGCCGAGGCCGGCCAGCGCTTCGGCGATCAGCGGGCCGCCCCTGTCCGCGTACACCCCGGCGGACGCCCGGTTGGAGGCGGTGACGACGAGGGCGCGGTACGGGAAGGGGGGCGGGGCGCCGGTGGGCCCGGGCGGCTGCTGACCATGGCCGGGGGTTCCGGGCTCGGATGCCCGCCCCTCGTGGCCGGACGCGTCCGGCTCGGGCGGCGTCACGTGTCCGTTCCCTCCGGCGCGGTGCGCCGGTAGTCGCCGGACTTGCCGCCCGACTTCGCCTCGACCCGTACGTCGGTGATGACCGCGCTCTTGTCGACCGCCTTGATCATGTCGACGACGGTCAGGGCCGCCACCGACACCGCGGTCAGGGCCTCCATCTCGACGCCGGTGCGGTCCGTCGTCTTCACGGTGGCCGTGATCTCCACCGCGTCGTCGGCCACGCTCAGGTCGACCGACACACCGGAGACGGCCAGCGGATGGCAGAGCGGGATCAGCTCCGGGGTGCGCTTGGCCCCCATGATCCCGGCGATCCGGGCGGTGGCGAGGGCATCGCCCTTGGGGACTCCCCCGCCACGCAGCAGCTCGATCACGCGCGGCGAGACGAGCACCCGGCCGCCGGCGCGGGCGACGCGGGTGGTGACGTCCTTCTCCGACACGTCGACCATGCGGGCCGCGCCCGCCTCGTCGATGTGCGTCAGCCTGTTCTGCGTACTCAACTCACTCCGCCTAGCGGTAGGGCCGCCGATGGGCCTCGGGAAACCGGAGGGGGTCCCCCGGAAGGCACGGCGGCAGATACCGTACCGCCACCGGGCGGCGGTCAGCCGAGCAGGATCACGTCCGTCTCCGTGCCGGGCTCGACCGATGTGACGTCCTCGGGCACCACGATCAGCGCGTCCGCCTGCGCGAGCGCGGCGATCAGATGCGATCCGGAACCGCCGACCGGAGTGACCGTGCCCGCCTCCGCGTCGTAGCGGCCGCGCAGGAACTGGCGGCGGCCGGCCGGCGAGGTGAGCGCCGTGTCCGCACTCAGCTCGGCGCGGGCCGTGGGGCGGTGCACGTCGGTGAGGCCCATCAGGGCACGGATGGCGGGGCGGACGAACAACTCGAAGGAGACGTAGGCGGAGACCGGGTTGCCCGGCAGGGCCAGCAGCGGGGTGTGGTCGGGGCCGATGGAGCCGAATCCCTGGGGCTTGCCCGGCTGCATGGCGAGCTTGCGGAACTCGATCCCGCTGCCCGGCTCGTCCTCGTCGCCGACGGAGGACAGCGCCTCCTTGACGACGTCGTACGCGCCGACGCTGACGCCGCCCGTGGTCACGACGATGTCCGCGCGGATCAACTGGTCCTCGATCGTGGCGCGCAGCGTCTCCGCGTCGTCGGCGACCGCGCCGACCCGGTAGGCGATGGCTCCGGCGTCCCGGGCGGCGGCCGTCAGCGCGAAGCTGTTGGAGTCGTAGATCTGGCCGCCCGTCAGCGTCTCGCCGGGCTGGACCAGTTCGCTGCCGGTGGACAGGACGACCACGCGGGGGCGGGGCCGTACGACCACGGTCGAGCAGCCGATCGCCGCGAGCAGCCCGATCTGCGGCGGTCCGACGACCGACCCGGCGGCCAGGGCCAGATCGCCCGGCTTGACGTCGCTGCCGCGCTCGCGCACATGGGCGCCGGCCACGACGGGCCGGTGCACCCTGACCTCGCCGGTGGCACCCTCGGGCGCGTCGCTGTGGGCACGCATGGCGGCGGCCGGGCCCTCGCCCGTACCGCCGTCCGTCCACTCGACCGGGACCACGGCCTCCGCCCCGGCGGGCAGCGGTGCGCCCGTCATGATGCGGGCGGCCTGTCCCGGTCCCACGACCTGGTCGTCGGCGAGCCCCGCACTGCCCGCGGCGACGTCGCCGATGACGGTGAGGACCGCGGGGAACTCCTCGCCGGCGCCCTCGACATCGGCGATCCGGACCGCGTATCCGTCCATGGAGCTGTTGTCGAACGGCGGCAGGGCCACCTCCACGAAGACGTCCTTGACGAGGACGCAGCCCTGGGCGTCCGGCAGCTGCAGCTCGATGGGCTCCAACGGCCGCACCGCGGCGAGGATGTCGTCCAGGTGCTCGTCCACCGACCAGATCGTGCTGCTCACGGGGTTACATCTCCTCAGCGACGTACTTGCGCAGCCAGGTCCGGAACTCCGGCCCCAGGTCTTCACGTTCGCACGCCAGTCTGACAATGGCGCGCAGGTAGTCGCTGCGGTCGCCGGTGTCATAGCGGCGGCCCTTGAAGACGACGCCGTGGACGGGGCCGCCGATCTTCTCGTCCGCGGCGAGCAGCTGGAGCGCGTCGGTGAGCTGGATCTCGCCGCCGCGGCCCGGCTCGGTGTGTCGCAGTATGTCGAAGACCGCGGGGTCCAGGACGTACCGGCCGATGATGGCGAGGTTGCTGGGTGCGTCGGCCGGGTCCGGCTTCTCGACCAGGTCGGTGATGCGGACCACGTCGCCGTCGACGGTGGCGTCCGCGGCGGCGCAGCCGTAGAGGTGGACCTGCGAGGGGTCGACCTCCATCAGCGCGATGACGCTGCCGCCCTCACGCTCCTGGACCTCGACCATCCGGGCCAGCAGCGCGTCGCGCGGGTCGATCAGATCGTCGCCGAGGAGCACCGCGAAGGGCTGGTCGCCCACGTGCGGGGCGGCGCACAGGACGGCGTGTCCGAGGCCGCGGGGGTCGCCCTGGCGCACGTAGTGCATGGTGGCGAGGTCGCTGGACTCCTGGACCTTGGCGAGGCGTTCGGCGTCGCCCTTGCGGGTGAGCGCGGACTCCAGCTCGTAGTTGCGGTCGAAGTGGTCCTCAAGGGGACGCTTGTTACGGCCGGTGATCATCAGCACGTCGGAGAGGCCCGCTGCCACGGCCTCCTCGACGACATACTGGATGGCCGGCTTGTCGACGACAGGCAGCATCTCCTTCGGAGTGGCCTTCGTGGCGGGCAGGAACCGGGTGCCGAGACCTGCTGCCGGGATGACGGCCTTGCTGATCCTGGAGGGCGACTGAGTCATGTGCAGACCTTAACGGCTGCACACGGACGGAAGCTGATATTCCGGTTAACTTCGTCCTTAAATATGCCCATACGAGAATCGTGCGAGTCACCCTTGAACACCGACAAGTCCGAAATGGCGTCCGCGAAGAGCTCCCTGCGGCGCGAACTGCTCGCCGCGCGGGCCCTCCTGACGAAGGAGGACGCCGTGCGGGCCGCCACGGTTCTCGCCGAGGCCGCCCTGCACCTGCCCGAACTGGCGGACGCCCGTACGGTCGCCGCGTACGTCTCCGTGGGGCGTGAACCGGGCACCCGAGCCCTCCTGGAAGCACTGCGCGGGCGCGGCGTACGGGTGCTGCTGCCGGTACTCCTGACCGACAACGACCTGGACTGGGCGGTCTACGAGGGCCCGGAGCACCTGCTGCCGGCCGGGCGGGGGCTCCTTGAGCCGGACGGCCCACCCCTCGGCCCCGCCGCCGTCCTGGACGCCGACACGGTGCTGCTGCCCGGCCTGGCGGTGGACGGGGCCGGGATGCGGCTGGGGCGGGGCGGCGGCAGCTACGACCGGGTACTGGCCCGGCTGACGGCCGCCGGGGCGCATCCGTCGCTCGTCGTGCTCCTGTACGACGACGAGGTGGTCGCGCGGGTCCCCTCGGAACCGCACGACCACCCCGTGGACGCCGTGGTCACGCCGGCCGGAGCGCGGCGCTTCGTGAGCTCTCCGTAGCCCTACGGTTTCAGCGTCAGCGTGTCGACGGTGGAGGCGTCGACCGCGTCCTTCCCGAAGGACCAGTCGAGCAGTTCACCGTCCACCCACTTGCCGGTCTGGTCGGTGTAGTGCGCGTTGAACGCGTGCCCGGAGGCCCCGCTGAGGTTGATCCAGCGGGACTTGTCCCAGTCCCCCACGTTGACGACCATGCGCATCGACGGCACCCAGACGACCTCGTAGCCGCTCGCCGCGTTCCAGCCGGTGGCGTTGACCGCCGCCTCGCCGCCGCCGAGGTTCCAGGGGCCGCGGTTGAGCGCCCGCTGGAGCAGGCCGGGGCCTTCGGTGCCGAGCGTCTGGTTCTTCAGCGTCAGCCGGTGCAGCCGGCCCCAGCTCCAGGTGGAGATGTTCTTGCCGAGCTTGGCGGTCAGCTCCCAGCGCGCGTCCTCCATCGCCCGGGCGAAGAGGTCGTCCCGGCTCTCCAGGGCGTCCTCGCGGCCGCGGGCGGGGGCCTTCCACCACTCGTTGTCCTGGTCGTCCACGATGTCGCGGACCACCTGGAACCAGCGGTCGCCACCGTCCGGCTGCGCGGTGTCGCCGTCGCGCTGACCGCACTCGCGGACGAGCTTCTTCTGCTGGTCGACGGGGCCGCTGTTCTTGGCCGGCCGTACGTTGATGCAGTCGCCCTCGACCCGCATCTCCTTGGGCAGCTTGTTGCCGAAGGCGAGCTTCAGGATGTTGCGCCAGACTCCGTTGAAGTACGCGGCGGCGGCCGAGTCGGGTTCCTGGGTGTAGTCCCAGCCCTCCAGCAGCTTCTGGGCCTCGCGGACGCTCGGGTCGGAGATGTTGATCTTCTTCAGCTCGGGCACCAGCAGCGCGGCGATCTCGCTGAAGTTGTCCATCTGCATCTTCTGCATGTCATCGGTCGAGACCTTCTCGCCACCCTTGATCTTCTGGGCGAGGAGGTCGTTGATCCGCTGGCTGCGGGCGCCGTAGCCCCAGTCCTTGGTCAGGAGGTGGGGGTACTTCTTCTCGTCGATGACGGCCTGGTTGGCGGTGACGATGTAGCCGCGGTCCGGGTTGTACTCGTAGGGCAGCTCATCGAAGGGGATGTAGCCCTTCCACGCGTACTTCGGGTCCCAGCCCGGGGCGGGCGCCGTTCCGTCGTAGCCCTCGGAGCGGACCGGGATCTTGCCGGGTGCCTGGTAGCCGATGTTGCCCTTTGTGTCGGCGTAGATGAGGTTCTGCGAGGGGACCTCGAAGTTCTCGGCGGCCGCCCGGAAGGTGGTGAAGTCCTTGGCCCGGTTGAGGGCGAAGACGGCGTCCATGGACTTGCCGGGCTCCAGCGCGGTCCACTTCAGCGCCACCGCGTAGCCGTCGGCCCGGTCGGGCGCGGCGTTGCTGACGGGGGCCTTCTGGCCGACCTTGTCCAGCTCCTTGCTGCGGTCGGAGACCAGGGGCCCGTTGTTCGTCTCGCGGACGGTGATCGTCCGGTCCTTGCCGCCGGCGACCTTGATGGTCTCCTCACGGGTCTTGAAGGACTTGGTTCCACCGTCGTACAGGTAGCCGTCGCCGGAGACCTTCTCCAGGAAGAGGTCGGTGACGTCGGCGCCCAGGTTGGTGAGGCCCCAGGCGATGTCCTGGTTGTGGCCGATGATCACACCGGGCATGCCGGCGAACGTGTAGCCGGCCGTGTCGTACTGGCAGGTCTTGGAGAGCTCCCGGCAGTGCAGGCCCATCTGGTACCAGAGGGAGGGCAGCATCGGCGCGAGGTGCGGGTCGTTCGCGAGCAGCGCCTTGCCGGACGTCGTGTGCTTGCCGTCGACGACCCAGGAGTTCGACCCGATGCCGTTGCCGTTCGGGCCGAGCAGCGCCGGGATCTCGTCGAGGGTGTCGGAGAGCGCGGAGAGCTGGGTGTTCAGGCCCTCGGTGGCGCCCTCGGGGGTCGGGGAGCCGACGTTGTCCGACGGGGTCGCCTCGGGGTCGAACTTCCCGGTGACCGGGGAGATCGCGCCCTGCTCGACGATCGGCCTGTGCTGCTTGTACGGGTAGCCGGGGTACAGGTCCCCGATCTGGTCCTGGTCGAGGCGGCTGGTCAGCAGCGACCGGTCGATCTCGTCCTGCATGTTGCCGCGCAGGTCCCAGGCCATCGCCTTCAGCCAGGCCACCGAGTCGACCGGGGTCCACTCGCCGGGCTTGTAGTCGTTGGTCAGCCCCAGCGCCGCGTACTCGACCGAGATGTCCCGGCCTTCCTTGCCCTTCAGATACGCGTTGACGCCCTCCGCGTACGACTGGAGGTTCTTCTTGGTGCCCTCGTCGAGGACCTCGTCGTACTCCTTCTGCGCCACCTGCCGCCAGCCGAGCGTGCGCAGGAAGGAATCGGTCTCCACCTGCCCGGAACCGAACATCTCGGAGAGCCGGCCGGACGTCATGTGCCGCCGGACGTCCATCTCCCAGAAGCGGTCCTGGGCCTGGACGAAGCCCTGGGCGCGGAAGAGGTCGGCGTCGGAGTCCGCGTAGATCTGCGGAATTCCGTAGGAGTCACGTTTGACCTCGACGTCGCCGGCAAGGCCGTCGAGAGTCATCGACCCGGTGGTCTGCGGGTACGAGGCCCGCACGGTGGACACGGACCAGTACGCCCCGTACCCGACACCCGCGACGAGCGCCAGCACAAGCACGAACACGATCAGGCGGGCGCGTCGCCCCTTCTTCCTCCCGGGCTTCTTCGCGTCGGAAGGGCCGGAAGAGGCGGTTGTGTTGGCGGGCATCGCTGTCCTTCGAGGGGCAGGGTGGTCCTGGGAGTGCAGGAGCAACCATAGGCGCAGCGGAGAAGCCACTCGGACGCGGTATAGGGATGCAGCCATTTGCGTCTTCCTCGTACGAACATTCGAGGCCGTCAAGGAATCGTTAACGATTAGGTAAGGTAACGAAGTAACTGGCTGCCGGAGGACGATCCGGCAGGCGCACGCAGGGAAGGAACGGACCCTGACTGTCCACGCGCTCAACGAACTCCTGCTCGTCTGCTCGCTCGTCCTGCTCGTCGCCGTGGTGGCGGTACGGATCTCCTCGCGCAGCGGGCTCCCCAGCCTGCTCCTGTATCTCGGCATCGGGATCACTCTGGGCCAGGACGGCATCTTCGACGTCGAGTTCGACAACGCCGAGCTGACGCAGGTGATCGGCTACGCCGCCCTCGTCGTCATCCTGGCCGAGGGCGGACTCGGGGCGAAGTGGAAAGAGGTCCGCCCGGTCCTGCCCGCGGCCGCGGTGATCTCGACCGTCGGCGTCGGCATCAGCGTGGGCGTCACCGCCTCGGCCGCGCACTATCTCGTCGGCCTCGACTGGCGCCAGGCGCTCATCATCGGAGCGGTCGTCTCCTCGACCGACGCGGCGGCCGTCTTCTCCGTCCTGCGCAGAGTGCCTCTGCCGCCCCGGATCACCGGCGTCCTGGAGGCCGAGTCCGGCTTCAACGACGCTCCCGTCGTCATCATGGTCGTCGCGCTCTCCGCGGTCGGCCCGGTCGAGCACTGGTACCTCCTGGTCGCCGAGATCGCCATGGAGCTGGCCATCGGGGCCGCGATCGGCATCGCGGTGGGCTGGCTGGGGTCCCTGGGGCTGCGGCACGTGGCGCTGCCCGCCTCCGGCCTCTACCCGATCGCCGTGATGGCCATCGCCGTCTCCGCGTACGCGGCGGGCGCCCTGGCCCACGGCAGCGGGTTCCTCGCCGTCTACCTGGCCGCGATGATCCTCGGCAACTCCAAGCTGCCGCACTGGCCCGCCACCCGGGGCTTCGCGGACGGGCTCGGCTGGCTGGCCCAGATCGGCATGTTCGTGCTGCTCGGCCTGCTGGTCTCCCCGCACGACCTGGTGGACGACTTCTGGCCCGCCGTCGTCGTGGGCCTGGTGCTGACCACAGTGGCGCGACCACTGTCGGTCTTCCTGAGCCTCGCCCCGTTCCGGATGCCGGCCCGCGAGAAGGTCCTCATGTCCTGGGCCGGACTGCGTGGTGCGGTGCCCATCGTCCTGGCGACCATTCCGATGGTGTCCGGGGTGGCGGGCAGTACGAGAATCTTCAACATCGTCTTCGTCCTGGTCATCGTCTACACCCTGATCCAGGGCCCGACGCTGCCCTGGGTCGCGAACAAGCTGAACATCGCCGACGACCCGGCCGAGGCCGACGACCTGGGCGTCGAGTCGGCCCCGCTGGAGCGGCTGCGCGGGCACCTGCTGTCGGTCGCCATCCCCGCGAAGTCGAGAATGCACGGCGTGGAGGTCGGCGAGCTCCGGCTCCCGGCCGGCGCCGCGGTCACGCTGGTGGTCCGGGAGGACAAAAGCTTCGTGCCGTCCCCGGCGACGGTGCTGCGGCGCGGGGACGAGCTGCTCGTGGTGGCCACCGATCCGGTGCGCGACCGGGCGGAGGAACGGCTGCGGGCGGTCGGCGAGGGCGGCAAGCTGGCCGGCTGGCTGGGCACGGGCGGGCCGCCCGCCGCCGGCACGCCCGGCGCGGTGGGCCCCCATGGCGGGTCCGCCATCCCTCAGGCGATGAAGCTGGCCAAGAAGCTCGGCGGTGCCGGTGCCGGTGCCGGTGCCGGTGCCAACGGAAGCGGCGCGAAGACCCGCCCTTGAGTCCTGCGGCGGCTGGAGCCCTTGAGCACCCTCCGTGCTCTCTCAAGGCGAAAACACAGGTGACCAGCGAAGAATGCGTCGCAGATCACAGGCCGACGTGGAAGTCATAGGTGCAATCACAGGCACACAGGGCTTCTTACCTGTAGCATGAAGGCAAACCTGATCGACCAACTCTGTCTGAAGCAGAGCTGGCGCGACCGTATGGCGGTCGTGGTGTCTCTTCGCCCGGCGTTTCTTCGCCGCTTGCAGCGAGTCGCCCGGCATCTACCGCAGTTCCGCGCAAGAGGACAGCTCTCGGCCGCTTCCGTCCGGCTTGCCCCACAAGGGCGCCGGGAAGCAGGGCTACCAGGCGGCAGAAAGGCAAGGACCGTGGCGACCACGGTCTCCGACCGCCCCGGATACGGGCAACTGCTGCGCACCCCCGGTGCGTGGACCTTCCTCCTCCCGGGCTTCGCCGCACGGCAGCCCTTCGCGATGCTCACCATCGGCATCGTCCTCCTCGTGCAAGCCACCACCGGCTCGTACGGCAGCGCGGGCGCCGTCGCGGCGGTCTCCGGCGTCTCCATGGCGCTGTTCGCCCCGCAGAGCGGCAAGCTCGCCGACCGCTTCGGCCAGCGTGCCGTGCTGCTGCCCGGGGTCCTCCTCCACGCCGTCTCCGTGAGCGCCCTGACCGTGCTGGCGCTGGCGGACGCACCCCTGTGGGTGCTGTTCGTCGCCGCCGTGCCGACCGGTGCGTCGATCCCGCAGATCGGCCCCATGGTGCGGGCCCGCTGGGCGGCGATGCTGGGTGCGACCCCCGACCGGCCCGCCTCTCCGCTGATGTCCACCGCGGCCGCGTTCGAGTCGGTGACGGACGAGTTCACGTTCGTCCTGGGCCCGGTGATCGCCACCGCACTGTGCACCGGCGTGCACCCGGCGGCCGGCCTGATCGCGGAAGCGGCCCTGACCCTGGTCGGCGGCCTGCTCTTCGCCGCGCAGCGCGCCACCCAGCCCGCCCCACGCAACGCCGCCACCGCGGCCGAACCGCACGCCTCGGCGCTCTCCGTACCGGGTGTGCGCGTCCTGGCCATCACCTTCCTGGGCATCGGCGCGGTCTTCGGCGGGATGCAGGTCTCGCTGACCGCGTTCTCCGAGGAGATCGGCCACCCCGGCGTGAACGGCGTGCTCTACGGGATCTTCGCCGCGGGCAACATGCTGGCCGGCATCGCCTGCGGCGCCATCGCCTGGAAGAGCAGCCCGCGCCGCCGGCTGATCGTCGGGTACGTGGCACTGACCCTGACCGCGTCCGGCCTGTGGGCCGTGCACTCGGTGCCGCTGCTGGCCGGGCTCGGCCTGCTGGTCGGTCTCTGCATCGCCCCGGCGCTGATCAGCGGCTACACCCTGGTCGAGTCGCTGGTGCCCGCCGGCGCCCGCACCGAGGCCTTCACCTGGCTGACGGGCGCCGTGGCGCTCGGACAGGCGGCGGCCGTGACCGTGGCGGGGCAACTCGCCGACGCCCACGGTGCGAGCACCGGATTCCTGGTGCCGCTGGCCGGGACCGCGCTGGCTCTGGTGACCCTGCTGTCCCTGCGCTCACGGCTGGCTCCCCGGTCCCCGGGGCGCACCGTGGCACGTGGGATCGGTCACCGCGAGCCGGTCACGGTGGACTGATCCGACGGAATACGTCAGTATGGAGCGTCGTTAGCACTCATTGAGTGAGAGTGCCAGGAGGAGCAAGTGCCGACCTATCAGTACCAGTGCACCGAGTGCGGCGAGGGCCTCGAGGCGGTGCAGAAGTTCACCGATGACGCCCTGACCGTGTGCCCGAGCTGCGACGGACGCCTCAAGAAGGTGTTCTCCGCGGTCGGCATCGTCTTCAAGGGTTCCGGTTTCTACCGGAACGACAGCCGCGGCTCGTCGTCGAGCAGCACGCCGGCGTCGGCGACCTCGAAGTCGTCCGACTCCGCGTCGACCTCGTCGTCGGGTTCGGACACGAAGGCGAGCGCGTCGTCGTCCTCCTCGTCCGCCTCCTCCTCGTCGCCGGCCTCCACGCCGGCCTCGTCGAGCGGTACGTCGGCCGCCTGAGCCCGCGTACGCCCCACCCGCTTTTCCACCCGGACCCCGCCGAGGCCACTCGGCGGGGTCCGGGTGTCCGCCCCGGGAAACGCTCCTGCGGATACGGTGACCGCATGGCGAACGCACATACGGAAACGGGCTCCGGTACGGGTACCGAGGGTTCCGCGGAGATCGGTGTCATCGGCGGCTCGGGCTTCTACTCCTTCCTGGAGGACGTCACCGAGGTCTCCGTGGACACCCCTTACGGGAAGCCGAGCGACTCGGTCCACCTCGGCGAGCTCGGGGGCCGGCGGGTGGCCTTCCTGCCCCGCCACGGACGCGGCCACCACCTGCCGCCGCACCGCATCAACTACCGGGCCAACCTGTGGGCGCTGCGCTCCGTCGGGGTCCGGCAGGTGCTCGGGCCGTGCGCGGTGGGCGGGCTGCGGCCGGAGTTCGGGCCGGGGACCCTGCTCGTCCCCGACCAGCTGGTGGACCGCACCAAGACCCGCGTACAGACCTATTACGACGGTGAGCCCTGGGCCGACGGGACCGTGCCGAACGTCGTCCACCTGGGCTTCTCCGACCCGTACTGCCCCGAGGGGCGCAAGGCGGCGCTCGCCGCGGCTCGCGGACGTGACTGGGAGCCGGTGGACGGCGGCACCCTGGTGGTGGTCGAGGGGCCCCGCTTCTCGACCCGCGCGGAGTCGCGCTGGCACGCGGCGATGGGCTGGTCGGTCGTGGGCATGACGGGGCACCCCGAAGCCGTCCTCGCCCGGGAGCTGGGCCTCTGCTACACCACGATGACCCTGGTGACCGACCTGGACGCGGGGGCCGAGGCGGGCGAGGGCGTCTCGCACGAGGAGGTCCTCCAGGTGTTCGCGGCCAACGTGGACCGGCTGCGCTCGGTGCTGTTCGACGCGGTGGCCGGGCTGCCGGAGACCGAGAGCCGCAACTGCACCTGCGCCCACGCGCTGGACGGGATCGACACCGGGATCGCGCTGCCGCAGTAGGGGGCGCGCCGCTGCTTCGGGCGGGCGGGCGTCGCCGGAACGGGTGACGGAGTTTTCCCCAGCCCGGGTGCTGTCCACAGGCGTCGGCGGGATCTGCGCGGACGGTGGAAAGTGAGGGGAGTTCGGCCGGATCAACCGGGCCGGGCTCCCCTTTCCCTTGCGCTCGTCCGCCCGATTCCAGGTGGTGCCATGTCCACGTCCGCGTCCCCGCCCACGTCCATGTCCCGGCCTCCGTATGACAGGCCCCCGGCGCCGGTGCCCGCGCCGTGCGGGGTGGGGCCGTTCGCGCCCCTGCGCGTGCGGGGCGGTGCCGCGGACCGGCTGCGTCGGATACTGCGCCGGCAGCGGCGCGCGGCGGCTGCGGGGCTCGCGCTGGCGGGCGCCGCGCTGGCCACCACCGGCCTGAGCAGCGCCGACGGAGGGGGCGGCGCACCGGACCCTCCGCCGGGGGCCGGCCGGCCGTCCCAGCGGCTGGTCTCCGCGCCGGTCCGGATCGCGGACCCGGAGACGGTACGGCTGCTGCGGCCGGGGGACCGGGTCGATGTGATCGCGATCGGTGATGCGGGCGGCGACGACGCGCACGTGGTGGCACGGGGGGTGCGCGTGGCGAAGGTGCCGCGGACAGCCGCAGGACCCGGCGGCCTCGCGGCGGGCGGTATCGGCGAAGCGGGAGCCGGGGCGCTGGTGGTGTTGTCCGTGGAGCGGCCGACGGCCACGGCGCTGCTCGGCGCGGGCGCTGCGGGGCGGCTGGCCGTGGCGGTGTCCGATGCGAACTGACGCCCTCTCACGTCACCCGGGGCACACCCGGCACCCAGGGGCCGGGCTCGGGCGGCGGTGCCGGCGGGGCTGCCGCGGGTCCGCGCGCGGACCGGTAGCCCTCCGGGCGACCGCTCAGATGTGGTGGGGCGGCTTCTCGTCCAGGAAGCGCGCGAGGTCGGCTGCGCTGCCGCCGCTGAGAGGCCGCTCGCCCCACCCCTGGTCCGTGTCGTCCGCGGACTTGCGGTCCAGCGGATCGTCGAAGACCAGAACCGGCTTGGGCTTCGGTTCCTGTGGCGGCTGCTCGTGCGGCTGCTGCTGCTTCGCATCTCGCGGGCGGGGGGCGGGGGCGGCGCTCATGTCTCCAGGTTACGGCGGCCCACCACGAGGTGTGCGCCGCCGTGGGGCCGGGTGGCGGGCGTCAGCGGTCCTTCGGGTCGATGAGCCACAGGCCGAGCACGACGAGGAACGACAGAAAGAGCAAGCCGGCCCCCGACCATGCCGTGCCGGTGTTCCCTTCCATCCATTCGTCGAGCAGGACCGTCAGCCCCCAGAGCCGGACCATGACGACGGTCACGGCCAGGGTGAGCCGGGCGGTCAGTTTCGCGGAGCGCTCGGGGTTCTGGTCGGTGCCCGCTCCGGGCCCGGGGCCGGTGTGCCGGACGCGGGGTCCCCTTATCCGCCGGTGGGGCGGATCTGCGGATACCGCTCGTGGACGGGCCGGTTCAGCCCGGGGCCGGCGCTGCCGGGGTGGTAGGTGGGGTAGTGGCCGCCCGGGGGCGGCAGCGGCTGCTCGGGGTTCGGGGTGTCGTTCGTGCCCGCCTGCCCGGGTCGCGCACCGCTTCCTGATCGCCGGTACGTTCGAGCCGCATCGGCCCGTGCTCTCCCACGGGCCCCGATCCCGACCCGAGGAGCCGCACGATGACCTCCGTGGACCCCCTGGACCCCTTGGACCCCCTGGACCCCGTCGACTCCGCCGCCGAGGCGCGGGCCCCCGGGCGCCCTCCCCTGCTGGACGCCCTGACCGATGTGGCCGGCATCCGTGTCGGCCACGCCGAGGTCGCCGGTGCGGGTGCGTTGAGCGGCACGACCGTCGTCCTGGCGCCCGAGGGCGGGGCCGTCGCCGCCGTGGACGTACGGGGCGGCGGGCCGGGTACGCGGGAGACGGACGCGCTGGACCCGCGCAATCTGGTGCAGCGGGTCGACGCCGTCGTCCTCACGGGCGGCAGTGCGTACGGGCTCGACGCCGCGTCCGGCGTGATGGCCTGGCTGGAGGAGCAGGGCCGGGGTGTCCGGGTCGGCGCCGGGCCCACCCAGGTGGTCCCGGTCGTTCCGGCCGCCGCCCTCTTCGACCTGGGCCGGGGCAGCGACTGGCGGGCCCGCCCCGATGCGTCGACCGGCCGCGCCGCGGTCGAGGCCGCAGCCGCCACAGGGGCCGGGGAGCCCGTCACCGAGGGCGGCGTGGGCGCGGGCACCGGTGCGGTGGCCGGGCAGCTCAAGGGCGGCATCGGCACGGCGAGCACCCGCCTCGCCTCCGGGGTCACGGTGGCCGCCCTCGTCGCGGTGAACGCGGCGGGCTCGGTGGTCGATCCCCGGACCGGGGTGCTGTTCGGGGAGTACGGGGCCGGGGAGCCGCCGGCGCACCCTCCGGCCGAGGTCCACGCGGCGGCGGAGCGGCGTCTCGCCCGGGAGCGGGAGGCGGTGGAGGCGGCCGGGGGCGGGGCCCCGCCGTTCAACACGACGATCGCGGTCGTCGCCACGGACGCGGACCTGACCCGGGCACAGGCCCAGAAGCTGGCGGGCACCGCACACGACGGCCTGGCCCGCGCGGTGCGCCCGGTCCATCTGCTGACCGACGGGGACACCGTGTTCACGCTGGCCACCGGACAGGTGCGGGTACCTCCGGGGGACCCGGTCGCCGTCAACGACATCCTGGCGGCGGGCGCCGACGTCCTGGCGCGGGCGATCGTGAAGGCGGTGCGCGCGGCCCGGAGCACCGAGGGACCGGGCGGCAGGCTTCTTTCGTACACGGAGTTGTACGGCGGCCAGGGACTGCCGAGCCCCTCGGGGGTGATCCGCACGGCAGACCCCAGGGGGCGCGCGGTGTGAGCGAGGGGCGCGCGAGCGGCCGACTCGTCGTCTGCGCGAGGGAGTTCATCCCAACCGCCCGAAATGCACCGGGAACAAGCGGGGAACTTTCTGCGTGCGCCCTACGTTTTTACCAACCCCGGTCACGATGTCGGACCCAGGGACTACGTTAAGCACGCATCACGTAACACGCGGCGACGGCCTGGAGACACCACCTTGAGCGATCCGTACGAGACAACCGAGCACCACCTCGACCGACTCCTGCGACGCGCCCTCAACTCCTTCGACCTTCCTGACAGTACGGTCGACCGCCTCGGCACGGCGCTCGCCCACAGCAGTTCACTGCACTCGTCGCACCACAGTTCCGTGCTGCACCGCGAGACCTACCGTCACACGTATCTCCTCGCCGACGGCTCCGCCCTGACCCTGTGGGAGCTGGTGCACAGCGGAGGCCGCGACCTGCGGACCCCGCGCCGGCACGAGCTGTACGACGAGGAGGGCGACGCCCGCATCGCCGCGTCCCGGCTGGCCGGGAGCTTCTCCGACTCCCCCGCATTCGGCGACGAGGGGGTGCAGGAGGCGCAGAGCGACCTGGAGATGCTGACGGTCCTGATGTCCGTCCCTCCGGCACCGCTCCCCCGGACGTACGCGCCCGACAATTCCGCGGACCACGCCCGCCGGGTGCTGCGCCGTGCGGAGAACGCCGACCGGCCCGGCGAGCAGAAGACGGTGCTGCTCCGGTCCGCCTTCGCCCACCACATCACCCAGATCTTCGGGCGGCAGTGCCACGTCGACGGCCGGGCGGCCGGATTCACGCTCTACGAGCACGCGTTCCTGCTGCTGGACGGCAGCGAGACGAGCCTGTGGGAGGTCGAGCACACGGCGACACCCGACGGCCGCCACATGTGCGAGGTGTACGAGGACGAGCACACCGCCCGCGCGGCGATGGAGAGCCGCACCCGGATCTGCTGACCCAGCTGACCCGAAGCGCGGATCCACCGCCCGCGCGGGTCAGTTCGCGTCGCCCTCCACGTGGGCGCGCGGCCGGGCGGGCAGTGCGAACATCACCAGGAAGATCACCGAGAGCACCCCGGCCACCCACCACAGCGACTGCTGGAACGCGTCGACGAAGGCCGGGCCGACCGCTTCGGGGGCCAGTCGGTCACCGATCGCGCCGAAGAAGACGACGGACACCAGGCCGAGGCCGAGTGCCGTCCCCATCTGCTGCACGGTGTTGATCAGGCCGGATGCCGAACCGGCGTGCTCCTTGGGCACTTCGGAGAGCACCGCGTCGGTCAGCGGAGCCACGATCAGCCCCATGCCCGCGCCCATGACCACCAGCGGGACGGCCATCTGCCACGACGTGATGCCCATGCCGTACTGCTCGCTCTCCCAGAGGTAGATCAGCAGTCCGGCGATCATGAGAAGCGCACCGGCCTGGAGGACCTTGCGGCCGAAGCGGGGCACCAGCTTCTGCACGGAGATCCCGGCGGCCACCGAGACGGCGGCGGAGAACGGGATGCCCGTCGTGCCGGCGCGCAGCACGCTCCAGCCGAGGCCCATCTGCATGTAGAGGGTCCAGACCAGGAAGAAGATGCCGAGGCCGACGCCGAAGGTCAGCTGCACGGCGATGCCGGCGGCGAAGCTCTTCACCCGGAACAGGGACAGTTCGATCAGCGGCGAGCCGTCGGCCAGCGCCTTCTGCCGCTGGTACAGGACCAGCGCCCCGAAGACGAACAGGCTGCCCACCATCGACAGATGGCCCCAGAGCGGCCAGCCCAGCTCGTGTCCCCGGGTGAGCGGGTAGATGAGCATCAGCATCGCCAGGGTGATCAGGGCGACGCCGACGAGGTCGAGACGGACCGTCTTGGGGGCCTTGGACTCGGTGATGAACTTCGCACCGAGGAGCAGACCGGCGACGCCGACGGGCAGGTTGATCAGGAAGATCGGCCGCCAGCCGAGCCCGAAGAGATCCCACTCGGTGAGCAGCGCGCCCAGCAGCGGGCCGGAGACCGCGCCCAGACCGACGATCGCGCCGAAGAGTCCGAAGACCTTGCCGCGCTCGTGCGCGGGGAAGGTGGCGTGCACGATCGACAGGACCTGCGGCACCATCAGGGCGGCCGTGGCGCCCTGGAGGACGCGCGCCGCGACCAGTGTCTCGGGGCTGCCCGCGAAGCCGCACAGGGCGGAGGCGAGTGTGAATCCGCCGATGCCGATGAGGAAGAGCCGCTTGCGCCCGTAGATGTCGCCGAGCCGGCCGCCCGTGATCAGCCCGGCCGCGAACGCGAGGGCGTAACCGGCGGTGATCCACTGGATCGCGGAGACCGATGCCCCGGTCTCGCGCTTGATGCTGGGGATCGCGATGTTGACGATAGTGACGTCGACCAGGTCCATGAAGGCCGCGGTCATCACGATGGCGAGCGCGAACCAGCGACGCCGGTCGGCCGGGACGGGTGGTGGGGGCGATACCGGTGTCGTGGCCGGTACGGGGGTCGTGGGCGGTACGGGGGTCGTGGCCGGTACGGGGGTCGTGGGCGGTACGGGGGTCGTGGGCGGTGCGAGGTGCGACGCCGTGGGCGGCGGGGGTGCGGAAGAAGGCATGGGGAGAACCTAGGCAGTCATTAGGTCAGATCATGACCTGATGGTCCGGCATCCTGAGGCCATGTCCGACACCCCCGCACGACTGCTGAAGCTGCTGTCGTTCCTCCAGACCCCGCGCGAGTGGCCGGGCGGTGAGCTGGCCGAGCGGCTCGATGTCAGTCCACGCACGATCCGCCGCGATGTCGACCGGCTGCGCGACCTGGGCTACCCGGTCGAGGCCTCACGCGGCTCGGTGGGCGGATACCGCCTGGTCGCGGGCGCCGCCATGCCTCCCCTCCTGCTGGACGACGAGGAGGCGGTGGCCATCGCGGTGGGGCTGCGGGCCGGGGCGGGGCACGCGATCGAGGGCGTCGACGAGGCCTCCGTACGGGCGCTGGCCAAGCTGGAGCAGGTGCTCCCTTCGCGGCTGCGGCACCGGGTCTCCGCGCTCCAGAACGCCACGGTGCCGCTGACCCGGGGCGACGGCGCCACCATCGACCCGCGGACCCTGACGACGCTGGCTTCGGCCTCCACCGGCCGGGAGCGGCTGAGGTTCGCGTACCGCAGCGGCGACGGCACCCGGACGAAGCGGCAGGTCGAGCCGTACCGGCTGGTGAGCACCGGGCAGCGCTGGTACCTGGTGGCGTACGACGTCGACCGGGAGGACTGGCGTACGTTCCGGGTGGACCGGGTCGGAGAGCCGTACGCGACGGGGGCCCGCTTCGCGCCGAGGCCGCTGCCCGTCGACGGTGTGGGGGGCGACGCGAGGAGCGGCGGCGGGGACGCGGCGAGGTTCTTGGCGCGCTCGATGAGGCGGATGCAGCCGGAACTGCGCCTCGATGTGTGGTTCGGGGCGCCGGCGGAGTTCGTGGCGGCGCGGCTGCCCGCGCATCTCGGGGCGCCTGAGCCGGACGGGGAGGGCGGCTGCCGGCTGCGGTCCTCGTGTACCGACTCGCCCGAGTGGGTGGCGCTGCGGCTGGCGTTGGTGGACTGCGAGTTCTCCGTGCGGGGGCCGTCGCAGCTGGTGGCGCACCTGGAGAGTCTCGGGGCCCGGCTGTCCCGCGCCGCCCTGCCCCTGGGGCAGGGCCACCCGGCGGCTGCCCCGCACCAGGGACCGGAGCAGGGGCCGGAACAGGGATGAGCCCCGACGCCGGGGGGGGTGGGCGCCGGGGCTCAGCTCAGGGACCGGTGAAAACCGGTCGGGTGACCGGAACGACCCGGTCGGTCAGCCGGTGCGAACCGGCTTGATGGGGAGATTACGGGTTATTGGCTCACGCCGCAGCGTCAAAGCCCGTGTCGTGAGCCATTCGCTTCAATTCGAGCAGTGCGTGCTTCTCTATCTGGCGGATCCGCTCCCTCGTGAGGCCGTGCTGCTTGCCCACTTCGGTCAGGGTCCGCTCGCGCCCGTCCTCGATGCCGTACCGCATCTTGATGATGGAGGCGGTCCTGTTGTCGAGCTTGCCGATCAGGTCCTCCAGCTCCTCGCTGCGGAGCAGGGACATCACCGACTGCTCGGGCGAGACGGCGGAGGTGTCCTCCAGGAGGTCGCCGAACTGGGTGTCGCCGTCGTCGTCCACGGACATGTTGAGGCTGACCGGGTCGCGGGCCCAGTCCAGGACGTTGCCCACACGCTCGGCGTTGGAGTCGAGCTCGGCGGCGATCTCCGTGTGCTCCGGGTCGCGCCCGTGCTCGCGGTTGAACTCGCGCTGGACCCGGCGGATCCGGCCGAGCTCCTCCACCAGGTGGACGGGGAGCCGGATCGTGCGGGACTGGTCGGCGATGGACCGGGTGATGGCCTGTCGGATCCACCAGGTCGCGTACGTGGAGAACTTGAAGCCCTTGGCGTAGTCGAACTTCTCGACCGCGCGCACCAGGCCCGCGTTGCCCTCCTGGATCAGGTCGAGCAGGGGGAGCCCCGCGCGCGGGTAGCGGCGGGCCACGGCGACGACGAGCCGGAGGTTGGAACGGATGAATATGTCCTTGGCGCGCTCGCCCTCGGCGACCAGCGCTTCCAGCTCCTCACGCTTCGCGTCACCGGCGTCGCTCTCCACCTCGCCGTCGAGGATCTGCTGGGCGAAGACGCCCGCCTCGATGGTCTGGGAGAGGTCGACTTCCTTGGCGGCGTCGAGCAGCGGTGTGCGGGCGATCTCGTCCAGGTACATGCCGACCAGGTCGCGATCGGCGATTTCCCCGCCTCCGGCGCGAACACTGCTTGCCCGGCCGGTCCCACCGGAGGTGGTGGACGTACGTCGGGCGACGGCACGGGTTGCCATGCGTGCTCCCTTGCTGAGTAGGTCGCGACACCTTTCGGGTGCCCTGCATCCGATGGAAACAACGACTGGAATCCGGACAGAATTCCCATGACGCATATTCACTTTCGTGATCATGCAGTACCCTGTCCGCCGCCGATTGCTGGATGCCGCTTCCGGATTCCGCCGGACGCGCAGGTCAGAGCCGTTGCCGGGGCGGCCCGGTCGCTTTCCGGCTCTCCGCCCGGGTACCCGGAATCAGCGCGCCCATGAGACGGCGCTCACACACGCGCCCTCCTCTCCCCCACCTGGCCGCCCCGGCACCCAGAGGGCCGTGCTTACGCCGTGGAAGACGTGCCGGGTGGCGTTCGGGTTGCTCGGGGTGTCCGCGTCGTACCGGACCGAAGACTCCGGGCCTGGGGGCATCCGGACCGGAGCCCAGGGCAATGCGCGTGGGGCTGGGCCGCCTGCGCGGCGAGCGCCGCGGTCACCGCCGCCCGCGCGCCCCGTGAGGCGGCTCCGGTTCCGGTGTCGGCCGCGGGCGCTCCGGACGCCGGGGAGCTGTTCGCCGGGGCGGCGGCGCACCGTGGCGACCACACCGTCAGGTTCACCGACTCGGCTCTGGACGTGGGCGACGCTCGCCTTCTTCTCCGCCCGGCGCGCTGAACCCGCCGGTGTTCCGACCGGACCGCCGGCGGTCCGGGACGCCCTTGCGGCGCCCTCAGCCGAACTGCACCGAGCGCTTCGCCAGCCCCATCCAGAACCCGTCGATGACGCTCCGCCCTCGGTCCAGCTCGTCCTCGGCCGCGCCCAGCGTCACGAACAGCGGCGCGAAGTGCTCGGTGCGCGGGTGGGCCAGCTTTCCGGCCGGGGACGTGTGCTCGAAGTCGATCAGCGCGTCGACGTCCTGGGCCCGCAGCGCGCGGTCGCCCCAGTCGTCGAACTCCGCCGACCAGCCGGGAACCCCGCCGCCCTGGTGCCGCAGGGCGGCCAGGTTGTGCGTGAAGAAGCCGCTGCCGACGATGAGCACGCCCTCGTCGCGCAGCGGGGCGAGTCTGCGCCCGATGTCCATCAGCTTCTGCGGGTCGAGGGTCGGCAGGGAGATCTGGAGCACGGGGACGTCGGCGTCCGGGAACATCTCCACCAGCGGTACGTACGCCCCGTGGTCCAGGCCGCGGTCCGGGATGTCCTGGACCGGCGTACCGGCGCCGCGCAGCAGCTTGCGGACGCTGTCGGCGAGCCCCGGCGCGCCGGGGGCCCCGTACCGCACCGCGTAATAGTGCTCGGGGAAGCCCCAGAAGTCGTACACGAGCGGCACGGTCGCGGTGGCTCCCAGCGCGAGCGGCGCCTCCTCCCAGTGGGCGGAGACCATCAGGATCGCGCGGGGGCGGGGCAGGCCCGCGGACCAGGCGGCGAGTTCGCCGGGCCAGACGGGATCGTCCGCCAGCGGCGGTGCGCCGTGCGAGAGGTAGAGAGCGGGCATCCGCTCCACGGTGGCTGTCATGGCACTCCCCATCCACTGGACGCGGACCCAGCGCGGCGGGCGCCGCGCTGGGCGCACCGGGCAAGGATCCGGTCACGAGTTCGTCCGAGCAGGAGTTCCCCGAGGTCATCCGGGGGATCGTTGTTCAGGGGCCCTGCGGAATTCCTTCGGATCCCCGGCGGGGACTCCCCGGGCAGGCTTCTTGAAACTTCAAGCTCCTACCCTTGGAGACCTTAGCCCTATCTAGTTAAACTTTCAAGAAAAGGTCGTACAGTGGAGTCCATGACCACGGCATCCACCAGCGCGCCGCGCTGGCTCACCGACGAGGAGCAGCACGCCTGGCGCGCCTATCTGCATGCCACCACGCTGCTGGAGGATCACCTCGACCGCCAGTTGCAGCGCGATGCCGGTATGCCGCACATCTATTACGGGCTGCTCGTCCAGCTCTCCCAGGCCCCCCGCCGCCGGATGCGGATGACGGAGCTGGCCCGGAACGCGAAGATCACCCGTTCCCGGCTCTCGCATGCCATCGCCCGGCTGGAGAAGAACGGCTGGGTGCGCCGCGAGGACTGCCCCTCGGACAAGCGCGGCCAGAACGCGGTGCTCACCGAGGACGGGCACGCGATGCTCCGCCGCTCGGCGCCGGGCCACGTCGAGGCCGTACGGCAGGCGATGTTCGACCGGCTCACGCCCGAGCAGGTGAGCAGCCTCGGGGAGATCATGCGGGTGCTCGCCACCGGTCTGGAGCCGGAGGGCACGGACGCGGACCTGCCCTGGCTCCGCTGAGCTGTCGCCGAGCGGAACCAGGGCAGGGGAACGACCGGGGGCGAGGAAGGGACCGCCGTCGTCAGTGGGCGACGACCGGGATCCTGAACTCCTCCTCGGCGTCCGCGTCGGACGCGCCGTCCGCTTCGCCGCCCGAGCCCGATCCGGGGCGGCCGGTGTTGATGAGGGCGATCGCGATGGCGGCCGCGGCGACGAGGATGCCGACCGCCCACCAGATCGCGGCGGCGAAACCGCTGACCATGGCCTGAAGCTTCAGGAGCTCCGGGTCCGTGGCGCGGGCCGCGTGATCGGCGACGTACTCGGTGGTGGCGCCGGCGGCGATGGTGTTCAGCAGAGCGGTGCCGATGGCGCCGCCGACCTGCTGCGAGGTGTTGACCATCGCGGAGGCCACTCCCGCGTCACGCGGCTCGATGCCGTGCGTGGCCAGTGACATCGCCGGCATGAACGCCGTACCCATGCCGAGGCCGAGCAGCAGCATGCCGGGCAGGATGACGGACGCGTAGCTGGTGTTCAGGTCCAGCTGGGTCAGGAGCAGCATGCCGACCGCGGCGACCAGGAAGCCGGGGCCCATCAGCAGGCGCGGCGGGACCCGGGTCATCAGCCGGGTGCCGATCTGGGTGGAGCCGGTGATCATGCCCACGATCATGGGCATGAACGCGAAGCCGGTCCTGACCGGGGAGTAGCCCTTCACGACCTGGAGGTAGTAGGTCAGGAAGAGGAACAGCCCGAACATCGCGATGACGGCGAGACCCAGCGAGAGGTAGACCCCGCCCCGGTTGCGCTCGGTGAGGACGCGCAGCGGCAGCAGCGGCGACTTCACGCGGGCCTCGGTCACGACGAAGGCCAGCAGCAGTACGACGGCGGCGATGAACATCGAGACGGTCAGCGCGTCCGACCAGCCGGCGGACTCGGCGCGGGTGAAGCCGTACACCAGGGCGACCAGGCCGAGCGTGGAGAGCACGACGCCGGGGATGTCCAGCGGTGCGCGGTTGCGGGTGCCGGACGGCTCGCGGATGACGAAGTACGCGCCCGCGGCGGCGACGACGGCGAACGGGATGTTGACGAAGAACGTCCAGCGCCAGTTCAGGTACTCGGTGAGGAAGCCGCCGAGGATCAGCCCGACCGCGCCACCGCCACCGGCGATGGCGCCGTAGATGCCGAACGCCTTGGCGCGCTCCTTGGCGTCGGTGAACATCACGGCGAGCAGGGAGAGGGCGGCCGGGGCGAGCAGGGCGCCGAAGACACCCTGGAGTGCCCGGGAGCCGAACATCATCGCCTCGTTCTGGGCGGCACCGCCGAGCGCGGAGGCCAGCGCGAAGCCGATCAGACCGACGACGAAGGTGCGCTTGCGTCCCCAGAGGTCGGCGATCCGGCCACCGAAGAGGAGGAGCCCGCCGAAGGCGAGGGCGTAGGCGGTGATGACCCACTGCTTGTTGCCTTCGGATATGCCGAGGTCGGTCTGGGCGGAGGGCAGTGCGATGTTCACGATGGTCGCGTCGAGGACGACCATCAGCTGGGCCAGCGCGATGAAGGCCAGCGCTTTCCAGCGGCTCGGATCGGGAAGGGCGGTGTCAGCCGTTCTTGACATGGGTGCAGCCACCTAAGGACGTGCGAGGGCGCCGAGGCGTCGCGAAGTGGGCGTCGACGGTACGTGCTTGCGGTACGCGCGACGGGGTGAAGGTGCAGGTGAAGGCGGAGTGGGCCGGTGAGGCCGGGGACTCTGAGGTCAGGACAGGGCCGGAAGGTTCAGGTAGGGGCGGCCGTCAGGGACGCCGCAGGTCCTCCAAGGTCGCCGGCGATCCGGGCAGTTCGGAGCGGGCCGGGGTCTCCAGCCCGTCCAGGAACAACTGCAGATGGCGGTGGGTGAACCGGTCGATGCCCTGACAGGCGATACCGGGGAGCGGCCGGGTGAGCTGGGAGAGGGCGACGAGTACGTCACCGACGGCGATGTCGGTACGCAGCCGCCCCGCGGACATGGCGCGCGCCACGAGCCCTTCGACGGCCTCTTCGAGGCGTCGGCGCTCGGCGAGCAGTTCGGGGTGGTCCTTGTCGAAGACGCCGGAGAGCATCGGGCACAGGGCGCCGATCCGCTCGTCGGCGGCCGCGTGCACGAAGCGGCTGAGCGCCGCGAACGGGTCGGACTCCGCGGCGACGGCCTCTTCGGCCCGGAGGGTGGTACGGGAGGTGACCGCGAGGACGACCTCGTGCGTGAGGGCGGCCCGGTCGGGGAAGTTCCGGTAGAGCGTGGCGTTGCCGACGCCCGCCCGGCGCGCGACGTCGTCCAGCGCCACGTCCGGCCCGAACTCGACGAACAGCTCACGTGCGGCCGCGATGATCCGCTCGCGGTTGCGCAGCGCGTCGGCCCGCGGACGGGCGGCGCGGCACTGCGCCGCCGGTGCGGTGCTCCCGGCAGCGTTCACGGCGGTGCTCCCAGCGGTATGCGCTGTGGCGTTCTCGGCGACGGTCTCCACGACGACGTTTCCCCCTTCCCTCTGCACGGTCCCTCTGCGTAGCGGTCCGGCCCCCACGCGCAACCGGGGACCATCTCCCCGTTTAGCGGGGACACGTATGCAAACGGGGAGAGGATCCCCACTTATTTCCCGCCCCGCTGTGACCTGAGTCACTTCACTTCTGCGGGAAAACCCTCCGATCGGCGCACCCAGCGAGCGGCCCCGGACCGCCCGGCACAGGCTGATCGCCAGAGCGCAGTCAGGGGTCGGCCGACTGCCGCGGACCCCGAAGGCGCCCCTATGCAGCAGCCCCGCCACCGGATACGCAGACACCGCCGCCCGGCCGCCCTGGCCGGAGCGACCGCGCTGGTCATAGCGGCCATGGCTTCGGCCAGCACCACCCTTCCCACCGCCGGCCGCGCCTCGGCGGGTCCGGCGGCCACCTCCCAGGACTCCGTGCTCGCCCCGTGCCGGATCTCCGCCACCATGGGCGTACAGATGTCCGAGGGTCTGCCGACCCCGCCCGGCTACGCCCGGTCGACCGGCGAGGTCAGGGCGCTCAACCTGATGATCGACTTCCCGGACGCGGAAGGCACGGAACCCGCGACGGACCGGTACGCGGAGTTCTTCCCGCAGACCTCCGACTGGTTCAGGGCCAGCTCCTACGGCCGGCTCGTCTACCGGCCCGAGGCCCCCGTCAAGGACTGGCTGCGGATGCCGATGTCCTTCACGGAGTACGGGATAGAGCGCGGCTCACCGTTCGAGCCGGGCTACCGTCAGCTGGTGAAGGACATCGTCGCGGCCGCCGACCCCCGGGTCGACTTCTCCGCGTACGACCTGGTCAACGTCCTGGTCAGCCCGAACGCCGGCCCCTCCGCGCTGGACACCGTGCTCTCGGTGACCTTCTCCGGCAACGACGAGGCCCCGGAGGCGGACGGCGTCCCGCTCTCCAACACCTCGTTCGTCTACAGCCGCCAGGACGACGGGTCGGGGTCGTACGCCGAGACCGGCTACCGCGTCCTGCCGCACGAGAACGGCCATGTCTTCGGGCTGCCCGACCTCTACACGATGGAGGGCGGCGGCTCGGTGGGGCACTGGGACATCATGTCCGAGGACTGGGGCGCCAACAACGACTTCCTCGCCTGGCACAAGTGGAAGCTCGGCTGGCTCGACAACGAGCAGATCAGCTGCGCCTCGCAGCCCGGTGTCAGCGAGCACACGCTCGGCCCGCTGGCCACCGAGGGCGGCACCAAGCTCGCCTTCGTCCCGCTGAGCGCCCAGTCCGGCTACGCCGTGGAGGTGCGCACGGCGGCGGGCAACGACGAGGCGGTCTGCCGGCCCGGGGTGCTGATCTACAAGGTCAGCTCCGACGTGGACACCGGGCAGGGCCCGGTGTCCGTCGCCGACGCCACCGAGGACAGCGGCGGCTGCACCCGGCGCCCCAACGTGCACGCGGAACTGTCCGACGCCCCGTTCCGCCCCGGCCAGACGTTCACCGACCGGGCCAACGGCGTACGGATATCCGTGCTGGACGAGGACGACGACGGGAACTACCGGATACGGGTCACACGCCCGTGAGAGGTGCCGTCGCCGCCCGCACGGAGGCCCGGGTCACGCTCCCGTGTGGGGCGCGGCGGCCTCCACCAGGGCCCGGAGCCGGTGCTTGAGGAGCTTCCCGGTGGCGTTGCGCGGGAGCGGCTCGTCGGTGAACAGCACCTGCGTGGGCACCTTGAAGGCGGCGAGCTTCCCGCCGACGTGTTCGCGCAGGGCCCCGGCGGTGACCCCGGCCCCGGTGCGCGGCCGGACGACGGCCGCCACCTCCTCCCCCAGCACCGGGTGCGGGATGCCGAGGACGGCGGCGTCGGCCACGTCGGGGTGGTCGTGCAGGACGCCCTCGACCTCGGCGCAGTACACGTTCTCGCCGCCCCGGATCACCACGTCCTTGAGCCGGTCGACGACAGAGATCCGCCCCTCGCGGCGTACGGCGAGGTCCCCCGTACGGAACCAGCCGCCGGCCCCGAAGGCCTCCTCGGTCGCCACGGCGTCGCGCCAGTAGCCGCGGAACAGCGACTGGCCGCGCAGCCACAGCTCTCCCGGCTCCCCGTCGGGCAGCTCCTCCCCCAAGGGCCCGGCGATGCGCACTTCCGTGACCGGAGTGGGCCGGCCCGCGCCGCCGGGTTCCGCCCGGTACTCGTCCCCGAAGTGCGCGAGGACCCCGCCGCTGGTCTCGGTGAGGCCGTAGCCGTTGCGGGGCTCGACACGCTTGCCGTACCGGGCGGAGAGGCGGGCGACCAGGGCGGGCGGGGCGGCGGCTCCCCCGGTGCTGAACAGGGTGAGGCTCTCCAGCCCGTCCCCCGCCCGCTCCGCGGCCTCCAGCAGCTGGAGCCCGGTGGCGGGGACCCCGGCGAAGTGCGTGACGCGGTGCGTACGGATCAGCCGCAGCGCCTCGCCCGCGTCCCACTTGTGCATCAGGACGAGGGTGCCGCCGGCCGCCATCGCACCGTAGAAGCCGGTGAACGCGGCGACGTGGAAGAACGGGAACGTCATCAGGGAGACCGGTGCGGGCCCCTGCCCCGGGATGACGCCACGCGCCAGCGCGGAGGCCGCCGCGTGGTAGCGGGGATTGAGCGCGGCCCCGGCCTGGGCGAGGTGGGTGGCCACCGCGCCCTTGGGCCGGCCGGTGGTGCCGGAGGTGTAGAGGATCGTGGCGTCGTCCTCGGGCCGCGGCTCCACGTCGGGCGGCGCGGCCAGCGGGTCGGGCGCGGGGAAATCCTCGTACCGCTCGACGCGCGGTCCTGATTCGTTCACCTCGCCGTGGTCCCCGTGGAAGAGGACGACGCGCGTCCCGGTCCGCCGGGCCCAGCCGGCGACCCGCCCCAGCCGCTCCCCGTCCACGAGGAGCACTCCGGGCTCGCAGTCCTCCAGGGCGTGGACGAACTCGTCCTCGGTCCACCAGGCGTTGAGCGGTACGGCGACGAGACCGGCCAGCTGGGCGGCCCAGAAGGCGATCTGCCACTCGGGATGGTTCCGCATCGCGATCACGGCCCGGTCGCCGGGGCGCAGCCCGTACCCCTCCCGCAGACGTACGGCGAGGGCGGAGGCGGCGGCGAAGAACTCGGCGTAGGAGTACCGCTGTTCGCCGGCGATCAGGAACGGCGTGTCCCGGTAGGCCCAGGTGGTCTCCACGAACTCCCGGAGTGTCCGGGGCCCGTCGGCGTACTCCGGCGTCCCCCGCTCGCCGACGACCACGGCGAAGGGCGCGCCGGGCGCGGTGAGGGAGGCCTCGACGCGCGCGGCGCGCCGGGCGAGCTCGGCGGATGCGGCTGCTCCGGGGTCCGGTGGCGGGACGGTGTGCGGCACGGGCGGCCTCTCTCGCGCTGGCGGTGACGCTGACTGCTACGCGAGACGCTATGCGGGCGGGGCCGGAGCGCCAAGGCCGCCGCCGCCCGCGGGTCGTCCGACCGCCGTGTCCGCCGGGTCCCCGACCGTACGCCCCCGGTCCCCCGGCGGCGGCTCGGCCTGCCGTCCCCGGCGCATGAGGACGACCGACCAGACGCCGATCACCGCCGCGAACAGGGTGGAGCCGACGGTGATGACCGCGAATCCCTGGCGGGAAGCGTGGGCTGCGCTGCCCACGAAGCTGGCGAACAGCGAGCCGAACAGGGACACCGCGATGGCCTCGCTGCCGAGCCGGACGGTGTTGATCCACCCGGCTCCCATGCCCGCCTCCTTCTCCGGCACCTGGGCCAGGGCCTCGCCGTCCACCAGGCCGGCCCGCAGGCCGAATCCGACGCCGACGATCACCATCGGCAGCGCCATCCACACCAGTCCGGGCTCGGCGGCCACCCCCGTCAGCACCAGCCCCACGACCAGCAGGGCGATGCTCCAGGTCATGATCCTGTCCGCGGGTGTTCCCCGGGCCGCCAGCCGCCCGGCGATCAGCGGCGCGACCAGCACGGGCACGGTCAGGAACATCAGGAACGCACCGCTCGCCCCCGGCGAGAAGCCGAAGGCGCCCTGGAGGAAGACCGGGAGGTACGCGACCGCGTTGGTGAAGGTGAAGGAAGCCACCGCCACCACCAGCGTGATGCCGGAGAAGCGCCGGCTCCGCAGGGTGCGCAGGCTCAGCAGCGGGCTCGGCGTGGTGGACTCGTGCCAGGCGAACAGCCCGTAGCAGACCGTCCCCACCACCGTGCAGAGCAGGAAGGGCGGTGACGCCCAGCCTGTCGCCGAACCGAGTGCCAGCCCGCCGAGCACCAGAGTGGTCGCCGCGCAGAAGAGCACGGCTCCCGCCACGTCGATCCGGGCCTCCTGCCTCCTCTCGTGGTCGGCGGCCCGGCGGATCAGCGGCATGCCGGCGCAGGCGAGGACCAGGCAGACCAGTTGGAATCCGTAGACGAGCCGCCAGCCCGCGGCCTCGGTCAGCAGGCCGCACAGCGTGGGGCCGAAGGCCAGGGACAGCCCCGCGACCGACCCCAGCAGGGCGAACGCACGGGTCCGGCGTTCGCCCCGGAAATTCGACGACACCACCGCCGAGCCCACCGAGAAGACGGCCCCCGCCCCGGCCCCGGCCACCAGCCGGGCCGCGTCCAGGGTCAGGTAGTCCGTCGCGACCAGACTGATCGCGGAACCGGCGCCGAAGGTCACGAGCCCGGTCAGCAGGGCCCGCCACCGCCCGATGATGTCCGCGACGGAACCCCAGACCAGGGTCGAGCAGGCGAAGGTCAGGTTGTACCCGTTGAGGACCCACTGCTCACCGGTCGGGGAGCTGCCCAGATCGTCCGCGATGTCGCCCAGCGACACGGCCGTTCCGGACACCGACAGGGGAACGGTGAAGTGGCGAGCAGGATGACCGGCATCACCAGGCGTGCGCCGGGCACCGTGCCGCCCGGCCGCGCGGCGGCGGACGTCATCGCGTTCCACTGCCCGTCCCCGCCGCGGCCCGCCCCGGCGGGCGGGTCCGGCACTCGTCGAGGAAGTCCACGATGTGCCCGAACACGTCCAGCGCCGCGTTGCGGCCGATGAACGCGTCGAGGTGGCCGTAGCCCGGCACCTCCACGTAGCGGACGTCCAGCTCCGGGTGGCGGCGCTTCAGGACGTCGTGGCAGAGCTCGTTGGAGTCGTACCAGAAGCGGTTGTCGCTGCCGGACAGCAGCATCAGCGGCGCGTCGAACGTGCCCGCGTGGTCGAGGGCGTTCTTCGGCAACGCGTCGTACCGGCCGTCGGAGTCGTTGTACCGCATCATCGTGTGGGCCAGTTCGATGCTCCGCAGATGCGGCAGGATCCACATCGGCACCGTGCCGTACAGATCGGCCAGCCGGCGGTGGGGCTGCGCAGGATCCGGATCAGGAAGTCCAGTTCGGGCACCGGCTCGGCCGCGTGCCGCCGGAGCAGGTCGTCACGCCAGTCTCGCCAGTTGGCCACCCGTACGTTCATCCCGGCCAGCTTCATGTCCTTGACCAGCTCCGGCAGGGTCTCCGCACGGCCGGTCAGGTTGTAGTTCTGACCCCAGGCCCGGGGGTCGAACACCACCGCGGCCGCCAGCTTGCTGCCCCGGTCGACCGGTGCCAGGTTCATGAACTTGAAGGCCGGGACCGCTCGGTAGCGGGAGAACGTGCCGATCAGACCGGTACGAGCGGCCGGTCCGCCCAGGGGAGCACCTCCTCGACCAGGGCGTCGGCCAGCCCGGTGATCGAGTCGATGCACGGCTCGTGCCGGCGGTCCTGGCGCCCCGGGTACTGGACCGTGAGGACGTCGATGCCGGGCCCGAGCTCCCGGGAGAGCGGAAGGTAGAACGACGCGGATCCGCCGGCGTGCGGCAGACACAGCAGCCTCACGCGCGCGTCGGCGGCCGGGTTGTACCGGCGGATCCACGGGCTGCTCTCGGTGTTCGGGGCCACGTTCGTACCTTTCGGGTCACTCAGGCGGCGGCCGGGAACCCGAACCGCACGGAGGTCAGCTCTTCCGACAGCTCCCAGAGCCGGCGGCCCGTCGCGGCGTCGGCGGCCCTCGGGGCCAGCTCGACCTGCTTCGGCGCACCGCGCAGCTCGCCCATGCCGTCGGGGCCGATGAACTGCCCGCCCTCGACGTTCGGGGCGGTCGCCGCGTAGAGCGAGGGAAGCGCGCCCTGCTCCGGGGACTGGGCCAGCGGGAGGAGCAGCCGGCCGAACAGGAACTTCACCATGGCGACGGGCGCGCTCGTCTGCAGGTTGGTGGAGGTGTAGCCGGGGTGGGCGAGCAGACTGCGCACCGGACTGCCGGCGGCGGTCAGCCGCTGGTGCAGCTGCCAGCCGAAGACGGCGTTGGCCAGCTTCGACTGGTCGTAGTACCCCATCGGCGAGTACTTCTGCTCACCGGAGATGTCGTCGAAGAAGATGCTCGCCTTGCGGTGGTTGGGTGAACTCACCGTGACCACGCGGGGGTCGCTCCCCGCCGCCAGCAGGTCGAGCAGCAGGCCGGTGAGCGCGAAGTGGCCCAGGTGGTTGGCCGCGAACTGCACCTCGTTGCCCTGCGGGCTGAGCGTCCGGGGCGGCGCCATCAGCCCGGCGTTGTTGATCAGCACGTCCAGGCTCGTGCGGTCGGCGTGCAGCCGGTCGGAGAACGCCCGGACGGAGTCCAGGTCCGCGAGGTCGACCTGCCTGACCTCGAGTTCGGCGCCCGGATGCGCGGCCGTGATCTCAGCGGCCGCCCGGCGCCCCTTGACCTCGTCCCGCACAGCGAGGATCACGTGCGCACCCCTGCTCGCGAGTGCCCGGGTCGTCGCCAGGCCGAGGCCGCTGTTGGCCCCGGTGACGACGAACACACGCTTGCTCTGGTCGGGAATCTGGTCAGCGGTCCAGCGCTGCTTCTCACTCATGCGGCACAAGCTGCCTCATGTGGCATTCGGTGTCAAGCCGCGCCTTGATGTCACCGGGGGCATGGGATGTAGACTGGCAGGGTGACTACCCGAGCCGGAGTGAGCCTGGCCGAACGCAAGCGTCAACTCGTCTCGGACGAGCTGACCGGAGCGGCGCTGAGGCTGCTCGCCCAGAAGGGGTTCGACGCGGTCACGATCGACGAGATCGTGGCGGCGGCCGGCGTGTCCAAGCGGACCTTCTTCCGGTACTTCGCGTCCAAGGAGGACGTGGTCATCCAGTTCCTGGCCGAAATGGGCACCGACATGCGCGCGGAACTGGCGGCCCGCCCCGCCCAGGAGCCCCCCTCGGTCGCACTCCGCCACACCATCTGGGTCTCCATCGACGCCTGCGCCGGCCACGCCGACCAGGCGCTCCGCGTGGTCCAGCTGATCCTGGGCACCCCCTCGCTGCTCGCCCGGTTCCTGGAGCGCCAGGCACAGTGGCGCGACGAACTCGCGGAGGAAGTGGCCGACCGGCTGGGCCTGGCCCCCAGGACCGACCTCTACCCCCAACTGGCCGCCGGAATGGCCCTGGCCGCCTTCGGCACCGTGCTCCAGCGGTGGAGCGACAGCGACGGCGCGGAGGACCCCGCGACCCTGACCGACCGAGCCTTCGCGATCATCGCACCGGCCCTCGACGCCGACGCGTAGAAACACCCCCGCCGTCACGGGAGGCCCCGGACCCCGGATACGGGCCGGGCACCACCCGCTACACTGGCCGCGGCGACCTGGCCTCACGGTCCGGTCACCGCGCACTGCCGGCAGAACCGTCCGGATCGTCGCGTCCCCAGGGACCGGCTTCCCGGCACACCTTCCGGCAGATCCCGGCCTTCGGGCCTTCGTCTTCGTGGGGCTTGCCGAAAACCCTAAAAGCCCAGTTCAGAGGCCTAGCGCAGAGGCGACTGAAAACGCTACGCCGTCCTTTCCGGAACGCAGAGCAGATCGCCGCAGGTCAGAGCCCCGAAGATCTCACACCGCGCCTCATGCTGAATTCGTGGAGACCAGGGCTGCGGTGGGGCGCTCACGGTCCCTCGGACGGACGCGCAGGACCTCTCACTCCCCAGGGCTCGAATGACTCCATTCGCCGCCCCCAGCCGACCACGCTGAGACCTGTCCACTCGATCCGGCGCTGGAGCCAGCGGTCCTTGCGAGCACGCTCCGGTCCGCCGAGTGCGCTCCAGTCGTCGTGTCTCGCTCCTGGAGCATCAAGCCCTTCTGCCTCGAGTGCGGCCTGCACCGAAGGTGCCTCCGTCCGCGAGGAGCGCGTCGGCCCCGTGCACAGTCAGGATCATTACCGGAGCGGCATGCGGTTACAGGCGGCGGGTACACCGCAGCACGGACGCCTCCGTCAAGCAGTGGGCGATTAGGGTGATCTGGTGCGGCAGCCGCCGCACGGGGCGGTGACGGGGTTGCCTGGCCGGGCCTGGGCGAGGGCCACCAACGTGCGCTGGTGGGGCCCACCCAGGCGGCCGGCGTATGGCTCGTTCAGCACGACTGACCGTACGAGTAGATCGCTACCGACGAGCCGCTCTGCGGCCGGAGGTAGTGACAGGCTGTATCAGGGACATTCCGGGAAGCTGGCCAGCTCCTGCCCCCGCGGCATCTTCAGACGACCACCGCGCCGCCTCAGGCACCGTGTCGCGGGAGCTCATGATCTCTGCCGCAGCGCGAAGTGATCGCACCGTTCTCTCTGGTGATCCTGTGCAATAGGAACAGCTCCCGCGCGTCGCACTCCGTGCACACTTCAGCCCGTGCGATGGGCCACAAGGCCAATGGTTCGGCGGATGACGGGCCCTGCACATAGATGCGGTTCGGGTCGAGGGTGCCTGGATATGGGCGCTCGAAAGTCTCCCAGTCGGGGTGGCTGCCCCGCAGCCGCCGCCCGATCAGCGTAAACCCGCCATTGCCGGTGTACGCACACGTGTCGACCAGGTCCCAGTGGAGGCCAGATAGCCATCCCACTGATTCCAGAGTCGCCACGACTACCGGCTCCAGAGCTTGAACCTCCCGCTCCAGCTCATGTTCCGGCTGGACCCTACTCGCGTGGCTGGAGTCGTTTCTCATCCCGCGTAGTTGATTGAGCAGACTGAACACCCCATCGGGGTCCAGGGCCCCCTCCAGCTCCGGGAGTTCGGGGATGGGCCCATCCTTGACCAGGTCTGAAATCTGGCTCTGCCACGTCCAGAAAGTTGCTCCACCACCCTTCTTAAAGGGACCGCGCAGAGCGTCCTCGAAGCTCTGCCGACGGTGGATCCGAACCGCGAGAGCGAGTACACCGACACAGCGCGCCACGCTCTCCGCGAGTTTGAGCAAGGCATCCTTGCGTTGGGCGAGTGTCGTGGCGATGCGGTACTGCCGGGCCAGCGCTGCCATGTGGTACGGGTAGCTCCACTCGGCCCGCCACACCGGGTCTCCGAGCGGCTGGACAAGCTCGCCGATGATGCGAGCCTCGTAGGCCGAAGCCTTCGCAGTGCGGCGCATCTCATCAAGGCCGGCCTGCGGGTCACGGAACACATTCGGCAGGATCCTGGAGGTGGTGCGGGCAAGGGCTTCCTTGCCCGCGTCGAGATCAAGCAAGAGCGAGTTGAACTCGGCGTCCTTGATCAGCTCGACGGGCACCTGCGAGTTCATGGACACGCGGGCGTGCAATCCTCCCTCTTCCCCTGCACGAGTCCGCAACCACTCGCACAGAGCGCGCCCGCTGTTGCCGAGGGGACGCAGCACGGTCAACCGCGTCACGGCATCCCCGAAGTCGGCTGGCAGCAAACGCCAGTTGCCTGCCAGCCCCACCACATCGCCACCAGTGCAGACGGCCAGAGCCTGCGCCGTCTCGGGAGCCTCCGACAGATCCGCCGCCGTGGCGGCAATCTGAAGGTCGCTTCCGCTCAGCAGGGGCATGCCCTCCGTAGCCCCCTGGCTAAGCCATCGGCGTACGCGCCGCGCCACCGTGGCTAGCGGCCCAAAGCCAGTACCGGGCCCACCGATTATGAAAGGAGCCTGCGGCAGCGCACACCCGATCTTGATGCTGCGCATGTCAGGTCGCGCGTCGGGAGGCTCAGGAGCTATCTCACGCTGTACGAATTCCTCTACGTCCTGCCCGAGGGGTACCCGCACCGTGTGGGCCAGCTCAGGATCCGGAAGCGTGCGCCCCCGCGAATCCACCTGGACCTCGCCTCCCGCGTCCGATACGGCCACGGCCTTGCGTACGCGGTCCCACAGTGAGCGCGGGAGCTCAGTCGACAGTCCAGCATTCTTCAGTGCGGTCGAGAACGCACCCTCGAACGCAGCCCATGTGGGCCAGGTCTCACCGGTCAGCTCACGCAGGGCACGCAGCAAGGCTGGCGCCTGGTCGAAACGCGTCATCATTCTCGATGACTCGACGTCAGCGACGACGTCGGCGCTCACTGCGAAGTGCTGCCGCAGAGGCCATTCAATCGTGACCTCTTGATAGACGAGGTCATCGGCATCGAGCAGCAACGCTGCACCCTCGGTGTCGACTCCCCGGTCCCCTTCTGACGTAACGCCGCATGCCACCTCGTACCGCTCCACGATCTCGCGGATATGTTGGTCCGTCAGGTAGTGGCGCTTCCTGTCCAGCGGCCTGCGCAGCGTCGCGGAGTGCCTGCGTGCGTCCAGTGCGACGACCTTCCCTTGGAGCTGGGTCGATTTGCGGTTGGACAGCAGCCATACGTACATCGGGATGCTGATGTTCCACAACAGGTGTGTGGGCAGGGCAACCACGCCCTCCAACAGATCGTTGTCCACCAGCCACCGGCGGATCTCCGAATCGCCGGAGCCCGCTCCTCCACTCTGCAGGGACGAACCGGTGAACACGATGGCGGCTCGGGCACCGCCCATGTCCGTGGGCCGCATATGGGCGACGAGATGTTGGACGAAGAGCAAGGAGCTGTCGCTGATACGAGGCAGCCCTGCGCCGAAACGCCCTTCAAATCCCAGCTCTGCCGCCTCGCGGGCCACTTCATCGTGCTGCCGCTTCCATGCCAGGCCGTTCGGAGGGGCCGCCAGCAGATAGTCGAATGTCTCCCCTCGGTGCCGGTCGTCTGACAGGACGTCGCCGTGCAAGATGCCTGTGGGATCCGCGCCTCTCATCATCCGTAGGGAGCGGGCTGTCGCGTAGGTTTCCGGATTGATCTCCTGACCGGAGACCAACGGCACGGCGGAATTTCCCACCTCACGCAGGAAGCCTTCGACGGCAGAGAACATGCCGCCGGTACCGCAGCACGGGTCGTAGACGGTGATCGAGGGCCCTGGCGCAATCAGCGCTGACGCGTCCGGGCCGAGCAGCAACCTGGCGGTCAACGCACTCACGTCCTGCGGACTCGTGTGCTCGGCTGCGCTCTCCGGCGACGCTTCGGTAAAGCGCCGAACGAGTTCCTCGTACTCCCGCCCCATCTCCTGGTCGGAAACGGTGGCGGGGCTCAGATCCAGCTCAGCAAACCGCGTCACCACCTGTCGCAGCACCCGCGCATTCGCCAGATGTCGCACGGTGTACGGAAATTCGAATGAGTCCAGTACATCCACGACCTCGGCGGGAAATCCCTGCACAAACCGGTCCACTGCCTCAGCCAGGACCAGCTCGGCATCAGGTGACGTCTCATCGTCGACCGCCAGAAGCAGTCCGGCAAGGCCGCCTGAGGCGTCTGGGAAGCTGGCGTGCTCACCCGATCCCGTCGGCGTTCCGTCCAAGCCTGTGGCCGTGGGGCAACTCTCATCCTCGGCCAAAGGTCCCTGTGTAGAGCCGATTCCTACACTGCCCGCCTCATCGGTCAACGAGTCACCCATACTCTCACCCGCGTCCGCGTCCTGTGGTTCACCGGAGGTGACGGCAGCGACCAGGCCGCAGACTCCGATCGCCGTGCGTGATGGATGGCGGGCTACTCGGTCGAACGCCCGGCGGAACGTGGGCAGCACAGAGAAGAGGGCCGGCCTGATGGTGGCCGGGCCTCTTCTTCTGCTCGTCGGATTACCGAGAGGAGCGGTCCACCAGCCAAGCAAGAGCGGCCCGCCCACGGAGCTGATCTGCGGTGGGGCTAGGCCGTCGGGCCCCAGCAACAAGCCATCACGACGAGCTACTGACCAATCGGAGGGCTGGCCGGTCTTCCTCGGCACCGAGCATGCGCCGCACCTGGGCTGCGCTCCAGGCCAACTCGTGAGCCAGTTCCGTCATTGTCAGCCCGTGGTCGCAGGCGAGGGTGAAGGCGTGGGACAGCAACGCGGGCTGTTCGCCGGGATAGCCGGCCAGGGGGTCCGGAGCGAAGCCGGGTTGCCCTTGCAGACCGTTCAGCCGCTGGTAGGCGCGGCTGGCCGAGGAGTCCGACAAGAGCCCAAGTTCTCGGCAGCGGTACAGCAGGGAGTGCACCGAAACCCCCCAGCCGTCGCGGAGCTGCGAGAGCTTGTGCAGGTCCGCCCGCGAGGGCAGCTCGGGCAGGATCGATTCGCGGGGGGTGAGGAACTCTGCTGCGAAAGTGTCGGCCTCGCGTTCCTGCGTGATGTCCCCCGGATTGGTGTCGCTATGCAAGATCAGGTGGCCCAGCTCGTGGGCCGCGCTGAAACGGTGCCGGTAGACGTCGTCGGTACGGTTTGGCGTCAACACGATCAACGGGCGCGGGAGGTGTGACGTAGAGAAGGCGTCGACGGAGCGAAGGTCTTCGTCGCGCTGCGGGGTGACCACCACGATGCCGCGTGCTTCCAGGCGCCGGACTAGGTGAGCGATGGGCCCGGTGCCCAGCCCCCACGCGACTCGCAGGGCACGGGCCGCGGAGGCTGGATCGCTGGGCAGATCGGTGCCCGGGTGCACCTCGCCGCCAGCGAAGCCGGGGAGATCGACCACGGGGAGCTGGACACGCTTTTCCAGTGCGTAGGTCAGCTCCCAGACCTGTTCGGTGAACGCAACGGCCTTGGCCCGCTGGTAGGCCCGGGTACTGCGCAGGCTGCGGAAGTGCGCAGCTGAGGGGTCCAGCCGCGCATGCGGGCGCCCCGCCAGGAAGTACGCCAGCGGCACATCCAAAATCTCGGCCAGGGACGGCAGCAGATCGGGGCGCGGCCGGTTGGTGCCCATCTCGTACTGGCTCACTGCGGCCGGAGTCACCCCCAGCTCGTCGGCCAGCTGCCTCTTCGTCATCCCGGTGAGGCTGCGTGCCTGGGCCAACCGGGCGGGGTCGAAGACCTCGTGCACGGCAGCCGGGGATAGCTGTCCCCGTTCGGTGCGGCCCTTGACAGCGCCGCGGCTGCCCGGGGCGGTGAACAGCGGTGGTTGGGTGTTCTTACTCATCGCCGTTTTCTATGTCGGAAATGGTCGGTTCCTGTTCGGCCGACGGACTCTTGGCGAGCTCGGAGCGGGGCGTGACGCCCAGGCCAGGCAGGTCGCCTCCGCTGAAGCCCTGCGCGCGAGGCACGGCAGTACCTGCATCGCGCAGGTCATCGCGGGAGTGGCTGGAGTCCTGCTCCGCGGTGGCGATGCTCATGTCGAGCGGCTCCGGGTCCCACACCATGGTGCCGTCGTCCTCCAGCGACGTCGGCGTACCCCACCAGGCGGCAAGGACCTTGTCGCTGTCGGCGTTGGCAGCGTACGCGACGTAGATCACCGTCAATTGCTCCGCCGAGGCCGCCGCGGCAGCCTCGGCCACCGAGGGGTACGCCACTGGCTCGGTGGCTGCGGAATCCTTGTCGAACAACGTCAACGGAGGCTGCGCAGGGCCCACGCCGTTGTCGCGGGAGACCTGGTGAGGAATCTTCGTGCTCAGTTTCGCGCGGGAGATCGGTTCCTTCAGCGAGTCTGCGTGCCGAAAGGGGATCAGCACTCGCCCGTTGACAACCGCCAGGCTGTACGACGCCCCTTTGGGCTTGCGGGCCTCATAGCCGGGGAGTTCAGCCAGCTCGAACTGCTTGACGACCTGTCCGTAGCGCGTGGCCCACATGCTGCCGTAGGCGCGCTTGTCCGCGGCTCCCGCTTTCCGGGCCGCTACCTGCACCTCGTAAGCAGTTTGTTGACCACGTGCCAGACCCTTGACCACATGCCGTATCACCTCCGCAGCGTCATCACCGAACTGATCATCGGCCCACTGCGACGGCGTGAATTCACCAGCCATGATCCCCCCAGGGAGCTAGCCACTTACCGAATGAGCAACAAGATAGCACCATGACTTAACTTCTGGTCATCAATTGCCCGGCGGGCGTGGCGGTACCTGCTGAATGCACGCCGTCCGACGGCGCGGCGGCCCCGTAGGCCGGCCTTGGGGACCAACGGGACCGTGGTTAGCGGTAGCGGGCCTTCCGCTTGGGGTCCGTTGGTTCTGACACTGCGGGGCGCCGGGAGTGAACCGGGCGCTAGTTACGACCGCCCGGAGCGTATCCCTGCAGGAAAGCGGGCGCGACCATGCGCTGCCGTTCCAGCAGCTGAGGAAGCTCGCGGGCGAGGTCCGGGTGGCTCTTGGCCCAGTCCGGAGCGTGAGCCACGAACTCACGGCTGTTGAAGACGCTGTAGCGGTTGATGTCCGCGACACGCAGCTGCGAGGCGTCCTGGGGGTCACGGGAGATGATCACGGCGAGGCTGCTGCCCAGCGGCAAAGTCAGGCGCCGGAAGTTTTGGAATCCGATCCCGACGCCGTGGTCGAAGAAGCCGGGCGGCACGCCCTCCGGCGGAGGGCCCACCACGCCGGAGAAGCAGACGGGGTTGTCGCCCACCAGGAGCCCGCCTTTACGGGGGCGATAGCAGGACCAGTGCATGTCGCTGGACAGCAGAGTGGAGACCAGGTGGTTCCACTGATCCTTGTAGTACGCGTCGTCGTCGTGGCGGAGCCGCCACGGATCGATCACGCGCATGGATATGGACCTCATCATGCTCGTCTGGACCTCTTCGTCGGACAGCCCGCTGTCCTCGACCCCGCTCGCCTTGCCCGTTACGTGCATCAGGAAGCGGCTGCGCTGCCACTGGAGGGCCAAGAGCCAAGCCAGGGTACTGCGGGCGTGGGCGGGTACAGCGCGCTCCCGTCCCTGTACCAGCTCCCTGACGACGGTGGCGGCCTCGTTCTCGATCTTCTCCATGGCCGACTCCATCGACACGTGGTCGGGTTCGTGTCCCGGCCGGTAGATCGAGTGGCCGAAGTTGCGGTGGCCCAGGTCGCGGACGGCCGAGCCGAATCGCCGCTGGCTCATCACCTGGTGAGCGATCAGTTTGCCCTTGGGGTCAGCGAAGTGATGGAGCAGGAACTGGGGAATGAAGTGATGCTTCTTGGCGTGCTGCGGCATGGGGCGACTGTAGTGAGGTCGGACATGTCGCCGCCCGGCAATACCGGCCCTCGGGGCCAGCGGACGGCTCGTGGCTGGTTCGCGAGAGAGACGGAAATCGGACGGGGTTCTTCCGCTATCCACTGTTCCGTTGGTCCCCGAGACCGTGATCCGCGGGCCACGCAGATCGAACGCTTCAAGAAGCAGTACGCCAAACCGAAGGGACGGGTCGCCAAGCGAGACGAGTGGGTCGCGTTGGCGCCGACGACGCCAAGCGGTGGCCCGCCGCTGGCACTCCTCCGAGGGGCCGGCGGGCAGAAGGCGTCCATGACGGCGCTCTGCCGCTCAGATCCCACCGCTTCACGTTTCCCCAGGTCAAGCAATGAAGCACTGCTGGAGCGCTAGAGGCTGTCTCCTTGAAGTGGCGGTGAGCTGGTGTCACCGGCACGGGAGTGAAGCAGCTCGTGGGTGCACCACGAGAACGACCAGCACGCGGAAGCACGACTCTGCGGCAGCACCGAGTCTCGTCCGGCCAGTTACTGTCGATCAGCCGTGTTTCGACCCATCGAAGTTATGGTTGAGGCCGTGGCATCCCGCGAGGCACTTATCGCAGCTGAGCCTCACTCCCGGCCGAAAATTCGGCCCAAGAGCAGCACGCAGCTCGGTAGATGTGCCGAGCGACAGGCTGCCGAAGCGCACATCGGAAGATGCGCCATGACTTCAGTCGTGCCATGCCCCGTTCAACGGGCGACCGGGATGGGGCCAGCGCTCGGTTGATCGTCTGCTGTGTCGGAGACAGTCGTCCGCCGGGCGGCCGTCTGAGCCCGGTGGTGACCCAGGGGCTGGCACCCTGGTAGGCACGGTCAGCCAGTGCGGGGACGCCTTGGCGTTCGCAGATCCGGATGATTCGGTGGGTGCGGGCCGCGGTGAGGTCGTGGCACCTGCCCGCCAAGACCGGGGAGATCCACAGCACCTGCCCGAACAGGTCGGTCACGACCTGCACGTTCACGCCGTGGCGGCGGTGCTTGTGCGAGTAGTCGGCCCGGCCGTCGCCCACGAGGTCGCACTCGGCGAGGGTCACGTCGAGCAGGACGTACTCCGGTTCGTGCTCGCGCAGGACCTTGAGCAGGCCAGGCGCCTGGGCAGCCAGGAGGTCGATCACCGCGGCGGTATAGGCGTGGGTGGTGCCTACCGAGACCCCGAAGCCGGCGGCTATCTGGGCCAGAGTGTCGTGCTTGCGCAGGTACACCAGAGCGACGAGCGCGCGTTGGTGCGGCAGCAGCTTGCAGCGGCGGTCACCCTCGCGGGTGACGAGGAGCATGGCTACCCACTCGATCAGCGCATGAGGCAGGTCGAGTGCGGCAGGATAGGGAATCAACGAGGCACCTGCGCTGACGAGTTGAGACTTCGAACATCTTCCTCAACGGCACAGGTGCCTCGTGCGTTGCGCCCTCCACGCCGTCACCCCCGTCGGTGACCACCCTGAAAACACTCAGCCAGTGGAGCAGTCGAGGGTAAACCAGGAGCGAGCGCCTGGCGGGCGTATACGGAAGGGCCGGGCCACCCCTGAAGCACTGCGCCTATGATGCTGACTGACCGGACCCTGATTCCTACCGTGCTTGCGATCCGTCCGATTACTGGTGACCGTTTCCATCACTCTTGAAAAGGATGCGATCACTGCCCCGAGGGCCCAACAAAGCATGGGATATTTTTACAACAAGAAGAGGGCGAATGAAGAAAAAAATGAACCCGCCACCTGAGTTGATCACGGAAGCAAGGAATCACCCTAACGGCTGGGTGTACGAAATCGACTCAAGCTTGGTAGCTAACCCTAGCGGATCCGTACCTTCCGCCGCCATAGTTAGGGCCTGGGAGGTAGACAAGGAAGGAAATCTCACAGGATCACACAGAGACAACCCCAAGTACAATAAATAAGAAATTCACCCACCAATCCGCCAACCCGTACGCCTCGAAACCCAGAAAGTAAATCCATTCGAGTCAATACAAGAATCCCAGAATCTAATGCCAAAGAAGTACTCCTGAGCGGTTTTATACCAATTAACTGGATTAACCCCAATCGCGGAAATCTTGCGGCGTGAAACTTGTCGCCAAAATTCGTCTTGCTGCCCAACAGTGGCGATCTTCGAAGCAGGTGCCGGTGAAAGCAATGGGTATACATCGCGAGAAAAGCTTCGCCTATTTTTTGACACGAGATAAATCAGCAAAGCCCCATTCGCATGGTATCCGGGAGAAGGTCTAGCATTAATCCGTGCTCCGTTGCAACAAAGCTGCACGCCCTCCGCTTGCAGCCGTAGACGAGCTGCACGAAGCGCCTCGAATAGATCAGACCCGTCACCTTCGTAAGCATGCCCTTTGGGAGGGACCACGCTTACACGCCAGGGGCTTTCCTCTGAGTAATACACGGCCCACTGCTGCGAACTTTCGCCCGAGACGCATACGGGAATCAGGGATCTTTGCATTACCAAGCCTCCCAAGGCTCCTTAATGTGAACCGCCACGCTGATTCGATCTCCAAGGGAAAGCATAGGGTGCGCAGTCACCGTGATCAAGTTCGTCACAGGAAAATTGACTCGAAGCCTTCCTGCTATTTCGTGTTCGATCGGACCGATAACCCTCATTACAGTGGAGCAGTACCAGGCTAAAACGGACCTGAGCCACGGCAGATGACTCCTCATCCTGCGGCTGCTCGGTGGTCTCCATCTCCGCCAGGACCTCGGCTGCACCAGGAGCATCGGCCCCTGCCGGGGTCAACTCCTCCCCCGGCACGTGTCGCTGTCCGGACAGTGGCTCCGGCTCGGCCGTGGTGCTCTCGTCTCCTTCGACGTCCACCTCGCCTGGCACCCTCGCGGGCAGCAGCGCGAGGACTTCGCCGACTTCCCGCCGCAGTTCGGTCACCGCGCTGACAGCATCGCTCGCGCGCTGGCCCGCGTCTCCTGCAGGGAGGCCTTCGGATCCGCGAGGCCATCGTCCCGCAGCTCGCCGATTTCACCAGCAAAGGCCTTCCGAGCACGGCCCAGTTCACTCACGCGGCCGTCCCGCTCGTCGATCGGCCTCTTCATCTCGTTCTTCGTGTCGATCAGGGTTGTCACGATGCCGTCCCTGCGCACCAAAGCGACATACACCCGTGGAAGGTAGCCAGGCAGATACGTTGAGTAGGTGGTCGAGGTGACAGCACCGTGTACGCCCGTGCTTGGAACTTGGCCGGATTGCGGTACGGACTATCCGAGGCCCCCGCAGGGGACACCTACTGCGGCTTCACGTGACTACGCCGACGCCACACACCAGAACGGACATCCCGTCCCATCCGCGCACTGTCGAAACCTTGATCACATCGACCCCGCCTCCACGCACTCCGCCGGAACTTCCCAGGTCAAGCGACATGGAACGAACGCGCGGCGGCACCAAGTGGCAACGGGGGCGACCGCAGCAACCCCTATCCGCTAGGCTGTCACCGGTCAGTCGACCTTCAGGGTGCCTGCCTGGGAAAGTGTCCCTACAGACCTCTTCCCGGCATCGCCCCAAGGGAGCCTGACCAGGGCGTTTGTCTCAGCCTGCCTAGCATTCCCCACTGGGGTTTCCGGCAACGTTTTCGGCAAGCCCCGGCCTTCGTGGGCCTTGCGGATAATTACGAAGCCGCAGGTCAGGGGCTCGCCTCAGTCAGGCCCGGAAACGCCCCTCCTCTGTTTTGGGAACGCGTGGGGCGTCCTCGCAGGTCAGGCGGGTCACCGTGGGTGACTGTGGGGACTGGTCGCTGAGGCAGTGTTACGGGGACAGTCCCGTAGGCGAGACGGCCGGGTTCGTTGCCGTATCCGATGGGGCCGGCGCGCTCGGTGCGGGTGCCAGATTCGGCTGAGCCGGTGTGCGGCTCCCGTAGCCGGCGCGGGGCCGAAGCGGCGGCGAGGTGTTTCCAGCCGGGTACCTGGTTCTCGCTCGGGGGCCCCGAGCGAGCAGACGAACGACTGGCACCGCGTTCTCTGGAAACAGCCACCCAAGCTCAGGGTGCTCACCGGACCTTGCTCAGTTGATCCCCGCGCTCGCCGCGCGCCGAGCCTATTGCGGATCGTGCTTGCCAAAGCCATGCGCCAGGGCCTTTGCCGCTTCCTCAGTCGCCGCAGCCTCGTCGGGGAGCGGGGCTGTCGCCTTCACAGGGTCTTCATGCGGGCCGTCGTGGTCGCTTCATGCCGCCTGCGCAGGCTTGGAATGCGGATACAGACAGGTCGGCCCACCGGTGACGGGAGGGGTCGGCGGGCACGGACCGCTTGGTGCGTGCCGCGTCATTGAAGGAGCTGGAGATGAAAACGAAGCGGAAGGGTGTCGCGCTCGCGGTGGCGGCGGCCGGAGTGGTCGTGGCGCTCGGCGGCGGTGTCGCGGTGGCGACGGACACCACGGACAGCGGGTCGAGCGTGTCGTGCGCCGACCGGACAGGCCACCAGGGCACCATGCACGGCGGGTTCATGGGGCAGGACGCGCCGATCACGGCGGCGGCCGACTATCTCGGGCTGAGCGACAACGACCTGCGCGCCCAGCTGCAGGCAGGCAAGTCGCTGGCGGATGTCGCCAAGGCCCAGGGCAAGTCGGTGTCCGGCCTCGAGAAGTCGATCGTCGCGGCGGTCAAGGCCAACCTCGACAACAACACCACGCTGACGGCCGACCAGAAGGCGTCGAGGCTGGCACAGGTGAAGGAGCACGTCGACGAGATGGTGAACGCCACCCACACCGCCGGGTCCGGCCCGATGGGCCACGGCATGGGCCAGGGCATGGGCATGAGCGGGATGCGACGGTAACCCTCCCCGGTACCGGGGCGCGGGGCGTGCCGTGCCGGCGGGGCCGGCACGTGGCCTCGGGGATTACCGAGGGGCGTGCGGTCCAGGGCACAAAGAGGCGGGAGGTGGCGGGTTTCGGCCCGCCCTGGCCGTACGCTCGGGCGGAGAGGTGAGCGATGCCGCGGGTACTGGTGGTCGATGACGAGTCAGGCATCCGCACCGTCCTGCGCGGCTATCTGGAGGCGGACGGTTTCGCCGTCACCGAGGCCGGCGACGGCGAGGCGGCGCTGGCCGTGCTGCGCGAAGACCCGCCGGACCTGGTGCTGTTGGACGTGATGCTGCCCGGTATCGACGGTCTTGAGGTGCTGCGCCGGCTGCGCGGCTTCAGCGACGCCTACGTCATCCTGGTGACCGCACGGGCCGAAGAGGTCGACAAGCTGGTCGGGCTCGGGGTGGGGGCCGACGACTATGTGACCAAACCGTTCAGCCCGCGGGAGGTCGCCGCGCGGGTGAAGGCGGTGTTGCGCCGCGACCGCGCGGGGCGTGACCAGGAGCAGACAGCTCTGCGTTTCGCCGGTGTGACCATCGACCTCGCCGGCCGCGAGGTGACGGCGGGCGGCGAGCAGGTGGAGCTGTCCAGCCTGGAGTTCGACCTGTTCGCCGCGCTCGCCAGGGCGCCCGGCCGGGTGTTCTCGCGCTCCCAGCTGCTCGAACGGGTGTGGGGCTACGACTTCTACGGCGACGAACGCGTCGTCGATGTGCACATCCGCAGCCTGCGGGCACGGCTCGGTGACGACGCGGGTGACCCGCACCTGATCGCCACGGTACGGGGCGTGGGCTACAAGTTCGTGGGACACCGGACATGAAGGTACGCCTGCCGTTTCGGCTGTTCCTGTCCCACGCCGGCGTGGCCGTGGTCGGTGCCGGCATCGCCTTCCTCACCGTCCGGCTGCTGGCACCTGAGCTGTTCGACCACCGGGTCGGGATGATGAACGGCATGTCCGGCATGGGCACGTCCAGCCAGATCCGGGCAGGTGTGCACGCCGCGTTCCTGGCCTCACTCAACTCCGCCCTCCTCGTCGGCGTGCTGGCCAGCGTGGTCGCCGCGGCGGCTGTCGCGGCCGTGGTCACCCGCCGCATGCTGCGTCCGCTCGACGCGGTGCGGGCCGCGACCCGTCAGATCGCCGCCGGCCGCTACGAGGTCAACGTGCCGCCGCCCGCCGAGCCGGAACTGTCCGCGCTGGCCGCCGATGTCAACACCCTGGCCCGCGCCCTGGCCGACACGGAAGAGAGGCGAACCCGGCTGCTCGGCGACGTCGCCCACGAAATGCGGACCCCGCTGACCGCGCTGGACGGATATGTCGAAGGGCTCATCGACGGCGTGTTCACCGCGAGCCCGGACACCCTGGCCGAACTCAGCGCGGAGCTGCGCCGGCTGCACCGCCTCGCCGACGACCTGTCCGGCCTCTCCCGCGCCCAGGAGCAGCGCCTGGACCTGCATCCCCTCGACGCGGACCTGGCGGACCTGGCCCGTCGCGCCGCGACGCGGCTGTCCCCCCAGTTCGACGACGCGCACGTCACCCTGGTCATCGCCGCGGACACGGCGCTGCCGGTGCACGTCGACCCCGACCGGATCACGCAGGTGCTCACCAACCTGCTCGGTAACGCCCTGCTCGCCACACCCGCGGGGGGCACGGTCACGATCACCGCGCACGGCTCCGGCAGCCGCGCCGAGGTCAGCGTGACCGACACCGGTGTCGGTCTGGACCGCGCCGACGTCGAGCGCGTCTTCGAACGCTTCTACCGGGTGCCCGGCCGGCCGCGCCGCTCGGCCGGCTCCGGCGTCGGCCTGACCATCGCACGGGGCATCGCGCGGGCGCACGACGGCGACGTCACCGCCTCGTCGCCGGGCCCCGGACAGGGCGCCCGCTTCACCGTCGTCCTGCCGCTGCGCTCCTCCGACGCGCCACGCGGGTAGCGCCGCCGCGAGCCGCACGCTCGCCTCAGGGGATCTCCGGCTCTGTCAGGGCGGGCGGAACATCCGGGGGCGGGTCAGGCAGTGACGGGCTGCGGCTCGGGCTCTGGGGTCGCCAGGCGGCCGGTGCGGTGCAGGCCGTACAAGGCGGCCGCGCAGGCGAGGCCGAGTAGCAACAGTGAGATCCACGACAGTGCGGGCATCCCCACGGGCGACTGACGGCGGCGACGTCGGGCCTCGATACCTGGATCAAGCGGCCGTGGCGAGTGGGGGCCTTCCGCGCCGCGCGCTCGGCTGCGGCGACGCGGTAATCGCCCCCCGCTTGGCGGACCGTGCCGGCGCCGTGGGCGGCCTCGCCGACGACCTCCGTGCCCGGCGCACGTGGGCGCCTGACAGCCGCGTCCTGATGCGTGCGAGCACCCTGGCCCACGCCTCGGAATGCGCTTTGGCCGTGCGTCAAACGGTGACGCCCTGCGAGCGCAGGAACGCGAGGGGGTTGATCGCGGTGCCGAAGTTCGGGCTCGTACGGATCTCGAGGTGCAGGTGGGGACCGCTGGAGTTGCCGGTGTTGCCGGACCGGGCGATGGTCTGCCCGGTCTTCACGGTCTGCCCGGCCTTCACATCGATCCGCGACAGATGCGCGTACTGCGAGTACGTCCCGTTGCCGTGCTTGATCACGATGGCATTGCCGTACGCCGGTCCGTCCCCGCCGCCGTTCGGCCCGGCCTTGACGACGGTACCGCCGCGCACCGCGCCGACCGGGGTACCGAGGGGCACGGCGAAGTCCTGCCCGGAGTGGGTCGACGCCCACCTGCTGCCCGTCTGGGCGTAGCCCGCGGTGAGCTTGTACTTCTTGACCGGGGCGACCCATGAGGGCGCCTTCTTCGCGGCCTTCTTGACGGCTGCGGCCTGCTCGGCGGACTTCTCAGCGGCCTGAGCGGTGGCCGAGCCGGGCAGCGCGGAGGCGGTCTTGCCGGTTTCCGCAGCCACCGCGGTGCCCACGCCGAGCACCGCCGATGCTCCGAGGCCGACGGCTATGACGGCCGCCCGAGTACGGAGCAGGGACGAGCCGGGATTGCGGGAGCGAGTGCGCTGGGACATGTCGGGATTACCTCCGGGCATGAATGGACCCGGCACACAAGCCACATGCCGGGCGGGCCACCCCTTGGTACCCGCGCTCCCTCCATTACTCAAAGGGCCGTTCTACTAGTCAGGGTCGTAGCCGGGCGCTTGGATCCCGACCTCTTCGGCACCTATGACCCCTGTGACCCAATCACACCAAAACGACATCGATCCACCCCCACTGAAGAGGTTTACCCGCACTTCACAAGCGGCACATAACACTCACCAGGCCGCCTTTCCGCCGATCGGGACCCCGAGACCTAGACCGCCACCCAAGCTATGGGATGAAAACACCTCCTTTTACCGCAATCTTCGCTACTACTCCGCCTAGTAGGAGTCAAACCGCCTGTGTGGCACATCACCGGACGGCAAGATCCGAAAACCCTGGAATGTGACGCGCGCTACGCCGATATGCATGGCCGCTAGGCGCCGTCGGCTACGGCCCGGCAGGCGCCGGCCTTGCGGAGCGCTTGAGCTGCAACAGCCGAGGCGGTCCCTGGTCAGCGCCTGCCACACCGCCGACCAGGCACGCCGGGCCGACGGCGATGCCGTCGTCTGCCGCACCATCGAAACCAGCGGCGAACGCGACCGATGAACCGTGACCCGTGAACACGGCAACGCCCCTGCAGACCAGAAAAAGGAACACGGCCGTCGGCCGCTTCCCGCTCGCGGAGTCGATGACCGCAAGAGGGCCGTCAAGCACCCCTCACCTGCCATCGCAAGGGCCCCGGTCCGCCTGTCCAGTGCAGGCGTGGGCACCGCGGCGGTCGTTCCGCCGGGTGCCGCGGCAGCAATCAGCATCGCCTCGCAGGCGGCCCGCGCCTGACGGAAAGCGGCCGCGGCAGCCCGCAGGCCAGGTCCTGCGGCCTTGAGCCCAGGCCATCTGTGCGCCTTCGAGCATTCCCGCTGGACGGCACTCAGGCCCGGCTGACCGCTGCGGCGGTGCACCGGGCCCGAGTCCGTACGCTTGTGCTGTCGGGTGTCAGTCCTCCAGGTTGACCGAACGGGCCGAGGTGGCGCCGATCTCCTGGGCGATCTCGCTGAGAACCTCGGCCGGGACGTCGTTGTCGACGTTCAGCACGACCAGCGCCTTGCCGCCCTCGTCCAGGCGGGAGACCTGCATCCCGGCGATGTTGAGGCCCGACTCGCCGAGGATCCGGCCGACGGTGCCGACGATGCCCGGGCGGTCGGTGTAGCGCAGGAAGACCATGTGGTTGGCGACCGGGACGTCGATGTCGTGCTTACCCGCCGACACGATTTTCTGGATGTGCTTGGGGCCGACAAGGGTGCCGGAGACCGCGACCTCCTCACCATCTGCGAGTGTGCCGCGGACGGTCACCACGTTGCGGTGGTCCGGGGACTTGGAGCTGGTGGTGAGGCGGACCTCGACGCCGCGCTCCTGCGCGAAGAGTGGGGCGTTCACGTAGGACACGGTCTCCTCCACGACGTCCGCGAAGACGCCCTTGAGCGCGGAGAGTTCGAGGACCTTGACATCGTGCTGGATGATCTCGCCGTACACCGCGACGTCGAGCCGGACGGCGACCTCGCCCGCCAGGGCGGTGAAGATCCGGCCGAGCTTTTCGGCGAGCGGCAGCCAGGGCCGTACGTCTTCCGCGATGACGCCGCTCTGCACGTTGACCGCGTCGGGGACCAACTCGCCCGCGAGCGCGAGCCGGACGGAACTGGCGACGGCGATGCCCGCCTTCTCCTGGGCCTCGTCCGTGGAGGCGCCGAGGTGCGGGGTGCACACGACCTGGTCGAACTGGAAGAGCGGGGAGTCCGTGCAGGGCTCCTGCGCGTACACGTCCAGGCCCGCGCCCGCGACCCGGCCTTCCTTCAGGGCGTTGAACAGCGCCTGCTCATCGACGATGCCGCCGCGCGCGGCGTTGACGATCCGGACGTGCGGTTGGACCTTGTGCAGCGCCTCCTCGCCGATCAGACCCACCGTCTCCGGGGTCTTCGGCAGGTGCACGGTGATGAAGTCCGAGACCTCGATCAGCTCGTCCAGTGAGAGCAGCTTGACGCCCATCTGCGCGGCCAGCGCGGGCCGTACGTACGGGTCGTAGGCGACGATCTTCATGCCGAAGGCGGACATGCGCTGGGCGACCAGGACACCGATGCGGCCGAGGCCGACGACGCCGAGGGTCTTCTCGCTCAGCTCCACGCCCGTGTACTTGCCGCGCTTCCACTCGCCGTTCTTCAGGGCGGTGCCGGCCTGCGGGATGTGGCGGGCCGTGGCGATCAGCAGGCCGCAGGCGAGCTCGGCGGCCGTGACGATGTTGGACGTGGGGGCGTTGACGACCATCACGCCGGCCTGGGTGGCGGCGGATACGTCGACGTTGTCCAGTCCGACACCGGCGCGGGCGACGACTTTCAGTTTGCTGGCCGCGGCGATGGCCTCGGCGTCGACCTTGGTCGCGCTGCGCACGAGGATCGCGTCGACGTCGGCGATCGCCTGGATGAGCTCGGCTCGGTCGGCGCCGTTGCAGTGCCGGATCTCAAAGTCGGGTCCGAGTGCGTCGACGGTGGCGGGCGACAGCTCTTCAGCGATCAGTACGGCGGGTTTCGGGCTCACGGTGGTCTTCAGTCCTTACCTGTTGCTTGGCGGACGGCCGTCTCGGCGGCCGAAGGTGGTGGCGACTTGTGACGTGGTTCTGCGGGTGCTGGAGGAGTGCGGTCGGCATGGAGACGTGACGTGCCGCGCCGCGCACGGGGTGACGGCGGCGTGATGCGCGCATACGTCTTGACGGCTGGTGACGTGCCGGGCCAGATGGCCGTGGCACGGGCGGGCGAGCGCCCGGCGGTGCTTGTATCCGTGGGCGCACACGCCGACGCACACGCCCAACCATCGACGTGGGCGTGGCCGGCCGGAGGGGACGGAAACGAACTCGTCCGCCCCCTCCAGCACAGGACGTCGTGCTATGCGTTCGCGGGCTCCGGCTGCGCCTCGCGCACCGGAGGTGCCAGGCGGCCCGTACGGTGCAGCCCGTAGAGGGCTGCCGCGCAGGCGAGGCCGAGTGCGAACAGCGCCACCCACGGCAGCGCGGACATCCCGGCGGCTCGGGCGGCGTCGAGCGCGGCACCCGTCAGCAGGTTTCCGAGGGTGATGCCGATACCGCAGATGGTGTTGTACAGGCCGTAGTGGGTGGCGACGAGGCGGTTGTCGGAGAGGCGGACGATGGTGTCCATCTCGAAGGGGTACGCGATCATCGTGCCGATCGCGAGGAGCAGCGCGGAGAGTGCCGGCGGCACGGCCGCGAGCAGCCACAGCCCCACCCCGCCGTCCGGTACCGGGACCGCGGTGGCCACCAGCAGCGGAACAAACCCCAGCCCCATGGTCAGCAGCCCCCAGGTCAGCGCGCGGCCCGGTTCCATGCGGGCCTTGCACCAGGCGGTCACCTTGGTCTGGAAGAGGATGGTGCTCAGGCCCGAGACGGCGAACAGCAGCGCCACCGCCCCCGTGCCGAAAGTCCCGTCACCGCCCAGGCGCCGTACCTCCAGCGGCAGGGCGAGATAGACCTGGAACTGCATGACGTAGAAGCCGATCATGGCAACCGAGAACAGCAGGAACGGCCGGTTGGACACGATGCCCCGCCACTGGGACAGCACGCCCTCCTGGTCCTGTCCGCGCCCCGCGTCGTCGCCCCGGCGCGCGGGCAGGGCCCGGATCTGGACGACGCTCAGCAGAGCGAAGATCCCGGCCGCGGTAAGGCACGTGACGCGGAAGCTCACCCCGGTCAGCAGCATGCCCACCAACGGGCCGAGCAGGATCCCGGCCTGGTAGAAGACGTTGAACAGCGCGAACGCCTCGACCCGGCGTTCACCCGCGTCCGCCGCGACATAAGCCCGTACGGCCGGGTTGAACAGCGCACCGGCCAGCCCCGTCGCCGCCGAAGCCGCCAGCAGGGCGGGTACGGACTCCACGAGTCCCAGCGTCGCGAAGCCGACGATGCGCAGCACCAGCCCGGCGATGATCATGGGCTTGTAGCCGAGCCGGTCGGCCAGCGTCCCGCCGAGAAGAAACATGCCCTGCTGGCTGAAGTTGCGTACGCCGAGGATCAGCCCGACCAGCCAGCCCGCCAGCCCCACTGGACCTGCCAGATACGCGGCCAGGTACGGCATCAGCATGTAGAAGCCGAGGTTGATGGTGAACTGATTCACCATCAGCAACTGGACACTGCGTTCGTAGGAACGAACCTGGGCGATGGTCGACCTCACCGGTTGCCCTCCGCAAGCGCGTCGCCGCCGTCAAGCTGTTCGGCGGCGCCGCTGTCCACGGACGCCCCGGCTTCCGCGTCGTACGCGTCGAGCGGACCGGCCATCTCGGAGCGCTGCTCCGAGTCGGCCAGCGTGAGCGGGTCCATGACGCTTTCGCACCGCGTCCAGCGGGTGACCTCCTTCTCGTCCAGGCGGCCGATCACCTCCGGTTCGGGTGCGGGCGGGGCGTCGAGCAGGCCGTGGGCGGCGCAGTAGTCGTCGTCGTAGACCGTGCCGAGGTAGCGCTGCGGGCCGTCGGGGAAGATCGCCGCGATCCGGGTGTCCGCGGGCAGGGTGCGGGTCAGCCAGCCGGCGACCATCGCCACCGCGCCGACGCTCCAGCCGCCGGTGGCGTAGTGGGAGGCGGCCAGCCGGCGGCAGCTCCACACCGCCTCGGCCGGGGCGACCCAGTGCACCTCGCTGAAGTTGTCGTAGGCGACATTGCGCGGGTAGATGCTGGAGCCCAGGCCCCGCATCAGGCGGGGGCGCGCGGGCTGGCCGAAGATCGTCGACCCGATGGTGTCGACCCCGACCAGCTTGAGGTCCGGGTAGAGCTGCTGGAGTACGCGGGAGACCCCCGCGGAGTGTCCGCCCGTTCCCACGCTGCACACCAGCACGTCGATGTGGCCGAGCTCCGTGGCCAGTTCGAGGGCGAGCGGGGTGTACGCGGTGGTGTTGTCGGGGTTGTTGTACTGGTCCGGACACCACGAGCCGGGGTGCTGCTCCATCAGCTGGGCGACCCGGTCACGGCGGGCCTGCTGCCAGCCCCCGGTGGGGTGCGGTTCGGAGACGAGGTTGACCTGGGCCCCGTACGCGGTCAGCAGCCGGGTCATGGACATCTCCAGGCCCGGGTCGGTGACCAGGGTGACGGGGTGCCCGTAGACCATGCCGGCCAGGGCGAGACCCAGACCGAGGGTGCCGCTGGTCGACTCGATGATCCTGGCGCCCGGCTGGAGTTCGCCGCGGGCGCGGGCGCGCTCGACCATGTGCAGGCCGGGACGGTCCTTGATGCCGCCGGGGTTGAAGCCCTCCAGTTTCGCCCAGAAGCCGCGGTCCGGCTCGGTGAAGGGCTGGGAGACGTGCAGGAGCGGGGTGTTGCCGACAAGTCCCCGTAGGGCGGAGCCCGAACCGGAGCCGGCGGGAGTGAGGTCACTCTTGGTCATGGAGTGCATGCTGTTTTCGCTCTCATATCGGTATGGACGCGTGCGGATGCTCATCTCGCGCGACGGCCAGGGCGCGCCGCGCGGCGGGGCGACCAGGGCCGACCCGCTGGGTGGCTCCTATATGCGCCACCGGCAGATGGCGGTGAGAGCGGACCGGCCGCCGCTCGGCAGCGGTCTTCGGACGGCTCCAGAGGGCTGGCGCACGGGAGTTGCTGTGGCGTCCGTCAGCGACAGCGCGGTGACGGCTGGCGGCGGGACCCGAGGGGACGACTGGGGCGAGATGGCCTGCGCGAGGCGGGGGCCGTGGCAACGGTCGGGAGACTCGGACGGGTCGAGATTCTCGCCGTCGGAGCCCTCTGCGGGCAGAGGGGCTTCAGCCGGCGCCGCGGCTGAACGAGCGGGCGACTCCGGCGCATGCCCTTGATCGCCGAGGCACGTCAGCAGCACGAACAACAGGGCGTACAACGTGCCCCGGACGAGCAGGCTCTTACGGAGCGGACGTGCGCATAAGGCATGGGCAAGGGAAAGGGCAGGGGTGGGCGGCACAGGTCCTCCGCGCGGCGGTCACTGCCCGTACGGGAACTCTCCCGGTCAAGGCAGGGATCGGTGGGGGGTCGGGGAAGAGGGCCGTCGACCGTCCCCGCGCCACGCTGTGGGGCGCTGTGCGCAGGAGGTCAGACGCCGTGGACCGGTCGCCGGGAGAAGACGTGACGCGGCCTCGGGCCGAGTCCGGAAATCCCTGGAAGGGGCGACCGGTTCGGGAGGCGCTGACCTAGATACGAAGAACCGCGGAGTCCGCCGCTTGGGTTCTCGGGGCCGCGAAGTCCCGTGCCGCGGTGGCGTGACGGGCGGGCGCAGAGCCAGCCGCCCCGTCGCCGTTCTCCGAGTTCAGCGGAGACAGACAGGGCTCCGTTACAGCGGGACCCTGCGAAGGCTGCCCCATCGCACAGTCCGCATCGGCGTGCGGCTGTCCGTGGCCGTCGTGATGGTCCTCCGGCTGCTCGCCCGTCGGCTGCGCCGACGTGGCACTCGCAACGTTTTCGTGTTCGGCAGTTGGCTCGAAATGAGCGCCCGACGCCGAGAGGCCCTTGTCGGAGGCGAGGTGACTCACCGTCGCGTCAGGGCTGACGGCGTGCGTATACAGCAGACCGAAGAGGAACAGGCCCAGCCCCAGCACACGCCACAGAGCCGCTGATGAGCGGCTCCTCGGCATACGAGAAGGAGACCAGGCCGTAATCACGCTGTGATCCTAACCTGATCGCGATGCCCTGGCATGCCGTCTCAGGAGAACATCGCGTGAACCCAGCCACATGACGGCGCGCAGGGGCACCTATTGGGACCAACCGCGCTCACCAGATGGGGAGTTCATCGTTTGCAAACGACTTGTCCGTCACCGCTCGCGGGTCGCGGAGAACAGAAAACGGTGCGGCCGGACGGGTGACGTGCACCGCCAGGCCACACCGTTTCTGTCGCCGCGTCAGCTCTTGCCGAGCATCTTGTTCATCTGCTCGATCTCGACGGTCTGAGCCGTGATCACGTCGTCCGCGAGCTTCACGGCGGGACCGTACTCACCGTTGGCCTTCTCTGTCTTGGCCATCGTGATGGCACCCTCGTGGTGCTCGACCATCATCTCGAGGAACATCTTGTCGAACTCGGCGCCGGAGGCCTTCTCCAGCATGTCCATGTCCTCGCTGCTCATCATGCCGGGCATGTCGGACGACATGTCGCCCATGTCGTGGCCCTCCATGCCGGACATGTCCGCGGGGACCTCCTCGCCCCACGAGGTGAGCCAGCCGGACATGGTCTCGATCTCCGGGTCCTGCGCGCCCTTGATCTTCGTGGCGAGGTCCTTGACCTCCTGCGAGGAGGCGCGGTCGGCGGCCAGGTCGGCCATCTCGACGGCCTGACGGTGGTGCTGGATCATCTCCTCGGCGAAGGAGATGTCCTGGTCGTTGTGGTCGCCGGTCTTGGCCGAGGCGCTCGCGGAGGGGCTGGGGTCGGACCCCATCGAGGACATGTCGTGCCCGCCGCCACAGGCGGACAGGACGAGCGCGGCCGCACCGGCGGTGACGACAAGGGCGGTACGGCGGATGAGCTTGCGGTGTGCAGCCAAGGTTGAGCTCCTGGTTTCGAATGGGTGAAGGGCATGCCGGGGCGCGGCGCCGCATGGGCATGCGGCGCCGCGCGGGCCGCTCTATATCCGCAGGAGCTGGAGTTCAAAGAGTGAGGGCGGGGCGCGACCGCCGTCGGGACCGCTGCCGGCGGGAGACGTACGCGTCTCCTGCGGCTCGGCACACGCCACCACATCGGCCAGCAGCACCGGCACCACGGCCGGAGCCCCGGCGACTGACGCGGAGGCGCAGGTGGGATCGGCATGGTCCGTGTGACCGGTACAGCCGCCTGCGCCGTGATCGCATTCGCCCGGCATCGACGCCATGACGTCCGTGTGTGCGACGACCGCCATCCGCTCGTGCCCGGATGACGCAGCGGCAGCCCCCGGCATCGGTCCGAGACCGTGCATGCCGATCAGACCCAGCAGCACAGCGCACACGAGCAGCCCGAAGGACCGCACCATCGAGTGCGGTCGCATGAGCTGTCCGAGGCGGGTCACGGCGTCATCCTAGGCATGGATCATCAGCCGCTTGCATCCCGGGCGTCACCGGAGCAGACACGGAAACGTGATACCTACCCGGGGTATGACAGCCCCTGAGGGGGAGGCATCGTGCCCGACGTACTGACGACCGAATACCGCGTGTCCCGCATGACAGGCAGCCACTGCGAGAACGCCGTGAAGGAGGAGGTCGCTGCCCTCGAAACCGTCGTCGACGTGCAGGTCGACGTCCCCACGGGCCGCGTCACCGTGACATCCACCACCCCGCTCGACGATGCCCGGATACGCGAGGCGATCGACGAGGCGGGCTACGAACTCACCGGGCGCGTGTGACGTTCCGCCTTCATCCCGAAAGGCTGCCCGAACGGCCGACTACTATGGCCTTGCGTATTCGGTGGCGAAAGGGAGTCAGGCCATGCGGCGGCTGGGGGAACTTGAAGCGGAAATCATGGATCGTCTCTGGACGTGGAACCGTCCGGCGACGGTGCGCGAGATAGTGGATGACATCAACAGGACTCGCCCCGTCGCGTACACCACGGTGATGACGGTCACCAACATCCTGTACGGCAAGGGCTGGCTGCTGCGCGGCAAGCAGGGCCGGGCCTGGCTGTACACCCCGGTGCGCAGCCGCGCGGCGTACGCCGCCGCACTCATGGAGGACGGCTTGGGAGAGAGCAAGGACCGCCCCGCCGCGCTGGTCGCCTTCGTCGAGAACATGTCCGAGGAGGAGCAGGCCGCCCTGCGCAGGGCCCTGCGCAACGCGGGACGCCAGGCGAAGGCAGACTCGTGAACGCGGCGCCCGCCCTGGCCGGCTACACGGCAGCGGTGGGCTTCGCCGCCCCGCGCCTGCTCCTGCGCGCCGCCTGGCCGCACCGGGCCCCGGCCCTGGCGGCGGCGGTGTGGCACGCCCTGGCGGTCTCGTTCTCGATCGCGGCCGCGCTCACCGCGTACAGCCTGGCCATGCCCGCCGAGCACCTGCACGCCGGCCTGGTGGGCCTGCTCCACACCTGCGGGCTGGACGTGGGCACAGGCCAGCCGGACCCCAACACCGCCGATCGCCTGGCCGTCGGCATCCCGGCCGCCATCGGCATCGCCCTCGTCGCGAGCTTCACCTTCCACGTCACGCGGGCCCGGCGAGCGAGGACTCAGCACCGGGAAGCCGTCGACCTGGTGGGCCGCCGCTCGGCCCGGCTCTGTGCCACCGTCCTGCCGTACGACACCCCCGCCGCATACTGCCTGCCCGGTCGCCATCCCCGGATCGTGATCAGCGACGCGGCCGTACGCCGGCTGACACCCGAGCAGCTCGGCGCCGTGCTGGAACACGAGAAGGCCCACATCGCGGGCCGCCACCACTTGGTTCTGGCCGCCGCGGAGGCCTTCTACTCGGTCTTCCGGTGGCTGCCACTGGCCCGCCATGCCCGGGAGCAGACGGCACTGCTGCTGGAGATGATCGCGGACGACCGCGCCCTGCGCAGCCACTCCGACGAGGTGCTGGCCACCGCGATGTACGAGATGGCCGCGGCCCGCACTCCGAAGGGTGCGCTGGCTGCGGGCGGCCCGAACGCCCTGATCCGCCTGAAGCGGGTCCTCGGCCCCCGCAAGGCACCTCACCCCGCCCTGTGGGGTTCCCTCGCCGCAGTGGCCGCGACGGTCCCGCTCCTGCCGCTGCTGGTCGCCTGCCCGCCCGGCCTCGGCTGACCGTTGTGGGCTCGGCTGACCGTTCCGGGTGAGACCTGTGTGACTCGGACTGGCTTGCGATACGTAATACGAAGCTACTAAGTTCTAACCCGCTTGACTGGCCGACGCCGCAGCGCCGGTCCGACGGCCACAGGCCGCCGCTCCGTACACAGACGCGCTAAGGAGTCAGCCCACGATGGCGAAGCACCGTCGGCCGAAGCCGCCCAGCCGTTCCCGGATAGCCACCCTCGGCATGGCGGCCGGCGCGGTCAGCCTCCTGCCGACGCAGAGCCAGGCGGCGCCCAAGCCCACGGTGGACGAGGTGCGCAAGCAGGTGGAGCAGCTCTACGAGGAGGCCGAGGCTCCCACCGAGGAGTACAACGCCGTCCGTGAGAAGCAGGAGAAGCTGCAGCGTGAGGTGGACGGCGCGCAGGACCGCCTGGCCCGCAAGCAGGAGGAGATCAACGAACTGCGCGAGAAGATAGGCCCGTTGGCGGCGGCGCAGTACCGCAGCGGCGGTATCGACCCGAGCGTGGAGCTGTTCCTGTCCGGCGACCCGGACGACTACCTCGACAAGGCCCAGATACTCGACCGTACGGGCGACCGGCAGGCCGACGCCCTGCGTGCGATGCAGAGCAAGCAGCGGGAACTCGCGCAGGAACGGGCGACCGCCCAACAGCGACTGAAGTCCCTGGAGGAGACGCGCGCCAAGGCCGCCGCGAAGAAGGACGAGGTCCAGGGCAAGCTCACCGAAGCCCGCAAGCTGCTGAACAACCTGACCGCCGCCCAGCGCGCCAAGATGGAAGCCGACCAGGAGCGCGACGACGCCTCCGCGGGCGCCAGCGACTCCCCCTCCTCCTACAACGGCCCTGCCAGCGGCCGTGCCAAGACCGCCATCGAGTTCGCGTACGCCCAGCTCGGCAAGCCGTACGAGTGGGGTTCGACCGGCCCCAACTCCTACGACTGCTCGGGCCTGGTGGGCGCGGCCTGGCGCTCGGCGGGTGTCTCCCTGCCCCGCACCGTCAAGCAGATGTACGACGCCGGCCGCAAGGTGGCCAAGTCCGATCTGCAGCCCGGCGACATCATTTACTGGTACAACGACAACCAGCACAACGGCATGTACGTCGGCAATGGCAAGGCCATCCACGCGCCGCGCACCGGCAAGAACATCGAGATCGTCCCGTTGGACTCCATGCCGTTCTTCGCTGCCAGCAGGCCCTGAGCACCAACACCCGCACCGCCCGAGGAACTTTCGTGACCGCACGCCCGGCCGTCCGTACACTGCTCGCCGTCGCGGGCGCCTCGATCGCCTCCCTGGTCCTCGCCGCCTGCGGGGGCGGGGCGTCGGACACGGCTGAGTCGTCGGACACGCCAACATCGTCGGAGGCGCTCTCCCATGTGCACGGTCTGGGCATCGACCCGGCCGACGGCCGCGCGTACGTCGCCACCCACAGCGGCCTGTACACGGTCGCCAAGGGACAGAAGCCCAAGCTCGTCGGCGACAGCAAGGACGACTTCATGGGCTTCACCGTGACAGGGAAGAGCACCCTCCTCGCCAGCGGGCACGGAGCCGAAGGCAGCGACCGTCCGGGCAACGTCGGCCTGATCGAGACCAAGGACGCCGGCCGCACCTGGACGTCCCGGTCGCTGTCCGGGGAGGCAGACTTCCACTCCCTGGACTCGGCCAAGGGCACCGTCTACGGATACGAAGGCGGCCGGATCCGCGTCAGCACCGACCTCAAGACCTGGGACGACCGGGCGACGCTGGAGGCCCTCGACCTCGCGGTGAGCCCCGCCGGGGAGACACTGCTGGCCACCACGGCGGAGGGCGTCGTCACCAGCACCGACGGCGGCCGCGCCTTCGGCAAGGGCGCCGGGCAGGTCCAGGCCTTCCTGTCCTGGCCTTCGGAGAAGTCCCTCTTCGGCATCGGCACGTCCGGGAAGCTGAGCAGCAGCGCGGACGGCGGCAAGACGTGGAAGCAGCTCACGACCGTGCCCGGCGGACAGCCCCAGGCGCTGACCGCCGTCAACGCCGACCACGTCCTCGCCGCGACGATGACCGGCGTGTACGAGTCACGCGACGGCGGCAAGACCTTCACCGAACTCGCGCCGCTGGCCTCCTGAGTTGACGCGCACAGTTGTTGTTCCACTGCGGGACGAATCGCGAAGTGTGGTGCAACAATGCCTAGTTGTGACGATCTCTCCCTCTTCCTCCGCTTCGTCCGCCGTGCTCGGCCTCGACCACGATGCCATCGGCGCCCTCATCCGCCGGTGGCGGGACGACCCCGGCAGCACCTACCGCACGTGGTTCCTGTGGGAGGAGCGCACGAAGAACTTCCGCTCCATCCGGCGCGGGATCGAGCAGATCGTACGGGAGATCGAGGCGGACACCTTCGGGGTCGCCTACAAGGGCTCGTCGCTGGAGACCGTCGTCGGCTCGATCGCGGAGCAGCGGCAGATGTTCAAGGGCGCCGACCACGCCTTCCTGTGGAAGCCGAAGCTGCGCATCCCCGACATCTACGAGGACCGGGAGAACCAGCTCGCGTTCGCCCGGATGCTGGAGACCTGCCGCTGCTGCACCACTGAAGCGCAGGTCCTGGGCGCGATACGAACGCTGGCGGAACGCGGCATCAAGGGGCTCGGCCCGGCGGCGGCCAACCTGCTCTACTTCCTGCACCCCACCATCGCCCCGCCCTTCAACACCGCCATCGTCAACGGCTACAACGCCCTGACCGGCGCGAAGGTCAAACTCGGCAAGTGGGACGAGTACCTCGCGATGCGCGAGGGGATCCTGGCGCTCAACTCCGCCCACCGCAGCCTGCTCTCCAACGACCTGGGCGCGGTCGCCGGGCTCCTCTTCGACCTGGGATCCGGCCGTTACGTCGCCCCGCCGCGCGGCGACGAGGACACGGCCGCGGCCCGCACCGCCTGGCAGGCCGACCTGGAGCAGGTCCGCTCGGACGCGAAGGCCGAGAAGGCCCGCGCCGAGGCCGAGCGGCAGGACGTGTCACACACCGAGGTGCAGGCGTGGCTGCGCGACCTCGGCAGGGCGCTCGGCTTCCAGGTCTGGATCGCCGCCAACGACCGCAACCGCCGGCACGATGGCCAACGGCTCGCGGACGGCTGCCTGATCAAGCTCCCGCCGGAGCTGGCGGGCGGTCCCGCGGGCGAGGCGATCAGCCTCATCGACGTGCTGTGGCTGGAGCCGGAGGGCAAGGTGGCCGCGGCCTTCGAGGTCGAGCACACCACCTCCATCTACTCCGGCATCGTGCGCATGCTCGACCTGGCACTCAGCGGCGACCCCGACGCCGCGCACGGCATGTACCTGGTCGCACCCGACAAACGCGAGGACGAGGTCCGCGCCCAGATCCGGCGGCCCGCCTTCAGCCGGGTCGCCGACCTGAAGGTGCGGTACCTGCCCTACGGCGAGCTCCAGGCCAACCGGGAAGCGATCATGCGGTTCGGCCGGGGCCTGCATCCCATCGAGGCCCTGGCCCGCAACCTGAGCTGAGGCGGTTCGGCGATGCCGTACTCGCCGAGCGCCCCGGAGAGTCAAGATTCCGTCATGTGGCACGAGTGACTGAGCAGGCCGGAGCTACTCGACGTACTAAGGGAGTAAGTAGAAGAAGCTCCCGGCGAAGGGAAACTCCGTGATCCGGCAACGCATCGTCCTCGCTACGGCGGCAGGGCTCGCCTCGACGCTCCTGCTGGCGGCGTGCGGCAGCTCGACGGACAACGCCTCCGATACGAGCCCGGGCAACTCCGCCTCGGCCGCGTCGGATCCCGCGGCCTCCGCCCCGGCCGACAGCGGCAACTCCGGCGGCGAGGGCATGGTCACGACCACCATGGTGATGGCCAAGGAGATGAAGGGCATGGGGAGCATGGTCACCGACGACGACGGGATGACGCTCTACCTCTCCCACAAGGACCAGTCGGACCCGTCCATGTCGATGTGCACTGGTGACTGCACGAAGACCTGGATGCCGGTCATGGCGCAGGACTCCGTCCAGACGATGGGCGTGGAGAAGAGCCTCCTCGGCACCGTCGACCGCTCGGACGGCATGAAGCAGCTCACGCTCGGCGGGTGGCCGCTGTACCGCTACATGGGCGACACGAAGGCCGGGCAGATGAACGGCCAGGCCAAGGACGACAAGTGGTTCGCCGTCACGCCCGCCGGCAAGAAGGCGTCCATGACGGGCACGGAGGGCACCACGGGCACGGAGGACACCACGGGTGGTATGGAAGACATGGAGGGCATGGAGGGCATGGGGAGCTGAGCCGAGTTGTGCAGCCGTGGGGCTGCCCTGGCACGGCCGTGCCAGCGAACCGTCAGACGGCCGCCGGGTCCTCCTGGACAGCGAGCCGCTGCCGCGCCCGTGACTCGCTCTGTCTGCGCCACCCGTAACGGGTCAGCCCCTTCGGCTTGTACACCGACAGCGTCACCGCGACGATCAGCACGAGGAGGGCTGCGGCGGCGTCGGCCAGCAGCTGGACCCTCATGCCCACGAGGTCACCGCCGGCAAGCGGCGCCCGGGCTGCGACATCGGCGACGTGGCCGGCCACCTGCATGTGCACCAGCAGAAGAACGGTCGCGACAACGGTGATCAACAGCTTGAACAGGACCCAGTAGTGGCGGAACAGGCCCCACGAGGAACCCAGGGCCTGGACAATCCCAGTGAGCAGTGAGGCGAGGCTCAACGGGGCCAGGACCATCCAGCCGGTCAGCTCCATCGCGAGGTAAGCACCGCGCACCGTCTGGTCGTTCTGACTGGTCAGACCCGCGACGGCGAGGGCGAGGAAGACGACGACGGCGCCGAGCCAGCCGACCGATGACGTGACGTGCGCGGTGAGCGCGAACTTGCGAAGGCGAGGGTTCATGGTCATCGCGATCAGTGGTTCCCCATGCTGCCGCCGAGCACGTGCATGAGCACGAACGCCACGAGCAGGGCGGCACCGGCGGCGATCGCGAGCGTCTTCGCCCAGCGCGGCATGCCGGGATGCGCCGCGGGACCGGGCCCATGGCCGACGGCGTCGGGGCGAGAAGGTGAGTCAGCCATGTGCGTGTCCCTCACGGTGCGTGGATGTCATGCGGTTCGCGGCAGCCGCAGTTTACGAGACACGATGTCTACGGTGTCAACCAGGGCGTATCGACCGCGCCGCCACGTACACTGATGCGGTGCCGAAGCTGTGGAACGAGACGATCGAGGCGCACCGCCGTGCGGTGCGCGAAGCGATCCTGAACACCACCGCGGAGCTGGCCGCCGAGCACGGCCTGCGGTCGGTGACGATGTCGCAGATCGCCGAGAAGGCCGGCATCGGCCGGGCCACGCTGTACAAGTACTTCCCGGACGTCGAGGCGATCCTGCTCGCGTGGCACGACCGCCAGATCACCGAACACCTGGGACAGCTCGCGGAGGTCCGCGACCAGACCGATGGAGCCGGCGACCAGCTCGAGGCGGTCCTGCGGGCGTTCGCTCACATCTCACGCCAGTCCCGCGGGCACCAGGGCACCGAACTCTCGGCGTTCCTTCACCGAGACGAGCGCGTCGTGCGAGCGCAGCAGCAGCTCCACAACATGATCCGGGACCTGCTGGCCGAGGGCGCGCGGATCGGCGTCTTCCGTGACGACATCGCGCCCGATGAGCTGGCGACGTACTGCCTCCACGCCCTCACGGCCGCTGCCGCCCTGCCCTCCGAAGCCGCAGCCGACCGGCTCGTCACGGTGACCCTGTCCGGGCTGCACGACGGGCGCTCCATGCCGACCGACCGGCGGCCGACGAGCCGGCACGAGCACCATGGCCGCCCCGCAGGGCACTCGGGCCACTGACTCTCCCCTCCCCCCTCTTCCCGCGACTCCGCATCAGCCTGGGCAGCAGCCTCGGGCAAGTTATTGCAATCTCTTTGCACCTAACTACTAAGCGCCATAGAGAATGGGGTGCGTTGCAAGCACGACCCGGATCAAGGACACCACCATGACCGTTGCGCCCCACTCCCAGCCCGGCCTCGTCCGGCGCGTACGTGGAGCACTCACCCCGCGTGAATGGGCCCGGGCCGGCGGACTGGCCGCCGCGATCCTCGCCCTGCATGTCATCGGCTGGGGCACGCTGCTGTTCGTCGTCGTCCCCCAGCACTTCGTCCTGGGCAGCCAGGGCGCGTTCGGCATCGGCCTCGGCGTCACCGCGTACGTGCTCGGCATGCGGCACGCCTTCGACGCGGACCACATCGCCGCGATCGACAACACCACCCGCAAGCTGATCTCCGACGGCCAGCGCCCTCTGTCCGTGGGCTTCTGGTTCTCCCTCGGGCACTCCACGGTCGTCTTCCTGCTCGCCCTGCTCTTCGCGCTCGGCGTGCGCTCCCTCGCCGGACCGGTGCAGGACGACAGCTCCGCGCTGCAACAGACGCTCGGCCTCATCGGCACCTCGGTCTCCGGCGTCTTCCTCTACGTCATCGCGGCCTTCAACCTCGTCGCGCTGATCGGCATCCTGCGCGTCTTCCGCCGGATGCGGGCCGGTCGCCACACCGAGGCCGACCTGGAGGCACAGCTCACCGCCGGCGGCGGGCTGATGAGCCGCATCCTGGGCCGTGCGACGCGAGCCGTCGGCAAGCCCTGGCACATGTACCCGCTGGGCTTTCTCTTCGGCCTCGGCTTCGACACCGCCACCGAGGTCTCACTCCTCTTCCTGGCGGCGGGCGCGGCCGGCGCCGGCATCCCCTGGTACGCGATCCTCTGCCTGCCGGTGCTGTTCGCGGCCGGGATGAGCCTGCTCGACACGATCGACGGCTCGTTCATGAACTTCGCGTACTCCTGGGCCTTCTCCAACCCGGTCCGCAAGGTCTTCTACAACATCACCATCACCGGCCTGTCAGTCGCCGCCGCCCTCCTCATCGGCACCGTCGAACTCCTGTCGATCGCCGCTGAAAAACTCTCCCTGCACGGCGCGTTCTGGGACTGGGTCGGCGGCATCGACCTCAACGCCGTCGGCTATGCCGTCGTCCTCCTCTTCGTCGTCACCTGGGCCGCCGCGCTGCTGATCTGGCGCTACGGCCGCATCGAGGAGAAGTGGGCACTCAGGCCACGCATCGCGGAAGAGGACTGATCGACTCCGCGCAGAGGGAGAATGCACACTGGCGCCGACGACGACTGAGGCGCACCCTCTGCTCCCATGATTCTGGATCCTTCCGTCTACGTGGTCGTCCAGACCTACGTGCACGCCGTTGACACAGCGCTCCCGGGGCTGGTCCAAGGCCTCTACCTCGTGGGCTCCGTGGCGCTGCACGACTTCCACCCCGGGGCCAGCGACAGCGCGCGTTCGTACGAGTGCACCACTGCTGGCTGGCCAGGCGTCGTCGCTGTAGGCGTCGAGGTGGGCTGCGTCGATGCCGGGCCGCAGGACCCGAAGCGCCTCGCGATGAACATGCGCGACGTCCGCAGGGCTCAATACACCGTCCACGAGTACGAGTTCGCGGTCAGAGCCGCGGTCCTGGTCGATCACACGCATGACCTTCCCACACGCAGTGCCTCAATTCCCTGGAGGAGGGCTGCTGCCACGGCATGATCTTGGTCAGACACCACCTGGTAGACCACCAGACGTTCGGAGCCGACATCGTCCGGACCGGCACCGAGTCATGCTGCCTCGCTCGGGCTCCGGCTTGAATCCGCCGCCGATGAGATCGCCTTCTTCCCCCTGGGGAGGCAACGTCTCGCCGAGCTGCCTGGCGGCACCGATCCATACGGGCCTGGGGGCGAAGACATGCCGAATAGCGGAGCGCCTCGGATGCCGGTGGACCGCCGGGCGCGTGGGACACGCCGGGCGTTCGGGTGAATCGTGCGGCTCTGCATCGGTTACCGACTGGTTGCGAGGAAGGCGGTTTTCAGCAGTGTGCCGCCTACCGATCGATCGGAGTTTGCATGAACCGCCGGATAATATCCGTGAGCCGCGTGGGTGCGGCCGTGCTGATGGCCGCCGGCCTCGCCCTTGCAGCCGCGCCCGCCGCTGTCGCGGGCGGCGACAGCGAGTTCAACGAAAAAGAGTTCCTCGCCATGACCGTCGACCATCACTTCGGCGGCGTCCACATGGCCGAGATGTGTGTGGACAAGGCAACGCGGGCGGATCTCAAGGGCCTCTGCGTGGAGATCAAGGACACGCAGTCCCAGGAGATCACCACGATGCGTTCGTGGCTGAAGGCCTGGTACGGCACCGATGAGACGCCGAGCGTGCCGCACGAGGCCATGCCGATGATGCACGAGCTTTCGGGCCTGTCGGGCCGGGCCTTCGACGTAAAGCTCTCCCGGCACTTCGCCCAGCACCACCGCGAGTTCCTGCCTGAGGCGGATGAGTGCCGCAAGCACGCCAAGCACAACGAGTTGCGCGACTTGTGCGACACGATGCACAAGACCCAGACGGAGGAGATCGGCAAGTTCGAGGCGGTCATCGCCGGTAAGCCGATCACCGTCGACACCGGCAACGGTGGCCTGGCCACCGCCGGCTCGCAAGGCGTCGGCGGAGCCGGGTGGCTGGCCGCCGGTGGCGTGGCCGCGGCGCTGGGTACCGCCGCCCTGGGTCGGCGCCTGCGCCGCCAGTGACCGGCGGGCGCGCCGGGCACACCCTGTGGGCGCTGGCCACACTGTCGCTCTGGGTCGTCGCATTGGCGGCCGCCAGCGTCCCGGCGCGCTCTGCCGTCACCGCTGGGGCGGCATCGCTCTTGCCGGTGCCGCCCCAGCGGTCCGCTGCCCACACGACCTCGGCGGCGGGTCGGGTGCCGGTACGCCTGACTCTGCTCCGAGTGGGTCTGGATGCGGCGGTGGTGCCTGTCGCGGCGGGGGCCGATGGGCGCCTGGCGGTGCCCGGTGACGGCAAGGCGGCCGGCTGGTGGGAGGACACCGCCTCGCCGGGCAGCCGACAGGGCAGCACCGTCATCGCCGGGCACCTCGACACCTTGCGCGGGGCCGCCGTCTTCGCACCGCTGACCCGGGCCAAGCCGGGTGACCGGGTCACGGTCACCACCACGGCCGCCAGAGTGGGCTACCGGGTTCGGGCGGTCACTGTGCGCCGCGGCGCGGCACTGCCGGGCGAGTTCATCACTGTCAGCGGGCCGCCCCGGCTGGTGCTGGTCACCTGCACCGGGCCCTACCGCCAAGGCAGCGGCTACCGCGACCGCCTCTACGTCGACGCCGCCCCGACCCCGCCGATTGGCAAGCGGAAGCCTTCTGAGGGTCAAGCCCCCTTTCCGAAGACGAGCACCTCCGTGGAGGCGACGCCCATGGGCGCCAGGAAGCTGGCCTCCAGGGTGCAGCCGAGGGTCGCGAAGAGGTCCACGCATGTCCGGCGAGGCATGGCGGCTGGGTAGGAGTCGTGCCCCGCGCCGCCCTGCGTCGCCCAGGTGCGTACCGCGGCCGGGTCCAGGCAGGTCTCTGTCATCACGTCGAAGACGATCCGACCGCCGGGTCGCGTGACCCGCGCCATCTCGAAGAAGTAGCGGGAGGCGCAGAGGAAGGTCACGGTGTTGAAGACCTTGTGGGCCTGAACAAGGTCGATGGTGCCGTCCGGTGTCGGGGCGAGACTGCATCCTGCGGTCGGCTGGGCGACCACACCGAATGTGTCCACCAGGTAGTTGGCCCAGGGCGCTGCCGTCTCGTAGATCTCGTAGCGGTCTGGTGAACACTCCTTCAGCGTCTTCTCCAGGTACCGTCCGGACCCGGGACCGATCTCCAGCACCGTGTCCGGGTTGGCAGCGAAGACGCCGAGATCGCGTAGTTCATCGATGGTGTGCTGGGTGGCTCCAGGCGTCCCGTTCATGACCTCGTCGATGTGGTCACCGACCGACAGACCGGACGCCCGTGCAGCCCGCATCGTTGCCTCAAACGGGATGAAGTCGTCGACGCCACCCAGGTTGTTGGTACTGGGCACGATGTCGAATCCAGCACGTCCCAAGAGCCGCTTGACCCCCGACTTCAATACTGACGTTCTCCTGACCGCTGCCCTCATCAGGCATCCCCCCAGGTCGTCTCCACCCGTGGTGTCACCAGGCGCCCGACCGCCGGGCGCACCTCTTTCGCACCCCGGGCTCCCCATCACCCATCAAGGGAACGCCACCCTACTAAATTACTTAGCACTTCGAGCTACTGTTTCCCCATGACCGATCCGCACGCCCCGGGGCTGCCCTCAGCGCCGTGCCAGATACCTCTGCATGGCACGGTGCAGGGTCTTGTTGACGGCACCCTCAAGTGGCAGCTCCCATTCACCGAGCGTCTCGACGACCTGGCCTCCGGTTCCGAGCTTCCAGCGCATCAGGCCGTACGACCGCTCCTGCGGATCGAGTACGTCGGGCACGCCCCGCATGTCGTACACCTGGGCACCCAGCGCGTGCGCGTCGCGGAGCATCCGCCACTGCAGGGCGTTGCTCGGCCGCACCTCGCGGCGGTGGTCCGCGGACGCTCCCGTCTGGTACCAGGCCCGGCGCCCCGCCACGATCAGCGTGTGCGCGGCGAGCACCTCCCCGTCGTGCCACGCCAGGTACAGCCGCATGCGGCCGGGTTCCTCGGCGTTGAGCTCCCGGTACTGGCGCTGGAAGTAGTCGAGCGAGCGTCCGAGCCGGAATCCGTCGCGCTGCTCGGTGAGCTGCAGCAGCCGGTAGAACTCCGGCAGATAGTCGGCCGTACCGACGCAGGGCTCGACGTCGGCCTTCGCCGCCTTCTTTATGTTGCGCCGCCACTCCTGGTTCAGCCCCGCCCACAGGTCGTCGAGGCTGCGGCCGGCCAGCGGCACCTCGAAGAGGTAGCGGGGCTGTGCGTCGCCGGAACTCCCCTCCTCGCCGCAGCGCTGCCACCCGGCCGCCCGCAGCCGGTCCGCGACAGCGGCGCCGACCGGGTCGACGAGGTCCGGCAGCACATCGCCGACGCGGCGCCCCGGACCGACCGCCGCCTTGAGGGTCGCGGCATCCCAGCGGCGGTACGGCAGCGGCGGCCCCATCCGCACCGCGAAGGCGCCGGCCGACCGCAGATGGTCCAGCAGCGGCTGAAGCAGGTGCGGCAGCCGCGGGTCCGCCCAGTCCAGCACCGGCCCTTCCGGCAGGTAGGCGAAGTACCGGCGTGTTCCGGGCAGTGGCCGGTACAGCACCTGGGCCGCGCCGTATTGGCGTCCCGAGCTGTCGAACCAGCCGAGCCGTTCCGCCTTCCAGCCCGCCTTCACCGCGGCCCAGGACGGGTACTGCAGGAAGCTCGTCTGTCCGGTCAGAGAGTCCAGATATCCCAGGTGCCGCTCGGGGGTCGTGGTCAGCACCTCGTGGCTGCGGGTGTGTGTGGCTTCGGACATCTGCGCCTCTGTCACGGCCATGTGGCAGGTCTCCTCGATCCGTTCCGTGCTCCTCCGCCGGGAGGGCGGCGGGACACACCCGCCTGTCTCTTGCACGCCTGGCGGCCCCGGCCTGTGGCGGGGAATTTCACCGAGCTGCTCGACCCGCGGGGAGGACACACGGCGTGACGGCTCAGGAACAGGAGGAAGCCGCCTCCGGATCGATTCCGAAGTCCCGTTCGACGCCCCGGTTGCGCGGCGGGGCCGTGATGATGCTGGGCTCCCTGGCGTCGCGGGCCACCGGCTTCGTCCGCGGCGCGGTCGTGGTCGCCGCACTGGGTACGGCACTGCTCGGCGACGCCTACAACGTCGCCAACACCGTGCCGAACATCGTCTACATCCTGCTGATCGGCGGGGCGCTGAACTCGGTGTTCGTGCCGGAGCTGGTGCGAGCCGCGAAGGAGCATGCGGACGGCGGGGCCGCGTACACCGACCGGCTGCTCACGCTGTGCCTGGCCGCCCTGACCGCGATCACGACGCTCGCTGTCCTGGCCGCGCCCTGGGTGGTCTCCGCGTACACCGACTACACGGGCGCCCAGCGCGACCTCACCGTGGCGCTCGCCCGCTACTGCCTGCCGCAGATCTTCTTCTACGGCGTGTTCACCGTGCTCGGTCAGGTCCTCAACGCCCGTGACCGGTTCGGGGCGATGATGTGGACCCCGGTGCTCAACAACGTCGCCGTTATCGCGGTGTTCGGGCTGTATCTGGTGATCGCCCGTACCGCGACCACAGCGGGCGAGGTCACGGACAGCCAACTGCTCCTGCTCGGCCTGGGCAGCACGGCGGGCATCGCCGTCCAGGCGCTGGCACTGCTGCCGTCGCTGCGAGCGGCCGGTTTCCGGTGGCGGCCGCGCTTCGACTGGCGCGGATCGGGGCTCGGGCGGCCGGTCCGAGCCGCCGTATGGACCCTTCTGCTGGTCCTGGTCAACCAGGTCGCGTACTGGGTGGTGACCCGGCTGTCCACCTCCGCCGGGGTGCGCGCCGTCGCCGAGGGCGTCACGGAGGGCGTCGGCTACACCGCGTACAGCAGCGCCTATCAGCTGTGGGTGGTGCCGCAGGGCATCATCACCGTCTCCCTGGTCACCGCGCTGCTGCCGCGGATGAGCCGGGCCGCCACGGACGGCGACCTGGCGCAGGTGGCCGCGGGACTCTCCCGGACCCTGCGTACGACGGCGGTGGCGATCGTGCCCGCCGTGTTCCTCTTCCTGGTGCTGGCGCCCCAACTCGCCGGTCTCGCTTACCAGTACGGGCAGGTGAGCGACGCCGATGCCCGGGCGATCGGCTGGGTGCTGGCGGCGTTCGCGCCGGGGCTGGCGGCCTTCTCCGCGCAGTACGTGCTCTCCCGCGGCTTCTACGCACTCGGCGACACCCGCACGCCGTTCCTGCTGACCCTGGTCATCGCCGGTGTCAACGCGGGGCTGTCCGTGGTCTCGTACGTCCTGCTGCCCGCGCGCTGGGCGGTCACCGGCATCGCGGCCGCGTACGCGATCGCCTGTACGGCGGGCCTGTGCTGCACCGCGCTCGTGCTGCGACGCAGGCTGGGCCATCCCCTGGAGCGGGTGCTCGGCACGCACCTGCGTCTCGCCGTCGTCTGCCTGCCGGGCGCCGCCCTGGCGTACGCGGTGAGCGGCTGGTTCACGGACCGGCTGGGTGACGGTCTCGCGGGGGACGCGTCGGGCCTCGTCCTCGGCGCCGCCGTCATCAGCCTGTCGGCCGTGGTGTTGGCGGGCCCGCTGCGCATCCCCGAGGTCGGTGAGCTCGTTGCGCCACTGGCCCGGCGTTTCGGAGCGAGTGGCCGTCGCAGGAGGGGGCGATGACGGACAGCCAGGGGCAACCACCGGACGCACGCCGGGACTTCGAACGCTTCTACGCCGCGAGCGTCAAGCGGCTCGTCACCGTCGTGTACGCCGTGACAGGCGACCTCGGCGAGGCGGAAGACGCGGTCCAGGATGCCTACGCCAAGGCCTGGACACGCTGGGAGCAGCTCGTCGCGGAAGGGGATCCGACGCCGTGGGTGCGCACGGTCGCCCTGCGCCTGGCGGTCAGCTCCTGGCGCAGGACCCGCAACCGGATCCGCGCCCACTTCCGGCACGGTCCACCACCCGACCTGCCCGGCCTCGCACCCGACCACGTCGCCCTGGTCGCCGCACTGCGGCACCTCAACCCCGAACAACGGCGCGCGGTGGTGCTGCACCACCTCCTCGACCTCCCGGTGGAGGAAGTCGCCCGCCAGACCGGGTCAACGAGCACGGCGGTACGCTCACGGCTCATGCGGGCCCGCCGCATCCTCAGCACCCATCTCACCGACTCGCCGGACACGCCGACGGCCCGAACAGGCCATACGGCGACCACCGCACAACCCCGGCAGGAGGTCCTCCCCCATGAGTGACGAAACCCGCCGCCCCCCGCAGGACGACCTCGGCACCCTGCTCCACGACTTCGCCGACGACGCCGAGCCCCTGATCAGCGTCAGCGGGGGTGTCACGGACGTGCACGAGCGGGTTCGCCGCCACCGGACCCGCCGCCGGCTGGCGGTCACCACGGCGGGCTGCGCCGCCCTGCTCTCCCTCGGCCTCTGGGGCCTCCCGCCTCTGCTCGACGGCGTATCCGCCGACCGTCCCGAGCGGACCCGCCCCGGTCTGGTCTCGGCCGCCTCGATCCTGCCCGCACCGGAGAGCGGTGGCGGCCTCCCGCGTACGGATCTGCTGTCCCCCTCCGCGCTGCCCTGGAACGCCGGCTATCGCTGGCACGCCACGGCCACAGGCGACGGCGCCACCACTCCTCTGCCCACCGGCGGGACAGGTGACTGCGCTCTGCAGTGGTTCGACGGGACCAGCGCCGAGGACCAGATCGCCCGGACGTACAGCGGAGACAGCGACACGACGGCACAGCACCGCATCGCGGCGTACCCGGACAACTCCGCCGCCCAGCACGCCGTAAGACAGCTGGCCGAAGCCCTCCACCGGTGCGGCTGGCACGAGACCCGAAGTCCCGAAACACAGGACCACAACTCGACGGCGCCCGCCCTCTACGAATACGTCCTGACGCACGGGGCGGAAGCCCCGCTGCGCGTGGCACTGGTCCAGTCCGACCACCGGGTCGCCGCCCTCGTACTCGCCACCCCGCAGGCCGACGATCACGCACACGCCGATCCCCGGACAGAGCACTGCCTGGAACAGACCGTGAACTCCGCGCAACCGCACACCCCTTCGCCGCCGTCGACGGGGCATTGCTGAGCCACGGCCTCAGGGCGTGCCGTGCGGGGTGTCACGCCTTCGGGCCGTGTCCGCCCCGCGTGAGAGCCAACACCAGTTCGTCGGCGAACCGGCCAGGGTGAGTCACGTGGCCGAGGCGGCCGCCCGGCAGATCGATCACGTCCCGGCCGAGCCTGAGCCGAGGGTGCGGCCTCGTCCGGACTCGCTATGATCACGCCGTGCTCACGGACCGGACGGCCACAGCCCTGCCGCGAGCCCGTACGCGGGCTCCGCAGCTGACCCGTCTCGCGTGGCTCGCGATGCTGTTGTTGAGCTTGCTGTTCGCGCACGGCGAGAGTGCCGCAGGGCACCTCGAGGCAGGCGTCTCCGCATCGCTTCCCGTCCATGACGCGGAGCCCTCCGCCGATCACGATCACCGCCAGCACGAGGACGGCGAGTCCGAGGACTCCGCGCACAACAACTGCGCACCCGGCCAGCCGGATGACGCGCTTCCTGTGCCATCCCCCGGCACGTCACCAGCGGTCGACCACTGCGATCTGTCGCCGCACTCCTGCACACGTGCCGTCATCGCCGACTCGGACACCCGATCTCCGGGCGCGACAACCGTGTTGCGCATTTAGACGGACGCAGGCGGACGGGGCTCATCCCCCTGCCGGGCGAAGTGCCGCCCACCTGCGTCCATGCCTGCGTCTGCACCAACTCCTTGAAGGGCTTCGCGCACCCCGCCCCGGCTGGGTGGCGACGCGCCACGCCCTCAGCCGAGCGCCTGCTGCCTCAGCCCTGGTCTGCTTCCACGGGCCGCATGGCCCGTTCCCGAAAACTCCGAGCCGCCGAAAGGCCTTCTGTCTTGTCCCTTGTCACTGATCGCCCCGCACAGCCCGCACCCTCCGCACCTCAGCCGCCCCCTGATGGCGGTCGAGCCGCCGCCCGCCGCGGGCGTGGACGTCGCCGCGCCCGCAAGCCGGCTCCGCTCGCGGGCCGCTACATCGGATACGTGCTGTATTTCGTCGGGGCGGGTCTCATCAGCGGCGCCGTGGTACACCACCCGCTGGATCCGGCCCGGTACACGAAGATCGCCGTCATCGGTGTTCTGGTGTTCCTGGTCGCGACGTTGGTCAACGAGTTCCTGCTCGCCGCCAGCCGGCCGGCGCTGCCGCGCGCGATACTCGTCATCGCGGCGTCACTGCTGCTCTCGTTCGGCATCGGCATGCTCAGCGGCGGCCTGCAGCACTTCGAGGACTTCCCCGAGCGGGGTGCCATGCTCGTCCCCCTGGGGATCACGGTCTCGTTCATCGCCTTCGTACTCAAGGACCCGGAGTCCTCCTGGCGCCGCATCTTCGGCCCCCTGGGGCTCGCCGTCCTCCTCACCGCGACCGTCAGCTTCTTCGGTCTGCGCACCATCGCCGACGGGCTCGGTGAAGCTTCCGGCGAGAGCGGACACAGCCACGGCGAGGGTACGGCGGAGGAACCGGACGAGCACGGAGCCGGGCAGGAGTCCTCCGCACCCTCCTCCGAGCCCGCGGCACCGGAGACGGCCGCCTCGACCGAGGCGGAGTCCGCTCACGCGGAGGACGGCCACAGCCACTGAGACCGACGGCGACAGAATCAACCATCTACTAAGCCACTTAGCTCAAATCGGGTAACGTGGGCGCCGCACCCCCGCACGGGTGTGAACCGGAGAGGGGAAATGACCGGATACAGCGGCGCCTACACCCCGCACAGCATCACCGGGACCATCCAAGTCGCATCAGACACCAAGGAGGACCAGAGCGGGCTTGCCTCATGGACCTCCGCCGCCAGCATCATCGCAATGGTGCTGGTCATCGCCCTGGTGTTGTTCCTGACGATAGAGCTGGCATGGAGGGAGCGGCGACAGCGCAGCCGGGAAGAGCGGACGGAACCAGTCTCTGAACCCGACCCCCACACCCCCCACATGGGTGAAACCCCACCGTAACCACAGGGCACGCCGAGCACGGCTAATGAACGCCTCGTCCTGGGAGCCGCCGGGGCGTTGCTGCGCGAGGCGGTCAGCCGACTCCGCGCGCGGTGGCTGAACCTCCGGGCCGGTGGACCGCCGTCGTGGCCGCCCTCGCCCTGCTCGCCGCGCTGGAGGCCAACCAGCAGGCGCACGCCGACCTGCTGCGCTCCGGACCAGGCAGCACGCCGTCCGCCTGGCTGCTGCTGTCCATCACACTGCCGCTGGGCGCGGTCGTGGTGCTCCTGGTGCTGCTGGTCCGACGGGCCGGTCACGCACCTCGCCCTCCGAACACGCTCTCCTGTACGGATAGTCCACAGGGCTGAGGCGGCGGTGAGCAACGTGGCCACGGCCGCGGGCGCGTTGACGCGCCAGGGGACTGCCTCGTTTCCGTTACGGCTCGGCGGCCACGTGCCCCGGGCAGTCAGAGCTTGGCCAGAAGCGTGGTCAGGCTATTGACCTCGTCCTCCTGCATGGTGGCCATCATCTCGGCCTGCTGCTTCACAGTCGCGTTGCGACCGTTCTTCTGCTCGTCACGGCTCATCTCGATCTCGCCGTTACGGTGCTCGATCATCGCCTTCACGAACGCGCGGTCGAAGGCGCCCCCCTTGGCGGCCTTGAGCTTCTCCATGTCGGCATCCGACATCGAGCCGGACATCGTCATGTCGCTGCCGTCGTCACCACCCATGTCCATGCCGCCCATGTCGCCCTCGTCGGCGGACTCCGGCCGGTTCCAGTACCTCAGCCACCCTCGCACGGCGGCGAGTTCGGCCTCCTCGTCGGTCCTGGTCCTGCTCGCCAGATCCTTGACCTCCTGGTTCGAGGCGCGGGCGAGGGGCAGGCCGGACATCTCCACGAGCTGCGAGCAGTGGGCGATCATGCCCTGTGCGTAGGCCACGTCCGCGTCGTTGAACGCACCCGGCGCGCTCGTCGGCATGGCCATCGCGCCCTCCTGGCCGGCCATGGAGGCGGACTGCGAACCGGACGTGCCGTCGCCCATGTCCATGCCGCCCATGCCACCGCCGCACGCGCTGAGGAGCACGGCTCCCGCGGAGACACCGGCAAGGACAAGGAGACGACGGGACTTACGCGATCGGTCGGAAAGATGCGTCATGAGTGTTTTCACCTCGGTGTGGCGGAAGGAAGCAGGGACCCGGAAGCCACGTCTTGGACCCTGGTCACAACGTGAGCACATGCCAGCGGCGTCCCGGCGGACCGGCTCCACACTGCTGGCCGGTCTCCCTCGCTCACCTGGCCGGGGTCGACTGCCCCGCTGTCGACGGACTGCCAGCGGACGGACTTGCGGTGGGCCCCTTGAAGGGCTTGGAGGGGTACCCGGTGTCGAAGTGCATGTAGTCGGGCACCTTGATGTCCTGCCAGACCCATCCCTCCTCGATGAACGCCCGCCAGACCGGACCGTCTTTGAGGATCTTGCCCTTCCCCTCGGTGCGCGCGGCGTACTTGGCGCTCGGCGACCACTTCTTGGTCCGCATGTTGATCCACGGGTTCTCGTACGGGTTGATGTCGATCGCGCGGCCGTTGGCGTGCGGGGACTCCCTGAACGGGGCGTTGATCTGGTCGGGGCGCCGGCAGTTGAACGCGGAGGTGTTGTCGTCGGCCAGGCTGGCGTCGAGGTCGCCGTTGTAGACCTCCATCGGCTGCATACGGCGGATGGGGAAGCCTTCCTCGAACAGCCGCGTGAAGATGCGGACGAGACTGGCCGTCACGTCGGCGTTGACCACGAGGACGCCGCGGTGCACCTTGCCGTCGAAGCCCACGTAGTTCATCTCCACGCGGCGCAGCTGGCCGCGAACGTCGGGACAGCCCTTGCGCCACAGCCCCGCCGCCGTCATGCGGGACCACTGAGCGTCCGTGATCTCCTTGATGACGGCGTCCAGGGAGGGAGTGGGAGAAGGGGAAGGAGCCGTGCTGGGAGACGAAGAGGGCCGCAGCGAGGTCCCGCCGGAGCTGCTGTCACCCGGCGACGGGGCGACCCCTGCCGCCGACGAGGACGAGCATCCGCTGGCCAGAAGCGCCGTCATGGAGAGCAGCGCCAAGCCGCCGAGGGTGAGTTTCCGGCGCCGCCGGCGGGCGGATGGCGTCGTGTCCCTGCGCGGGTGGTGGAGACGGGCCATGTCGCGTGTGCGCTCCGCCTCCGGTGCGTTGCTGGTCAAGCAGGATCTCCTGGAGTGCTTCCGGGAGGGCGTGCCGCGCACGGCCGCGATCCCGGTACGGGAATGTTCTGGTCGGTCCCGGGTGAAGGGGCCGGTGCCTCAGCTCTGCCGTGGCGCCGGGATCCCGTTCAGCCCGTTCAGCGGGAAGTCGTAGGTGAGGAGTCGACGGCCGTCGGGGGTACGGGTCTCTCCCTGACGCAGCCAGCCGAGCCACTCGTAGTACGGTCCCGCCCCGCCTTCGGCGACGGTGACGAGAGTGACACGCGCGCAGTCCGCATCGGCGGCGTCCTCGACGAACCGCGCGATCAGGGCGGCCCCGATGCCACGGGAGCGGGCGTGTTCGGCCACGACGACATGGGCCAGCACCGCGGTGACGCCGGAAGGAGCACCGGCGGGAGCCTGCCGGGCCGCCCGGTGCGGTATCAGCTTGCGGCAGTAGCGCGCCAGTCGCGTACGGATGAAGTGCACCGCGAGGCGGGGGCGCACACACAGGCTGCCCAGGGCGCGCAGCAGCAGTCCGCGCCCGTGGTCGCGCAGCACGTGGCGGCGGTGCGCCGCCGGGTCGGTCACACCGACGAGGAAGCCCACCGGCTGCCCGCCGGTCTCCGCCGTGTAGGCACGTGCGTCGGGACTGGTGAGGTAGGCCCGGTTGTACGCGGCCAGGAACCTCGGCCCGAGGCGGGCGAAGAAGCCCTCTGGAAAGTGCCCCAGGTGCTCGGCGACCACGAACGGGAGGTCGTCAGGCTCCATGAGCCGGATCCGGACGCCGCCGTGCTCCGGCAGGCGGCCGTCTCTCATCACCGGAATCGGGGGCCCGGCGGGGATCTGGGCTGCGGCGAGTCGGGCAGGGCTCGGGTAGGCGGCTGAGCGCATATCGGCGTCCACGAAGCAGAAATTACTATACTTCTTAGAAACTTAGTAGTTCGGTGTTTCCCTGGGGTGGCTGGAACGGTCACCCGGCCCCCACAAGGCAGATCGCTGTCAGCGGCATGGACGGCGCAGGACGCCGGCGCCCCCGAAGAAGGGGCCACAAAACGGCCGTCCGACGAGCTCGATACGGAGATCATGGGCGTGGTGCGGCGAGGCAGGGAGTCCGTCACCTCTTGCTCCCCCCACCGGCAAGGAGATGTCGGCCGTATCTCTCGCCGCCCCCGGCCCTCATGGTGGTGCCGAAGGCCGACCTCGTGGCGCGGGCGCGGCGCACGCGCTACGGCCCGGCATGTGCGGTCTCGCCGGCCGCGCCATGGCGCTGATCCGGCAGCCGGCGACCGCAGAGCGCCAGGCCCGGCCGCCCTTCCGGCCCGGGCGTACGCCACCGAGGCCGGCGCTCGTCACCCGTCGGTGGCTTCGTCGCAGGTGACTTCGTCGCGAGGCACGTACCGCGTCTTGAAGGTCTCCCGCTCGACTTCCTTGCCACCGTCCTTGAAGACCCGGTCGACCGCGACGTCGAAGCCCTCGAGCGGGGTCTGCGGCACGCACTTCTCCCCGGATGCTCCCTCGCGGGTTGCCGGCTCCTTCACGTTGGTACGCGGGCCCTTGACCGCTTCGACCGCGTCGTACTTCTTGGTGCCCAGGAAGGTGACGGTGATGGAGGAGTCCGTGGCCCGCGCGTCGATGTAGACGGCGTTGCCCGAGTCGTTCCTGAACTTCAGGTCGAGGCTGCCCCAGGCCACCGTCGCCTCCCGGCCCTCCGGGTAGCGCTCGATGTAGAACGAGTGCGCTCCGTACTCCACCGGCTTGACGCCGGCGAAGAAGAGGGCGTTGAAGGTGGTGGTGGCGACGGCTGAGACGCCGCCTCCGGCCGCCTTCTCGAACTGGTCGTTGTTGATGATGATGCCCTCGACGAACCCGTTGGCCTCGGTCCGCTCGCCCACCGTGCGGTTGAAGCTCCAGGTCTCGTCCGGCAGCACGACCGACCCGTTGATCAGTTCCGCGGCGCGGCCGATGTTCGTGACGCGGTACGGCGCGGGCTCGAAGTTGACCGTGAAGGTCGACATCTGCTCCTTGATGCCCAGGCGGCTGACATTGTCACGGGTCAGCTTGGGCTCCACCGTCTCGGTGTCCACCGCCCCGGTGCGGGCCGCCCCGGTCTCGGTCAGCAGCGGCAGTACGGCCTTCTGGAGCGCCTTGGCCGTGACCTCCTGCCCGGCCTTGCCGTCCGAGGCCACCACCACCCGCCCGCCCTCCAGGCGCAGCTTCGCGTTGACCGCCTCGTCGGTGGCCTGCGCGAGCGGACTTGCCAGCGCCGGATCGGCCAGGAGCCCCTTGCCGTCAAGTGCGGGTGTCAGCCGCTTCTCCCCGTCCGGCTTCATGGTGAGGTGCTTGCCGAGCGTCGCCGGGCTGATCTCGATCTCCCGGCCGCCCGCGGTGAGCGTGACCGGCGCCGACATCGCCGGGGTGGCGAACTCCTCCATGGCGCGGTTCACTTCCGCCGCGCCGACCCGCGGTTCGGTCGTGCGGACCGGCAGCCGCACCGGCTCCTTCCCCTGGCCCGGGACCGCCGAAGCGAGAGCCTCGACCGCGCCGTCCACGTCCAGGGACCGCCCGGTGACCGATTGCGTCGGCACCGCCTTGCCCGCATGGAAGGTGACGGCGCCCTCCCGTGCCTTCCGGTCGTACGTCTTCGCCTCCTCGGCCAGTGACGCGCGGGCTTTCTCCGCCTCCACGCGGATCACCGGCTCGACCTCGCGGTTCCCGCTCGTGAACAGGCGGCCGATCACGGTGAACGGGTCGGACCCGGCTTGCGCGGCACGGGCGACGGTCTCCTCACTGTCCAGAGATATGCCGGACACGTGAGCGGTGCCCTCACTGTCGCCGAGGCGGACCTTCACCGCCTCCGACCAGGCCCCGCCCAGAGCGCTGTCCAGCTTCTCCCGCGCCTGCGAGCGGCTCAGCCCTCCGATGTCCACACCGCTCACCCGGGTGCCCGCGGGCACATCTTCACTGGCGGCCAGCAGGCCCACCAGATACAGCCCGCCGAAACCGACACCCGCCGCCCCCGCCACGAGCGCGGCACGGTGGCCTATTCGGCGACGGCCGGCCGACGTGGTGTCCGCGGTCGGTGTGGTGTCGGCGGGCTCGCCGACAAGGGATGAGCGCAGCACTGGTTCTCCTCGTCTGTGACGGTCGCGTGGCGCAGGCAGGGCTCGCGCAGCGCAGCGGGCCGCATGCCGGGTGATGTCATGAGCATTTTTGTGGTGCTTCCGTAAGCTCCGTCACCGGTCCCTCGCGCTGTGACTGAGCCGCCCGTCGGGGCGGCAGTTCGCCACGCGCACGGCCTCGTGCGGCAGCGGCAGGCCCTGCCACCGGTTTTGCCGAGTGGAGACCCTGACGGCGAGAGTCGTGCGACATGCGCCGGCTACGACGACTTCTGCCTCGCCGCCGACGCGGAGCGGGACACCGCACGGCACTGTCCTTCAAGGCCGGCGGTCGCTGTCGCGAACGCCGAGGATGGCGGCGTCGCCGTTCCGACGCGCCGCCGGCCCGGTGTAGCTCGACTGGCCGAGACACACCTTATCTGCTATCTGACTAAGTCACTTAGTTTTCGGATGGATCATCCGGCACGAGGCTGACAGCCATGGGCCGGATCCTGGGTTCTCATCCCCTGTGGCTCAGCGACCACGATCAGCCATGCCCGCTCCGAAGCCGGCGAAGGACTGGTGTACTGACCCAACGAGACCGCCACCTGGGGACCGGCCACCATCGGGTCCGCCGACGTGTCGGCTGCTGCCCAGTAGCACCGGTTCGCCGACGTCCGTCGCTCTCCCGTGATTCTTCTTGGTCTCGCGGCTGAGAGCGTGGTGGTCGCGCGCCGTGGGCCTCGGCCGGCAGCGGCAGGGCGTCGTGGAGCAGACGGACCACGTCGGCGAGGTCGTCGCGCTCGGACCGGCACGCGGGGCAGTGGGTGAGGTGGGCCTGTACCGGCACGTCCTCCCCGGGCTCCAGCGCCCCGATCACATACGCCCCGAGCCACTCGCGGATCTCGTCGCATCCCGCCGCGGGATTCGCCATGCACCCTCACCCCCTCCTGCCCCATCCGGTGCTTCGGTCGGCGGCGGTGGACGTACCGGCCCTGTGGGTCTTGCCTCCCGTACCTACGAGCCGGTCTGCCACCGCCCCGTCCGCCCGCTCGCACACGGTCACCTCCATCATGAAGCCGTCGGGGCGCCGTCGCGGAAGTCGGACGGCACTGCCCCGTCCACACGGGCCGCGAGGGCCGGTGCGCAGTCGCGCATGCTCTGCCGGGCGACCAGGAGCAGGGACAGCGTGCTTCCGGTCTCGTCGTCGATCGGGAAGCGGGCGTCGGGGTAGCGCCGGGAGAAGTCGATGATCGTGTCGATGTCCCGGGTGAGGGACGTCTGCTTACCGCCTTCGCCCTTGGCGCGGCATCTGGCGTCGATGTCGTGGAGGGCCTCGTGGACAGGACGCACCTGTGCGGCGGGCGGGGTGACGGAGGCAGCAGTGGCGCTCGGTGCCGCGGTGGCGGCCGGCCCGCTTCCGCCGCCGGACCCCTCCCGCAGGGCGGCCACTGCCGCGGCGGCCAGGGCGAGCACCACAGCGGCGGCCACCGCCGACAGCAGCAGGCCAGGCCTGCGGCGGGGCGGCTGACCGACGGGGCCGGCTACGCCGGGGGCGGTGCCGCGGCGGGCGTCCTGCCCGTCGTGCGGTGTCGTCACGAGGTGACCTTCCACGTGGTACCGCCGTCGGTACTGCGGTAGGTGCGGGCGTTCTGGCCGTCCAGCGCCCCCGCGTACAGGGTGCTGCCGGTGGCGTCGTAGCCGACCGCGCTGGTGCCCTCGGGCAGGTCGGCCTGCTTCCAGGTCCTGCCGCCGTCGCTGCTCAGCTGGGCGCCGTCCATGCCGACGGCGAGGATCTGGTCGATGTCCTTGGGGTTCCAGGCGGCGGCCATCGCGCTCATCGGGCCGCCCAGCTCCTTCCAGGTCTTCCCGCCGTCGCTGCTGGTCTGCAGTCCGCTGGACATGTCGGGGGCGATCAGCCGCTGCGGATCGTCCGGGTCGACGAGGATGGTGCCCATGAAGGAGCGGCCCGCCTCGGCGTTGACTGTCTTCCACGTCTTGCCGCCGTCGGTGGAGGCGAGCAGGCCGGACTCGGGGGAGGCGATGTAGGCCCTGTCACCGGCGGCACCGATCGCGTGTGCGTCGCTGACCGCGCCCGCGCCGGTCACCTTGGCGAACGTGGCTCCGCCGTCGGTCGACCGGTACAGCCCGGGGTGCCCGCCCACCAGTACGGCGTCCGACGTCGACGCCCACCCCATGGGATCCGCCCCGCGCAGCGAGGGCACCTCCTGCCAGGTGCGGCCGCCGTTGCCGGAGACGGCGGCCGCCGCGTGCCCGCCCACGAAGAGCCGGCTGCCGACCACCGACACGGTGTGCAGGTCCCCGCCCACGAAGGGCTCCGTCGCCGACCCGGTGGACGTGCCGCCGCCACCGCGCGTGGCCAGGACGATCCCGCCCGCCGCGACCGCGGCCACGGCCAGAGCCGCACCGCCCCAGCGCAGCCGCCGCGCCCGCTGCTCGGCGCGCCGTGCCTCGGCAGCCCTTTCGGCGGCCTGCGCCCGGCGCCTTTCGGCCTTGGTGGCTCCCGCCGGCGGCTTCGCCTTGCGGGATGGTGTGGAGGTCATGAGCGTGCTTCCTTCGGATGGGGGTCGTGACGGAGGGGCGCCGGAACGGACATCCCAGGCGGTCCGTGCACCGCGTGCCCATTCGTGATCACCGGCGACCGCCGGTCGCAACCGATGCTACTTAGGACATTAAAAATTGAGAGACGGCCCGAGGGGAGCGCCCGCCTCCCGGGAGGGGGTGCTCGACGTCGCGCTCCGGCGCATTCGGCCCTCGTCAACGGCCGTACGACATGGGCGCCGATCCCGCGCCGCGTCCGGACGGGCCCATCACCTGCTGTGAGCCCTGCCCGGACGGCGCGAGTCGGGCCTCAGGCCTGGTAGGCCACGTTCGCCATCATCCCGGCCTCGCCGTGGTAGGCGTTGTGGCAGTGCAGCATCCACTGGCCCGGGTTGTCGGCGTCGAAGAAGACGGACAGTTTCTTCTTGGGCAGCACGATCGCGGTGTCCTTGCGCGGCCCCGCGTCGCCGATCTGGTACGTGTGGCCGTGCAGGTGCATCGGGTGCCACATGGTGGTGGTGTTGACGAAGTCGAGCCGTACGCGCTGGCCCTCCTCGATGAGGATGGGGTTCGCCTCGGGGTTCTTCATGTCGAACGGCTTGCCGTTGATGGCCCAGCTGTACTTGTCCATGCCGCCGGTCAGCTTGAGCTGGTGCGTGACGTCGGTTTTGGCGGACTTCAGGCGTACGTCGTCGGCGGCGCGCAGCTGCGACGCCGTCATGATCATGCCGTTGAGTTCCTTCGGGCGGACGGTCGCCTTCGGCGCGCTGCCCGAGCCCGTGCGCACCAGCGCGAGGCCGTTGGCGTTTTTGCCCTCGGCCAGGGCGACGAGCGGGAAGACGCCGTCGCCGAGGGTGACGAGGGCGTCGTAGCGCTCGCCCATGCCGATCAGCAGGGCGTCCACCTCCTGGTGTCGGACCGGGAAGCCGTCGGTGTGGGTGATGGTGAGCTTGTGGCCGCCGAGGGCGACGCGGTAGGCGGTGTCCGAGCCGGCGTTGATGATGCGCAGCCGGACCTTCTTGCCGGGCTTGGCGGTGTAGACGTCCGGGTCGGTCGCCACCCGGCCGTTGATCAGGTGGTGCGGGTACTTCACGTCGCCGGCGTCGCCGCCGAGGAGGTCGCTCTCGGCGCCCATGAGCATGAACTTCATCGACATACCGCTCGATGAAGAGGCGGACGGGGATTCGGAATCACCGCCCATGTCCATCCCGCCCATGTCCCCCATGTCGTGGCCCTCCATGCCGCTGGGGCTGGGGCTGCTGCTGTCCCCCATGTCCATGCCCATGCCGCCCATGCCCTGCTTGAGCTCGGCCCAGACCTCGTCGGGGGTGCCGGTGACGCCGTCGACCCAGTCGTCGAGGAGGACGACCCACTCGTCGTCGTAGTCGAGGGTCTCCTTGGGGTCCTCGACGATCAGCGGGGCGTACAGGCCGCGGTCGAGCTGGACGCCGACGTGCGGGTGGAAGAAGTACGTGCCGGGGGCGTCGGCGATGAACTGGTAGGTGAAGGTGGAGCCGGCCCGGACGGCACTCTGGGTGGCGGGCGGCACGCCGTCCATGTCGTTGCGCAGCGCGATGCCGTGCCAGTGGATCGACGTGGTGGTCTTGTTCGGGAGCTGGTTGGACAGCTCGGCGACCAGGGTGTCGCCGACGGAGAGCCGGATCTCCTTGCCCGGCGTGCGGCCGTCGAAGGCCCAGGTCTTGGGCATGACGCCGCCGCCCAGGTCGATCATGGCGGGTGCCGCGGTCAGGGTGAGCTTCTGCTGCCGTCCGGTGGTCTTGCGCTGCTTCTCGGCGGCGGCGACCGCCGAGGCGGAGGGGTTGACCAGGGCGTTGCCACTGCCGGAGCCGCTCCCGCTGGTGCAGGCGGCGAGCGCGCCGGCGCCGGCCACTCCCAGCCCGGCGAGCAGGACGGAGCGGCGGTTGATGCTGTTCATCGTGTTGTGTCCTCTTGTCTCGAAACTGCCGATGTGGTCGCGGAGGGACGGCACATCGCGCGCCGTCCGGCGCGGCCTATATACGCAGTTGGGAGAGGACGGACAGGTCCGGCGGGGCTCGGCCGACCGTACCGGCGGGCGAGCGCCCTGGCGCGGTCTCACGAAGATCCGCCAGCAGTGAGAACTCGTTCTCAGCGGGCGCGGCAAGCTGCACGGAGGCGATGCTCGCCGTGGTGCAGTGCTGCATGCCGGGGGCGGCGCAACCGCCGGCGTCGATGCTGTGCGCGGAGGACGACTCCCAGGCGGCCGGCGCCGCCTCGCCCGGCATGACGTGGGCGGCATGGGAAGCGCTCGGCTGGCCGGCATGGGCAGCGGCCGGCATGGAGGAGGCATCCATCGCGGGCATGGACGAAGCGCTCATCACGTGCGAGGCGCCCATCGCGGCCGTCTCGTGGTGCACGAGCACAGCCAGCGCGACGAACAGGGTCAGGAACACCCCGTACGTCCAGCGGACGGCCCTGCCGCCGCTGTGTGCTGCCCGTATCGCCATGAACTCCGCCTGTGCCGCGCTTCCGGTCACCGAGTCGCCATCTTACCCCCAGGGGGTAATTTACAGAGGTCGGTGGACCGATGAGATCTTCAGTTGGTCGGCAGTCCTCCGTAGGAGTGCAGACCGGTGATGAGGATGTTGACGCCGTAGTAGTTGAAGACGAAGGTGGCGAACGCGACCAGGCCGAGCACCGCCGCGCGCCGCCCTTTCCACCCGGCGGTGGCGCGGGCGTGGAGGTACGCGGCGTAGGCGACCCAGGTGATGAAGGCCCAGGTCTCCTTGGGGTCCCAGCCCCAGTAGCGGCCCCATGCGGCCTCCGCCCACACCGCGCCCGCGATGACCGCGAAGGTCCACAGGGGGAAGACCAGGCCGGTCAGGCGGTATGCCAGCTTGTCCAGCGTCCGGCTGGACGGCAGCCGCCGCCACAGGCCCGCCCCGCGTCCCTGGCCGTGGCCTGCGGCGACGGCACGTTCCCAGCGGTCGCGCACCAGGTACAGGATGCTGACCACGGCCGCGGTGTGGAACACGCCGCCGGAGATGATCGCGGCGGAGACGTGGATCCACAGCCAGTACGAGTGCAGGGCGGGCACGAGCTGTGCGGAGTCGACGTAGAGCACCGACACGGCGAGGCCGAGGGTGAGCAGGACCGAGAAGAGGACCGGGACTCCCAGCCAGCGAACGGGTTTGCGTGCCGCGAGCAGGCCCACGTACGCGGCCGAAGCCATCAGGGCGAAGGCGGTGGAGAACTCGTACATGTTGCCCCACGGTGGCCGGCTCACCGCGAGGCCGCGGGCGAGGACCGAGCCGGAGTGGAGCAGGAGCGCCAGCACGGTCAGTGAGACGGCGATCCGTCCGACGAGGTCGGCCTTGGGGCTGTCGCCGGCCGCACCGGTACCGTCGCCCCCCAGTGCCTGGGCCGGCTCCGGAGACGCGGTCGCGGGCGGTGCCAGCACTTGCGTGCTGCTTCCTGTTGCACCGTCCACGGCCGCGCTCCTTGTCCGGCCGCCCGTGCGGGCGACCGGAGTCTGCTGCTTCGCCGGCGACGCGGCGGAGGTGCGAATGCCCGGTCCCCGGCTTCCGAACGCCCACTCCGCGCAGGCGGCGACGAAGGCGAGCAGGTAGACGGCGATCGCCGAGTACATCAGCCAGTTGGCGAGCTGGGCCAGGTTCTGGTCCGCGAGAGAGGTACCGCTCACTTCTGCTCCTGGTGCAGGGGTGCTGGGGCGTTCACGTCCGGCGTGGCGGTGCGCGGGGCGGGGAAGCGCTCGCGCAACTCGTCGGCGAGTTCGGCCACTTCCTCGGCCGTTCGCTCGGTCCCACCGGGGTCCAGTCCGGCGACCGCGATGCGGACGCGGCCGGACTGCATGGGCTCCACGCGCACCCACACCCGCCGGCGGCGGACGAAGAGCGACGCGCACAGGCCGAGCCCCATGGCCACCGAGCTCCACAGGGCGGTGGCGTTGCTGGGGTTGCGGGCGATCTGGAAGCTGGCCCACTGCTTGATGCCGTCGAAGGTGAGCGAGCCCGCGCCGCCGGGAAGTTTCATCCGGTCCCCGGGGCGCAGTGCCTGCGCGAACGGGGAGCCGTCGGCCTCGCGGAACTGGGTCATGCGGGTGGAGTCGAGCTGGTAGACGTTCTGCGGCTGCCCGCTGTCCATGCCGAGGTCGCCGTGGTGGGCGGTCAGGACCAGCACCGGGTCGTCCGTGGCGGGGAAGGAGGACTGCCAGCCGTTGCTGGTCAGCTGGACGGTGGGCAGGAAGAGGCCGGAGAAGCCGAGGCCGTCCCGTTTGCCCTTGCGGTCGAGGGCGTCCGGCGCCTTGATCACGCCCACTGAGGTGAGGTTGCTGTCCTGCGGCAGGAACGCGGCGGGCCCCTGCCAGGCGACCTCGCCCTTGCCGTCGCGGACGGTCACCACCGGTGCGTAGCCATGGCCGACCAGGAACACCTTCGAACCGTCCACCTCCAGCGGCTTGTTGACCTCGACGCGGGCGTCCCGCGCCCGTCCGCCCTCGCGCTCGGTGTAGTTGAGCCGGGCGACGAAGGAGCTGGCGGTGCCGCGCTGCGGGCCGCCGCGCTGGTAGGTGGCGGAGAACCCCTTGAGCTGGAAGCCGAACGGCTTCAGGCTGTCGGCGGAGGCCAGCGTGCCCGGGGTGAAGTCGTCGTACTGCGTCACGGTGTTGGTGAAGCTGTCCCCTTCGAGGACGAGCTTCTGGCCGGTCGTGCCGAAGAGACTGCCGACGGCGAGTGCGATGAGGAGCCCGAACAGGGCGGTGTGGAACACCAGGTTTCCGGCCTCGCGCAGGTACCCCTTCTCTCCCGAGACCGAGCCGTCCCCCTCCATGTCGACGTCGACGCGGAACCGGCGCCGCCGCAGCAGGTCCGCGGCCGTGAGCAGGACCTCGCCCCGATCGCAGCACGCCGTCCAGACGGCGTGCTGCGGCAGGCGGTCCAGCCGGCTCGGCGCGGCCGGCGGGCGGGACCGCAGGGTGCGTACGTACTGGCGGGTCCGCGGCACGATGCAACCCGCGAGTGAGACGAACAGCAGCAGGTAGACGGCGGCGAACCAGGGTGACGCGTAGACGTCGAAGAAGCCGAGCCTGTCCAGGACCGGCGCGAGATCCGGGTTGCGCTCGCGGAAGTCCGCGGCCTGGGCGGGCTGGCGTCCCTCCTGAGGTACCAGGGAACCGGGAACGGCGGCGAGCGCGAGCAGGAGCAGCAGGACGAGCGCCGTGCGCATCGTGGTCAGCGAACGCCAGGCCCAGCGCAGCCAGCCGGCCGGGCCGAGCCCCTTCGGCTCGTCGGCCTTCGGCTCGGAATCGCTCGCGGAGGCATCGCCTCGTGCGGGAGAATCGACGAGACTACGAAAATTATTAGTAGCCACGCGAGGAGTCTGACACACGGCGGAATCCGTTCTGCGAGCACCCCGCAAGGCCACGAACCGGAACGGGGAACCGGGATCCCGTGACGGTCGTCTACGAAATCACTTAGCCCTTTGGGAATGGAGAGGAGCCTCATGCGACAGCGCCTGACAGCACGGCTTGCCCGCCGGACCGTACAGCCGCTCGCGCTCGCCTCGGCCGCCGTCGTCGCCCTCGCCGCGTGCAGCGCCGGCGGCACGGCGGACAGCGGCGCGGACATGGCGGGCAATGACGGGAAGAACGGTGGCCCGGCCGCGATAGCCGTGGAGCCAGGCGCCGACAGCGAGAAGGTGCCGGTCAGCCGGAAGGTGACGGTGCGCGCCCAGGGCGGGTCCCTGTCGTCCGTCGAGGTCAGCTCGCCCGGCCCGGGCAAGCTCTCCGGCACCTGGTCCGAGGACAAGTCCGTATGGACCTCCAGCACCCCCCTCGCCCCGGGCGCCACCTACACGGTGAACGCGAAGGGCAAGGCGCCCGAAGGGTCGGCCCTCACCGAGACCGCCTCCTTCACCACCGAGGCGGCGCAGAACACCTTCGTCGGCACCTACAACCCCGACAAGGGCACGAAGGTCGGCGTCGCAATGCCGGTCTCGATCACGTTCAACAAGCCGATCCACGACAAGGCGGCGGTCGAGCGGAAGCTCAAGGTCACCGCCTCCCCCGCGGTCGAGGGCGCCTGGAGCTGGATGAAGGACCGCGACGGCAAGGACCGCATCGACTACCGCCCCCAGAAGTACTGGAAGCCCGGCACCAAGGTCACTCTGCGCATGGACCTGGCGGGCGTGAACGCGGGCGGCGGCGTGTACGGCACCCAGCAGCGCGTCGTGAACTTCACCATCGGCGACGCCGTGACCAGCACCGTCGACGTCGTGAAGAAGACCATGACGGTGGCGAAGAACGGCAAGACACTGCGGACGCTGAAGGTCTCCACCGGCAAGAAGGACTTCGAGACCTGGAACGGCACCATGGTCGTGCTGAGCAAGGTTCCGACGATCCGTATGAACTCGGCGTCGGTCGGCATCTTCGGGCCCGAGGCGTACGACCTCGGCGAGGTCAAGTGGGACGTCCAGCTCACCCCGTCCGGCACCTACGCGCACGCGGCGCCCTGGAACGAGGGCAAGTTCGGCCGGGTCAACGGCAGTCACGGCTGCATCGGTATGAGCACGGCGGACGCCAAGTGGTTCTACGACCAGGTCCACCTCGGCGACCCGGTCACCGTCGTCAACTCCGTCGACACGGTGGCGACCAACAACGGCTACGGCGACTGGAACGTCGACTGGGAGACCTGGCAGAAGGGCAGCGCGCTGGACTGACACACCGGTTTTCATATACCCCACGGGGGTATAGCCTCGCCGTATCGGCCATCACCGACCTTGAAGGCAGGCGGGGACCATGAACCGGCTCATCACCGCGGCGGCCGGCGGGCTGCTGGCGCTGTTCAGCATGTACTGGGACGACTCGCTGCACACCGACGTGGGCCGGGACACCTTCTGGAGCGCACCGCATGTGCTGCTCTACGGCTCCCTCCTCGTGACCCTCGCCGCCACCGCGTGGTGGGGGGCCGGAAGGATCCGCGGCCGAGGCCTTCGCGCGGCCGCGACGGACCCGCTGCTGCGCTGGGCGGCCGTGTCCGCCGGGGCCATCGGCGTTTCGGCTCCGGCGGACGAGGCCTGGCACACCACCTTCGGCCGCGACGCGGTGCTGTGGAGCCCGCCCCACCTGCTGGCCATCATCGCCACGTTCGCCCTGGCCGTCACCCTGCTGCGGGCGATCGCCGCCGAGGGCGGCGGCGGGTCGCTGGTGCTCGGCAGCGGGCTCGTCCTGGCGGCCTCGCTGGCACCGGTCATGGAATACGAGTCCGACGTACCGCAGTACTCGGCCGTGTGGTTCCTGCCGGCCGCCGGGACCGGGATCACTCTGGCGATCGTGCTGATCCGGCGGTTCGACCCGCATCCGTGGGCCGTCACCCGGGCGGCGCTGGTCGTCACGGCCGTGCGGCTGGCGGTGCTTCCGGTCCTCGCCGGCCTCGGGTACTCCACGCCGATCGTGCCGCCCGTGCTCCTCGTCGCCCTCGCGGCCGACCTGGTCCGCAGGTGGCGTACGTCCTCGTGGTGGCTCGCGCTCATCGTTCCTTTCGCCGTGCACGCGGCGTACGTGCCGCTGCTTGCCGTCCTGCCGCACGGCACGACCGTCGCCGCCGACCAGATCGTCCCGTCCCTGCTCGTCTCGCTGGGCAGCTCGGCCCTGGTCGTCCTCGCCGCCGAGGGACTGCCCCACACCCGGCTCCCAGTGATCCGGACCGCCGGGCTGACGGTCGCCGCGCTGACGCTGGCGCTGCCCCTGCTGTCCGCCGGGCGCGCGGCCGCCCACGACCCCGGTCAGGGCGCCGAGGCGGGCGAGGCCCACTGGCGGACGACGGTTCGGGGCTCCCGGATCGACGTCACCGTGGCTCCGGAGCCGGGCGTATCCGGCCGTGCCGTCCTCGTCGCACGACGCGCCGGACAGGAGCTGTCCGGACCCCTCGAGCCGTTCGGCAACGGCGTGTACCGCGGGGACATCACGGTGCCGGAGCCCGGCCGCTGGTTCGTCTACGCCGCCTTCCCCGACGACAACGGGCCGACCACGACAGAGACTTGGATCCCGGTCGAGGCCGGCTCCTCGCAGCTCCTGCACGAGGCCCGGCCGCTGTACGTGCCTCCCGCCCCGCAGAAGGACGACGTCGGCAGGACGACCGCCACCGTCGCGCTGTACGGGCTGTCGGCGGCCATCCTGCTCGCCGTGGCCCGCTCCGGCCGCCGGACACCACTGCCGCAGGGGTGAGCGTGTCACCGTGTCCCGACGGCGTGGACGAAGGCGCGTGGCACGCGCCCTTCCGCGGCGGAGGAGCAACGAGTGCCTGCACGGCTTCCTGGAGAAGCGCCGACCGCGATTCAACGGCTCGTCAGCCGCGGCCTGATCACCGGGCGTCGGACAGCGCCCGCGCCACCCCCGGTTCCTTCGGGCCGAGAAACTGGGGTTCCGGCTCGAACGCCGCGTCCAGGGCCGCCTTGCTCGCGGCGAACAGTTCGCGGGTGGCGCCGTAGTACCAGACCGCGTCGTGATGGTCGGCCGCCCCGACGCCGTACGAGTCGACGCCGGCGGCCTGGCACAGCGCAACGGCCCGGCGGATGTGGAAGCCCTGACTGACGAGGATCGCGCGGTCGACGCCGAAGATCTTCTTGGCGCGTACGCAGGAGTCCCAGGTGTCGAAGCCGGCGTAGTCGCTGACGATATGGTCGGCGGGTACGCCACGATGGGTGAGGTAGTGCCGCATGCTGTGCGGTTCGTTGTAGTGGTGGCTGCTGTTGTCGCCGGTGACCAGAACCGCCTTGACGCGGCCCTCGCGGTACATTTCGGCCGCCGCATCGAGGCGGTTGGCGAGGAAGATCGACGGCTCGCCGTTCCACAACAGGCCCGCGCCGAAGACCACGGCGACATCGGTGCGCGGGACGTCGGCCGTCGTCCGCAACCGGCCGTCCGCCGCCGTGAACACCCACGTCGCGGGAAACAGCGCCAGCACGCACAGCAGCATCAGCGCCTGCACGAACCGCCGCCGCCCCGCGCGGGTGCGCGGCAGACGCAGCCTTTGGATGGCACTCAGGTGCGGGCGCGGCAAGCGCATGACGGCGGACCCCCCAGTTCGTCGGCCACCGTGGTGAGCGGCGGCGGCTTGTGCGTGTCGGCTGTTTCGTCGTCTCGACAGCCCCCAGCGCTCTGACAAACGAAGGACGCCGCGCATGGTCCCGCCCCTCCTCGCAGCGTGACCAACCTCACTCGGCGCACTGAACGTCGCAGGTCATCTCGCCGTGGTGCCGGACTCCGGCCGCCGGTTCGCCAGTGCCGCCCTCCACGGCACCGGAGCGCCGAGGGGGGACCTGGATCCGGCCGAGGCAGGCGCTTCCCAGCTCGCCCATGAGCCCCGGCCGCTCTGCGTGCCTCGCGTCCCGCTTCCGAACCCATCCACCCGAAGAAACTACGTAGTGGGTTAGTATCTCCGCCGGGCGTGAGGTCCGACCCGACGTTCAGCGGTCTCTCCGCAGGTGCAGTCGCCGCTCGTCCTTCGGCTGCCGAGGTGAAGGAGAAGGTGCTGGTGGACGATCGTCATGCGTCGGAGGGCTGGGTCCCGGCAGTCCCCCTTTCCGGCACGACGCACGCCGCATGGCAGGAGAACCCCCGGTGGGAAGTCCCGCACGAGCCCCACGGCCGCCCCAACCACGATCCAGGACAGCACCACGCCGGATATACCGATACGGACCCGCTGTTCGGTGCGATGCCGGGCACGTACGGCATCAGCGCACCTGATGACGGGCCCTTCGTCCACCGCACGTGGCACGAGGAGAGCGGCGGCCACGACACGGCCAAGGCGTGGGAGATATCCGACTGCCGCACCGGCCCGAGCGGGTACTGGTACGCAGGCCAGTGGGCGGATCCCATCGGTCCGGCTTTCTCCCCGACGATCCCGGACAGCTCCGACGCGCTCGGTCCCGACGACGGTGCCGCCCTCGTCGACTTCCACGACGGTCCCGAAGAGGAACCATTGGGCAGAGCGCCGACGTACGACGCGCCGGGCTCGGCCCAGGACACGTCCGCGGCCTCGTCCGCTCCCAGCACTTCCCCGGACCGGCCGGCGACGCGACGCGCCGACGGCCGGGGCCGCGGTCGCCGGGCGCCTCGCCGAGGTTCCGCGTTCCTGACCGTGGTCGCCCCCTCCGTCGCGTTCGTGGGCATGGCCGGGATGGCCGCGGCCTCCATCGGCCTCGGCGACGACGTCGAGGCTGTGGAGGCCGCCGACGACCCGGCCGTCGAACCCTCCGCGGCCAACAGCGAGTTCGACACCCAGCTCACCACACTCAGCAGCGGAGCCGACGACTTCGCCGAGCGCGCGAGCCGCACGCAGGAGCGCGTCGACCTCGAACAGCAGCGGCTCGAGGAGCAGAAGCGCAGGAAGGCCGAGGCGAAACGCAAGAAGGCGGAGGCCGCCCGCAAGGAGGCACTGCGCCCGAAGTTCGTACTCCCCGTCGCACAGAAGGGAGTCGGCGAGCTGTTCGGGGCGGCCGGGGCCATGTGGTCGAATCGGCACACCGGCCTCGACTTCCCCGTCCCCATGAACACGCCCGTGATGGCGGTGACCGACGGCACGGTCGAGGCCGTGTGGAACACGTCCTACGGGAACCTCGTCAAGGTGACCGCCCCCGACGGCACGCAGACCTGGTACGCCCACCTCGCCGGCTTCAGGATCCGCTCCGGCTTCGTCAAGGCGGGGACCGTCATCGCCTACGCCGGCAGCACCGGCAACTCGTCGGGGCCCCATCTCCACCTGGAAGTACACCCCGGCGGCGGCGATGCGATCGATCCGCTGGCGTGGTTGCGCAGCCACGGCCTCGACCCGACGTAGGCGGAAACCCGCGAGGGACACCCTGGCGCTGTGACACGGAGGCCGCCGGACACCGGCTGTTGCCAGTGTCAACGGGCCTTCACGCCCGCGCTACCTGAGCGAGGCGGCTACGGCCCGGGCGAGGTCGGAGAAGCTGAGGAGTTGTCCGGCGGCCTGACGCTCACGGGCGTGGCCCGCTGCGGCGGTATCGAGGACCTGCTGTACGCAGCGGACACCCAGGCCTCCGGCACCGTCCACGGCAAGTCCGCGGTCGTGACGTCCGAGTTCGGCGGCAATGGGGCGCTGCTCTGGGAACCGGCCCCTGGCGTGATCGCCTGCGTCGGCTGCAGCGGCGCGCTCCTCGACCGGGGCGACGGCGCCGCGTTACCGGCTCGCCGAGCGGACCCGTCTGATGAGCGCACAGCAATGGCAGGCCACCGGTCCTACAACGGTCGACCAGGTCAACGACTTCGGCTGAGGCGGGTCCGGACCGCAGACGGTTCCAACGCCGTGTGCTTCGGGCTCAGACCGTCGCATCGGCGCGCTTCCCGTCGCAGGGCCCAGCCGCGCGGCTGATCGCCGCAGTCGGCCGCCGACCGGACCGCACGAATTCCCACCGGCCACCTGAACACCTTCAGCTCCGGCAACGTACTAAGGGCACTAGCAGTTCATGCCCATGTGGCGCCCCGTGGCGCCCGTACGACGCGGCGGCGTCGGCAGTGCGGACCCGCCGTGCTCGGACGATCGGGAAGGTGAAGATGGGAACTCTGGCGCTCAGTTGGGCCATCGCGCTGATCGCCGCCCTGGTGGCCGCCGTCAGCGCGGTCCGGGTCGCGACCACCAGCGGTGAGATCCGGTTCGCGGCGGGCGGCGACCTGCTGATGGGCCTGTGCATGGCCGCCATGGCGCTGCCGGTGACGGTCGGCTGGTACGCGGGCTACGGCATGTGGTGGTCGGTGGCGTTCGGCCTCCTCGGGCTCGGGGCTGTGGCGATGGCGGTCAAACACACGCGCGACGGCGGGTGGAAGCACGGCCGTCACTGGGTGCACCTCATCGTCGGCAGCTTTGGCATGGTGATCATGACGCTCGCCATGACGAGCACGTCGTCCGGGCCGGTACTCGCCCTCGGCAGCGGGCACTCCATGCCGGGCATGCCGGGCATGGAGAACACGGCGAGCACGACGGGCACGCATCAGATGGCCGGCATGGACTCCATGGAGGGGATGGAGTCCATGGAGGGCATGGGCTCTCTGCACGGCGGGATGGACATGTCGGGCATGACGAGCGCCGCGGCCGACGCTGGTTCTTCAGGGGGGTCCGGCTCTGTGTGGCGGTGGGTGATCGCGGTGCTCGCCGTGTACTTCCTGCTGTCGATCGGCGGGTCCGTGTGGGCGAGGGTCCGGGGTACCAAGCGGGGCGGGCGCAGTGCCGACTCCCGGTCCGGCTGGGACCGCTGGCTGCTCGCCATGCCGGACACGGTGTTCGTCTTCCTGGCATCGCTCACGCTCTCGGTGTGGGACAAGGCCAGGACGACGGAGCGGCAGGGCCACGGGCGGCGCCGTAAGGCCGGAGCCGCGCCGGACGCCGCGCTGGCGGCCCACATCGGCATGGGCGGGATCATGTCCGCAATGCTGCTCATGATGGCCGCGTGACCGCCCCAACCCACTGATCAGCACGGCGGCGGCATCGTCCACCGCGACAAGGGAGCACAGAGCACACCGGTCGGCATCGGCGTCACCACGGACCGGAGCGGACACGCCCCGAGTCTGCGAAGCTTCTTCGTATTCGGCGCCCAGGACAGGGAGATCCGGGACAGCGAGAATGGACACAAGCGATCCATGTGCCCGAGCGGGCTCCGACTCCGCGTTCCCCGGTGCAGACCGCTCGCGGGCACCCACCCGAAGGGTCCGGTCCGATGTCGCCCTCACACCTCCGCAGGCGTACTGTCCCGTTGGCGCTCGCAGCGGCAGCCGTCCTGCTGCTCGCCACCGCTTGTTCCGACGGGGACGACAAACCCGCCTCGACCTCGCCCAGCCCCACTTCCGCCGCCACGAGCCCCGCGACCGCCCCCGCCGACACGGTCGGCATCACCATGGAGGACTTCGCGTTCAGCCCGGCGAATCCGCAGGTGGGGCCGGGCGAGAAGATCGCCGTGGTCAACAAGGACTCGGCCGCCCACACCGTCACGGCCACGGAAGGCGACGCCTTCGACACCGGGAGCATCGCCGGCGGGAAGTCCGGGACGTTCACCGCCCCGTCCGAGCCCGGCGAGTACGCCTTCGTCTGCACCTTCCATCCGAACATGACAGGCACTCTGATCGTCGGCTGAGTCGCCCAGGACCCCGGTCGGCGCCCGTACCGCACTTGGGCACCGACCGGTGTCACGCCGCTTCGGCGTCAGCCGGCGGGCACGGGCTCGGTGGGCGCGGGCGCCCGCGGCAGCCCCGGTCGGCGCACGGGTCTGCGTGGCGGCTGCAGGCCCGGCGCGCGGTTCAGGAGCGCTCGTCATCGCCCGCGTGCGGAACGGTGATGACCGGGCATCGCGCGTGGTAGAGGACGCCCTGGCTGACCGAGCCCAGGACCATGCCGGTGAAACCGCCGAGCCCTCTGGTGCCGACGATGAGACCGAGCGCGTCAGCGGAGGCGTCGGTCAGGACACGTACCGGGTGACCGGGCACGGCCTCATGGTGCACCGGCACATCCGGATGGGCGGCCCCCCGGCCGGAGGCCGCTTCCGCCACGAGCCTTTGGTACTCCTCCGGTACAGGGTGTTCGCCGGCGTTCCCCAGCAGCGGCGGCTGCCATACATACAGCACACGCAGCGCCGCACCACGCAGGCCAGCCTCCTTGAACGCGAGATCGATGGCGGCGGCGGAGCCCGCGCTGCCGTCGGTGCCGACCACGAAGTACGGCGGTGCCCGTGGTGTGCTCGCTCGCACCGAGGACCGCCACCGGGCAGGTGGCGTGGGCGATGACGGGCACGGCCACGGAGGCGGAGGTGAATGCCGTCTGCATGGCGGACAGGTGCCGTGAGCCGAGGACGACCATCGCGGCCTGCCTCGCCTGCTCGCGCAGCACCCACGGGGCATCGCCCTCCGCGAGCAGCGCCGAGACCTGCAGCGCCGGGTGGCGCTCCTCGACGAACGCGACCGCCTCGGCAAGCTGACGGTCGCCGGACGCGTGCCGTGCCTGATTCCACTGCGCCCAGGAGGGCACCACGGCCGCCTCGGTGACCCTGATGGTCGGCACGCCCTGGGCATACACCAGGCGCAGCGGCAGCCCCCGCCGCACGGCCTCGTCGGCGGCCCAGGCCAGCGCGATGCACTCGGCGTCGTCGGGATCAAGGCCCAGCACGACCGGTCGGCTCTCCTGGTGACCCGTCATCGTCTCCTCCGAGCGTCCACGGTCCCCATCGTGAGCCCGACGGCGCCGGCCTGCCACCACAGCCCCTTGCGCCCGCAGGCGCTGTCGGTCGAGCCGTGCGCGGACCAACTCGCGGCGGGCTGTCCGTGTGGTCGCTGATGGGACCCATCGGCATCGCGAGCGGACGACGAGCGGCCTTGCCGGGGTGTGCCCACCGTGGCGGGCGCGCTGCACGGTGGTGTCGGCGATCGCGGCGGTCACGGGCGCGGCGCGCGGCCCAGCCCGGTGATCATCACGGCGTCAAGACCACCACGACGACATCGGCAACATCCCATGGCAGACCGTCCTCCCTGCGTCTTCGCTCCCTCGGCCCTCCTCCGCGGCTGCCGGTACCGGGTAGGGGCTGAATGGCCCGGCGGACCGGGACCTTCGGGACCTGCACGCAGGCCGGCACAGAGGGATGCTGGTGGTGGCGCACGAGCGTCAGCCACACGGCCGGACCTGCTACCCGGACCGGCCGGGCCGCGGGAGGCGACTCGCGATGGTGTTCTGGTTCGACCACGACGTCAGCGGCTGGGGCTGGTTCGCGATGTCGGCCGGCATGATCCTGTTCTGGGCGCTGATCATTACCGCCGCCGTCCTGCTGTTCCGCGCCCTGGGCCGCACCGGCGAGCACCCGCACACCCACACCCCCGCCGGGCCCTCGCCCGAGCAGCTGCTCGCCGAGAGGTTCGCCCGCGGTGAGATCGACGAGGAGGAGTACCAGCGGCGCCTGACCGCCCTTCGCTCCTCCGGCCCCCTCACCAGGCATTGACCCCGACCCCCGACCCGCGGACCGCACGCGGCCGGCCCGCTGTCTCCCGAAGGAGGCGCCCCCCCATGAACACCAAGAAGAACTACGGCCTGCTCGCCATCGTCGCCGCGATCGTGATAGTGGGACTGGCCGCCCTGGGGGTGCCGCTGAGCATCCTGCTGGTGCTGGCCCTCGTAGCCGCCTGCCCGCTGATGATGCTCATGATGCACGGCGGCCACGGCAGCCACGGCGATGGCGGTCGGCGCACGGACCAGAGCGATCCCCCGCACAAGCACGACCACCACCAGCCCCCCGGGTCCGGCCGGCCCTGACCGGCCGGACCCCCGCGTCGCAGCACGGCGAGGAACGCGAGGTCGCCGAGAAATTCGGCGAGCAGTGGACCGCGTGCGCCGCCGACACGCCCGCGTTCGGGCCACGGCGGCCCCGCGGGGCTCCGCCCGGCCGGAAGCACGGTGCCCCCAGCACCCCAGGATCCGCGCGGGGGCCCCACTCGCGAGCCACGCGGAGGTGACGGGGCACAAGTCGTCTGGACTCTGCTCGTCCTCGAACGGGGCACCGTGACGCGCGGCCTGTGCGGGCGGCTCAGCCGGGCCACGTCCAGTCGGTGACCTCGGGCAGGTCGGTGCCGTGTTCGCGGATCCAGGCGCGGTGGCGCTGACGGACGTCGGCCATCTCCTGGCGCACGGCGGCGGCGCGTACGGACAGGCCGGGCACACGGTCGATGACGTCCATGACCAGCCGGTAGCGGTCCAGGTCGTTGCCGACGACCATGTCGAACGGTGTGGTCGTGGTGCCGATCTCCTTGTAGCCGCGGACGTGCAGGTGGGGGTGGACGGCGCGGCGGTAGGCGAGGCGGTGGATCAGCCACGGGTAGCCGTGGTAGGCGAAGATGACCGGCTTGTCGCGGGTGAACAGCGCGTCGAACTCGGCATCCGGCATGCCGTGCGGATGTTCCTCGGCCGGCAGCAGCCGGGCCAGGTCCACCGCGTTGACCACCCGTACGGCCAGCTCCGGCAGATGGGCGCGCAGCAGGGACGCTGCGGCCAGCACCTCAAGGGTGGGGACGTCACCCGCGCAGGCGAGCACCACATCGGGCTCGCCCGCGCTGTCCTGGCTGCCGGCCCACTGCCAGATGCCGGCACCGCGGGCGCAGTGGGCGCGGGCCTGCTCCAGGGTGAGCCAGTCGAAGCAGGGCTGCTTGCCCGCGACGACGACGTTGACGTAGTCGCGGCTGTGGAGCACGTGCTCGGCCACGGACAGCAGGGTGTTGGCGTCCGGCGGCAGGTAGACGCGTACGACCTCCGGGGCCTTGTTGAGGATGTGGTCGATGAACCCGGGGTCCTGGTGCGAGAAGCCGTTGTGGTCCTGCCGCCACACGTGCGAGGTGAGCAGGTAGTTCAGGGAGGCGATGGGGCGGCGCCAGGGCAGGCGGCGGGTGGTGCGCAGCCACTTGATGTGCTGGTTGACCATGGAGTCGACGAGGTGGACGAACGCCTCGTAGCAGGAGAACAGCCCGTGCCGGCCGGTGAGCAGATAGCCCTCCAGCCAGCCCTGGCAGGTGTGCTCGGACAGGATCTCCATCACCCGGCCGTGGCGGGACAGATGCTCGTCGGTGACCAGGGTCTGGGCCTGCCACGCCTTGCCGGTCGCATCGTAGAGGGCCTGCAGCCGGTTCGAGGCGGTCTCGTCCGGGCCGACCACGCGGAAGTCACGCCGGCCGGCGGTCGCCTCCATCACCTCCTGAAGCAGATCACCCAGGACGCGCGTGGGCTCATGCAGCGTCGCACCGGGTGTGTCCACCGGGACGGCGTACCGCTCCAGGGGCGGGATGGGCAGATCGCGCAGCAGCAGGCCCCCGTTGGCCCGCGGGGCGGCGCCGAGGCAGCGCTGCCCTTCAGGTACGCAGGCGAGGACCTGCGGCACCGGCCGTCCGCGGTCGTCAAACAACTCCTCGGGCCGGTAGGAGCGCAGCCACGCCTCCAGCAGGCGCAGATGCTCCGGGTTCTCGCGCACCGCGGCCAACGGCACCTGATGGGAGCGCCATGTGCCCTCGACGGGCAGGCCGTCGACCTCGGCGGGGCCCGTCCAGCCCTTCGGCGTGCGCAGCACGATCACCGGCCAGCGCGGCCGCTCGGTGACACCTTCCTCGCGGGCGCTGCGCTGCATCAGTGCGATGCGGTCCAGTGCGGTGTCCAGGGCGGCCGCCATGATGCGGTGGACGGTCATCGGGTCATCGCCACTCACGTGGATCGGCTCGTGGCCCAAGCCCCGCAGCAGGTCGTCCAGTTCGGGCTCGGGGAGCCGGGCCAGCACCGCCGGATTGGCGATCTTGTAGCCGTTCAGGTGCAGGATCGGCAGGACTGCGCCGTCATGGACCGGGTCGAGGAACTTGTTCGAATGCCAGGAGGCGGCCAGCGGCCCCGTCTCGGCCTCACCGTCGCCGATCACACATGCGACCAGCAGATCCGGGCTGTCCAGCGCGGCGCCGTAGGCGTGCGACAGACAGTAGCCGAGCTCGCCGCCCTCGTGGATCGAGCCGGGGGTCTCGGGGGCGACGTGGCTGGGCACTCCGCCCGGGAAGGAGAACTGACTAAACAGCCGCGCCATGCCGTCCGCGTCGCGGCCGACGTCCGGGTAGATCTCGCTGTAACTGCCCTCCAGCCACGAGCCCGCGAGGACGGCGGGCCCGCCGTGGCCAGGGCCCCAGATGCAGATCGCCTCCTGATCGCGCTCCTTGATGACCCGGCTCAGGTGCGTGTAGACGAGGTTCAGCCCTGGTGAGGTGCCCCAGTGGCCGAGCAGCCGCGGTTTGATGTGCTCCGGGCGCAGAGGCTCGGACAGCAGGGGGTTGCCCATCAGGTAGATCTGGCCGACGGCCAGGTAGTTCGCGGCACGCCAGTGCGCGTGAAGGGCCTGCAGCTCCTCATCCGTGGGACCGGCAGAGCCGACGGGCGCGTGTGCCCGGACCTCGCGCATGGGTTCCTCCGAAACACCATCGATGGACGTGCACGTTCCACTCGATCACGCTCCACGGCCGAACAGCCGCACCGTCACCAGCTGGGCCGTCGCCCGGCGTGGCATACCAGGGCCGTACGGAGTAGCGAGCAAGCAGTGGGAAGACCAGGACCGTGCGGCCTCGTGCGAACACACGACCGGCTCGCAGCGTGGAGCCTTCTCGCCCCGGCGAGACCGCGGAAGGACGCGTCCGTCCGAACCCCACCTCTTACGGATCCAGGAAAACGCCTCCGCGGCGCGGCGTCCTTAAGGCACGCCCCCTCGCCGCGTACAGGTATGTCCTGTCCTGATCCGCTTCGATCCCAGGAGTTCCTCCGCACCATGAACACGACCCGTTCCCTGCCCCGCCGAACGGCCCTGGCCGCCGCCGCCACGGTCGCCGCGCTCGTGCTGGCCGCCTGCGGCGGCAACGGCGACACCGGCACAGCCGACACCTCTCCCGGCACCACCACGTCCGCCTCCATCCCGGCAGGCGAGCACAACCAGGCCGACGTGACCTTTGCCCAGGGCATGATCCCGCACCACCGCCAGGCCATCCTCATGGCCAACATGGCCGAGACCCGGGCCTCCTCCAGCGACGTCAAAGCCCTCGCCTCGCAGATCAAAAAGGCGCAGGACCCGGAGATCGAAACCATGTCCGGCTGGCTGAGGGCCTGGGGCGAGAAGGTCCCTCAAGGCATGGACGGAATGGACGGCATGGATCACGGTGATGCCTCGTCCATGCCCGGCATGATGAACAACCAGCAGATGGACGACATGCGAGACGCGTCCGGCAAGGCATTCGACACCATGTTCCTGACCATGATGATCGAGCACCACGAAGGCGCCGTCGAGATGGCCCAGACCGAGAAGACGCAGGGCGCCTACGGCCCTGCCAAGACGCTCGCCGACGACATCATCACCGCCCAGACCGCGGAAATCACCCAGATGCGGAAGATGCTCGACGCGAGCTGATCCCCGCACCCGGACCGCCGTACACCAGCCGAGGGCGGCAACCGGAGCAGCCGCTGCAGCACCGGCACGCGCCCCTGCACGGAACGGCGCCGCCCCGCGGCCCCGCAACCGGATCGCCACCGGGAGCAGGAACCCCGTCCATCGGCGCGCCCGGAAGCCTCTCACTCATCGGCGGCAAGGGGTGCGGTCCATTCCAGGATGGTGCCGGTGGGCTGGTTGGGGGTGAGGGTGCAGGTGCCTGCGAGCTGGGCGGCGCGCTGCTGGAGGTTGGCCAGGACGCTGCGGCTGGTCACGTCCTGGGCGATGCTGCGGCCGTTGTCGGCCACCCGCAGCCGCAGTTCGCTGTCGGTGACCTCTGCGGTGACCTCGACGGCGGTGGCGTGGGCGTGCCGGGCGGCATTGGCCAGGGCCTCGCGCAGCACGGCGAGGAGGTGGTCGGCATGGCCGGCGGGAACGGCGGTGTCCAGCAGTCCGGTCATCCGCAGAGCGGGCGTGCAGCCGAGGCTTGCGGCGGCCCGGTCGGTCTCCGCGAGCAGCTTCGCGCGCAGACCGGCCCCGCCGGGGCTCTCGCGCTCCCGCAGGGCGTAAACGGTGGAGCGGACCATCTTGATGGTGCCGTCGAGGTCGTCCACCACGCCCTGGACCCGGCTCGCCACCTCCGGCCGGTCGGCCAGCCGTGCGAGGACCGCCTGAAGGGACAGGCCATTGGCGAACAGCCGCTGAATGGTCACGTCGTGCAGGTCGCGGGCGATCCGGTCGCGGTCGTTAAGGACGAGGACCTCCTCGGCGTCGTGGCGGCGGTCGGCGATCTCCAGGGCGACGGCGGCCTGGTCGGCGAAGGAGCCGATCATGGCCACAGCCGCGTCGGGGAAGTCCGGGCCACCGGGGCGGTTGGCAACCTGCAGTACCCCACATGCTCGCGGGTGCCCAACGGGATCAGAAACCCGCTCCCCAGGGCCACCCGTGAGGCGCCGCCGTCCTCGGCGCGCGGATCGCTGGACAGGGCCTCGCTGATGATGGTCTCGCCGCAGTGGTAGACCTTCGCCGCCAGGCTCGTGCCCGCCAGGGCCAGGCCCTGCACCTGCTCCGCGCCGATGCCGTCGGCGGCCTCGACCACCAGGCCGCCGCCGTTGACCGGGACCGCCAGGGTGACCAGGTCGGCGCCGGCCAGTTCGCGCACCGTGGCGGTGACCGATCGCAGTACCTCGGCCCCGGCAGCACCCGACAGCAGGGCGCGGGTCAGGTCGCTGCTCGCCGCCAGCCAGTGTTCCCGGCGGCAGGCGTCGTCGTACCGGCGGGCGTTGTCGATCGCCACCCCGGCCGCGGCGGCCAGCGTGCGCAGCACCGCCTCGTCATCGTCGTCGAACTGAGCGCCGCCGCGCTTGTCGGTCAGGTACAGGTTGCCGAAGACCCGCTCGCGCACCCGCACCGGGGCGCCGAGGAAGGTGGTCATCGGCGGATGGCCCCTCGGGAAGCCCACCGAGTCGGGATGCCCGCCCAGGTCCGCCAGCCGCAGCGACTCCGGCTCACGGATCAGCAGCCCCAGAATGCCCCGGCCTTCGGGATAGTGACCAATGACGGTGGTCGTGTCCTCGTCCATGCCGACCGGGATGAACTGCCGGATCCGCCCCTCCTCGCCCAGCACCCCCAGCGCGCCGTACTCGGCGTCGACCAGGGTCACCGCTGACTCGGTGATCCTGCCCAGCACCGCATCCAGGTCCAGGTCGCTGCCGACGGCAAGCACCGCATCCAGCAGCGTGTGTATCTGGTCCCGGGTGGCGCGCACCCGCGCCACCTGCGCCTGCAGGCCATCCAGCTGAAGCTGGGGGGTCGCCGGCGTGTCGTGGGGCCGTTTCGCCGCGCCGTCCGCCATTGCGGGCTCCCTCCGATGGAGCGCACCTGCCCCTCAGCATGCCCCGAACAGCCCTTCCCGGTCACGCACGCGCATGCTAACGGGGCGTGTCAATCGCGCATCCCCCAAGGAACGCCGCCACCGGGAACACGGCCGACCAGTCTCCGTAGGAGGTGGCGTTGACCTGCAGGATCCGTGCCCATTACCGGACATCTTCCTGGGCAGTGGTTACCCTTCTCGTCCACGAACAGCCCGCCGTGGCCCCACAGACGGGCCGCGCCTTCCGGCTATGGCTTGGCGTCCATCACGCCGGCCCGCCAGAGTCCGATGACGGCCGCCACGGCGCCACCTGCCAGGTAGAAGACGGAGTGGCCGCCGGGGAGCACCTCCAGCTCGCTGAACTCCTCGATCCAGTTCAGCACGACGACCACCAGGCTCGCCCAGAACAGGGACCATCCGAAGATCCTGTTCGGCACGGACCGGGTATGCACCCTCCCGATCCTGAGTTTGTTGTGCTTGATGCTGTTGCCGGTCATGTGCTCGCCTTCTCCGCTTCGGGGGCGTCCGCCCCGGTGTCGCTCTGCGCGATGTCCTCCACGCCCGGGCGCCGCCGGGCCGAGATCACCAGGTAGGCGACCGCGCCGGCGAACACCACGACCGAGGTCCAGTCGTTCAGCCGCAGGCCCAGGAACTGGTGCGCCTCGTCGATCCGCAGGTACTCGATCCAGAACCGGCCCGCGGTGTACGCGGCCACGTAGAGCGCGAAGGTCCGCCCGTGGCCCAGGGCGAAGCGCGCGCCCGCCCAGATCACCAGTACCGCGACGCCGACGTCCCACAGGGATTCGTAGAGGAAGGTGGGATGGAACGTGGCCACGTCCGCCTAGCCTTCGGGCCGCTTGCCCGGAGAGATCTCCAGGCCCCACGGGAGGGAGGTGGGGCGGCCGAAGAGCTCCTGGTTGAACCAGTTGCCCCACCGCCCGATGGCCTGCGCGAGGGCGATGCCGGGCGCGACTGCGTCCGCGTACGCGGGGAACGGAACCCCGTGCCGGCGGCACCCGATCCACGCGCCCAGGCCGCCCAGCGCGATGGCGCCCCAGATGCCGAGGCCGCCCTCCCAGATGTACAAGGCCTTGATGGGCTCGCCGCCCTCCCCGAAGTACGCATCCGGGCTGGTGATCACGTGGTAGAGACGGCTGCCGACGAGCCCGAAGGGCACCGCCCAGATGGCGATGTCCGCGATCGTCTCCTTCTTGCCGCCGCGCGCCACCCAGCGGCGCGAGCCGAGCCAGACGGCGACGAAGGCGCCCAGGATGATGCAGAAGGCGTAGGCCCTCAGTGGGACCGGGCCCAGGTACAGGACTCCGGTCGAGGGGCTGGGCAGTGCGGCGAGTTCCATACCTGTCACTATAAGAGATTCAGCTAAGTAGCTTAGTAAATGGTTGGTCATGCTCGGGCATGGGAGCAGGTGCTTGAGCTGCGGCTGTGGTGCGCCGCGAGCGACGCAGCGAGAGCGCCAGGCCGACGATAACGGGTGCCCCCAGCAGTACCTCGGGCCATACGCCGAGCCACTGGGAGAGGGTGAGCCGCGAAGCGAGCGGTACCCGCTCCACCAGGTGGCCGGCACGCCAGGTCCCCAGCCGGTCCATGACCTGTCCGTCCGGGGCGACGATGGCGCTCACCCCGCTCGTCGAGGCGAGGGCGACCGCCCGTCCGTACTCGATCGCGCGGATGCGGGCCATCGCGAGCTGCTGCTCGGACTGCCCGGCCTGGATGCCGCGCTCGTAGGTCGCGTTGTTCGTCTGGACGACGAGGAGGTTGGCGCCCGCCCGCACGGTGTCGCGGACCCGGTCGTCGTACGCGATCTCGTAGCAGATCACGTCACCGAGCCGCACCTTCCCCGCGTCCAGGGGGTCCGTCGAGGTGCCCGGCAGGAGGTCGCGGGGGATGAGCTGGAGCGCGCCGAGGCCGCCGAGGAGTGAGCGGGCCGGGATGTACTCGCCGAAGGGGACGAGCTGGCGCTTGGCGTACCAGGAGGCCGGGCCCTGGCCGGGCAGCCACAGCTGGCCGGCGTTGTAGGCCCGGTCGTCGGGGGCTTCCAGCAGGGCGCCGATGAGGAGCGGGCTGCCCAGTTCCCGGACCGTGTCGGCGACGAGGGAGCCGAGCTCCGGATTGCGTGCCGGATCGCCGTCGAGGGAGTTCTCCGGCCACAGGACGATGTCCGGCCGTGGGACCTCGCCCTGGCGTGCGGCGTCGGCCAGGGCCTTGGTCTCGCGGGCGTGGTTCTGTGCGACGTTGCGCACCCGGGCCTGCTCCTCCAGGGTGCGTTCGCGTTCGACGTTGCCCTGGACGACGGCGACCACGGCGCTCGGCCCGGATGTCCCCGGGGCGGGGAGGGCGAGCGGTGTCGTGATCAGGACGGCCACGCCGAGGCATACGGCCGCGCTGGCCTGCCGACGGCCGCCACGCCACGCCGTCACGCCGTACACCAGCAGCGACCCCAGGAACGCGACGGCGAAGGAGAGGGCTGGGCCGCCGCCGACAGCGGCCCAGCCGGCATAGGGGGCATCCGCCTGCCCGAAGGCCAGCCGGCCCCAGGGGAAGCCGCCGAACGGAGCCCGGCCGCGTACCGCCTCCAGGGCCACCCACCACGCGGCGGTGTACAGCGGCCAGCCGGGCTGGGAGATCAAGCGGGGCAGCGGCATCGCGGCGAGTGCGAAGACCAGGGCCTGGACCGCCGTGAGGGCGAGCCACGGGACCAGACCCAGGTTCGCCAGCCAGACGATCAGCGGGGCGAGGAAGGCAAGGCCGAAGATCCCGCCCGCGGCGAAGGCGGACCGGGCGCGCCGCCCGCGCACCGCAATGATCAGCAGAGCCGGACCGAGCGGGGCAAGGAACCACCATCCGACCGGCGGGAACGAGGCATAGAGGAGCAGCCCACCGGCGGAGGCGGCTGCCCAGGAACGGAGCGTGGCCGCACTGGGGCGGGTCACGCGCGGTGGACCGGACCTCACGAAGGCACTGCGCAGACGTTCGCGGTGCGCAGCCGCCGGACCAGCGCATGGACGAGCAGGGCCACCGACGCCACGGCGAGCACCGGCTGCACCGGCGCGAAGTACGACAGGGCGCCGCTGACACCGATGGCCAGCACCACGAGCTTGTTGCAGATCGGACAGCCGACCGCGAAGGCCGACAGCAGTCCCGCGCCGAGGGCGCGAACGGTACGGGGACGCTCGGGCGGCCCGGCCGCGGGGACGTCGGCCGGGCCGATGCGGACGTACGTGGCCACCAGGAGCCCCTCCAGCACGGAGCTGATCAGCCACACCGGGTAGTTCCACCAGAGCACCGGAGTCATCCGCGTGTAGAAGGGAGTCGGCACCACGCCCGTCGGGACGCCGATGACGAGTGCGGCGATCACTGTGACCGCAGCTGCCACGACCCATCTGCGGGCGGGCCAGGTGCGCATGGAGTTACTCCTCGGGATCGGGCCGCCGACCGGAGGGCCCGGCGAACGGGGGGCGCCTCGAGACGTCTCCGGTCGGCGTCTGGCAGCCATGCTAAGTCACTAATTGAATTAGTAGCAATGAGGGGTTTCGGTCAGCGGTGACGGCGAGGTTCGACGACGCGTCGGCCGTGAGCGAGGCCGCTCATGCGTCGCTGGTAGGAGCGTGTGCCGATCCGTCCGTGCAGCAGCAGGCCGGTGCACCACCGCTCCTCGCCCTCGAGCGCTGCTCGCCTGCCCCTGGCGCGGGCCAGGGGAGGGCGCCGGCTCTGGTGTGTGCTGACCAGGCGGGCGATGTCGTAGTAGATCGCGGCAAGAAGCAAGCCGCCGATCAATATCGCTATCGCGGCCATGGGATCACGACTCAGTTCACAAAGTTTGGCGTGTGTCCTTCTGTGCGGCGCGCAGCCTGGCGACTTCCCCGCGCAGCGCGTCCAGCTCGGAGCGCACCGCGGGCGAGTCGATCGAGCCGCTTCGCCGTGATGAGTGCAGCCCCCCGCGCATCATGAACCACATCATCAGGCCCATGCCGATGGGACAGGCCAGGAGGAGCAGTGGATACAGGAACTGAGGCACGGGGGCCTCCCGGTGGACTGCCGACGCTCATCGAACTCGCTGCATGAACTACTAAGAAGTTTAGATAGTTGGCAAAGCCGGCGCCAGTCCGAGACTCTCGGTCCCCCTGCGTGACGGTCTGGTTACCAGGCGTCTCCCTGGGTGGGGCGGGGCCGGCCGGGTGCGGTGCGGCCGGCGAAGTTGCCGACGGGGCGTTCGCGTGCGGACCGGAGATGTAATACGCTTGCCCGAATCTACTAATACACTTAGTGTCTTCTTTGGTGGCCGACACTCGGTCTCCAGTGGCCGCCTTCCTCCCGCCCGCTGTGCTCTCGCCCTCAAAGGGCGCCACCAGTCACTGCCGGCGAGCTGGTCACCCGGCACGGTTCTCCATGCCTCCGGAAGTTTCGGGTGACCGCGTCACATGGAAGGGGGAGCTGTGCGATCAGGAGAGTCGTCGCATCCGTCGACGTCGGTCGGCAGTGCCCTCGAGGATCTGATGCGCGAGCGGCTCGGCCGTGAATGCGTGTATGTCCCGTCGTGCAGACTGGCGCTGTACCTGGCAATGCGCCACTGGTGCGCTCCCGGCGCACGGGTGTTGATGTCGCCGGTCAACGACGACGTGATCCTGTTCGTCGTGCTGGCGGCGGGGCTGCGCCCCGTTCTCGCGCCGGTGTCCCCGCGGGACGGGAACATCGAGATCCGCGCGGTGCCCGAATCGACCTGGCGCAGCGTGGACGCGGTGCTGACGACCAATCTCTACGGGATGCCGGACGACGCGGTTGAGCTCCGCGCTCGGTGCGACCGCATGGGCATCCCTCTGCTGGAGGACGCGGCGCATGCGATCGGTGCCACGGTGGGGGACCGCCCGGTCGGCACGTTCGGAACGGCTTCGGCTTTCAGTCTGGGCAAGCACGCGGGCGCAACGGGTGGCGGCTTCCTGGCGCTGGAAGATCCAGGGGACCGCAAGGCGTTGGAACATCGGCGTGATGAGCTGCTGGCGGGTCGACAGCTGCATCGGGACCTGGCGGACGCGCTGCGCCCTGTGGCGCGTGCCGCGGTGCAGCGGCTCCATCTGGTCCGGCCCGTGTGGCGGACCATGCGGGCCCTGGGACTGCTGGAACGCGAACACTTCCGTATGGAGCTGCGCGAACGGCACTTGCGGGAGGCGACGGGCGCCAGTCCCGGCCTGGGAGTCTTCGACCGCTGGGTGCGAGTCGATCTGCACGGATACCGCAGAGAACATGGACGCGTTCTGCACCGTGCGCTGCGGCGGCGGATGAGTGGCCTTGACGCGGACCTGGCGCGGCGACGAGAGGGCACGAGACTGCTGGGCGGCACGGTCTGGGCTGCCACGGGTGTGCGGGATGCGGTCGCGGAGGGCGTTGAGGATCGCCACGTGCCACCGTTGTTCCGCGTGCCCCTGATGGTGCGCGACCGGGACAGGCTGGTGGCGCGTCTGGAGCGGTGCGGTGTGGTGACCGGGTATCTGTACGACCCTCCCCTGGACGACTTCGCCGGACCGGAGTTCGTGGAGCCTTCGCCGGCACCTGAAGCGGCCCGCTGGTTCGCGGCACACGCGCTGCCGGTGGACCCTCTTCTGGCGCGGAGGATGATGCGGCTGTTGCAGCGGGAGGCTCCGCAGCCGGCGGATCCGCTGCCCGCCCCGACGTTCCGTGGTCGGGAGCCGCGGGTTTGACCTCCGGCACCAGCTTCCGCTCGGTCTCTGTCAGTCGGCACGGCTGATCCGACGTCTGCGAGACGCCGCTCGCGCCGTGGGCTGCGCAGGAGCCACCCGGTACGGACGCGCGGAGCCCCGGCCGGTTGAGGCCGGGGGCTCGGGGAGTTCATGGAAGGCCGGGCTGGTCTAGTACCAGTTGTTGGCCTGCCAGAACTGCCAGGCGCCGCAGGGGCTGTCGTAGCGGCTGTTCATGTAGTTCAGCCCCCACTTGATCTGGGTGGCCGGGTTGGTCGCCCAGTCGGCGCCGGCGGAGGACATCTTGGAGCCGGGCAGCGCCTGCATGAGACCGTAGGCGTCGGACGTGGGGTTGTCCGCCCGGTAGTTCCAGCTGGACTCGCGCTCCACGATGTCGCTGAAGCACTGCCACTGGTCGGCGGGCACCATCTGACGCGCCATCGCCTGCACCTCTGCGGCGGTGTACGCGCTCTGGACCGGGAAGGAGGAGGAGTCACGCGTTGAGCGGCTGACGGCCTCCTGCTGGGCTTCCTCCCGCTCCTTGGCGAGTTTCTCCGCCTCGGCCTTCTTCTGCGCAGCGTCCTTCTTGGCCGCCGCATCCTTGGCCGCCTGCTTGCGCGCCGCTTCTTCCGCGGACTTCTTCGTCGCGGTGTCCGCCGCGATGGCCTGGGCGTCGGCCTGCTGAGCCAGCGAGCTGCCCTGGACCTGGGCCTGCTGGCCCGCGGGTATGTCCGCGAGGAGGGTCGTGTCGGCCGCGGTCGCATCGAAGTCGTTCGATGACTGGGCGGTGTTGCCCGGGGCAACTCCTACGACGGCGCCGACGGTAGTGACCGCGGTGGCGGAGGCCACTGCGAATCCCCGGATCCGGCTCACACGGTTTCCTTCCGGCATCGCCCGCTCTGGGTCGGGTGACCTCGCGGACGCGGTGGTGCCCCTGACGCCGGCCTCCGTTGCTGACAGGTCGCGGGAGGCGTGGGCCCGTTGCGCAACTCCCTTGCGAGGAGTGCCGCGTGGTGCTTTCGGGCAACATGCGGTGCTCTTTAGTAGTTTAGTAGTTCTGGGTTCTCGTGTTGTCACGGTTACTGCTGTGCCGCATGCGGGGCCTGACGAAGCTCAGACTCTGCCGGACCGGGACGCCGTGAGGCAATCCTGAGTCGCATGGGAAACCTCACATCCCTTTTGCCCCGCCTGGCCATCATCGTGACGCGGGGCAGCGCCGACGACTCCGCGATGCTCGGCCACCGGCAGCGTCGCGAACCACAAGACAGCCATCGCCGGGACATCGCCTCGGGGACGGCCGTCCGCGAAGGGCCGCAGCCTCTCGCGGCGCGCCCCGACCGATGGCCGGGGCGGGAGGTCCTCGGCGGGACAAGGGCGATGGCAGGGCGCCGGGCCGGACGCCGCAGGAATCCGCCGTCAGCGCGACCCTGCCGCCCGGTAAGCCTCCGAGCCCCGCGCCTACGACCAGCCTCCCGAACTCGACCGGCAGCGCGAGGAATTCCGTATCTCCGACGCTGAGCATCCCTGGAAGCGGAGAACCATGACCGCAGGGAGGCCTGGGTGAAAGCGGCGAGCAGCACAACGGTGCGATCGAGATGGCGAAGGACGAGCAGAAGAACGGCCGTAATGTTGTTGCCAAGAAGCTCGCCGACAATGTGGTGAAGAATCAGTCTGCCGAGGTCAAGCAGATGCGGGGCATTCTCGACCGGCTCTGATCCCCTCGGTCACCCCAATGGCGCTCCGGGCCTTCCGAGTGGAGGCCGACAACGGCCGCTATGGCCCCGTCACCGCGTGCCGTGCTCACCTGCACCGGACAAGGAAGATGAAGAAGATGCGGAAGCTGCCGCCGCAAGCTCGCCTCGCGCTGCTCGTCGCGCTGCTCGTGGCTGCTGCCTGTTCCCTATTGGTGTGGAGCCCGGAGCGGCTGCTCTCCCAAGGCTTCACATCCGTGATACCCGGGATCTGGGCCGGACCGGCCTTCGCCGTGGTTTTCGCGCTGAGCACCCTCGCCTTCTTCCCCAAGCCGGTGCTCAACGTTGCCGCCGGGGCCGTTTTCGGTATCCCCGAGGGACTGGCGCTGGCTGTGATCGGGACCACCCTCGGGGCGGTGCTGGCCTTCAGGCTCGGCCGCAGCCTCGGCCGGGAGGCGCTCCAGCCGCTGTTGAAGAGGAAGGTTCTCGCCGCTCTCGACCGCCGACTCACCGATCAGGGCTTCGGTAGCGTGCTGCTGCTCCGCATCGTGCCCGGCGTGCCGTTCCAGGGAGTCAACTTCGCCGCTGCTTTCTCCGGAGTGCGCCCTTGGTCCTTTACGACCGCCACTGCGCTCGGTGTGCTGCCCGGCACCGCCGCGTACGTGATCGCCGGAGCCACGGCCTCGTCCCCCGCCTCGCCGGCCTTTCTTCTCTCGATCGCTGCCATCGTCACCATGATGGTGTTCACCCTCGCCATCGTGCGGCGGGCGCGGCCCAAGGCCACTCCGCCGAACGCTGTCGAGCCGGTGTGACCAGGGGCGGGACAGGTCGGTGGTCCCGTTTGGGGACGCCTGGAAACCGTCTTCGCCCCCCGTGCCGCGGGCGTGGGGTGCCCGACCACCAGCGCAGCGCAGATGGGCGCGTGCGAGGTGATGACGGCTCCGGCATTGGCCCTCTGGCGCGGTCACAGGCCGCCGAGCTTGTTGGGAGCGCCACGCGCCGTCCGCGGAGTCCAGTCAGCGGAGGCCGACGACTCTGGCGGGGCGTGAGCAGTCGGGTCGTGTCATAGAGCACGTCGGCGAACAGCAGTGTGGCGATCAGCATTGCCGCCACGGCTATGAGGCTGTCGGTCCTGGGCTCAGCTCCGGGCCCGGTGGTCGGCGTCCTTCTGTGCGGCGTGCAGCGCGGCGATCTCCCGGCGCAGCTCGTCCACCTGGAGCCGGCCTGCGGCGGAATCGTTTCGGCGCGTCGAGTGCGAGCCTCCGCGCACCATGAACCACATCATCAGGCCCATGCCGAGAGGGCAGGCCAGGAGGAGTAGCGGATACAGCGACTGAGGCACGGTGACCTCCTGGTGGGTGGCGGGTGGATGTCCGGCCCATTGATAGGCAATCTACTAAGTGGGTTAGATATTACGGCATGGGGAGAGCTCGGGGAGAGCGGGTCGCGTGGTGAGGAGTGATGCGTCCTTCGTGCCGCAGGGCCCGCTCACCGTCGCCGTTGACACGCAGCGCGCCGGTGAGCCCGGCGGACGGTGCGGGAGAGCATGCGGGTCAGCGGAGCCGACCGGGTGAGTTCACAGGGGAAGCTGGAAGCCGCTGATGAGCGTCTGGAGCTGGGCGATCAGTCGTCCCCACCAGCCGGTCACCTGCATGACGCCCACCGCCACCAGCAGGACGCCGCCGACGCGCATCACAGCCCGTGCGTGCCGCCGTGCCCAGGTGAACCGCCGCATCGCACCGTCGAACGACGCCGCCGCGAGCAGGAAGGGGATGCCGAGGCCGAGGCTGTAGGTGAAGGAGAGGACGGCCCCGCGTCCCGCGCTCGCGCTGTCGGCCGCCAGGGACAGGACGGCCGCGAGGGTGGGTCCGATGCACGGTGTCCAGCCGATCGCGAAGAGGGCTCCGAGCAGCGGCGCCCCCGCGAGGCCCGCGCCGGGCCGGAAGGAGGGCCGCCAGCTGAACCCGGCCCACGGCAGCTTGTCGAGGAGCCCCGCGAAGACCAGGCCAAGGACGATGGTCAGCGAGCCCAGCACGATGCCGAGCGTGCGCTGCTGCGCCAGCAGCACGGCGCCCGCACCACCGAACAGCGCGCCGTAGCTGGTGAAGACGGCGCCGAAACCGACCACGAAGAGCAGGCACCCGACCAGGACCCGCCAGCGTGCCGCCCGCCCCGCCGCTTCGGCGGCACCCGCGCCGGACATTCCGGCGACGTACGAGAGGTAGCCCGGGACCAGTGGAAGGCAGCAGGGCGAGAAGAAGGACAGCGTGCCGGCGGCGAGGGCCAGGAGGAGGGCGAGGACGAGTGGGCCCACCAGGACCGTTTCGCCGACACCGGCGGCGAGCGTCACTTGGCCGCACCTCCGCCGTTCTTCCCCGCCTTCTCCGCGGCGAGGTCTTTCACCAGCTCGCTCAGCGTCGTGTAGGTGGTCGCGCCGATGACGCGGGCGGCGATACGCCCGTCGCGGCCGATCAACACGGTGCTGGGGACCGCCGACAGCGGGATACGGCCGTTGAAGCCAAGGAGCAGCTTGCCGTCGGGGTCCCGGAAACTGGGATACGTGATGCCGTAGTTCCGCTCGAAGGCCCGCGCCGCCGCGTCGTTGTCGCGCGTGTCGATGCCGACGAACCGCACACCGAGCTCGTACGTCACCTCGGACACCTTCTTCAGCGCGGGCGCCTCGGCCCGGCACGGCGCGCACCACGAGCCCCACACGTTGAGCACGATGACCTTGCCGCGCAGATCGGCAAGGTCCAGCTGGTCATTGTTAATTGTTGCGCCGCTGAGCTTGGGGGTCATGGGGCGTTTGCCTGCCGAGTACCGGGTGAGGGCCTGCCGGGTGTCGGAGCCAGCCGCTTGCCTGGTGTCCGGCGAACCGGATGTCGTACTCGTCCCGCATGCAGCGAGCAGCAGAGCGGCCGCGACCACGCCCGCGGCCTGCCGCCGGGTTCGACAACGTGCCCCTGCCGGGCTGGTGCCGCTGTCCATCGGTGATGTCCTGGGAGCGGACCGCGTGGGGGGTGCCGTTGGGGCCACGGCTGTCTCTCCTTCACCGAGGTACATCCAGAAACTGCTAAGTAGGTTAGGGGTGCTCGTCCGGCTTCCTTCAGCCGGGGTGCCAGGGGTGGCCGAGGCCGTGATCCGCGCGCGCGTGGCGAGCGTGTCGCCGGTCGACGCGTGCTCGGAGAGCGGGTGGCTGGTGTGCGTGGGCGGGGACGAGGCCGCCGGCCACCGTCGACATACGGCCGCACAGAGGGCCCGGCGGCGAGGACGGGTCCGCACGTCCGGTGCGGCGGAAGTAGCTCAGCGGGGTCTGCGCCATCCCCGGGGGCCCTGCCGCACCCGGCACTGCCGCTCGTATATTCGCCACAGCGGATCGCCGAGTGGCTTGATCCCGACGGTAGAGGGCGGGGCAGGTCGCGGTGGTCGGCTATCTGGTGTTCATGGTCTGCTCAGGTCTGGTCGTCGTACTGGCGAATGCCTTGGCGGACTGGCGGGACCGGCCGCTGTGGCCCGGTCCGGGCCACGCGGGAGCGCTGGGCATACGGGCCAGGCTGGCGGGCGACGGGAAGTCCTGGCCGGCCCGGCCGGTCAAGGGTGACCTGTGGGTGCCGGACGGGGACGGTCCGCTCCACTTCGTCGACGGGGTGCACAGTCCGCTCCCCGTGGCCCGTGGCGGGCGGGTGCTGGACACGGTCCCCCTCCGGGGATTCCCTCACGAAGGGCCGCTCGTCGTGCGTCAGGTGACCGTACTCTACGAGCCGCCGGACGGGGCCGCCGTGCTGCGCCTGCGCGTTCCGGAATCGGCGGTGCCGTTTCTGGCGGGCGCGCTCACCGGGCCGGCGGGTCCGGCCGCCGGATCGGCGGCCAGGCCGCCGCACGAGGCGTTCCGCCTCTCCGCGCGGCGGGTGCTGAGAGTGCCCCGTCCGGCCGCGCTGGCGTTGATGGCGGCACTGCTGCTCGGTCTCTTCGGCCTGCACACCTTCGTCCTCGGCCAGTCTGTCACCGCGGAGGTCACCGCCAAGCGCGACGGCGTGTGCTCGGTGCGCTGGCAGGACCCCTGGAACGGCGGCACGCGCACGGCGGGCGTCGACTGTTACGGCGGTGAACGGGCCGGTGATCCGCTGCGGATATCCGCCCGGCCGTGGCCCGTGCGCGGTGAGGCAGCCGACCTCGAGGACTCGCCGTTCATGCTGATGCTCGGCCTGGTGGTGACCGGCACGGGTGGGCTCGTCGGCACCGCGGCCGCCTCGCTCGGTGACGTCGCCCGGCTGCGGGCGCTGCGCCGGTATCTGCGCGACGGCCCGGCGGGCCGGGAGTCGTCCGCCCTTCGGCGGGCCGCCGCCATGGTCCCGTGGTGGAGCGTCGCGGCCGGGGTGCTTGGGCTGGCCGGCGCGGGTGTGCTGCTCTGCGCGTACGGCTTCGGCACGACCGTACGGGCCACGGTCACCGCCACCGAGGAGTACGTCTGCCGGGTCAGCTGGCCGGATCCCTGGGACGGGACCCGGCAGAGCGCCGAGGTCGACTGCGACGACCGTGCGGTCGAGGCCAGTCAGTCCCTGGAGATCACCGCACCCGCCGGGCCGCTGCGCGGCGAGGCCTTCGACCGTGGGATCACTCCATGGGTACTCGGCGGCGGCACAGCGGTCTTCCTGGGCCTCGCGGCGGCGGGCATCGCGTTCCGGGTCCGCGCGGCGGGCGGGCGGTCCGGTGTCCCGTCCCGATCGGGGCCAGGGGCCCGGGATACCGACCGGGACGCGCCGGTGCCCCTGGGCAAGCCGGTCCCGGCACCCGCTGGTGCCGAGGCCCGCACGGAGGACGTACTGGACCGTGCCCATCTCGCCGCCGTCTCCCGCTGGCTCGCCTCACGCCTGAGCGGGTCTGCCGCCGCCCGTCCGGGACCGCGCGAGCCCGACATCCGTAGCACGGGGTGGTGGCGCTCGCCGCGGCTGCGGCGGCAGGCGCTGGCGTCCGGGGTCTCCTGGGGCGCCCTGCTCGTCCTCGCGGTCACGGCGGGTCTCTCGGGCTGGTGGTGGGTGACGGCGCTGCGGCTGTGGGGTTCCGAGACGGCGACCGCGCGGGCCGCCGTGACCCTGCGCTACGACGACGGCTTCCCGCTCTCCCCGTGGCTGGTGCCCGGTGACGCCGAGGTCACCTTCCGTACGGCGGACGGCCGTAAGGTCACCACGGACCTCGCCTATAGGGACGAACCCGCCCCGGGCGAAGGCGATCGGCTCACCGTCGAGTACGCCGTGCAGTCCCCGTCCGCCGTTCGCGTCCCCGGCGATCCGGGACTCGATCGCGGGCTGTGGATCAGTGGCGGGGGCGTGGCGGCCGCGCTGATCCGCGTGGCGTGGTGCGGTGTGTTTACCGCGAGGGTCATGCGCCTCGTGCTGGCGGCCGCCCGTGGCGCCGAGACCAGGACAGCCGGCTATCTGCTGCTGCCCGATCCCGAGGACCCTGCCAAGGCGCCGCCGCAGTTGGTGTTCTTCGCCGAGGGTGAGAACCGCCCCTTCGCCCTGCTGGAAGCCGTCCCGGGCACGGCCCGCTCTCGCCTGGTCGACTGGCTGCCTTTGGAGGGCACGGCCGAACTGCGCTCCGTGCCCGGGGAGTCCGAAACGGTCGTGCCGTGGGTCGGCGGGTGCCCGGTCTGGCCGCTCAGCCCGCTCTTCGATCTTTCGGATCCGGAGGAGGAGCGGGACTTCCGGGAGTACGTGGAGGATCTGGCGCCGCCGTGGATCGCGCTGCCGCGGTCGCAGGGACTCCGTGAGGATGAGGGGACCCCGTGACGGTGAGGGCCCCGTCTGAGGCGCTCATCGTGAGCCGCGCGTAACTGAACGGGTAGCGCCCCCAACAGGCGTCCATACTTCTCTGTTGGGGGCGCTTCACCGTGTCTGGGTGAGCGCACCTAGCCACTCGCGGTAACGGCCGGGACCCCAGCCGTGGCGCTGATGGAGTGTGGGACCCGCGTTCAGACCAGCTCAGTGACCGGTGTACTCGAAGATGTAGAGCCCGAAGTCGCGGTCGGAGGCCGCGACGTACTCCTTCCCGAAGGAGTTGAAGGTCTGCACGCCCCAGAAGTTGTTGCCGCCCTCGTCGATGAAGCGGCCGACCTCCACGAGCTTGTCGTTCTTGATCTTCGTGACCCGGAATCCGCCCGCGTAGTAGGCGAAGTACGCCAGGTCGGGCCGGACGCCGGAGGTCGCCACCTCGTGGACGCTCAGGTCGCCGAAGCCGGAGGCGTACGCGGGGTCCTGGCTCTCCGGGATGGCGTACGTGTCCAGCTCGGTCATTTTGCCGCCCTTGTTGCGGTAGAGGTGGGCGTAGCCCCAGCCGTCGAAGTACGACGAGAAGGTGAGCCGGTCGCCCTTCGTACCGATGTCCACCGGCAGGGTGGCGGGACCGGTGCCGGCGAGGCAGTCCTCGTTGCTGTAGGGCCGGTCGAAGACGGCGAAGCCCTGGCCGCGCGGTGCGACGCCGAACGTCGGCAGGGTGCCCTCGACGCTCATGCCGCTCTGCGCGTCGCAGGCGTCCGAGCCGGTGCGGTTGAAGACGAGCACGGCGTCGTAGCCGCCCGCCGCCTCGACGTTGGCGGCCTTCTCGGTGAAGGTGCAGACGCCTCGTTCCACGACGGCGATGTCCACCGCGGCCGGGTCGCCCGCGGGGACGGCGGGGCTGTCGTTGCAGCCCAGGCCGGCGTATACCGTGTCACCGGTGATGGTCTTGCCCGCCTCCAGCGGGATGCCCTGCCCGGCGGTGACGGCGGTGCCGTCGTCCAGGTTGCGCGCCGACAGCGCGTACGGGCCGAAGTCCTCGTCGGCGCCCATCACATACCGGTTGCCGAGGGTGAACTCCGCCTGGTGGCCGTTGCCTTCCGGCGCCACCTCTCGCCCCGCCGCGGTGCCTTCGGGATCGGGGTCGGTGAAGTCCGTGTCGCCAATGTACTTGAGGTTCTTCGGGTCGGTCGCGTCGAGCGCCACGTAACCCGCGTCCCAGTAGGAGGCCAGCAGGACCTGGCGGCCGCGGATGTTCTTGACGACCATGTCGTGCAGGAAGACCTCGGTCAGGTTCTCCGGGGCGGCCTGCAGGATCTGCGGGAAGGTCTCGTCGAGGTCGTACTCGGCGATGAGCTGCGGCTTGGCCGGATCGGTGATGTCCATGATGTCGACGTCGGTGCCCTCTTCGTTGTCGACGATCACGGCGTACGCCTTGCGGCCCGCGTCCCATGCGAACACGCTGTGGATCTGACGGGCGGTCTCCGTCGTCTCGCCCTCGAGGGTGAAGTCGCCGACGCCCTCGGCGAGCGTCTTCGGCTTGGTGGGGTCGGTGACGTCGTAGATGTTCATGCCGCCGGAGCCGGTCTCGCCGCAGATCTCGTTGTTGCTGACGAGGACGTCACCGCTGAAGGACGGTGTGGACAGGTGCACCGTCTGGATGCCCTCGCCGGGGGCGCTGCCCGCCGGGGCGGGGATGAAGCCGACCTCCTTGGGTTTGCTGGGCTTGCGGATGTCGACCACGTGCACGCCGGTGTTGTCGCAGCCGACGCCGCCCCAGGAGGCGAGGTAGGCGTAGCCCTTGTGGACGCCGACGTCGGCGATCTTTCCCTCGACGACGTTGCTCAGCTTGAGTTTGCTGACCAGGCGGACGTTCTTCTGGGTGGCCGGCAGGTGTCCGTCGCTGCCGCCGTGCTGGTCATGGCCGTGTGTGGCCGCCGCGTTGTCGATGGCGCCGTCGGATGCCGAGACGCCGTCATGTGCCTGTGCGGAACCGGCGAGAGCGGTCGTGGCGAAGAGTATCGCCGCGAGGACGCCCACGCCGGTCCGTCTGTGGGCCTTGCGCATGCTTGACCTCCACTCGTGCGGCCGGGGTTGCCGGCCCATAACGAGGTGATGCCGGCCAACTGACCGGCGTCGCGAAGGTACTTAGTGCAGTGCTCCATCGAAAGGTCTTTAACGAGATCGTATTTTTCCGGGACTTGAGGGAGCACGGCACGCGGTGAAGTCATCGGCCGCGCGAAGAGGGCCCCGTATCCGCAGGTCCGGTGCGACGGATGCGGGGGCACAGTTCACGTCCGCCTTCTGTCCGACTCCGCCAGGTAATACTGTTTCGGGGTATGGACCAGCTGGAACAGGCCGAGGCCGGGCAGGCGTCGCCGGGCTATCACGATGACAAGGACGCCGTCCTCAAGCGGCTCCGCCGCATCGAGGGACAGGTTCGAGGCCTGCAGCGCCTGGTGGAGCAGGACCAGTACTGCATCGACGTCCTCACCCAGGTCGCGGCCACCACCAAGGCCCTCCAGGCGGTGGCGATGCAACTCCTGGAAGACCACCTCGGGCACTGCGTCCAGGACGCCGTTGCCGCCGGGGCGGACGAGACTGGGGACAAGGTCGCGGAGGCTACGCGGGCCATCGCCCGGTTGCTGCGCACCTGAGGCTGGCGGTTCACCCTGAAGTAGCCACACAAGCCGCGCGCACGGGCGGAGGACGCCACACATCCCCCGTTTGCCTCTGTCTGGGCGCGCACTCTCCGGCAAGGGAGATGACGATGTCGGCCCTCCCGCCCCCGCGCGCCGTGCCGTACGCGCACGACTCCGTCAGGTCCGCATCTCCCGGATGGCGGGACACCGACTGGGCGGCCCGAGAGGGGCTTCTGGCACGCTCGGGGACTGAGCCGACGAGCCCGACGGACCGGCTCGACACTGAGGCGCCCGGCCTCATCGGACCGGGCGCCTCAGCCGAAGGGGCAATGCCTTGCAGTCACTTGAAGGACCGCAGCCTCAGGCTGTTGGTGACGACGAAGACCGACGAGAAGGCCATCGCGGCCCCGGCGATCATCGGGTTGAGCATGCCGAGGGCGGCGAGCGGCAGGGCCGCGACGTTGTAGCCGAAGGCCCAGAAGAGGTTGCCCTTGATGGTGGCCAGCGTCTTGCGGGAGAGGCGGATCGCGTCGGCCGCCACCCGGAGGTCGCCCCGGACGAGGGTGAGGTCGCCCGCTTCGATCGCGGCGTCCGTGCCGGTGCCCATGGCCAGGCCGAGGTCGGCGGTGGCGAGGGCGGCAGCGTCGTTGACGCCGTCGCCGACCATCGCGACCGAACGGCCCTCGTTCTGCAGTCGCTTGACCACATCGACCTTGTCCTGGGGCAGGACTTCGGCGATCACCTCGTCGATGCCGACGGCCCGGGCGACCGACTCGGCGACGAGCTGGTTGTCGCCGGTCAGCAGGACGGGCTTCAGGCCCAGTGCGCGCAGCTCGGCCACCGCTTCCGCGCTGGTCTCCTTGATCGCGTCGGCGACGGTGAGGACCCCGCGCGCCTCGCCGTCCCAGGCGACGGCGACCGCCGTACGCCCCTCGGCCTCTGCCGCGACCTTGGCCTCGGCCAGCTCGCGGGGGAGCTCGATGACCCACTCCTTCAGGAGTTTCTCGCGCCCGACGACCACCGCGTGCCCGTCGACGACGCCCTGGACGCCGAGGCCGGCGACATTCTCGAAGTTCTCCGGCACTGGCAGGCTTCCCACCCGATCGGCGGCTCCGGCGGCGATGGCCTGGGCCATCGGGTGCTCCGAGGCGTGCTCCAACGCGCCTGCCAGCCGCAGCAATTCGTCCTTGTCCACGTCCGGCGCGGTGAAGACGTCCTGCAGCTGCATGCGTCCGGTGGTCACCGTGCCGGTCTTGTCCAGGACGATCGTGTCAACGCGGCGGGTGGACTCGAGGACTTCGGGGCCCTTGATGAGGATGCCGAGTTGGGCGCCGCGGCCGGTGCCGACCATGAGGGCGGTCGGCGTGGCCAGACCGAGGGCGCACGGGCAGGCGATGATCAGCACGGCGATGGCGGCCGTGAACGCGGTCACGGTGTCTCCCGTGGCCCCGAACCACACCCCGAAGGTGGCGATCGCGATGAAGATGACCACCGGCACGAAGATCCCGGAGATCCGGTCGGCGAGGCGCTGCACCTCGGCCTTACCGTTCTGCGCGTCCTCGACCAGCCTCGCCATCCGTGCGAGCTGGGTGTCCGCACCGATTCGGGTGGCCTCGACAACCAGCCGGCCCCCGGCGTTCACGGTCGCGCCGGTCACGGCGTCGCCGACCGTCACGTCCACCGGCACCGACTCGCCGGTCAGCATGGAGGCGTCCACCGCCGAGGCGCCCTCGACGACGGTCCCGTCGGTGGCGACCTTCTCCCCGGGCCGTACGACGAAACGGTCACCGACAGCCAACTGTGCGACGGGGATGCGTACTTCCTTGCCCCCGCGCAGGACCGCGACGTCCTTGGCGCCCAGTTCCATGAGCGCTCGCAGTGCCGCACCCGCCTTGCGCTTGGACTTCGCCTCCAGGTAGCGCCCGGCGAGGATGAACGTCGTCACGCCGGCCGCGGCCTCCAGATAGATGGAGGAGGAGCCGTCCCCGCGGGAGATGGTGAACTCGAAGCCGTGCCGCATGCCCGGCATCCCGGCGTGCCCGAAGAACAGCGCCCACACCGACCAGCCGAGCGCGGCGAGCGTGCCGATCGACACCAGCGTGTCCATCGTCGCGGCACCGTGCCGGGCGTTCGTCCAGGCGGCTTTGTGGAAGGTGAAGGCGCCCCAGACCACGACCGGAGCTGCCAGCGTCAACGACAGCCACTGCCAGTTGTCGAACTGCAGCGTCGGCACCATCGCCATCAGGACGACGGGCACGGTGAGCACCAGCGACACGTACAACCGCTGCCGCAGTGACAGGAGCTCACCGTCCGCCGCCGGCGCGGCCTCGCCCTCGGTCTCACCGGCGGTGGCGGACGCGGGCGGAGGCGGCTCCTCGGCGGTGTAGCCGGTTTTCTCCACGGTGGCGATGAGGTCGGTGAGCTCGATGCCGTCCGCGTAGGAGACCTTCGCCTTCTCGGTGGCGTAGTTGACGGTCGCCGTGACGCCGTCCATGCGGTTGAGCTTCTTCTCGATACGGGCCGCGCACGAGGCGCAGGTCATGCCGCCGATGGAGAGCTCGACCGCATGGGCGGGCGCGGGTGCTGTGTCGGGGACTGCCTGCTCGGGAGCCGTGCTGGTCATGTGCGTATCTCCAGGGGGAGGCCAGGACGCACAGCGTCCGTATCAGCGGAGCGATACGTCCCGGCGCGGGGAGGAATTCGCGTGTCCGGGGCCGTCGGCCCCGGCTGAGGCGTCAGGCGCGGCCGACGAGCTCGTAGCCCGCCTCGTCGACGGCCGCGCGGACGGCCTCCTCGTCGAGCGGGGCGGCGGAGGTGACGGTCACCTCGCCGGTCGTGGCGACGGCCTGGACCGCGGTGACGCCGTCCAGCGCGGAGATCTCCTTGGAGACCGCGCCCTCGCAGTGGCCGCAGGTCATGCCGGACACCTTGTAGACGGTGGTGACGCCGACGCCCTGGACGTCGACCGTGGTGCCGGAGCCGCAGGAGCCACAGCAGGAGCTGGTGTTCGTCTCGGTGGTCATGGCTTCTTCCTCGGGGTCTGGATGCGTGGGTCATTTCCGGGAGGGGCGCCGCTTCCCTGCCTCTCCCGGCCGATGGGGACACTATACCCCCTAGGGGTATTCAGCTACCTGTGATGCTGCCCACGCGATCTGTTTGAAACGGGCCCCGATCGCTAATTTACTTAGTAGGCCGTCGCGACCTGCGACGACAACTTCACATCGAGGCGACGGTGAGCAGGAACCCGGTGAGAATCCGGGACGGTCCCGCCACTGTGACCGGGGTTGCACCCGGGAGTCAGACACTGACCCGTCGTCCTCCTGAACGGCGGGGCGTGTGCACCCCGCGAGGAGGTTCCATGAGTGCTTCGGCGGCTCCACAGGCACGGCCGGCCGCCGGCCTGGTCGTCCACCCGCTGCGAGACGGGCTGATCGCTGCCGCGGCGGTGATCCTCGCGCTGGTCGCGCTGGACGCGGTCTTCCTGGACCAGGGCGCGCTGCTGTCGCCGGCGCTGGGCAAGGTCGCGGCATCGGCCAACTACGTCCATGAGTTCGCCCACGACGGTCGGCACCTTCTTGCCGGCCCCTGCCACTGAGAGGGGCACTCGTGACATCACTTCTGTCCCTGCTCGGGCGCGGTGCGCTCGCAGGCGGAGCCGCCGGCGTGGTCAACGGAGGGTTCTCGTGGCTGCTCGCCGAGCCGGTGCTGGACGAGGCGGTGCGACTGGAGGCGGCCCGTGAGGAGGCGAGCGGCGCCGGATCGGCCGCGGCCGAGGTCTTCTCCCGTTCCACGCAGCACGCGGGCCTGCTGGTGGCCGCCGTCCTCACCGGGGCGGCGATCGGGGTCCTCTTCGCCGTCGTGTACGCCGTCCTGCACCGCCGGGATCCGGACGGTGCTCCCTGGCGGAGGTCGCTGACGCTGGCGGGCGCCGGATTCACCGGGGTCTGGCTGCTGCCCTTCCTCCGCTACCCGGCCAATCCGCCGGGCGTGGGCGATCCGGGAACGATCGACACCCGCGTCAACGCGTGGCTCGCCGCCATCGGCATCGGCGTGATCGCCGTCGCCCTGGCCTGGCGTGTCCACGGGTGGCTGGCGGAGCGCCGTCGTTCCGCACCGCAGCGTCAACTGACCGTGACCGCCATCATGCTGGCCGCACTGGCGGCGCTGTTCGCACTGCCGGACAACCCTGACGCTGTCTCCGCCCCCGCCACGCTGGTGTGGGACTTCCGAGTGCTCTCGGCCGCGTCCATGGGCCTGCTCTGGGGCGGGCTGGCTGTGGGCTTCGGGCTGCTCGGCTTCCGGGCGGCCCGCGCCGGGGCAGCGCCGAGTCGTAGGGGTATGGAGCGTTCGGAGCTGGGGCCGTCCGTCGTCTGAAGGCCGATGCCACGCAGGGAAGTTGACACAGGTCGGCCGGTCTGGGCGACCTCGCCACATCCCTGCGAAGCATGACCTCGTGGCCGGGCGGCACGTGTCGATTGCGTGCCGTCCGGCCAGGAGGACGTCCATCTCGGGGTTTCTCGTCAGCCGCCGACTCGGCCGACGATGCAGGCAGCGCAGCACCCAACGTCACGCCGAGTCAACGTGAACACGCTGTCCCGGCGCTGACGGGGCATCAGGTTGGCCTGTCTGATGGCTGATGTCCTGGACCGCGGGTGGCAGGCCACCGGGCCGTTGTGGATGAGACGCCGACCGTTGACTGGGATCGGCAGTCACAGGCCGGGGGCACCCCAGAGGGGAAACCAGCGAGTCAGGTCCTGCTCGATGCGCAGGTCGTCCCTGACGATGACCTTGACCTGCAGTTCGAGCGGGTTGTCGCGCTTCTCACCGTGCAGGGGCGCAAAGGGGTAGAAGGTGCCGCGTTTGTAGAGGTAGACCAGGGCGAGGGGGCGGAGCTCGGCGTCGCGGAAGGCGACGAAGGAGCAGAGCAGCTGGGGACCGAAGCCGTTGTCCTGCAGGGCGGTGTTCACCGCGTGCAGGTCGTTGACGAGGGCGGGCAGGTCGTCCGGGTCGCGGCGGGAGAGCAACCACGAGTAGCCGTAGTCGTCGCGGCTGAACTCCACGGGTATGCCGCTGCGTTCGGGGTCCGCGTCCAGCAGGGCCCGTACGTCCTGTTGGACTTGGGCGAACGCGCCGCCTTCGATGCTGGCGAAGCAGACCGAGCCCGCTCCGGTCGGGGTGAATCCGATGGCCGCCTGAAGGGTGATCGCCGCCGAGGGCAGGCCGAACAGCTGGTCGAGGTCGGGCTTGACCGGCTTGCTCCGCCCGAACAGGACATCCAGGAAACCCACGGCCGCTCAGCTCCTTCCTGCCGGTCCCGGTTCAGACACTGCACGCCAGGCGGGGCCGGGACGGCAGTGGGCGGCGGTCATGTCGTCTCGCCCAGCTCTGCGGAGATCTCCGCGAGTGCCTCCAGGCGGCGTTCCAGGCTGGGGTGGGTGGAGAACATGTTGGCCACCGGAGTGCCGGGCCCCAGGGCGGGGGTGAAGAAGAAGGCATTGAACGCCTGGGCGGTGCGCAGATCCTGGGTGGGGATACGGGCGACGTCGCCGGTGACCTTGGTGAGCGCCGAGGCCAGGGCGGAGGGCTTCGCGGTGAGCATGGCTCCGGCACGGTCGGCGGCCAGTTCGCGGTAGCGCGACAGCGCCCGGATCAGCAGGAAGCTGATCGCGTAGACCAGGGCGGAGACCGCCATGACGATCGCGAGCAGGGCGGCGGTGTTCTGGTCGCGGTTGCGGCCGCCGAACAGCTGGGAGTAGAAGGCGAAGCGGACGATGAGCCCGGCGATCACGCCCAGGAACGAGGCGATGGTGATCACCGCGACATCGCGGTGCGCGACATGGGAGAGCTCGTGGGCGAGGACACCTTCGAGTTCCTCGGGCTCCAGGCGCCGCATCAGTCCGGTGGTGACGCAGACCACGGCGTGATCGGCGTTGCGGCCGGTGGCAAACGCGTTGGGCAGGTCCATCTGGGAGATGGCCACCCGGGGCTTGGGCATGTCCGCGGCGGCGCACAGCCGGTCGATGACCCCGTGCAGCTGAGGCGCCTCCTCCCGGGTGACGAGGCGGCCGTGCATGGCGTACAGGGCGATCCGGTCGGAGTACCAGTACTGCGCGCCGAGCAGGGCGGCGGCGATGACGACCACCAGGACCACGGACTTGAGCAGCACGATCAGCGCGGCGATGAACGCCACGTACACCAGCCCGAGCAGGAACATCGTGACCGCCATGCGGGCGGTCAGCTGCCGGTCGGGTTCAAAGCGGCTGCGCATCGTCATCACCCCGGGATCAGGCCCTCGTCGGAGAGCAGTTCGCGCACCTGTGTGAGGCTGGTGTCCGCATCGGGCAGTACCAGGTCTGAGGGTGTGATCGTCTCGTCCGGCAGTGGTGTGCCGAGGCTGCGCACGGCGTCGAGCAGGGCCGACAGGGCGGCGGTGAACGCGGTCTCGTCGCCCGCGTCGGCGGCCGACTGCAGCGCCGCGTCCAGCTCGTTGAGCCGGTCGATGTGCGTGTCGGCGATCTCGTACTGGCCCTCGCCGAGAATCCGCATGATCATGACGTCTCCTCCTGGTCCGGCGGTGCCTGCCTGGGCCCGCCGCCCTCCACGGCCGGCGGGGTGGAAGACGCCGGGAGCTGGGCCTTCATCCGGGCCAGTTCCTGGTCCACGTCGCTGCCCGCGGTGACGCGCTCGAGTTCGGCCTCGATGTCGTCACGGCCGGCCGGCAGGGTGGCGTCCTCCAGCGCGCCGGAGGCGAGCAGTTCGTCCAGCGCACCGGCGCGCGCCTGCAGTTGCTCGGTCTTGTCCTGGGCCCGCTGCATGGCCAGACCGACATCACCCATCTCCTCACCGATGCCGGTGACGGCCTCGGTGATACGGGTCTGCGCCTCGGCCGCGGTGTAGGTGGCCTTGATGGTCTCCTTGCGGGTACGGAACGCATCCACCTTCGCCTGCAGGCGCTGCGAGGCGAGGGTGAGCTTCTCCTCCTGGTCCTGCAGCGACTCCTGCTGGGTCTGCAGGTCGGTGACCTGCGAGGCCACGGCGGTGCGCCGGGTCAGGGCTTCGCGGGCGAGGTCCTCGCGTCCGGCGGCGAGCGCCTGCTGGGCCTGTCCCTCCAGCTTGCCGCCGGACTGCTGCAGCTGGCTGATCTGCAGGTCGACGCGTTTGCGGCTGGTGGCCACATCGGCCACGCCGCGCCGCACCTTCTGCAGCATCTCCTGCTGCTGGGCGTAGGAGTAGTCCAGGACCTCGCGCGGGTCCTCGGCCTTGTCCAGCGCCTTGTTCGCCTTGATCCGGAACAGGGCGGCGATGCGGTGAGCGATGCTGCTCATAACGGCCGCCTCCTCTCAGTGGGGTGAGGAATCAGCCGGGCCATGCATGCCATGTCGGCGGACACCTTCAAGGCTCCGGCCCGGTGATCTGGGCCGCAACCTCGGCCCTGGCGTACCCGGCCCTTCCCTGCGGGCCAGTGACGGCACGCTCGGCCTGGGACCATCCTCGCCCCGCGATACCCAGCGGGGGTAGGGACCAGCGGCCCACACCCGGGGGCCACTCGGGCCCTGTGCCGGTCCGCGCCCGCGGAGCAGGCTCGACGAAGCGACGGGTACCGCGGGGCAGAGTCCGAGGCTCGGCGACCAGCCGCCCGCCCGGGCCCGCGTTCCGCGGCCATCCTCGACATCGCCAGCCCTGCTCTTCCGTTCCACGTGGCGCTCGCCCACCGCGGTGTCCGCTGGCACTGGACGTGGCGCGGGCGCAGGCTGCTCTATGACGAAGGGAGTCCTTCGATGACCCAGCACCCGCCTACCGCAGAGGTCGACCGTCCGCTCGTCGGCTCGTACCCGACCTACTCCGGCGCCCAGCGCGCGGTCGATTTTCTGTCCGACAGTAAGTTCCCGGTGGAACGTACCGCGATTATCGGTACGGACCTGCGCATGGTCGAGACCGTGCTCGGCCGGCTCACCCGCGGCCGGGCCGCCCTGGCAGGGGCGGGCACCGGCGCCTGGTTCGGGCTGCTGATCGGGCTGCTGCTGTCGGTGTTCGCCGCCGGCAACCACCACGTCCTGGTCCTGATGCTGAGCGGGCTGGCCTACGGCGCCGTGTTCGGCGCGGTCTTCGGCTTCGCCGGTCATGCCCTCAGCCGCGGCCACCGCGACTTCTCTTCCCGCAGCCAGATCGTGGCCGCCCGCTACGACGTGGTCGCCGACGCCGAGGTTGCCGACGAGGCCAAGAACCTGCTGATCAAACTCGGCTGGCGCGAAGACGGGGTGCATTGAGCAGCGCACATCGATCAACACTGAGAATGATCTTGGGGTCCGGTCAGGGCGCACCCAGGAGCGGCCGCTCCCGACGCCTGCGCAGCGACCGCAGACCGGTACGGGTCAGTGATCGGCCTGGCGCGGGGGCCGGGCGGGGGGTGGCGGGAAGGGGCAGGTCCTTGTGGGTCAGTCTCGGTCGGCCGACGCGATGCGGGTGCAGCAGGCCAGCGCGGCGGCGTTGTCGGCGGCCAGGGACCGGGCGAACATGACCAGGTCGGCCACGCGCGGGTCGCCGACGGAGTAGCGCAGCTTCTTGCCGTCCCGGCGGGCGATCACGTAGCCGCAGTCGACGAGGCAGGACAGGTGCACCGACACGCGCGGCTGGGAGATCCCGGCATGCTCCACGCAGTCGGCGGAGGTGCGCTCGCCGCCGAGGACGAACTCCAGCAGTCTCAAGCGGGTGGGGTCGCCCAGGGCGCGGAAGAACTTCGCCACCGTGTCGCTGTGCGAGCAGCCGGCGGTCTCAGCCTCCGGGAGGCCGGGCGTCGGGCCAGGCACCGGATTCACAGGCAGTCCTCTCCTCATTCACCTATTCGCCTACCCGCATAGTATCGTGGCACTGTTATTCGGGAAAGCGCATAGAAGTGTTGGTCCGGCTCCCGGCCGGCCGCGATGGGAGGCGAGGCAGCCGTGAGAAGTGCGAAGGCCGGGTACGACCTGGCGGTCGTCGGTTCGGGCGGGGCGGCGTTCGCCGCCGCGATCGCAGCCCGCACCAAGGGCGCGAGCGTGGTGATGGTCGAGCGCGGCACTACCGGCGGCACGTGCGTGAACACGGGCTGCGTGCCGTCCAAGGCGCTGCTGGCCGCGGCCGGGGCCCGCCATGTCGCCCTCGCGCAGCCGTTCCCCGGCATCCGTACCGAGGCCGGGCCGGTGGACTTCCCCGCCCTGATCGGCGGCAAGACCGCTCTGGTGGAAGAGATGCGGGCGGACAAGTACGTGCACCTGGCGGCCGAGTACGGCTGGGAGATCGTGCGCGGCACCGCATCCTTCACCGGGAACACCGACGGCCCGGCCCTGCACGTCGATCCCGACGACGGCGGCGCCGTGACGATCGAGGCCGCGCACTACCTGGTCGCTACCGGCTCGGCGCCGTGGGCGCCGCCGATCGACGGGCTGGAGCAGGCCGGCTACCTCACCTCCGCCACGGCCATGGAACTCGATCACCTGCCGGAGTCGCTGATCGTGGTGGGCGGCAACTACATCGGCCTGGAGCAGGGCCAGCTCTTCGCCCGCCTCGGGGTCAAGGTCAGCGTCGTCGAGGCGCTGGACCGGCTCGCCCCGTTCGAAGAACCCGAGATCGGTGCCGTCATCGAGGACGTCTTCCGGGACGAGGGCATCGGCGTGCACACCGCGGCCACCATCACCGCCGTGCGCCGCGACAACGACGGCTACGTTCTCACCGCGGCCCGGGGCGGCGAGATGCTCCAGCTGCGCGCCGAGCAGCTGCTGGTGGCCACCGGCCGCCGCCCGGTCACCGACGGCCTTGGCCTGGAGACGGTCGGGGTGAAGACCGGGGAGCGGGCCGAGATCGTCGTGGACAAGCACCTGCGCACCCACAACCCCAGGGTCTGGGCGGCCGGGGATGTCACCGGGCACCCGCAGTTCGTCTACGTCGCCGGCGCCCACGGCACGCTGGCCGCCGACAACGCCCTGGACGGGGCGGAGCGCGCGCTGGACTACCACCACCTGCCCCGCGTCACCTTCACGACCCCGGCCATCGCCGCCGCGGGACTCACCGACGCCCAGGCCGTCGCCCAGGGCTACGCGTGCGACTGCCGCGTCCTGCCGCTCCAGTACGTGCCCCGCGCCCTGGTCAACCGCGACACACGCGGCCTGATCAAGCTCGTCGCCGAAGCCGGTACAGGCCGCCTGCTCGGCGCGCACGTCATCGCCGACGGCGCGGGCGATGTGATCGCCACCGCCGTCTACGCGCTGGCCAACCAGATGACCGTGCAGCAGATGGCCGACCTGTGGTGCCCCTACCTGACCATGGCCGAGGGCCTGAAGCTGGCCGCCCGGACCTACACCCGCGACGTGGCCAAGCTGTCCTGCTGCGCCTCCTGATCACCACGAGAAGTAAGGGCATTCACTGGATCAGTCGTGAGCGATGACAGCGACCGGGCACAGTGCGTGGTGGATGGCGGCGTGGGCCACCGGGCCGATGCCCGGTGCCAGGGCGGGGCGGTCCCGCCGACGGCCCACGACCAGGAGCGCGGATCCGTGCGCCACGTGCGCCACGGCCCGTGCAGGGCTGTCGAACAGGACTTCATCGATGACCCGCACCCCGGGAAACCTCTCCTGCCACGGGCGCAGGACCGCGCACAGTTCCTGTCCCGCCGCACGCGCGACGGCTTCGGCGGCCTCGGGGCTCGCATACCACAACGCGGAGGCCGGGACCGGCAGACTCCTGCAGTGGACGGCACGCAGTACGGTGCCGCGCAGGGCAGCGGCACCGAAGGCGAACTCAAGCACCTCCTCGCACCGTCGGCGCAGGTCCAGTCCCACGACCACACTGGCGGCCTCGGCGCAGGGTGCCTCCTCGTCGCGCTGCTCGCCGGCGCGGACCAGGACGACGGGCCGATCGGCTCGTGCCACCACATGCAGACCGATGTCGCCGAGGAAGAATCCCCTGACCGGGCCGATGCCTCGCGAGCCGAGCACCAGCATCTCGCCGGCTGCCCCGGCAGTGAGCAGCGCGGCGGTGGCTTCCTCCGGGACCAGGTCCGTGGTGACGGGCAGGCCCGGGTGGAGCTCGCGCAGTTCGCTCTGCGTGTCGCGCAGGAGAAGCTGCGCCCAGTGGCTCTGCGTGTCCTGCGGGACCGGGATGTCCGCCGCCGTGGGCGGGGGCGGGGCCCACGCGTGGACCAGGCGCAGCGACAGCCCGCGCCGCACCGCCTCGTCTGCCGCCCACCGCGCAGCGGACCCACTCTCCGGGGAACCGTCCAGGCCCGCGGTGACGACTGGTTCCATGGCCGCTACCTCCGCCGCACACGGCATGGGGCCTGGGAGACTTTCAGCCCCGCCCCTGGCCTCTTCAGCCTCGGCCTGAGGCCGCAGGGCCCGCGCGGGACGTGGGTCCTGGCCGGCGTCCGTAACGTTCCTGCGGACCAGCATCCGCCGTCCGAGGTGTTGTCGCATCCCGGCCGGCGCGTCCTGCAGTCCGGCAGGCTCCAGATGCCGTCCGGCGGGCGGCAGCAGGCCGGGCAGGCACCGGACGCCCCCGAGCAGGCACCTGCGGCCGTCGCGTGCGAGGACCGGCCCGGGATGCACCCCGCCCAGCTGGGCGGAAGGATGGGAACCGTCGCCGCCTCGGCTGTGCCTGCACCGCCGAGGCGGTGTGGCTGCCCGCCGCATGATGCACGAGGAGTCGAGCATGCTGCAGACCGTGGATGTCGGCCGCCAGCGGCTGGACGCCTACCGGGCGTGCTGCGGGGATGCGGAGATCGATGAGGTGCGGGCACTGGCCGTGCCGCTGGAGGGGGCGCGGGTGCTGCAGGTCAATGCCACCTCCTACGGTGGCGGGGTGGCGGAGATCCTGCGCTCCCAGGTGCCGCTGATGCGGGATCTGGGGCTGGTCGCCGACTGGAAGACCATCACCGGCTCACCGGAGTTCTTCACCGTCACCAAAGCCATCCACAACGGTCTGCAGGGAGACCCGCGGGGCGTGGAGGAGGCCGCATGGCGGGTGTACGAGAAGATCTCCGCCGAGTTCTCGGCCCAGCTGGAGGAGTCCTACGACGTGGTCGTGGTGCACGATCCGCAGCCGCTGGCGCTGCCGCATCTGCGGGGCCGGGGCGACGCCACGTGGATGTGGCGCTGTCACATCGACAGCTCCCAGCCGAATCCGGCGGTGTGGGCCAGGCTGCGGCCGCTGCTGGCCGACTACGACGCGGCGGTCTTCACCCTGGGCGCGTTCGCGCCGCCGGACCTGCCCACCGGCCGGGTGGAGATCATCCCGCCCGCAATCGACCCGCTGAGCCCGAAGAACATGGACCTGGAGGCGGGCTTCGCGGCCCGGGTGCTGGGCTGGATCGGCGTGGACACCACCCGGCCGCTGCTCACCCAGGTGTCGCGGTTCGACCCGTGGAAGGACCCCCTCGGCGTGATCGCCGCCTACCGGCTGGTCAAGCGGCAGACGTCTGATCTCCAGCTGGCCCTGGTCGGGGCAATGGCGCTGGACGACCCCGAGGGCTGGCAGGTGTACCGGCAGATCAGCGAGGCCGTGGCCGACGACCCGGACATCTACCTGCTCACCAACCTCACCGGGATCGGAAACATCGAGGTCAACGCCTTCCAGCGGCACGCCGACGTGGTGATCCAGAAATCGCTGCGGGAGGGCTTCGGGCTGGTGGTCTCCGAAGCCGTCTGGAAGGGCACGCCGGTGGTCGCCGGGCGGGCCGGCGGCATCCCCCTTCAGCTGCCCGACGGCGCCGGCGGACACCTGGTCGCCTCGGTGGAGGAATGCGCCGAGGCAGTGCTCGCCCTGCTCGCCGACCCGGCAAAAGCACGCCGGATGGCCGCCGCCGGGCGGGAGGTGGTACGCCGCCGCTTCCTGCTGCCCCGCCTGATCGCGGACGAACTACGGCTCATCGCCAGCCTCCTCGACACCCCTGAACCTGCCACCCGCGTGCTCCCCTCCGTGGGCGTGGCCGGAGAGGACCGCGACCCCGTCTGCGGCATGCGCGTCAACGCCGATGCCGCCTACCACACCCGCCACGACGGGACGCTGTTCCGGTTCTGCTCGGCCTCCTGCCAGCGCCAGTTCGCCCTCTCCCCGCAGCTCTACCTGCGTGCCGTCTTCGGGACGCTCGGGAGGAGCCAGGCGCGCCGGGACGGCTGACACACGCACAGCGGGACGAGAGCGAAAGAGGCCGGTGATGTCCGAGCTGCGGCGGGACCCGTTCACCCGGACCTGGGTCGTCATCGCCCCTGGCCGCAGCTCGCGCCCCCGCCAGATACCCGCCGCGGCGCCCACCCCACCCGCTGCGCGGGCGCGCTGCCCGTTCTGCCCCGGCCACGAGCAGGAGACGCCCGAGGAACTGTGGCGCCTGCCCGCCCCCGATGCCACTTGGGCCGTACGAGTGGTGCGCAACCGCTACCCCCTCCTGACTCCGCGTGCGCAGACCACCGCCCATCGTGCAGGGGTCCGCCCCGGCGAAGGCCTGTTCATCCGCGCGGACGGCGTCGGCAGCCACGAGGTCGTCATCGAGTCCCCGCACCATGACTGGGACCTGCCCGACGGCGACGATACGGCGGTGGCCAACGTGCTGCGGGCCTACCGCGCCCGCTGCGCGGCACTGCGCGCGAAACGCCCAGGCCTGGTGCTGCCGTTCCGCAACCACGGCGCCGCCGCCGGCAGCTCCCTGCCCCACCCGCATTCCCAGATCATGGCCACGCCGATCGTGCCGCTGCGCCATCGGCACCTGTTCGACGTCGCCCGCGCCCACTACGACGACACCGGCCGCTGCCTGTACACCGACGTCCGCGACGCCGAACTCGCCGACGGCGCCCGGATCATCGCCGCCAGTGAACACGCCGTCGTGCTCGCCCCTTTCGCCCCGCGCGCCCCGTACGAGACCTGGCTGATGCCCCGCGTCCACCACGCCTCCTTCGCCGACACCCCGGACGCGGTCCTGGCCGGCACCGCCGCGCTGCTACGGCGGCTGCTCGCCGCACTGCGCCACCTGCTCGGCGACATCGCGTACAACTACCTGCTGCTCAGCGCCCCCAACGGCGAAGAAGGCACCGACTACTTCCTGTGGCACCTGCAGCTGCTGCCCCACCTGACCGAGACCGCCGGCTTCGAACTGGGCAGCGGCATGGCGGTCATCACCGTGCCGCCCGAGCAGGCCGCCGCCGACCTGCGCAACGCCCTGGCGCAGCTTTCCTCGGGCAGCCGCAGCCCCGGTCACGGGGCGGCGGTCCAGAAGAGAACTGAGGGACCTGGCCAGGCAGCGGTGCGCTGATGTCCCGTCCCGCTTCACGTTCCTTCCCGGACACACCGCTGACCAGGCCGGCCAGCGGGCCGGGGAGGTCCAACACCCGTTGTAGCGCAGCGTGATCGGTTCACCTAGCATCGTCTGACATGAGCGGGGAGGGAGAACCTGCTGTGTGGGCCGATGGCCGGCGGCCGTCGGGCTCCTCTGCAGATGGGAAATGGGGTGGGCGTGGGCGGCCGTTCGTACGTACGCACGGCGCTGGGCTGGCCCGTACCGCCGTGCCGTCTGCGGCCTGCGACCGCCGGAGCCGTCGTGTGACGGGGCGTGCCTCGGCTGTCCGGATCCCATCCCAGGTGCCGTGCCCAGCGGGCCGTTGCCGTGGGCCCGTCCTCGAGCGGTAGCCCCTGGGATGCGCCGAACGTCCTGACCACCACCGCGCCTGACCACCGGATGGAACCCTCATGAGTTTCACTCTCTTCCGTGAGCCGGATTATCCCTACGAGGAACTGGTGGACCTGGCCACCGGGCAGTACCGCGACACCGAGGAACTGTCCGCGATCACCGCCGCGATCGCGCGGCCGGGAGAGTGTCTGTGGCTCTCCGAGCCCGCCGCCACGGTCTTCCATCTGCGGCGCAGGGGTCGGGGCAAGAGGACGTTCTGGGCCCTGGACCAGTGGGACGCTCTTGAGGCCGAAGCGTGGATCCGCAAGAAGCTGTCCGAGACGGTCCTGGAGCGGCTGAACAGGCCGGGGCGGTGCAGGACATACGCCCTCGCGCCCGGGATCGAGGAAGGTGACCTGGACGCGCTGGAGGAGCTGGACCGGATCTGGCTGTCGGGGATGCGCGGCAAGCCAGAGTGGTGGTTCCAACTGGCAGGCGTGGACGGCCCGGCCGGGATCGACGCCTGCATACGGGACCGGATGGCCGTCGTCAAGGCCGAGCTGGCCCGGCTGAAGGCGCTGCGCGCCCGGCACCTGGAAGGAAGCTACGGCGACGGTGAGGACGCCGTCGCGTGCACCGCCGCCGCCCTCGGCTGTGATCTGCGCGAGGCCCGCGAGGCCCTGGCAGCCGGCGAGAAATACCGCAAGTGGATCCGCGACGGCGCGGCCCATGCCCGGAAGACGATCCCGGTCCACAGACCCGCCGCACCGACCGGCCTGTCCGACGACCGGGCGGCGATGCTGATGACGGCGGCATGCGATGGCGAATCCGTCGTGCCCGACCGCGCCCACCCGCAGCCCCTGCCGCCCGAGCTGGCTCCCTGGTACGTCTACACCGAGGAACTCGGGCACTGCATCGCCGTCGCGGTCGCGGGGATGTACAAGCCGGAGGGGGATCCATGGCAGTACATGACCGTGGCCCCGGTCAGCATGGTGCTGCGCGTCGAATGGACCAGGCAGGACCTGATCATCGTGGCCCCCGTGCCGTACAGAACCGACATCGGCTGCGTCATCTTCGATGACGCCGAGTGCGAGTTCTGAGACCGGGCCTGACAGCCCCTGGTCTCTGGCTCAGCGGAATTGGGACAACGGTTTCCGCGCATAGCCACCCTTCGTAGGTGCTCACGCGCGTACGGTGATCATCCGTACCTCGGTGGGCACTTTCCGAGGTTCGCCCACACAGGACAAGCGCAGGCGAGCGACAAAACGCCCTGGGACGCCGAGCCCTGGCGGACGCAGTACGCGACAACATCCCCGTGACGAACGGCGAACCAGACAAGTTCAACCGGGACAACGACAAAACGCCAAGGGAAGGGACGGGACAGCTGACCTTGGCGCGGAGCTGCGGCTGCCGCGCACGTACGGCGCGGGCGGTCCCGCCGAGTGCCGGGCACTGGTCCGGGGACGAGACGGCGATCGCGGGTGGACAACCTGGTCTACCGATCCAGGTACTCCTTGGCGAGGGCGCGGACCCGGGCGGTCTTCGCCCGCAGCTGCCGACGCTCGCGGTACCAGCGCAGGCGGGCTCGCGGCCGCCGCCACGAGGGGCGGCGCAGCCGCCAGTCCGCCTCGGCGATCCGGGCACAGGCGTCCTCGATCACGAGCAGCATGACGTCCGGCAGCCGAAGCGCCACATCGACGGGGACAGTGCGTCCGGCGGACGCCAGGGACAGCGTCCCGGCGGGTGGCTGGACACTGCGTTGCTTGCGGATTGCTCGCATGACGGCCTCCGGGGGTCTCGCCGGCGAAGCGGGGTGCGTGCGGCCAGGGACTTCAGACTGGCGCAGGATCGGGCGGGCGGCGTAGAGGCCGACCGGCCCTGGTGGGGACCATCCGCCCCTGAGGGAATCGGCCCGTCCCCTGGCTGGGGTCGGTTCGCAGCCGGTGCGGGGCGCGTCGCCAACTGCCCGTCGGGACTGGCGGACTTACCCACCGGTCAGTGCGGGGTGTCCGGGTCTTGGTCCGGCCCGCCCGTGCGGTCCGGTGCGGGCCGTCGGGCGCGGAAGGTCAGTGCGATCCAGGTGGCCCAGCCGATCGGCTGCAGCACCCAGTAACTGGCGATCCGGTACAGCAGGGTGGCGGCGATGGCCTGGTCCGGGCGCAGGCCGTAGACGGTGAGGAGGGTCGCCAGGCTCGCCTCGACGATGCCGATGCTGCCCGGGGTCAGACGCAGACTGCCCGGGATCTGGGTGAGTGCGTACGCGAGCAGCAGGCCGCGCCAGGGTATGCCGATGCCCAGCGCCCATATGGCGGCGGCCAGGCATGCGATGTCGAACGCCCAGTTGAGCAGAGCGAGGCCGAACGGCCGCAGCCAGGGCCTCAATCCGGGCTGCACGCTGCGGGCCTGGGCGACCAGGCGCATGAGCGCGTCCTCGATCTGCCGGACGCGCCGGTAGCGCTCGCCCGCCCGCGTCCACGCCCGCCCGGCCGCAGCGCGGAAACCCGGGAGGCGGAAGAGTGCCAGGGCGACCAGGCCGACGCTCAGCGCCAGGCCCGCCACGCCCAGGGCGGGGCGCAGCACCGCGCCGCCGGGGCCGCCCAGGCCCGCGGTGAGCGCCCCGGCCACCAGCAGGATGAACAGGCTGAGTGCCGACAGGGTCCCGGCGACCACCAGTACCGCCGCCGCGAGGACTTGGCCCACGTGGCGTCGGCGCAGCTGCCGGTAGAGCCAGGCGGCGGAGAAGGCCGCGCCGCCGGGCAGCGCCCCGGCCACGGCGTTCGCGGCCACGGCCAGCGCCGTCATGCTCTTCAGGCTCAGACGCGCCCCGCCGGCGTGCAGCAGCCAGCGCTGCACCGCGGCGAAGCACACGAGGGACGCCGCCTCGGCGGCCAGCGCGACCGTGAGCTTGGGCGGGCTCACCTGGGTGAGGAGCTGGGCCGCTCCGGCCAGTTCATGGCTGTGGTTGGTGGCGAGCAGGAGCGCGGCCGCCAGGAGGACGGCGGCGCCCAGCCACCACGCCCAGCCGGGGCGTGTGGGTGAGCGTGCCTGCGCGGCCGTCGGCGGCCGTCTGGGAAGGCGGTGCGGTGATCGGCCGTGCCGGCGGCCGAGGCGGGCCCGCGACTCGGCGGGATGGCTGCGGGGCATGACCGTCTCCGGGACGCCGTCGGGATGCATCGCTCAGGTTTGCCGGGGCCGGTAGGCGGCGGCGCCGATCAGGTAGTGGCCGGCGCGCCAGGTCCGGTGGTGGCCGTCGACCACGAGGCCGCGCCGGTCGAGTTCGGTGAGGAAGTCGGTGGGGGTGAACCGGTCGTCGCGGGGGTGGTCGAACAGCAGGCGGTAGGTGCGGGTGGCCAGGGCGAGCGCGGTGACCTCGTCGAAGTAGAAGGTCCCGCCGGGGCGCAGGACGCGGGCGATCTCGTCGAGGGCCGAGCGCCAGTCGGGGATGTGGTGGATGATCGCGAAGTCGAAGACCGCGTCGTAGGTGTGGTCCTCGGCGCCCAGCGCCGCGCGCAGGTCGGTGGCGCTGCCGGTGGCCAGCCGGACGCGGTCGGCGAGCGGCGCCAGGCGGCGGCGTGCCCGGGCGGTCATCGCCGGGTCGAGGTCGACGGCGTCGACGTGGGCCGCTCCCATGTCGCGCAGGAGCAGCTGGGTGCCGTAGCCGGGGCCGCAGCCGATCTCCAGGACATGGGCGCCGGGCGGCAGCGGGCCGCCCAGGCGCCGCAGCGCGGGCACCTCGTAGAAGCGCTGCAGCCAGCGCCGGGGCGGGGAGTTGACCAGGACGGTCTCCATCCGGTTCATCAGCACGGCTCTTCCTCCTTCGTGGGCGCGCGGCGGATCGCACCGGCGTGCTCGGCGCGGCTGGTCGGCCCGCGGTTCACAGCCGCAGGGCGCGGCGCATTGCGACGGTGATCTCCTCGAACTTGGCGTCTGCGGCGGCGGGTTCCGTCTTGGCCGCGTCCAGTACGCAGTGCCGTACGTGGTCGTCGAGCAGGCCGAGGGCGACCTCGTGCAGGGCGTGGGTGACGGCGCTGATCTGGGTGAGGACGTCGATGCAGTACCGGTCGTCGTCGACCATGCGGGTGATCCCGCGTACCTGTCCCTCCACCCGGTGCAGGCGGGCGAGGTGGTCGGTCTTGTGGCCGTGGTACCCGGGCGGTGCCGGGTGCTGGGCGTGGTCGCTGCCGGTGGTGGCGGTCATCGCCGCTCAACTCCCTCCTGTCGCTGGGCGGCCGGGGCCGCCGCGCGATCGTCATGCGGTGTTCGTGTGGTGCGCAGGGTGGTGATGGCCAGGATGGCCGCGGCGGCGGCGATGGCCGCGTTGATCAGCAGGCCGTCGGCGATCCCGTCGGTGAAGGTGGTGCCGGTGGGGCGGGTGCGGGTCAGGTCGCCGGGCCACTGGGCGGCGACGATGGCGCCCATGACGGCGATGCCGAGGGACAGTCCGATCATGCGGAAGGCGTTGAGGGTGGCGCTGGCGATGCCGGTGTGGCGATCCGGGATGTGTTCGAGGGTGGCGGTGGTGATGGCTGTGGTGGACAGCCCGATGCCCAGGCCCGTCACCAGCAGTCCCGGTTGCAGCTGGCCGGCTCCCCAGCCAGGGCTGATGCCGGCCAGCAGCACGAGTCCGGCGGCGGTGAGCGCCATGCCCGCGCCGATGAGGGTGCGGGCGCCGAGGCGGGGGACCAGCCAGCCCGCCGCGGGCGCGACGACCGCGCCGAGCAGGGTCAGTGGCAGCAGGGCCAGGCCGGCTTGCAGGGCGGTGTCCCCGGCGGCGAGCTGCAGGTAGAGGGAGAGGAAGAAGAACACGCTGCACATGACGGCGAGGCTGGCCATGCCCAGCAGGTTTCCGGGCAGGAAGCCCGGCCGGCGCAGCAGGGACAGCTCCAGCAGCGGTGCCGCGGCCCGGCGCTCGATGCGGATGAAGAGCGCGAGGGCGGCCACGGCGGTGGCGAGCAGGGCCCACAGCGTCGCCGAGGCCGCGCCGTAGGCGTTGGCCTGCGTCAGCGCGTAGATCAGGGCCGTGAGGCCGACGGCCGAGGCGAGTCCGCCGGCGAAGTCGATTCGCCCGGGGCGGGGCACGGGCGGCGGGGCGGGCAGGGTGCGGCGGGCGACGGCCCAGACGGCGACACCGAGCGGGGCGTTGATCCAGAAGATGGACCGCCAGCCGAGGCCGCTGGTCAGCAGGGCGCCCACCAGCGGGCCGCCGGCCAGGGCGGCGGCGCCGACACCGGACCACACCCCCAGGGCCAGTGGGCGGGAGCGGCCGGGGAACGAGGTGAGCAGCAGGGCGAGGGAGGCCGGACCCATCAGCGCCGCCCCGGCGCCCTGGGCGGCGCGCAGCCCGATCAGCGCGCCGCCGTCCGGCGACAGCCCGGCGGTCAGTGAGGAGACGGTGAACACCGCCAGCCCGGCCAGGAAGACGGGCCGGGAGCCGAACCGGTCGGCGAGCATGCCGCCCCACAGGGTGAGCACCGCGAAGGTGAGGGTGTAGAGGTTGATCACCCACTCCAGCCCGGCCAGCCCCAGCCCGAGCTCGCGCCCGAGCGGCGGCAGCGCGACGACGACCGCGGTGTCGTCGATCAGCACCAGGAACCATGCCACGGAGACGACCGCCAGCACCCACCCTCGCCGGGTCGGGCCCGGTGAACCGGCGGTCGCGGGTTCCCCGTTGGGTCCGGCGGTCTGCCAGGGGAAGGCCGAGGTCTGTTCCGCGTCACGGGGAAGTCCGGTGGGGCTGCCTTCTCGCCAGGAACGGCCTCCCCCGCTCCCGTGCGGGGATCGGACGTCCCGGTGCGTCAGAAACGACATCGCCTGGCGGACCTTGGTGAAGAGCGCGGCACCGCGCCGGGTGGTGCTCATCGCGGGTCCCTGGGCTTCGTCGCCGTCCGGCCGGTCACGCCGCGAGGTGCGCCGTCTGATCCGGTCGCGGGCTGCTCTGGCGCGGCTGCGGGGCCGCTGTGGTGGGTGGCGGGCTGTTTGGTGACGGTGACGCGGCGGGGCGCCACCGTCGTGCCGGGGGTGTGCTCGGTGGGGGGCTGGGTGCCCAGCAGGCGGTAGACGGCGGTGCCGTCGACGGTCTCCTGCTCCAGCAACAGCTCGACCAGGCCCTGCAGCTCGTCGCGGTGGGCTTCCAGCAACGTGGTGGCGCTGTCTTCGGCGTCGCGGAGCAGGCGGGCGACCTCGGTGTCGATGGCGGCCTGGGTGGCCTCGGCGAAGGGCCGGCTGGAGAGGGCGGAGCCGCCGCTGCCGAGGAAGACCGAGCCGCCCTGGGGGTATCCGACCGGGCCGAGCGAGGTGGACAGGCCGAACTCGCGGACCATTTTGGTGGCCAGTTCGGTGGCCCCGGCCAGGTCGTTGGCGGCGCCGGTGGAGCCCTGGCCGAGTGCGACGAGTTCGGCCGCGCGCCCGCCGAGGCGGACGGCGAGCGTCTGGGTGAGGTAGTCCTCGCCGTACAGGTGGCGCTCGATCAAGGGCAGTTGCTCGGTGACGCCGAGGGTCTGGCCTGCGGGCAGGATGGTGACCTTGGCGACCGGGTCCGCGCTGGGGCTGAGCGCGGCGACCAGGGCGTGGCCGGACTCGTGGACGGCGACCGCGTGCTTCTCGGCGGGCAGCAGGACGTTGGAGCCCTCGCGGCGGCCGAGCAGGATCCGGTCGCGGGCTTGTGCGAAGTCGTCGGCGGTCAGGACGTCCCGGCCGTCGCGTACGGCGACGATGGCGGCCTCGTTGGCCAGGTTGGCCAGGTCGGCGCCGGAGAAGCCCGGCGTGCCGCGGGCCACCACGTCCAGGTCGACGCCGGCATCGAGGCGCTTGCTGTGGCAGTGCACGGTGAGGATGGCGGCCCGTTCGGCGAGGGTGGGCAGCGGGACGGTGACCTGCCGGTCGAAGCGGCCCGGGCGCAGCAGGGCGGGGTCGAGGACCTCGGGCCGGTTGGTGGCGGCGAGCACCACGATGCCCTCGGCTCCTTCGAAGCCGTCCATCTCCGACAGGAGTTGGTTGAGGGTCTGTTCGCGTTCGTCGTTGGACACCACCGCTCCGGCGCCCCTGCGCCCGCCCAGGGCGTCGATCTCGTCGACGAAGACGATCGCGGGGGCGCGTTTGCGGGCCTCGGCGAACAGGTCCCGTACTCGGGCGGCGCCGACACCGACGTACATCTCGACGAAGCTGGAGCCGGCCACCGACAGGAACGGCACGTCCGCCTCCCCGGCGACCGCGCGGGCGAGCAGGGTCTTGCCGGTGCCGGGCGGACCGACCATGAGCACGCCCCGCGGTGCGGTGGCGCCGGCCTTGTGGTAGCGCTCGGGCCGGCGCAGGAAGTCGACCACCTCGGCGATCTCCGCCTTGGCGCCCTCGTAGCCCGCGACATCGGCGAAGCCGGTCTTGGGGCGTTCGGCGTCGAACACCTTGGCCTTGGACTTGCCGACGCCGCCGAGGGCGCCGTGCATCTGGGCCATGGCGCCCTTCGACATCCGGTACCAGAGCCAGCCGATGATCAGGAACGGGGCGAGGATCAGCGTCCAGGACAGGAACTGGGAGCCGAAGGACGGCGTGGGCGAGGACGCGGTGATCGTCACCTTCTTGTCCTGCAGCCGGTCCAGCAGCTGCTCCCCGGCGAGGTCGACGGGGATGGTGACCGTGTAGCGGTGGCCGTTGGTGAGGGTTCCGCCTGCCTTCCCGTCGGTCTTGAGGGTGACCGTCTTGACCTTGCCCGTGTCGACCTGCTGGACGAACTGTGAGTAGTTCAGGTCCATCTTCTCCGGGCCCTGCACGTTGGGCAGGGTGGCCCACAGCAGGACGGCGGCCAGGGCGGCGATCGGCCACAGCCAGTGCCGCCAGCGAGGGGGAGGCGGCGGCGCCGTGGGCGTGGGCCGGTCGCCCTCCGGGGGCGGGGTTGCCTGCTTGGTCATGGCTGCCTTCCCATCCTTGTGGGCCGCTGCGGCGCCCGGCCCGGCGCGCCCCCGAGAGGCCGGGCACCGTCGTCGGCTCAGGGCGTGTCGCCGTGGTGGGCGTGGACGATGTAGCGGTGCGGGTCGGCGCGGAAGGTCGCGGCGCACTGGGCGGAGCAGAAGTAGTACGTCACGTCGTGCACCGTCTCGCTGTCGGCGGCGGCTTCCGGGCTGATGGGCATCCTGCATACCGGGTCGGTGACGGTGGCGGCCGCCTCGTGGTGCTGGTGGTGGTTGTGGCGCCGGATGCTCATGTCGTCCTCCGGTGTCGTGACGGAGTGTGCGGTCGTGGCGGGTTCGGGTTGCGGTTGCTGCTCGGCCGGGACCTCCACCCGCGGCTCGACCGCGGCCGGGGCGGCGGCGGGCAGCGGGGCGGGGTGGTGGCGGCGCAGCCGGTTGGCGTTGGTGACCACCGACAGCGAGGACAGGGCCATGGCGGCGGCGGCCAGGATCGGGCTGAGCCGGATGCCCAGCCACGGGTAGAGGACACCGGCCGCGATCGGGATGCCGGTGGCGTTGTAGGCGAGGGCGAAGAACAGGTTCTGCCGGATGTTGCGCATGGTCGCGCGCGACAGCCGGATCGCGGTGACGACCCCGGCCAGGGAGCCGGAGATGAGGGTGATGTCGGAGGCCTCGATGGCCACGTCGGTGCCGGTGCCGATCGCGAAGCCCACGTCGGCCTGGGCAAGCGCGGGGGCGTCGTTGATGCCGTCGCCGACCATGCCGACCCGGCGGCCCTCGCCCTGCAGTCGGCGGATCGCGTCGGCCTTGTGCTCCGGCAGCACCTCCGCCAGCGCCCGCTCCACTCCGACCTGCGCGGCGATGGCGGCGGCGGTGCGCCGGTTGTCGCCGGTGAGCATGACGACGTCCACGCCGAGCCCGCGCAGGGCGGTGATGGCGGCGGCGGAGTCCTCCTTGACGGTGTCCGCGACGCCCAGGACCCCGGCAGGAGCACCGTCCACGGCAGCGAGGACAGGTGTCTTGCCCTGGGCGGACAACTCGGTCGCGAGTGGGGTGAGGGCGGCGGTGTCGATCCCTGCGTCGGACAGCAGGCGGGCGGCGCCGACCAGGACCGCGTGCCCGTCCACGGTGGCTTGCACGCCCTTGCCGGTGACCGAGTCGAAGCCGCCCACCGGGGGCACCTCAAGGCCCCGCTCCCGGGCGCCGGCGACGAGGGCGGCGGCCAGCGGATGCTCGCTGTCGCGCTCGGCCCCGGCCACCAGGGCCAGCAGCCCCGACTCGTCGATCCCGGCCAAGGGCCGTACGTCGGTGAGCACCGGCTTGCCCGCGGTGATGGTGCCGGTCTTGTCCAGGACCACGGTGTCCAGCTTGTGGGCGGTCTCCAGCGCCTCGGCCGAGCGGATCAGGATGCCCGCCTGGGCTCCCTTGCCGGTGGCGACCATGATGGACATCGGGGTGGCCAGGCCCAGCGCGCACGGGCAGGCGATGATCAGTACGGCGACCGCCGAGACCAGGGCCAGGGTCAGCGCGGGGGCCGGGCCGACGGTGAACCAGACGGCGAAAGTGACCACCGCGAGCGCGATGACGGCCGGTACGAAGTACGCCGACGTGGCGTCCGCCAGGCGCTGGATGGGGGCCTTGGAGGCCTGGGCCTGCTGCACCAGCCGGATGATCTGGGCGAGCACCGTGTCCGCGCCGACCTTGGCCGCCCGCACCCGCAGCGATCCCGTGCCGTTGACGGTGGCGCCGATCACGGTGTCCCCGGTCCGCTTGGTCACCGGCATCGGCTCCCCGGTCACCATGGACTCGTCCACCGCGGAGGCTCCGGACAGCACGCTCGCGTCGACCGGGATCTTCTCGCCGGGCCGGATGACCACCTCGTCACCGACGACGACGTCCTCCACCGGGATCTCACTCTCGGCTCCGCCGCGTATCACCCGGGCCGTGCGGGCCTGCAGGCCCAGCAGGGCGCGGATCGCCTCGCCGGTGCCGGCCTTGGCCTTCGCCTCCAGCAGCCGGCCGAGCAGGATCAGGGTGAGGATCACCCCGACCGCCTCGAAGTACACCTCGCGTACGTCCTCGGGCAGCACGCCGGGGGCGAGGGTGACCAGCAGGCTGTAGCCGTAGGCTGCCACCGTGCCCAGCGTGATCAGGGAGTTCATGTCCGCGGCCCGGTGGGCCAGGGTCAGCCAGCCGGTGCGGTGGATCGGCCAGCCGGTGTAGAACATCACCGGCGTGATCAGCGCCAGCTGCAGCCAGTCGTTGAGCAGGATGCCCGGCACCCAGTCGGCACCGAAGAGTTCGTGTGCCATCACCGCGAAGAGCACCGGCAGCGTCAGCACCGTGCCGAAGGCCACCCGCCGGGTCAGGTCCGCGATCTCCGCGCGCCGCTCTTCGGCCTGCGCCGCCTCCTCCTCGGCCGCGGCCGCCTCACTCGGCCCCGCGGCCGCGGGCGGCCCCTCCCCCGTGGCGGTCGGTTCCCCGTCCGTTTCCGCGCCGCCTGCTGTCGGCTCGACGACCAGCGTGCCGTGGATCATGTTCATCCCGCACGCGAAGCCGAACGAGCCCGCCTGCCGCGGCACGAGGCGGACGGTGGTGCGCTCGAAGGCCGGCAGCGCCGCGCTGGTCGCCAGCTCCGGGAAGACCACCCGCGAGGTGCAATCCCCCGACTCCTGACGGTCGAACGCCAGCTCCAGCGGCACGCCCTGCCGCACCCGGATCACGTCGGGGCTGTAGCCGCCCCGCACCGTCACCTCCACCCGCTGCACCCCGTCCTCGACGCGGGCCGTGCGCGCACGGCGCGGGCCGAAGAAGAACCAGCCCAGCGCGCCGATCACCGCGGCGGAGACGGGGACGACGACGAGATCGGCCACATCCATGACGGACTCCTTCGGGCCGGGAAGCGGTGTATGTCATCCACCCTCACCCCGGGTACCCCCACCATGTAGGGGTCATCCGTCCCGGTGAGTAGGGCCGAGTGGCCCCGTGCGCCCGCCCACTGCTACGAAGGAGATTGGTAGTACCCCGCTACCGCTGCGGGGAGACGGAGTCCTTCCATTCCGCCCTGCATCGAGAGAAGGGATCACCGTGATGTTCTGGTACAACGACCACGACATCAGCGGCTGGGGCTGGTTCGGCATGTCCCTCGGCATGGTTGTCTTCTGGGGCCTGCTCATCACCGCCTTCGTGCTGCTCTTCCGCGCCCTGAACCGGCCGCCCGAGCACACCGGCACCTCCACCCCGCCGTCTGCACCGCCGGCATCCGCCACCCCGGAGCAGCTGCTCGCCGAGCGGTTCGCCCGCGGCGAGATCGACGAGGAGGAGTACCGGCACCGCCTGGAGGTGCTGCGCACCGGCGGGCCCACCCTGACCAAGCAGTGACCAGAGCCCGCCGAGGGCGGAACCAGGTCACCTCAAAGGGGAGGAACTGTCATGCGAACGATTACGCGAATCGGCGTCGTCCTCGCGGCTCTGGCCGCAGTGGCCCTCGCACCGGCGACCGCGAGGGCCGACACTCCCGCGGATCCGGGTTCCGGGTTTGGTCAGCACGTGCGGCAGTGCGCGCAGGCCATGGGATTCTCCGGAACCCACAACCCCGGCAGGCACCAGGGCCACGCCGGCTGGGACGGCATGCCCTGCGCCGGCTGAGCAGGAACCTGCGGTACAGGTGTGAGGGCGCCCGGGTCCGCACGGACCCGAGCGGCGCCTCCTCATCGCGGCTCCCTGTACGCCGATCTGCCGCTTTCCGGTGTGCCGCCATGGGATGAGGCGGTTCGGGGGTCGCCCTGGCAGCACTCTGGGTGTCACAGCGAACGGAGACTGTGATGCACACATCGCTTCATGGGAACACGGCGCAGCCCAGGCGCCTCGACAGCGTTCCGAGACGCGGCGGCGTCGTGGCCGCAGCGGCGGCCCTGCTGCTCATCGGGCTGCTCTCCGGCTCCGCCCGGGCCGACGAGGAGGAGAGCGACGAGGCGTCGGTGCTGGCCGAGCAGGCCATCTCGCTGATCGCCAACGACGCCGGCGACGCACGGGTCGCCGAACGCATCGAGGACGCCCTCATGGCCCCGGAGAAGGAGGGCGTCGACCTGGTTCCGGTCCGTCAGGCCCTCGACGTCGTCGAGCGGCCGGGCCGCACCGAGGCGGCCGACGAGCAGGCCCGCACGCTGCTGCTGGACGCCCTCGGCGGCAAGCTGCCCTCGGCCCCGGAGGCAGGGGCGTTCGCCACCGGAACCGAGACCGGCACCAGTGAGATCCTCGGCGAGTTCCGGCCCGCCCGCGGTGTCTCGGACGACGGTGACGCCGTCCTGCTCGGCCTGGCCGGCGCGGCCGTCGTCGGCGGGCTGTGGCTGTCCCATCGCTGGCGTCCCCCGCACACCATCCGACAACTCGAGCACCGCGATGCGGGGGAGGAATCATGACCGCCGACCGGCACGCGCCGGGACACGGCGCCGCCGGGGCCACCCCCACTGTGCGTGGGGCACCTCCCCGGCCCGGCGGATTCCGCCGCGCCGTCGACGCGGTCGACGAACGGATGGGCATCAAGGCGCTGGCATACCCGGTGCCCGAGCACGCCAACAACCTCACCTGGAGCCTGGGCGGACTGACCGCGGTCTCGTTCGTGATCCTGCTGGTCACCGGCATCTACATCGCGCAGTTCTACTCACCCATGCCGGAGAACGCCAACCAGTCCGTCCGCGATCTGGTCACCGACGTCTGGCTGGGCGGCTTCGCTCGCGGCCTGCACTACTGGGCCGCCCAGACGATGTTCGTCCTGGCGCTGCTGCACCTGCTGCGGGTGTTCTTCCACGCCTCGTTCAAGAAGCCCCGCGAGGGCAACTGGATCCTCGGCGTCGCGATGTTCCTGCTCACCTTCCTGGCCATCTTCACCGGCACGGTCATCAAGTGGGACCAGGAGGGATACGAGGCGCTCATCCACAACCTGGACGTCGCCGAACTGCTCGGCGGCGCGGGCATCTGGTTCACCTCCGACCTCACCGACCAGGTGCCGCTGCTGCTGCGCCTCTACACCGCCCACGCGGTGATCATCCCCGGGCTGATCCTGCTGCTCTTCGTCTGGCACGCGCTGCTGGTCAAGCGCCACAAGATCTCGCCCCACCCGGAGATCCCGGCTCCGGAGAAGGAGACGCCCGAGCCGTTCACCGCCCACCTGAAGCGGGTCGCAGCCTTCGGCCTGGTGCTGCTCGGCGTGCTCTCCGCGCTGGCCGTCCTCATTCCACCGGTGATCGGGCCGACCCCGGTGGAGGGGATCGAAGTCACCCGGCCGCTGTGGATGTTCTGGTGGTTCTTCCCGATGGAGGAGTGGTTCGGGGTCGCCTCGATCGCCTTCGTCATCGCCGGGGTCTTCGGGCTGCTGTTCCTGGTGCCGTTCCTCGACCGCGGACCGAAGCGCCGGTGGCGGGAGCGGAAGGCGGCCACCGCCACGGCCGTCGTCGTGCTCCTCGCGCTGGCCGCGATCACCGTGAACGTGTGGGTCAACAACCCCAGGGGGCACTGATGTACGCCGCCGACCCACGGCGCGCCCGGCGCTGGTTCTGGACGTTGCTCGCCATCGCGGTGCTCGCGATGGGCGCCCTGTATCAGGGCATGCGCGCGGCTCCCGGTCCCGGTCCCGGCACCGGCCTCCTCGTGGCGTTCAGCGCCCTCGTCCTGGTCGCGTCCAGCGCCCAGGCCGCCCGGATCCTGACCGCACTCAACGGCCCGCCCCGCTTCCCGCGCCGGTGGCGGCCCGGCCGCGGAGGTCCGCTCCCGGGGGCGAAAGCAGACCTGAGCCAGGGCACACCCCGTTCGTCACCCGCTGCCGGGACGCCGACCGAAACTGCAGATGCCCCGGTCTCGGCACCGACCGCCTGTCGCCAGATGCGCCGGGGTCGCCGATAGGGACCTCCGGCCTACTACTAAGGCCCTTAGTCCTATATGGAGTGGCCGCCGACAGGGCCAGCGTGGGACCGAGCACGCCGTGGCAGGTCGAGTCTCTGGCCGCCCACCGGGTGGCCGGGCTTGCTGATGGCGAGATGGGAGAAGGACGACGTGGGTCAGCGGTCATGGAAGGTGAAGGCTGGAGCAGTCGGTTCAGCGATGTTGCTGGCGACACTCGCCGCATGTTCCTCGCCGGGAAACGAGGATTCCCGCCCCGCCGCCAGGGCGTCGGAATCGGCCTCCGGCCCGCGGGGCACAGTGTGGGTGGCTGTCGAGGGCGGCAACGCCCTGACGGCCATCGACGCGGCAACGAGCACCGTGGTCACCACCGTGAGCGGCATCACCGAGCCGCACAACGTGCAGGTGGCCCTCGACGGCAAGCACGTGTACGCGGTCAGCGGTGACACCGACACCGTGGCCGCGCTCGACACGACCACCTACCGGCTCACGGCGACCGGCCCGACCGGATCCGCTCCGGCCCACGTGATCGTGACGCCGGACGGCGCGAAGAGCTACGTCACCAACTACGGCGACGGCACGGTGTCGGTCTACCGGGCAGGCGATCTGAAGCCCACGAAGGTCGTCAGGGTCGGTGGCGGCCCGCACGGCGCACGTCCGGCTCCCGACGGCAGCGCCCTGGTCGTGGCCAACATGAAGGCCGAAACGGTCGACATCATCGACACCCGGACCGACACCAAGACCGCCACCGTCCCGGTGGGCGGCCCGCCGGTCCAGGTGGCGATCTCTCCGGACGGCCGGTACGCCTTCGCCACCGTCTCCCAGCCGGCCGGGGTCGTGAAGATCAGCCTGGAGTCGCGCAGGATCGAGGCGCGAACCTCTGTGTCCGCCGCCCCTGCGCAGGCCTACCTCACGCCCGACGGGCGAACGCTGCTGTCGGCCGACCAGGGCAGCGAGGACCGGCCCGGCAGCTCGGTGTCCCTCATCGACACCGCGAGCATGACGGTGACCGGCCGCCTGGCCACCGGATCCGGCCCGCACGGCCTGGTCGTCGACCCCACCGGCCGGCGGGCCTGGGCGACCAACCTCTACGACGGCACCGTGTCCGTCCTCGACCTGACCGCACGGCGGACCGTCGCCACCGTGAAGGTGGGCGAGGAGCCGAACGGAGTCAGCTTCGCCACCCGCCCACCGGCCGCGGCCGCCGCCCGAATGAAGGTGGTGCTCCCCTCGGCCTCAGCCCACCCGTCCGGCACCGGCATGCCCGACGACATGCCCGGCATGTAGTGACGGACGGACCGCCCTCTTCCGGACCGCCTCGGCCGTCCGGACGCGGCGTACCGCGGTCACACCCGCCGACCGCCCCCGCTTTCGGCGGCCGCAGTGGTGCGCACCCTGTCGCCGCGTACGCACGGCCACCCTGCACAGGCGTACTAAAACCATTATTTTGTAGGCGAGGGCTGCGGTCGATGCTCCACACGCACCCGCCATCCGAAGGAGGAGCGTCCATGCAGCATCACGTGGATCACCCGATGGGCCACCGCAAGGACCGCAGCACCGCGGTGCTCGAACTGGGCGGGCTTCGCTGGGCGTCCCAGCAGAACGTCGCCGCCGCCGTGCTGGGGCGCCGACCGGGGGTGCTGGAGGTCGAGGTCAACCCGGTGTCGGAGACAGCGACCGTGGTCTTCGACCCGAACCTCACCTCGCTGGCGGAGCTGCGCAGTTGGGTGGAGGAGTGCGGCTACCACTGCGCGGGCCAGTCCGTTCCGGCCCACCTGTGCGACCCGATGGCCGAGCCGGATCCGCCCCACGCCGCCACCGCGGCCGGACACGTCGGCCACGAGGGACATACGGCACTCGCCGAGCCGCCAACTCGGGTCGCCCACGAGGAACATGCCGCCCATGCCGGGCACGAGATGCACGCCGCACCGGAGGCGATGCCGTCCCCGCACGAGGTGATGGGCCACGGCGGACACGAGGGCATGTCGATGGCCCAGATGGTGGCGGACATGCGCAACCGCTTCCTCGTCGCCGTCCTCTTCTCCATTCCCATCGTCATCTGGTCGCCCATCGGCGAAGACGTCTTCGGACTGGACGTCCCGGTCCCGTTCGGGCTGCGCGAGGACGTGTGGGCACTGCTGCTGAGCCTGCCTGTGATCTTCTACTCGTGCACGATCTTCTTCGACGGCGCGCTACGGGCCCTGCGCGCCCGCACCCTGGACATGATGGTGCTGGTCGCGGTCGCCGTCGGCTCGGGATGGACGTACTCGCTGATCGTCACGCTCACCGGGGGCGGCGACGTCTTCTACGAGGCGGCCACCGTGCTGGCCTCCTTCGTGCTGCTGGGCCACTGGTTTGAGATGCGCGCGAGGGGCGGCGCCAACGACGCCATCCGCACCCTCCTCGACCTCGCCCCGCCCAAGGCGCTCGTCATCCGCGACGGCGAGCCGGTCGAAGTGCCCACCGCCGACGTCGTGGTGGGTGACCTGCTGCTGGTCCGGCCCGGCGCGAAGATCGCGGTGGACGGCGTGGTGGAGGAGGGTGAGAGCGACGTCGACGAGTCGATGGTCACCGGTGAGAGCCTGCCCGTACACAAAGCTCCGGGCTCGCAGGTCGTCGGCGCGACCATCAACGCCAACGGCACCCTGCGCGTCCGGGCCACCAAGGTCGGCGCCGACACCGCCCTGGCCCAGATCGTCCAACTCGTCCAGCAGGCCCAGAACTCCAAGGCCCCTGGGCAGCGGCTGGCCGACCGGGCCGCGTTCTGGCTGGTCTTCGTCGCCCTGCTCGGCGGGGCCGCGACGCTGGCAGTGTGGCTGCTGGCCACCGACCGCTCGCTGGGCACCGCGATGCTGTTCGCCATCACGGTCGTGGTCGTCACCTGTCCCGATGCCCTGGGCCTGGCCACCCCCACCGCGATCATGGTCGGCACCGGGCTGGGCGCCCAGCGGGGCGTGCTGTTCAAGAACGCCGTCGGCCTGGAGGCCTCCGCCCGGATCCAGGTCGTCGTCATGGACAAGACCGGCACCCTGACCAAGGGCGAACCCGAGGTGACTGACGTGGTCACCGCCGACGGCATGGCGGAGAACGAGCTGCTGCGTCTGGTCGCCGCGGTGGAGCGGGAGTCCGAGCACCCGCTGGCCGAGGCCGTCGTCCGGTACGCCGGTGGGCAGGGTGTGGACGGGGTGCGCGCCGAAGGTTTCGAGAACGTCCCGGGGCATGGCGCGATCGCCGATGCCGACGGGCACCGCGTGGTGGTCGGCAACCACCGTCTGGCCGAACGCGAAGAGATCGATCTGGGTGAACTGGCCCAGCGCCGCAAGGAGTTGGCCACCACCGGCCGCACCGTCGTCATCGCCGCCGTCGACGGACGCGCCGCCGGTCTGATCGCCATCGCCGACGCACCCCGGGAGACCTCCGCACAGGCCGTGGCCGAACTGCACGCGCTCGGCGTCGAGGTGGTCATGCTCACCGGCGACAACCAGGCCACCGCCGAACGCATCGCCGAGCAGCTAGGCATCGACACCGTGATCGCCGAAGTCCTCCCCGGCGACAAGGCGGCCAAGGTCGCCGAACTGCAGGCGGGCGGTCGCAAGGTCGCCATGGTCGGCGACGGCGTCAACGACGCCCCGGCGCTGGCCCAGGCCGACCTCGGCATCGCCATCGGCGCCGGCACCGACGTCGCCATCGAGACCGCCGACCTGGTGCTGATGCGCTCCGATCCCCTGGACGTGCCCACCGCCCTGCGCATCGGCCGCGGCACCCTGCGCAAGATGCGGCAGAACCTCGCCTGGGCCATCGGCTACAACTCCATCGCCCTGCCCATCGCCGCCGGCGTCTTCGAACCCGCCGTCGGCCTGGTCCTGCGCCCGGAGATCGCCGCCGTGTCCATGTCCGGCTCCAGCATCATCGTCGCCGTCAACGCGCTCGCCCTGAAACGGCTGCGACTGCCCGCAGCGTCGTCTTCGTCCGCCGAAGCCGAGCCGCGTACACCCGTGGCGCCGAGAACCGTCCACGGCGCCTGAGCAGCCGACAACGCCTCCCCGCTGTCCGCCGCCCACTCGATGGGAGTTCCCCGGTGAAGACCCTACGAGCGCTCGGCTGATCCGCTGGCGCCACCGTGCTGGGCCTCCAGGCGCCAGGCCTGCCCGGGGCCCGGCCGGGGACCGGGCCTAACGGCCCTGGACGACAGGGACCCTCGGCCCGATACAGGCCCGCCCGGCCCCTGCCCGCGGAGTACGCAGGGGAGCAGCATCAACAGTATCCACAGATACCCGGTGGAGGTATATCAACCATCCACTAACGGACACCGAAGGAGGGCGTCATGCAACACAAGAACTACGCCCCGTACGCGATCGCCGCGGCCATCCTCGTCGTAGGACTCGTCGCCCTGGGGGCGCCCCTGAGCACCCTGCTGCTCCTGGCCGTCTTCGCCGCCTGCCCGCTGATGATGATGTTCATGATGCGCGGCATGCACGGAGGCGGCGGCCACGACCAGCACAGCGGCCACGAAGGCCACCAGCACGACGACCGCCCCACCGACAACAGCCAGGACCGGCTGCACAAGCACCTGTGACCGGCCTCACCGCCGGTCCCGGGTGAAGGAGGTGGTGAGGCGTGGTCACCACGCTGATCGGCGCGCTGCTGTTCGTACTGGTGCTGGCCGGCCTGGCCCACGACACGGTGCGGCTGCTCGCCCTCACCGCCCGGCACCGGCCGTCACTGGCCCGGCTGGGCGGCCGCCGGGCCGTGGCCGTCGCCGCCGAGCGGCAGCTCGCCCACCGGCTGCTGACCGGCCAGATCGACGCCGCTACCTACCGCCGCCGGATGGCCGGCCTCGCCCACCGCACGCCACACCCTGAGGGAGTTCGTCATGGCTGACGCCGCCTACGGCCTGTGGCCACTGGTGATCCTCAACACCATCCTGTTCATCGTCTTCGCCGCCAGCCTGTTCCATCCCAAGACCAGGCGGGACTGGCGGGCCATGGGCGCCTATTCGGCGTTCCTGGTCGCGCTGTTCACCGAGATGTACGGCACCCCGCTGACCATCTACCTGCTCGGCAGCTGGCTCGGTTCCCGCTTCCCGCTGCTGAAGGACACCCACGCGGGCGGGCACCTGTGGAACGACCTGATCAGCTGGCAGGGCGACCCGCACCTGAGCCCCTTCCACCTGGCCTCTTACGTCGGCATCGGCGTCGGCTTCTGGCTCATCGCCGCGGCCTGGAAGGTCCTGCACGAAGCCGCCCAGCACAACCGCCTGGCCACCACCGGCCCGTACACCTGGGTGCGCCACCCCCAGTACGACGGCTTCCTCCTCATCATGATCGGCTTCCTGCTGCAGTGGCCGACCATCCCCACCGTGATCGTGTTCCCGGTCCTGGTGGTGGTCTACGTCCGCCTGGCCCGCAGCGAGGAACGCGAGGTCGCCAAGGAGTTCGGCGACGACTGGGCCGCCTACGCCGCCCACACGCCCGCCTTCTGGCCCCGCTTCCGCCGCCCCGACCAGCCGCACCGCCGCCCCACGGGAACGGCCGCCCGCAAGCCCGGCGCCCGCCCGCCGGCGGCCCGGAGGTGAACCGTCATGGAAACCCTGGCCTGGACACTGGTCGCGGCACAGATCCTCACCACCGCCGCCTGCGCCGCCCACCTCACGCGGCGCCACCGGCACGACCCCACCGGGCTCCCGCGCACGATTCACCGCACGGCCCCGGTCCTGCTCCTCACCGGCGCGCTGCCCCTCGCGGCCATCCTCCCCATCGACGCACCCGCCCTGCTCTGGGGCCTGTGGGGCGTCGGTTCCACCGCTGCCGCTCTGGTCTACGCCGCCGCGGACACGAACCGCGACCTCCCCCGCGCGCAGACAGCAGCCCGGTCACGCGGCACGACATCCGCATGAGGCACGAGGACGGAGGCGAGCGGCATGAGCGCCGAGACGGTCCCGGGCAAGGACTCCGCAACGGCCGAAGCCCTTGACGGCCCGCTCCTGGAGGCCCACGGGATCGAGAAGGCCTACCCACGCGGAATGTGGCCCCTGCGCCACCGCGTCCAGGTCCTGCGCGGCGCCGACCTCACCCTGACCCCGGGCGAGGTGGTCGGCCTGGTCGGCGAGAACGGCTCCGGCAAGAGCACCCTGATGAAGATCCTCGTCGGCGCGCTGGCCGCGGACGCCGGCACCGTGGCGTACGCCGGACGGCTCGGCTACTGCCCGCAGGAGCCCGTCGTCTACGAACGGCTCACCTGCGACGACCACTTCGAACTCTTCGGCCGCGCCTACGCCATGACGGACGAGGCCGCCCGGCACTCCCGCAGCGCCCTGTACGCGGCCCTCGGCTTCGAGCGCTACGCCACCACCCGCGCCGACCAGCTGTCCGGCGGCACCCTGTCCAAGCTCAACCTCGCCCTGGCGCTGCTGGCCGACCCGGAGGTGCTGCTGCTCGACGAGCCGTACGCGGGCTTCGACTTCGACACCTATCTGCGCTTCTGGGACCTGGTCGCCCAGCGCCGCACAGCGGGCCGCTCGGTGCTGATCATCAGTCACTTCGTCACCGACGAGCACCGCTTCGACCGCATCCTGCAGCTGCGCGACGGCGGGACGGTGCCGAAATGACCCCGATGACCGCCGCCGCACGAGGAACCGGCCCACTGCTGGTACGCCGCTTCCTGACCGACTACGCCCGCAACCGGGTCAACCTGCTGATGCTCGTCCTGGTACCGGGGGTGTTCGTGGGGGCGGCCTCCGGGTCCATCGCCAAGCTCGGCGAACTGCTCAGCGGCACCGCCGCGCCCGGCGCGCAGGTGCAGACCGCCACCGCCGGCTGGGCGGCCGGGTTCATCGCGGCCATCGCCATGTACTTCCAGATCCGCGCCGCCCGCGCCGCCGACCGCCGACTGATACTGGCCGGGCTGCCCGCACGCCGGCTGGCCACCGCCCGGGCCGCCACCGGCCTGGCCCTCGCCGTGATGGCATCCGCCGCGGCGGTGCTCACCCTCGCGGCCGGCACCGGCATCACCCACCCCGGTCAGGTGATCGCCGGCACGTTCATGTTCGCGGTCATCTACCTGGCCATCGGCGCACTGCTCGGCGCCCTGGTCGCCGGTCCCGTGAACGGCATCGTGCTGATCTTCTTCGTGTGGATCCTCGACGTCATGTTCGGCCCGGTCTTCGGCTCCGCAACCCGCCCCGCCGGCCGGGTGTTCCCCACACACTTCGTCACGCTATGGATGACCGACCTGCCCTCACACCACGCCGGCCGGGTCGGCGACCTCGGCTGGGCACTGGTCTGGACGCTCGGCGCCACGATCCTCGCCTGGACGGTCGTGACCAGGACCTCCCGCACCGCCCGCGCGCCCCGGCACGGCCGACCGGGCACCGTCACCGCCCAACTGCGTGCCGCCCTGCAGGCGGGCCTGCTGGACTGGGGCCGCAACCGGGTGCTGTGGGTCCTGCTTGCCGCCGTCCCCACAGTGTTCATCGTGCTCGCCACGGCCCTCGCCCCCGGTAGCAAGACCCGGATGACGGTGGACGAGAACGGCCGCCAGGTGAGCACAGTGGTTGACCTGTCCTTCGGCGCCGGCATCCATCCCGCCTTCATGGCCCCGATCGCCATCTCCTCGCTCGCCGTGCTCGTCGGCATGTTCCTCACCCTGGACTCCCGCGCCGCCGACCGGCGCCTGGTGCTGGCGGGGCAACGGCCCGGCCCGTTGCTGGCCGCGCGCCTCGCCCTGATCGCGATCGCCGCCCTGCTCATCGTCGGCGTGTCCCTGGCGGTCACCGCCGCCGTTGCCGACATCCGCCAGTGGGGCAGCTACATCGCGGCCAACACGCTCCTCGCCCTCACCTACGCCCTGCTCGGCGTGATCCTCGCGCCGCTGTTCGGGCGGATCGCCGGGGTCCTGGTCGCCTTCATGGTGCCGTTCCTCGACCTCGGCATCTACCAGGACCCCATGCTCTACTCGATGCCACCCGCCTGGGCCCACTACCTGCCCGGCTACGGCGGCTTCCGCGTCCTCACCGACGCCGTCCTCACCGGGAACTTCGACCAGACCGGCCCCCTGCTGATCGCCTTCGCCTGGCTCGCGGGCATCACCGCGGCCGCCACCGTGGTGTTCCGCCGCGGCATGCACACCACCCGGCGCACAGCTCATTCACGTCGTCAGCCGACCACTGCGCCCCTGAGGACTACCAAGCACCTCGGGCGCGTCGCCTGACCGACTCTGCGTGTACGCCTCTCCCGGCGGGATGGTGCATGCTGCCGTCGCGGGCGGACTCGAAGGGACGGACATCCATGCTGCCTGTGGGTTGGGACACGCTCCGGATGTTCTTGCACGTGCTGGCCGCCACCGTGTGGGTCGGCGGCCAGTTGACGTTGGCGGCGCTCGTACCCGTACTGCGGCGCCTCGGCTCGGACGTGACGCGTGCGGCCGCTCGCCGGTTCAGCCAGGTGGCGTGGTCGCCGTTCTGGTGGCCACCGGCGCGTGGAACGTCATCGCCGAGCGGGACGAGATCACCGGACGGTACGAGGTGACGCTCACCGTCAAGATCGCCGCTGTCGCGGTCTCCGGCCTGACCGCGTGGCTGCACGCACGCGCCCGCACCGCGACCGGCCTCGCCGTCTTCGGTGCCCTGACCGCGCTCAGCGCCCTCGCCGCGCTGTTCCTGGGCGTGATGCTCGCCGGCTGACGCCGCGATCGTCCTCTGGCTACCGGGTAACCGGTCGTCCGTGCGGCTTCAAGTTCGCGCGGTATGCCGGCAGTGTGCACTGTCGTGGGCGATGCCTGCGCAACGGCCGGCACTTCGCCCGGCTGCGGCCCGGACCCGCTGGTCAGGGCTGCGGTGGGCGGTCCGCGGGCTCACGGGCGGAGCCGGACAGCTGCAGACCGATGACCCCGACGATCACTAAGGTGATCGAGAGGATCTTGAGGGTGGAGACCAGGTCGCCGAGGAAGGCCATGCCGTAGATCGCCGTGCCCGACGCACCGATGCCGGTCCACACCGCGTACGCGGGGCCGACGTCCAGTTTCTTCAGCGAGAGCGTCAGCAGACCGAAGCTGGCCAGCGCGAAAACGCAGAACCCGACGGTCGGCCAGAGCCGGGTGAAGCCGTCGGACAGCTTGAGGCTCACCGCGAAGCCGGTCTCGAACAGTCCGGCGACGGTGACCAGCAGCCACGCCATGGCCATGTGCGAGCACCTCCACGCCTCGGGTTGGCAGGTCCGGCGACCCGCCGCGCCGACCGGGTTCATCGTCTCGGCACGAGTATGCGCTGGACGACCGCGGTTGTCGGCGACCCCGGGGCCCAGTCACACTCGCGTCGTTCCCAGCTGACGAGCAGCCGCCACGAGGAGAAATTGACGCCGGAGGCGGCACCGCGCGGGCCGGACGTTTGGAGCAACTGCCCGGCGAGGGAACGCCGCTGCCGGAGACTGACGAGCGGATACGCGGAACTGGTGGCATGGCGTGCGAACCGGGTCGAGGCCGATGCACGGTACGAAGACTTGTGCCGGGGGCAGACGTCGGCGGAGGATGTCGTCCGTTCTCCGCACGGCCACCTCACCTGGCTCATGACGCGGTGGCGGGTGTGGAGGCGGTGTGTGTGGTCCCGGACGGCAGAGGGGCGGCGGCCCATGAGGCGGCGCGGCGGCGCACCTTTGCGCTGATCAGTCATCCCGACGCGGGCAAGTCCACGCTCACCGAGGCGCTCGCGCTGCACGCCCACGCCATCACCAGGGCGGGTGCGGTGCACGGCAAGGCCGGGCGGCGCCGGGTGGCCTCGGACTGGATGGAGATGGAGAAGGCCCGTGGCATCTCGGTCACCTCGGCCGTGCTGCAGTTCGCGCACGGCGGGTGCGTGCTCAACCTGCTGGACACCCCCGGTCACGCGGATTTCTCCGAGGACACCTACCGCGTCCTGGCGGCGGTGGACTGCGCGGTGATGCTCATCGACGCGGCCAAGGGCCTGGAGGAACGGACCCGCAAGCTCTTCGACGTCTGCCGCCACCGCGGCATCCCCGTGATCACGTTCGTCAACAAGTGGGACCGGCCCGGGCGCGAGGCCCTGGAGCTGCTGGACGAGATCGAGCGCGAGTTCCGCCTCAGGCCCACACCGGTCACCTGGCCGGTCGGGAGAGCCGGGTGTCTGCGCGGGCTGATCGACGTGCGCGCCCCGGAGCGGATGCTGCGCTACACCCGCACCCCCGGAGGCGTCCACGAGGCCGTCGAGGAGGCGATACCGGCAGGGCGGATGGCGGCCGCGGAGGGCACGGACTGGGAACGAGCGGTGGAGGAGCTGGAGTTGCTGCGGGCCGCCGGCGCCATACACGACAAGGAGGCGTTCATGGCGGGCCGGACCACGCCGGTGTTCTTCGGCGCGGCCGTCTCCAACATCGGCGTGCGGCTGCTGCTGGACGCCGTCGTCGACCTCGCCCCGCCGCCCGGGCCGCGGGAGCTGGCGGGCGGCGGCACCCGCCCCGTCGACGCGCCGTTCGCGGGGCTGGTGTTCAAGGTGCAGGCGAACATGAACCGCTGGCACCGCGACCGGATCGCCTTCATACGGGTGTGCTCCGGCATCTTCGAGCGCGGCATGACCGTCACACGGGCCGCGACGGGAAGGCCGTTCGCCACCAAGTACGCGCACAGCGTCTTCGGCCAGGACCGCTCCACCGTCGACATTGCCTATCCGGGCGACGTGGTCGGCCTGGTCAACGCGGGCGCCCTGCGGGTGGGCGACACCCTCTACGCGGACCAGGCCGCCCTCTTCCCGCCGATGCCCACCTTCGCGCCCGAGCACTTCGCCGTCGCCCGGCCGGTCGACCTCTCCCGCTCCAAGCAGTTCCGGCGCGGCATCGCCCAGTTGGATGAGGAGGGTGTGGTGCAGGTGCTGGTCTCCGATCTGCGCGGGGACCATGCCCCGGTCCTGGCTGCGGTCGGCCTGATGCAGTTCGAGGTCGTCGCGGCAAGGATGGCCGGCGAGTTCTCCGCCGCGGTCAGGCTGGAGACGCTGCCGTACCGCCTCGCGCGGGCCACCGACCCGGCCGGTGCCGAGGTGCTGGGCCGCTCCCGGATCAGGGGCGAGGCACTCACCCGGGTCCGCGACGAGGCCCGGCTCGCTCTCTTCCGCGACCGCTGGCAGGCCGACTCCTTCCAGCGCGAGTTCCCCGACGCCCGCCTCGACCACCTCATCGCCGCTCACGACTGACTGTTCAGTGGCGCGGAGACGTTCATTCCCGGTCTGGGACGACGGGCAGGCGGATGCCGCAGATCCGGCTGCGGCGCAGCCGCTCCGGGCCCGCCGGATTCTCTTGCCGTGCTCCGGGCGCCGGGCCGCGACGGCCCGGGGCGGGCTCAGCCGAGTGTGATCCATCCGTCCGGGATCCAGCCCTCCGCGTAGCCCTGGAGGAAGAGGTCGAGGTCGGCGATCGCCAGGTGCGTCACCTGTGCAGCGGCGTCGCCGTGCGGAAGCCACATCAGTTGCGCCCCGTCCGCCGGGGCGTGGAGGTCATCCGGCGCGGGGGCATGCGCGGTGAACAGGCGGCGTTCTGCCCGCTGTTGTGCCGCGTTGCCCGGCGCAACAGCGGGGATCCGGCCGGTGACCTTGCCGAAACGGAGCGCACCGGCAGGGGCCATCGCACCAGCGAGGCGGTCGGCCGCCTGCCGGTACGGTTCGCCCGCCCGGCGCCGGGCGGCGGGCAGGGCTGGCGGCCGGCCGCCAGCCGGCATGCCGGGACGGACCAGCGCGATGCGGTGGGCGGGGTCGAAGCAGGCCAGCAGGACGTCGCAGTCACCGCACCCGGGCGGTGCATACATGCACATGACGTGAGCGTAGGGGCGGGCACGGTGTCGCGCGCGTCCAGGCGGGCAGGCGGGGGACGGGCCACCCTTTCAGGCGGCACAGGCGCCGTCAGTCGGCGGAGACGGAATGGGGCAGCGCGGCAAGGCCGGGCCAGATCTGGAAGCCCAGGGCGGCCTCCAGGCGGGCGAGGGTGCCGAGGTCGGGCAGCACCCTGCCGTTGACGACCCGGCTGATGGTGGAGTGCGTGATTCCCGTGACCTCGGCCAGCGTCCGCAGGCTCTGCCCGGTGGAGGCGAGGGCGCGTTCGATGTTGCGGGCGAGGGCCTGGCCGTAGTGGGCGCTGACAGGGGCGTCGGGGGCGAGAGCGGCGTGCGGCCAGATGCCTGAAGCGACGTAGTCGCGAGGCACCTTGTCGTTACTGCTCCGGGGCATACATGGATCATCCCACGCACCCATGTGCCGCCGGTCCTCGCTGCCGGACGCCGGGGCGCCCACTCTCATCGAGCGGTGCATACATACACCACATACACCATTCGCGACAGCATGGCACTCACCCGCACCGACGCATCACCTCCGTCGCACCTTTGAGCGGCCACCGGGCGCCGCCAAGCCCCCGCGCCGGGCCGCGGATGAGGGGATGACCCCGGCCCCTTTCTGCCTTGCGGGGTCATTTCACTCCTGTGCGCCCCCTCCCGTTCTGCACGCAGGTCACTGACGCTGGGTAACTGAGGTCTCGGAAAGAAAGCGCAGGCCAAGGAGTGTGGGATGTGCGGGGTATCACTGAATGCCGATGACTGAGTTCCTCCTTTCGGATTCCGTTCGAATTCATCCCCCTCTTTTCTCTGCGGCTGTGGCGGGGGTATTTCAGGAGAAGCCCTACCGGGCTGAGGTGTTGCTGGATACGCTCATTGCGGATTCCGGATCTGGGAATTGAGGGGAGGTTTCTTTCGTGCAGTCACGTGGAGCGCGGGCCGTCCTGACCGAACTGAGGTCGCTGGCGTCCGATGACCAGGAGCGGCTTGCTGCGGCGAAGGACCGCCTCGCCCGGGCCCAGGAGGAGATGGCGGCGGCGCAGAGCGGGTTCGACTCCGCTAGCACGCGGGCGGAGGTGTCCCAGCGGGTGACACACGGCGCCGAAGAACTGCTGCCCGACGCCGCGCAGATGCCCGATGACGTGCCGGAACCACCCTCCGCCCCGGATGCTGAGCAAGCCCCGGACTCGGGCCGGACGCGGCCGACGCTCGCCCAGGAGATCCTCGCCTTCGTGCGCGGCCAGGAGCGCGGCGTGCAGAGGTGGGAGATCGCGGCGCACCTGAGCGCCGTACGCCCGGACATCAAGCTCAGCGGGCTGGGCCCGGAACTGACCGAACTGGTACGGACGGGAGCACTGGCCAGGGTCGTACGCGGTGTGTACGGAATCCCGCCGGGCGCCGAGGGCGGTGATACATAGCGGACGCCATATCCAACACAGCACGTTAGAGGTACACGCGCAAGTGCCGCCGAGGCCTAGTTCGGCGGCACTGGGGCGCGCAGTTTTCTGGGCTCACGCACGCATCGCCGTCATTCTATGCGCCTTTCGGCGTGCGCGCGAGAGCCCGGAGAAAATTCGGCCCGCCCTTGGGCCGGGAAATGGGCTCACCGTGTCTATCTTTTCGCATCCGAATTCCAGTACGCCCTGGCACGCGGGCAGGGGGGCACCCGGCCGGCAGGACGGGCAGCCGGACGCGGGCGCCGCGCCACCGCGCCGGACGCTGCCCAGCGGCCGCTCCAGTCCTGCCCAGCAGATCAACATCATTCTCGGGCTCGCCTTCCTGACCGAGCACACAGACGACGTGCAGCGCAGCCGGCTCGCGCAGCACGCCGGAAACAGCCCCGCCACCGTCGGCGACTGCATGAGCTTCCTGTCGGACGTGGGGCTGGTGCGGGCCGCGCGCGGCCGGTACGCGGTCACCGACCACGGGCGGGCGTTCGCCCAGCTGTGGCCCAAGGACTCCGCCCGGGCGCGGCTGGTGCTGCGCCCTCTGCTCCAAGCGCACTGGTCCGGCGAAGCGGCAACCCGACTGCTGGCCGACGGCCCCCTGCCGCAGGAGCAGTTGGCGAAGCGGCTGCGCGCGGGCCTGCCTGGGGTGCCGCTGCGCGGCATGTACCTGGTGGAGTGGCTCGTGATCGGCCTGGTTCTGGTCCGCGACGAACAACTGCGCATCCACCTCGCGCCCCCCGACGGCGTGCCGCCCGCGGCCGCTCCCGGCTCCGGGCCAGGCAAGGACACGACGCAGGAAGCGAAGGCGGAGCCACCAGTGCCACCGCAGCCGGACGAGCGCCAACAGGAGCGGGAGCCGGGTGAGGATCTGGCCGAAGGCGCCGCGGGCACCGCCCTGCTCGGGCTGACCCGACAGGAAGTGCAGGCCCTGCCCGACGCCCGGTACGCGGCCTTCCTCGAAGGCGTCCTGCTCAGCCTGCGCGGCGCCCTCGCACCACCCTCCTGACAGCCGGCGCCACCCGGCAACAGCGGTGCGCCGTCCCGGCGTTGGCCGGGACGGCGCACCCGGGGGTGGCGGCTGGTGTCCGCGTATGGCTTCTGGACCCGCACGCGGAGGGTTCAATCCCCTCGCCATCCACCCCGCACCGGCCAGCATGACATCCGGCAGCCGAAGGGAACCAGCGCCCATGCCCAACACCCCGCTGCGCCCAGCACGCTGAGCGAACGTCAGGGCGGACACCGAACGGACGAGCCGTTCACTACTTCGGCGCCCTCGCGTTGCGGGCGCTCGCAACCCTCCCCACCGTGGTGCATGTTCGCACCGCTCGTGTGGAGGTGGAAGCATGCCCGACATCCCAGACCCGCCCGCCCCGCCGCCGGCTGGGCCCGCCCCGCCGCCGGCTGGGCCCGGCCCGATGGCCGCACCGACGGCGAGCGTCGGTCATGGCAGGTGAGATCACCCTCACGGCCGCCATCAGCCAGGTCCTGACGGCCTGGCAGGACCTGGCCGCCCGAGGCGAGATGTCCAGGCAGACCCTCGGCCGGTTCGGCCAACTCCTCAACCGTTTCGAGGGGTTCGCCACCGTGCGCGGCGCCCCGCTGCTCTGCGACCTCGATACGGCCCTGGCCACACAGTTCGTCGACGCGCACGGCCGCACCCGCCACGGGCACATCGCACCGGCCTCGCTGTCCACCCGGCACCTGCGCCGCAGCGTGCTGCGGATGTGCTTCACCACCGCCCGCCGGCTCGGCCTGACGGACACCGACCCCACCCGGGACATCGACCTGCCGGCGCGCACCGTCGGCGAGACCCGCCCCCTGGACGAGGCCGAGACGGTCGAACTGCGCCTGGCAGCGGAGTTCACCGACCGCCCCACCCGCCACGCCGCCGCCGCGGCATTGGCCCTGGCGGGCGGCTTCAGCGGCGAGATCGGCCACATCACCCCCTCAGACCTCGACCTCACCACGGCCCGGGTGTGGATACACGGCTCGACCAAGACCCGACCCCGCTGGTGCCCGCTCGACGCCTGGGGCCTCCAGGTCCTGGCCGCCCGCACCCACCACATCCAGGCCACCGCACCACCCGGCCAGGACCTCCGCCGCCTGCGGCTGGCCGTGTCGTCCCGCAACGGCACCGACGAACAGATCCAGGCCCGCGTCTGCGTCGCCCTGCGCGACCTGATCAACCGCATCGGCCTCGGCGCCGACCCGGCCGTCCGCCCCGCCTCCATCACCGCGTACGCGGGCTGGGAGACCTTCACCCGCACCCACCGCATCGAAGCCGCCGCCCGCCACCTCGGCATGACCTCCCTCGACAGCACTGCCACCCTCATCGGCCACGACTGGCAGCACACCACCGACCCGGACACCGCACCGAACGGAGACATCCCCGATGCCTGACGACCTCTTCGGCGACCGCGTACCGCGCACCCAGCGCAAGAAGACCGCCCGCCGCGCCTGCGAATCCGACCTGCGCACCACCTCCCGCCGCGTCAAGGACGTAGCACGCTTCGAAGACCTCTACCGCCTCGCCGCCATCCTCGAACACGAGCCCGGACCGCGCCGCGGCCGACCGCCCGAGTACCCGCCCTACGTCTACGTCCTCTTCCTCGCACTACGCGGGATCCACGGCTCCGCCCGCTACTGCGCCGGCGACCTGCAGGACACGACCGTCTGGAAGAAGATCCGCAAAGGCGTCGCTCACCACCTGGGCAAGGACGAGGCCAAGCGCCTGCCCAGGACCGGCCCTTCCCGCCACCAGTGGCAGCACGCCCAGCGCAAACTCCTCGTCCCCCGCCTGGAAGAACTCAACGCCACCTTCAGCGACCTCGCCCTCGCCCAGGCCCTGCGCCAGGGCCTGCTGCCCGGCGACGAGCGGCGCTGCTGGAGCGGCCCGCAGCGCCACCAGCTCATCGCCGGCGACGGCACCGTCGCCAAATCCCCCACCCTGTCCACCCAGCCCTACAGCGTCGATACGACCACCGGCGAGATCCGCCGCCACCGCGTCGACCCCGCCTCCTCCTGGCAGAAGGAAGGCGGCGCCGACCGCACCGGCACCACCCCGGACCGGACACCCGCGAACGAGGCCCCCGACCCGAACACGGAGGACAACGAGAACGACGGAGCGATGGTGCTGGGCACCAAGTTCGTGGTCTTCTCCACCCGCCACCGCGGCTACTTCCGCCGCGTCTTCCTCAACTACGCCCACGTCCCCCACCATCAAGAAGGCGGCGAAGCCGCCGTCGCCCTCGACCTGGCCTGCACCATCCTGGACGCCGCCGACGGCTGCATGGGCGTCCTCTACGACGGCGCCTTCCGCGGCATGCACCGCGACGTCATCGCCCGCCGCGGCCGCCTGCTGATCAACAAACAGCACAAAGGCACCAAGCCCCGCTACATCCGCACCCTCAGCTACGGCCGCTGCCGCCACGAACTGTGGTCCTCAGGCGGCCGCGTCCACGAACGCGCCTACCTCGACAACGGCACCAGCACCCTCATCCCCCTGCCCGTCCGTAAACTCGAACGCCGCGCCAGCACCCACACCCACCGCTGGTACCACCTGCTCACCGTCCTCTGCCCCCGCGGCCCCCACGAACACCGCGAACCCGTCGGCGTCACCACCACCCCCGGCGAACGCGACGAAGGACAAAGCGACACCGAAACAGGCTTCCACCGCGCCGAGCACCTCCTGCAGATCCCCGACAACACCGCCGTCCACCAAACCCTCTACGGCGGCCGCGAAGACACCGAAGCCGGCTTCTCCCAGTTCGACCGCTCCCTATGGAACCGCCGCATGATCGCCTTCGGCGCCGAAGCCCAGAGCCTCGTCGTCCTCGGCTTCCTCCTCGCCCAGAACGCCACCAGCGCCGCCCGCTACAAAGAAGACCCCACCTACACCGACGCAGACACAGAGACCACCGGCCCCAGTGACGACAGCGACAAGCCCCGCCGGTCATGAACCCAGCTGAGGCATCAGCCCCAGCCCACCACCCCACCCCGATCCGCTACCCTGTCAGGGACCGCCACCCAGTGGCGGTCCCCACCCTTGTCGAGACGCGGCGAATAGTCACTGAGAGTATTCAGCCACGTTTTCCGCAAGGCCCGGCCTTCGTAGCTCAGGGGATAGAGCACCGCTCTCCTAAAGCGGGTGTCGCAGGTTCGAATCCTGCCGGGGGCACAACGCGTTACCGCGCTGGCCTGGGGTTCATCCCCCAGGGAGGGCTCCTATTCGGCCTCGGACTCCTCGTCCGGGGCCGTTTGCGTGAGCCAGCGCACCGTCAGACCCGTAGGGGTTGCGTGCGACGCCCGCCGCCTTCGCCGCGTCGATGACCGCGGCGTGCCGCTTTCCGATGCCATGGTGGGCTTCGATGTGCGCCAGGGCCTCGGCCCACCGCCCCTCGGTGGTGAGGAAACGGAGCCCGGCTTCGGCTCCGGACCGGTCGCGGTACCGATCTGGATCTGCCACCTCCAGTTGCCTACAGGTGCAGGTCCCACTCGTCGCCCAGCAGCCCCACGAGTCGCAGCTGCCGCTTCTGCAGCAGCTCCGGCGCCCACGTCTCGCACTGAAGAACCTGGCTGGTCAGAGCGAACGTGGATACGCCGTGCCTGCCGGTGAAGTACTTGGTCTTCTTCTCCGTGAAGTCGTAGTTCTGGGCGTAGGCGTTCTTCGTCCGGTTCAGCAGAACGAGGTTGCCCAACCGGTGCGTCCACTGCCCACGCTGCTCCTCCGTGAAATCCCGCAGCCACCGCGCCCCCGGTTTCGGGTTCTGCGGCAACACGTGCTCGACGGTGATCACCGCGTGGTCGTACGAGACGCCGGGCTTTCCGGCCAGCATCTCGTCCAGGCGGAGCAGGATGTACTTACGGGTCCTGGTGACGAGGTAGATGTCGCCCTCCAGGCGTGCGAGCGTCTCGGTCTTCTCCTCGTCCGTCAAGGCGAAGGACGGAGCGTCCAGGCCCTTGCCCGCGTCGAGCTCCCGCAGGAGGTCTGCGTAGCGCGTGACGCGGGGAGTGGTGTAGACGCGGCGGATGAACATGCTGGCCGCCAGACGCTCCAGCGCGCCGAAGAAGCTGTCGAGCCAGGCCGAATCGTGACCGTGGTTGCGCAGTGCCCACAGAGCCGCGGGCCGCCAGTCGTTGTTGTCGATCTGCTGGAGGCGCTTGAACCAGGCGTTGACCTGCTCGGCCCCTGAGGCCGCCGTGTAGCGGGCATCGCGGATCTGCACGTAGGCGTCCGCGTACGGCACCACGACCTCCGTGACGAACGCCTCGGCCTTGCCCGGCAGATAGCGGCTGAGCACCTGCTCGGGGAACTCCTTGAGCAGCTCCCTCTCCGCCCGCTTCATGGCGAACACCATGCGCAGGTGGAGGAACAGGTCGGCGAAGTCGTCCCGGCCCAAGGCCTCCTCGGCGTCCTCCCACTTGCGGGCGCACTGCTCCGAGGCGACCTCGTCCAGAGCCCCGATGATGCGTGACTTGAAGATGTCCGTGGGCGACAGGTCCATGCCCCGGGAGTTCATCACGCTGAAGATGCGGTGCGCGCTGTCCAGGTCGGGGGTGCTGACGACGACCAGGAAGGTGCGCTCGCCCAGCATCTGCACGAGGTCCAGGCGGCGCACCTCGGACCATTCGGCGAGTATCGCGTGCAGTGCGGCCGCGTTGCGCAGGACGGCCTTCTGCGCGTCCGTCGGGAGAGCCTCCTCCTTCAGACCCCGTAGGGCCTCGGTGGCTTCCCTTGTCTGGATGTACTGGTGGAAGAAGGTGGCGTCGCGCCGGCGCAGGGTGAGCCTGGGCTTCGGAGCACGCCGCCGGACCTTGTCGCCGGGCTCCGTGACGAGCCTGTCGAGGTCGTTGCGCAGGTCGGCGTCTTCCGTCAGGTCTCGCAGGAGGGCCAGCAGGATGGTCAGGGTGGTCAGGCGCTGTTGCCCGTCGATGACCTCGGCAGGTGCGTCGCCCTTGGCCTTGACCAGGACGATCGAACCGAGGAAGTACGGTTCGTCCGCTCCCCTCTCCAGCGACTCCTCCAAGTCGGTGAGCAGCTGGACGGCCTGCTCGACATCCCAGGCGTACGGCCGTTGGTAGTCCGGGATGCTGAAGTCGTAGTCACTGCTGAACACCTTGTGCAGGGACACTTCCTGCGCCTCTAGCTGCTGCATGTCCCCATGATGGGGCAGCGGTTGACGCCACGTCCCGGTAGTGCCGTGAACTCGACCCCGGCCTCCTGCACCACGCCCGGGGCGTGCCGAAGAAGATCACCGGTGTCCCCCTCTCACCTCTTGGCCGCCCCCGCCCCCTCCGCGAGGATCTCGTCGATCACGTGCGCCGCGATCCGGGCCATCGCCGGGTTCACGTCCCGGTAGTGGGCGAGCTCCATCAACGCGATGGTCAGCGCCCAGCCCCGCCCCCTCGCCCAGGTGGCGTCGTCGGCCGCGACCGCTGTACGGAACGTCTCCCTGGCCCCGGCGGTCAGCAGGTACCAGGCCGCGATCAGGTCTACGGAGGGGTCGGCCAGGCCGGTGCGGCCGAAGTCGATGACCGCGGTGAGGCGACCGTCCGCGACCAGGACGTTGCCCGGCTGGAGGTCCCCGTGCGCCCAGACCGGCCGGTCCGTGAAGGGTGGGGCCGTCAGGGCCTCGTTCCAGGCAGCGGTGGTGCTCCCCGGGTCGAGGACCCCGTCCAGGGTCGCGAGCGCGTCGCGGGTCGCCTTGTCGCGGGTGGCCAGCGGTTCGCTGCGGTAGGCGGGCGGGGCGCCCGCCGGGTCGATCCGGCGCAGCGCCAGCACGAACTCCGCCAGGTCCGCCGCGAGCAGGTCGGAGGCCGAAGAGCCGTCGCCGGGGCCCGGGTTCGTACCGTCCAGCCAGGTGCAGACCGACCAGGGCCGGGGAAATCCGGTGCCCGGAACGCCCTGCGCGAGCGGAACCGGTACGGGGAAGGGCAGCCGCGAGGCCAGCAGCGGCAGCCAGCGGTGCTCCGTCGCCACATCAGCCGCACTGCCCTCGGTACGGGGCAGCCGTACGGCCTTGTCGGCACCCAGGCGGTAGATCGCGTTCGCGGTTCCGCTCGCGTCGACCGCCTCCACGGGGAGGTCCGCCCACTGCGGGAACTGGGCGGCGATCAGGCCGCGTACGAGCGACGGTTCAATGATCATGCGGCGATCGAACCAGGCAGCCCCGGCCCGCACAACACAGCCCTCAGCCCCGCCTTCCCGTGATCCCGTCGGCCCGCCTCGCCGTGTCGGGAAAACCGGTGGGGCGCGGTGCACCCGTACGGAAGGATCTGCGGCCATGACCTGCCCCCCGCGCATCCTCGTCCTCCCGCCCCGGCTCACCGCCTCCGCCCGGGCGTTACGTACCACCGCACTGCGGCGCGGGCTGCGGATCGTGGAGGCGACGCCCTCCGCCGTACCGGAAGGACTGGGAAGGCCGGGGTGGGCGGGGACGCAGGAGTGGGCGGGCAGGACGGAGTGGACCGGGAGTGCCGGGAGCGGCGGGAGCACCGGGGGTGAAGGGCATGCCGTGCATCTGCACGCCGGGCCCTCCTTCGCCGACGTCGTGGCCCCCGCACTCGGCATCGCCCTCCTGGAGGCCCCCGCCGACTGGCTCGCGCGGCTCCCCCGGGCGCTCACCCGGCGGGAGATCCGGGCGATGCCCATCGGCGAGGCGTACCGGCTGCGGCGTCCCGCCTTCGTCAAGTCGCCCAACGACAAGAGCATTTCGGCGCTCGTGTACGCCGACGGGTCCCGGCTGCCCGGGCCGGATGCCGTCGACCCGGCGACCGTGGTGCTGGTGAGCGACGTGATGACGTTCGCCGTCGAGTACCGGCTCCATCTGCTCGACGGGGCCGTCCACACGGCCGGGCAGTACGCCGAGGCCGGCCGGCTCCGGCTCGGGCCGCCGGACAGGGAGGCGCTCGCCTTCGGGCGGGAGGTCCTCGCGGGCGCCGGGGAGACCCTGCCCTCCGCGATCGTCGTCGACGTCGGCCGGGACGGCGAGGGCCGATGGGCCGTGATCGAAGCCAACGCGGCCTGGGCAAGCGGATGTTACTCGGCCGACCCGGACCGGGCCCTGGACACGGTCCTCCGCGCCGCCGGACCCGCCACGGACCTGTCGCCGCACGACCGCGCCTTCGTGCGGTAGGCCGACGGGCTGCCGGCCGGCCCGCACAGGCGCACGGAGCGGCTCAGGGCCTGTCGGGTGACCTCTGATCGGGCGGCCAGGCCCTGGCACGCACGCTTCCGGCGTTGCCGACAGGCTTTCAGTGGCAGGTGGCTCTCATCTGGGCCGCCGCGTGGTGCGCGCCGACCCGCCGCGCGTCGCCCCAGTCCCGGCCCCGGTCGATGAGCTGGACGGCGAAGACGTCTCCCTTGACCGGGTAGCTGCCCACCGGGACCGCGCTCCCCCGGTGTTCCGTCTGGAGCACCGCGAAACCGGTGTACGCGGAGTCCGCCTCGTCCGGGTCGGAGAGCACCCGGTAGACCGTGGGGTCCCCGGCGGTGTCGCGGGGGCGGCCGCCCCCGGGGACGAAGACGGTCACCGCGCACTCGCTGAACCCCCGGCCCGGCCGCCAGGACCAGGTGGCCGTGGAGCCCTGGTCCTCCGTCGGGCTGCCCGACATCGGAACCGAGCTGAACCGGCCGTCGCACCCGCCACCGCCGAAACCGCCGGATCCGACCGTGTACCAGCCGGCGTCCCCGCTCTCGAAACGGCCGTGCTCCTTGTACGTTCCGTCCGCGCAGCCTGGGCCCGCCCACTGCGTGAAGCGGCGGCCGTCCCCCGGGGAAGCCGGGGGGCCCGGGGAAGCGGACGGGACGGGCGGAGTACCGGGCGGAGCATCAGGCGCGCCGGGCACATCCGTGTCCGCGCCCGTTCCCGGGCCGATCCTCGTGGGGGCCGCGCCGCCGATCCGGTCGGGCAGCGCGCCCGCCCGGCCCGCCGCGTCCGTACGGCTGCTGCCGCCGCCCACGCTCCCGCCGCCCGATGCCAGCAGCGAGGCGACCGTGACCAGGCTTCCGGCCGCCACCACGACGCCCGCCGCGAGCAGGGCCCGGCGTCGGCGGGGCAACGTGGAGAGGCGGCCCGTCAGCGTCTCGCGCACGACCCAGGAACCGGCCGCGTCGGGCACCCTGGACGTCCCCGCGCCGCAACCGGGGCAGACCATTCCGGGCAGCGGAGCTCGTCGCCCGCCGCCGCAGTGTTGGCACGTCATGGCAGGACACCTTGCCAGGGCGCCGCCCGCAGAGGGAGATCCCGCACACGATGGCCCGTACACGGGACGCGGCGGGACGCCTGCGGGATCCTCTGGGACGCTGGGCCGACGAGCCCATCGGGGGGCAGCCGTCCCGGCTCAGCTCAGTTCTTCGGGGCAGGGCGTGCCCGGCTGGAACTGGTAGGGGGCTGCGAGCCGGTACACACCCGGTCGCGGCGCGAGCAGTTCGGTCCACTCGTCGCCGTACGGGCCCTCCTCGACCTTGTTCAGGCAGCCGTGGGTGTTGAGGTAGGTCTTCGGCGCGGTCTCGTCCTCCTCCGACCGCTCCTTCGACTCCTCGGTCTCCTGCGGGCGCTCCACGCTCTCGCCGTCCTCGTCGACGAGGGCGAGCCAGCGCGAGTAGGGCACCCGGATCAGCACGCGCCCCGCCGACTTCACGGTGATCGTCAGATCCCCCGCGCCCGCCCGCTCCACCGTCGCCGGCGGGTCGGCGAGGGGCACCGGGTCCAGGACCCGGAAGAGCTTCCAGTTCTCGTCGCCCCAGATCTCGCGGAGATACGGCTGCCCCTGCTCGACCAGCTCCGCCTCCTGGACGGCCCCGGAGGAGTCCGGCCGGTCCTTGGGCAGCACCACGTAGTGCACGGCCCAGCGGTCCAGCCACTCCCGGTAGTTCACCGGGTCCAGCGTGTCGTCGTAGAAGAGCGGGTTGCGCTCCATGTCAGCCTGGCGGTTCCAGCCCCGGGCCAGGTTGACGTACGGGGCGAGGGCGGAGGCCTCGCGGTGGCTGCTCGCGGGCACGACCTCGACCCGGCCGCGTTCGGCCTCCACCTGCTGGAGCTGGTTGACGAGCGGGGCCAGTTCACGGTTCCAGGACGCGGCGGGCGCGGTGCGGACGATGTCGTCTACGCTCTTGAAGCCGATCCAGAAGTTGAGCCCGGTGAACGCGATGACCAGGGCGTACCAGCGGCGGCTGCGCGGCACCGCGAAGGGCAGGGCGGCGAGCAGCGTGACTCCGGCGAACAGCATCGCCATGCGGGTGATGTTCGACCCGATCTGCGAGTCGACGACGTACGTGAGCAGCGTGCCGAGCCCGTAGACGGCGGCGGCGGTGCGGACCGTGCTCCAGTCGCGCGGTACCAGGACGTACACGAGGACCGCGAAGAGGAACGGCAGCGACAGCGTCCCGAGCGACATCGGCTGCGTACCGGAGAACGGGAACAGCCAGGCGGACAGCCCCACCACGGCGACCGGGGCGAGCCCGATCGCGTACGCCCCGGGGCGTCGTTTGTGGAGGAACAGCGCCGCCGCGACGACGCCCAGGAAGAGTCCGGCGACCGGGCTGGACGCGGTCGCGAGCGCGGCGAGCGGGGCGGCGACGGCGGCCTTGGCCCACCGCTTGTACCGCCACCGGTAGGGCCAGCAGAACACCGCGGCGACCGCGCCGACGGCGAACATCATGCCGAGCCCGAACGTCACCCGGCCGGACAGCGCGTTGCACAGGAACGCGAAGACCCCGGCGAGCGAGCAGGCCAGCGGATTGCGGACGGCCGGAACCCGTACGAGGATCAGCGCGGTCAGCGCGGAGGAGACCGTGCCGACGATCATCATCGTCGTACGGACGCCGAGCACCGACATCAGGTAGGGCGAGACCACGCTGTACGAGACGGGGTGCATGCCCCCGTACCAGGCCAGGTTGTACGCGGTACCGGGGTGCCGGCCCACGAACTCGGCCCACGCGTCCTGCGCGGCGATGTCGCCGCCGGTGTTGGCGAAGAAGAAGAACCAGAGGAGATGGAGGACCGCGGCGGCCGCCGTCGCGATGGTGACGGGGTGCCTCAGCAGCCGTCGGGCCTGGGTGTGCGCCGAGGGCGGCTCGGGGGTCGTGGATCCCTCGGTGGCTCCTGCGGCGGTTCCTGCGGTGGGCTCGGGAGACCCGGGAGAGTCGAGGGAACCAGCCGATTCAGCCGAATCGGAAGATTCAGGAGATTCGGGGGAATCCGGGACACGGGGGGACGGCACGCGAGCGTGCAGGGCGTCGCCCCCGCCCCCGGTGCTCTCGTCCGCCTCGCGGCCGGGCTTCGGCTCCGCGGTGGTCACTACGGCTCTCCCCGTCCTCCGCCGGCCCCGTACCTCCTCAAGGACGCGTCCCGGCGTCCCTGAGTTGTCCGGGGACGCTAACACGTACCCCCGGCACGTATCCCTGTCATAAGCGGGGGAGGGCGGGGCGGCGCCGCCCCGCCCTCCCCCGCTCCGGTGTCTCAGCCGATCCTGGCCAGCTTGTCGCCGAAGGCCGGCTCGGTCAGATCACTCTGCAGCACCACCGGCGCCGTGACCTTTCCGGGGCCGGTGCCCACGGTCACCACGCCGACCTCGCTCCCGGCCTTCGCGGCGTGGTCGATGCCCGTGCCGTTGTCCGTGACCTTGAGCTCGACCTCCAGGCCGGACCAGCCGACCGCCTTGAGGTTCTCGGTGGCGACCACCGGGGTCTGCCCGCCGAACCCGTTGTCCACGTACCCGACGACATCGCCCTTCTTCACCACCGTCGCCGAGGTGGCGGCCTCCTGCGCGTCCTTGATCAGCTTCAGGCTGTTCTGGAGCGACAGCTCCAGGCTGTCGTAGACCCGGCCGGTACCGGCCTGCTGGCCCATGACCGCTCCGTAGATCCACAGCAACTTGCCGTCGACCTTGGTGTTCGCGGACCAGAGGAGGTTGCCGCCCGCCGGGGTGGAGGAGCCGGTCTTGATGCCGCTCACGCCCGGCTGCAGCAGGAGGTTGTTGTTGTTGTAGATCTTGCCGTCTATGCCCTCGATCTCGATCTCGGGCATGTCCACGATCCCCCGGAAGACCTCGTTGCGCATGACCGCCTGCGCCAGCTTCAGCTGGTCGGTGGCGGTGGAGACGGTGGTCTTCTCCAGGCCGCTCGGGTCCGTGTACGTCGACCCGGTCATCCCGAGGTCCTTGGCCGCCTCGTTCATCTTGTCGATGAAGGCGTCCTCGGTGTCCGCGTCCCAGCGGGCGAGCAGCCGCGCCGCGTTGTTCCCCGAGGGGATCATCAGCAGCTGGAGCATCTGCCGCTGGGTGAGCTCCTGCCCCTTGGTCAGCGGGGCCGTCGACTCGTCGGGGCGCTGGGACTCGTCCTCGGCCTGCTGGTCGACGACGATCGTCTCGCCCTCCTCGTCACCCTTGAGGGGGTGCTCCTTGAGGATCACGTAGGCGGTCATGACCTTCGCGACGCTCGCGATCGGGGCCGGCTTCTGCGCGCCCTCCGAACCGAGCGACCCGACGCCGTCCACCATCACGGCCGACTGCCCCTGGCCCGGCCAGGACAGCTTCGCCGCCCCTCCCTCGAAGGTGTACGTCGGCTTCGCCGTGAGTTCCAGCGAGGGCTCCGGCAGCGGGCGCATCACCTGCACGATCGCAAAGACGATCAGCAGGAGGAGCACCAGCGGGGTCCAGATCTTGACCCGTCGGACGGCGGTCCGGACCGGGGTCTCCGGGGGCGGCGGAGTGTTCGTCAGCTCGGCGAGCAGGTCGAGCGGCGGCCTCGGCGGCAACGGCTGCTGCCGGGTCCGCTCGGCCGCCGCCCAGGAGGGGGTGGCGGGTGCCGGGGAGGCGGGCGAGCCGGTCTCCGGGGTGCGCACGGGCGCCTCGGGTCCGGCACCGGGTCCCGCCTCGGGCTCCGGCTTGCGCGGCGCGGGGGCGGGCCGTACGTCGTCGGAGCGCAGCGGCACGAACGTGCTCGTGCGCTCCACCTCGCTCTCGGGCTTGCCCTTGTCCTCCGGCTTGCTCCCTGGCTTGCCTTCGGGCTCGCTCTCGCGCGGCGGGAGCTTCAGCGCGGTCGTCGCCTGGTCGACCCGCTCGGCCGGCTTGACCGCCTTGAAGACGGCGGTGGGCTGATCGGTTCCTCGCAGGCCGGAGGCGTCGTCGGCGTCCGGCTCGGCGTCGGCGTCCGGCTTCGGCTTGCCGTCCGCCTCGGGCTCCGGCTCGGCGTCGGCGTCCGGCTTCGGCTTGCCGTCCGGCTCGGCGTCGGACTTCGACACCGCGCCCGCCTCCGCGTCGGACTTCGACACCGCGTCCGGCTCCGCGTCGGCCTCCGGCCGGCCGGCCGCCTCCGGCTCGGGCTCCGGTTCCGCCGTCGCCGAGGGCTCGTCCTTGCCGTCGGTCTCGGGCTCCGCATCGGAGCCCGCACCCGAATCGGCGTCGGCTTCGCGCTTTTTGTCCGCCGTCGGCTCGTCCTCGGCCGCGGCATCGACCCAGGCGGCCACCGCGGCCCGCAGTCGGCCGTCCCCGGCCTTGGGCTGGAGCTCGTCCGCCGGCCCCTCCGCGTCCGCGTCCGGGCCCGTACGGTCCTCGGCGCCTCCTGTGCCCTCCGAAGGCTCCACAGCCTCCGCAGAGGCCGTGGAGGCCGTGGAGGCCGTGGAGGTCGTGGAGGTCGTGGAGGCCGTGGAGGCCGCCACAGCCGCGCTCTCCGGCTCGGACGGGGTCTCGGGCTCCGGCTCGGACACAGTCCCGGACTCGGACTCGGACCCGGACCCGGACCCGGACCCGGACCCGGACGAAGCCTCCGGCTCGGCCTCCGGCTCGGACTCACCCTCCGACTCCGGCTCCGGCTCGCGCCGGGCGGCGTCCTCCGGAAGCCGGGGACGGAACACGGCGGTCGCCGTATCGGACATGGCTCCCGCTCCCGCGTCCGCGTCCGTGTCCGCGCCAGGGTCACGGAACACGGCGAAGCGCGGGTCGCGTTCCTCCGCAGCCGTCCCCGACGACTTCCGCTGCTCCGTTTTGTCGGGGGACTCGCCCGCCACCGATGCCTCCTCATGCGCTGCGGGGCCACCCCGCGCTGTCCGAACCATCTACCAGTGTCCTGTGTGAACCCCTGGCCGAGCTGCTAGACGAGAACGACATACCTACTGGTTCCCGCACAAAGCAGTCAGGCGCTCTCGACAGATGATTGTGAGAGGGGTCACCCTGTCAGACATCCACGCGGGGAGGCATGGATGGGCAGGAGCCGCAGAACAATCCCGGAGGAGCTTCTGTTGCTCGCTCTGGACCCGACCACGGGTACCACAGCGCAGCCGCAGTCGCTCGACCTCGGCCTGGCCGGGGCACAGCTAGTGGAGCTGGCTCTGGCAGGACGGATAGCCCCTGACGGGGATCGTATCGCCGTGGTGATGCCACGGCCGACAGGAGATCCGACTCTGGACTCCGCACTGGAACTGCTGCGCCGTCGTGGCAGCCCGGTTCGGGCGGTCCACTGGATCGGCGGGCCCCGCCTGGGGCTGCGCCAGATCTATCTCGCCCATCTGGAGCGGTGCGGCATGGTTCATGCCGTGGCGGGCCAGATGTGCGGAGTGCTGCCGACGACTCGCTACCAGGCGACGGAGACGGCGATCAGCCGGGACATCAGGAACCGGCTGGACAGCGCGATCCGCACCGGCGTACCGCCGGACCCGCGGACCGCGGCGCTCGCCGCACTGGCCCACGCGGTCGGACTCGGCAAGCATCTGTACCCCGGGAACGAGGGGCGCTCATCGCGCTCCCGGCTCCGGGACCTGATCAGGCACGACCCGATGGGCGGTCTCGTGGCGCACGCCGTGATGGACGTCCAGAACGGTGTGGCCGTCCAGCCACGCCGTACGCAGCAGGCAGCGGGCGTTCCGTTGCAGCCGCAAGCACAGGTCCGTCGCGGCAGCATGGCGCACACCGCCGCGAGCTGACCGTCCGGACCGGGAAACACCGGAACAGGGAACAACAGCACACCGCCGTACCGTCGTCAGTCATCACAGGACCCGGTCCGGGAGCCGCACCACGCACGGGGCAGCCGGTAGTCACCATCACCGGCTGCCCCGTGCGCTTGTGCGCCGTCCCGCGCACCGGTGCGTACGCCCCCGCGGCCTGCGTGTGGCCGTTTCCCAGCGCGGCCGGGGCAAGGGGTGGCAATCTGCTGAGCAGTAGATACGCACAGCTACATAGCCGGAGGTGCCGTTTCCGTGCCGTCCAACGTCAATCCCACTGTCAGGCGACGCAGGTTGGGCCAGGAACTGCGCCGCCTGCGCGAGCTCAGAGGCATGACGGCCGAAGAGGTGGCGGAGCGGCTGCTGGTCTCGCAGTCGAAGATCAGCCGTCTGGAGAACGGCCGCCGCTCCATCAGCCAGCGCGATGTGCGCGACCTCTGCGGGGTGTACGAGGTCGAGGACGTCCGCATCGTCGACTCGCTCATGCAGATGGCCAAGGACTCGCGCCAGCAGGGCTGGTGGCACGCCTTCGGCGACATCCCGTACAGCGTCTACATCGGTCTGGAGACCGACGCGGAGTCGCTGCGCGTGTACGAGCCGCAGATGATTCCCGGCCTGCTCCAGACCCGGGCGTACGCCGAGGCCCTGATCAGCGGCGCGCTGCCGGAGGCCCCTCCGTCGGACATCGAGAAGCGGGTCAACGTACGGTCGCGGCGGCAGGACCGGGTCAACGCGCCGGAGAATCCGCTGCGGCTGTGGGCGGTGATCGACGAGTCGGCGCTGCGCCGGCGGGTCGGCGACAAGCAGGTGATGATCGACCAGCTGGAACACCTCGTCGAGCAGTCGCACCTGCCGCACGTCACCGTGCAGGTGCTGCCGTTCGACATGGGCGCACACCCGGGCATCAACGGCCAGTACGCGATCCTGGAGTTCCCGGACGCCGCGGACTCCAGCGTCGTCTACATCGAGGGCGTCACGAGCGATCTCTACCTGGAGAAGGCGAACGACGTGCAGCGCTACAGCGTGATGTACGAGCACCTGCGTGCGCAGGCGCTGAACGTGGAGCAGACCCGGGAGTTCATCGCCAAGATCGCCAAGTCGTACACGGGCTGACACGCCGTATACGAGCCATCCGGGAGTGCTCGGGAGCACCCGGAGCGCTCGGGAGGATTGGGCGGCGGAATCGTACACCGCCGCCTACTCCCGCAGGAAGGCTTACCAGGGGAAGACCATCCGGTCGAGTGAACGGCCATCTCATGAACAGGGCTTGGCGGGTAGCGTCGATCACGCCAATCGGAATCAGGTTGGTGCGACTCACCCAACTCTCTGAACCGGAGTGAACATGGCAATTCTTCAGGGTGCTACGGACAAGTGGACGAAGTCGTCGTACTCCGGGGGCAACGGCGCGTGCGTCGAGGTCAAGTCCCCGGTCGCTCTGTCCATCGCCGTACGTGACTCGAAGGCCCCCGAGGGCCCCTCGCTCACCTTCGTCCCCGGCGCGTGGAACGCGTTCGTGCGCGATGTCGCCACGGGCACGGTAGACGCCTGATCACGCGCCACCGATCACGCGTCACCGCACCAAGGCACCACCAGCATCACAGCACCACCAGCACCACCTGATGGAGCCCTCTCGACCGGTCCGCCGTCCTGGCCGAGGGGGCTCGGCACGATCCGACACCGTCGTGCGGCGGCACCGCGGACGGTCAGCGCAACCGGTCGACGTACCGGTCCGTCCCCGGCACGGTCGGCACGAACGGGGCGACCAGCTCGACCCGCCCCAGACCGGTCTCCGCGACCGCCGCGTCCAGGCCGGCGAAGTGCCCCTCCCAGCAGGTCCGCGGGTCCTCCTGCAGGAACCACAGCAGCGTCAGCCGGGTGTCGACCCCCTCGACCTCCTTCACGTACGTCATCCGGTCGCCGGGCAGGGGCGTCGGCCGGAACACCGTGACCATGGCCACGGGCGACCCCTCCAGCCGCTTCGGGAGATGGCGCGAACGCAGCCATTCCAGCAGCTCCGCCCGCTGTTCGGGCCCCTCGGCGTCGGCGACCTGGAGGACGAGGCCGGCGTACGGGTGGTCGAGGGCGTGGAAGTCCCGGGGGCCGGCGGCTCCGTCGCGGTAGACGGTGGCCTCGTGGTCCTGGAAGGCCGTGAAGACGTGGGTCCGGTCCCGGTAGACCCGGCCGTCCCGGTTCAGCCGCTTGTTGATCGCGACGGTCCACTTCATGTGGTCGTCGTAGCGCCCCTCGGTCACCCAGTACGTCGACAGGTAGCAGCCCGCGCCGACCGGCTGGGCCACCGCCGACTTCTCCGGATACCGCAGCTCCTGGAGGTCCTTGGTGGCCACCCAGCGCCGCCCGGCGAACATCCACGGCATCGCCGTCGCACCCGCGTAGTAGTGGTCGTCCTCGTACCAGCGGTTGTACGCGTACTCATGGCCCGGATGCGGTTCGACCATGGTGATCAGGGCGTGCCCCGGCCGGACCCCGTACGGCCCGGTCGCCGCCAGCTCGGCATACCTCTCGCTCCGTGTCCCGTCATCGCCCACCGTCTCTCCCTTCCCCTTCCATCGGTTCGCATCTGCCCCTACTCTGACGTTCCGTCAGATGAACTTCCAGGGCCGGGAGGCGCCGATGTCGCTCGCGGGGAAGACCGTCATCGTGTCGGGCGTCGGGCCGGGGCTCGGACACCGGGTCGCGGAGACCGTGGTCCGGGACGGCGGGCGCGCGGTGCTCGGGGCGCGTACGGCGGCGAACCTGGCCGAGTCGGCGGCGGAGATCGACCCGGAGGGCCGGCACACGGCCCATCTGTCGACCGACATCACGGACGAGGCGCAGTGCGAGGCGCTGGCCGCGCTGGCGGTGGAGCGGTTCGGGGGGATCGACGCGGTGGTCCATGTGGCCGCCTGGGACAGCTACTTCGGCGGACTCCAGGACGCGGACTTCGCCACGTGGCAGTCGGTCATCGACGTGAACCTCCTGGGAACGCTGCGGATGACCCGGGCCTGCCTGCCCGCGCTCAAGGAGCGGGGCGGATCGGTGGTGGTGATCGGCACGCAGTCCGCGGTGGCCGCCCCCTCCCAGGTGCGGCAGGCGGCGTACGCGGCGTCCAAGGGGGCGCTCACCTCGGCGATGTACTCCCTGGCGCGGGAACTGGGCCCGGACCGGATCCGGGTCAACACGGTGCTGCCGGGCTGGATGTGGGGACCGCCGGTGCAGGCGTACGTCCGGTTCGCCGCGGCCTCCGAAGGCGTACCGGAGTCCGAGGTGCTGGCCCGGCTCACCGAGCGGATGGCGCTGCCGGAGCTGGCCACGGACGGGGACGTGGCGGAGGCCGTCGCCTTCCTGGCCTCCGACCGGGCCCGGGCGATCACCGGCCAGTCACTGCTGGTCAACGCGGGCGAACTGATGCGCTGACCCGCCCCTGCCACGAGAAACCCCGCGAAGAACCCGACGAGACGCCTCCGCGACCCGCTCCGCACGGCTCTCGCCGTGATCCCCGCCCAGGACGGAGGCCCGGCCCCCGCCCCTCGGCCGCGCGGGTAGGCGGCCCCCGCCACCCTGCCACGCGGGCAGCCGGCCCGCCGCCGCTCAGCCGTGCGGGCAGCCGGCCCGCCGCCCTCAGCCGCGCGGGTAGCGGGCCAGCCAGCCCGGGGCGACGGCCGTCGGGCTGTGCAGGGCGGGGCCCTGGGTCATCTCCATCGCGAAGTCGTCGGCCAGTTCGAGGAGCGTGGACCGTCCCTCCAGCTCCGCGAGCCAGGCCGGCGGCAGCGCGGTCTCGCCGTGCAGCGCCCCGAGCAGCGCCCCGCAGACCGACCCGGTGGCCCGGGAGGGGCCGCTGTGGTTCACCGCGAGCCGCAGCCCGTGCCGGACGTCCTCGCTGACCAGCGCGCAGTACACGGCGCCGGCGAGGACCTCCTCGGCGGCGTCGCTCGCCCCCAGCGCCTCGATCAACGCCGGGCCCGGGATGCCCTGCCGCACGGAGCCGAGGGCCTGCCGCAGGGCCTCGGTCACCGGCTCGTGGCCGGGGCGCTCGGCGAGCAGGGCCAGCGTGTGCTGCACGGCCCCGTCCAGGCCCTCGCCGCGCGCGAGACCGTGCACGAGTACGGCGAAGGCTCCGGCGGCCAGCTGGGCGGCGGGGTGGCCGTGGGACTGGGCCGCGCACTCGACGGCCAGTTGGAGCACGAGCCCCGGTTCCCAGCCCACCAGGAGCCCGAACGGCGCGGACCGGGTGAGCGCGCCCGCGTCCCGGGCGCCGGGGTTCTTCGGCCGGTCGAGCGTGCCCATGACGGTGTCGCCGAAGCCGCCCAGGCATTCCCGGGCGGGGTCGCGGCGGGCGTAGAGCCACTCCTCGGCGGCCAGCCAGCCGTTGTCCTCGCGCCGTTCGTCGGGCCCCCAGTCGTGCTGGGTGGCGGCCCAGCGCAGATGCGCCCGGTGCACATCGGTGGGCGGGTGCCAGGCTCCGGTGTCGCGGCGGACCTGGGCGCGGATCAGTCCGTCGACGGTGAACAGGGTGAGCTGGGTGAGGGCGGTGACCGCACCGCGTCTGCCGTGCGCGACGACGTAGTCGGTGACCCCTTCGACCCCGTGGGCGGCGCGGATCTCCTCCAGCACGAGCCCGCTGACCCCGGCCCCGAGCGCGTCCCCGACAGCCCCGCCGAGCAGGGCCCCGCGGACCCGGCTGCGGAAGTCCTGCTGCTCGGCCCGGCCCCAGACCGCCGTGGTCCCTGTGCTCACCCCGCCCCCTCCCCCGTCACCACGTGCTCGACCGCGCGGGCCTCTGCGGGCGACCGCGCAAGCACTGTAATCGAACGGGAACGGGCGGTAGAGGGGGCGACCTGGGTACGTACGGGTATGTCGACGGACGTCCTTGAGGTCGTTTTTGACCGGCGGGTGTCAGCGGCCGGGGGTGGCTCAGAAATCGTCCGGCAGGATCCGGAAGTGCGCGTAGCGGCCTGCAAGCGGCCGCAGCGCACGGAAGTCCCGGATGTCCCGGGTCAGCACAGCGTCCGTGTCGTACTCGGCCGCGAGGGCGACATTGACGGCGTCCACCAGATCGAGGTTCAGCGTCGCGTAGCGGGCCCGCACGGCGAGTGCGGTGTCGAGGATCTCCGCCGTAGGAGGCGCGAATACGAGCCGCACCTCCCTGACCTGCTTGCTGATCGAGCGAAGGATGTGGTCGGCGACCCGGCGGCCTCCCCGGACCGACGCCACGTGATGGACCTCGGTGAGCACCAGGGGGCTCGCGACCAACAGGCCGCACTGGTCGACGACCTTGCGCGCGGCGAGGTGGGCCGGGTCCGAGTTGTTGTAGAGGGCAAGCAGCCCGGATGTGTCAGCGACTACGATCACGCCGCGCGCCCCGGGCCACGCGACTCTCCGCTGCCGAACGCCTCGTTCACCGCCTCGCGCACGTCTTCGCGCGTGATGGGCCCGCCCAGGTCGAAGGTCTCGTCATCGGTGACGAAAGGCTCGTCCCACACGCGCCGGGCGAGGGCGATCCGATGGATGCCCTCCCTGATCAACTCCGCCTCGGACACGCCTAGGCGTTTCGCAGCTTCCTTGATCAGGTTGAGATCCTCGTCGTCCGCGTACACATTCGTCCGCTTCAGCACCATGCATAGATGGTACAGGACCTGTACCAGGTGTGCAGCTTCTTCGTCACGCCGCCCGCAGCCGCTCCCGCTGCGCCCGGGCCCAGGCGTACCCCGGGTCCAGTTCCAGCGCCCGGTCGAGGTCCGCGAGCGCCTCCGCGACCCGGCCCAGGGCCTCCAGCGCGAGGGCCCTGCTGCCGTGCGCCCAGGCGTAGTCGGGGTCCAGGGCGAGGACCCGGCCGTAGCAGGCGACGGCCTCCTCGTGCCGGCCCGTCGCCCGGTACACCTCGCCCCGCTCCCCCTCGGTCCCGGCAAGGCCGGGGGACAGTTCCTCGGCCCGGTCCAGGTCGGCGAGGGCACCCACCGGGTCGCCGAGCGCTGTGCGGACCCGGGCCCTGCGGACCAGCGCCCACGCGTACTCCGGCCACAGGGCGATCGCCCGGTCGAAGTCGTCGAGCGCTTCCTCGTGCCGGCCCAGCACATGGCGGACCAGGCCCCGGCTGCCCAGCGGCACGGCGTCGGACGGGTCCAGGGCGTGCGCCCGGTCCAGGACGGTCAGGGCCTCCTCCAAGCGGCCCATCCGCCGGTAGGTCTCGCCCCGCTCCCGCACCGCCCAGGCCCAGGCGGGCGCGATCTCCTCGGCCCGGTCCAGGTCGGCGAGGGCCTCCTCGTAGCGGCCGAGCGACCGCAGGATCACCGCCCGGCCCTGGTGGGCGCGTTCGCTGCGCGGGTCCACGGCGATCGCCCGCCCGTGGTCGGACAGCGCGGCGTCGAGTTCCCCGGCGCGGAAGCGGTCCCAGGCGCGCACCACGAGGGCCGCCGCCCGGTCCGTGTCGGTCAGCTCGGCGCGGGTCAGCAGGAGCCCGAGGGCGGCGGTGGGGCGGGGGCCGTGGTCGGTTATGGCGGCGAGCAGGTCCCGGCCCCAGTCGCGGAGTACGGCGTTGTCGGCGTCCTCGCCCGCCTCCGCGAGGGTCCGGGCCCAGTGCCGGGCGCGGGACGGCCGCTGATCGCACAGCGCGATCCCGGCGCGCAGGGCCTCGGGCAGCGCGGTGCGGGGGCGGGCGCAGAGCCGGTGGTAGAGCACGTCCAGGGCCGCCCGGCGCCACGGCTGGGAGGCCCAGAGGCGTTCCGGGTCGAGGCCCTCGGCCGCCGCGTCCCGGCGGGCCGCGAAGGCCTCGGCCAGCCGGTCGTGCGCCGCCTTCCACCGCTGCGGCGATCCGGTCCGCTGGAGGCGGAGCATCGGGGCCCGGACGACGGCGTGGTAGCGGGAGCGTCCGGTGTACGGCTCGGCGACGAAAGGCAGTTCGTGCAGCCAGTCGTAGAGCCCGGGGACGACGTGCGACCCGTGCGGTACGGCCACGGCCACCAGGTCCTCGTCGAACCGGCGGGGCAGCGCGCAGGCGAGTGCGGCCGCCCGGCGGACCGGGTCGCTCTCCCCGGCCAGGAAGCGCTCGACGGCGGTGGCGTTCGCCTCACCGGCCGCGCCCGGGTTGGCGGCGAGCGTCGACACCAGGACCGGCAGCCCACCGGAGAGCCGCAGCACCTCCCGTACGACGGTCTCCGCCACCACACCTCGCCCGGTGAGGAGTTGGCGCGACCCTTCCTCCGTGAACGGTCCCAGCGGTACGTCGGCGACCAGGCGGCCCCGGTCGCCCCAGTGCACCGGGTCGAGGCGGCGCTGACCGGCCAGGGTCAGGACGAGGTTGGCGGGCAGTTCGCCGTACCGCCCGGGGGTCAGCAGGTCCGCCAGCCACCGGTCCAGCTGGGGTGCGGTGCGCTCGTAGGTGTCCAGGAACAGGGCGACCCAGGGCACGGCGTCCGCGACCCGGTCGATCTCGGCGACGAACACCGGCGTGAGGACCCGTATCGGTTCCGCCAGCAGCCGGGCCTCCTCCGCCTGCCGGGCCCGGCCCCCGAACACCGCCCGCAGCCCGCCCGCGCCCCGCGCCACGACCGCCGGGTCGATGCCCCCGGCCAGCGCACCCACGACCGGTATCGCCCCGGCCGCGATCAGCCCGGCCTGCGCGGCGGCGAGCGCCCCGGGCGAAGGCCCGCCGGCCGAGGTCTCGTTGTCGGCCGCGAGCCGGCCGGCCGCGTCGTGGAGGGCACGCCGGTACGTGGCGAGCAGCCGGTCCAGCACCTTGAGCGGGTGCCCCTGCTCGGCGAACTGCTCGGCGATGGCGCCGAGTACGTCCGGCACGGAGTCGGCGCTCTCGTCGACCGAAGCGGTGAGCGCCCCGAACTCCCCTGCCACCTCCCGCCATTCCCGTACGAGCGAGGTCTTGCCGACCCCGGCGTTGCCCCGCACATGGAAGACGAACCGGTGCCGGGGGTCCTCGGGCGGCAGGGCGAAGTTCGCTCGGAACAGGCCGAGTTCGGCCTCGCGCCCGACGAAGGCGGCACGGCGTTGCCCTTCGACGATCTGCTGGAGGGAGAGGCGGCGGGGGCTGGACGGCGGCATGGGCCCCAGTCTGTCAGCGGGCCCGGCCGTCCGGGAGTCGCACGCGTGCGGCCTGCCGCACCTACCGGGCGCGCGTGACGCGGATCACAGTATTCACTGCGATGAACTCGGCCGCCCAACGTGGCCTCTTCAGGCGTAGTCGCAGTTCGCCATCCCGGATGGCCACGCCATGCGGAAGATCATCCACCAGGGTCTGATCGACGAGCACCACGTCGTCGTACACCCCGGTGGTCCTCGACGGCGGCAAGGTGCTCTTCCCGGATTCCGCGGAGCGGCTCGATCTCCAGCTCCTCGACTCCCGGACGTTCGACTCCCGGACCGTGCTCCTGCGCTACGGCCACTGACCTGCTCCGGACTCCCCTGATCCGACGGGCCGGACCGGACGCAGGAGAACGCCAACGGTCCGCCTGCCGGCCCGGGACGGTCATGCGCCGAGGCCCTGGCTGAACCTCCGGGCCGGCGTGAAGGCGGTCAGGGCGGTGATCAGTGGGAAGAGCGCCACCACGCCCAGGGCGGTGGAGAGCGGCATCGAGTTCGCCAGCGCGCCCGCGGTGGCGCTGCCGACGCCGCCGCCGACGAAGAACGTGAGGTTGAGCAGCCCCATCGCACCGCCACGCCGGCCAGGTTCGATATGCCCCGACATCAGGGCGGTGGTGAAGACCTGGGTGACGGAGAAGGCGGAGAAGCCGAGCGAGGCGCCGAGGATCAGCAGCACCCCCGAACCGGTCAGCGCCCCGGCTAACGCCACGGCGAAGGCGAGGGAGACCGCACCCAGGAGCCGGTTGCCGTGGTCGCCCGCGGTGAGCCGGCCGGCCAGCCGGGAGAGCACCGCACCGGCGACCGCGCCGGGCAGCAGCCAGAGGCCGACGGACAGGACGCTCCAGCCGTGGTCGCGGACGAGGAGTTGCGGCACGGCGTACAGCGCGGCGAACAGGCCGCCGTACACACCGACACCGATGACGGCGACCTTCAGGAAGACGCGGTCGGTGACGAGCGCGCGCGGCACGAAGGAGGTCTCGCTACCGCGGATGCGCCAGGTGAGCCCGGCGGCCGACAGGAGCAGTACGGCGGCGGTGGCGGTCACCAGCGGGGTGGTCAGCGCGAGCGCGGAGGACTGGATCAGCACGAGGAACGACATGGCGGTGAGCGTCAGCAGGGCGGCTCCCGGCAGGTCCATGGCCCTGGACCTGCCGGAGTCGTTCCGCCCGGGCACTCGTGTGGACGCTCCAGCCAGGCACAGCGGTACGACGAGCAGGGAGAGCGCGGGCAGGACGAGGGCGACGCGCCAGGTCACCCACTCGGTGAGGATCCCGCCCGCCAGGGTGGCGCCGGCCGAGAAGGCCGCCATCGTGGCACCGAACCCGGCAAAGGCGCGGGCACGCCGGTCGGGCGGTACGGCTGCGGCGAGGGCCATGGCGCAGGCCGCCATCGCACCGGAACCGGCGGCCTGCACGAAGCGCCCCGCCACCAGAACGCCGAGGCCGGGCGCGACGAGGCAGACGACGGCGCCGGCCGCGAGCACCAGGGAGCCGAGCAGCAGCGCGGCCCGCACCCCTCGGGTGTCGGCGAGGCGGCCGAACAGCGCCGTGCCGACGCCGAGGGCGAGGGCGTGGGCGGTCAGCACCCAGGCGGTGGCGGTGGGCGAGGTGTTCAGGGAGGACGCCACGTCGGGCAGGGCGACCCCGGCGGCGGTCACACCGAACACGACCGGGCCGAACAGGGCCCCGTAACGCAGCCCGAACGAGGGTGACTTCGGGGAGAAGACGCTTATACCGGCCGCAGCCGAGGCGGCCTCGTGGGTGGTCATGATGGACTCCGAGGATTGACGGCCGACGCGTTCAGGGGCGGGGCGCGATGGGGTGGCCGAGCCGGAAGAGGTTGCCGGGGTCGACCGCGGCCTTCACCCGGGCCAGCCGGTTCAGGGTCTCCGGGCCGAAGCACTCCCCCGCCGGTCCGGCGGTGTCCGCCCCGGCGAGGAAGTTCAGATAGCGGAGTCCCGTACTCCACGGCTCCATCGGCCCCAGGACCACATCCGGCGAACCGGGTGGAGAGAGAGTGGACAGCGTGTACGCGCCCTCGCGGACGCCGACCGCGTTGGGCACCTCGGCGGGCCGGGAGAGCGCGCCGCCCAGATGACGCACCTCCACCATCAGATCGCCGCAGGACGAACCGGCCCCGGCCACCTCCAGCAGCGCCTCGGTGGCACCCACCTCCAACTCCTTCAACACGATGTTGCGTTCGTGGTACGGGAGCGGACGCGTCGGGTCCTGATGGATGTCGGCGACCGCCGCGTACGGCATCTCGGCGACCGAGTCCGCCGACGGCGTACCGCACGCGCGCAGCGGGCGGACGAGCCGCTCCCCCTCCTCGGCGGGGCCGGTGAAGGCGATCCGCACATGCACGGCGAACGTCCCCCGGAGGAACCGCGGCACGTCCGCCACGTCCGGCAGCCGCAGCAGCGACACGGAGGAGGTCATCTCCTCGGGCACGGTCGCGGTCCACCGCCGCCAGGTGTGCAGGACCTGCGCCGCCTCTTCGCCGGGGAAATGGATCCCCCCACCGTAGAGTCGGCGCACCGGCATCAGGCCGAACCAGAGCCGGGTGACGATTCCGAAGTTCCCCTTGCCTCCGCGCAGCGCCCAGAAGAGTTCCGGGTGCCGGTCGCGGGTGACCTGCCGGATGCTCCCGTCGGCGGTGACGACCTCGATACGGGTCACATGGTCTGCCGCGAACCCGAACTGCCGCCCCAGCGGCCCGAGTCCGCCGCCCAGGGTGTAGCCCACTACGCCGACCAGCGGGGACGACCCGTTGAGGGGAGCGAGCCCGTGTGGCGCGGCGGCGGAGATCACCTGGTGCCACTGGGCCCCGGCCTCCACGTATGCCGTACGGGTGAAGGGGTCGACGGCGACCGCGTTCATCCGGCGGGTGGAGACGAGGACCCCGCCGGGCGGGGGCGCGGCTATGCCGTGGCCGGTCGCCTGGACGGCGACGGGGAGCCGCTCCTGGGCGGCGAAGGACACCGCGGCGGACACGTCCTCGGCCGACAGGGCGGCGACGACCACGTCGGGCCGGTGCTGCGCGATGCGGTTGAAGCCCGCGAGTTCCCGTGCGTACCCCGGGTCCTCAGGGGTGAGGGCCTCACCCCTGAGCCGGGAGAGAAGCCCGTCCAGGGCTTTCCCGGCGACGCCTGCATGTTCAGGTGGTCCAGTTAGCGGTCCGGCCACGATCACGTCCTTCCTCTCGTGCCGAGCGACGGTGGATGAGGAGGAGTGTTCTTGTCCGGGAAGCCTTCTCCCATCCCCTACTTGAGGGGTTGGAGCGGCCGGACCAACCTGGCACATTCATGGGATGACCGGTTCGAAACTCTCCCGTACGTCGGTCGGCCGGGCGGAACTGCTCTCCCGGTCCATGAAGGCCACCGACGCACTCGGCATGTTCGCCGAGGCCTCGACCCGCCTGCGACGTCTCATGCCGTACGACGCGGCGGTGTGGCGCGTCACCGACCCGGTGACCGGCATGATGACCGCGCCCATCCGCGCGGAGAACCTGGACGAGGGTGGCTGCGCGGTCTACTGGGAGTCGGAACTGTTCACCGAGAACGTCAACTCGTTCCGCGATCTGGCGCGGGCGCCCATGCCGGTCGCCGGGCTCCGTCAGACCACCGGCGACCTGCCCGCACGCAGCACCCTCTACGAGACATTCATGCGCCCGCGCGGATTCCACGACGAACTACGGGCGGTCCTGCGCGTCGACGGCCGCCCGCAGGGGCACATCAGCCTGTTCCGGACCGAGGGACGCGCGGCCTTCGACACCGCCGAGACCCGGCTGATCGCCTCCGTCATCACCCCGCTCGCCAGGCGCCTGCGCTCGTTCGCGGAGCCCGCACCGCAGCCACTGCCGGACGCCCCGCACGGCCCGGGGCTCCTCCTCTTCGACGCGAAAGGCGCACTGCTGTCGGTCAACGACGACGCCCTGGCCTACCTCGACACCCTCCCCGAAGGCCCCGCCGTCCCCTCGCCCCAAGGCATCCGCGTGCCGTCCTGGATCCAGGCGACCGCGATGAAGGCCCGCGCGGTGGCCCAGGAGCGGGACCGTGGCCGGTCCCGCGCCCGCGTACGGAACCGTGCGGGCCGCTGGCTGGTCTGCCACGCCTCCTGCCTGCGGGAGACCGGCGGCGGGCTCGGCGCATCCGCCGTGGTGATCGAGCCTGCGAAGACCTCGGAGATCGTCCCCCTGATCGTGGACGCGTACGAACTCACCGACCGGGAGACCGAGGTCACCCAGTACATCGCCCGCGGCCTCCCCACCGGCGAGATCGCTGCGCAGTTGCACCTCTCCCCGCACACGGTCCGGGACCACATCAAGGCGGTCTTCGAGAAGGTGGGGGTCGGCAGCCGGGGCGAGTTGGTGGGCAAGCTGTTCACGGAGTACTACGCCCCGCCGGCCGAGGAGAACACGACCCGGGTCCGTACCGACTGACGACGGGCATGCCCACGCCCGTCACCGGTCACCTGCGTCCGGGATCCGCTGCCCCCCGGCTGTGCGCGACGACCAGCACTTCCCGCAGGGACAGGTGCAGGGCTTCCCTTCGGCGGACCTCCAGGGGAGGAGGCGGAGCTGCGAGGTGTCGTTCATGTCGTTGCGTTCCTCAGCGCGAAGAGGTGCCTCTGACGGGCGGCGATCACCGTTCGTGTCCCCATCGTCACGGCCGCCGCCCTACGCTCGACAGAGGCACGCAATTGCCTGCCAACAGGACGACGGCGAGGGGTCGGGGATGCGGGGATGACCGAAGTTGCCTACATGGAAGGCAATCAGTGCTCCGAGTTGCCGGAAGATCCGGAAGACGTCACGCGCGCCCGACTGAGCGCTGCCCCCAGCGCCGTACACCGCAGGGCCCGCGCCTCCGTCCTCACCGGCCGGCGGCGCAGGCCTCGTGTCTACCCAACCGACCCCTGAGCCTGCCTTCCGCCTTCCGCCTTCAGCTGTCACGCGGGGCCATTCAGCCGCGTGCCGTTCGGCGTAAGGATCAACGCGTCCACCGGGCACGGCCGAACACGCACGGCGCATGAGATGGTTGCTGATATGACAATTGGCGTGCCGGGCAGCGAGGTTGCACTTGAGACGAGCCGCCTGCTGCTCCGACCTTGGCGGGTGGCCGAGGCTGTCGTCCAGCGTGAGCTGTGGACCGAACGTGATCCACGAGTGCCTCCGCATCGCCGCATCGACGCGGATGGACACCCCACGGTCGAGGAGCTTGAGAGTTCGATCCGCACCGACGAGCTGTGGTCGACCGGTTTGCTGGCGGTCGAGCGGAAGGCCACTCGTGACGTCATCGGCTACTGCGGGCTTGTAGACAGCGGGCGAGGATCGGCAGGGGAACCGGAACTGGCATTCGAGCTGCTACGCCGAGTCTGGTGTCAGGGATATGCGACCGAGGCCGCGTCGGCGGTTCTGGAATGGGCGACAGTGTCCGGGTACGGACGTCTGTGGGCCACGGTCTGGGACTGGAACACCGCTTCTCGCCGGGTGCTGGCCAAGGTCGGGTTCACCGAGACCGAGCGCAGGGAAGTGGACGCGGTGTACGGGACCACGCTGTTCACCACGAAACAGCTCTGAGGTACCCGATGTCCGGCCTTGCGGAAGGCTCCGTTGCCGGGAAGAACAAGCTGAGTACGGGCGCTCGTGATCTCGCCCCGGCCGCCGCCTGGCGCGGCGCGCATGACCCCGGAAGCGACCGCGGCAGACACGTCATCCACCGCCGGCTCACGCGGGTTCCACGGCCCTCGGTGAGGATGCGGACCCCGCCACACTCGGCGTCGAGCCATGCGAATCCGGTGAGTCCGGTGAGTCCGGTGAGTCCGGTGAGTCCGGTGAGTCCGGCAAGGACTACGCCCCCGCTACGACGTGAACCGGCTGACCGAAGCCACCTCCGCGTCCACGTCCTCAAGCGGATCAGGGTCTCGCGGAGCGTCCCACCGACGCGCCTTTCCCCTGGCGTGGCGGACCTCGCCGCCCGGAGCGCGGGCCCCGGGCGGCACGGGAACCTTCAGGCCCAGGGGTCGAAGGGGATTCCGGCGGGCTTGGAGTTGTTGAGCAGGTTGCGGAAGCGGTCGTCCTTGTCCGTGACCTTGATGGTCGCTGACCCGAAGTCGGCGTTCATGAGCCTGTCGCGCAACTCCGTGCTGGGGAAGCCGTTCCAGTCGACGATCGGCGGGTAGCGCCAGTTGCCGTAGTGGTTCTCCGGCGGCTCGTCGTTGCCGTTGGCGAGGCGGAAGAAGTGCGTGCTCGGGCCGTCCTTGTGGTAGACGGCCTTGGGGTGCGAACCGTCGAACCGCACCTGCGAGCGCGGGTAGGTCCTGACGGTGCTGTGCTGCGTCGTCGAGACGTAATCCACCTGGTTGGAGCCTTGGTTGACCCAGGAGATCACATGCTCGAAGTCGTGGCGGTGCCCGCCGAGTCCGCTGCCGTGGACGGCCTGGTCCTTCTCGAAGTAGCTCGCGTAGACGATGCCGCACCAGCCGTTGTTGCACTTCGAGCGGGCGTACGTCTGGGAGTTGTCCAGGTCCCACTGGTCCCGGCAACTGCCGTTGATCGCGCCGCTCGTCTTGAGGCCGGGTGCGAGGGTGCCGTCCGGGCCGATGGCGGGGGTGGCGTAGCAGCCGTCGCCGTCGTAGTCGAAGGCCGGTGAGAACGCCTGCTCGTAACCGCCCGCGTTCTGGGGGAGGTTCCGCGGCGGGTCGGCGTGGGCGGTGGAAGCGGGGATCAGGACGAGCAGGGCCGCGGCGGCGAGGACGGCGGCGGCGCGGGAGGTGCGGCCCCGGGCGGCCGGGGACGCGGTGCGGGCGGCCGGAGAAGGCGGAGTGCGCATGCTGGCTGGTTCTCCTCGCGGGACTGGCGGCCGAGGCGGCTGCTCGCCTCGGCGCGGGGCGCCTTTCGCAGTCTGGAGGAAGAACCCCACGATTGTCCGTACACCGTCACTACTTGTCTTGACGTCGCGGCGACATCACGCCCGACGGCGGCGCGCGCCCGGATGGTCCGGCTCGGGCCGCGTACGCCCCGGCGGTCCTGCTCTCGGCCGCCTGCACCCAGGCGGAGGGCTCGCGGTCACGGCTTGTCGAGCAGCCTCGCCACGGCTTCGCGCGCGTGGCGGGCCGGGGCCGCTTCACCGCTGACACCGGCCGCCACGATGGCCCCTTCGGCGAGCAGGAAGACCGGCTCGACGGCCGTCGGCGCCCCCGCCGCACGGACCCACGCCGCGAGCTGATCGTGGAACGCCTGCTTGTGCGCACGGACTTCGGCCAGGACGGGGCCGGACGAGGCGCCGAGTTCACCATGGGCGTTGATCCAGGCGCAGCCGCGGAAGCCCGGTTCCTCGAACCACGCGGCGAGCCAGTCGAAGACCGCGAGCACACGTTCGCGAGGATCCTCGATCCGCTCCACGCGGGCGGCCAGGTCTCCCCTCCACCGCCGGTCGCGCCGCCGGAGCACCGCCACCACCAGGTCTTCCTTCGCCGCGAAGAACCGATAGATGCGCTTCAGCGGGAGACCGGACGCCTCCCGGACCGCGTCCATCCCGACCGCCCGGATGCCTCGCCCATAGAAGAGCCGCTCCGCCGCGTCGAGCAACACCTCACGGTCCAGGCGGTTCTGCTCCTCGGCGATCGGGGCCGGCATCGGGGACTCCTTGACGTTGAGAACGATCGTTCCCTACCTTAGACCCTCCCAGACGGAGAACGCTCGTTCTCGACACGAGGAGGCCACCGTGCAGGAAGACCGCCCGCCCTACCCGCCGTTCACTCACGAGACGGCCCGGCAGAAGGTCCAGGCAGCCGAGGACGCGTGGAACACCCGTGATCCCCGGCGGGTGGCCCTCGCCTACACGCCGGACTCCGTCTGGCGGAACCGGGACCTGTTCGTCGAAGGCCGCGAGGAGATCGTCGCCTTTCTGACCCTCAAGTGGGAACGCGAGCTGGACTACGCACTGCGCAAGAGCCTGTGGGCATTCCACGAGAACAGCATCGCCGTCCGCTTCCAGTACGAATGGCGCGACGCGGACGACCAGTGGTGGCGCAGTTACGGCAACGAGCTGTGGGAGTTCGACGAGCGCGGCCTGATGCGGCGGCGCGAGGCGAGCATCAACGATGTCGTCATCGCCGAGGCCGACCGGCGCATCCACGGCCCCCGGCCCGCCGACGAACACGGGGCCGACATCCCACTCCGTTAGCCCTGTCAGCCCCGTCAGCCCTGTTGGAGGGGGTCAGAGGCCGCCGGCTTGTGGGCCAGGAAGCTCGCCACCGGCCGCTTCGCCCCCTCGTCGGGCGCCTGCACCACCCGCCCCGTGACGACGAACCCCGCCTGCTCCAGCAGTCCGGCGATCCGGTCCGCGGGCAGCCGGTAGCTGTCGAAGGGGGCGGGGTCGCCGCCGTAGCCGTACGTCAGGCGCTGGTGTCCGCCCTCGCCGACCCGGGTGACGAGCAGCAGGTGCCCGCCGGGTGCCAGCGTCCGGTGGAACTCGGCGAACGCGCCGGGCAACGACTCCGGCGGCAGGTGGTGCGTGGAGTAGTACGCCAGGATGCCGCCGAGTTCGCCGTCACCCGACGCCAGCGCGGACATCGAGCCGACGTCGAAGCGCAGGTCCGGATGGGCCGCGCGGGCCAGTTCGACCATCCTCGGCGACAGGTCGGCCCCGAAGGCGGAAACGCCCAGCCCGGACAGGTACGCGGTCACCTTCCCCGGTCCGCAGCCCACATCGGCCGTCGGCCCGAGGTCCGCCGACGTGACGAGCTCGGCGAACGCGGCCAGCACGGCGCGCGACAGCGGGTCCAGCTCGGCGGGGTCCTTGACGGACCGGGCGTAGTCGGCGGCGACGGCGTCGTACGACTGCCGGATCGCGTCCAGGTGCGGGGGTTGCATCACGCCAACGCTATAACCCACCTGCAGGAAAGCCATGGGCTGCAGAGCGGTGCGATACAGGGCGGTTCGGGGTGGTTCGGGGCTTTACGGGGAGCTGCCCCCTGCCCCGTACCGCCCCTCCCCCGCCCTCAGCCGGGCAGCACCGGCAGCAGTTCCGGCAGGTGGCCGTCCGAGGCCGTGGCCGCCGCGACCCGCTCGGCCGGGACCTCCCCGTACAGCGTCGTACGCGGGCGGGACGGGCGGCCCGCCAGCTCGGCGATGGCCTCCAGGCCCTGGATGGAGCGGTACGAGCCGTAACTCGACCCCGCCATCCGGGAGATGGTCTCCTCCATCAGCGTGCCGCCCAGGTCGTTCGCGCCCGAGCGGAGCATCTCCGCCGCCCCCTCCGTGCCGAGCTTCACCCAGCTCGTCTGGATGTTGGTGATGTGCGGGTGCAGCAGCAGCCTCGCCATCGCGGTGACGGCCCGGTTGTCGCGGTCCGTCGGGCCCGGACGGGCGATGCCGGCCAGGTAGACCGGGGCGTTGGTGTGGATGAAGGGGAGCGTCACGAACTCCGTCAGGCCGCCGGTCTCCTGCTGGAGCCGGGACAGGGTGCGGAAGTGGCCCAGCCAGTGGCGGGGTTGGTCCACATGCCCGTACATCATCGTCGAGGACGAGCGCAGGCCCACCTCGTGCGCCGTCCTGATGACCTCCAGCCAGGTGGCCGTGGGCAGCTTGCCCTTGGTCAGGACCCAGCGGACCTCGTCGTCCAGGATCTCCGCCGCCGTACCGGGGATCGAGTCGAGCCCCGCCTCCTTGGCCGCCGTCAGCCAGTCGCGGATCGACATCCCGGTGCGGGTCGCCCCGTTGACGACCTCCATCGGCGAGAAGGCGTGCACGTGCATGCCGGGAACGCGTTCCTTCACCGCACGCGCGATGTCGAAGTACGCCGTGCCGGGGAGGTCCGGGTGGATGCCGCCCTGCATGCAGACCTCGACCGCGCCGACGTCCCACGCCTGCGCCGCCCGGTCCGCGACCTGGTCCAGCGAGAGGGTGTACGCGTCGGCGTCGGTACGGCGCTGGGCGAAGGCGCAGAAGCGGCAGCCGGTGTAGCAGACGTTGGTGAAGTTGATGTTCCGCGTGACGATGTACGTGACGTCGTCGCCGACCACGTCCCGGCGCAGCGTGTCCGCGATCCGGCACAGTTCGTCCAGCGCCGGGCCGTCCGCGTGGAGCAGGGCGAGGGCCTGGTCGTCGGTGAGCTTCGTCGGGTCGTCGGCGGCCCGGCTCAGCGCCTGGCGTACGTCGGCGTCGATGCGGGACGGGACCATGCCGGGGGCCGCCGCCTCTCGGAGCGCCTCCCAGTCCCCGTACACCTCGTCGAAGTCGTCGCGACGGTCGCCGGTGCGGCCCTCGGTGTCGATGGTGGCGTGCAGGTCGGTGCGGCCGGAGGAGGTGAACCCCTCGTCCGGCTCCTGCCAGGGCAGGCCGACGGGGAGTGCGTCCTCGCGGGCCAGGCCCGTCTCCGGGTCGGCCAGGGCGCGGACGTGCGGGAGGAGGCGAGGGTCGAGCCACGGCTCGCCGCGCTGGATGAACTCCGGGTAGATGGTGAGGCGTTCGCGAAGCGTGAAGCCCGATTCGGCCGTTCGCTCCGCCAGTTCCTCGATGTGCGGCCAGGGGCGCTCGGGGTTGACGTGGTCAGGCGTGAGAGGCGAGACCCCGCCCCAGTCGTCGATGCCCGCGCCGATGAGGAGCGCGTACTCGGCGTCCACCAGATTCGGCGGGGCCTGGATGCGGGCTGAGGGGCCGAGGATGTGCCGGGCCACCGCGATGGCGGCGGCCAGCTCCTCCAGCTCCGCGTCGGGCATCCCGCGCATCGCCGTGTCCGGCTTGGCACGGAAGTTCTGCACGATGACTTCCTGGATGCCGTGGTAGGCGCGGGCCGTCTTCCGCAGCTCGAAGAGGGAGTCGGCGCGCTCCTCGTACGACTCGCCGATCCCGATCAGGATGCCCGTGGTGAAGGGCACGTTGGAGCGGCCCGCGTCCTCAAGGACGCGCAGTCGTACGGCCGGCTCCTTGTCCGGGGAGCCGTGGTGCGGGCCGCCCGGCTCGGACCACAGGCGCCTCGCCGTCGTCTCCAGCATCATCCCCATCGAGGGGGCCACGGGCTTGAGGCGCTGGAGGTCGGTCCAGGTCAGCACGCCCGGGTTGAGGTGGGGCAGCAGGCCCGTCTCCTCCAGGACCCGGATCGCCATCGCCCGTACGTACGCGAGCGTGTCGTCGTACCCCTCCGCCTCCAGCCACTCCCGCGCCTCGGGCCAGCGGTCCTCGGGGCGGTCGCCGAGGGTGAACAGCGCTTCCTTGCAGCCCATCGCCGCGCCCTCGCGGGCGATGGCCAGCACCTCGTCCGGGGAGAGGAACATGCCGTGGCCGGCTCGGCGGAGCTTGCCGGGGACGGTGACGAAGGTGCAGTAGTGGCACTTGTCACGGCAGAGGCGGGTGAGCGGGATGAAGACCTTGCGCGAGTACGTGATCACGCCCGGCCGGCCCGCCGCCTCCAGACCCGCGTCCCGGACCCGGGCGGCGGAGGCGGCGAGGTCCCTCAGATCGTCGCCGCGCGCCTGGAGCAGGACGGCGGCCTCGGTGACATCGAGGGCGACACCGTCACGGGCACGTCTGAGCGCGCGCCGCATGGCGTTGGAGGTGGGGCGTCCGCTCTGAGGATCGGTCATGAACCGAGCATACGAGCGAGGCGCGTGCGCCGGACCAGGGCCTCGGGCCAGGATTCGCAGGTTGTGGGGTAGCCGTGGTCACTCGTGCGGGCCGACTCACCTGGATGAGAGCCCTTCGACGGTGTCCCCACGCCTAAGGGCTGTCCAGCAATTCCCGGCGGGCGCACGACGACAGCTACGGCACCTCGCCGCGTTGTCGGAACATCCCCATACATCCAGTATGCGGATGCCCCTCCGCCTTGCGATGCACCGCATCTGACGCCGCGCGCTGATCCACCGGGAACTGCGGGACAGCCCTTAGTGTCGGAACGGTGATGGAAACGATCGTCCTCGACATCGGCGAAACCCTCGTACGCGACGACCGGCACTGGGCGTCCTGGGCCAACTGGCTCGGCGTACCACCGCACACACTCAGTGCGCTGGTGGGTGCGGCCGTCGCCCAGGGCCGCGAGGCCACGGACGCGCTGCGGGTCCTGCGGCCCGACATGGACGTCGAGGAGGCCTGTCGCGCGCGGGCCGCCGCCGGGCGCGGAGAACACCTCGACGAGTCGGATCTCTACCAGGACGTCCGGCCCGCGCTGGGCGAGCTGCGGGCCGCGGGCATCCGGGTCGTGGTGGCGGGGAACGGCACGGTACGGGCCGGGGAGCTGCTGCGGGCGCTGGACCTGCCCGCCGACCTGGTGGTCACCTCGGACGAGTGGGGCGTACGGAAACCGGACCCGGGGTTCTTCGCGCGGGTGGCCGAGGTGGCGGGAGCGGCCCCGGCGGCGACGCTGTACGTCGGCGACCACCCGGCCGACGACCTGTTCCCGGCCTCGGCGGCGGGGATGCGGACGGCGCATCTGCGGCGAGGTCCGTACGGGCACTGGTGGGCGGACCACCCGGACGTGGTGGAGACGGCGGACTTCCGCATCGACGCGCTGACGGATCTGGTGGGGCTGGCGGGGTCCGCCGCCTCGGACGGGTCGCCGGACGCGTCCGAGAACGAGGAGGCGAAGGTGGTGCGGCGGGGCGGGCTGAAATCGGTGCGCTGAGGTCACGGCGGGCGCGCGGCGCTTCCCGCCCGTCCGCCGCTCGATGACGGAACCGTCCACCGGAGCGTGGGTTCCGTCATCGAGGGCCGGGCATTCCTCAGTCCCCCAGCACCGCCTGCATCACGCTCTTCGCGATCGGGGCGCCCAGCCGGCCGCCCGAGATGTCGGAGCGGGAGATGTCCATGTCCGTCGGGTCGATGAACACGGCGACCGCGACCGAGCGGCCGTCGTCCTTCTTGCCGTAGCTGACGAACCAGCCGTACGGGACCTCGTCCCGCACGTTCACACCGCGCTGGGCGGTGCCCGTCTTGCCGCCGACCGTGACACCGTCGATCAGGGCGCGCTGGGCGCTGCCCTCCTTCGCGGTGTGCTCCATCATCTCCTGGACCTTCTTCGCCGTCTCCGGCGAGACGGCCTGGCTCATCTCCGCCGGCTCGTTCTTCTCCAACGTGGAGAGGTCCGGGCCGCGCAGCTCGTCGACGATGTAGGGCTGCATCAGCTTGCCGTCGTTCGCGAGGGCCGCCGTGACCATCGCCATCTGCATCGGGGTGCTGGTGAGGCTGCCCTGGCCCATGCCGGTGAGGGCCGTGCCGGGCTTGTCGAGCTTCGGCGGGTAGAGGCTCTTCGTGGCGAGCAGGTCGCCGAACTCCTCGGCGTAGACGTCCTCGTTGAAGCCGAACTTCTCCGCCGTCTCCCGCATCCGGTCCTCGCCCAGCTCGGCCGCCGCGTCGAGGAAGACGTTGTTGCAGGAGTACTGCATGGCGGTCTTCATCGACGCCTTGCCGCAGACCGCGTCACCCGCCTCGCTGCCGATCTTGTTCGTGGAGAGCGGCAGCGGGTAGGGCGAGACCGCGTCCGTCCGGGCGTCCACGTCGGTGACCACGCCGTGCTCCAGCGCCGCCGCGGCCGTGAGGATCTTGAAGGTGGAGCCGGGCGGGTACGTCTCGCGCAGCGGGCGGTTGGCCAGCGGCTTGGCCTTCTTCTTCTCCAGCGCCGTGAAGCGGTCGCTCTCCTTGAACGAGATCCCGGCGAAGACCTCGGGGTTGTACGAGGGCGTGGAGACCAGGGCCAGCACCTTGCCGGTGCGCGGGTCCAGGGCCACCACCGCACCCCGGGCGCCCAGGTCGGTCAGCCCCTTGTAGCCGGCCTTCTGCGCCTTGGCGTCGATCGTGGTGATCACGTCGCCGCCGCGCCTGGGCTGGCCGGTCAGGACGTCCTTGGCGTGCCGGAAGGCGAAGCGGTCGTCCTGGCCGCTGAGGACGCTGTCGTAGGTCCGCTCCAGCAGCGAGGTGCCCCGGGACTGGGAGGCGTACCCGGTGACGGGCGCGTACATCGCACCGTCCTTGTTGGTCCGGAGGAAGGCGTAGTCCCGGCTCTCGGTCTCCTTCGACCCGGTGATCGCCTTGCCGCCGACGATGATGTCGCCGCGCGGGGTGGAGAACCGTTCGAACCGCACCCGGGCGTTGTTCTCGTGCTGGGCCAGCTCCTGGCGGTCGACGTGCTGGAGCCAGTTCGCCCGCAGCAGCAGGGCGAGCACCAGCAGCCCGCAGAAGATGGCTATGTGCCGCAACGGCCTGTTCATTCCACTCCCCACCCGGGCGGGCTCCGGTCCGCGCGGCGAGGTGCCTGCCGACCGGGCCCGCGTATGCGATCCCCGGTGAGTAAGGATGCCCTGTGGGCGTGCCCGGTTGCACCGGCGGGCCCGGGGAGCCGCTTCTCACGGGGCCCGGGGCGGGTCTCCTCAGAGGTACGCGGCGTACCCGTCCAGCGTCCGCAGGACCTCCGCTTCGTCCGCCGGCGGCAGCTGGAGCACGACCTCCTCGATGCCCAGCTCCGCGTAGTGGGCGAGCTTCCCGGGGCTGGGCAGGACCGCGTACGGCACCACGTGGAGGTCCTTCGGGTCGCGCCCGGCCTCCTCCCAGGCCGCCCGCAGCTTCGGCAGGGACTCGGTGAGTCCCCCGCCGCCGATGGGCAGCCAGCCGTCCGCGTACTCCGCGATGTGCGCGAACAGCTTCGGGCCCGCCCCGCCGCCGATCAGGGTGCGCGGGCCGTTGACCGGGCCGCGGGGGCGCTGGGCCGGCTTGGGATGCGCCTCGCTCGCCTGTACGGAGCCGAACTCACCCTCGTAACCGGTCGGTTCGTCCGCCCACAGGGCCCGCATCAGGGCCATCCGGTCCCGCCCCAGGTCCCGGCGCGTCGACCACTCCACCCCGTGGTCGGCCGCCTCCTCGACGTTCCAGCCGTAGCCGATGCCGAGGGTGAACCGGCCGCCGGAGAGGTGGTCCAGGGTGGCCGCCTGCTTGGCCAGGCCGATCGGGTCGTGCTGGGCGACCAGGGTGATGCCGGTGCCCAGGGTGAGGCGCTCGGTGACGGCGGCGGCCTGGCCGAGGGCGACGAAGGGGTCCAGCGTGCGGCCGTACTCGCGGGGCAGTTCACCGCCCATCGGGTACGGCGTGCGGCGGCTCACCGGGATGTGCGTGTGCTCGGGCAGATACAGCCCGCCGAACCCTCGCTGCTCCAGCTCGCGGGCGAGCCTGACCGGGGTCACCGTCTCGTCGGTGAGGAAGATCGTTGTGGCGATCCGCATCGAGAACACCTCCGTCGTCCGTCAGCGCGTCATGCGCGCGAAGGGCCAAGGTATGCCGTACGACAACGAAATCCGAGACCGTCGACCCGCGGCCGTATCCGTACGCGTATCAGGGAGCCCGCGCTCGAAGCTCCGCCTCGGCGGACGCGGACACGGTCGAGGTGTGGAACGGGCCCTGGCCCCCGGACGACCGGATCGCCCTCGTGGAGTGGGACAACGCGCTGGTGGCCGCCGTACGGAGCGGAGTCCGGGTCACCGGCTCCCCGGTGCCCGTGGCGACGGGAGGCGGCGGGCGCGTCCGCCGACCGCACCGTGCGCCTGGTCACCGGTCCGAGGGCCCTGCCGGCCACCCGCTGCCCGCCTCGGGCGCGGAGGCCGGTACACCGGACCGGGACGGGGGAAGGGACGATGCAGGCGTAACGGGAGCCGGACGGAGAGGAACTGCGATGGGACCGGGTTCGGGATCGGGACCGGGGCCGGGGCCGGGGCTGCGGCCGGGGCTGGGGTATTTCCTCTTGCCGGCGGGCGGCGCACTGAGCCTGACCGGGGTCGTCACCGGTAACGGCACGCTGATCAGCCTGAGCTGGATCATGTGGGTGCTCGGGATCCTGCTGCTGTTCCGGAACCGTTCCCGCCGCGCCGTCGATCCGCGGGAGCTCGCGGCGGCGGCCGTCGCCGGGGACGCCCGGGCGGTACGGAAGCTGCGCGCGCTCGCCCTGACCGCGCGGGCCGAAGGGCGCCCCGACACGGCCGAGCGGCTGCTGCGGCAGGCGGTGAAGGCCGGCGACGTGGAGTCGATGTGGGAGCTGGGCCGGCTGGTCGAGCAGCGCGAGGGCCTGGCGGCGGCGGAGCCGTGGTTCCGGATGGCGGCGGAGGGCGGGCACGCGGTGGCCAAGCGGCTGTTCCGGCCGGGTGGCGCGCTGCACCCGGACGGTGCGGGCCCGACGCCGTGACTCGTACAGCCCCGGAATCAGGGTGAACGCGCTGGGCTGCTGGCGGCCGTAGCCCCCGGGTCTCCGTACGGCCCGGCGGGGCTCAGTCCTCGACCACGAGGGCCGGGGTCTCCTTCGTCAGGATCTCGCCCCGGAAGAACGCCGGGCTGCGGCGCTCCATCGCGACCATCAGCACCACACCGAGGAGCAGCAGCCCCACCCCGATGACGAACACCGAGCCGACACCGAGGACCGAGGAGCCGGAGCCGTACGCCGGGTCCCACATGTCGTAGAGGGTCTTGGCGAAGACGGCGGCGAGCAGGATGCCGCCGACGAGCGGGAAGAGGCCCTTGAAGACCAGGTCCCGGGCGGAGCGGGTCAGTTCGGCGCGGAAGTACCAGGCGCAGGCGAAGGCGGTCAGCGCGTAGTAGAAGCAGATCATGAGGCCGAGCGCGTAGATGGTGTCGACCAGGACGTGCTCGCTGACCAGGGTCATCACGGTGTAGAAGACGCCGGTGCCGATGCCCGCGGTGACCGTGGCCCGGCCGGGCGTCCTGAAGCGGGGGTGGACCTTGGCGTACGAGGCCGGCATCGCCTCGTACGCGGACATCGCGAGCACCGTGCGGGCGACCGGGATGAACGTGGTCTGGAGGCTGGCGGCGGCCGAGGCGAGGACCGCGAGGAAGAGCAGGACGCCGAGGCCGGGGCCCATCACCGGTCCGGCGAGGGCGGCGAAGACGTTGTCGGAGGTGTCCGGGTTGGCGAGGCCGAGCCCCAGGGTGCCGGAACCGACGGCCATCTGCGCGGCGATGCCGGTGGCGAGGTAGGAGCCGACCAGCACGACCATCGCGATGAGGGCCGCGCGGCCGGGGGTCTTCTCGCTGCCGGTGGTCTCCTCGTTGGCGGTCAGACAGGCGTCCCAGCCCCAGAACATGAAGATCGACAGGGAGAGGCCTGCGGTGAAGGCGGCGAAGGACTGGACGGCGAAGGGGTTCAGCCAGGACCAGGAGAAGTCGAGCGAGGACGCGAAGTCCGGGCCGCCGCTGCCGGCCTTGCTCAGGGCCATCGTCACGAACAGGGCGAGGACGACCAGCTGGAGCCCGACCAGGGCGTACTGGATGCCCTTGGTGGCGGTCATGCCCCGGTAGCTGATGGCGGTGGCGACGGCGATGAGGACCAGGCAGGTGACGATGTGGACAGGCTTGCTGTCGTCCAGGGCGGCGATCGCGTCGCTGCCGGTGATCTCCCCGGCCAGCAGCCAGAAGTACGAGGTGGCGACACCCGCCAGGTTGGACAGCACGATGATCGTCGCGATGACCAGGCCCCAGCCGCACATCCAGCCGACGCGCGGGCCGAACGCCTTCACGGCCCAGGTGAAGGAGGTGCCGCAGTCGGGCATCACCTTGTTCAGCTCGCGGTAGGCGAAGGCCACGAGCAGCATCGGCAGGAACCCGGCCAGGAAGACGGCGGGCATCTGCACGCCGACCTCTCCGGCGGTGGAGCCGAGGGTGGAGGTCAGGCAGTAGACGGGGGCGACGGTGGAGACGCCGATGACGGCACTGCCCATGAGGCCGACGGAGTTCCCGCCGAGCCCCTTGCCGCGTACACCGCCGTCGGCCGGGGCGCTTCCCCGTGCCGTGTCTCCGGCCCGTGGCCGCGCGTCCAGCTGAGTCATGAGGAGGACGCTATGCGCTGCGATATCCACATCCGGAGCGTGAGACTCCCATGTCTCACCCTTGGATATGACAGCCAACTCCCGATGAACACTGCATTAATTCAAGGTCAACTCGACGTCTAGCCTTGTAATGCATGACGCTCAGCCGAGCGCGACAGCGTACGGTAATCGCAGCACTGTCCGTTTTGTGGCGGTTCAAAATTTTCCCGCGCCCCATGGAAGCGACCTCAGCCGGGCCAGACGATCGCCTGCGTCTCGCTGTAGGCGTGCAGCGCGTACGAGCCCACGTCCCGGCCCACCCCGCTCTTCTTGAACCCGCCGAACGGGGCCTCCATGTTCCGCCCGACCGTGTTGACGCCGACCCCGCCCGCGCGCAGCCGTCGGGCGGTCCGGAAGGCGCGGGCCACGTCGCCGGACCACACGTAGTCGATGAGGCCGTAGTCGCTGTCGTTGGCCAGCGCGACGGCCTCCTCCTCGTCGTCGAAGGGGACGACCACGACGACCGGGCCGAAGATCTCCTCGCGGACGACCCGCATGTCGGGGGTGCAGTCGGCGAGCAGGGTCGGGGCCACGTAGAAGCCCCGGTCCAGGTGGCCGGGCCGGACGCCGCCCGTGACGACCCGCGCCCCCTCCTTCCGGCCCAGCTCCACGTACGCCTCGACGCGGTCGCGATGGGCGGCGGAGATGACCGGGCCGACCACGGTGGCCCGGTCGGACGGGTCACCGACGGCGAGACGGTTCGCGTACGCGGCCAGCGCGGCGATCAGCGCGTCCTGGCGGGACCGGTGGACCAGGACGCGGGTCGGAGCCGTACAGATCTGACCGCTGTAGAAGGAGAACGTCGTGCCGATCCCCGCGACCGCGGAGCCCAGATCCGCGTCCTCCATGACCAGCGCGGCGCCTTTGCCGCCCAGCTCCATCAACTGCCGCTTCATGCCGCGCCCGCACACCTCCGCGATGCGCTGCCCGACGGCGGTGGAGCCGGTGAAGCTGACCATGTCGACGTCCGGGGAGTCGACCGCGGCCTCACCCGCCTCCGCGCCCGACCCGGTCACGACGTTCACGACGCCCGGCGGAACGCCCGCCTCCGCGAGGGCGGCGGCCATCCGGTAGACGGAGAGCGGGTCCTGCGGGGCGGGCTTCACCAGGACCGTGTTGCCCATCGCGAGCGCGGGCGCGATCTTGCCCGCCGGGTTGGCCCAGGGGTTGTTGTACGAGGTGATGCAGGTGACCACGCCGACCGGCTGGCGGACGGCCAGCGCCCCGAAGACCCCGGCCCGCCCCATCGGACCGGCCTCGTTGATCTGGGGTGCGACGGCCTCCTCGACGGGCTCCAGCGCGCCCTTCGCATACCGCCGGAAGCGCGCGACGCCCACGCCCACCTGCATGCCCCGGGCGGTGGAGGCGGTGGCTCCGCTCTCCGCGCGGGCGATGTCGGCGTGAGCGGGGAAGTCGCGCTGGACGAGGTCGGCGGCCCGGTCGAGAATCGCCGCGCGCTCCTCCGGGCGGGTGCGCGACCAGGGCCCGAAGGCATCCCTGGCGGCCGCGGCGGCCTCGTACACCTGGGCTCGGCTCGCCTCGGGGGCGAGGCCGACGACCTCTTCGGTGGCGGGGTCGATCACCTCGTAGTGGCCGTCGGCGGGTTCGGTCCACGCGCCGCCGATGAAGAGCTTGCCGAGGCCTTCCGGCCCGGTGGGGTTCACGCCGTACTCACCGTCCGGGTGTCGCGGCCCGAGCGCAGCACCGTCCCCGGCACCACCCCGGTCACCTTGTCGTCGCGCAGGGTCTCGACGCCGTTGACGCGCACGGAGACGATCCCGACGGCCCTGGAGTCCAGGCGCGGGCTGTCCCCGGGCAGGTCGTGGACGAGGGTGGCCGGTCCGGCGTCGATCCGCTCGGGGTCGAACAGGACGAGATCGGCGTGGAAGCCCTCCTCGATCCGGCCCCGCTCGCGCAGCCCGAAGAGCCGGGCCGGGTCGTCGGTGAGCATCTTGACGGCGGCGGTCAGGGGTACGAGCTTGCGCCCGCGCAGACAGTCGCCGAGGAAGCGGGTGGTGTACGGGGCCCCGCACATCCGGTCCAGGTGCGCGCCGGCGTCGGAGCCGCCGAGCATGACGTCCTCGTGCTCCCAGGTGCGCTGCCGCAGCGCCCAGGAGTCCGGGTCGTTGTCGGTGGGCATCGGCCACAGCACCGTACGCAGGTCGTCGGCGGCGCAGATCTCGACCAGGCAGTGGAAGGGGTCCTGGCCGCGCTCGGCCGCGATGTCGTTGACGACGCGCCCGCTGAGACCCGCGTTGGCGGCGCTGTAGGTGTCGCCGATGACGTACCGGCCGAAGTTCGCGAGCCGGCGGAAGACCCCGGCCTCCTTGCTGTCGGCGCGGCGCAGCATCTCGGCTCGGGTGCCGGCGTCCCGGAGCCGTTCGATGCGCTCGGGGACGGGGAGGGCGAGGATCCCGCCCCAGCCGGGGATGAGGTTGAGGGCGCAGAAGGTGCCGAGCGACATGTTCATGGGCGTCAGGATCGGCATGGTCAGGGCCACGATCCGGCCGCCCGCGCGGCGGGCGCGTTCGCTGGGGACCAGCTGGCGCGGCACGCGTTCGGGGACGGCGGCGTCGATGGTGAGGACGTTCCAGTTGAGCGGGCGTCCGGCGGCGGCGGTCATGTCGACGAAGAGGTCGATCTCCTCGTCGGAGAACTGGTCCAGGCACCCGGCGACGATCGCCTCCAACTGCGTCCCCTCGTGCTCACCGACCGCCCGGGAGAGGGCGAGCAGTTCCTCGGGCCGGGCGTGCCGGGAGGCGACGGGCTCGCCGTCTCCGTCGGCGTGGGTGGAGGACTGGGTGGTGGATAGCCCCCAGGCCCCGGCGTCCATCGCGTCGTGGAACAGTGCGAGCATGGCGTCCATCTGCGCGGGGGTGGGACGGCCCCCGACCGCGTCCGCGCCCATCACATGGCGGCGCAGGGCGCAGTGCCCGACCATGAACCCGGCGTTGACGGCGATGCGCCCTTCGAGGGCGTCGAGGTACTCGCGGAAGGTGGACCAGGTCCAGTCGACGCCTTCCTCCAGGGCTGCGAGCGCCATGCCTTCGACCCGCGACATCATCCGGCGGGTGTAGTCGGCGTCCTCGGGCCGGTCGGGGTGCAGGGGCGCGAGGGTGAACCCGCAGTTGCCGCCGACGACGGTGGTGACGCCGTGGTTCATGGAGGGGGTGGCGTAGGGGTCCCAGAAGAGCTGGGCGTCGTAGTGGGTGTGCGGGTCGACGAACCCGGGGGCGAGGACGAGCCCGTCGGCGTCCTCGCTGGTGACGGCCTCTTCGGTGATCGTCCCCGGCTCGGCGATGACGGCGGTCCTGCCGTCCCGGATGCCGACGTCGGCGGTGCGGGCGGGGCCGCCGGTGCCGTCCACGACGGTCGCGCGGCGGATGAGGTGGTCGAGCATGACGGTTCCCTTCTCGGGGTTCCTTCTCCGGCTCGGTGGGACAGCCGGGGTGCGCACGCTTTCGGCCGCGGTACGCACCCCGGCTCATCAGGGCGACGGTCCGGGAAGACGCCGCCCGGCTTATCCAGCCCCGCCGGCAATTGAGGCGCGCATTTCAGCCCCGCCGGCGATTGAGGCGCGGGGTCCGGGGCGGAGCCCCGTGCGGGTCAGCCCGCGGCCCGGAACCGCGAGGTCCGATGCACGGGATCCGTGTCGATCTGCGGAATCACGTGCTCCCCGATCAGCCGAATCGTGTTCATCGTGTCCTCGGGGCTGATCCCGATCGGCAGCCCGAAGCTCAACTGGTCCGCCCCCGCACGGTCCCACCGCCGGCACTGCTCCAGCACCTCGTCCGGGTCCCCGCAGATCATCAGCTCCTCCGCGATGAGCAGCTCGACGATCTCCTCGGTGTACTCCGGCAGCAGCTGCGGCCACTCCGGGATCCCCTCCGGCCGGGGGAACGTGTCGTGGTAGCGGAACAGCAGCGACTGGAGGTAGTTCAGCCCGCCGCCCACCGCGATCTCCACCGCCTTGGCGTGCGTCTCGGCGCAGATCGCGGTGGACGTCACCATCACGTTGTCGTTGACGAACGCCCCCACCGGCTCCGCGTCCTTGACCGCGTTCTTGTAGGACTCGACGACCCACTCCATGTCGGAGACCTTCTGCACGCTGAAGCCCAGCACGCCGAGCCCTTTCCTGCCCGCCATGGCGTACGAGGACGGCGACCCGGCCGCGTACCACATGGCCGGGTGGGACTTCCCGTACGGCTTCGGAAGGATCTTGCGCGGCGGCAGCGACCAGTGCTTGCCCTGGAAGCCGACGTACTCGTCCTGGAGCCACATCTTGGGGAACTCGGCGATCGTCTCCTCCCACAGCTCCTTCGTGTGGTTCATGTCGGTGATGCCCGGCATGAACCCGAGGATCTCGTGGCTGCCCGCCCCCCGCCCGGTGCCGAACTCGAAGCGTCCCTCCGAGAGGTGGTCGAGCATCGCGACCTTCTCGGCGACCTTCACCGGGTGGTTCACCGGCGCGAGCGGGTTGAAGATGCCGGAGCCGAGGTGGATGCGCTCGGTGGCGTGCGCGAGGTAGCCGAGGTACACGTCGTTGGCGGAGAGGTGCGAGTACTCCTCCAGGAAGTGGTGCTCGGAGGCCCAGGCGTACTTGAAGCCGGACTTGTCCGCCTGGATGACGTACTCGGTCTCCTCGATCAGCGCCTTGTGCTCTGCCTCGGGGTCCACCTTGGCACGCGCGGCGGGCACGTACCCCTGGACAAAGAGCCCGAATTCCACGGAGGTTCACCGTCCTCAAGTTCTCCTGAGTTTTCTGACGTACCGTCAGATTGTGATGCGACCGACTGTTCCACCGCCACCGCGACCCGTCAATACCTGACGCCTCGTCAGATGGGGGTGCTCGCGGGCGGGTCAGAACGGGCTCACCCCGGCCAGCCACCCCCCGTCGATGACGAACGGCTGCCCGGTGATGTACGAGGAGTCGCCCGAGGTCAGGAACAGGACCAGCGCGGCGACCTCCTCGGGCCGGCCGATCCGCCCCAGCGGTACGAGCTTGCGGTAGTACTGGTCCAGGGCGGCGCTCGACGCCGTCAGGTCGGCGTCCGTGTCCAGCAGGGCCGGGTTGCTCATGGCGGTGTCGACGGCCCCCGGACAGACGGCGTTGACCCGGATGCCCTTGCCCGCCAGCTCCATGGCGGCGACCTTGGTGAGCCCCAGCACCGCGTGCTTGGTCGCGGCGTACGCGCCGACCAGCGGCATGCCGGTCAGACCGGTGTACGAGGACGTGTTGACGATCGTCCCGCCGCCCGCGGCCTCGATCTCCGGCGCGACGGCCCGGATCCCGAGAAAGGCGCCCGTCAGATTGACCTGGACCACCTGCTGGAACTCCTCCAGCGGGGTGTTGACCAGCTCGTTGAAGCGCAGGATGCCCGCGTTGTTGACGAGCCCGTCGATCTTCCCGAAGGCGTCCTTGGCGACGGCGACGGCGGCGGCCCACTGCTCCTCGCTGCCGACGTCCAGCCGGACGAACTGGGCGACGCCCTCGCCCAACTCCGCTGCCAGAGCCTCCCCTTGCTCGACCAGCACATCGGCGACGACGACCCGCGCACCCTCGGCCGCGAAGAGCCGCGCCTCCTGCTCGCCCTGCCCGCGCGCCGCCCCGGTGACGAGGACGACCCGCCCGTCCAGCTTGCCCATGACGCTCTCCCCTACCTGTCGAGATGAGGGGCCACGTCCGCACCGAACGCAGCCATCTGATCGGTCAGTTCGTCCACGCTCCGGCTGCGGAAGCGCACCTGGATCTGGTGCACGCCGATCGCCGCGTACTCCCGCAGCGACTCCGCGAGCGCCTCGGGCTTCCCTTTGAGCGTCCGCCGCCCGACGGACCACCCGGGCTCACCGACGTACAGCGGCTCGGTGATCGCACCGATGACGATCGGCGCTTCGATTCCCGCCTCCTCCCGCAGGGCGTGCACCCGGGCGATCTGCGCGGGCAGCCGGTCCCGGGAATCGCCCTGCGGCAGCCACCCGTCCCCGCGCACGGCAGCCCGGCGCGTGGCGGCGGGCGAGGAGCCGCCCACCCAGACCGGCACCCGCTCCTGGGCGGGCCGGGGCAACTGCCCCAGCCCGCCGAAGGAGAACCGCTCCCCCGCGAACTCCGGGTACTCCTCGGGCCCGAGCGCCGCCCGCAGAGCGTCGATCGACTCGTCCAGCACGCCCCCGCGCCCGTCGAAGTCCGCCCCGACCGCCTCGAACTCCTCCCGTACGTGCCCGGCCCCGACGCCCAGGATCAGCCGGCCGCCGCTGAGGTGGTCGAGAGTGGCGTACTGCTTGGCGGTGACGAGCGGATGGCGCAGCCCGACGACGGCGACATGACTCATCAGGAGGACGCGGCCCGTGACCCCGGCGAGGTACGAGAGCGTGGCGACGGGGTCGTACCAGACGGTGCTCATGCCGTCCGCGAGCCGTAGCGGGATGGCGACATGGTCACAGCCGGCGATGTAGGCGAAACCGCCGTGGTCGGCGGCACGGGCGACGCCGACGAGATCGGCGGGGGTCGCCGTCGCCTCCCAGGGTTCCGCGTAGATGACGCTCTGCGACTGGACCGGCAGCTGCATCCCGTACGACAGCGGCCCGCTGGGCAGTATCGGCACGGCGGCCTCCTTCCCCTGTGCCCCAGGGCGATCCCGCCCCGGGTGACGGCCGCCATCGTCGTACCTGACGGGCCATCAGACAAGAGGGGCGGGCGCACCCCCGGATCCACCGGCCCGGCATCACCGCACCCGCGCCGCCCCGGCGGGCGAGCGGCGACCCGGACCCCTCCGGCGGCGGGCCGGAACAAGGAGTGGAAGCGCTTCCACCCGGTCACCCCGGTCGGCAGTCCCCGAAGGTGTGCGCGTCCACCCTCCTCCCCCGGCAGCTCGCGCCGCGCCCGGCGCACCGCACGCCGAGATCACTCCCGCCTCACCTCCAGATCGACCCAATTCTCCGACCTACGAACGGCTTTGGCGATCGCGAGAGCGCCGCACGGCGCGTGAATCCGACCGCCGCGCGCACCTTGCCAGAGCCGCAGACCCCCCTCTATCTTCACTGAACAGGAGAAAGGAAAGCGCTTTCTAGCCCCGCGCAAAATCTCCCGGACGAAGGATCGAGACGAGACCCATGGAAGCGCTCTCACTTGACATGCACCTGACGTTCATGACGTCACCCACCCCCGAAGACGCAGGGAGAAGAACATGAGGCAACCCGTCACACGGCGGCTGCAGGCAGCACTGGCCACCCTGGCCCTCGCGGTCGCGGCCGGCGGCATCGTCCTGTCGGCGCCCGAGGCGTCGGCGGCGGCCGGCAGCGCCACGGGCTACGCCACCCAGAACGGCGGAACCACCGGCGGCGCCGGCGGACGGACCGTGCGGGCCACCACCGGCACCGCGATCCACACGGCCCTGTGCGGCCGCGCCGCGGACAGCACCCCGATCGTCATCGAGGTCGAAGGCACCATCAACCACGGCAACACCAGCAAGGTGTCCGGCGGCAGCTGCAACACGGCCGACGGCGTGATCGAGCTGAAGCAGATCAGCAACGTCACGATCGTGGGCGTCGGCGGTGGCGCCGTCTTCGACCAGATCGGCATCCACATACGCGAGTCCAGCAACATCATCATCCAGAACGTGACCGTCCGGAACGTCAGGAAGTCGGGGTCCCCCACCTCCAACGGCGGGGACGCCATCGGCATGGAATCCGGGGTCCGCAACGTCTGGGTCGATCACACGACGCTGGAGGCGTCGGGCGGCGAGTCCGAAGGGTACGACGGACTCTTCGACATGAAGGCCGACACCCGGTACGTGACCCTCTCCTACAGCATCCTGCGCAACTCGGGGCGCGGCGGCCTGGTGGGGTCCAGCGAGAGCGACGTCTCCAACGGGTTCGTCACCTACCACCACAACCTGTACGAGAACATCGACTCCCGCGCGCCCCTGCTGCGCGGCGGGATCGCCCACATGTACAACAACCACTACGTGCGGCTCAACTCGTCCGGCATCAACTCCCGCGCCAACGCCCGCGCCAAGGTGGAGAACAACTACTTCGAGGACTCCAAGGACGTCCTGGGCACCTTCTACACCGACGCCGCCGGCTACTGGCAGGTCAGCGGCAACACGCTGGACAACGTGACCTGGTCGAGCCCCGGCAGTGACAACAACCCCGCCGGGCCCGACATGAAGTCCACCACCACCGTCAGCATCCCCTACGCCTACGCCCCCGACGCGGCCGGCTGTGTGCCGGACGTCGTGAGCCGGACGGCGGGCGCCGGCAAGGGACTGAAGGTCTCGGACGGCAACTGCGCGACCGAGCCCACACCCGGCCCCACCGAGCCCACACCGGACCCCACCGACCCGACCCCCGGCCCCACCGACCCCACACCGCCGAGCGGGACCAACCTCAGCATCGGCGCCGGGTCCGACGGATCGAGCAAGGCGTCCGGGACCAGCTTCGGCAACCTGCGGGACGGTGACCTGAACACCTACTGGTCGCCCGCCGGTTCGACCGGTCACGCCTCGATCAAGTGGGACAGCCCCACCGCCGTGTCCTCGGTCGTCATCCGGGAGGCGGCGGGATCCGCGGGCTCCATCAGGGCCTGGCGGCTCCTCGACGCCGACACCGGAGCCGTCCTGGCCTCCGGCGACGGGGCGGGGTCGGCGGGGGCCGTCTCCTTCCCCCGCACCACGCTGCGCAAGATCACCTTCGAGATCGTCGGCTCGACCGGCACCCCGAGGATCGCCGAGTACGAGACCTACGCCTCCTAGGACCGCTCGTCGCACAGGAGTCGGTCGTCGCCCGGCGGCCGGCCGTACGACGGCCGGCTCCGGCGACCAGCTCCCCGCGCACCGGCCAGGGCCCGCACTCCCCGCTCGACGGGGGTGCGGGCCCTGCCCGGTGTGGAGCGCCCGACGGCGGCGCGCCGGATCATCCGAGCGGCCGCCAGTCGCCCAGCCAGCGGGCCGGGGTGTGCGCACGGGCCTCGGATGCGCTGAGCTGGGGCCGGTTCGCCGGGACGGTGATCCGGGCGCCGGGGCCGGTGTTGCGGTGTTCGGCGAAGCGCTGGTCCTGCCACGGGTGGCCGGCGGACATGGTGGCGTACGGCGCGGACGCGTCGATGCCCGCGCCGAGGTGGCTCTCGCGGACGGTGAGCATCGGGCGCGCGGTGAGGTCGGAGGACGGCACCCAGGGGCGCGCCAGCTTGTAGTACCCGTCGGGGGCCGTGCTGGTCACGCGGGAGCGCAGGACCAGGTAGCCGTGCGGGTTGGCCCCGGCGGTGCTGGGCGCGAAGACGAAGCCGTGGGGCGCGGCCGCCAGGTCGGGGCGGGTGAGGGTGCGGAAGTGGCAGCGGTCGTAGACGGCGGATGCGCGGCCGAAGACGAAGTCCACGTCACCCTCCATGTAGCAGTCGCGGTAGTACTGCCGGGCGAACACGGCGAGGGAGGGCGAGTCGGCGTACAGCGTGTCCTGGTGGCCGAGGAACCGGCAGCCGTGGAACGCCGACCGGTCGCCCTGGACCTTGATCGCCACCGCCTGGGTGCCGGTGTACTCCGGGTTGTCGGAGCGCAGCCAGTCGTTGGCGAAGGTCAGGTCGCGGGCGGTGAAACCCGCGGCCTTGACCGTGACCGACGCCGATCCGCTGGTGCCCAGGGTTCCGGAGCCGTCGGGCTTGGGCGTGCCCGCCGCGTTGCCGTACACCAGGACCGTGTCGCGGGCGTCGGGGCTCGCGCCGATCAGGGTGAGGTCGCGGTGTTCGGCGCCGACGACGAGCGTGGCCCGGTGGACGCCGGCGGCGATCACGACGGTGCGGCCGGTTCCGGTGGCCGCGTCGACGGCGGACTGTACGTCGGTGTGGTCACCGCGGCCGTGCGCGTCGACGTACAGCGTGCGGGGGTCCCGCCGCCGAGCCGGTGAGCCGTAGCGGCCGAAGGGGCGGGGGTCCGCGGCCCGGGCGCGGGCGGCCGGTGCGCCGAGGGCGAGCGTGGCGCCCGCGCCGGCGATCAGGGACAGGGCGGTGCGTCGGGTGGGCATGGCGGTACTCCTCGGGTGAGAGGCGAAAGGCCGGAGCGGCGCTCTCCGGGGTGCTGGAGAGCATGCGGTGCCGCTCCGGCCGGTTCAGGGGGACGCGGGTACGGAGAGTGCGCTGTGGGGTGCGGGCTGCTCCGGGACCGGGCGCGGACCGGTTCCGGAGTACGCGCCGGTCACCGCCGGCCGGACGCCCTGCCCGCCCCGGCCTTCAGGCCGACCAGCACGGGGACGGCCCGGGGGTGGTGGACCGTCGTGCGCAGTCCGGGGGTCCAGCCGGCTCCCTCGGTGAGCTGCTCGCCGGGGACGCCGGCGTTGTGCACGGCGATCAGATCGGTCCTGCGTCCGTTGACGTAGTTGTTCTCCGCGGTGAGCGGGGCCTCCGACCACTTCTTCAGGACAGTGGCCCGGTCCACGCCGCCGGCGAGGGTGAACGCGTTGTGCTCGGCGACCAGGCGGGACTCCGCGCCGATGCCGTACGTGTATCCGTAGGAGCCGGCCCGGGTGGCGACGAAGTGGTTGTTGTACGAGTCGACCTGGCCGAAGCGGACGCGGGGCGCGCGCTCCTTGACGTCCTTGAACAGGTTGTGGTGGAGCGTCACGCGGAGCTTGCCGCGGTCGGTCGCGCCGGCGCCGTCGCTGTTGCCGATGAGCATGGTCTTGTCGTGGTCCTTGAGGACGTTCCACGACACGGTGACCAGGTCGGCGCCGCGCACGATGTCGAAGAGCCCGTCGTGCTGCTGGTACACCTGGCCGAAGTAGTGGGGCTGCCCGGAGTCGGGGCGGTCGCCGTCACTGAAGGTGTTGTGGTCGACCCAGACGTGCCGGGAGCCGTACACGACGAGGTTGTCGTACTCCGAGTTCCAGGCGCCCGCGCTGCCGTCCGTGGGGTCCCACTGGGGGAAGCAGTCGTAGGTGTCCTCGAAGGAGATGTTGCGGACGATGACGTTGGAGACGTCCCTGACCTGGAGACTGGCGCCGATGATCTCGGGGTTCTCGCCGACCCCGATCAGGGTGGTGTTGGACGGGACCCGGACGTTGACGGCGGCCTGCTGGAGTTTCGCGGAGGCCGCCCGGGCGTCCTCCAGCGGGCCCTCGGGTGTCCGGCCGGTGCCCCAGACCTCCGGGTCGTAGGCGGCGAGGTACTTCTCCAGGGTGTAGCCGCCGGTCTCGTACTGCTCGCAGCCGATCGGGGTGCCGTCGGCGTCGGAGTTGCCGTGGATGGTGCCGGCGACCCTGACGATCTTCGGCGCGTCGCCCGCCTCCTCGAAGGCGGCGACGAGCTCGGCCCGGTCGGTCACCGTGTAGACGTGCTCGGGTGCGGCGTCCGCGCCACCCGTTGTGGAGCCCTCGGCGGCGGCCCAGCCGTCCCCGGCGGGCAGGACGGCGCGCTCGATCCCCGCACCGTGGTGGCGCGGCTGCGGGGCGGCCTGGGCGGGGACGCTCAGCGCAAGGGCCATCGAGGCGCAGCCCAGCGTGACGGCGACGGCCCGGATGTGACGCGTGCGTGCGGGCATGGCGAATCCTTCTCTGTCGTCGGAGGAAGCGGAGGAAGGGGGGTGGAGGAGGGAGAGGGGGCTGGGGCCCGCCGGTCAGGCCGGCCGGCCCCAGGTGATCCGGTCGCCCGGGACCTCGTCGTCGAGGCGGCGGAGGTCGCGGTTCGCGAGGACGCCCACGTCCAGCAGCGCGCGTGCGGTCATCCGGGCCACGTCGACCGCGCCCGGCGGCCCGAAGTGGGTGTTGTCCTCCTTGCCCGCCGGGTAGTTGGGTGACTCGCCGGGCTCCAGCCAGAGGAAGTAGGGCAGGGTGCCGTCCGGCCCCAGCTGCTGCCAGCGGGCGAGGGACAGAGCCTGGAGGTCGAGCAGCGGGACGCCCTCCTCGGCCGCCAGGGCGCGCATGGCGGCGGGATACTCGCCGTGGGTGGGGCGGGCGGTGCCGTCGGGGGCGAACCGGCGCCGCTCGACGGAGGTGATCAGCACCGGTCGGGCCCCTCGGGCGCGGGCGCCCTTCACGTACTGGCGCAGGTACTCCTGGTAGGTGGTGTACGGGTCGGTCCCGCGGGCCGGGTCGTCGGTCTTCTCGTCGTTGTGCCCGAACTGGACGAGGACCAGGTCGTCGCGGCGGACGCCGTCCAGGAGGGCGGTGAGACGGCCCTCGTCGATGAAGCTCTTGGAACTGCGGCCGTTCACCGCGTGGTTGGCGACCCTGAGGTGGTGGGCGAGGAAGAAGGGGAGCGCCATGCCCCAGCCCGTCTCGGGCGCGGCGTCGGCGGTCTTCGCGGCGGCCGTGGAGTCGCCGGCGATGTGCACCGTACGGGGGCGGGGCCCGCCTGTGCCGCCGCCGTGGGCGAGCGCCGGGGTGGCGGTGAGGGCGAGGGGCAGGGTGATGAGTGCGGTGGCCGTCTGTCTACGGGTGAGTGACACGGGGGCTGCCTCTCTCGGAGGATGTGCGCGCGTGCGCGGGGAGAGAGACCGGCGGCGGGGCGCGACCCGGTCCGCCGCCGGTCTCCCGTCATCGGGGACTGGAACGTGCGGGACTGCGGGGGGCTCAGCCGTTGCCCAGCTCCGCCCATTCCTTGTTGGCGGCGTTCAGCTCCTCGGCCATCTTGTCCAGGAACTGCTTGGCCGTGATCTTGCCGAGGAGCAGCTTCTGGAACTCCGGCTCGTTGTCCGCCTTGCTGATGTTGTTCCAGTCGGGCAGGTAGTAGGGGAGGTCGACGACCTTGGTGGAGCCGTCCGTCAGCGCCTTCGCGGCCAGCGCGGTCGACTCGGTCTCGTTGATCCACGGGTCCTTCGCCGCTTCGGCGTTGGCCGGGATGGCGCCCGCCGACTCGTTCCACTTGCTGTTGGACGTGTGGGAGGCGGCGAACTCGATGAACTTCCACGCCGCGGTCTTGTTGTCGCTCGACCGGAAGAGGCCGAGTCCGTCGACGGGGTTGGAGACCTGCACGCGGGTGCCGCCGTCCCCGATGGGGGCCGGGATGCCGGCGAACTTGCCGTCGCCCAGGGCCTTCGCGTGGTCCTGGTAGGAGCCGAGGTTGTGGCTCAGCATGCCGATGGTGCCGGTGTCCCACTGCGCGACCATCTTGGTGAAGTCGTTGTTGACGTCGGCCGCGGGCGTGGTCCTCTTGAAGAGGCCCGCGTACTTCTCCAGGGCGGCGACGTTCTTCGGGTCGTTGAGCGTCGTCCTGTCGCCGTCCCAGAACTCCGTGATGCCGGACTGCCCGTAGACGGCGTCCAGCGCCTGGGCGATGGAGCCGGCGCCACCGCGGATGGTGTAGCCGAACTTGTTGTTCTTGGCGTCGGTGAGCTTCTCGGCCGCAGTGTAGAAGTTCGCCCAGGTGTCGGGGGCCTTCAGCCCGGCCTGCTCGAACAGGTCGGTGCGGTACCAGAGCACGCCGTTGTTCGCGGAGGTCGGGACGGAGTAGAGGTCGTCGCCCCGGCCGGCGGCCGATCTGACGCTCTCGACCATGGAGTCGACGAGCTTGCCCTCCAGGGAGGACCCCTTCAGCCGCTTGTTGACCGGCTCCAGGGCTTCCTGCGAGACCATGTTGGCGAGGTAGGCGGTGCCGACCCCGCCCACGTCGGGCAGCCCGCCGCCGGCGATCGCCGTGTCGTACTTGGACTGGACGTCGGCGATGGGGATCGGGACGTACTTCACCTTGATGTCCGGGTGCTGCTTCTCGAAGTCCTTGATGATCTCGGTCCAGATGGCGGTGCGCGGCCCGCCGTTGTTGTCCCAGAAGGTGATCTCGCCCTTGCCGCTTCCTTCCGTGCCGGCTCCGCTGCCGTCGTCGCCGCACGCGGCGGCCGTCAGCGCGAGGGCTGCCACGAGGGAGACAGCGGATGCGGTACGCCCCCGCCGGGTCTTCGAGATGTTCATGGTCGGCTCTTCCCTGTCGGATGTGTCGGGGTGGTTCTGCACGTCTGCGCTTCCGCACGTCTGCGCTTCTGCGGGGGGTTCAGTGGGTGGCGCGGAAGGTGGTGAACAGCGCCGTGCCGGCGGGGCCCGTCCCGGCCGGCGCGGTGGCGAAGAGGCCGAGGAGCGCGGCGACCCAGCGCCACGGGGTGGCGGCGAAGACCTGCCCCGACGGCCGGAAGCCGTCACCCGTGTCGGCGGAGAAGCGGCAGCGGGCCCCGGCCGTGACCTCGATACGCAGCCGGGCCCGCCCGCCGGGCGAGGCGCGGGCCTCCGCCGCGTCGCGTTCGCTCTCCGCGACGCCCTCGGCGTACCGGTGCACGAGCCGGGGCGTCCCGTCCGCCCCGGCCTCCAGACCGATCCAGCAGAAGGCGTCCCCGAGCACGGCCAGGCCCGCTTTGGCGCCCGGCTCGTCGCTGTGCAGCGCGAGGTCCACCTCGACGGTGAACTCCTCGGCGGGCAGTCGCTGGACCAGGACGTTGGGCAGCAGCCGCAGGTCGTGCGCGTCCGCCGTGCGTACGCAGCCGAGCCGCAGCCCGTCGGCGGAGGGACCGGAGGGCTCGGCGGGCCTGGTCCATACATCGGGCCGGGGGTTGGCCGTCCACTGCCACTGCTTGCCGTGGGCGCCGCCGGGGAAGTCGTCGTCCACGGCGGGCGCTGTCACCGGCTGCTCGGGGGCGGCCGGTTTGGGGTGCGTGGCGACGGGTTCGCCCGCGTCGCCGATGACGGGCCAGCCCTCCGCGTCCCAGCGCATCGGCTGGAGGTGGACGACCCGCCCGTACGCCCCGCGTGCCTGGAAGTGCAGGAACCAGTCCTCGCCGGCGGCGGTCCGCACCCAGCCGCCCTGGTGCGGCCCGTTGACGTCGGTGCGCCCCTGGGACAGCACGACGCGTTCCTCGTACGGGCCGAAGAAGTCCCGCGACCGGAAGGCGCCCTGCCAGCCGGTCTCCACCCCGCCGGCCGGGGCGAAGATCCAGAAGTGGCCGTCGTGGCGGTGGAGCTTGGGGCCTTCCAGGGTGAACCAGCCGGGTATCCGGTCGGCGTCGACCAGGGTCCGGCCCGGGTCGAGGAGTTCGCGTCCGTCGGCGCTCATGCGGTGCCCGGTGAGGCGGTTCTTGATCCCGGAGCGGGACTTGGCCCAGGCGTGGACGAGGTAGGCCTCGCCGGTCTCCTCGTCCCACAGGGGGCAGGCGTCGATGAACCCGCGGCCGGGCTTGAGCAGGTGCGGGGCGCTCCACGGCCCTTCGATGTGTTCGGCGTTGATCTGCTGGACGCCGTGGTCGGGGTCGCCCCAGAAGATCCAGAACCGGCCGGCGTGGTGCCGCAGGGAGGGCGCCCACACCCCGGCGTCGTGGCGGGGCCGGGCGAAGTCCTCGGCGGGCTCGACGCGGTCCAGGGCGTGCCCGACGAGCGTCCAGTTGACCAGGTCGCGGGAGTGCAGGAGCGGCAGCCCCGGGGCCCGGCCGAAGCTGGACGCGGTGAGGTAGTGGTCCTCACCGACGCGGACGACGTCCGGGTCGGACCAGTCGGCGTTCAGCACGGGGTTGCGGTACGTGCCGTTCCCGAGGTCGGCGGTCCAGGGCCGGTTCACGAGGTCACCGCCCGTCGGACGTACCCGGCGGCGGTCTCCCGGTCGAGCCGGCCGTCGGCGACGACGGTGACGATCCGCCGTACGACGGTGGCTCCGGCGGGTACGGGCAGCCGTTCGTCCGCCGCGAGGGAGGAGCCGACCCCCGGGTACTCGGCCGTCCGCACGAACCACGGGTCGCGCCGGGTCTCCTCGTCCGCCCCGGCGAAGACGAGGGTCCAGCCGTCCCCGGCGAGGGCGAGCCAGTCGGCGGTCCGGCCGTGCACCGCCTCCTCGCCCTCCCGGTCGGCGGTGAACACGTCCGGCGGCGCGGCCTCCTTGGGGGCACGCCAGAAGAAGCCGCCGTAGCCGGCGCCGGGGCGGCCGTTGGTCGCGGGGCTGCCGATGGAGAGGCCGCCCGCCGAGGGGTTGGTGAGCGCGAAGGAGAGGTCCAACGCCCAGGCGGCACCGGAGAGTTCTACCGCGTCCACCGTGCGGTGCTCGCGCAGCAGCTCGACGCCGTCCGCCTCCCAGGCGAGCGACTGCGCGAACCCGCCGGGGCCGTGCCGCTGCCGGCCCAGGCAGCGCTGGACGCCGTGGTTGTCGAGTTCGGTGGGCCCCTGCCCCCGGACGTAGGTGCGCCCGCCCCAGAAGTTGCGGCCGGCCACGTCGGGCACGGCGACGGAGACGCCCAGGTGGTGCCGGTGGTCGGCGGGGCGGTCCTGGGTGACGGTACGGCCGCCGAGCGTGGTGACGGGGTGCAGGCGGGGGCGGCCGTCCGCGGCTTCCCCGTAGCCGTAGTGGGCGACCGTGCGTCCGGCGCAGTCGAGGAGCTCGGGGAGCGCGGGCGGGGTGGCGGACGAGGCCGCGGCGGTCCGGGTCATGAGGCCGCCACCTCGCTGCTCCGGGCCCAGGCGGCGCCCAGTTCCGAGTAGAGGGCGAGGGATTCGGCCCCGGCGGCGACCAGGCCGTCGATGCCGTGGACCGTACGCCGCGCACCCCCGCCGGGTGTGTCGTACCGGGTCTCCCAGGCCTCGGCGGGCAGGGCGACCGGATCGGGGGCCGTCCGTACGGCCTCGACGACCCGCATGAACGCTCCTGTGCGCTCCGGCGGAACCAGGAGCGCCGTGCCGTGCTCCAGGTGGTCGACCAGGTTCTCCAGGAGGTCGGTCCGGCCGTGGACGCGCTCCTCGGGGCCGTGGCCGGCGCGTTGGATGAGGACGCGGTCCTGCTTGTACCAGAAGGTGATCCGGCCCCGGTCGCCGTGGACGATCACGTAGGGCTCCCCCGCCTGTGCCGCGCAGAGGGTGGCGGCGACGGTGACGGGCAGGCCGCCGGTGGTGGTGACGCGGACGCAGCTGGTGTCGTCCGCCTCGATGTCGTGGGCCCGGTACAGCTCGGTCTCGACGGACAGGACGTCATCGGCCGTGCCCCGGTCCGCGAGTTCGAGCGCGGTGGCGACGGCGTGCGCCAGCGGGTTGGTGAGCACGCCGTCGACCACGTCGGTGGAGCCGAGCCTGCGCCGGCCGGACCAGGGGGCCCGGCGGAAGTAGGCGTCGTCGCGGACCCAGGCCCCGGCGGCGCCGATCCCGGTGAGCTTCCCGATCGCCCCGGTGCGGACCAGCTCCTGGACGGCGGGCACGGCGTGCGAACCGAACGACTGGAAGCCCACCTGACAGGCGATGCCCGCCCGCCGGACGCCGTCGGCCATCCGCGCGTAGGCGGCCCAGCTCGCGGCGGGCGGCTTCTCCAGCAGGAGGTGGACGCCCCGGGACGCGGCGGTCAGGGCCAGGTCGGTGTGGGTCGGGATGGGGGTGCAGACGACGGCGGCCCGGGCTCCGGTGGAGTCGAGGAGCGCCCCGAAGTCGGCGGACTGCTCGGGTGTGTCGCCGCCGAGGAGGCCGAAGGCCGCCAGTTCGTCGGTGGTCAGCGGCTCCAGCTCGCAGATCCCGGCCAGCCGCACCCGGCCCTGGTGCTGGAGCCGGCGGAGGTTGGCCAGGTGCCAGCGGCCGTGGCCCCGGGCGCCGGCCAGCACGACGGGGAGAGGTGCGGCGGACGGGCCGCCGGGAACGGTCGAGGCGGGGGCGGGGGCGGTCAGGTCGCTCATCCCTTCACCGCGCCCGCGCTGAAGCCCGTGACGAGCCACTTCTGGATGAACGCGAAGACGATCACGACGGGCACCGCGGCGATGACCCCGCCCGCCGCGAGCGCGCCGAGGTCGACGCTGTCCGCCCCGATCAGGGTGTTGAGGCCGACCGGGATCGTCTGCTTGTCCTGTTCGCTGAGGAACATCAGCGCGAACAGGAAGTGGTTCCAGCTGTGGACGAAGGCGAAGGAGCCGACGGCGATCAGCCCGGGGCGCAGCAGCGGCAGGACGACCGCGCGGAAGGCGGTGAAGCGCGAGCACCCGTCGACCCAGGCGGCCTCCTCCAGGGTGACCGGGACGTTCTTGATGAACCCGCTGATCAAAATGATCGACAGCGGGAGCTGGAAGACCGTCTCCGCGATGACGACGCTCCACAGGGAGTTGATCATCTGGAGGTTCCGGAAGATCTCGAAGAGCGGCACGAGCATCAGCGCGCCGGGAATGAACTGCGAGCAGAGCAGCGCCAGCATGAACGCGCCCTTGATCTTGAAGTCGAACCGGGCCAGGGCGTATCCGCCGGCCAGGGCGACCAGGGTGGTGGCGATCAGCGTGGCGACGCCGACGATCATGCTGTTCTGGAAGAAGACGGCGAAGCTGCGCTCGTTCCAGACCTTGGAGAAGTGCTCCCCGGTCATCGGCCAGGGCACCAGCGCGGTGGAACCGGCGGGCCGCAGGGCGAACAGGAGCATCCAGTAGAACGGGATGAGCGTGAACAGCAGGTAGAGGCCGAGCGGCAGATAGATCTGCCAGCGCGGTACGTCGTCCCAGGCGCGCTCCCGTCCGGTGCGGCGGCGCGCGGGCGGCGGCGTACCGCCGGGGCGGGCGGACGGCCGGACGGCGCCGTTCTTCTCGGTGAGTACGGCGGTCACTTGTTGTCGCCTCCGAACTTGCTCAGGCGCAGATAGACGATCGAGCAGAAGAGGAGGATCACGAAGGCGACGGTGGTGAGCGCGGAGGCGTACCCGAAGTCGTGGCCCTCTATGCCGGTGTTGGCGACGTAGAGCGGCAGCGTGGTGGTCTCGCCGGCCGGTCCGCCGCCGGTGAGGGTGTAGAGCAGGTCGACGTTGTTGAACTCCCAGACCCCGCGCAGCAGGGTGGCCAGGATGATCGCGTCGCGCAGGTGCGGCAGGGTGATGTGGAAGAACTGCCGGAGCCTGCCCGCGCCGTCGACCGACGCCGCCTCGTACAGCTCCTTGGAGACGGACTGGAGGTCGGCGAGGATGAGGATGGCGAAGAAGGGCACACCGCGCCAGAGTTCGGTGACCGTGGCCGCCCAGAAGACGGTTCCGGTGTCCGAGAGCACCGAGGTGCCGTACTCCCCGATCCCGGCGTCCGCGAGGTAACGGCTGAAGCCCGTCGAGGAGTTGTAGAGCAGGATCCAGATGGTGCTGGTCAGCACACCGGACACGGCCCAGGGCGAGAAGACCATGGCCCGGGAGATGCCCCGGCCGATGAAGGTCTGGTTGACGATCAGGGCCAGCGCGAGGCCGAGCACGAGCTGCAGGGAGACCTGGGTGAAGACCCACTGGGCGCTGAAGCCGAGCGTCGACCAGAACTGGTCGTCCTCGGTGAAGATCCGCCGGAAGTTGTCCAGTCCGGCGAAGCCGTTCCGCCACGGCTTGGTGACGTTGTAGTTCTGCAGGCTGTAGTAGAAGACGCTGATCACCGGGTAGGCGATGAAGCCCAGCATCAGCAGGCCCGCGGGCGCGATCAGCAGATACGGCAGGCGGCGGGGTGTCGCCGTGCGGCGCCGGGGCGCCTTGGGCGGCGGGGTGGCCACGGCGGCGGGTTGGGCCATGACACGTCTCCGATCTCGGTACGCGCTCGATGCGCTGGATGTGCGGGCTTGCTGCCGCACAGGACAGCAAGCGCTTTCTCATGACCGCTGAGCGGCCCGGGCGCCCCGCCGCGCGGAGCCCTCGTCGCCCGGCTCACCCCACGTACGGGTCGGGCACTTCTCCTTGCCGGGCCAGGAACGCGAAGTCGCATCCGGTGTCGGCCTGGGTGATCTGGTCCTGGTACAGCGCGCCGTAGCCGCGCCCGTAGCGGGCGGGTGGCGGGCTCCACGCGGCACGGCGGCGCTCCAGCTCGTCGTCGTCGACGCCGAGGTGGAGCAGGCGGGCCTCGACGTCCAGGGTGATGAGGTCGCCGGTGCGGACCAGGGCGAGGGGCCCGCCGACGAACGACTCGGGCGCGATGTGCAGGACGCACGCCCCGTAACTGGTGCCGCTCATCCGGGCGTCGGAGATCCGCACCATGTCCCGTACACCCTGCTTCAGCAGGTAGTCCGGGATCGGCAGCATGCCGTACTCGGGCATGCCGGGGCCGCCCTTGGGTCCGGCGTTGCGCAGTACGAGGACGTGGTCCGGGGTGAGCGCCAGGGCCGGGTCGTTGATCGTGCGCTGCATCTCCCGGTAGTCGTCGAAGACGACGGCGGGCCCGGTGTGCCGCAGCAGGTGCTGCTCGGCGGCGATGTGCTTGATGACCGCGCCGTCGGGGCAGAGGTTGCCGCGCAGCACCGCCACCCCGCCCTCCTCCGCCAGCGGGTGGGACCGCTCCCGGATGACCTCGGTGTTGTGCACCCGCGCCCCGTCGAGCTGTTCGCGCAGCGTGCTGTGCGCGACGGTGGGCCGGTCCAGGTGCAGGACGTCGGTGAGCCGGGTCAGGAACCCGGGCAGCCCGCCGGCGAAGTGGAAGTCCTCCATCAGATACCGCCCGCCGGGCCGGAGGTCGGCGAGGACCGGCACGGTGCGGGCGATGCGGTCGAAGTCGTCCAGCGTGAGCTCGACGCCGGAGCGCCCCGCCATGGCGGTCAGGTGGATGACGGCGTTGGTGGAGCCGCCCAGCGCCAGGACGGTGGCGACGGCGTCCTCGTAGGCGTCGGCGGTGAGGATGTGCGACAACTTCGTCTGCTGCCAGACGAGTTCGACGATCCTCAGGCCGGACGCGGCGGCCATCCGGTCGTGCCCGGAGTCGACGGCCGGGATGGAGGAGGCCCCCGGCATGGTCACACCGAGCACTTCGGCGGCGGCCGTCAGCGTGGAGGCGGTGCCCATGGTCATGCAGTGGCCGGCCGACCGGGCGAGGCCGTTCTCCAGCTCGCCCATCTCGCAGTCGCCGATGAGCCCGGCCCGCCGGTCGTCCCAGTACTTCCACATGTCCGTGCCGGAGCCGAGGACCTCGTTGCGCCAGTGGCCCGGCAGCATCGGCCCGGCCGGCACGAAGACGGTCGGCAGGTCCACGGAGGCCGCGCCCATCAGCAGCGCGGGCGTCGACTTGTCGCAGCCGCCCAGCAGTACGGCACCGTCGACGGGGTACGAGCGGAGCAGCTCCTCCGTCTCCATCGCCAGCAGGTTGCGGTAGAGCATGGGGGTCGGCTTCTGGAAGGTCTCCGAGAGGGTGGACACCGGGAACTCCAGCGGGAATCCGCCCGCCTGCCAGACACCCCGCTTCACCGCCTGCGCCCGGTCGCGCAGGTGGGAGTGGCAGGGGTTGATGTCGGACCAGGTGTTGAGGACCGCGATGACCGGCTTGCCGAGGTGTTCCTCGGGGAGGTAGCCGAGCTGGCGGGTGCGGGCCCGGTGGCTGAAGGAGCGCAGGCCGTCGGTGCCGTACCACTGGTGGCTGCGCAGCTCCTCGGGCGCGACGGGGGCCGCTCTCCGGTCGTCGGTCACAGGGACCACCCGGCTATCTGCCCGGCGACCTCGGCCCGGCGGCCCTCCGGAAGGACCCTGCTCGGCGCGCGTACCTCGCGGCGGCAGAGGCCGAGCACGGACAGGGCCTCCTTGATGACCGTGACGTTGTTGGCGGACTGGTCCTCGGCGCGGAACTCCTCGAAGGGGCGGATCTGCTCCCACACCTTCATCGCCGCGCCGTAGTCGCCGGCCCGCAGGGCCTCCAGCATGGCGAGGGAGACGCCGGGGGCGACGTTGACGAGGCCCGAGGTGAACCCGGTGGCGCCGGTGGCGAAGTAGGAGGGGGCGTACAGCTCGGCGAGGCCGGCGACCCAGACGAACCGCTCCAGCCCGGCGTCGCGGGCGAACGCCCCGAAGTGCGCCGCGTCGGGCACCGCGTACTTCACGCCGATGACGTTGGGGCAGCTGTCGGCGAGCGCGGCGAGCCGGTCGCCGGCGAGCAGCGGGTTACGGATGTACGGGACGACTCCGAGCTCTGGGACGGCCTCGGCGATCGCCCGGTGGTAGTCGACCCAGCCCTCCTGGGCGACATAGGGGTGGACCGGCTGGTGGACCATCACCATCTCGGCGCCGGCCGCCCTGGCGTGCTCGGCGTCGGCGACGGCGGTGGGCAGGTCGTGGCCGATCCCCACCAGGACCGTGGCGCGGCCGCGGGCCTCCTCCACGGTCAGCTCGGTGACGCTGCGCCGCTCGTCGGGGGTGAGCGCGTAGAACTCCCCGGTGTTGCCGTTCGGGGTGACGGTGCGGACGCCGCCGTCGAACAGCCGGCGGACCAGGGCGCGGTGCGCCGGGGCGTCGATGCTCCCGTCCTCGGCGAACGGGGTGACGGGGATCGCCACGACGTCTGCGAGGGCCGCCTTCAGCGGGAAGATGTCCATGCGGACTGGCCTTTCGTCGAGGTGCTGGTGGTGCGCGGCCTTGGGGCGGTTCACGCCGCCCCGCCCCCGTCTTCGTCGTCGGGGAAGGCGCGGCGCACGAAGGAGGCGATGTGGTGGTGGAGAGCCCCGGCGGCGGCCTCCGCGTCGTCGGCGAGGGCGAGCCGCAGGATCTCGCGGTGCTCGGCCGCCTCCCGGTCCCAGGACGGGACGGCCGACCAGGCCACCGTCGAGACGAGGGCCGCCTGGTCGCGGACCTCGTCGAGCATCCGGGAGAGCAGCGGGTTGCCGCAGGGCAGGTACAGGGCCCGGTGGAAGTCCCGGTTGGCCAGCGACCTGTCGGCCTGGTCGAGCGCCGAGTCGGCCCGTTCCAGGGCTTCCTGGGCCGCCTCCAGCGAGGCGCCGCGGCGGATGGAACGGCGTAGCGCCTCCGGCTCCAGGAGCAGGCGTACGTCGTACACCTCCCGGGCCATCGTCGCGTCGACGAGCCGCACGGTGACGCCCTTGTACTGGTTCATCACCACGAGCCCCGTGCCCGCGAGCGTCTTCAGCGCCTCGCGCACGGGCGTCTTGGACACCCCGAACTGCGCGGCCAGTTCCGTCTCCACCAGCGCCTGCCCCGGTCGGAGTCGCGCGGTGAGGATGGCGTGCTTGATGGCCTCCAGCACGTACTGGGTCCGGGACGGGTTCGGGGCGGGCGCAAAGGTCATGGGTGACGGGCTCTCACATCTCGCGTATCGCGTCTCATATATGACGTACGAAGTACGACGCGATGAAGTTAGAGCCGCCCGGAACGCTTCGTCAACGCTTCGGACAGAACAACTTCTTCGCCCGACGGGGCGCTTGACGTAACCTCGCGGACTTCTTAGCTTGTCCACGTATGCGAATGCGGTCCACGGCCTTGAAGGCCGGGGGTGTCACGACGCCCGCCCGTCCGGTGCCGCGCCGCACTGCATCGCCCCCGAGGAGATCTCCGTATGACCGCTCCCCGCACCGTCCTGCTCACCGGCGCCGCAGGCGGCCTCGGCACCCTGATGCGGGGGCTGCTGCCCGCGTACGGCTACGACCTGCGGCTGTTCGACCTGGTCCCGGTGGACGGCACACCCGACGCGATCACCGCCGACCTCAACGACCGGGAAGCGCTGCGCGAGGCCGTGCGCGGGGTCGACGCGGTCATCCACCTGGCGGGCATCTCGCTGGAGTCCACGTTCGACAGGATCCTCCGCGCCAACATCGAGGGCACCTACCACCTCTACGAGGCCGCCCGCGAGGAGGGCGTCCGGCGCATCGTCTCCGCCTCCTCCAACCACGCCGTCGGCCACACACCGCGCCCCCTCCCCGGCGATCCGCTGATCCCGGTCGACACCCCGCACCGCCCCGACACCCTCTACGGCCTGTCGAAGTGCTTCGGTGAGGACCTGGCCCAGCTCTACTGGGACAAGCACGGCGTCGAGACCGTCTCGGTACGGATCGGGAGCTGCTTCCCGGAGCCCACCTCGGTACGCATGCTGTCGGTCTGGATGAGCCCCGGCGACGGCGCCCGCCTCTTCCACGCCGCGCTCACCGCCGAGGCCGTCGGACACACCGTCGTCCACGGCTCCTCCGCCAACACCCGCCTGTGGTGGGACCTGACATCGGCGCGCGCCCTGGGCTACGCACCGCAGGACGACTCGGAACCGTACGCGGCGAAACTCATCGCCGAACACGGCGAACTGGACCCGGACAACCCGGCCCACACCCGTCTCGGCGGCCACTTCGTCACCGACCCGCCGATCTGGCCGCACTGAGGGGTGCTCCGGCGCGGGCACCGATGAGTTCCGGGCTCGGGGCGGGTCATGAGTGGTGGGACGCGTCGAGCGACCGGGACGGCCCAGCTCCCGACGCGACCGGCAGACCGATCCACCGCCCCACCGACCGAGCGAGGAACCACCATGAATGCCTCCACGACCGAAAACGCCGACGGCATCACCGGCCTGGGGGTCGTCATCGGCAGCACCGACTCCGACGCCCTGATCACCTGGTACCGCGCGGCGCTGGAACCCTTGGGCGCCCGCTGGGCGGAGCACCTCCTGATCCTCGGCCCCGGAGCGATCATCGGCTTCGACGAACGGGACGACGTCGCGGACAAGGCGGCCGAGCCGGGCCGGCAGATGATCAACATCACCGTGCGCGACGTACGGGCTGCCGAGAGGCACCTCAACACCCTCGGGGTCACGTGGGTGCGTCCGGTCGAGGAGGTCGGGGGCGGCTGGTTCTTCTCCACGATCGTGGACCCGGTGGGCAACTACCTCCAGATCCTCCAGGGCCCGGAAACGCCCTGACACCCCCTGGATGCGCGACGAGGGCAAGGTGGCCCGGATCGGCCTCTCCGAGGTGACGACCGCCGAACTGGCCGAGGCCCGGAGGATCGTGGACATCGCGAGCGTCCAGAACCGCTACAACCTCACCGACCGCGAGCACGAGCCGGTCCTCGCGGCGTGCGAGGCGGCGGACATCGCGTTCCTGCCCTGGCGCGCGGTCGCCTGGGGCAAGGCGGGCGACCGCGCGGAGGTGGCAGCGGTCGCGGCCGAGCTGGACGCCACCCCGACCCAGGTCTGCCTGACCTGGCTGCTGGCCCACTCCCCGGTCATGCTCCCGATCCCGGGCACGTCCAGCGTCGCCCACCTGGAGGAGAACACAGCGGCGGGGGATATCGTGCTCGCCCCGGAGCTGCGGGCACGGCTGGACGGGATCGCGGCGAGCGTCTGAATCCGCTGCCGCCCGAGGCCCCTGGATACATTCGATCATGTACATTGGTACACACTGGTGTATATATCGAAGGGTGAGGCATGAGCCGAACAGTCATCGATCTGGACGACGAAGCGCTTGCGGCCGCCGCAATAGAGCTGGGAACCACGACGAAGCGCGAAACGATCAACACCGCGCTGCGCGAGGTCGTCGAGCGCAACCGCCGTCTGCGCGCCCTGAACGAGCTGCAGGACATCGCCCAGGAGGGCGGCCTGGACATGGACGTTCTTCTCGACAAGCGCCGCTATCGAGGGGGCCCTGCGGCGTGAGCGTCGCCGACTATCTCATCGACACATCGGCGCTCGCCCGCATCCTCCTGCGCCAGAGCACCGAGGACTGGACCCGCCGCATCAGTGCAGGCCTTGTCGCCCTCTGTGACCTCACCGAACTGGAACTGCTCTATTCCGCCCGCTCCGCCGAGGACCGCGAGAAGGTCCGGGAGCGTCTGGCGCTGTACACCTGGTGCCCCATGCCTGACGGGGTGTTCCGGCGCGCCCGGACCGTACAGGAAGAACTCACCTCCAAGGGAGAGCACCGAAGCGCCGGCCCCGTGGATCTGCTGCTGGCTGCCACTGCGGAACAGTCGGGTCTGACGCTGCTCCACTACGACCGCGACTTCGAGACCATCGCCCGCACCACCGGACAGCCCACCAGAATGCTGGACCTGAGGTAGCCGCCGGACTACAGCAGCCGCCCGGCCGGGGGAAGCCGCACCGGGCGCTGCCCAGCGCTCTGACCACGCAGGTCCACCGAGCCCGCAGATCATTCCCGCTCGGAAGCCGCGGCGAGGTGACGAAGGCAGGAGGCGGAAGCCTTGCGGTGGGGCGTGTTCGGCGCGTCGCTGTAGAGCCGCATCTCACGAGCTGCTCGATCCATGTGCTGCCAGAAACTGAGGGGCAGATCAAGGTCGTCAGCGAGATGGACCATGCAGTCGAAGGCGAGTCCCAGCTCGTTGTGCTCCAGGAACTCCCTCGTCGTTGAGAGATCGATGCCCGGCCGGTGCATGAGGTGGGCCCGGGCTGCGTCGAGATGGGCTCGGGTCCGCTTCCAGCTTGCCTGCAATTCCTCACGGTCGTAGGTCATGACATCAGTGTTGCGAGTGTCACCGACCGTCCATCAGCCGATTGTGGACGGCGCATTGCCCGCCCGGGAGATGGTCTGCTCGACGCGTCAGGACGGACACCTTCGGGCAGCGGGACCCGCGCGGCTTACAACACGTCACCGACGCGCAGGGTCGCCCGCTCGGAGTGGGCGACGACGACGTGGACCTCATCCATGGGGACCGCCACCTCGGCAGGCCCCCTAGAGGGAACCGTCCTGAACGGCGGCGACGAAGGCCTGCCACTGCTCGGGGCCGAAGGTGTGCGCGCCGAGGGTTCGGTCCTTGCTGTCGCCGACGGCGACGAGGCCGTCCGGCGTCGGCTGAGTCTCGACGCACGTCCCCCCGTTGTCGCCGCTGTATGAGGACTTCACCCAGGCACTGTCGGGAAGGCCGTATCGCGCCATCTGCTGCGTCCACCTCAACGCTCTGTTCATGAACTCTCGCTTCACAACCGAGATTAGTTCCATGGACTGCCGCGACGCGAGTGCCGTCGCCCTCAGTTCGTCGAAGGCCAACTGATAGCGCTCCACGGGCTGGTCTTCCTCCAGATACAACGCGCCATCCAGGTAGTCCAAGCTGACGACGTCGAGGTCCATCGGATCGGGATAGCTGTAGATGTTGAAGGCGCCGTCAGCGCCCGCGTGCCAGCCCTGGGAGAACGGCACCACCTGGATGGTGAGCTTCGGCGGATTGTTCACCTCCAGGATCTTGTCGAGCTGAGCCACCATGACAGCCGGTCCACCGACCTCTCGGCGGAGCACCGCTTCGTCGAGGAGACAGACGTACTGGGGAGGGTTGTCCCGGCTGCTCGATGCCGTACCGCAGGCCACCGAACAGCCGAGCACGACCGCCGACGCCACCACCGTCAAGACCCTGCTCGTCCACGCTTTCCCGCAGGCCACCGGTGGCGGCACCCTCTCCGTATCCGTACGGGAGAACACCGCTGACCTCCTGGACCTGGGCTCGATCGACGCCCGTACCGCGCGACGCCTGATTCGGGCATTCCAGTTCCGAACGGCCGCTTGCTGTACGGCAGTCCCGGAAGCATCACGTCGGCGTGGGCCAGCCACCGCCTCAGCCTCTCGGCTCAGGGCTGATCATCGACCGGCTCGACGGTATTCGTCATGGCGCCTGAGTACGCGGACCATTCTCCAAGCAGCGCAGATCAGTGCCACTACTCCACCGGTCACCTGCAGGGTGCTGTTCACCCGCTGAGGCAGATCCCACACCAGCGCCGGGAGCATCACGGCGCCGAATACCAACAGTGCGAGCAGGACTCCGCTCACCAACGCGAACACGATCTCAACGGTCAGCGCGTCCTTTTCCCAGCGCGATTCACGCCCCATGTCCATGGGGGCAAGCGTCGCATAGTCACCGGCCCCCCGACTCAGGCAGCGCAAGGAGTTGCTCCCCGGGTCCCCGGCCCCGTCAAGCGCGGCCGCAGTACCCCTGAGCACATCGATACGGAGGGCACGCCGGAGCTGGCCGTTCTCGCCGCCCTGGACGAGCAACTCGGCCGCGTATTCACCGGAACGTGCCGACACGTGCGGTGGGGCCATGACGGTTCCGCGGTCAACCTCGGGCGACGCGGCCGGGCCCGGGGCGTCAGCGTTCGGCGTCGCCCCACTCCTCCACGGTCACCTCGTCGCCCACCGACAGCTTGCCCGGCCGCACCACGGAGAACTTCGCCCCGAACACCACCCCGCCTGCCGAGAAACGCCGGTAGCCCGCGAGCGTCCGCAGCGGCTCCGGGCCGCCCCGGGCCCCGGCCTCCTGGTCGACCAGGGTGACCGCGCAGCGCACGGCCAGCTTGGCGTAGCCCAGTTCGGCCGCACCGATGGTCATGCGGCGGATACGGTCCTCGGCGTGGGGTTCCGCCGCCCAGTCTTCACCTCCGCGTCCCTCGGGGTGGCTGTCGACGACGATGTTCGGGCGGAAGCGGTCCATGGGCAGGGGCGGGGCGCCGCGCTCGGCCATCCGCGTGTGCAGGCGGGCGAGGGAGGCGCGGGAGAGCAGGTGGACGGCGCTGCTGTCGGCATAGCCGGAGGTGCCGGGGGTCAGACCATCGGTTCTCCGGTCGTGCTCCGGCGGTACGCGGACCAGCCGGCTCGGAGCGCCGAGGAAGTCCGAGAGCCACGAGGCGGCCTCCTCGCCCTGGTCGATCCCCCGGTACGTCACGCCGAACAGGTCGACGTCGCGCCGGGGCGCGGAGGTGGTGACATCGACGTGCACCACGCCTGCCACGCCGTCACCACCCTCCGCCTCCGCCGTCGCCAGCGTGAGCCTGCTGCCGTCGGCGCTGACGCTGGGCCGGACCAGGGCCAGGCGGGGGTCGCGGCGCTGGGTGCGGTAGGCCCCGTCGACGCTGACGACCATGAAAGCGCGGTCGTGCGCGAGACCCGCAGGGGTGAGGTGCGTACTGTCCACGGGCGTTCCCGCGCAGCCCTTGACGGGGTAGGTGATCAGATCGACGACGGTCGCCATCCGGCCCGCTCCTTCTTGAGGTCCCCTGCCCCCCGGAACTTCCGCCGTCGGGCCCGTACAGCCAGGGTGCCAGGCCGCGCGATCACGCTCGACGGGTTTCGCGCCATACCGCGACGCGCCCCACCACCAGGCGGCCCGCGCCGCCCACGGGGCAGCCGCCAGGCATCCGCACAGTCGGAGACCACCGTAACTACCGCGTAGCGGTCTGTTCCACCGCGTACTACCGTGCAGCAGCGCATACCACCGCATACCGTAGTAGTACCATGTAGTACATGGAGACCACTGCCCGCGAGTTCAACCAGCGATCCTCACAGATTCTTGCTGCGGCAGCGCGCGGCGAGACCATCACCGTCACCAAGAACGGCGCAGCTGTCGCGCGCGTCGTGCCTATCGGCGACGACGACGTTCCTCCCTATCCCACCGACCCCATGGGCGCCATACACCTGCCCGACCTGGGCCTGCCTGACCTCACCGACGAGGAGATCGAGGACACGCTCAGGGGGATGGGCTCGTGAACCTGATCGCCGTCGCCGACACCAACGCCCTCTACCGGCTTCTCGACCCGAGGCTCACCGGGCACGAAGCGCACAAGAAGGCGCTGGGAACGATCAGCCACCTGATCATCTCCCCGTTCGTCCTGGCCGAGCTGAACTACCTCATCACCACGAAGGCAGGGGCCGACAAGGCCCTGACGGCCGCGCGGTTCATCGAGCGCAACGTGGCCACCCGCCGGTTCGAGATCCCTCCCGTCGGAGCGCACCTGAGTGCGGCGATCGCCGTCGCGGAGGGCTACGTGGACGCGGACGGCGGCAAGGGCATCGGGCTGGCGGACGCGATGAACGTCGCCCTTGCCGCCGCGTACCGTACCGAGGTCGTCTTCACCTCGTACCGTCACTTCCGTATGGTCCGGCCCCTGACCGGGCACAAGGCTTTCAGGTTGCTGCCCGACGACCTGTGACGACGGCGCCCACCAACGAGGCGGCCCCTCACTTCCGGTACAACGCCTCGATCTCCCCCGTGAAGTCCCGTGCGATCGCGTCCCGCTTCAGCTTCAGCGACGGCGTCAGGTGGCCGCTCTCCTCCGTGAAGTCCACCGGCAGGACCGCGAACCTGCGGATCGACTCGGCCCGCGAGACCAGGCGGTTCGCCTCGTCCACCGCCTTCTGGAGCGAGGTGCGCAGGTCCTCGTCGTGGACCAGGTCCCGCATCGGGATGTCCTGCTTCCTGGTCATCTGGCGCCAGTGGTGGATGCCGTCCGGCTCCAGGGTGATCAGGGCGGTGATGAACGAGCGGTTGTCGCCGACGACCATGCACTGGCTGACCAGGGGGTGGGCGCGCAGCCAGTCCTCCAGGGGGGCCGGGGTGACGTTCTTGCCGCCCGACGTGATGATGATGTCCTTCTTGCGGCCCGTGATCGTCAGGTAGCCGTCCTCGTCCAGCGCACCCAGGTCGCCCGTGGGGAACCAGTCGTCCGGCAGGAGCGCCGGGGTCACCTCCGCCCGCTCGCCGTCCCAGTAGCCCCGGAAGACCTGGCCGCCCTTGAGCAGCACCTCGCCGTCGTCCGCGATGCGCACCGACGTACCGGGCAGTGGCCAGCCGACCGTGCCCAGGCGGGGTTTGAGGGGCGGGGTCACTGTGTGGGCGGCCGTGGTCTCGGTGAGACCGTAGCCCTCGAAGATGCCGATGCCCGCGCCCTCGTAGAACGCGGCGAGGCGGCGGCCCAGCGGGGAGCCGCCGCAGATCACGTACCTCACCCGCCCGCCGAGCGCCGCCCGGATCCGGCGGTAGACCAGCGGGTCGTACAGGGCGCGGGCGGCACGCAGGCCGAGGCCGGGGCCCGGTCCGGTGCCGTGTTCGGCGGCCTCCACCGCCTTGCCGTAGCGCTGGGCGATCCGCGCCGCCCGGTCGAACGACGAGGCCCGGCCCATCTTCTCGGCCGTCGCCCGGCCCGTGTTGTAGACCTTCTCCAGGACGTACGGGATGGCCAGGAGGAAGGTGGGGCGGAAGCCCGCCAGGTCGGCGAGGAGGTCCTCGGTCTGGATCGACGGCGCGTGGCCCAGGCGCACCCTCGCCCGCATGCAGCCGATCGCCACCATGCGGCCGAAGACGTGCGAGAGCGGGAGGAAGAGGAGGGTGGAGGCGGGGTCCTTCGAGACCGACTTGAAGACCGGGTGGAGAAGCTCGATCGCGTTGTCGACCTCGGCGAAGAAGTTGCCGTGGGTCAGGACGCAGCCCTTCGGGCGGCCCGTCGTGCCCGAGGTGTAGATCAGGGTGGCCGGGCTGTGCGGCTCCAGCGTGGCCCGGCGGGCCGCCACCGCCGCGTCCGGGATGTCCTTGCCCAGCGACTTCAGGTGGCCGATCGCCCCCGTGTCGAACTGCCACAGGTGCGCCAGGTCGCCGAGCTGCTTGCGCTCCTGGCTGATCAGACGGCCCTGTTCCTTGCTCTCCACCGCGCAGGCCACCGCGCCCGAGTTCTGGAGGATCCAGCGGGCCTGGAAGGCGGAGGAGGTGGGGTAGATGGGGACCGTCACCAGCCCGGCCGCCCAGGACGCGAAGTCCAGCAGCGTCCACTCGTACGTCGTCCGGGCCATGATCGCGACCCGGTCCCCCGCCCGCAGGCCCTCCGCCATCAGGCCCTTGGCGACCGCCAGTACCTCGGCGGCGAACTCGGCGGCGCTCACGTCCTGCCAGACGCCCTCGGCGTCCTTCCGGCTGAGGACCGCCTCGCCCGGGGCCTCCCGGGCGTTGTCGAACGGGATCTCGGCCAGCGAGCCGCGCTCCACGGTCGGCGCGAACTTCGGTACGGAAACCTCCTGGACCCTGCCGTCGGGGCCGCGCTTCTTCGTCGGTTCGACCAGGACGGGCGGGGATGCGGCAGGCGCGGTTGCGGCGGCGGAAGGTGGCGTTGACACGTGCGGCTCCTCGGTTCGGGGGTCGGGCGGGTCGGTTCGCCGGGTCGTCCGTCCGGCAGGGCAGCAGAAGAAGCAGGAGAGGCAGGAGGGACAGCCAAGGCAGGAGAAGGAAGCAGGTCAGGGGCGTTCCAGGATCGCCGTCACCCCCTGGCCGCCCGCCGCGCAGACCGAGATCAGTCCCCGGCCCGGGCCGTCCCGTTCGGCGAGGAGCTTCGCCAGCGTCGCCACGATCCGGGCGCCCGTGGCGGCGAAGGGGTGGCCGGTGGCCAGGGAGGAGCCGGCCACGTTCAGGCGGGTCCGGTCCACCGGGGCCAGGCCCTGCTTCTCCCAGGCCGCGAGGGTGGCCAGCACCTGGGAGGCGAACGCCTCGTGGATCTCGTAGAGGTCGAAGTCCTCGATGCCGAGACCGGCCCGCTCCAGCAGGCGCGGCACCGCGTACGCCGGGGCCATGAGGAGGCCGTCGTCGCCGTCCACGTAGTCCACCGCCGCCGTCTCGTACAGAGAGAGGTAGGCCAGCGGTTCGAGGCCCCGCTCCTCGGCCCACCCCTCCGTCGCCAGCAGGACCGTCGCCGCCCCGTCGGTGAGCGGCGTCGAATTACCCGCCGTCATCGTGGGGTCGGGCTCGGAGGTCCCGAACACCGGCTTCAGGCGCGCCAGTTTCCCGGCCGTCGAGTCCGGGCGCAGGTTCTGGTCGCGGTCCAGGCCCCGGTAGGGGACCACCAGGTCGTCCAGGAAGCCCCGTTCGTATGCCGCCGCCAGGCGCTGGTGGCTCGTCGCGGCCAGTTGGTCCTGGTCCTCCCTGCGCACCGCCCAGCGGCGCGCGGTGACGGCGGCGTGCTCGCCCATCGACAGGCCGGTGCGGGGTTCGGCGTTGCGCGGGATGTCCGGGACGAGGTGGCGGGGGCGGACCGCGGCCAGGGCCCTCAGGCGGGCGCCCGCCGTCTTCGCGCGGCGGGCGGCGAGCAGGATGCGGCGCAGTTCGTCGTTGACGCCGAGCGGGGCGTCGCTGGTCGTGTCGGAGCCGCCCGCGATCGCCGAGTCGGCGGCCCCGAGCGCGATCGTGTTCGCGGCGGCGATCACCGCCTGGAGGCCCGTGCCGCACGCCTGCTGGATGTCGTACGCCGGGGTGCGCGGGTCGAGCGCGGAGCCGAGAACGGTCTCCCTCGCCAGGTTGAAGTCGCGGCTGTGCTTGAGGACCGCGCCCGCGACGAACGTCCCGACCCGGTCGCCGGCCAGGCCGTACCGCTCCACCAGGCCGTCCAGCGCGGCCGTCAGCAGATCCTGGTTGGAGGCGGTCGCGTACGGGCCGTCGGAGCGGGCGAACGGGGTGCGGCTGCCGCCGATGACCGCCACGCGGCGCGGCTGGGGCAGGGGGAGCGGAACCAACGGGCGCGGCGTCGTCACGGTGACCATCTCGTCTCGGTCGGTCCGGGATCGTTCATCTCGACCAGCTCCTGACTCTTCAGTAACCTTACTCCAGAGTAAATCTACGACCGAGCAGGGAGTCAGGACAATGGCCGATCGCTATCTGCACCTCACCGGCACAGCACCCGGCCGCTTCCTCACCCGCCGGCTCGGCCTGCCGCAGCCCGCCCCGCTGCGCCGCTGGACCCTGGAGACGCCGAGCCTGGACGGACCGCTGCTGCACCTGACCGCCGGAGCATCGGCGATCCGGGGCGAGCTGGCGAAGGTGCTGGCCGCGACCGGGCTCACGGTCGAGGCGCAGGCCGCCCGGCCCGCGGGAATCGTGCTGGACGCCACCGGGGTCACCTCCGCCCAGGGCCTCGCCGAGGTGCACGCCGCCCTCCATCCCGTCGTACGGTCGCAGGCTCCCGGTGGCCGGATCGTCGTCATCGGCACGCCCCCGTCCTCCGAGGACCACCATCAGGCCGCTGCCCAGCAGGCGTTGGAGGGTTTCGTCCGGTCGCTGGGCAAGGAGATCGGACGCGGATCCACCGCACAGCTCCTGCGGATTCCGGCCGGCGCCGAACCGGTGTCCGCCGAGTCCACCCTCCGCTTCCTCCTCTCCCCCCGGTCCGCCTACGTCAGCGGCCAGGTGATCGAGCTGACCTCCGCCGCACCGGACCCCGTGGCCGACCGGTACGCCCCGCTCGCCGGCCGTACCGCCCTGGTCACCGGGGCGGCCCGGGGCATCGGCGCGACCGTCGCCTCGGTGCTGGCCCGCGACGGGGCCCACGTGATCGTGCTGGACGTCCCCCAGGCCCAGGACGACCTGGTGCGCACCGCCGACCGACTCGGGGCCACCGCGCTGCCGCTGGACATCACCGCACCCGACGCCGCGGTCCGCATCGCCGCCGCCGCCGCACCGGACGGGCTCGACGTCCTCGTCCACAACGCGGGCATCACCCGCGACCGCCGCCTCGCCAACATGCCGGCCGACCGCTGGGCCCAGGTCATCGAGGTCAACCTCGACAGCGTGCTCCGCACCACCGACGAGCTCCTGGCCTCGGGCACCCTCAACCGGGGCGGCCGGATCGTCGCCACCGCCTCCATCGCGGGCATCGCGGGCAACGACGGCCAGACCAACTACGCGGCCAGCAAGGCGGGCGTCATCGGTCTCGTCCGCTCGCTCGGCCCGCGCGCAGCCGCCGCGCACGGGGTCACCGTCAACGCGGTGGCCCCCGGGTTCATCGAGACGAGGATGACGGCGGCCGTGCCGTTCCTCATCCGCGAGGCGGGCCGCCGGCTGAACTCCCTTTCCCAGGGCGGGCTCCCGGCCGACGTCGCCGAGGCCGTCGCCTGGTTCGCGCAGCCCGACTCCACCGCCGTCAACGGCCAGGTGCTGCGCGTCTGCGGCCAGAGCCTGCTGGGGGCGTGAGCCCGATGACCCCACTCAGCGCCTCGCTCGTGCGCGGGGCCCTCACTTCGCCGTTCAAGCGGGCCGGGCGGCCGGACGCCACCCTGCCCCCGGGCCGCCTCACCAGCCCGGCGGCGGCCGTCGCACCCGGCCCCCTCGCCGCGTACGGCAGGATCTGCGGGTTCCCGGAGAGCGGGCCGCTTCCGCTCACGTACCCGCATGTGCCGGCCTTCCCGCTCACCATGCGGCTGATGGCCGGCCGCGCCTTCCCGCTGCCGGTGCTCGGGCTCGTCCACACCTGGATCGAGATCACCCCGCACCGGGCCGTGGACCCCGCGGAGCCGCTCGAACTGACCGTGTACGCCGACGGGTTGACCCCGCACAGGCGGGGCACCGAGGTCACGATGGCGACCGAGGCGCGGGTGGGCGGGGAGCTGGTGTGGGAGTCCCGCAGCGGCTATCTGTCCCGGCACCGGCAGGAGACGGTTCCCCCGGCGACGGCGGACCGGGCCACGGCTTCACGCACGTCCGCCCCGGCCGCCGCCCCGGCCGCCGAGGGTCTGCCCGCCGTCGCCGAGTGGCGGCTGCCCGGCGACCTCGGGCGGCGGTACGGAGCCGTCTCCGGCGACCGCAACCCCATCCACCTGCACCCGCTGACCGCCCGGCTGTTCGGCTTCCCCCGCGCCATCGCGCACGGCATGTGGACGGTGGCGCGCTGCCTCGCCGAGGCCGGGGACCCGGCCGGAATCCGCACCGTACGGGCCGAGTTCAGGGCACCTGTCCTGCTGCCCGCCACCGTGACGTACGCGGCCGACGCCACCGGAAACGCCTTCGCGCTGCGCGGGGCCGAGGGGCGGGTGCACCTCGTGGGGTCCGTGGACCGGAGCGGCTAGGAACTGTCTCACGATTCCCGCGGCCGCCCTGCGGGCGACGGCGGGAATCGTCAGACAGTTCCTAGGAAGCCGGGGGCGTCCACGGGCGGGCGTGCATCAGGTTCTCCAGGCCCGCCCAGGCGAAGTTCATCAGGGTCGCCGCGGCCTCCTTCGCCGAGACGTCCGGGGTGACGTTGGCCCAGCCCGCCAGCGACTCCGCGGCCCCCACCAGGGCCTGGGCGAGGCCCGCCACGTCCCGGTCCGCGAGTGCGGGGTCGCTGTGGGCCTCGCGGGCGGCGGCCCCGATCAGGCCCGTCACGAACGCGACGATCTCATCGCGCATACCGCCGACCTCGCTGACGAACGGCTCCCCGTGCGAGCGGGCCTGGCGGTGCAGGACCGACCAGCCGTCCGGGTTCTCCGCGGTATGGAGGAAGAACGCCCTCAGCCCCGACCACAGTTGGCCGTCGGCCGGCAGCCCCGGCTCCACCCCGGATCGGACCGCCTCCAGCAGGGCCTTCGCCTCGCGGCGGATGCAGGCGGAGAACAGCTCTTCCTTGGAGTTCAGGTACAGGTAGACCAACGGCTTGGAGACGCCCGCCAGCTCGGCGATCTCGTCCATCGAGGCAGCCCGGTAGCCGCGCTGCCCGAAGGTCCGCACCGCGGCGTCCATCATCTGCTGCTCGCGCACGGCGCGCGGCATCCGCTTGCTCTTCACTGCACCCACGTCCGGCTTCCTCCCCGCCCCACTGCCCTGCTCACCGCCCAGAGTACGGCGGCGTGCGGCGCGGCGTCGCAGGGAGCGATCACCCGCGGAAGGGATGGCCTGTTGCCACCCGCGGACGAGGAGGGTCGTCCCCTGGACCGACACCGGCTCCACCCGGCGTCCGATGTGCCCGCCCGGTCACCCCCCTAGCTTTACGGACATGACGATCCTCCTTCGGAACAGGCCGGCCGCGACCGCCGCGGTGCTCGCCCTGGCCGCCCTGGCCACCCTGGCCGGGACAGGTGTGCCCGCCTCGGCGTCCGGCCCGGCGCCGGCACCGGCCGCTGCCACGCTCGCTCCCGCTCCCGGCGACCTCGCCTTACCGTCCGCGCTGACGCTTCCCCGCCCGACCGGCTCGTACGCCATCGGCCGCGACACCCTCTTCCTGACCGACCACGCGCGGCCCGACCCCTGGGTACCGGCCGCCGGGCCACGCCAGTTGCTGGTGTCGATCCACTACCCGGCCCGCCTCGGCAGCGGCGGCGACCCCGCCCCGTACATGACGACGGAGGAAGCGCGGCTGATGCTCGCGCAGCGCGGGCTGGAGGACGTCGTGCCGGCCGGCCTCGTCGGCTCCACCCGCACCCATGCCCGTAGCGCCGCCCGGCCTGCCCCGGGACGCTTCCCGCTGGTCATGCTCTCCCCCGGCTTCGGCACACCGCGGGCCACGCTGACCGGGCTCGCGGAGGAACTGGCGAGCCGCGGTTACGTCGTGGCGACCGCGGACCACCCGTACGAGACGACCGGTACGCAGCTGCCCGACGGGCGGGTCCTCACCTGTGCCGCCTGCGACCGGGTCGACGCGCAGCCCGACGACGACGCCCGGAAAAAGGTCCTGGCCGCCGTCTCCACCGGGCGGGCCGCCGACTTCTCGTTCCTGCTGGACCGGCTGACGGGCCCGCGCCCGGCGTGGCGGCACGCCCGGACGATCGACCCGCGCCGGGTGGGCATGGCGGGCCACTCCATCGGGGGCAACGCGGCCGCCTCCACGATGGCCGCCGACCGCCGGGTGGACGCCGGCGTCAACATGGACGGCACGTTCTTCGACCCGGTGCCCGCCCGGGGACTGGGCGGGCGGCCGTTCCTGATGCTGGGGACCGATCCCGGGCACGGGCCCGGCGGCGACACGTCCTGGGACAAGGGCTGGGACCGGCTCGGCGGCTGGAAGCGGTGGCTGACGGTGCGGGACTCCGGGCACTTCACGTTCACGGACACCCCGGAGATCGGTGAGCAGCTCGGCATCGAGGACCCGGACGCGCCGCTCTCCGCGGCCCGTTCGACCACGATCACCAGGAGCTATGTGACCGCCTTCTTCGACCGGAGCCTGCGTGGCCGGCCGGCCCGGCTGCTGAACGGCCCGACCCCGGCCAACCCCGAGGTCCTCTTCCAGCGCCCCTGACCGTTCGGGGAACACGACGGCGCCCCCGGTCCACGTACAGAGACGTGGGATCCGGGGGCGTCGTCAGGGACGCTCGCCGCCATGAGGCGCTACGCGGTGACCGGCACCGCGTCCTTGGGCGCCGCGACCTCGTCCCGGTCGGCGTCGCCGAAGGCGTCGATCGGGGAGGACGAGGCGGAGTTGTACGCGTCGTGGTCGAGGATCTTCTCCCGGGCCGCGACGATCACCGGGATCAGCGCCTGGCCGGCCACGTTGGTGGCGGTGCGCATCATGTCCAGGATCGGGTCGATGGCCATCAGCAGGCCGACGCCCTCCAGCGGGAGGCCCAGCGTGGACAGGGTGAGGGTCAGCATGACCGTAGCGCCGGTGAGGCCGGCGGTGGCCGCCGAGCCGATCACCGAGACGAAGGCGATCAGCAGGTAGTCGCCGATGCCCAGCTGCACGTCGAAGATCTGCGCGATGAAGATCGCCGCCAGCGCCGGGTAGATCGCGGCGCAGCCGTCCATCTTCGTGGTCGCGCCGAACGGGACGGCGAAGGAGGCGTACTCCTTCGGAACGCCGAGGCGCTCGGTGACCCGCTGGGTGACCGGCATGGTGCCGACCGAGGAGCGGGAGACGAAGGCCAGCTGGATCGCGGGCCAGGCGCCCTTGAAGAACTGGAGCGGGCTGACCTTGGCGACGGTGGCCAGGAGCAGCGGGTACACGCCGAACATCACCAGGGCGCAGCCGATGTAGACGTCGGCGGTGAAGGTCGCGTACTTGCCGATGAGGTCCCAGCCGTAGTCGGCGATGGCGTAGCCGATGAGGCCGACGGTGCCGATCGGGGCGAGGCGGATGACCCACCACAGAGCCTTCTGGAGCAGCTCCAGGATCGACTGGCTGAGGGTGAGGATCGGCTTGGCCTTCTCGCCGAGCTTGAGGGCGGCGATGCCGGCGACGGCGGCCATGAACACGATCTGGAGCACGTTCAGCTCGGTGAACGGCGTGATCACGTCGTCCGGGACGATGCCGGTCAGGAAGTCGATCCAGCTGCCCTTGGTCTCGGAGAGCGCGCCGTCCTTCGGCGTGAGGCCGGTGCCGGAGCCCGGGTTGGTGACCAGGCCGATCGTGAGGCCGATGGCGACCGCGATCAGCGAGGTGATCATGAACCAGAGCAGGGTGCGGGTCGCGAGCCGGGCGGCGTTGTTGACCTGGCGCAGGTTGGTGATCGACACGAGGATCGCGAAGAAGACCAGCGGGGCGACGGCCAGCTTCAGCAGCTGGACGAAGAGCGAGCCGATCTCGTCGAGGGTGGTGACGAGCCAGCCGAGGTCCTGGCTGCGGGCCAGCCAGCCCAGCAGCACACCGAGGACCAGACCGGTGACGATCTGGGCCCAGAACGGGACCTTGGGTATGCGGGAACCGGAGCCGGAGCCGGTGGGCTGCTCGGCCTCGGGCGCGGCGGACGCGGGATTCGCGGACACGGACACACTCCAGTCGGGGACGCATCGGGACGCACGGAGGTATCCGTACGGACGTGCGGTGGAACGGGGACGGGGTCGCGGCGCCCGCGTCAGGGGCGGCGCCGCTGCATGATGCCGAATCAGACCTTGCGGCAACAGACCGCGGACATACAGCGGCAGAGATCGACATGCAGGCGCGCCACGAGCGGGATGCTCGCGGCATGACGGAGGCGCACAGCTGTCTTCACGTCGAATACGTTAACACTTGAACTTTGAGAACCTCAAAGCCTTTCTTTGGCCCCCGGACAGGGCTCCGCCGGGCAGGAATGGCCGGAAAGCGGCGGAAGACGCCGGAGAGCAGCGGAGAAACGCCGCGGACCCCGGTGCTGGAGCCGGTCGGCTCCCGCCCGGGGTCCGGCGGAGAAGGGGTGCGCGCGGCGTGCGCGTGTGAGGAAGCTTACGTGGCGCCTACAGGCGGTCCGGCGCGTCGGCTGGACGGGGTGGCGCCGCCGGCGCTACTGGACCGCGTCCTCGCGGGTGCGGTTGGCGTCGAGGCGGGCCTTGGTGCGGTCGACGGTGGAGACGATCTGCTCGGACATCTCGTCGCGCTGCCTGCGCAGCAGCACATAGCTGAGCGGGGCGGAGAGGAGGAGGCCGAGGAGGATCACCCAGACGACGTTGGAGCCCCCGAGCCCTGCGGGCACCAGCCCGAAGTGGACGGCGACACCGGCGGCGAGGAAGCAGCCGACGAAGATCAGCAGGCGCAACGCCGTGTAACGGATCAAGGCGCTCGGCTTGGCAGCGGACACGGCTGGCCCTCTCTTCCCATGGACTCTCGACACGCTTCTGCCCGTCCAGTGAAACATGGCCCGGTTTCTCTCGGTTCAGGGGGTTGCCGGGCCAGGGGCGCCCTGCCGGTCACGGAGTCGCCGGGCCCAGCGGGAGCAGCATGACGATGTCGTCGCGGTCGTCGCCGGGAGCGACCCGGATGGCGTCCGGCACCCGGCCGACCTCCTTGTATCCGCAGGCGGTGTAGAAGCGGTCGGCGCCGGTGCCGCCCCGGCAGGTGAGGCGGATCGCCTCGATGCCCTCGATGGAGCGGGCGGCGTCGGCGGTGGCGGTCATGAGGTCGCGGCCGTATCCCTTGCCCTGGAGGCGGGGGTGGACCATGACCGTGTAGAGCCACAGCCAGTGCCGCAGCAGCCGGTGGTCGTTGAGGGTGAGGAAGGCGGTGGCGGCGACGGTGCCGTCCTCGTCGCGGCCGACGAGCAGCCGGGTGCGGCCCTGCTCGATGGCGACCAGGTGCTTGAGCAGATCGGGCCGGACCTCCTCGGCCGTGACGGGCGCGACGAAACCGACGGCCCCGCCCGCGTTGGTGACGTCGGCCCACAGGGTGGTGATGCCGTCGCGCAGGGCAGGGGTGAACTCGGGATCCAGCTCGAAAGTAAGCGCCATAAGGCCAGAGTAACCATTACTCCTCACGGGACTCACCGCCTGTCCACAACACGGGAAAGCCCCGGCCGTGGGTGGCGGCCGGGGCTTTCCCTCGGAGCAGGGTCGGGCGGGGTGTGCCTCAGACGCGCATCGGCTGCGGCGACTCGCGCCGGTCCGCCTCCGGGCCCGGGTACTCGCGCAGGATCTCGTACCGGGTGTTCCGCTCGACCGGCCGGAATCCGGCGTCGCGGATCAGGTCCAGCAGGTCCTCACGGCCGAGCTTGTTCGGCGTACCGAAGTCGTCGGCGTCGTGCGTGATCTTGTACTCGACGACCGAGCCGTCCATGTCGTCCGCACCGTGCTGCAGCGCGAGCTGGGCGGTCTGCACGCCGTGCATCACCCAGAACACCTTGACGTGCGGCACGTTGTCGAAGAGCAGCCGGGAGACCGCGAAGGTCTTCAGCGCCTCCGCGCCGGTCGCCATCGTGGTGCGCGCCTGGAGCCTGTTGCGGACCTTGCCGTCCTTCATGTCCACGAAGTCGTGCTGGTAGCGCAGCGGGATGAAGACCTGGAAGCCGCCGGTCTCGTCCTGCATCTCCCGCAGCCGCAGCACGTGGTCGACGCGGTGACGGGGCTCCTCGATGTGCCCGTACAGCATCGTCGCGGGGGTCTTGAGCCCCTTCTCGTGCGCGAGACGGTGGATGCGCGACCAGTCCTCCCAGTGGGTGCGGTGGTCGACGATGTGCTGGCGGACCTCCCAGTCGAAGATCTCCGCGCCGCCGCCGGTCAGCGATTCGAGACCGGCCTCGATCAGCTCGTCGAGGATCTCGGAGGCCGAGAGGCCGGAGATCGTCTCGAAGTGGTGGATCTCCGTCGCCGTGAACGCCTTCAGCGCGACGTTCGGCAGGGCTTCCTTCAGCGCGCTGAGCGAACGCGGGTAGTAGCGCCACGGGAGGGTCGGGTGGAGCCCGTTGACGATGTGCAGCTCGGTGAGGTTCTCGCCCTCCATCGCCTTGGCGAGGCGGACGGCCTCCTCGATGCGCATCGTGTACGCGTCCTTCTCGCCCGGCTTCCGCTGGAACGAGCAGTACGCGCACGAGGCGGTGCACACGTTGGTCATGTTGAGGTGACGGTTGACGTTGAAGTGCACCACGTCGCCGTTCTTGCGCACGCGCACCTCGTGCGCCAGCCCGCCCAGCCACGCCAGGTCGTCGGACTCGTAGAGGGCGATCCCGTCCTCGCGGGTCAGCCGCTCGCCGGCCCGGACCTTCTCCTCCAGCTCGCGCTTGAGTCCCGCGTCCACTAGGCCGCCTCCCATATCTCCGAGTATCAGACTCCGACCCAACCGTACCCCCCCACCCTTCGGGCGGGAGGGGCCCCCTTTACGGCGCTCCGCGCCTAAGCCTCTTCGGGAAGTTCCCCGACCCGGTTCTCCCACTTGGTGGAGAGCACGATCGTCGTACGGGTCCGTGAGACGCCCTTCGTACCGCTCAGGCGCCGGATCGTCTTCTCCAGGCCGTCCACGTCGCCGACCCGGACCTTGAGCATGTACGAGTCGTCGCCCGCGATGAACCAGCAGTCCTCGATCTCCGCGAGGTCCTTCAGCCGGCGCGCCACGTCCTCGTGGTCGGCCGCGTCCGAGAGCGAGATCCCGATCAGCGCGGTCACGCCGAGCCCCAGCGACGCGGAGTCGACGGTGGCGCGGTAACCGGTGATGACCCCGGCGGTTTCCAGCCGGTTGATCCGGTCGGTGACGCTGGGCCCGGAGAGCCCCACGAGCCGCCCCAGCTCGGCGTACGAGGACCTGCCGTTCTCCCTGAGGGCCTGGATGAGCTGCCTGTCCACCGCGTCCATATGACTGAAACCTTCCATTGTTCAGCAGTACCGCGAGTTTACGTGTAGAATCTAAGGCATGCAGGGCTGACGTCCTGCAAATCTTCTAGAACATCCAAGAAACGCTTTCGAATCTTCAGGAGTGAACTTCACCGTGTACACGATCGAGATGGCCTACGCCCGGATGCGCGAGCTGCAGGACCTGGCCAACCGCTCGCGTGCCCACCAGCCCGCCGCCGCGCACCGCGTCGACAAGAGCCGCTCCCCGCGCGCGCACAAGAAGCGCTGACCCGGACCTAGCGGTCCTGCGGGTTGCGGGAGCCGCCACCGAGCTCTCCTTCCCAGCGGCGGTACAGCCGGTGCGGCACGCCCGCCGCGTCCAGCACCCGCCCCGCGACGAAATCCACCAGGTCCTGGATGTGCGTCGCACCCGCGTAGAACGCCGGAGAGGCGGGCAGCACGACCGCGCCCGCCTCGTCCAGGGCCACCATCTGCTTCAGCGTCCGGCCGCTCAGCGGGGTCTCGCGCACCGCGACGACGAGCGGGCGGCGCTCCTTGAGCGTCACGCTCGCGGCCCGCTGGAGCAGATCCTTCGACAGACCGAGCGCCACTCCGGCCACACAGGCCGTCGAGGCCGGCACGATGAGCATCCCCTTCGCCGGGTACGACCCGGAGGACGGCCCGGCGGCCAGATCACCGGCCGGCCAATGGCGTACGCGCTCCAGCTCCGCGTCGCCCACCGCGAACGCGTCGGGCTTCCCGTCGGCGCCACGATCCAGCCAACCTCGCAGGTCCTCGCGCCAGTGCCCGTCCCGGAACGCGATGCCGGTCTCGTCCAGCAGGGTGAGCCGCGAGGCCCGGCTCACCACCAGGTCCACGCTCTCACCGGCCGCCAGGAGCCCGCGCAGAACGGCGGCCGCGAACGGGGTACCCGAAGCACCGGACACCCCGACAATCCAAGGCCGCCGCTGCTGATGAGTCATTGAAGTCCTGGATTCCACACCTGCGAGCCTATCCGGCACGCCCTCGCACCCGGCACCCGGAACCGGGCGGGCGCCCCGGACGTTCTCCGGATGACGGGCAACCCGGGGGCAGAGGGAAGACCATGGGCGATCACTGGACCACCGACCGCACCTCGGACACGGGCTCCACCGGCGGCGCGCGGGCCCTGACCGCCGGGATCCTGATGGCGGGCTGGGTAGCCCTCCTGTGGGTCCTCGAAGGCATCGACACAGCCACGGGCCACGCCCTGGACACCTACGGCATCAGCCCACGTGAACCGGCGGAGCTGCGGGACGTGGTGCCCGCCGCGTTCCTGCACAGCGGCTGGGATCACCTGGCCTCCAACAGCGTCCCGCTGCTGGTCCTCGGCTTCATCGCCGCCCTCGCCGGGCTGCGCCGGTTCGCCGCCGTCGTCGTGACGATCATCCTGGCCAGCGGCCTCGGCGTCTGGCTGACCGCCCCGGAGAACACGGTGACGCTCGGCGCGTCCGGCGTGGTCTTCGGACTGCTCGGCTATCTGCTGGTCCGCGGCTTCGTGGACCGCCGGCCCTGGGACGTCCTCATAGGCATCGGCGTCGCCGTGGTCTACGGCTCGCTGCTGTGGGGCGTCCTGCCCACCCAGTCGGGCGTCAGCTGGCAGGGCCACCTCTTCGGGCTGGCCGGCGGTGTGGCGGCGGCCTTCTTCTTCCGCCGCCCGCGCCGCGCACCGGACAACCTGGTCACCGTCTGACCCCCGGTCGGCTCAGGGCGTCGGCCCGGGGCCTCACGGGCCCTACGGGGTCAGGCCCCGCGCCAGCAGGTCGAGCAGCGCACAGGCGAACAGCGCGATGCCGATGAAGCCGTTCACGGAGAAGAAGGCACGATTCAACCGGGACAGGTCGTGCGGCCGCACCACCCGGTGCTCGTAGACGAACGCCGCCGCGACGACGGCCATGCCGATCCAGTACAGGACCTCGGCGCCCGTGGCCAGCCCGAACCACACCAGCAGCCCGGTCGTGACCGCGTGGCACACCCGGGCGCCCCACAGCGAGGCCGGGATCCCGAAGCGCGCCGGGAAGGAGAGCACCCCTTGGGCCCGGTCCGCGGCCACGTCCTGGCAGGCGAAGATCAGGTCGAAGCCGCCGATCCAGATGCCCACGGCGAGCCCGAGGATCACCGCGTCCCACGACCAGCTGCCGGTCACCGCGAGCCAGGCGCCGACCGGACCGATGGCCTGCGCGAGGCCCAGGATGGCGTGCGGGAAGTTCGTGAACCGCTTGCCGTACGGGTAGACCACCATCGGCACGACGGCCAGCGGCGCGAGCGCCAGGCACAGCGGGTTGAGCAGGGCCGCCGCGCCCAGGAAGACCACCAGCGCGACGAGCGCACCGGTCCACGCGGACTTCACCGACACCGCGCCGGTCACCAGCTCGCGGCCCGCGGTGCGCGGGTTCCGGGCGTCGATCTCCCGGTCGATGATCCGGTTGGCGGCCATCGCGAAGGTCCGCAGGCCCACCATCGCCAGCGTGACGAGCAGCAGCGTGCCCCAGTGGATGGTGCCGTCGAGCAGGAACATCGCGGTCAGCGCGGCGATGTACGCGAAGGGCAGCGCGAAGACCGAGTGCTCGATCATCACGAGCCGCAGGAAGGCCTTCACCTTGCTGTCCGATGGCGCGGGCCCGGGAACGGACGCCGTTTCTGCCGCACTGCTCACAGTCCGTATTCCTTCCAACGGCGGTCGACCTTCGCCGCCGTCTCCGGATCGGACTCGACCATCTCCGGCCAGCCCCCGTCCCGGGTGTAGCCCTCCTCGGGCAGCTTCCTCGTGGCGTCGATGCCCGCCTTGCCGCCCCAGAACTGCTGGTACGAAGCGTGGTCCAGGTGATCGACCGGGCCTTCGGTGACCGTGAGGTCGCGGGCGTAGTCGGTGTTGCCGAGCGCCCGCCAGGCGACCTCGTGCAGATCGTGGACGTCGCAGTCGGAGTCCACCACCACGATCAGCTTGGTCAGCGACATCATGTGCGCCCCCCAGATCGCGCTCATCACCTTCTGGGCGTGCTTCGGGTACTTCTTGTCGATCGAGACGATCGCGCAGTTGTGGAAGCCGCCCGACTCCGGCAGGTGGTAGTCCACGATGTCCGGCACGATGATCTTCAGCAGCGGCAGGAAGAACCGCTCCGTCGCCCGGCCCAGCGGCCCGTCCTCGGTCGGCGGGCGGCCCACCACGATGGACTGGAGCAGCGGCCGCCGGCGCATCGTGATGCAGTCGATGGTCAGTGCGGGGAACGGTTCCTGCGGGGTGTAGAAGCCGGTGTGGTCCCCGAACGGGCCCTCCGGGAGCATCTCGCCCGGCTCCAGCCAGCCCTCGATGACGACCTCCGCCTGCGCGGGGACCTGGAGCGGCACGGTCTTGCAGTCGACCATCTCGATCCGCTTGCCCTGGATGAACCCGGCGAAGAGGTACTCGTCGATGTCCCCGGGCAGCGGCGCGGTGGAGGCGTACGTCACGGCGGGCGGGCAGCCGAAGGCGATGGCGACGGGCAGCCGCTCCCCGCGCCGGGCGGCGACCTGGTAGTGGTTGGCGCTGTCCTTGTGGATCTGCCAGTGCATCCCGATGGTGCGCTTGTCGTGGCGCTGGAGCCGGTAGAGGCCCAGGTTCCGGACGCCGTTCTCGGGGTGCTTGGTGTGGGTGAGGCCGAGGTTGAAGAACGATCCGCCGTCCTCGGGCCAGGTGAACAGCGCGGGCAGCTTCTCCAGGTCGACGTCGTCGCCGGTCAGGACCACTTCCTGGACGGGCGCGTCGTGGGACTTCACCTTCTTCGGCGGCACGTGCACCATCGAGCCGAGCTTCCCGAAGGCCTCCCGCACCCCGACGAAGCCCTGCGGCAGCTCCGGCTTGAGGAGCCCGCCGATCTTGTCGCTGATGTCGCTGTACGCCTTCAGTCCCAGGGCCTTCAGGAGGCGCCGGTCGGTGCCGAAGACGTTCATGGCCAGGGGCATCGAGGACCCCTTGACGTTCTCGAACAGCAGGGCGGGGCCGCCGGCCTTGTTGACCCGGTCGACGATCTCACCGACCTCCAGGTGTGGGTCGACCTCGACCTTGACGCGCTTGAGATCACCATCGCGCTCAAGAGCCCGGAGCAGGGAGCGAAGATCGTCGTAAGCCATGCGGTCCAGTTTGTCATCCCCGCCCGCGCGGCCCCGCCGGGGCTCCCCACCGCCGGGGCCCCGGATCGTTCGTGCCGAGCCGGTACCCTGGCCGCGACACCGGGGGAACACCGAGCCCCGCCGCCGCCCACTGGGGGACGCACCATGAGAGCCCTGATGTTCATCGTCCCGCTGGCTCTGACGATCTACGCGTTCATCGACTGCCTGAACACCTCGGAGGAGGACACCAAGCATCTGCCGAAGATCGCCTGGGTCTTCATCATCCTGCTGTTCTGGATCGTCGGCCCGGTCGTCTGGCTCGTCGCCGGCAAGGCCCGCCACAACGGCGCCGGGGGCGCCGGACCCTCCTCGTGGCAGCGCGCCAGGCGGCAGCAGTGGGTGGCCCCGGACGACAACCCGGACTTCCTCAAGTCGCTCAAGGCCGACAAGGCCGACAAGGACACCGAGGCCGAGGAGGAGCGGGGGCGCCGCGACGGCGGTACGAACCCCGACGACAAGGCCCCGCCCGCTTCCTGACCGGGCATTCCGGCCGGCCTGGGTGATCCTTCCGGCCGGCGCGGTGGGCGCTTCACGGGGGCGCGTCGGCCGTCCTCGGAGAGGTACCGCAGCTAAAGCGGCATGGGCGGCTACCACGGCCCGTACTCCCTGGAGACGTTCAGCCACCGCGAGGTGGTCTGGACACTCCGCTGCTGACGCGACGAAGGCTCCCCGGACGGGGATCGGTATCCGTCCGGGGAGCCTTCGTGCGTACGTGGGCTCAGACCCCGGCGTAGGAGTGCAGGCCGGAGACGAAGATGTTCACGCCGTAGTAGTTGAACAGCCAGCAGGCGAAGGCGGCGAGCGCCAGGTAGGCGGCCTTGCGGCCCTTCCAGCCGGCGGTGGCGCGGGCGTGCAGATAGGCGGCGTAGGCGACCCAGGTGATGAAGGACCAGACCTCCTTGGGGTCCCAGCCCCAGTACCGCCCCCAGGCGTCGCCGGCCCAGATCGCGCCGGCGATGATCGTGAACGTCCACAGCGGGAAGACGGCCGCGTTGATCCGGTACGCGAACTTGTCCAGCGACGACGCCGAGGGCAGCCGCTCCATGACCGAGGAGGCGAACCTGCCGGGCGTGCCGCCGGAGGCGAGCTTGTTCTCGTAGCTGTCGCGGAAGAGGTAGAGGACCGTTCCGACCGCGCCGAGGTAGAAGACGGCGCCGCAGATGATCGCGGTCGAGACGTGGATCCACAGCCAGTACGAGTGGAGTGCGGGCACCAGCTGGTCGCTGTCGGTGTAGAGCGTCGTGACCGCGATGCCGAGGTCCAGCAGGACCGTGGTGACCAGCGGGAGGCCGATCCAGCGGACGTTCTTCTTCAGCGAGAGCAGCACCAGGTAGGAGCCGACCGCCACCGTGGAGAAGGTGATGGAGAACTCGTACATGTTGGCCCAGGGGGCCCGCTGCACCGACAGGGCGCGGGTGGCGACGCCGCCCGCCTCGACGAGGAACGCGACCACGGTCAGCGAGATGGCGATCCGGCCCCACAGGTCGCCCTTGAACGTGCCGCCGGCCGCACCCGGGCCGTCGGGCACGTCCCGCGTCCCGGCGGCGGCGCGGGTGATGACCTCGGGCCGCTCCAGCACGGCGGTGCCGCCGGACCGGGCCTTCACCACCGGGGCGGCGGCAGAGGCAGCACCGGCACCGGACAGCGCGGCGGCGGTGCGGCCGACCTTGCTGCGGCTGCCGAGGACCCACTCCGCGATGTGCGCGAAGAAGGCCAGGGTGTAGACGGCCATCGACGAATAGATCAGCACATTGCTGGTGTGCGCCAGGCTTTCGTTGGTTGCGGCGGCGAGATTCACTTCTCAGCCCCTTCGGCAGGTGCTTCGGCAGGGTGTACGGGCCGGCTCCCGGCCTCGTTCGTGGCATCGGTGGCGACGGGCGCCGTGGTGACGAGAGCGGCCAAGAGGTCGCCCAGTTCCTCGGGGAGCTTCGCGGACTCGCTGCGGCCCAGGCCCGCCATCTCCACGACCGTGACGCCGTCGGCGCCCCGGACCGCCCGCACCCACACCCGGCGGCGCTGGATGAACAGCGATCCGGCGAGGCCGGCGATGGCGGCGATGGCTCCGCCGAGCGCCCAGCCGGTGCCCGGCTGCTGCGAGATCTGGAAGCTGGCCCACTCCTCGACGCCCTCGAAGGTGATCGATCCGGCGCCGTCGGACAGATCCAGCTTCTCTCCGGGCATCAGCATCTTCTTGAGCAGTTCGCCGTCCTCGTCCTTGAACTCCTTCATCTTGGACGTGTCGAGCTGGTAGACGTTCTGCGCGAGTCCGGAGTCGACGCCGAGGGAGCCCTGGTAGGCGCTGAGCGCCAGCACCGGGAAGTCCAGGCCGGGAAACTGCGAGAACATCTGGCCCTTGCCGTGGCCGGCGAAGGTCGGCACGAAGAACGCCTTGAAGCCCAACTGGGTCTTGACGCCCTTCTTGTCCTTGTAGCCGTCCATCACCTTGATGGCGCCGGACGAGGTGATGTTGTTGTCGATCGGCAGCAGCGGTACGGCGGACCGCGAGACGACCTTGCCCTCGCCGTCCCGGACGGTGACGACGGGGGCGTAGCCGTGGGCGATCAGGTAGACCTTGGTGCCGTCCACGACGAGCGGCTCGTTGACCTTGATGACGCCCTTGCGCTCCGCGCCGTCGGCGCCCTCGCTGTAGGTCACCCGGGCCTCGAAGGTGCGCGGGGTGCCGCGCTGCGGGCCGCTCTTCTCGTACGTACCGACGAAGTCGTCCAGCACGAAGCTGAACGGGGCCAGCGAGTCGGAGTCGTAGAGCGTGCCGGGCTTGTAGTCGTCGTACTGGGTGAGCGTGTTGGAGAAGCCGTCGCCCTCGACGACGAGCTTGCCGCCCTCGAACTTGAAGAGCTGGCCGGAGGCGAAGGCCACCAGCATCACGATCAGGGCGATGTGGAAGACCAGGTTCCCGGCCTCGCGGAGGTAGCCCTTCTCGGCGGCGACCGCGTCGTCCACCTCGTGCGTCCGGAAGCGTCGCTTGCGCAGCACCGCGAGGGCCGCCTCGCGGACCTCCTCGGGCTCGGCCTCCGTGCGCCAGGTGGTGTACGCGGGCAGCCGCGTCAGCCGCTTCGGCGCGCCCGGCGGGCGGCTGCGCAGCTGGCCGACGAACTGGCCGGTGCGCGGCACGATGCAGCCGATGAGCGAGACGAACAGCAGGATGTAGATCGCGGAGAACCACACCGAGCTGTAGACGTCGAAGAGCTGGAGCTTCTCGTAGACCGGGGTGAGGGTGGTGTGCTGGTCCTTGAAGGCCTGCACCTTCATGTCGTCGACGCTGTTCTGCGGGATCAGCGACCCCGGGATCGCGCCGAGGGAGAGCAGGAAGAGCAGGATCAGCGCCACCCGCATCGAGGTGAGCTGCCGCCAGAACCAGCGGACCCAGCCGATCACGCTCATCGCGGGGACGCCCGCCCCGGTGTCGGGGCGCTCCTCGCGGGGTGCGGTGGAGAGCCGGTCGCCCGCCGCGCCGTGGGCGGAGCCCTGCGCGCGCTCGTCCTCGCGCTGCCGCGTCTCCGCGCTGTTCGACTTGCTCATGAACTCAGATCCCTACAACGAAGCCGCTGGACCAGCCCTGCATGTGCTGCATGAGCGTGGCCCACGCACCGGTCAGCAGCAGGATTCCGGTCACGATCATCATGCCGCCGCCGATCCGCATCACCCATGCGTAGTGGCGCTTTACCCAGCCGAACGCGCCGAGCGCCTTGCGGAAGGCGACCGCGGCCAGGACGAACGGGACACCGAGACCGAGACAGTACGCGACGGTCAGTATCGCGCCGCGTCCGGCGGTGGCGCTCTCGGTCGACAGCGCCAGCACCGAGGCGAGGGTCGGGCCGATGCACGGCGTCCAGCCGATCCCGAAGAGCGCGCCGAGCAGCGGCGCGCCGGCCAGGCCGGCCGCCGGCCGCTTGTGGAGGCGGAACTCGCGCTGCGTCACGCCCGGCAGGAGTCCCATGAAGAAGATCCCCATGAGGATCATCAGGACGCCGAGGACCTTGTTGAGCACCTCGGAGTGCGTCTGAAGCTCTTGGCCGAAGTAGCCGAAGAGCGCGCCGGTGGAGGCGAACACGACCGTGAAGCCGAGGACGAACAGCGAGGCGCCCGCCACCACCCGGCCCCGGCGGGCGTCGGCCAGGTCGGTGCCGCTGACCCCGGTGACGTAACTCAGGTAGCCGGGGACCAGCGGCAGGACGCAGGGCGAGAAGAAGGAGATGAGACCGGCCAGCAGGGCGAGCGGCAGGGCGACCAGCAGCGCCCCGGACAGGACGGTGTCGTTGTACGCGGCCAGCGTGACGGTCTCGTGGTGGGTGGCGAGCGGGATCACCGGATCACTTCTCCGCGATGATCGGGTCGATCATCTTGCGCAGCTCGTCCGCGTCGAGCGCCTGGAGCGTGCGGGCCGCGATCTTCCCGTCCCGGTCGATGACCACGGTGGACGGGATGGCCTGCGGGTTCAGGGTGCCCTTGGGGAAGCGGAGGATGAGCTTGCCGATCGGGTCGTAGAAGCTCGGGTACTCGACCCCGTAGTCCTTCTCGAAGTTGATCGCGGCGTCCCGCTGGGCGTCGCGGGTGTTTATCCCGACGAACTGGACGCCCTGGTCCGCCGTCTCCTCGGAGACCTTCGCGAAGTACTTCGCCTCCAGTCGGCAGGGGCCGCACCAGGAGCCCCAGACGTTGAGCACAACGACCTTGCCCTCGAAGTCGGCGAGGTCGAGAGGCTTGCCGTCCAGGCCGTTGCCGTCGAGCTTCGGCGCCGCCACCCGGTCGCCCTTGGCGACGGTGGAGATACCCCCGCTGCCGGTGACGAAGTTGGTGTTGCCGCCGCCCCCGGCCTTGTTGCCGTCGCCGCACGCGGACAGCGTCAGGGCACCGGCCACGGCGGTGGCGGCGAGCAGGGTGAAGCGGCGTCGGGACGCGCGGCCAGAGCTCATGTGAAAAGTTTCGCATGGCAGTTTCCTGGCTTCCCCGCACCCCCCTCGGTGCCCGTAAAGCCCCTTGTCAAGCCTGTTTAAAGAAGGAGTTCCAACCACCGGCGGGCGCCTGACCGACGTCCAGCGTCCGGAGCTTGGCGAGCACGGCGGGGTCTTGTGCGTCGAGCCAGTCGACGTACTGCCGGAACGAGACGAGACGCACGTCGTCCTTGTCCGCCACCTTCTTGATCACTTCTTCCACGGCGTCCATATAGATGCCGCCGTTCCACTCCTCGAAGTGATTGCCGATGTGGAACGGAGCACGATTCGACTCGTACGCGCGCTGGAAACCGGCGAGATACGCCCCGGCCGCCTGGGTGCGCCAGCCCGGATAACGCGAAGGCATGCCCTTCGTCGAATTCTGCGACTGATTGGCGAGGATGTTGTAGTCCATCGAGAGCACCTCGAAGGAGTGCCCGGGGAACGGCATCGCCTGCAGCGGCAGATCCCAGACGCCGCCGCGCTTCACGGGCCAGGTCTGACGGCCGCCGGGCGAACTGGCGTCATAGCGCCAGCCCAGTTTGCTCGCGGTCGGCAGGAGGTTGTCCTGGCCGAGCAGACAGGGCGTGCGGCCGCCGATCAGTTCCTTCCGATAGTCGAACGGAAGCGGATCCTCGTTCTCCCAGCCGGTGTTCGTCCGCCATTCCGTGACGAAGGACACAGCCTGATTGATCTCGCTGTGCCATTGGGCGGGCGTCCAGCGCTCCACGGATCCGGAACCACCGCAGAAATGCCCGTTGAAGTGGGTGCCGATCTCGTGGCCGTCCAGCCACGCCTGGCGCACGTACTTCAGCGTGTCCTTGACGTGATCGTCGGTGAGATAGCCGATGTCGGAGGCGCCGCGGGGGTTGTTCGGCGGGCGGTAGAGGGACTTCTTCGACTCGGGCAGCAGATAGATCCCGGAGAGGAAGAACGTCATCGCCGCGTCGTGTTCCTTGGCGAGTTCGAGAAAGCGCGGGAAGAGACCGTTGCCGACCTCGCCGGCACCGTCCCAGGAAAAGATCACGAACTGCGGCGGCTTCTGGCCGGGTTCGAGCGGAACGGGCGCCGGCGGCTGGTGGGGCTGCTTGCCGGTGTCGGCGGTCGAGCCGTCACCGATCAGCCGGACCTTGCCCTTCGGCGAACCGTTTCCACTGCCGTTGCCGCCGGTGCCGGCGTCACCATTGCCGCCGCCCTGGCCGGACCCTTCATCGCCGGGGGAGCCCGAGGCGCCACAGCCGGCGAGTCCGATCGCGGCTGCGGCGCCGAGCCCTGCCCCGAGCAGGCCCCTTCGATTGATGTCGCGCATACCGTCCCCATCTGCGGTCGTTTTATCTCAAGCACATACAAACTGCTGAAGGGTTAGATGAGGCGCGTAACACGTCGGTTCCGTGCATTTGAGGACTTTCTTTACGCTTTACCTTGCCGACCGCGCGACCTCCCGGCCGATCATGGTGCGACGTCCGTACGGCGCCCGCACGCCCTTACGGGCGGCCCTGACTGGGGGACGCAGGAGCGACCCTCCGCAGTTCTGCCGCCGGCGGACGGATCGGGCGGCGGACGGATCGTCGGCGCCCGCCCGGAATCTGACGTCCCGGCGCATCGCCGTCGCTCCGTACACAGGGGACGGGACCGGCCGCCGTTGCACCGGCGGCCGGTCCCGTCAGGTCCCGCGTGTCGTTGAGGCGTCTGCGACTGTGGCTACGCGCCGAACGCCTTGGACTGCCCCGGCTTCCCCTTCACCGGCTTGGCCCCGGCCAGCAGGTGCACCGGCACCAGGTCCCGGGCCGGCTCCGAGTAGCCGACCGAGACGATCCGGTCGCCCCGGTAGGTGAAGCTGGTCAGCGAGGCCAGTGTGCACTGCCGCTTGCGCGGGTCGTGCCACAGACGGCGACGCTCGACGAAGGAACGCAGGATCCAGATCGGCAGCTGGTGGCTGACGCAGACCGCCTCGTGCCCGCGCGCCGCGTCCCGGGCGGCGTCCAGCGCGCCCATCATCCGGACGACCTGCTCGATGTACGGCTCGCCCCAGGACGGCTTGAACGGGTTGGTGAGGTGCTTCCAGTTGTCCGGCTTGCGCAACGCGCCGTCGCCGACGCCGAAGGTCTTGCCCTCGAAGACGTTGGCGGCCTCGATCAGCCGGGCGTCGGTGGCCAGGTCCAGGCCGTGCCCCTTGGCGATGGGCGCGGCCGTCTCCTGGGCTCGCTCCAGCGGGGAGGCGACGACATGGGTGACGTCGCGCTTCTCCAGGTGCTCGGCGACCCGGTCGGCCATCTCCCGGCCCAGGTCGGAGAGGTGGTAGCCGGGGCGGCGCCCGTAGAGCACGCCGTCCGGGTTGTGCACCTCGCCGTGCCGGACCACGTGCACCACGGTCAACTGCTCGTCGCGGTTCGCGTTCTCGCTCATGCGGTGGCCTCCGACGCCGCACGGGCGGCGGCGGGCAGGGCGGCGGCGATGCGCTCGACCGCCCGCTCGTCGTGGGCCGTGGAGACGAACCAGGACTCGAACGCCGAGGGCGGCAGGTAGACGCCCTGCTCAAGCATCGCGTGGAAGAACGCGGTGAAGCGGAAGACGTCCTGCTTCTTGGCGTCCTCGTAGTCACGGACGGGCCGGTCGGTGAAGAAGACGGAGAACATGTTGCTCGCGGCGGACACGGTGTGCGCGACGCCCTCCTTGGTGAGCGCGTCGCCCACCAGGGAGCGCAGCTCGGCGGAGACCGCGTCGATCTTCGCGTACGCCGCGTCGTCCAGCAGCCGCAGCTGGGCGAGCCCGGCGGCGGTGGCGACCGGGTTCCCGGAGAGGGTGCCCGCCTGGTAGACCGGGCCGGCCGGGGCCAGGTGCGCCATCACGTCGCGCCGACCGCCGAAGGCCGCGGCGGGGAAGCCGCCGCCCATCACCTTGCCGAAGGTCATCAGGTCGGGCCGGACGCCGTCGACGCCGTACCAGCCGGCCTTCGACGTACGGAAGCCCGTCATGACCTCGTCGGAGATGTACAGGGCTCCGTTGGCCGCGCACAGTTCCTTGAGCCCGGCGTTGAAGCCGTCCGCCGGCGGGACGACGCCCATGTTGCCGGGCGAGGCCTCGGTGATCACGCAGGCGATCTCGCCCGGGTGCGCGGCGAACGCGGCACGCACCGCGTCCAGGTCGTTGTACGGCAGCACGACGGTGTCGCCGGCCGTGGCGCCCGTGACCCCCGGGGTGTCGGGCAGCCCGAAGGTGGCCACGCCCGACCCGGCGGCGGCGAGCAGCGCGTCCACGTGCCCGTGGTAGCAGCCGGCGAACTTCACGACCTTGGCCCGGCCCGTGAAGCCGCGGGCCAGCCGGATCGCGGACATGGTCGCCTCGGTGCCGGAGGAGACCAGGCGCACCTGCTCGACGGGCTCGATCCGCGCCACGATCTCCTCGGCGAGCACGACCTCGCCCTCACCCGGCGTACCGAAGGAGGTGCCCCGGGACACCGCCTCCTGGACGGCGGCGATGACCTCGGGGTGAGAGTGGCCGAGAATCATCGGCCCCCACGAGCACACGAGGTCGACATACTCACGGCCGTCGGCGTCGGTGAGGTACGGACCGGTGCCGGACACCATGAACCGGGGCGTACCGCCCACGGCCCGGAAGGCACGTACGGGTGAGTTCACGCCGCCGGGCGTCACGACGGACGCCCGGTCGAACAGCGACTGCGAAACTGGGGCTTCGTATGAATACGCCACTTTGGTCCTGATCTGCGATTCGGGTATCGGGAGGCCGGGCCGGAAAATCCAAGGTAGTCCCGGCCACCGGTGAGCAGGGAGCGCGCTCCCCTCGTATCACGAAAGAGCGTCGGCACCCTCACGTCTGCGAAACTGGGGCGACATAGGGAAAGCTCACACATGCCATGGTGTCAGAGGCACGGACGGTCTTGCGGACAGGTGTTTCACCGCACGCCCGCGGGGGAGGTCACTGACACGATGATCGGGTTGCGCGGCGGGGCTGTGTCTCCTAAGAAGTAGTCGGGTGGATGAGATATGCATCGCGGTGGCGGAGTGGGCGAAGGGACCGACGACCTGGGGCCCGAGCCTGCCCGGCGAGGGCGGCACCGGCGCAGGGCCGAGCGCGCCCAGAGCAGGGGCGCGGAGAGCACGCCGCCCCCGGGGACCAGGAGCGGGGGCGGGATGGGAGTGACGTACAAGTACTTCGGCGCCCCGGACGGCGCCACCGCCGCCCGTGTGCCCATCTCCATGCGCCCGGAGGAGCTCGGCGGTGACGAGCTGGGCATGGGCGGCATGTTCACCAAGATCAAGCCGGAGACCGTGGCCGCCATGGTCCTGACCGGCATCCAGGGCATACCCCTGCACAAGGTCCCCCCGCTGGAGCTGGTCGTCCTCCACCCCGACTACGCCGTGGTCAAACTCCCGATGACCGTCGTCGACCCGCTGCGCGGTGTCGGCGAGGAGTCGGTCGGTGCGGCGGCCTTCATCTGGTCAACGGTCCCAGACCGCGGCGGCCCGCGCGACGCCTTCAACGTCTACCAGCTGCTCCACGAGTGGCAGGACTTCTCGCACCGGCTGCACGACGCGGGCCACCAGGCGTACTGCCTGGTGTGGCCCTGACCCGAGGTCGGGCGGAGTTCGAGCGGACCCGTACTCCGGAGCCGCTCGTGCCCGGCGAAGTGGTACGGCTCAGTCGACGCCCTTGACACAGACGCGGCTGCGTCCATGTATTCGGTCAGAGTATTCGGTCAGATCGAGCCATATATCACGGTGAATTGGCCGAAGCCGGTCTTCAGCGCCACCACCTCACACGCCGATCCACAGGACACCGACCATCGAGGAGTCCGCCGTGGGCGACGTTCTGCTGGCCCTGTCCATCCCCGTGCTCGTCTTCGGCGGCGGCGTCTACGCGGCCTGCGACTGCTGGTGGCGCCGCAGGCATCCGGCGCCACCGTCCCCGTACACCCACCGGGCGGCCCGGCTGGCGGAGCAGGACATGCTGCTCCTGGCCGAGGGGATCGTCGACGACGCGTACGCCGCGCTCGGCCCCCTCTACGACGCCCCGGCCGCCCCGGGCCCCGCCGGACCGCCCGCCGGGCTCAGCTCGCGGCCGCCCCGGGCGGACGCCACCCCGGATCACGCCCCGTCACGGCCAGCAGCCGCTCGAAGGCGCTAACCCCCTCCCCCACCGGGAACGGCTCACCGAACATCTTCATCTCCCGGGCCTGCGGGGCCATCTCCGCGAGCCCCGGGCCCACCTCGTCGAGCACGCTCCGCTCCGGCACGAAGTCCGCGCCGGTCGCCCGCGCCAGGTCCCAGGCGTGCACGGTCAGATCGCCGAGCACCATGAGCCCCACCGTCCGGGCCGGCAGCCCCATCTGTCCGGTCGTGCCCTCCTCGGCCCCCGGCACGTCCCACGCCTTCACCAGCCGGGCGGTCTCGGCAGCGAACCTGCCCCGCCAGTCGCCCGTCACGAACTCCGGCTCCTGGCCGAAATCCACCTCCTCGCGCGCCGCGAGCGCCTGGAAGTTCACCACCACCAGGAACAGGTGGTTCAGCAGCGCCCGTACGTCGTACTCGGCGCACGGCGTACGGTCGCCCAGCTGCCCGTCATCGATGCCCCCGACCACGGGCAGGGCCCGGGCCGCGGCGGTTTCCAGCAGGTCACTGATCTTCTGCGTCATGCCTTCCACCCTGCGCCCGCACCCCGCCGACGTCTTGAAGAAACGCGACAGGCATGTGGAGCGCGGGCGGCCTAGGATCGTGGTCATGGCCGCCGGACCCCGCCGCGACACCCGGGGCATCGTCGACGCCCCGGACCTCTTCGCCCGCGTACGCTTCCGCCGCCGCGAGCCCGCAGCCGCGCTGCGCCCGTACCTGGAGCACTACTGGCTGATCGACTGGGACCTCACCGAGCCGTACGCCGCCCATGTCGTCCCGCACCCGTCGGTGAATCTGGTACTCCAGCGGTACGGGGCCGCGGAGACCCCCGCGGAGCGGTCCGGGTACGCCGAGGTCGCGGGCGTCGACCCGGGGCTCTTCACCCGGAAACTGACCGGGCGCGGGCGGGTCTGCGGGGTGCAGTTCCGGCCCGGCGGCTTCCGCCCTTTCGCACCGGAGCACGCCCTCTGCGACCTGACGGGACGCCGGATCGCCGCCGCCGAGGTGCTGCGTACCGCGCCGCCCGTCGACGCGGTCCTCGACCCGGACGACGAGGACGCGCGGGTGGCGGCGCTGGACGCCTTCCTGCTCGCCCTGGAGCCTCGCCCCGATCCCCGGGCGACGCTGGCGATGGCCGCCGTCGACCGGGTGCGCACCGACCACACGGTGCGCCGGGTCGACCGGCTCGCCCAGGACCTGGGGCTCTCCGCCCGCTCCCTGCAACGGCTGTTCTCCGCGTACGTCGGCGTCGGCCCCAAGTGGGTCATCCTCCGCTACCGGATCCACGAGGCGCTGGAGCGCGCCGGATCCGGCCCGGCCGTCGACTGGGGGCGGCTCGCGGCGGACCTCGGCTACAGCGACCAGGCCCATCTGGTGCGGGACTTCACCGCCACGGTGGGCGTGCCCCCGACGGCGTTCGCCCCGCGCTGACGGCGCGCGCCCGCGCACCCGCGCGCCCTCGACTCCTCTGCGCATCCCCGCCAAATCCCTGGCAGGCCGTCCCGCCCCGGTGGCATCCTGACCGGGTGAACGGACCCGAGATCACCCTCGAAGTAGCCCCTGAGCTGCGGCTCTTCGTCCCGCACGACCGCCGTGACGGGCCCACGCCCCTCGTCACGGACGGCTCCTCGACCCTCGGCCATGTCATCGAGTCCCTCGGCGTCCCGCTCACCGAGGCCGGACCGATGCTGGTGAACGGCGCCCCGGTGGCCCGCTCGCATGTGCCCGGTGCCGGCGAACACGTCGTCGTACGCGCCGTGGAACGCCCCCAGCAGGTTCCCGGCGCGCCTCTGCGCTTCCTCCTCGACGTCCATCTCGGCACGCTGGCCCGCCGGTTGCGACTCCTGGGCGTCGACGCGGCGTACGAGAGCGAGGACATCGGCGACCCCGCCCTGGCCACCCTCTCGGCGCGGGAGCGGCGCGTCCTGCTCTCCCGGGACCGCGGGCTGCTGCGCCGCCGCGAGATCTGGGCGGGGGCGTACGTCTACAGCGACCGCCCCAAGGAACAGCTCCGCGACGTCCTCGGCCGCTTCGCCCCGGCCCTGGCCCCGTGGACCCGCTGCACCGCGTGCAACGGCACCCTGACCGGGGCCGCCAAGGACTCCGTGAGCGAACTTCTGGAGCACGGCACGCAGCAGTCGTACGACGTGTTCGCCCAGTGCACGGAGTGCTCCCGGGTGTACTGGCGCGGCGCCCATCACGGACACCTGGAGACGATCGTGTCCGAGGCCGTCCGCGAGTTCGGGGGCGCGGCGGCGTAGCGGCGAAGCGCACCGCTCAGAAGGCGTACGGCTCCCCGGTCGAGGGCGCCGGCACCGTGTGCGCGCCGTTCCCGGAGTCCGCGTCGCGCGCCCCGCCGCTCCACACGGTGTCGACCCGCACGACCACCTCGGCCGGGCGGCTCGCGAGCCGCAGGTCCAGTGCGGTCCACCGGGCCTGCCCGCCGGTGGTCAGGGCGCCCGTCTCGCACAGCACCGACGCCTTGCCGCCCCAGAGGCAGCCCACAGGGAGCCGCTGCCGTACGGACAGCGGCTCGGAGAAGCGCAGCCGCACCGTCGAGGCGGGTACGTCGCTGGGCCCCTGTTCTCGGTCCGGAGCCGGATCTCCGGCAGGTCGCTCCAGAGGGCGACGTGCCCGTGATGGGAGACGTCCGCGCTCTCCCCCACCCGCACAGCCCACGGCCGCCCACGCACGGGGGCCACACGACGCCTGCCTATCCTTTCCCCGTACCCGATCAGCTGTCCGAGGAGATCGCCATGGCCGCCACCCCCATCGCCGTCATCACCGGCGCGAGCAGCGGCATCGGCGCCGCGACCGCCCGTACGCTGGCCTCCGCCGGCTTCCGGGTCGTACTGACCGCCCGCCGCAAGGACCGCATCGAGGCGCTCGCGGCCGAGCTCACCGAGGCCGGCCACCAGGCGACGGCCTACGCGCTGGACGTCACCGACCGCGCGGCGGTCGACGAGTTCGCCACCGCGTTCCGCTCCCTCGCCGTCCTCGTCAACAACGCGGGCGGGGCGCTCGGGGCCGACCCGGTCGCGACCGGCGACCCCGCCGACTGGCGCCAGATGTACGAGACCAACGTGATCGGCACCCTCAACGTCACCCAGGCCCTGCTGCCCGCCCTCACCGCGAGCGGCGACGGCACGATCGTGATCCTCTCCTCGACCGCGGCGCTGTCCGCGTACGAGGGCGGCGGCGGTTACGTGGCGGCCAAGCACGGCGAGCACGTCCTGGCCGAGACCCTCCGCCTGGAGATCGTCGGCACCCCGGTCCGCGTCATCGAGGTGGCCCCCGGCATGGTCAGGACCGAGGAGTTCGCCACCACCCGCTTCCGCGGCGACACCGAGAAGGCCGCCAAGGTCTACGCGGGCGTCGACGCCCCGCTGACCGCCGAGGACGTGGCCGACACGATCGGCTGGGCCGTCACCCGCCCCAGCCACGTCAACATCGACCTCCTGGTGGTCCGCCCCCGCGCCCAGGCCTCCAACACGAAGGTCCACCGCACGCTGTGAGCCGGCCCCGGCCCCTGCCCCGGGTGCTCGGCGTCAGCCCACCGTGACGGTCGTCATGACCGCCGCGTGGTCCGTGGGCCCGCGGTCGCGGCCACGGCGACGGCCGCTCCGGTGGCGGCCAGGAAGATGCGACGCTCGGCACTCGCGCTGTGGTCACTCCTTCGCAGACGGGGCGACGGTTCGCTCGGCGACGAGCACGGGGTTGTCGTGCGGGGTGATCGTGCAGCGGGCTCCCGGTGCCAGCGCGGTCGCCTCCCAGCTGGGCAGGTCGGCCTTGCACACCGCCCCGGAGTCCGTGGTGAGGTGCAGCCGGGTGGTGGGCCCGAGGAAGGTCGCCACCCGTACGGTCGCGGGGGTGCCCGACCCGTCGTCGGCGGCGCCCACCGCCAGCCCCTCGGGGCGCAGCAGTACGTCGACCTCGGCGCCGGCGGCGGGGGTCGCGCCGTGGATGGGCAGCCGCCGCCCGAACAGCTCGACGACCCCGCCGTCCCGGACGGTCCCCGGCAGCCGGTTCATGGTGCCGACGAACTCGGCGACGAAGGGCGTGGCCGGGCGGTCGTACAACTCACCGGGTGCGGCGCACTGTTCGAGCCGGCCGTCCTTCATCACGGCGACGCGGTCCGCCATGGACAGCGCCTCCTCCTGATCGTGGGTGACGAAGACGGTGGTGATGCCGAGATCCAGCTGGATGCGCCGGATCTCCTCGCGCAGGTTGAGCCGCACCTTGGCGTCCAGGGCGGACAGCGGCTCGTCGAGGAGCAGCACCCTGGGCCGGATCGCCAGCGCGCGGGCGAGCGCGACGCGCTGCTGCTGGCCGCCGGAGAGCTGGTGCGGGTAGGTGCCCTCGCGGCCGGGCAGGCCGACCAGGTCCAGGAGCTCCCGGGCCCGCTCCTTGCGCTCGGCGCTCGCCCGGCCCCGTACCCGCAGGCCGTACGCGATGTTCTCGGCGGCCGTCATGTTCGGGAACAGGCTGTACGACTGGAAGACCATCCCGATGTCACGGCGGTGGGCCGGGACCGAGGTGACGTCCTGGCCGTCCATGAGCAGTTCGCCGCCGTCGGCGCTCTCGAAGCCCGCGATGATGCGCAGCGCGGTGGTCTTGCCGCAGCCGGACGGACCCAGCAGAGCGACCATCTCACCGGGGGCGATGTCCAGATCGAGTCCGTCGAGCGCGACCGTGGAGCCGAACTTCCGGCGCAGTTGCTTGAGTTGCACGGGGACGGTCATGACACGGTCTTCTTTCGGTTCTCGCGGCCGGAGTGCGCACGACGGCGGCTCCGGCCACCGGCCAGGGTGGTGAGCAGGAGCAGCAGCCCCCAGGTGATCAGCAGGCTCAGCATCGCGGCGGCGACCGAGAGCTGGGCCTCGGAGTCCTTGATCTCCACCATCCACACGGAGAACGGGCGGTAGGAGAGCACGGAGGCGACGGTGTACTCGCCGAGCACCATGGCCAGGCTGAGCACGGCGCCGCCCACCACGGCGGTCCGCAGGTTCGGCACGACGACCTGCCACAGGGTCTGCAGACGGGACGCGCCCAGGCTGCGGGCGGCCTCGACGAGGGTGCGCAGGTCGACGGCGCGCAGCCCGGCGTCCAGCGAGCGGTACAGGAACGGCAGGGACATGACCGTGTAGACGAGCACGAGGATCAGCGGGAACTCCTCGTCCCGCAGGACCTGGAAGGTCATGTACAGGGGCGTGTCGGCCAGGTCCTGTTCCCAGGACAGCACCGTGGTGACGCCCGCGACCAGCGCGATCGGCGGGACGACCAGCGGCATCATGCACAGGACCTCGACGATCCGGCGCAGCCTCGGCAGATAGAGCGAGATCGCGACCAGGGTCGGCACCATCAGGAGCAGTCCGCAGACGATGGTGGCCAGGCCCAGGCGTACCGAGAGCATCAGGCTGGTGGTCAGCCCCTCGGTGCCGAGCCCTTTGGTGTACGCGTCGAAGCTGATGCCCTCGACCTCGTTGACGCTGAACCAGACCGAGGCGCCGATGGGTACCAGGAAATACAGCGCGGCGAGCGGCAGGACGACGCCCCGCGAGGTGAACTTCATCCGAGCCATCGGGTACTCCTGCGCTGCAGCGGTATCTGTACGGCCATCACGAGCAGCGCGATCACGACCATGTTGAGGCTCATCGCGAGGGCGAGGTTCTCCTGGCCCACCAGGACGTTGCCGTTGAGGGCGTTGGCGATCTGGATGGTGATCAGCGGCTGCGACGAGCCGACCATCACGGCGGCGGTGGCGTGCGAGGCGAACGCGGTGCCGAACATCAGCACCGCACCGCCGAGCAGCGAGGGGGTCAGCACCGGGATGCCGACGTGCCGCCAGTACTGCCCGCGCGTCGCACCGCAGGACGCGGCGGCCTCCTGCCACTGGGAGCGCAGGCCGTCGAGCGCGGGCAGGACGGTCACCACCATCAGCGGGACCATGAAGTAGAGGTAGGCCAGCACCAGGCCGGTGAAGCTGTAGAGGCTGAAGCCCGTCCGGTCCAGGTGGAAGAGCTGGGTGACGGTGCCGGTGGTGCCGAGCGTCGCGATGAAGGCGAAGGCGAGCGGCGCGCCGGAGAAGTTGGCGAGCACCCCGCTGGCCGAGACGACGACGCCCCGCAGCGCCGGCCGCGGGGAACTGACGACGGCCTGCGCGATCAACGTGCCGATGACGGTCGCCAGCAGCGCGGTCACAGCTGAGAGTTCGACGCTGCCGGTGAGCCCGGTCGCGTACGCCCCGGACAGCGACCCGCTGACGTTCTCCGTCGAGAACCGGCCCTCGCCGGTCGCCGAGTCGACGACGGTGAACGCCCCGTACACCATGGTCCCGGCGGGCAGCCCGAAGCACACCGCGAGGAACGCGAAGAAGGGAACGACGACGGGCCACCGGTGCCGCCGCGCCCCGCGGCGCCGGGCGCCGCCGCCCCGTACCGGGGGCGAGGGACGGGCGGGGGCGGCCGGGCCCGCCGCGGGCACGGAGTCCGCCAGGACGGCGGCTCCGCTGCCCGCGGGGGGAGGTGCGGTCTTGTCGGCCATGCTCAGCTGACCGCCTTGCCCCAGCCCTGGACGACGGTCTCCTTGGCCTTGGCCTCCTGCTCCACGGTCGGCTCCTGGGGAGTTCCGTGGACCTCGGGAATCCGGGCGAGGGCCGCGTTGTCGGCGGTGCCGTCCTTCTTCATCGCGTCCAGGAGCGCCGGGCGGGAGAAGCCCTTGAGCCAGATGTTCTGGCCCTCGGGGCTGTAGATGAACTCCAGCCACAGGCGGGCGGCGGCCGGGTGCGGGGCGTACTTGTTGACGCCCTGGTTGTAGTAGCGCGAGTACAGGCCGTCGGAGGGCACCGCGACCTGCCAGTCGACGCCCTTGGCCTCGAGCTTCTGGCCGTAGCCCAGGTTGAGGTAGTCCCAGTCGATCGAGATCGGCGTCTCGCCCTGCTGGATGGTGGCGAGCGTGGACTTCGCGGGGACGAAGTTGCCCTTCTTCTTCAGCTTCTGGAAGTAGTCGAGACCGGGCTGCGCGTCGTCCAGGGAGCCGCCGTTGGCCAGCGAGGCGGCGATGACGGCGGCCAGCGCGGACCCGGACTCGGTCGGGTCGCCGTTGAGGGCGACCTTGTTCCGGTACTCGGGCTTGAGCAGGTCCTGATACGTCTCGGGGCAGTTCTTCACGGCCTTGGCGTCACAGCCGATGGACATGAAGCCGCCGTAGTTGTTCATGAAGGAGGCGTCCGGCTGCTTCTGCGCGTCCGGGATGTCGTCCCAGCCCTCGACCTTGTACGGCGCGAGCAGGTCCTGCTTCTTGGCCTCCTGCATGTACGAGGTGCCGAGGTCCAGCGCGTCGACGGCCCGGTCCTGGCCCTTACGCTTGGCCGCGGCGTTCAGCGCGCCCTGGCTGCTGCCGCCCGGGTCCTCGTTGTTGACCTCGATGGCGTACTTCTTCTCGAAGGCCGCGATCATCTCGCCGTAGTTGGCCCAGTCCGGCGCGAGGGCGTAGACGTTGAGCTTGCCCTCCTCCTCCGCCGCCGCTACGAGCTTCTCCATACCTCCGAGGGCCGCGGCCGACTCCGCCTTCGCGGCCTTGCTGTTCTTCGCACCGTCGTCGTCGGGTGCGGAGCCACAGCCGGTGGCCACCAGGGCGGTGAGGCCGGCGAGGGCCGCGGCGGTCAGGACGCGGCGGGGATGGTGTGCCTTCACGATGCGTACTCCTGGGTCTGCGGCGAGCCACCTGTATGGACAAGCCATCGTCAGTAAGCGAGCCGAAGCTAGCAGCCAGGCGACCAGCCGGTAAAGCTTTGTGAAGGTAAAAAGTGCAGGTCAGAAGCGTTATAAAGACGTAGGTTTACCCAACCCCAAAGCGGTTAGACGCAGGGTTCGCACTTCAGGGGCACCACCGTTTGCGCGCAGACCGAGAATGCACGGCGCAGCGCGGGGATGGCATGATCATCCCTGCGTGCGCACCACGCGCACCCAGCCAGGAAGCCCGAGAGCCCGGCAGTTCCGAGAGCCCAGAGGAGAGACGTGACCCGACGGCACCAGCAGATCGCCGATGAGCTGCGCCGCGCCATCGCCGACGGCACCCACCCCGTGGGCTCCGAGCTGCCGTCCGAGTCCGAACTGGCCCTGGCCCACGGCGTGTCCCGGGGCACCCTCCGGCAGGCCTTCGGCACGCTCCAGTCGGAGGGCCTGATCGGCTCCCGGCAGGGCGCCCGCCGGACCGTCCTGTCCACCACACCCAGCCAGAGCTTCACCGAGCTGCGCAGCTTCGCCGAGTGGGCCAGGGCCGGCGACCGCACCCCCGGCGGCCTGGTGCTCCGCTCGCGCCGCGCGAAGGCGACCGAGGCCCAGGCCGCGCTGCTCCAGCTCGCGCCCGGCGACCCGGTCCTGCACGTCCTGCGGGTGCGCACCCTGGACGGCGAACCGGCGCTCCTGGAACGCACGGTGTACGCCGGGTGGGCGGCGGCGGCCGTCGAACGACTGCCGGACGACTGCGAGTCGGTCACCCGGAGCCTGTACGACGAGGCCGGCGTGGTCATGAGCCACGGCGAGCACCATCTGGACGCGGTCGCCGCGGGCACCACGGACGCCCGCGAGCTGGGCGTACGGCGAGGCTCCCCGCTGCTGCGGGTGCGCCGCACCACGACCACGTCCGAGGGCCGGCCCGTCGAGACCTCGGACGACCGCTACCGGCCAGGTTCGGTCGTCTTCACCGTCCGCAACTCGGTGCAGGCCAACCCGCTGGTCCGCACCGCCGCCGACTGACACACCGCCGGCCGCACCCCACCCCCGACCAGCAGGGAACCCCCTTCCCCCGGTAGTCCACCCCCGGAAGTCCATCCCCAGGAACAGCGAGCCCCGCATGCCCCCGCTCCCCCGCCCCGCCGCCCTGCTGTGCGACATGGACGGCACCCTCGTCGACACCGAGCACGCCTGGCTGGACACCGTCGCCGGGTTCCTGCGGTCGCAGGGCTCCCCGGCCGGTACGGGAACCCTCGCCCCGTTCGCGGGCGCCGCGGTGGCCGACGCGGCCGGCCTGCTCGTACGCGGTGGCCTCACCGCCCTGCCGGAGGCGGAGACCGCCGCCCGGCTCGACCGGGAGTTCACCGCGCGGGTGGCGGCCGGAGTGACCGTCCAGCCGGGCGCCCTCCGCCTCCTGGACCGGGCGCGCGCGCTGGGGGTGCCGACCGCCCTGGTGACCGCGTCCGAACGGCATGTGGCCGACCTGGTGCTCGACACCCTGGGCCGGCACCGGTTCGACGCGTCGGTCGCCTCGGGCGAGACGGCACGCGGGAAGCCGCACCCCGACCCGTACCTGGCAGCCGCGGCCGCGCTGGGGGTGGCCCCGCGGGACTGCCTGGCCGTCGAGGACACCCCCACGGGCGCCGCCGCCGCACTGGCCGCGGGGTGCCGCCTGCTCGCCGTCCCGTCGGTGCCCGGCATCGAGCCGGGCCCGCGCACGGTCCTGGTCGCCTCCCTGACGGAGGCGGACCTGGCGGAGGCGGCGTAACGCCTCCGGCGGCCCCGTCCGCCGTGCCGGGAAGGGAGCGCCCCGACCGCCGTGAGGGCCGGTGAGGTCACGACGGAGAGGCACGCGCGATGAAGCTGGTGGCGCAGGAGTTCCTCACGCTCCACGGCGTCTCCCGGGGCCCGGGGGCACCGGCCCGCTCGGCGCCTTGGAACCGCACGCACCGGAGCGCGTCCGCTTTCCGGTCGAAGGCCACCAGACAGGCTCTCAGCCCTTGATGCAGATGACCTGCTTGAGCTTCGCGACGACCTCGACCAAGTCCCGCTGCTGCTCCATGACCTGCTCGATCGGCTTGTACGCGGCCGGGATCTCGTCCAGGACGCCGGAGTCCTTGCGGCACTCCACACCGCGCGTCTGCTCCTCCAGATCACGCACCGTGAAGCGGCGCTTGGCCGCGTTCCGGCTCATCCTGCGACCGGCTCCGTGGGAGGCCGAGTTGAACGCCTTCTCGTTGCCCAGGCCCTTCACGATGTACGAACTGGTGCCCATCGAACCGGGGATGATCCCGTACTCGCCGGAGCCGGCGCGGATCGCTCCCTTGCGGGTGACCAGCAGGTCCGCTCCGTCGTACCGCTCCTCCGCCACGTAGTTGTGGTGGCAGGAGATCTCCTGCTCGAAGACCGGCTTCGCCTTCTTGAACTCCTTGCGGACCACGTCCTTGAAGAGCGCCATCATGATCGCGCGGTTGTACTTGGCGTACTCCTGCGCCCAGTACAGGTCGTTCCGGTAGGCCGCCATCTGCGGGGTCTCCGAGATGAAGACAGCCAGGTCCCGGTCGACGAGGCTCTGATTGTGCGGAAGCTTCTGCGCGATGCCGATGTGGTGCTCGGCGAGTTCCTTGCCGATGTTGCGGGAGCCCGAGTGCAGCATCAGCCACACCGCACCATCGCTGTCGAGACAGAACTCGATCATATGATTGCCCGAGCCCAGTGTTCCCATCTGCTTCGTCGCACGTTCCTGACGGAACTTGACCGCATCGGCGATCCCCCCGAACCGCCCCCAGAAGTCGTCCCATCCCGCCGTCGGGAACCCGTGCAGCTTCCCCGGGTCCACCACGTCGCCGTGCATCCCACGGCCGACCGGAATCGCCTGCTCGATCTTGGAGCGCAGCCGTGACAGGTCGCCGGGAAGATCGTTCGCGGTGAGGGACGTCCTGACGGCGGACATCCCGCAGCCGATGTCCACCCCCACCGCGGCCGGGCACACCGCGCCCTGCATCGCGATCACCGAACCGACCGTCGCCCCCTTGCCGAAGTGGACGTCCGGCATGACGGCGAGCCCCTTGATCCACGGCAGCGTGGAGACGTTGCGCAGCTGCTGCATCGCGACGTCCTCGACCGACGCGGGGTCCGCCCACATCCGGATGGGAACCTTCGCTCCCGGTACCTCTACGTACGACATAACTCCTCGATTCCCCCGAAAATACTGAAAGCGCAAAACCGGTGCCAAGGTCGGCAAACCCGTCGGCCGACCGGCATTCACAGCAGCGCGTGCGATACACATTGTGTCCATCGGCCGCCTCCGAGCGGCAACCCGTTTTCCGTACCGAAGGGAGCCTGGGACGTTGCGACACATGGCGTACGTACCCGGCGTCGCGCTTCTCGCAGCGCTCGTCGTCGGCTGCAGCGCCGGCGCCGACAGCAACGCGAACGGCGTCGACAGCAAGGCGGGCAGCCCGGCGGTCACCCCCGCGCCCCCCGGGAAGTACCTGACCCTGCCCGCCCCCTGCCGTGCCGTGCCGCGCTCCACGCTGAAGGACCTGCTGCCCGGCGCCGCGGAACTGCCCGGGGACCAGCAGGAGAAGGTGTTCCGGGGCGCGGCGTCCGTCACGTACGACACCGACCGCAAGGTCGGCTGCAGCTGGAAGTCCGACGCACCGGACGCCACGCGCAGCCTCTTCATCGACTTCGAGCGCGTCGTGTCGTACGACCCCGCGGTCAGCGACGACCACCGCGCCGGCACGGTGTACGCGAAGAAGGAGAAGGCCGCCGGCCTGTCGTCCTCGGCGACCCCCGGGCCGGACGCGGAGAAGAACGCCGGAACCCCGGGCGAGAAGGACAAGGGGAAGGGCGAGGGCTCCGGCGAGGGGGAGCCGGAGGACGCGGCGGGCGACGCAACGGCCTCGGCGGACCCCTCGTCCACCTCCTCGCCCTCCGGAGGCGGCAGCGGCAGCGCGGAGGACGCCCTCCCCTCACGCGTACTCGACGACCTCGGAGATGCCGCATTTCTGCAGGATCTGCCCACTCGGGCAGGTTCCACCGCACAGCACCGCACGGTGAGCGTGGTATTCCGCACATCGAACGTCGTCGTGACTGTCCGGTACGCCGAGCAGCCGGCCCTCGTCACCCAGGTGTCCGACAGCAGGGAACTCCAGGAGAAGGCCCAGGCACTGGCGCGGAAGCTGGCCGAGACGCTCAGCGAATAGCCCCCGCCCGACGAGCCCCCACCGGCCGGATTCCGGCCGGTGGGGGTACTCGGCGGCGGCGCGGGCCGGCCGCCGCCCGTCGTACCGTGGCTGTCCGGAAGACGTACCGACCAGCTACCGAGCCGCCCGTACACCGCACGAACCGAGACCTCCAGCACCGAGAGCTCCGTGCCATCCGAGTGAAGGAACCATGCACCGATCAGCCCCGCGCCTGTCCCGCATACTCGCCTGCGCCGCCGTTCCGGTGATGCTCGTAGCCGTCGGCTGCTCGTCGGACTCCGGCTCCGATGGCAAGAAGAACGCGGGCTCCTCGTCGTCCGGCGCCTCCAGCGCCAAGCCCTCGGCGCCCCCCGTCGAGGCGGCCAGGTTCACCGATCTGCCCGACCCGTGCGCCTCGATCACGAAGAAGTCGATCGAGGACCTGGTGCCCTCGGCCAAGAAGAAGAACGGCACGGCCGGAGCGTCCAACGACCTGGCCGCCCGCAGCAGCTGCTCCTGGAACGGCCTGGACGACAAGGGCGTCAAGGGCTCGCAGTACCGCTGGCTGGACGTCGGCTTCACCCGGTTCGACTCGGACCAGTCGCTGGGCAGCGGCGCCAAGCGCGCCACCGACGACTACGCCAAGCAGGTCACCAAGGCGAAGGCCACCGAGGACGCCGAGAAGGTCGCCGCGGAGCCCACCGCCGGCATCGGCGAGGAGGCCACCCTCATCACCTACGGCCTCAGCAAGACGGACGAGGACTTCGTGTACGCCACCGTCGTGGCGCGCACGGGCAACGTCGTCGTCACCCTGACGTACAACGGCGCGGGCTACGCGGGTGCGAAGACGCCCTCGTCCGCGGACATCGTCAAGGGCGCCCAGAAGGCGGCGAAGGAAGCGGTCGCCGCGGTCGCCGACACCTCCGACGCCAAGGTCACTCCCCCGGCGAAGGACGGCGCGAAGGACGACGCCGAGGACGGCAAGAAGGACACGGCCAAGGGCAGCGGCCAGGACAGCCCCAAGTCCGGCTCCAAGCCCAGGTCGAAGTCGAGCTGACGATCCGCCCGGACGCCCGCGCCCACGACGTGACCTGAGGTCCACGAGACCGACAGGACGCGAACGGCCCCGCCCTGCACCGCTCTTCCGGAACCCGGCCCTCCCCGAGGGCCGGGTTTCGCCCGTTCCGGCACACCCCGGCGGGCTCCGGCGACGCCCGGACAGGGGCCGTTGAAGCCTCCCCACGCAACGGAACTCGCACACATGTGCCAGGCTGTGCCATCGCCGGGCTTCGGACACCCGGCTGAAAATCGCTCAAGAAAGCCGAAGAACGCAAGAACGAGGCCGGGCACAGAAGTCGGGTCCGGGTACAGAGGTCGGGAAGGGGATCGCGCGTGGCCGCGATGCAGCTGACACGCACGCACCGCATACTCATCGGGGTCGTCATCGCCGGTGCGGTGCTCATCGCCGCGATCGGTTTCGCGGGTTCCTA
>NZ_JOEZ01000003.1 GCF_000721175.1 Streptomyces anulatus
TGTGGTGGAGGTGTACGGACCGGAGTCCTCCGGCAAGACGACGCTGACGCTGCACGCCGTGGCGAACGCGCAGAAGCTCGGTGGCTCGGTGGCGTTCATCGACGCCGAGCACGCGCTGGACCCGGAGTATGCGAAGAAGCTCGGCGTCGACATCGACAACCTCATCCTGTCCCAGCCGGACAACGGTGAGCAGGCGCTGGAGATCGTCGACATGCTGGTGCGCTCCGGTGCCCTGGACCTGATCGTCATCGACTCCGTGGCGGCCCTGGTGCCCCGTGCGGAGATCGAGGGCGAGATGGGCGACTCGCACGTGGGTCTCCAGGCCCGTCTGATGAGCCAGGCCCTCCGCAAGATCACCAGCGCGCTCAACCAGTCCAAGACCACCGCGATCTTCATCAACCAGCTCCGCGAGAAGATCGGCGTGATGTTCGGCTCCCCGGAGACCACCACCGGTGGCCGGGCGCTGAAGTTCTACGCCTCGGTGGGCGGCGAAGCCGGCGACCACTGCGGCCGCCAAGGCCAAGCCGGCCAAGACCGCGGCGGCCAAGAGCTAGGCCGTGACACGTCGTACGGAGTGGCCGGGCAGGCCTGCCGAGCCCGGCGGCGGCCCCGAATCCGGCCCCGAATCCGGCTACGGGCCCGCCGACGCTTCCGTCACCGAGCCGGGGGCAGGTGCCGGGGCGCGGTCCGGCCGCTCACGCGGTGGAGCGGGCGTCGGGAGCGGATTCGGCGAAGGGGCGGGCCGCCGTGCCCGCTCCGGATCCAGAAGCAGCGGCTCCCCTTCCTCGTCGAGGGCCGAGAAGGGGGAGCCGCGTGACCCGGTCGAGCAGGCGCGCAACATCTGCCTGCGCCTGCTCACCGGGACGCCGCGCACGCGCAAGCAGCTCGCGGACGCCCTGCGCAAGCGGGAGATCCCGGACGAGGCGGCCGAGGAAGTGCTCGCGCGCTTCGAGGACGTCGGGCTGATCGACGATGCGGCGTTCGCCGGGGCATGGGTGGAGTCCCGGCACCACGGCCGGGGGCTCGCACGCCGTGCCCTCGTTCGTGAGCTGCGGACGAAGGGCGTGGACTCCGCCGTGATCGACGAGGCGGTCGGGCAGCTCGACGCGGATCAGGAGGAGGAGACGGCACGCGAGCTCGTGGCCCGCAAGCTCCGCTCCACGCGGGGCCTGGACCGTGACAAGCGGCTGCGCCGTCTGGCGGGAATGCTCGCACGCAAGGGATACGGGGAGGGCATGGCCCTTCGGGTGGTGCGTCGGGCGCTGGAGGAGGAGGGCGAGGACACGGAAGGCCTGGACGAGCCTTTCTGAGGAAAGCGGGGGCAGGATCCGTCGGCAGGTCAGTGTCCGGCCGAGGCCGCGCGGCGGGCGGCCCCGTCGACGAGGGCCAGCGCGTCCGCCGCGGTTCGTCCCGGCACGCGGTTCCAGGGGCCGATCAGCCCGGTCCACCCCTGCGCGCGCAGCTCCGTGATCAGCCAGGCGCCGGCCCGGTCCACGGTGTCGAGGGAGCCGTAGCCGAGGCGGTGCGCGGAGATCAGGGCACCGCAGACGCAGCGTGCGCCACGGGCGTTCCGCAACCGGTACGGGGTGTTCTGCCAGCCCCACTCGGCCAGGATCTGCCGTGCGTAGCCGAGGTGGGTCGAGGGCCGCAGGTCGCGCTGCCCGACCCGCCGCCAGAGGTGGACGCGATCGGGCAGCATCGCACCCAGCCGTCCGGGCAGCGGGCGCTCGTGCGGAGGCGGAGCGGGCAGGGTGCGCAGAGTGTCGTCGACGAGCCGCTCCACGGGCACGGACAGCAGGTTCCGCCAGTCGGAGGGCTCCGCGGGCTCGAGTTCCGGGGGTTCCACGAGCCGTGGAGGCGTCGGCTCCGCCGGGGTGATCACGGGCTCCGGGGCGGTGCACTCCCACCCCGTGACGATCTGCTGCCACGCCTGGGTGTCGTGCAGCCGCGAGGCCTGGCCGTCGAGTTGGTCGGGGGTGAGGACTGCGATCGCCATAAGTGCGTCATCTCCGTACATTTCGGTCCTCTGTGTGAGGCGAATGTCGGTCACGCACGGCGATTGCTCCAGCGGAACGTGGCGTTCGGGTGTGTGGCACCCGCGGGCCTGACACCTGACAGCTGGCACCTGAGCTCAGGTGCCAGGCCCGGATGTCAGACCCCGGGTGTCGTCAGGCCCCGGGTGTCAGGCGGACGTGACCGGGAGTCCCGCGGCGCGCCACGCCTGGAAGCCGCCGATCAGATCGGTGGCCCGGTACAGTCCCAGCTGTCGCAGCGAGGCGACCGCAAGGCTGGAGGCGTAACCCTCGTTGCGGATGACGACGACCCGGAGGTCTTGGCCGACCGCCTCGGCGGCGCGGTGGCTGCCTTGGGGGTCGAGCCGCCATTCCAGCTCATTGCGTTCGAAGACCAGCGCGCCCGGGATCAGTCCGTCCCGATCGCGGAGCGCCGCGTACCGGATGTCCACCAGCAGGGCACCGGCCTCCGCCGCCTCGGCGGCCTCGGGCGGGCCGATCCGGTCGAGAAGGCCCGGACCCGCTCCAGCAGTTCGTCGATGCCCACCGGCGCGGGGTTCCGGCCGCGCGGAAAGCGGCACGTACCGGCCAGAGGGAGACGATTCAGCAGGACGGGCGACACGCGCAGCCCGCGTAACGGACGAGGTCCACATGAGCCCTCCGCCACAGGCGCACATCGGTGTCGGTCATGATCTGGACAGCATGCGCGCCTGTGACGGTCCATCGTCAATGGATCCCGGCGGCCCCGTCGGCATGGACCCGTGCCCCGTGCCGTTGCTCGCGCCCCGGGCCTCGTTCGTCCCCGCCGTCCTCCGGCCCCACGGGCTCCTGCGCGCTGAGGGGCGCACCACCCAGAGCGGCCTGTGCCGCGGTGAACAGCTCCGCGGGCCGTACCCCGCCGAAGGCGGCCACCAGGTGCCCGTCCGGCCTGACCAGCAGGACGGTATGGGCCGATGCCCCCGGATAGTTCTCGGTGACCAGCAGCTCCGTCGTCCCCGGGAGGGCTGCCACGGCGTCGGTGAGACGGGGCATGACGCCCGCGGTCCGCCAGTGCCGCCGGTCCCAGACACCGGTCCCCGGCGCGACCAGGATCACCAGCAAGTGCCCCTGCCCGAGCCGCTCCCGCAGACGCGTCGTCGTCCCGTCCGGTGCTGTCACCGTCACGTCGGTGACCGGCGCACCGGGGGGCGTACCGACAACGGTGTGCGCCTCGGCGTGCGGCGGTGAAAGGGGGGAGTGCGAGTACGAAGGGGGCGCCCCCAGCGCTCCGCAGCCCAGATGGCCGTCGGCGAGCAGGGTGTCGTGACCGCGTACGGTGCCCGGGACCAGGGTCCGCAGGCCGCCTCCGCCGCGCAGTATCGGCAGCGACTGGTCGGCGGCGCGGAGCCGGGAGGCCACCGCGGCCCGGCGCTCGGCCTGGTAGCTGTCGAGCAGCTGCTCGGCGGGGCCGTGGTGCCAGGCGTGGGCCAGCTTCCAGGCCAGGTTCTCGGCGTCCCGGAGGCCCTCGTCCAGCCCCTGCGTGCCCAGGGCACCCAGCAGGTGTGCCGCGTCCCCCGCCAGGAAGGCCCGCTGCTCGCGCCAGCGCCGGGCGAGCCGGTGGTGGAGCGTGTGGACGCCGGTGTCCAGCAGTTCGTACGCCGGGGTCTCGCCGCACCAGCCGGCCAGGGTGTCCCGGATCCGGGTGATCAGGGCTTCGGGGGTGACCAGTTCGCCGCGCGGCGGCAGCAGCCAGTCCAGCCGCCAGACGCCGTCCGGCAGCGGCCTGGCGGAGACCTCCGCGCCCCCGGTCCGCCAGGGCGGCTGCCGGTGCAGGACGGCCTCGTCGGGCCAGGGCAGTTCGGCCCGGAGGGCGGCGACGGCATGCCGCTCCACCGCGGTACGGCCGGGGAAGCGGATGTCCAGCAGCTTGCGCACGGTCGACCGGGCACCGTCGCAGCCGACCAGATAGCTCCCGCGCCACCAGGTCGATCCCGGCTCCCTGGTGTGCACCGTGATGCCGTCGGGGTCCTGCTCCAGCGTGTCGATCCGGCTCATCGGTGCCAGCTGGATCAGCGGCGCCTTGTCCACCGCCGCACGCAGCGCGGCGCTCAGCGCATGCTGCGGAACATGGAGCGGCCCGGGAAGGAGTCCGGGGAGGGGACCCTCCCCGTCCCTCCGGGCCCCGCCCAGCGGCACGTTCCGGACCAGCTGCTTCCGGCGCATCGAACGCCACCCGGCCCAGCGCAGCCCGACCCGGTCCAGCTCCCGGCAGCCGAGACGGCCCACCAGGTCGGCGGTGTCCTCGCGCAGCACGACCGTGCGGGCGGGACGGGGCTCCTCCGTGCCGGGGCCCTCGTCGAGCACGACCGAGGGGACGCCCTGGGCGGCGAGGGCCAGCGACAGCGTCAGGCCGACGGGCCCGGCGCCGACGACGATCACCGGGTCCACGGCGCGTACCCTCCGGCCCGTACGGTCATGCGGAACGTGGCAGAGGAAGCCGGGTGCGTGATCACAGAACGTATGCAACCCACTGGTGGTGCTTGCGTCAAGTGACCGAGGCAGCGACGCGTGCGCCGCTGCCTCGAATGCTCCTGCCGGGAAGGGCCGACAGGGCCCCGGGGAGGTCAGTTCTTCGTCACACCGGTCCCACCGGCACCGTCGCCCGTCGGGCCCGCGCCCCCTGCGCCCCCCAGGTCCGGGCCGGGAACGGCGTCCATCGTGGGGATGCCGGAGGCCGGGGCGCCGGGCGCCACCTTGATGCCGGTCTTGGCGCGACGGCCGCGCTTCTCGATCCACGTCGCCAGCGCCGAGAGCAGCAGACACATCGCGATGTAGATCGTTCCGATGACGACGATCGTGGAGACGTACGGGTACTGGCCGTTCACCTGGGTGTTGGAGGCGATCAGACGCGCGGTCTGGAGCAGCTCCGGGTACAGGATGATGAAGCCGAGCGAGGTGTCCTTGAGGGTCACCACGAGCTGACCGATGATCGTCGGCAGCATGGACCGGACGGCCTGCGGCATCAGGACGCTGACCATGACCTGCGTCTTGCTCATGCCGAGCGCGTACGCAGCCTCGCTCTGCCCCCTGGGCACCGAGTTGATGCCGGCCCGCAGCACCTCGGCCTGCACACAGCCGTTGTAGACGGACAGGCCGGCGGCCAGCGCCCACATCGAGTAGTCGGTGAGGAAGCCGACCCAGATGGCGTAGATGGTGATCAGCAGCGGCAGCGAGCGGAACAGCTCGATGAAGGTGGTCGCCGCCCAGCGAATCGGCTTGTGGTCGGAGAGCCGGCCCACCACCAGGAGCACGCCGAGGACCAGCGAGCCGATCGCGGCGAGGCCGAACGCCTTGAGCGTGGCGAGCAGGGCGTCGGCGATGTTCTGCCGGATGCCCGTGTAGTTGAAGATGTCCCACATCGCCGGGGCGAGGTGCCCCTTGTCGGCGAGCCGCACGATGCTGACGGTGATCAGCGCCGCGATGGCGAGGGTGCCGACGACGGCGTAGATCCGGTTGCGGACGACGGCCTTGGGGCCCGGGGCGTCGTAGAGAACGCTGGCGCTCATCGGGCGACCTCCATGCGACGCTCCAGCAGCCGGAAGAGGCCGCTGATGGTAAACGTGACGACCAGGTAGCCGAGGGCCACCCAGATGAAGACGGGGACGATGTCGTAACCCTTGTCGCTCATCAGCTTCTGCCAGCCGAACAGCTCGGCGACGCTGAAGGCTCCGGCGATCGCGGAGTTCTTGGTGAGCGCGATGAAGATGCTGCTCAGCGGCGGGATCACGGTCCGGGTCGCCTGGGGGAGCACCACGATCTGGAGCGTCTGCGCGAACGTCATGCCGATCGAGCGCGCGGCCTCGGCCTGTCCCAGCGGCACGGTGTTGATGCCGGAGCGGACCGCCTCGCACACGAACGAGGAGGTGTAGAAGCCGAGCGCCAGCGAGCCGAGCACGAACGAGCTCATCCCCGGGAAGAGGATCTCGGGTACGACGAAGAAGAAGATCAGGAAGAGCAGCGTCAGCGGGGTGTTGCGCATCAGCGTCACCCAGGCGGTGCCGAAGTACCGCAGCGGCGGCACCGGCGAGACCCGGAATCCGGCGATGAGCACACCGAGGACCAGGGCGATAACCGAGCTGACGGCGGTGATCGACACGGTTCCTATGAAGCCGTCGCGGAACTCTGGGAAATTGTCGAGCAGTACGTTCATGAGGTCTCCGCGTCGGCGGTCAGCGGCATCAGGGCAGGGGAAGGGGCGCCCCGTACGCCCGCCGTCCCTGGGAACGCCGGGACGGCGGGGGCGTACGGGACGCCTGGGTCACTCGCGGGGCGTCGGTGACGGGGTGACGGGGGCGACCGTCGGACGGCGGGACGGAGCCTGCGGTCCGACGGCCGACGGCGTCAGTAGCGCTCGATGGCGGGCGGGTCGACGTAGTCCGAACCGGACAGGCCCAGCGTGGCCTCGTAGATCTTCTTGTACGTGCCGTCCTTGACGCGCTCCTCCAGCGACTTGCTGATGGCCTCGCGGAGCACCTTGTCGTCCTTGTCCAGACCGATGCCGTAGGGCTCGTCGGTGAACGGCTTGCCGACGACGCGGAGCTTGCCGGAGTTGGCGGCGGCGTAGCCCTTGAGGATCGAGTCGTCCGTGGTCACGGCGTCGACCTGCTTGGTCAGCAGCTGCTGCACGCAGTCGGAGTACTTGGCCAGCTCGACGACGCTCGCACCGTACTCCGGCTTCTTGATCTCCTGGAGCGGCGTGGAGCCGACGATCGAGCAGACCTTCTTGCCCTTCACCGAATCCTTACCGGTGATCGACTCCTCGTCCTTGCGCACCAGGAGGTCCGCGCCGGCCTTGTAGTACGGCCCGGCGAAGCCGACCTGCTTTTTGCGCTCGTCGTTGATCGTGTACGTGCCGACGTAGTAGTCGACCTGGCCCTTGGAGATGGCCGTCTCACGGACGCCGGAGTCGACGGTCTTCCACTCGATCTGCTTGTCGGAGAAGCCGAGGTCGGCCGCGACCATCTTGGCGATCTCGATGTCGAAGCCCGAGCGCTCCTTGGTCGACTGGTCCTCGAAGCCGAGGTACGGCTGGTCGGCCTTGGCGCCGAGGATCAGCTTGCCGCGCTCCTTGGCCTTCTTGAAGACCGGCGAGTCCAGGTCGACGCCGGTGGCGGCGGTGTACGTGGGGAGTGCGGGAGCCTCGGAGGAACCCGGCTTCGTGCCGCCCGGCTTGTCACCGGCGGAGCCCTCCTTGCCACCACACGCGGTCGCGGTCAGGGCGAGGACGGCGATGGCCGCGACGGCGGCGGACTTACGGAGCTTCATGTGAACAATCCTTAGGTCGTAGGTCGTTGTCGTCAGTGGTGAAGGATCTTCGACAGGAAGTCCTTGGCCCGGTCGCTGCGCGGGTTGCTGAAGAACTGGTCGGGGGTCGCCTCTTCGACGATCTTCCCGTCGGCCATGAACACGACGCGGTTGGCGGCGGATCGGGCGAAGCCCATCTCGTGGGTGACGACGATCATCGTCATCCCGTCCCGGGCCAGCTGCTGCATGACTTCGAGGACCTCGTTGATCATCTCCGGGTCGAGAGCCGACGTGGGCTCGTCGAAGAGCATGACCTTCGGGTCCATCGCCAACGCCCGTGCGATCGCGACGCGTTGCTGCTGGCCACCGGAGAGCTGCGCCGGGTACTTGTCGGCCTGTACACCGACGCCCACCCGGTCGAGCAGGGTTCGGGCCTTCTCCTCCGCCGCCTTCTTGTCGGCCTTGCGGACCTTGATCTGGCCCAGCATGACGTTCTCCAGCACCGTCTTGTGTGCGAAGAGATTGAACGACTGGAAGACCATGCCCACGTCGGCACGCAGCCTGGCCAGCTCCTTGCCCTCCTGGGGCAGGGGCTTGCCGTCGATCGAGATCGCTCCCGAATCGATCGTCTCCAAGCGGTTGATCGTGCGGCACAGCGTGGACTTGCCGGACCCGGAAGGCCCGATGACGACCACGACCTCGCCACGGGCGATGGTCAGGTCGATGTCCTGGAGCACATGCAGCGCGCCGAAGTGCTTGTTGACGTCGCTCAGTACGACCAGGTCGTTCGCCGCAGGCGCGGCATCCTCCGCGGCCTTGGTCACTGAAACTCCGCTCATCGGCTTCTTGCTCCGTCCTCCTCGGTTGAAGAAGGACACTAATGACGCAGTGCTACCAACGTCATTACATCTGAGCGGAAATTGAGCATAACGATCCGGCGGCAACCGGACACTCCGTGTGAACAGGACGGCCCGCGCCGCGCCGGGGCGTACCGGGTGCATAACGGAAACCCTGCTGTAACCGGCAGGCTCTTGACTGACGTGCCGCTCATCGGCGTGGATGCCTTGGGAGAGGTGGACGCGAAGCGTCGGTGAACGGAAGGTCTCGCCAAGGATCTTCCGGGTGGAGCAGGGTGAAACGTGAGATAACGCCCGGTGACACCGTGCAACGGTTGTACGAACGAACCCGAAGAGCCCTACGGCCCCGGGAGACACGGATGAGGAGGGCCATGAGACTGCTGCTCGTCGAGGACGACGACCATGTCGCGGCGGCCCTGTCCGCCGTGCTCGCCCGGCACGGATTCCAGGTCGTGCACGCACGCAACGGCGAGGAGGCCCTGCGCGCGCTGCTGCCCGCCGAGAAGGAGCCCTTCGGGGTGATCCTCCTCGACCTAGGCCTGCCCGACCAGGACGGCTACGAGGTGTGCGGGAAGATCCGCAGGCGCACCGCGACCCCCGTGATCATGGTCACAGCCCGCGCCGACGTGCGCTCGCGCATCCACGGACTCAACCTCGGCGCCGACGACTACGTCACCAAGCCGTACGACACCGGCGAGCTGCTCGCCCGTATCCACGCGGTCGCCCGGCGCACCACCAGCGGTGAGGAAACCGCGCCGACCCCCGTCGCCGCCCTGCGCCTCGGGCCGGTCACCATCGAGCTGCCGACCCGCCGGGTCAGCGTCGACGGTGCGGAAGTCCAGCTCACCCGCAAGGAGTTCGACCTGCTGGCCCTCCTCGCCCAGCGCCCCGGCGTCGTCTTCCGCCGCGAGCAGATCATCAGCGAGGTCTGGCGCACCAGCTGGGAGGGCACCGGGCGCACCCTGGAGGTCCATGTCGCCTCCCTGCGCTCCAAGCTGCGACTGCCCGCCCTGATCGAGACCGTGCGGGGCGTCGGCTACCGGCTCGTCGCGCCGTCCGCCTGACCGGCGGGTACGTTCTCCCGGTGCGCTCCCGTCTGCTCCCACTGCTCATCGTCCTGATGGCCGCCGTGCTGCTCACCCTCGGCTTTCCGCTCGCGGTCAGCGTGGCGGCGGCCGAACAGCAGCGCCTGGTGATCGACCGGATAGACGACACCGCACGGTTCGCCGCCCTGGCGCAGTCCATCACCGACACCTCCCCGGACAGCGAGGAGCGCCGCCGCACCCTCCAGACCGACCTGGAGCTCTACGCCTCGGTGTACGACATCCGCGCCGGCGTCTTCTTCCCGGACGACCGGGCCCTCGGCAAGGCCCCCGGCTCCTGGGCCCTGCCCGCCGAGGGGGAGGGACGCACGGCCTTCAACGAGGCGCTGCTGGGCCGCCGCTCGCACGACCCCCCGCAGGTCTGGCCCTGGCGCGAGGGCCGTGTCGTCGTCGCCTCGCCCGTCGTGCGCGACGGTGACGTGGTCGCCGTGGTCGTCATCGACTCGCCCACCGGCGAGATGCGGTCCCGGACCCTGCGGACGTGGCTGGCCATCGGCCTCGGCGAGGCGCTGGCCCTGCTGGTGGCGGTCGGGGCGGCGGTCCGGCTCACCGGCTGGGTCCTGCTGCCCGTGCGGACCCTGGACGCGGCCACCCGCGACATCGCCGGCGGCCGCATGCGCTCCCGGGTCGCCGCCTCCGCAGGGCCGCCGGAGCTCAGGCATCTGGCACGCTCCTTCAACGAGATGGCGGACAACGTCGAGGACGTGCTGGAGCAGCAGCGCGCCTTCGTCGCCGACGCCTCGCACCAACTGCGCAACCCGCTCGCCGCCCTGCTGCTGCGTATCGAGCTCCTCGCCCTCGAGCTGCCCGAGGGCAGCGAGGAGATCGCGGCCGTGCGCACCGAGGGCAAGCGGCTGGCCCGGGTCCTCGACGACCTCCTGGACCTCGCGCTGGCCGAGCATGCCGAGGCCGACCTCCAGCTGATCGACATCGTTCCGCTCACCGCCGAGCGGGTCGCATCCTGGCGCCCCATGGCGGAGCGGGAGGGGGTGGCCCTCACCCTGGACGGCGCCCCGGCGGCCACTGCCTGGGCCGACCCCATCGCGCTCTCCAGCGCCCTGGACGCGGTGATCGACAACGCCCTGAAGTTCACCCCCGCCGGAGAGGACGTCACCGTCACCGTCGCCGCCGGAGCCCTCGCGGCGACCGTCGTCGTCGCCGACCGGGGCCCCGGCCTCACCGAGGCGGAGCTGGAGCGCGTCGGGGACCGCTTCTGGCGCAGCACCCGCCACCAGAACGTCAGCGGATCGGGCCTGGGCCTCTCCATCTCCCGGGTGCTGCTCGCGGCGGGCGGCGGCTCCATCGCGTACGAGCACCACGAACCGCACGGTCTGCGGGTGACCGTCTCCGTCCCCCGCGACCTGCCGGGCGGTGGCTGAGCCGAAGGGTGGGCGGGTGCCCTCATGCCCTCATCCAAGAGCGGTCACGGCTTCACCGAGCGGTAGTAGTCCTTGGCCCCGTCGTGCACGTCCAGCGGATCCGTGTAGATCGCCGTCCGCAGATCGACCAACTGCGCCGCGTGGACCTCGCGGCCGATCCGGTCCCGGCTGTTGATCACCGTCCGGGTGAAGGCCTCCGTCATGGCCGCGTCCGTACGGTCGGTCGTGACGAGCAGGTTGGCGACGGCGACCGTGGGTACCGACTGACCCTGCTGGGCCTGCGGATAGGCGTCGGCGGGCATCATGGCCGACCGGTAGAAACGGGTGGGCCCGGTCGCGGCCTGCAACTTCGCGACCAGGGCGGCCTCCAGCGGCACCAGCCGGATGTCGAAGCGCTCCGACAGCTCCTGGACGGCCGCGGTCGGCAGCCCGCCCGACCAGAAGAAGGCGTCGAGCTGGCCCTGGGTCAGCCGTACGGGCATGGTGTCGATGCCGACCGGCACCGGGGTGATGTCGTCGGCCGGATCGAGCCCCGCCGCCGTCAGCAGCCGGTCCGCGACCAGCCGCACCCCGGAGCCCTCCTGGCCGACGCCCACCCGCTTGCCCCGCAGGTCGGAGGCCTTGCGGATGTCGGAGTCGCGGGGGACGACCAGCTGGACGTAGTCGTCGTAGAGCCGGACGCAGCCGCGCAGCCGCTGGGCCCCGGGCCTGCCGTCGCGCAGATAGGTCGCCACGGCGTCGGCGGTGGCGATGGTGAAGTCCGCGTCGCCCGTCGCCACCCGGGCGAGGTTCTGCTGCGACCCCTCGCTGGTCCGCAGCCGTATCGACACCTCCGGCATGTCCTTGGCGAGCGCGCCCTCCAGCCGCTCCCCGTACCGCTGGTAGACACCGCTGGGCACCCCGGTGGAGAAGGTGAGCGACCCGCTCGGGTCCCTCCCGTCCCCCTGGGGCTGCAGCCACCACGCGAGCAGCCCGAGCACGACCGCGAGGACGGCGCCCGTCTGCAGGGTGCGCCGACGGCCGAATCGGGACAGAGCGTGGGACATGCGCGCGATCCTGCCAGCTCATCCGCCCCCTGGCCAGGCTTCCCCGTGAGGCCCGGCCCACAGCGGACGGGGCGGGGCGGGAGGGGCAGGGGCGGGCGACGGGAGGGCGCTGCCCGGCAACCGCCTACCCTTGTCCCATGAGCAGCGGCAACCGGAGCGAAGCAGTGGACGTCCAGAAGAGCTACGAGGTGCGCACCTACGGGTGCCAGATGAACGTCCACGACTCCGAGCGGCTGTCGGGTCTCCTGGAGGGCGCCGGTTACGTCCGGGCCCCCGAGGGCTCCGACGGCGACGCCGACGTCGTCGTCTTCAACACCTGCGCGGTGCGGGAGAACGCCGACAACAAGCTCTACGGAAACCTCGGCCGCCTCGCGCCCATGAAGACCAAGCGCCCCGGGATGCAGATCGCCGTCGGCGGCTGTCTCGCGCAGAAGGACCGCGACACCATCGTCAAGCGGGCCCCCTGGGTCGACGTCGTCTTCGGCACCCACAACATCGGCAAACTGCCGGTCCTCCTGGAGCGCGCCCGCATCCAGGAAGAGGCGCAGATCGAGATCGCCGAGTCCCTGGAGGCGTTCCCCTCGACGCTCCCCACCCGCCGCGAGTCCGCCTACGCCGCGTGGGTCTCCATCTCGGTCGGCTGCAACAACACCTGCACCTTCTGCATCGTCCCGGCGCTGCGCGGCAAGGAGAAGGACCGCCGCACCGGCGACATCCTGGCCGAGATCGAGGCCCTGGTCGCCGAGGGCGTCTCCGAGATCACCCTGCTCGGCCAGAACGTGAACGCGTACGGTTCCGACATCGGCGACCGCGAGGCCTTCTCCAAGCTGCTGCGCGCCTGCGGCTCCGTCCAGGGCCTGGAGCGCGTCCGCTTCACCTCGCCGCACCCCCGCGACTTCACCGACGACGTCATCGCCGCCATGGCCGAGACGCCCAACGTGATGCCGCAGCTGCACATGCCGATGCAGTCCGGCTCGGACCGCATCCTGAAGGCGATGCGCCGCTCCTACCGCCAGGAGCGCTTCCTGGGAATCATCGAGAAGGTGCGCGCCGCGATGCCGGACGCCGCCATCTCCACGGACATCATCGTGGGCTTCCCCGGCGAGACCGAGGAGGACTTCGAGCAGACGATGCACGCCGTCCGGGAGGCGCGGTTCGCCAACGCGTTCACCTTCCAGTACTCCAAGCGCCCCGGGACCCCCGCCGCCGACATGGACGGTCAGATCCCCAAGGAGGTCGTCCAGGAGCGGTACATGCGCCTGTCCGCCCTCCAGGAGCAGATCTCCTGGGAGGAGAACAAGAAGCAGGTCGGACGGACACTGGACGTCATGGTCGCGGAGGGCGAGGGCCGCAAGGACGGCGCCACCCGGCGCCTCTCCGGCCGCGCCCCCGACAACCGGCTGGTCCACTTCACGCAGCCCGGGAAGGCCGTGCGCCCCGGTGACGTGGTGACCGTCGAGATCACCTACGCCGCCCCGCACCACCTGCTCGCCGAGGGCACGCCGCTCGCCGTACGGTCCACCCGCGCGGGCGACGCCTGGGAGAAGCGCACCACCGAGGCCGCCGCCAAGCCCGCCGGAGTGATGCTCGGCCTCCCCGGCATCGGCGCCCCGGACCCGCTCCCGGCCGCCGCGGCCCCGGCCTGCGGCATCGGCTGACGGCTCCGGCCTGCGGCTTCGGCTGACGGCTTCCGGCCCGGCGGCGGGTCGCCGACCACGGCCCAGCGTGCGGGATCGGCCGACGGCTCCCGACAAGTACGCTGACCGGCATGCTTGTCGCCGCCGCCGTGTGCCCCTGTCCGCCGCTCCTGGTGCCCGAGGTCGCCGCCGGGGCCGCCCCCGAGCTCGACGCCGCGCGGGACGCGTGTCTCGACGCCGTGGGGGTGCTCGCCGCCTCGCGCCCGGACCTGCTCGTCGTCGTGGGCCCGGGCGACGACCGGTCCGCCGGGACCTACCCGGCGGGAGCGCACGGCTCCTTCCGGGGCGTCGGCGTGAACCTCGACGTGACGCTCGGCGACACACCTGGGGACCTCGCCGCCCCGGACCGGCCGCTGCCGCAGTCCCTGACCGTGGGCGCGTGGCTGCTGGACCGGGCCCGATGGGCGGGCGCTCCCGTCGAAGGGCTCGCCGTGGCGGAGCGGGAGGCCGCCGAGGAGTGCGCGGAGGCCGGACGCTCCCTCGCCGGCCGGGCCGAGCGGGTCGCGCTCCTGGTGATGGGCGACGGCAGTGCCTGCCGCACCCTCAAGGCCCCCGGCTACCTCGACGACCGGGCCGCCGCCTTCGACGTACGGGCCTCCGAAGCGCTCGGCTCCGCGGACCTCGACGCCCTCGCGGCGCTCGACGCGACGCTCGCCCACGAGCTCAAGGCGGCCGGACGGGCCCCCTGGCAGCTGCTCGGCGGCGCCGCGCGGGACGCCGGGCTCGCCGGACGGCTGCTGTACGAGGACGCCCCGTACGGCGTGGGCTACACCGTCGCCGCCTGGTCCTGAACAGACCGACGGCGGCACCGGGGAGAACCGGTGCCGCCGTCAAGGGCCTGCTGCTGGCGGGTCAGGAAGCGGGCGGCGGAGGGGGAGGCGTGGTGCCGGGCGTGCCTCCGCCCTTCTGCCCCAGCTTGTCCACGGCCCCCTTGGCCTTGCGCGTACCCGAATCGATCTTGTCGCTGTATTTGCCCTTGGTCTTCTGGTCGACCGTGCGCGCGGCCTTGTCGAGGCCCTGCTCGATCTTGCCCCCGTGCTGCTGCGCGAGGTCGCCGACCTTGTCCTTGGCCGGTCCCAGCTTGGCCTTCAGGTTGTCCAGGAACCCCATTGGGTCACCTTCCGTGCAGTGAGGACTGTTCGCGGGAGCGTTCTCCCGCCCCCATTGTCCGTCACCTGTCCGTTCCTGCCGTTTCTACTCGCCCTATAGCGTTCTGCAGTGTTTTCGAGCGCATCCTTGACATCGCCCTCCGCCCCGTACGGGGTCGCCCGCCCTCCGCACCCGGCGTGTTCGGGACGGCCGGGATATTTGGGAGACTGTCCGGGTGACCCCTCCCGCTTCCGCCCCCCGCGTCATCACCGTCGTAGGCCCCACCGCCGCCGGAAAATCGGATCTGGGGGTCTTTCTCGCCCAGCGGCTCGGCGGCGAAGTGATCAACGCCGATTCCATGCAGCTCTACCGGGGGATGGACATCGGCACCGCGAAACTGACGCTCCCCGAGCGCGACGGCGTGCCGCACCGGCTGCTGGACATCTGGGACGTCACCGAGGCCGCCAGCGTCGCCGAGTACCAGCGCCTGGCCCGCCTGGAGATCGACCGGCTGCTCACCGAAGGGCGCACGCCTGTCCTGGTCGGCGGCTCCGGCCTGTACGTGAAGGGCGCGATCGACGCCCTGGAGTTCCCCGGTACGGATCCCGAGGTGCGCGCCCGCCTCGAAGCGGAACTGACCGAGCGCGGTTCGGGCGTCCTGCACGAACGCCTCGCCGCCGCCGACCCGGACGCCGCCCGGTCCATCCTGGCGAGCAACGGCCGCCGCATCGTCCGCGCCCTCGAAGTCATCGAGATCACCGGCAAGCCCTTCACCGCGAACCTCCCCGGCGACGAGCCGGTCTACGAAGCCGTACAGATCGGCGTCGACGTGGACCGCCCCGAACTGGACGAGCGCATCGCCCTGCGCGTCGACCGGATGTGGGAGGAAGGACTCGTGGACGAGGTACGCGCCCTGGAGGCGTCCGGGCTGCGCGAGGGGCTCACGGCCTCGCGGGCCCTCGGATATCAGCAGATCCTCGCGGCGCTCGCGGGGGAGTGCACCGAGGACGACGCGCGGGCCGAGACCGTGCGCGCCACCAAGCGCTTCGCCCGCCGTCAGGACTCGTGGTTCCGTCGTGACCCGCGTGTCGTGTGGCTCGGCGGCGGACACCGCGACCGGGGGGAACTCCCGGACCGGGCGCTGACGTTGGTCGAACGAGCGGTCACAGCCTGATCACGTGATGGCATCGGGAAGCTCCGCCCGTCAATTCGGCACCCGTGATCGTGCCATCATCGAGCATCGATCCACCAGTGGAGTCCGAGTTGGGAGGGCGCGTGGCGATGGAGGCCGGCCCTCGCGACACGGAGCAGCGCGACACAGAGCACGACGTGCCGTCACCGCGGGAGAACGCGGGACGGCTGAGTCCGGACGGGCCCGACGAGCAGGACCTGACCCCCGAGGTCGAGGTCGAGCTGCGGCCCACCCGCAAGCTGCGGATCTGGCAGCTCGCGCCCATCGTCGTGCTGGCCGCGGTCGGCTCGCTGATGTTCGCCTTCCCCCTCGCCTTCGAGTTCGGTGACGGCGGAGCGATCGTCGCCATGCTGGGGCTCCTGATCAGCTGCTGCGCGGCCGGCTGGGGCATGATGGCGGCCCGCCGCGTCGGCCACACCTGGCCGGGACTGCCCTCCCGCGGCTCGGGCGACCGCCCCGACTGGCGGGTGATCGCGCTGTACGTCGCGACCGGCCTCGTCCTGGTCGCCCTCGCCGTCTGGCGCGTGGCCCGACTGCGCTGACGGCGTCGCGGTGAGGCCCGCACGACCGGGCCGCTCGTGCGGGTTGTCGGCGCCGCCTCGTACAGTTGGCGTGTGAGCACCTCGCAGATCGCCTTCCTCAAGGGTCACGGCACCGAGAACGACTTCGTGATCGTCCCGGACCCGGACAACGCCCTCACGCTGCCCGCCGCCGTCGTCGCCCGGCTCTGCGACCGCCGGGCCGGCATCGGCGGGGACGGCCTGCTGCACGTCGTGCGGTCCGCCGCGCACCCCGAGGCACGGGACATGGCGGACGCGGCCGAGTGGTTCATGGACTACCGCAACGCGGACGGCTCGATCGCCGAGATGTGCGGCAACGGCGTGCGTGTCTTCGCCCACTACCTCCAGCGCGCCGGCCTCGTCGAGGAGGGCGATCTCACCGTCGCCACCCGGGGCGGCCCCAAGCATGTGCACCTCGCCAAGAACGGCGACATCACGGTCTCCATGGGACGCGCCCTACTGCCCGAGGACAGCGTCACGGTCAGCGTCGGCGACCGCAGCTGGCCCACCCGCAACGTCAACATGGGCAACCCGCACGCGGTCGCCTTCGTCGACGACCTGGACCACGCCGGTGACCTGCTCACCGCCCCGCCCGTCAGCCCCGAGGCCGTCTACCCCGAGGGCGTCAACGTCGAGTTCGTCGTCGACCGGGGCCCGCGCCACGTCGGCATGCGCGTCCACGAGCGGGGCTCCGGAGAGACCCGCTCCTGCGGCACCGGCGCCTGCGCGGTCGCCGTCGCCACCGCCCGCCGTGACGGCGCCGACCCCGCGGGGACCGGGCTCCCCGTCACGTACCGGGTGGATCTCCCCGGCGGCACCCTCGTCATCACCGAGCACCCGGACGGCGCGATCGACATGACCGGCCCCGCCGTGATCGTCGCCGAGGGCGTCATCGACCCGTCCTGGCTCGACACCGTGACCGACTGAGCCCTTCGACCGGTCCGAAGCAGCCACCCGGCCGGATCTGCTCGAAACGGTGATCGGCCGGAGCTTCGCTCGAATGGGTGATCCGTTTCACGCTGGGCGAGAGCTGTACTGCGCCACGTGGTGGGGTCGATAGCATCAAGCACCGGCCCCGAGGGGCATCCGCTCCTCCCCCGTGCCGGTCGACGTCGCCGGAGGTGCCCATGAGTGCAGAGGCCGCCGATCCGGGCGCTCCCCTTCGCAGGCGGAGCCGCCCCAGGATCGATCTGCGCAGACTGGGCCGGGTGGCACTGCGCGGCCCCGTCTCCCGCGACCGGCTGCCCGACGCCATCGGCCATGTCGCCGAGGCGCACCGCGCCCACCACCCCGACGCCGACCTCACCATCCTGCGCCGGGCCTACGTCCTCGCGGAGTCCTCGCACCGCGGCCAGATGCGCAAGAGCGGCGAGCCGTACATCACGCACCCGCTGGCCGTCACCCTGATCCTCGCCGAGCTCGGCGCCGAGACCACGACACTGACCGCCTCCCTGCTCCACGACACCGTCGAGGACACGGAAGTGACGCTCGATCAGGTACGCGAGCAGTTCGGTGACGAGGTCTGTTATCTCGTCGACGGCGTCACCAAGCTGGAGAAGGTCGACTACGGCGCCGCCGCGGAACCGGAGACCTTCCGCAAGATGCTCGTCGCCACGGGCAACGACGTCCGGGTCATGTCGATCAAGCTCGCCGACCGGCTGCACAACATGCGCACCCTCGGTGTGATGCGCCCCGAGAAGCAGGCGAGGATCGCCAAGGTCACCAGGGACGTCCTCATCCCGCTCGCCGAACGGCTCGGTGTGCAGGCGCTCAAGACCGAGCTGGAGGACCTGGTCTTCGCGATCCTGCACCCCGAGGAGTACGAGCGCACCCGCGCCCTGATCGCCGCCGCGGCAGGCCCGGACGCCCCCCTCGAAACCATCGCCGACAACGTACGGCACACCCTGCGGGACGCCGGCATCAGCGCCGAAGTCCTCATCAGGCCCCGCCACTTCGTCTCCGTGCACCGGGTCCGCAGGAAACGCGGCGAGCTGCGCGGCACCGACTTCGGCCGGCTGCTCGTCCTCGTCGGCGAGGACTCCGACTGCTACGCCGTCCTCGGTGAACTGCACACCTGCTTCACCCCGGTGATCTCCGAGTTCAAGGACTTCATCGCCGCCCCCAAGTTCAACCTGTACCAGTCGCTGCACACCGCGGTCGTCGGCCCCGGGGGCGCCGTAGCCGAGGTCCTCATCCGTACGCACCGGATGCACAAGGTCGCCGAGGCGGGCGTCGTCGCGCTGGGCAACCCGTACGTCCACGACCACACCGCCACCCCGCAGACCGAGCCGTCCGACGAGCGCGCCGACCCGACCCGGCCCGGCTGGCTCTCCCGGCTGCTGGACTGGCAGGAGTCCGCCACCGACCCCGACACCTTCTGGACGACCCTGCGCGACGACCTCGCCCAGGACCGCGAGATCACCGTGTTCCGCACCGACGGCGGCACCCTCGGGCTGCCCGCCGGGGCCAGCTGCGTCGACGCCGCCTACGCGCAGTACGGCGACCGGGCGCACACCTCCATCGGGGCCCGGGTCAACGGCCGCCTCGCCACCCTGAGCACCGTCCTCAGCGACGGCGACACCGTGCAGCTGCTGCTCGCCCAGGACACCGCCTCCGGCCCCTCGCCCGACTGGCTCGACCATGTGCGCACCCCCGCCGCCCGGATCGCGATCACCGGCTGGCTCACCGACCACCCCGACGAGGCGAAGCCCGATCCGGAGACCGTGGACGCGGGCGGACCCGGCCAGGCCGTGCCCGCGGCAGGCGCCCCGGAACGCGAGCCCCAGGCCACGGCACCGGCGCGAACCCGGTCCGGCCCCCGCGCCACGGGCGTCGTCGTCGACGGGGGCGGCGGGCCGGTGCGCCTGGCCGGCTGCTGCACGCCGGTGCCCCCCGACGAGCTGACCGGCTTCGTCGTCCGCGGCGGAGCGGTCACCGTGCACCGCCGCGAGTGCCCCGCCGGGGCCGCCATGCAGGGGATCGGCCGCGCCCCGGTCGGTGCCCGCTGGGCGGATGCCGAGGGCCGGGAGTCCGACGCGGGCTGCCGGGTCACCCTCGTCGCCGAGTCCTTCGGCCGCCCCCGGCTCCTCGCCGACCTCACCGAGGCCATCGCCACCGCCGAAGCGGCGATCGTCTCCGCCACCGTGGAACCGCCCAGCGAGCAGCGGGTCCGCCACACCTACACCCTCCAGCTCCCCGACGCGGCAGGCCTTCCCGCCCTGATGCGCGCCATGCGCGAGGTCGCCGGCGTCTACGACGTCAGCCGGGCCCAGCACCCGGCCCCGGCCGGCTGAGCACGTCGGAAACGCCCCGTCCGGCAGCAGCCCGTCCCGGCCGGCCGACCGCTCCCCGCACGGGCGGCGCGTTCTCGTTCGGGTGGCGCGGCGCGCGGCTCCCCGCCGGGACCGCCGAGCGCTGATAGCGGTAGTCCATGCCGCTCCTGCCCCGCCGCCTGCGTGCCGCCCTGCTGGCGACCGCCTCGGCCACTCTCGTAGCCGCCACCCTGCCCGCCCCCGAGCCCCTGGGCATCGGCGACCGGCTCTTCCCCGAGCTGGGCAACCCCGGATACGACGTCCTCGCGTACGACATCGCCCTCACGTACCACGGCAGCAACACCGAGCCCCTGGACGCCGTCACGAAGATCAGGGCCCGCACCACCGCCCCGCTGGACCGGATCAACCTCGACTTCGCCCGGGGCACCGTCCACGGGGTCGAGGTCAACGGTCTCGCCGCCGACTTCGGCAGCAAGCGCGAGGACCTGGTCGTCCAAGCCCCCCGCCGGCTCCCCGCGGGCGTAGCGCTGAACATCACCGTCCGGCACACCAGCGATCCGAGCGGATCCGGGGACGACGGCGGCTGGGTGCGTACCGCCGACGGGCTCGCCATGGCCAACCAGGCCGACGCCGCCCACCGCGTCTTCCCGAGCAACGACCACCCCTCGGACAAGGCCTGGTTCACCTTCCGGATCACCGCCCCGGAGAAACTGACCGCGGTCGCGGGCGGGCGGCCCGCGGGGAAGACCCGGCGCGGGGCCACGACCACCTGGACCTACCGCAGCGAACACCCCATGGCCACCGAGCTGGCCCAGGTCTCCATCGGCAGCTCCGCCGTCCTGCACCGCACAGGACCGCACGGGCTGCCGGTCCGCGACGTCGTCCCGGCAGCCGACCGGAAGACGCTGGAGCCCTGGCTGAAGAAGACCCCGGCCCAGCTGGAGTGGATGGAGGAGCAGGTCGGGCGCTACCCCTTCGAGACGTACGGGGTGCTCGTCGCCGACAGTCCCATCGGCTTCGCCCTGGAGACCCAGACGCTCTCGCTGTTCGGGAAGTCGTTCTTCACCGAGCCCGGCTACCCGGAGTGGTACGTCGACTCGGTGATGATCCACGAGCTGGCCCACCAGTGGTTCGGCAACAGCGTCTCGCCCGCGACCTGGTCCGACCTGTGGCTCAACGAAGGACACGCCAGCTGGTACGAGGCGCGGTACGCCGAGGAGCACGGCGGCGGGACCCTGGAGCGGCGGATGCGGCATGCGTACAGGCTCTCCGACGGCTGGCGCGCGGACGGCGGCCCCCCGGCGCACCCGGAAGGACCGGCCCCGGGGCAAAAGCTCAGCCTGTTCCGCCCGGTCATGTACGACGGCAGCGCGCTGGTACTCTACGCCCTGCGCCAGGAGATCGGCGAGGCCGCCTTCGACCGGCTGGAGCGCGCCTGGGTCCGGGTGCACCGGGACTCCACGGCGACCACCGCGGACTTCACCCGGCTGGCGTCCGGCATCGCGGGACGGGACCTGACCGCCTTCTTCGACGGCTGGCTGTACGGGCAGAAGACTCCGCCGATGCCCGGACACCCCGACTGGAGCAGTGCGAAACCCGCGTGACGGGTCCGGTGGGGCCGTGCCACTATCGACGCGTCGGCGCGGCGGACCGCACCGGAGTTCCCGGAAGGGAATCATCCGGGAAGATCACACGTTGTGACTGACGTAAAGACTTCTATCGACGTAAGGATCCAATGACCTCCTCTTCTTCCCTTCCCCAGGACGCGCAGGACGCGCAGAGCGCTACGGAGAACACCCCCGAGAGCCTCACCGAGAGCCTTCGGGCCGACGCCCTGATGGAAGAGGACGTCGCCTGGAGCCAGGAGATCGACGGAGCGAGGGACGGCGAACAGCTGGACCGCTCCGAGCGTGCCGCGCTGCGACGCGTGGCCGGTCTCTCCACGGAGCTCGAGGACGTCACCGAGGTCGAGTACCGCCAGCTGCGTCTGGAGCGCGTGGTGCTGGTGGGCGTCTGGACCTCGGGGACGGTGCGTGACGCGGAGATCTCCCTCGCGGAGCTCGCCGCACTCGCGGAGACGGCGGGCGCACAGGTGCTCGACGCGGTGTACCAGCGGCGCGACAAGCCCGACCCGGCCACCTACATCGGCTCGGGCAAGGCGCTGCAACTGCGCGACATCGTCCTCGAATCCGGGGCCGACACCGTCATCTGCGACGGTGAGCTCAGCCCGGGCCAGCTGATCCACCTGGAAGACGTCGTCAAGGTGAAGGTGGTCGACCGGACCGCCCTCATCCTCGACATCTTCGCCCAGCACGCCAAGTCCCGTGAGGGCAAGGCGCAGGTCTCGCTGGCGCAGATGCAGTACATGCTGCCGCGACTGCGAGGCTGGGGTCAGTCGCTCTCCCGCCAGATGGGCGGCGCCGGTTCCGGCGGCGGTGGCGGCATGGCAACCCGTGGTCCGGGTGAGACCAAGATCGAGACGGACCGGCGACGGATCCGCGAGAAGATGGCGAAGATGCGCCGGGAGATCGCGGAGATGAAGACCGGCCGCGAGATCAAGCGGCAGGAGCGCAAGCGCAACAAGGTGCCCTCCGTCGCCATCGCCGGATACACCAACGCCGGCAAGTCCTCGCTGCTCAACCGCCTCACCGGAGCCGGTGTCCTGGTGGAGAACTCCCTGTTCGCCACCCTGGACCCGACCGTGCGCCGGGCTGAGACACCGAGCGGCCGCATCTACACCCTCGCCGACACCGTCGGGTTCGTACGGCACCTGCCGCACCACCTCGTCGAGGCGTTCCGCTCCACCATGGAGGAGGTCGGCGAGTCCGATCTCATCCTCCACGTGGTGGACGGCTCCCACCCGGTGCCGGAGGAGCAACTCGCCGCCGTGCGCGAGGTGATCCGGGATGTCGGTGCGGTGGACGTACGCGAGATCGTCGTGATCAACAAGGCGGACGCGGCGGACCCCTTGGTCCTCCAGCGGCTGCTGCGCAACGAGAAGTACGCCATCACGGTCTCGGCCAGGACCGGCGCCGGAATCGACGAGCTGCTCGCGCTCATCGACGCCGAGCTGCCCCGTCCGTCCGTCGAGATCGAGGTGCTCGTGCCGTACATCCAGGGGGCCCTGGTCTCCCGGGTGCACGCCGAGGGCGAGGTGCTCTCCGAGGAGCACACCGCCGAGGGCACCCTGCTCAAGGCTCAGGTCCACGAGGAACTGGCCGCGGAGCTCGGGACCTTCGTCCCCGCCGCGCACTGACAGCCGCGTAGCCACGCGACAAGCCGAAGGCCCGGCCCTCTTCCGGTGAATTCCAGGAGGGCCGAGCCTTCGGCGTACGTACAGCGGCCGGGACTACCGGCCGGCGAACTTGTCGCTCATCATCGTGAAGGTGCGCCGGGCGTCCTCACCGAGCTGAGGACCGGCCAGCCAGCCCGAGGTGACCGGGCCGATCGAGGTGTTGGACACCAGCATCGATTTCCCGTCCGGCCCGGCGACGAACCAGCCGCCACCGGAGGAGCCGCCGGTCATGGTGCAGCCGATGCGGTACATCGTCGGCGTGCCGGGGGCGATCGAGAGCCGGCCGGGACGGTCGACGCACTGGTGCATCAGCAGTCCGTCGTACGGCGGACCGGCCGGGTAGCCCCAGGCGCCCATGCCGCTGATCTGCTGGATCTCCGGAGCGTCGAAGGAGACCGGCAGCGCGTTGCCCACCGTCTCCTCCAGCGACTTCGTGCCCTTCTCCGGCTTCACATGCAGGATCGCGTAGTCGTACGGCGCGCCTGCTCCGCCCGTCGGGCCGCCGCCGGAGATCCACTCTCCGGAGGACGCGGCCCAGTCCGCCCAGTAGGTGCCGTAGGGGGCGACCTCCTGCGGCTGCGCGGTCCGCAGCTGCGCCGCGTTCTTGCCCTGGTCGTTGTACGAGGGCACGAAGACGATGTTGCGGTACCAGCCGCCGCCAGCACCCGCGTGCACGCAGTGTCCGGCGGTCCACACCAGGTTGGACCTGCCGGGGTTCTTCGGGTCCTTCACGACCGTGCCCGAGCAGACCATGGAGCCCTTGGGCGAGTCGAAGAAGACCTTGCCGACCGGGGCGGCGTGCCGGTGGTAGGGCAGCTTCTCCGGCTTGGCCTGCACGGGCGCGGGCTCCGGATCGCTGACGTCCTGGCCGGCGGAGAGGTCACCGGCCGTCATCGTCTTGGCGGGCTCGTCGGCCGCGGCCATCCGGTCCGGCTTCCACAGGCCGTCGATGACCGGGTTGACGAAGTCCTCGGCCTTGCGGAGCCAGCCGTCCTTGTCCCAGTCCTTCCACCCCCCGTCCTTCCACTCCTCCGGGTCCACCCCGTGCTTGTCCAGGGCGTCGCCCAGATCACCGGGAAGACCGGCGGCGGGGTCCTTGCCGGCTGCTCCGTCGGTTGCCGACGGCTTCGCGGCGGCGTCCTCCTCCGGGCCGCAGGCCGTGGCCGTCAGTATGAGCGCCGCGACGAGGCCGGTGACGGCCAGCAGCGGACGTATCGATCGCATGGAAGAGATCCCCCCGAGAACCTGAGTCGTGCGGTTGGCACGCGTGCACGGATATGCGGTCGTGCATTCTGTCATGCGCTTGTCATGCGTTGGCCGGGATCCACCGCCGGTCATGCGCGGCCCCCGGCACGGCGACTGCCGTGCCGGGGGGCCGCGCATGAGATCGGTGCGGAGCATTCCGTGACCGGGACCTACTGACCCGCGTACTTCTCGCTGACCGCGCGGTAGATGCCCTCGGCCTCCTTGCCGAGCCGCGGACCGGCCAGCCAGCCCGCCGTGACCGGGCCGATGGAGGTGTTCGAGACCAGGGCGGGCTTGCCGTCCTTGCCCGCCGCGACCCAGCCGCCGCCGGAGGAACCGCCGGTCATCGTGCAGCCGATGCGGTACATCGTGGGCTGGTCCTGGAAGACGGAGAGCCGGCCCGGCCTGTCCTGGCACTGGAGCAGCTTCTGACCGTCGAACGGCGGCGCGGCCGGGTAGCCCGTGGCCGTCATACCGGCGATCTCCGGCACGACGGGGGCGTTGAACTCCACCGGCAGTGCGGAACCGACCGTCTCCTCCAGCGACTTGCCGCCCGCGCCCTTCTCCGGCGTCACGTGCAGCACGGCGAAGTCGTACGGGGCGCCCTGGCCGCCGACCGCGGCGCCCTGCTCGATCCACTGCTCGGAGGTCTGGGCCCACTGGCCCCACCACACACCGTAGGGAGCGATCTTCTCCTTGGGCGCGGACTCCAGCTGGTCCAGCGACAGACCGTCGTTGTTGTACGCCGGGACGAAGGCGATGTTGCGGTACCAGCCGCCCTTCTTGCCCGCGTGCACACAGTGCCCGGCCGTCCACACCATGTTGGACCTGCCGGGGTTCGCCGGGTCCTTCACCACGGTCGCGGAACAGACCATCGAGCCCTGCGGGCCGTCGAAGAGCAACTTCCCGGACTCCGGGGCGTTGTCGTGGTACGGCGTCGCGACACCGGCGGCCTGGACCGGGGCCGGCGTCGGGTCCGTCACGCCGTCGTCGCCCGAGATGTCGTCCTCGACCGGGTTCTCCGGGGGCTTGTCGGCCTCCCGCATCCGGTCCGGGTCCCACAGCCCGTCGATGACCGGGTTGACGAAGTCCTTGGCCTCACGCAGCCACTTGTCCTTGTCCCAGTTCTTCCACTCCCCGTCCCGCCACTTGTCGGGGTCGATCCCGTGCTCCTTGAGACGGTTCTTGAGGTCGTCCGGAATGGTGACCTTGCCGTCGGAAGACTGTTCGGCGGAGGCGCTGGGCGTGGAGCCCGCGTTGTCCTCCTCCGGGCCGCAGGCGGTGGCGGTGAGCGCCAGCACAGCGGCGACGGCGGTCGCGGCGAGCGCGGAGGAGGGCATGCGCCGTGCGCGCCTCCCACGCCGTGCGGTATCGGTCGGGCGAATGGGTCGCATCTCGTGATCCCCCTGGGACTTCGTCACTCGGTACTCGTACTGCATTGCGGACACTCCGGGCGCCGGAGCAGGTGCTTCCGGGCCGCTGTGCGGCCCCCACTATGCCGGTGCCGATGGTGACGGCGCGCGGCAGGTCCGCGGTTCCGTCGCCGCGAGGATGTTCCGATTTACCCGTGATCCATCGCGGACGGCGTCGTTGGTACGTACGGGGGACACCAGGACAGCGTTCACGCCCTCGGTGCGTCCGCGCGAAATCGTACCGACGTGCAACGCAACCGTTACCGCAGGAGGATCAAGAGCCGTGTCCGTGACCGAACCCGCACCGGTGGCACCGCCCTCCGCGCACGAAGGCATCCTCCGCCGCCAGTCCCTGCGCGAATCGGCCGCCCGCACCTACGCGCGATCCCTGCCGATCGTCCCGGTGCGCGCCCGCGGGCTCACCATCGAGGGCGCGGACGGGCGCCGCTACCTCGACTGCCTGTCGGGCGCCGGCACCCTGGCGCTCGGGCACAACCACCCCGTCGTGCTCGAAGCCATCCGTACGGTCATCGACTCCGGCGCACCCCTGCACGTGCTGGACCTCGCCACCCCGGTCAAGGACGCCTTCACCACCGAGCTGTTCGCCACGCTGCCGCGGGAGTTCGCCGACAACGCCAGGATCCAGTTCTGCGGCCCCGCCGGCACGGACGCCGTCGAGGCCGCGTTCAAGCTGGTCCGCGCCGCGACCGGGCGCACCGGCCTGCTGACCTTCACCGGTGCCTACCACGGTATGACCGCCGGCGCCCTGGAGGCCTCCGGCGGCGCGACCGACGTACGCGTCACCCGGCTGCCCTTCCCGCAGGACTACCGTTGCCCGTTCGGGACCGGCGGCGAGCGCGGCGCGGCCCTCGGCTCACGGTGGACGGAGCACCTGCTGGACGACGAGAAGGGCGGCGTGCCCGCCCCGGCCGGGATGATCGTGGAGCCGGTCCAGGGCGAGGGCGGCGTCAACCCCGCCCCCGACGGCTGGCTGCGCCGCATGCGCACGATCACCGCGGACCGCTCCATCCCGCTCATCGTCGACGAGGTGCAGACCGGGGTAGGCAGGACCGGCGCCTTCTGGGCCGTCGAGCACAGCGGCGTCGTGCCCGACGTCATGGTCCTCTCCAAGGCGATCGGCGGTTCCCTGCCGCTCGCCGTGATCGTCTACCGCGCTGAGCTGGATCTTTGGCAGCCGGGCGCGCACGCGGGTACGTTTCGTGGCAACCAGCTCGCCATGGCGGCGGGCGCGGCCACGCTCGCGTACGTCAGGGAGAATCAACTGGCGGACCGCGCGGCGGTCCTGGGGGCCCGGATGCTCGCCCGCCTGACGGAGTTGCGGGCGCACCACCCGGGCATCGGTGACGTACGGGGGCGGGGACTGATGATCGGCCTGGAGCTGGTGGACCCCGAGCGCGCGCCCCTGCCCGCCGAAGCCGGCGACCAGGACCCGGCCCCGCCGCCCGACCCGGCCCTCGCCCTCGCGGTCCAGCAGGAATGCCTGCGGCGCGGCCTCATCGTCGAACTGGGCGGCCGGCACGACGCCGTGGTCCGCCTCCTGCCGCCCCTCACCCTCACCGACGAGCAGGCGAGTGCCGTCGTCGACCGTCTCGCCGACGCGCTGGCAGCCGCGACACGCTCCCCGCACCGTCGGACCACCGCCGGGCCGACCACCTGATCCCGGAATCCCCACAAGGAAGAACGCCGTGAACCCCACCCCCGCGTCCGAGGCCGACGGCCCCGGCACCCCCCAGCACCGAGGGCAGGACGGACCGGCCGCCCCCGGCACGGTCGAGGCGACGACCGTGCCCCGCCAGAAATCCGTGCACGACGGCGACCCGAACCCCTCGGCGTACGGGCCGGGTCCGGGACCTGAGGCGCCGGCGGAGCAGGACCTGGACCGAGGGCCCGACCCGCTCGACGATCCGGACCCGCTGCGGGCCGCCGACGCGGCGGGCACCGAGAGCCTCCTGCGGTGCTGGACCCGGGAGAGCGACCTGCCCCGCCCCGAAGACGACACCCTGCGCATCGCCTTCCCCGCCAGTGGCACCGCCCTCCTGGCCCCCGTGCACTACTGGTCCGCCACCGGTGCCCACCGCTTCGGCGCACCCGCCCTGGAGAGCGCCCCCGCCGACGCCCCGCCCGCCGACGCCGCCACCGTCGCCGTGCTCATCGGCCGCGAGGGCGGCGGGAGCGGCGCGGGTGATCTGGTCGCCCGGGTCGCCGACTCCGTACGCCACACCGCCGGCTTCATCGAGCAGCGGCGGCGCAGCCCGGCGGACCCCGCCGAGGCCGACCTCTTCCTCACCGCCGAACAGTCCCTGCTGCTCGGCCACCCCCTCCACCCCACGCCCAAGAGCCGCGAAGGCCTCTCCGAATCGGAGTCCCGCCGCTATTCGCCGGAGCTCCACGGGTCCTTCCCGCTCCACTGGTTCGCCGTCGACCGGTCGCTGATCGCCACCGACTCCGCCTGGACCGACGGCGGTCCGGCCACCGCCGAGGAGCTGCTCGCCCCGCACGCCGAAGGGCTGACCCTGCCCCCCGGCACCGTCGCCGTCCCCGTACACCCATGGCAGGCCGCCGACCTGCTCCACCGCCCCCAGGTCCGGGCCCTCGCCGACACCGGCCTGCTCCACGACCTCGGCCCGCACGGCGAGCGGTGGCACCCCACCTCCTCCATCCGCACCGTGCACCGGCCCGACGCGCGGGTGATGCTCAAGCTCTCCCTCGGCGTACGCATCACCAACTCCCGCCGGGAGAACCTCCGCAAGGAGTTGCACCGGGGCGTCGAGGTCCACCGCCTCCTGTCGACCGGACTCGCCGAACGCTGGCAGCGGGAACACCCCGGTTTCGACATCGTCCGGGACCCCGCCTGGCTCGCCGTCGACGACCCCGAGGGCGCACCCGTCACCGGGCTCGACGTGATGCTCCGCGACAACCCCTTCGGCCCGGGTGACGACGCCGCCTGCATCGCGGGACTCACCGCGCAGCGCCCCCGGCCCGGCCGGCCCGGCATGCGCTCCCGGCTCGCCGAAGCCGTCTCCCAGCTGGCCGCCCGCACCGGCCGCGGCACCACCGACGTCTCCGCCGAATGGTTCCGCCGCTATCTGCACCACGTCGTGCGCCCCGTGCTCTGGCTCGACGCCCACGGCGGAGTCGCCCTCGAAGCCCACCAGCAGAACACCCTCGTCCTCCTCGACCCGGACGGCTGGCCCGTCGGCGGCCGCTACCGGGACAACCAGGGCTACTACTTCCGTGACTCCCGCCGCGCCGAGCTGGAACGGCGGCTCCCCGGCATCGGCACCGTCAGCGACACCTTCGTCTCCGACCCGGTCACCGACGAGCGGTTCGCGTACTACCTCGGCATCAACAACGTCCTCGGGCTCATCGGGGCGTTCGGGTCCCAGCGCCTGGCCGACGAGCAGGAACTCCTCACCGTCCTGCGCCGATTCCTCACCGAGACCGCGGAACTGGGCTCACCCCTGCCCGCGTACCTCCTGGAGAACAGCCAACTGCGCTGCAAGGCCAACCTGCTGACCCGGCTGCACGGCCTCGACGAGCTCGTCGGACCGGTCGACACCCAGTCCGTGTACGTCACCATCGCCAACCCGCTGCACAGCTGAGCACCCGCACCAGGCAGACTCCGAGCGCAACCGCCCCGGAGCAGCCCACCGACCGCACCCGGTCCAGAGAGGAGAGCGCCACCGTGCCTCCCGCCGACGCCTCAGCGGAACCCGGCGCCGCACCCGACGGTGGGAGCATCGGAGTCGAGGACACCCTCGACCTGAAGCTCACCGAGGAGCTCCTCGCCCTGATCGCCGAGGAGCGGCACACCGGGACGGCCCCCGCATCCGTCCCCGGCGAGCTGCTGGGGGACCCGGGCACCTGGCCGCCGGCGGCCACGGAGGCGGGGGAGTTCCGGCTCCTGCCCGTCCGGCCGGAGCGCGATCTGCCCGTTCTCAGCCGCTGGATGAACGACCCCGCGGTGGCGGCCTTCTGGGAGCTCGCCGGACCGGAGTCCGTCACCGCCGACCACCTCAGGCCCCAGCTCGAAGGCGACGGACGCAGCATCCCCTGCCTCGGCGTGCTCGACGGCACGCCCATGAGCTACTGGGAGATCTACCGCGCCGACCTCGACCCGCTGGCCCGCCACTACCCGGCCCGCCCCCACGACACCGGTGTCCACCTCCTCATCGGGGGCGTGAACAACCGGGGCCGGGGCGTGGGAACCACCCTGCTCCGCGCCGTCGCCGACCTCGTCCTGGACAACCTTCCGCGGTGCGGACGGGTCGTCGCCGAGCCGGACCTGCGCAACACCCCATCCGTATCCGCGTTCCTCAGCGCCGGCTTCCGCTTCTCCGCCGAAGTGGACCTCCCCGGCAAACGCGCCGCGCTGATGATCCGCGACCGAACGTACCGAGCCCAACTGTGACTTACTCGCCGCACCTTCCACACCGCTCGAACCTCATAGGTTCCATCCGGAGGAGTCCCCGTGCCGACATATCCCGCGAGCCGTGATTCAGCCGAGTCCCCGCAGCTGTTCAGCCCTCCGGAGCTGAACCGACAGATCTGGGACCGGGCCGCAGCACGGCTCCTCGCCAAGATGCTCGGCGAGTTCGCCTACGAGAAGATCATCGAGCCCGTCCCGGGGCCCGGGACCGGCGGACTCCACCGACTGACCCTCGACGACGGGGGAGTGCTCGCCTTCACCGCCCGGCGCGGCGTCTACGGCAGCTGGCGGGTCGACCCCGACTCGATCGAGGTCACCGCGCAGCCCCCGGCCGCCGCGCACGCCGACGCACAGCACAACGGCTCACCGGCCTCCGGATCCGCCGACGCCCAGTCCAACGGCTCCGCCACCGGGTCCCGGCCGTTCCGCGACCCGCTGACGTTCCTCACCCGGGCCCGGGGCCTCCTCGGACTCGACGGCACCACCCTCGGCCACCTCATCCGCGAGCTGACCCTGACCCTCTCCGCCGACGCCCGGCTCGACCACACCGCGCTCACCGCGGACCGGCTCGCCGCCCTGGACTACGCGGAGCTGGAAGGCCATCAGACCGGCCACCCCTGGCTGGTGGCGAGCAAGGGCCGGCTCGGCTTCTCCGCCGCCGACGCCGCCCGCTTCACCCCCGAGACCCGCAGCCCGCTCCGGCTGCCGTGGATCGCGGTCAGCACCCGCATCGCGCAGTACCGGGGCGTGGGCCGCCTCACCACCCCCGAGCAGCTGTACGCCGGTGAGCTCGACCCGAGCGTCCGGGACGCCTTCGGCGAGGTCCTGCGGGCCCGCGGACACGATCCGCAGGACTACCTCTTCCTCCCCGTACACCCCTGGCAGTGGGACGAGTGGATCGTGCCGCTCTTCGCGCCGGCCATCGCCGACGGCGACATCGTGGCCCTGCACACCGACGGGGACGCCCGCCTCCCACAGCAGTCCATCCGCACGTTCGCCAACGTGGAACGGCCCGAGCGGCACACCGTGAAGCTCCCGCTCTCCATCCTCAACACCCTGGTCTGGCGCGGCCTGCCGACCGAGCGGACCCTCGCCGCCCCCGCGGTCACCGCCTGGGTCCAGGGGCTGTGCGCGGACGACCCGTTCCTGCGTGACACCTGCCGGGTCGTCCTCCTCGGCGAGGTCGCCTCCGTCGCCGTCGAGCACCCGCTGTACGACCACCTCCCCGAAGCGCCCTACCAGTACAAGGAAATCCTCGGCGCGATCTGGCGGGAGCCCCTGCCGCCCCGCCTCGCCCCGGGCGAACGCGCCCGCACGCTCGCCTCCCTCCTCCATACGGATCCGGCGGGCCGTGCGTTCACCGCCGAGCTGGTCGAGCGCTCCGGGCTGTCCCCGGACACCTGGCTGAAGCGGCTCTTCGCCGCACTGCTGCCGCCCCTGCTGCACTTCCTCTACCGCTACGGCACCGTCTTCTCCCCGCACGGCGAGAACGCCATCGTGGTGTTCGACGAGAACGATGTGCCCGTACGGCTCGCCATCAAGGACTTCGTCGACGACGTCAACGTCAGCGCCCACCCGCTGCCGGAGCACGGCACCATGCCCGACGAGGTGCGCGCCGTCCTTCTCACCGAGGAGCCGTCCTTCCTCACCCAGTTCATCCACTCCGGCCTCTTCGTCGGCGTCTTCCGCTATCTGTCTCCTCTGTGCGAGGAGCAGCTCGGGGTCTCCGAGGACTCTTTCTGGTCACTCGTCCGGGCGGAGATCGTCCGCCACCACGCCCGCTTTCCGGAGCTGAAGGAGCGGTTCGAGCTCTTCGACATGCTGACCCCGGAGATCGAGCGCCTCTGTCTGAACCGCAACCGCCTGCTCGTCGACGGCTACCGGGACCGTGCCAGCCGCCCGCACGCGGCGATCCACGGCACGGTTCCCAACCCGTTGCACCCCTCCGCCCGCGTCCGGGCGTGATCGCCGTTGTCAGTGGTGCGCCGTAGGGTGGTCGGGCTATGACTAAGCCATCCCTCCCCGAGCTCCTGCACGCCGCCGTCACCGCCGTCGGCGGTACGGAAAGGCCCGGCCAGGTCACCATGGCCGAGGCCGTTGCCGAGGCCGTCGACGACCAATCCCACCTGCTCGTCCAGGCCGGCACCGGTACGGGCAAGTCGCTCGGTTATCTGGTGCCGGCCCTGGCGCACGGGGAGCGGGTCGTCGTGGCCACGGCCACCCTCGCCCTCCAGCGCCAGCTCGTGGAGCGGGACCTTCCGCGTACGGTCGAGTCCCTGCATCCGCTGCTGCGCCGGCGCCCGCAGTTCGCCATGCTCAAGGGCCGGTCGAACTACCTCTGTCTGCACCGGCTCCATGAAGGGGTGCCGCAGGACGAGGAGGAGGGACTGTTCGACCAGTTCGAGGCGGCCGCCCCGTCCAGCAAGCTGGGGCAGGACCTGCTGCGGCTGCGGGACTGGTCGGACGAGACGGAGACGGGCGACCGGGACGATCTGACCCCCGGCGTCTCGGACCGGGCCTGGGCGCAGATCTCGGTCTCCTCGCGCGAGTGCCTGGGCGCGACGAAGTGCGCGTACGGCGCGGAGTGCTTCGCGGAGGCGGCCCGCGAGCGCGCGAAGCTCGCGGACGTGGTCGTCACCAACCACGCGCTGCTCGCGATCGACGCCATCGAGGGCGCGCCGGTGCTGCCCTCCCACGAGGTGCTGATCGTCGACGAGGCCCATGAGCTGGTCTCCCGGGTCACCGGCGTGGCCACCGGGGAGCTCACCCCCGCCCAGGTCAACCGCGCGGTCCGCCGTGCGGCGAAGCTGGTCAACGAGAAGGCGGCCGACGCGCTCCAGACCGCAGCGGAGGGTTTCGAGCGGGTCATGGAACTGGCGCTCCCCGGGCGTCTGGAGGAGGTGCCCGAGGATCTCGGGTACGCGCTGATGGCGCTGCGCGACGCGGCGCGCACGGTGATCTCCGCGATCGGCGCCACCCGGGACAAGTCCGTCGAGGACGAGAACGCCGTACGCAAGCAGGCCCTGGCCTCGGTCGAGTCGATCCACGGCGTCGCCGAGCGCATCACCCAGGGCTCCGAGTACGACGTCGTCTGGTACGAGCAGCACGACCGGTTCGGAGCCTCCGTCCGGGTCGCCCCGCTCTCCGTCTCCGGGCTGCTGCGCGAGAAGCTCTTCGCCGAGCGGTCCGTGGTGCTGACCTCGGCCACCCTCAAGCTCGGCGGCGACTTCAACGGGGTGGGCGCGTCCCTCGGGCTGGCCCCCGAGGGCACGGCCGGCGAGGACGTCCCGCAGTGGAAGGGGCTGGACGTCGGCTCCCCGTTCGACTACCCGAAGCAGGGCATCCTCTATGTCGCCCGGCATCTGAACACCCCGGGTCGGGAGGGATCGCGTACGGACATGCTGGACGAGCTCGCCGAGCTGGTGGAGGCGGCCGGCGGGCGCACGCTGGGGCTGTTCTCCTCGATGCGCGGAGCCAAGGCGGCGGCCGAGGAACTGCGGGGCCGCATGGACAGGCCGATCCTGCTCCAGGGCGAGGAGACGCTCGGCGAGCTGATCAAGAACTTCGCGGCAGACCCGGAGACCTGTCTCTTCGGGACCCTGTCGCTCTGGCAGGGCGTCGACGTCCCGGGGCCGAGCTGTCAGCTGGTGGTCATGGACCGGATCCCGTTCCCCCGACCCGACGATCCGCTGATGAGCGCCCGGCAGAAGGCGGTCGAGGAGGCGGGCGGCAACGGCTTCATGGCCGTGGCGGCGACGCATGCCGCTCTGCTGATGGCCCAGGGCGCGGGCCGGCTGGTCCGGGCCACGGGCGACAAGGGCGTCGTCGCCGTGCTGGACCCGCGGCTCGCCAACGCGCGGTACGGCAGCTATCTGCGCGCCTCACTGCCGGACTTCTGGTACACCACCGACCGGAACCAGGCGCGCCGCTCCCTGGCCGCGATCGACGCCAAGGCCAAGGCTGACAAGGCGTAGGAGGAGGCCTGCCTTTCAGGCGGGCAAGGCAAAGCCCCGGGACCGACGTCTTGATCGACGTCCTAGGCAGAGATCCCGGGGCAGACCGCCGTGGCCGACGCTCGTATCGGACCCGACGTCCTCAGACCCGACGCAGCACCGCCACCACCTTGCCCAGGATGGTCGCCTCGTCGCCGGGGATCGGCTGGTACGCGGCGTTGTGCGGGAGCAGCCATACGTGACCGTCCTCCCGGCGGAAGCGCTTGACCGTCGCCTCGCCGTCGAGCATGGCGGCGACGATGTCCCCGTTCTCCGCGACGGGCTGGCGACGGACGGTGACCCAGTCACCGTCACAGATCGCGGCCTCGATCATCGAGTCGCCGACGACCTTCAGGACGAACAGCTCACCGTCGCCGACGAGCTGGCGGGGGAGCGGGAAGACATCCTCGACGGACTCCTCGGCGAGGATCGGGCCACCGGCGGCGATCCGGCCCACCAGCGGCACATAGGACGCGGCGGGCTTGCCCGTCGTGTCGGTCGGCTGCGTGCTGGACTGGTCCGACCCGCGCACCTCGTAGGCACGGGGCCGGTGCGGGTCCCGGCGGAGGAAGCCCTTGCGCTCCAGGGCCATCAGCTGATGGGCGACGGACGATGTGCTGGACAGGCCCACCGCCTGACCGATCTCCCGCATGGAGGGCGGGTACCCGCGCCGCTGCACGGAGTCGCGGATGACCTCGATGACCCGCCGTTGCCGGTCGGTGAGCCCCGAGCTGTCCGCCCGGATACCGGGAGGCCTGCCGGGCATGGAACGCCCCGGGCGTGCGGGCTCGGGCCCGTCCGTGTTCGTGACTGAGTCATTCATGGCATGCACCGGCTCAAGTCGGCTCTGGGAGCGATGGTCCCGGGCGGTGATGGTGGCACTGTCTGCGGTGGTGGTCACGTCGGCCCCTCTCGAATGTTCTCCCTAGCTGGACAACGGTAGTAGCTTTCGAAAGGTTGCGCCAAACACACGTTCGAGTGAAAAACGAATAAAGGGGTGCCGCGGTGCAACCGGCAGGTGTATGAGCGGCAGGATGGGGATCGCGCGCGGTCTCCAATGGAGGCTCCGCCGCGGTCCCGGACCCAGTCTTTCATCCGGACCCATGGGGTCCTTCATCCGGACCCGTGCCGGAGCCCCGGCGGCTCGACGGCCCCGCGTTTCCCGTACCCTCTTCCCTGGCCCACGCTCCCCCCGAAACGCCTCCGAGTGAGGTCCGGCGCGCGACACGCGATAGGGCCGAAAACGCGACTCAACCCTAGATCTAGTGGTTGGATTGCTCCAGTCGCCCAGAAGTTGTGGTCTCGGTTCAATCGCGCCGTGGTCATCGCCTATGCTGGGACTGCTTCCAGGGGCCCGAGAAGGGCCCTGAAGAGGCTATTCAGTCGTGCGTGTGAAGGAGGGTTGGGAGCCATGCACTGCCCCTTCTGCAGGCACCCCGACAGCAGGGTCGTCGACAGTCGCACCACCGACGACGGGACGTCGATCCGTCGCCGTCGGCAGTGCCCCGACTGTTCCCGCCGTTTCACCACGGTGGAGACCTGCTCACTGATGGTGGTCAAGCGCAGCGGCGTGACCGAGCCCTTCAGTCGCACCAAGGTCATCTCCGGCGTCCGCAAGGCATGCCAGGGGCGACCCGTCACGGAAGACGCCCTCGCCAAGCTCGGCCAGCGGGTCGAGGAGGCGGTGCGCGCGACCGGCAGCGCCGAGCTGACCACCCACGACGTGGGACTGGCCATCCTCGGCCCGTTGCAGGAACTCGACCTCGTCGCGTATCTGCGCTTCGCGTCCGTGTACCGGGCGTTCGATTCCCTGGAAGACTTCGAGGCCGCCATCGTGGAACTGCGTGCGCAGCGGCCTTCCGCAGAGGACTGCGGGAGCGGCGAGACCCTTGAGGTCCCCGCCCCCGCCATTGCCGCCGACTGAGCGGTACCCGCCCGGGACGCCCGTGCCCGCAGAGGTATCTCTGCGGAGCGGCGGCAGGGCGACATGAGATGTGCTTCCGGCTGCCGAGCACGGCTTCCGGAGCATCTGACACACATTGTGCCTGGGAAGATCTGGGCACTTCAGGGCGTTTTCGCCCACATATGGGAGGCGGCATGACAGAGACGGCGAGCGGCCCGGCACGAGGTTCCCGCACCAAGGGCGCCAAGGCGAGCAAGGGTCTGCGTATCGAGCGCATCCACACCAACCCCGGCGTGCACCCGTACGACGAGGTGGCGTGGGAGCGCCGTGACGTCGTCATGACCAATTGGCGCGACGGCTCGATCAACTTCGAGCAGCGTGGCGTCGAGTTCCCCGACTTCTGGTCGGTGAACGCGGTCAACATCGTCACCAGCAAGTACTTCCGCGGCGCTGTCGGCACGCCGCAGCGCGAGACCGGTCTCAAGCAGCTGATCGACCGGATCGTGAAGACGTACCGGAAGGCCGGTGAGGAGAACAGCTACTTCGCCTCTCCCGCGGACGCGGAGATCTTCGAGCACGAGCTGGCCTACGCGCTCCTGCACCAGGTCTTCAGCTTCAACTCCCCGGTCTGGTTCAACGTCGGCACGCCCCAGCCGCAGCAGGTCTCCGCCTGCTTCATCCTGGCCGTCGACGACTCCATGGAGTCGATCCTCGACTGGTACAAGGAAGAGGGCATGATCTTCAAGGGCGGCTCCGGCGCCGGCCTGAACCTCTCCCGTATCCGCTCCTCCAAGGAGCTCCTCTCCTCCGGCGGCAACGCCTCGGGACCGGTCTCGTTCATGCGCGGCGCCGACGCGTCCGCCGGAACGATCAAGTCGGGCGGCGCCACCCGCCGCGCGGCCAAGATGGTCATTCTCGACGTCGACCACCCCGACATCGAGAACTTCATCGAGACCAAGGTCAAGGAGGAGGAGAAGATCCGCGCCCTGCGCGACGCGGGCTTCGACATGGACCTGGGCGGCGACGACATCACGTCCGTCCAGTACCAGAACGCCAACAACTCGGTCCGCGTGAACGACGAGTTCATGAAGGCCGTCGAAGCGGGCGGCAAGTTCGGGCTGCGCGCCCGGATGACCGGCGACGTCATCGAAGAGGTCGAGGCCAAGTCCCTCTTCCGCAAGATGGCCGAGGCCGCCTGGGCCTGCGCCGACCCGGGCATCCAGTACGACGACACCATCAACGCCTGGCACACCTGCCCGGAGTCCGGCCGGATCAACGGCTCGAACCCGTGCAGCGAGTACATGCACCTGGACAACACCTCGTGCAACCTCGCCTCGCTGAACCTGATGAAGTTCCTCAAGGACGACGGCCTGGGCCACCAGTCCTTCGAGTCCGAGCGCTTCGCCAAGGTCGTCGAGCTGGTCATCACCGCGATGGACATCTCGATCTGCTTCGCGGACTTCCCCACGCAGAAGATCGGCGAGAACACCCGCGCCTACCGTCAGCTGGGCATCGGCTACGCCAACCTCGGCGCCCTGCTGATGGCGACCGGTCACGCGTACGACAGCGACGGCGGCCGGGCCCTGGCCGGCGCCATCACCTCGCTGATGACCGGCACCTCCTACCGGCGCTCCGCCGAACTGGCCGCGGTCGTCGGCCCGTACGACGGCTACGCCCGCAACGCCGAACCGCACCAGCGCGTCATGAAGCAGCACTCCGACGCCAACGCCAAGGCCGTCCACGTCGACGACCTCGACTCGCCGGTCTGGGCCGCCGCGACGGAAGCCTGGCAGGACGTGATCCGGCTCGGCGCGAAGAACGGTTTCCGTAACGCGCAGGCCTCGGTCATCGCGCCCACCGGCACCATCGGTCTCGCGATGTCCTGCGACACCACCGGTCTGGAGCCCGACCTCGCCCTGGTCAAGTTCAAGAAGCTGGTCGGCGGCGGCTCGATGCAGATCGTCAACGGCACGGTGCCGCAGGCGCTGCGCCGTCTCGGCTACCAGCCGGAGCAGATCGAGGCGATCGTCGCCCACATCGCCGAGAACGGCAACGTGATCGACGCCCCCGGCCTGAAGACCGAGCACTACAGCGTCTTCGACTGCGCGATGGGCGAGCGCTCCATCTCCGCGATGGGTCACGTCCGGATGATGGCGGCCATCCAGCCGTGGATCTCCGGCGCGCTCTCCAAGACGGTGAACCTTCCCGAGACGGCCACCGTCGAGGATGTCGAAGAGGTCTACTTCGAGGCGTGGAAGATGGGCGTCAAGGCGCTCGCGATCTACCGCGACAACTGCAAGGTCGGCCAGCCCCTCTCCGCCAAGACCAAGGACAAGGAGAAGGAAGAGGTCACCGCGAAGGCCGAGGAGACCATCCGTACGGCGGTCGAGAAGGTCGTCGAGTACCGCCCGGTCCGCAAGCGCCTCCCCAAGGGCCGTCCCGGCATCACCACCTCCTTCACGGTGGGCGGCGCCGAGGGCTACATGACCGCCAACTCCTACCCGGACGACGGTCTCGGCGAGGTCTTCCTGAAGATGTCCAAGCAGGGCTCGACCCTCGCGGGCATGATGGACGCCTTCTCCATCGCCGTCTCGGTCGGTCTGCAGTACGGCGTCCCCCTGGAGACGTACGTCTCGAAGTTCACCAACATGCGCTTCGAGCCGGCCGGTATGACGGACGACCCGGACGTGCGGATGGCGCAGTCGATCGTCGACTACATCTTCCGTCGCCTGGCGCTCGACTTCCTGCCCTTCGAGACCCGCTCGGCCCTCGGCATCCACTCCGCCGAGGAGCGTCAGCGTCACCTGGACACCGGCAGTTACGAGCCGTCGTTCGAGCCGGACGGCCTGGACGCGGACAGCCTGACCCAGTCGGCCCCGGTCCACGCCGAGCCCCTGAAGGTGGTGGCGGCTCCCCAGGAGTCCGCCGTGAAGCCCGCACCGAAGACGGCGCACACGTCGGCCGAACTGGTCGAGATGCAGCTCGGCATCAGCGCCGACGCCCCGCTCTGCTTCTCCTGCGGTACGAAGATGCAGCGCGCCGGCTCCTGCTACATCTGCGAGGGCTGCGGCTCGACGAGCGGCTGCAGCTGAACCGAGCGGGATCGCGTCGGATGAGACATCCGACGCCGAACCCGCGGTGTGATCTCCGAAGGGGAGGTGCGCCGGCTCCGGGCCGGCGCACCTCCCCTTCGGGGTGTGGTTCGCTCACTCGCAGTTGACCCACTCGTTGGAGACGGTCTTGACAGGGGCCTCGTCCCAGCGCCCTTGTACCCGCGCTTCACCGTAGTGATGAAGTCGGTGTGGTTCTTGCCGGCGTAGACGTTCACGTCACAGCTCCTGAACACGCCGCCCCTGGTGCCGCTCGCCGAGCACAGCACCGGCCACCCGCTCGACGAGCGGCCGGCCGCCCAGTACATGCTTGCTTAGAGCCGGGTTCTGACGGCGCTCGCAGCCGAGGCGGAACCAGCGGTGATCAGCGCGGGATCACCGACGGTCCGCGCGGACTGTCTTCCTCCACCCCTCCGACCATGCCGCGCCAGGAGCACAGCAGACGGTCGACCGACGGCGGAACGAGCCGCTCCGGCATGTCCTCGGCAGCTGCGCCGGGTTGTCCGGAAACGGCCGATGTCACGCTTCGGCGGCCCGGCTTCCCATCACCGTGGCGAACACCTCGGGGTCGCTGTCGAAGCCGCGCACCGACGACCGGAACACCCAGGGCCCCGCGTCCTCCCGGACGAACTCCCCGATGACCGCCGCGGTCGCCCACGCCACGCCGGAGAAGTCGTTCTCGGCCAGGATGGTGTAGCCCTCGCCGATCTCCATTGCCGTGCTTCTTATGGCGCCGAAGGTCTTGTGGCCGTCGCGCTGCTGGATGGCGACACCGACCACCACGCGTCCGTACCGGTCCGCCAGCCGGCCCAGCTCGATGGTCATGACCTCGTCGAAGCCGAAACCCAGGCCGGTCCGGCTGTCCCGGTTCAGCGTGATGGTGCCGTCCGGCGAGCGGCTGTCGAAGTGCACCAGGTAGGCGGGGGCGCCGTACGGCTCCTCGGCCGGATACGTCGCCGCGATGATGTCGAGGTCGTTGGCCGCCGCCCCGTGCGGGCTGGGATCCCATTTGACCCGCACCTCGACCTTTTCGATGTCCTTGTTCGGAGTGCTCAAGGGACTTCCCTCCCGGCCGACGGCCCGCGGACCGTTCTCATCACCCGATACATGATTCACCCGATCATGTACGGAACCGGCCTCGGAACCAACTGCCCCGGTCACGGACGGCGGATTCGGGCCATTCGCCGGCCGCGCTGCACCCCGCCCGTGCCTCAGTGGGGGATCCTGCGCGGCGGGCGCTGCCGTACCTCCTCGCGGAACAACTCGATCGCACTGCTGACCTGCCGCATCAGGTGCGTGTCCTCGATCCGGTCCAGATAGAGGCACTGCGCGGCCAGCCCTTCGAGTTCGAACGCGAAGTACAGGGCCATCAGCGGATTGACGAAGAGCTCGCTCCCCTTGGTGCGCGAGGTGAACTGCACGTCCCCGAACTCCCCCCGTACGGCTGCCGCTATGGAACCGTTGACGATGCTGGGGTGGTCCGGTGTCTGTTCTTGTGCGTGCGCGACCGCGTCGAGGAACAGTGCGCCCTCCCGGGTCGTACGAGGTACGGAGAACGCCCCCAGATACGCGCCCGCGCGCTCCAGCGCCGCTATGTTCTCCAGGACCAGGCCGTGGCTCACCCCGTGATAGGCGTCGACCCCGAACCCGATGGACACGACGAGGCGTTCGGGGCCTTCGATCCCAGCGAGGGCGGCCACGCCGGCGAGGTCCTCCTCCGGCGTGCCGAGCCCCGCCTCGTCCCCGCGCATCAGGATGTCCGTGCCGCCGTCCACGAGGACGACCGCGTCGATGTCGTACCGCTCGATCAGCGCCCGGTACGCGGCGCGCAACGGCTGGACCCCGACCCGTGACAGCGCGTGCACCGTGCCCGGGTAGCCGTGCAGGGTGAGCCACCGGGCGAGGGCACGCTCGGGGAAGTACGGCTGGTGCGGGGCGGTGTCCGGGGTGATCACCGCCAGATCGGGGGCCGCCCAGGACTCCAGCGGAAGCCCTTCGACCGCGCTGAAGGTGAGGTTGGCGAGCTGGACCTCCTTGCCCTGGTGCATCAGCGAGAGGGCCAACGGCAGCCCGGCATAGATGTCGAAGCCCCCTCCGGCCCCCGCGACGAGGATGCGCCGGGCGGAGGCGAGCCGACCGAACAGGGGGTGAGCGTGCAGCGTCGTCATGACGATCATTGTGCGAGCGGAACGGTGGGCCGGGGCGCACTCCCCGGGACCGTGACGCGCGCCACGCTCCGCGCCGTACGATGGCGCGGTGCTGGTGAAGTGGATTCGCTGCTCCGTGGTGGACCGTCATGGTTTCGAACGGGGACAGCGGAAGTGGGCGGGGCTGCTCGGCGAGCCGGGGTTCAGAGGACAGAGCGGCGGGTGGAGCCGAACGCGCCCCGACGTCGCCCATGTCTTCGCTTTCTGGGAGAACCGCGTCTTCTACGACTCCTTCATGGCTCGCGGGCACGACCGACTGGCCGCCGGGCAGTCGGGCATGTTCCGCGACATGCAGGTCACCCTCTTCGAGCGCCGCTTCGACGTGAAGACGGACTTCGAGCCCCACTTCGCGGAGGCGGACGTCGTCCGGGTCGCGCACAGCCGGGTGCACGAGGAGCGCGCCGAGCACTTCGTGTTGATGCAGAAACAGGTGTGGAATCCCGCCATGGCCGGATCACCCGGCATGCTGCGCGGCGTGTTCGGCGAGGCGCCAGGCAACGAGTTTCTCGCGCTGTCCCTGTGGAAGTCGAGCGCCGAGCGCGGCAAGTACCGCGCGGCGGGGGCCGAGCGGCTGGCGGCCCGCGCGCAGACCGAGGCGGACGTGATCGAGCTGACCGGAGACGTCGTGGAGCTGGAACCGTCCTGGACGGTGTGACCCGCGCCCGCACCGCGGACCGCGGTGCGTGAGGCCCCGACCCGTCGCGCGGGCCCGATTCGATCTAGGCTCGGGACATGGCACGACCGCAGCGCATTGTCCTCGTCCGGCACGGCGAGTCCGAGGGCAACGCCGACGACACGGTGTACGAGCGGGAGCCCGACCACGCGCTCCGGCTCACCGACACAGGTCTGCGGCAGGCCCGGGAGACCGGGGAGGGGCTGCGAGAGCAGTTCGGCGGGGAACGGGTGAGCGTCTACATCTCGCCCTACCGCCGCACCCACGAGACGTTCCGGGCCTTCGATCTCGACCCGGCGCGCGTCCGGGTCCGCGAGGAGCCCCGGCTGCGCGAGCAGGACTGGGGCAACTGGCAGGACCGGGACGACGTACGGCTGCAGAAGGCCTACCGGGACGCGTACGGGCACTTCTTCTACCGGTTCGCCCAAGGCGAGTCCGGCGCCGACGTCTACGACCGGGTCGGGGCGTTCCTGGAGAGCCTGCACCGGAGCTTCGAGGAGCCGGACCACCCGGAGAACGTCCTGCTGGTCACCCACGGACTGACGATGCGGCTGTTCTGCATGCGCTGGTTCCACTGGTCGGTCGCGGAGTTCGAGTCGCTGTCCAACCCGGGCAACGGCGAGACGCGGACCCTGCTGCTGGGCGAGAACGGCCGCTACACCCTCGACCGGCCCTTCCAGCGCTGGCGTACTCCTGAGCCGTACGGCCGCACCGGATAGAGTGGCAGGGCGATGACCGCTGATTCTGCTTCCGAGCGGCGCTTCGAACGCGCCCTGGACAGCCTGCGTGGGCTGTCCGTGGGAGACGCCCTGGGCTCCCAGTTCTTCGTCCCCGTCAACTACCCCCTGCTGAAACAGCGGGCCCTGCCGCCCGGGCCCTGGCAGTGGACCGACGACACCGAGATGGCCTGCTCGGTCCTCGCCGTGCTCACCGCGCACGGCCGCATCGACCAGGACGCGCTCGCCCGCTCCTTCGCCGAGCACCACGACTTCGACCGGGGCTACGGCCCCGCCGTCAACCGGCTCCTCAGGCTCGTACGGGAGGGCGGCGACTGGCGGGAGCTGTCCTCGGCGCTGTTCAAGGGCCAGGGCTCCTGGGGCAACGGTTCGGCGATGCGCATCGCTCCGCTCGGCGCCTGGTACGCGGACGATCCCGAGCAGGCCACGCACCAGGCGGAGATCTCCTCGTACACCACGCACCAGCACCGCGAGGCCGTCGTCGGCGCGATGGCCGTCGCCGCGGCCGCGTCGCTCGCCGCCGCCCCCGGCGGACCGCCGAGCCCTGAAGACCTCCTCGACGGCGTCATCGCGCTCGTACCCCGCAGCGCCGTCGGCGCGGGACTGCGCCGCGCCCGCGACATGCTGGACTACCGGGACGCCGGGACGGTCGCCGCGGTCCTCGGCAACGGCCGCCGGACCAGCGCCCACGACACCGTGCCGTTCGCGCTCTGGTCGGCCGCCAGGAGCCTCGGGGACTACGAGGAGGCGTTCTGGGTCACGGCCCAGGCGGGCGGCGACGTGGACACGACGTGCGCCATCGTCGGTGGGGTCGTCGCCTCGGGGGAGGCCGGAGCGCCGCCTGCCGACTGGCTGGCACAGACGGAGGAGCCACCGGCGTGGCTGACCCCGTCCTCGCGCTGACCCTGTCTGTCACGGTCCTGCCACAGGATCACTCTGTGTGTCCGTGAAGGGTTTGCGAACGCGAGTTCGGGATTACTCTTTCGCCCACGCCGCCCCTGGTTGATCTTGAGGGTGTGCGCCGAATGAGACGCCGGGAAAGGCGTACGGCCGCGGGCCGCGCGTGGACCCGGCGGGGGAGGGGTCCCATGTCCGATCAGCCGTCCGAGGCGTCCCGACCGCCGCAGAAGTCCCCGGAGGCCGGTACGCCCAGGCCACCGGAACCGCGGCGGCCGTCGGAGCCGCCGGTGGCGTCCGAGGCCGCCGACAGGCCGCCGGTGAACACGACGCAGCCGTCCGGAACGCAGCCGTCCGGAACGCAGCCGTCCGAGACGCAGCCGTCCGAGACGACGCCGTCCGAGACGCAGCCGTCCGAGACGACGCCGTCCGGAACGCAGCCGTCCGAGACGCAGCCGTCCGAGACGCAGCCGTCCGGCGCGCAGACACCCGGTGTGCGGGGCGCTGCCGCGCATACCGCCCGGGCGCAGGCCGCGGCAGCCGCGCGGCCGGGCAGCCCCTGGCAGCACGCCGCGGGGGCACCCGGTGCCAAGGACGAGGGTGTGACGGCCCGGCTCCGGCCGGCCGCTCCGCCCCTTGTCCGCCCCGCCGTTCTCTGGTCGGTCCTGGCCACCGCCGTCCTGAGCGCGCTCCTCCTGGGCGAGGGGCTGGGGGTGAACCTCCTGATCGTGGCGGCGCCCGCCGCGCTGGCGGCGTACTTCGCCGCCCGGTCGGCAGGCCGTCGGCTGCGGCCCTGGACCGCGACCTGGGCGGTCGGAGGGCTCGCGCTGCTCGCGGTGCCGGCGCTGCGGGACGCGGGCTGGCCCACCTTCCTCGCCGTCGTGTCGGCCTTCGCGCTCGGCTCCCTGGCGCTGCACGGCAGCCGCAGCTGGCCGGGCGTGCTGATCGGCTCGCTGGGGCTGTTCGACTCGGTCGTCCCCGGCATCATCTGGGGCGTACGGGGGATCCGCGCACGGGCCGACGGTTCCCGGGCGCGCTGGGGCGCCGCCGTGCGCACCACCGCGGTGGCCCTCGTGCTGCTGGTGGTGTTCGGAACCCTCTTCGCCAGCGCGGACGCCGCGTTCGCCGATCTGCTGGGCAGTCTCCTGCCCGACGCTTCGGTCGGTGACGGACCGTGGCGGATCTTCCTGTTCGCCCTCGGCCTGGCCGGCGCACTCGCCGCCGCGTACGCCGCGGCGGCGCCGGTGCGCTGGGACGGGCTCACCGTCCGGCCCGGCAAACCCCGGGGACGGGCCGAATGGGCCCTTCCGCTGATCGTGCTCAACCTGCTCTTCGCCGCGTTCATCACGCTCCAGCTCGTCGTCCTCCTCGGGGGCTACGACAAGGTGCGGGCGGAGACCGGGCTCGATCACGCCGAGTACGCCCGCCAGGGCTTCTGGCAGCTGCTGTGGGCCACCCTGCTCACGCTCCTCGTGATCGCCCTGGCCCTGCGCTGGGCGCCGCGCGGCGGCACCCGGGACCGGACGCTGGTGCGCGCCGTCCTCGGCACCCTGTGCGTGCTCACCCTCGTCGTCGTCGCCTCCGCGCTGCGCCGCATGGACCTGTACGTCGACGAGTACGGCCTGACCAGGCTCCGGATATCCGTGGCCGCGATGGAGCTCTGGCTCGGGGTGGTGCTGGTCCTGATCCTGGCGGCCGGGGTTTTCGGGGCCCGGTTCCTGCCGCGGGCCGTCGCGGTGAGTGCGGCGGCCGGTGTCCTGGCCTTCGGGCTGCTCTCGCCGGACGGACTGATCGCCGAGCAGAACGTCCAGCGCTTCGAGGACGGCAAGTCGACCGCCATCGACATCGACTACGTCGAGGACCTGTCCGCCGACGCCGTACCGGCCCTGGACCGACTCCCCGAACCGGAACGCTCCTGTGCGCTGCGGATCATCCAGAACGAGGTCATCCACGCCGACACCCCCTGGTACGCGACCAGCTGGGGAGAGGCGCGGGCGAAGGAGATCCTGGAGAAGCGCCCGGTGAAGGGTGACGGCCGCGACTGCTACGGCGTGGGCAGGGGCGGATCCCGCGACGGATACGAGCCGGACGACGACGGCTACGACCCGTACTGAGCCGACGGCCTTCCGGGCCCACGGACCTTCCGAGCCCACGGGTTGAGGGGGCCCGTGGGGCCTCGAACTCGCCTCCGATGGATGATTCGCGGTCTGCACGGTGCCCCGGGGTGTTGCTGCCGTGGCTCTCGGCGTACGCTGGCTGGCGCCATGCCGTACGAACCACCCACGCACACCGTCGAGCGCTCGCTTCGCGCTACCACCGGTGCCAGGACCGTCGCCGGTGTCGATGAGGTCGGACGCGGAGCGTGGGCCGGACCCGTCACCGTGTGCGCGGCCGTCACCGGCCTGCGCCGACCGCCCGAAGGTCTCACCGATTCCAAGCTGTTGACCCCCCGGCGGCGTGCCGAACTCGCCCCCGTGCTGCGGAGCTGGGTCACCGCCTACGCGCTGGGTGACGCCTCCCCGCAGGAGATCGACGACCTCGGAATGACCGCCGCCCTCCGGCTCGCCGCCGTGCGGGCCCTGGAGGGGCTGCCGGTACGGCCCGACGCGGTGATCCTCGACGGCAAGCACGACTATCTGGGCGTTCCCTGGAAGGTCCGCACCGTGATCAAGGGCGATCAGTCCTGCATCGCGGTCGCGGCGGCCTCGGTGATCGCCAAAGTGCACCGTGACCGGATGATGGCCGAGCTGGGCGCCGCCTCCGAGGACTGCACCGACTTCGCCTTCGATGCCAACGCGGGGTACCCCTCGCCCGTGCACCGGGCCGCACTGGAGGAGCGGGGGCCTACGGCCCATCACCGCCTCTCCTGGTCGTATCTGGACGCGCTGCCCCGGTGGCAGCACCTGAAGAAGGTCCGTTTTTCCGCCGAGGCGGCCGCACTCGAAAGCGGGGGCCAGCTCGGCTTCGAATTCTGATCGCGCACACGCGCCCCTTTTACCGACGCCGACGACATCGGCGTTCGCCACAGACCACCTTCATGCCTCTGATCTCCGAGGAGCCTCAGATTCCCGAGAGCGCCCAGGGTCCCCGCGTCACTCCGGCCGCCGGCCGCACCGCGCCGACCCCCCGTCCCGTACCCGGTCCGCGTTCCGCGGCCACCCCGCGTCCCGGTCGCCCGGGCCCGCGTCCCGCGCCCCCGGCGCCCCGCGCCCACCCCGCCCCGGCGGCACCCGTCGCTCCGGCGCCCACCCGCCCGGAGCCTGCGGAGAATCGTTCCGCGCCGCAGATCCAGCTGATCCCGGCCCCGGCAGCCGGTGCACTCGACGCGGCCGAGGAAGCTGTCGACCTGCTGCTGGAGTCCGGTCGAGCACCGGGCGACATCCTGGTGCTCACCACCGGCGAACAGCACCCGTGGGCCGCCCACGAGCTGTCCTTCGGCGAAGCCGCCTACTGGGCCCAGCACGACGCGGGCGACGACGTCTTCTTCGCCGACGTCTCCGCGGCGGAGAAGGCCCGCTCCCGCCCCGTGGTCGTCGTCGCGGTCAACGACGACGCCGACCGGGCCGTGGCGGCCCGTACCCTGCCCGTCGCACGTGACCGTGCCGCCGCGCTGTTGATCGTCTGCGGAGACCCGCAGACGATCAACTCCGCACTCGGCGCCGGGGTCTGACACCCCGCTTCACGGTGTCCCCGGCCGCCCGTACGGGCGGCCGGCGGCGCCACCCACCGCCGGTCTCCCGGCCACGACCGGGGCCGACCGGCGGACGGATGGGCCGGGCGGATGGGCCAGACGGATGGACGCCCGCTCAGCGGGCCGCGGTGCGGCGCAGTGCCTCCACCGCTCCGCCGCCCGACCGGGTCGGGGCGGTCCCGTGGTCGGCGACGGCGTCGGCCAGGAGCGCGGGCTCCGACAGCGAACTCGGCCGCCGTCCGCCCCGTCCCTCGCCGAGCACCTGCCAGCCCCCGCGGGTGAGTGTGATGTAGGCGCCGCAGCGGAGCCCGTGCAGGGTGCAGGCGTCCCGGAGACCCCACATCCACGCACCGTCCTCCTCGGTCCACCGTTCGTCGCCCTCACGGCAGTACAGAAGGACGGCCGTACGGACCGGTGTGCGACGGCGCAGATCGTGCGGGATGACGCGCCGCAGCTGTGCCAGCAGGGCGTTGCGGAACTCCCAGCCGTCCGCGGCCACCGTCGCCCGGCGGGCGAACGAAGCGCTCGCCGTGAGCCGTTCCTCATGATCGAGGACCGCGACCACAGCGGTGGCCGGAGCAGGCCGGTGCCGGGAGTGCAGTCCGCTGACGACCTCCCGGGGACTGCGGAGCAGGGGTATGCCCGCCGAGGCCCACTCCGCTGGTTCGAGCATCCGGGCAAGGCGGTTGACGGAGTCTGCGGGAACCGAGGACGCCGCTGTCGAAGTGGCTGTGGACGGGGCGAATCCGAAGGTCACGGTCCTCCCTTCGCTACGCGCCCGTGGTGCGGGCAGGGTCGAGTGAGGGCGCGCCGCGGCACAGCCCTTCCGGGCCCGGTGAGGAACTGTACGGGGGCAGCTCCAATTCTCCCTGGCCTACCGGCAGGCGGCAACGAGCAATTGCTGCGCCTGACGGGAATCAGCCGGAATGGCACTGATATCCCTGCCCAAGTCCGCCCAGGATGACTCCCTCTGTCACCCCTGAACCGCGAGGACCAGCGGAAACACCCCCCGCGCTCCGGCCCGTCGCAGCAGCCGCCCGGCCACGGCCAGGGTCCAGCCGGTGTCCGACAGGTCGTCCACCAGCAGAACGGGGCCGCCCGCGGACGCCAACGCCTGCGCCAGCTCCGGCTCCACGACCAGGGCCTCGTGCAGTGCGCGCACCCGCTGCGCACTGTTGGTCTGGGACATCCGCAGGTCCTCGGCGCCCGGCGCGTGGGAGACCGTCCCGAGCAGCGGTATCCGGCCGATCTCGGAGATGCGCCGGCCGAGCGACTGGACCAGTTGCGGCAGTTCGCCGCGGGATGCGCCCCTTGAGATCGATGCCCACCGCCGGCAGGCCGGTGGGCCACATCTTGCGGGGATCCACCTCGACACCGGGCCGGCCCAGCTCGTTGCGCGCTCCGTCCAGGGCGGCGGTGGAGACCTTGTCGTCGAAGCGGGCGCCCGCGCAGCAGGGCGCGGCCTCCTCGTCGTCGAGCCGCAGGAACTCCATCCGGCACGCCGTCGTGGAGGCGTAGTCACGCATGGCCTGCCGCTCGGTCTCCCGCTGCCGGGCGATCCGGGCGTAGCGCTCGGCGTCGTAGAGCCAGGGCTCACCCGTGGAGATCAGCCGCCCTTGACGCGCTTCACCACACCGTCGACGTCCAGCACACCTTGAGCATCGTCTTCATCCGGTCCGGCGCAGATCGACCAAGGGCTCCAGTGCGGGGAGGGAGACCGGCCGCTCCGCACGGGCCAGAACGTCCAGGGTGCGGCGCACCTGCTTGGTCAGGGGTGCATTACGGTGGGGCACGAGGGCCTTCGGCTGGTCGGTGGAGATATCGCAATCCACACCGAACCCGGAAGGCCTTCACTCGTTCAAGATCACTCGCCCGTGATCGCTGTCACCAACCTCCATGGACAGAACAGCTAGTGCTGTGTCAGCCAAGGTTTGCCCGGTGAGGAGCGGCGTCAGGTGCGTGCTCTCGGCGGGCCGGCCGGAAGTCCTCGTACTGGACGTACTCGGGTTTTCGGCCGGTGCGGCGAGAGTGCGTGCCGGGCGTCGCGACGGGGCGAACCTTGGCTGACGCGGCACTAGCCCTTTGTCACGCTGGATTCGCCGATTGTCAGTGCCATCGGGTTGCATGGGGGCATGGACAACCTGGAGCTCCGTGCTGAAGCCGATGCCATCCTCGCCGAGCTCGTCGGTGCCCCGGGGGGTTCGGCGCGGCTGCGGGAGGATCAGTGGCAGGCGGTGGCGGCTCTGGTGGAGGAGCGCCGACGGGCACTGGTGGTGCAGCGCACCGGCTGGGGTAAGTCGGCGGTGTACTTCGTCGCCACCGCTCTGCTGCGCCGACGTGGCTCCGGTCCCACGGTGATCATCTCGCCGCTGCTGGCGCTGATGCGTAACCAGGTCGAGTCGGCGGCGCGGGCCGGTATCCAGGCGCGCACCATCAACTCGGCCAACCCGGAGGAGTGGGAAACGATCTATGGGGAGGTCGAGCGCGGCGAGACCGACGTTCTCCTCGTAAGTCCGGAACGTCTTAATTCTGTAGATTTTCGCGATCAGGTGCTGCCCAGGCTTGCGGCCACCACTGGTCTCCTGGTGGTCGACGAGGCGCACTGCATCTCCGACTGGGGTCACGACTTCCGCCCCGACTACCGTCGGTTGCGGGCGATGCTGGCTGAGCTTCCCGCCGGTGTGCCGGTGCTGGCCACCACCGCGACCGCCAACGCGCGAGTTACTGCGGATGTGGCCGAGCAGCTGGGCACCGGTGCAGGCGAGGCCCTGGTCCTGCGCGGCCCCCTGGAGCGGGAAAGCCTCCGGCTGGGCGTGGTCCGGCTGCCGGACGCCGCGCACCGCCTGGCCTGGCTCGCCGAGCATCTGGACGAGCTACAGGGCTCCGGGATCATCTACACACTCACCGTCGCCGCGGCCGAGGAGGCCACGGCCTTCCTGCGGCAGCGCGGCTTCCGCGTGGCTTCGTACACCGGAAAAACGGAAAACGCTGACCGGCTGCAGGCCGAGGTCGACCTGCAGGAGAACCGGGTCAAGGCGCTGGTCGCGACTTCGGCACTGGGCATGGGCTACGACAAGCCTGACCTGGGGTTTGTGATTCATCTCGGTTCGCCGTCCTCGCCGATCGCCTACTACCAGCAGGTGGGGCGTGCGGGACGCGGTGTGGCCCACGCCGATGTGCTTCTGCTGCCGGGCAAGGAGGACGAGGCCATCTGGCGCTACTTCGCCGATACCGCCTTTCCGCCCGAGGCGCAGGTTCGGCAGACTCTTTCGGCCCTTGCCGGTGCGGGACGGCCGCTGTCCGTGCCGGCTCTGGAGGCGGTGGTGGACCTTCGACGCAGTCGGCTGGAGTCGATGCTGAAGGTGCTGGATGTCGACGGCGCGGTCAAGCGGGTGAAGGGCGGCTGGACGGCCACGGGGGCCGAGTGGGTGTACGAGGCTGAGCGCTATGCGTGGGTGGCCAAGCAGCGTGCTGCCGAGCAGCAGGCCATGCGCGATTACGTGAGTACGACCCGGTGCCGGATGGAGTTCCTGCGCCGGCAGTTGGACGATGAGGGGGCGATCCCGTGCGGGCGTTGTGACAACTGCGTGGGGGCCTGGGCCGATTCCTCTGTTTCGGCGGAGACGCTGACGGGGGCGGCGAAGGAACTGGATCGACCGGGGGTGGAGGTCGAGCCGCGCCGGATGTGGCCGACGGGGATGCCCGCACTGGGCATCGACCTCAAGGGGCGTATCCCGGCCAAGGAGCAGTGCTCCACGGGGCGTGCCCTGGGGCGGCTCTCGGACATCGGCTGGGGCAACCGGCTGCGCCCGCTGCTGGCTGAGAACGCGCCCGATGGGCCGGTCCCGGACGATGTCCTGCAGGCCGCGGTGGCGGTCCTCGCCGACTGGGCGCGCTCGCCGGGCGGCTGGGCGCCGAATGTCCCGGACGCCTCTGCCCGGCCGGTAGGAGTCGTCGCTGTGCCGTCCCTGACCCGGCCGCAACTGGTCGGTTCCCTCGCTCAAGGAGTCGCGACCATCGGCCGCCTCCCCTTCCTGGGCACCCTGACGTACACGGGGCCGAGCGGCGCGCACGTGGCACGCCGCAGCAACTCCGCCCAACGCCTCAGGGCGCTGTCCGGCGCCTTCAACGTTTCTGAGGAGCTGACTGGTGCCCTGGCCGGCTCTCCCGGCCCCGTTCTGCTCGTGGACGACTACACCGACTCCGGCTGGACCCTCGCAGTCGGCGCCCGCCTACTGCGCCAGGCAGGCGCCGACCAGGTTCTGCCGCTGGTGCTTGCCGCGGCGGGCTGACCTCATGACCGACTTGGCATTTGCCCCTCGAGGGTGATCCGGATCGAATTCTCACTGGGGCGACGCGAGACGACGCGTACATGTATGCCGAGTGTCGTCGCCGGGGTCCATGCCATGCCCTATCGGATGGATAGAGGCATCCTGGGTACCTTGTCGTGTACCCAGTTCAGACGGAAGCCGACGGCAGTCGATTGGGGTGCCTCGGGCGCAGAGGATCGTGCCCAGCGAGCCGGCTCGGAGTTTGTGACGCAGGGCCGCGGCGATCCCGACCGCGCCCGAGGGTTCCAGGATCAGCCCCAGGGCGTCCCGTACCGTCCGCAGGGCACGGCGGCAGTCCTTCTCGTCGACGAGCGGCATGGCGTCGACGTACTCGCGCATCCACGCGACGGCGCCGAGCACGGGCGCCCGTACGGCGATGCCGTCCGCCATTGTGCTCACCCGGCCGGTGGCCTCGGGCACGCCGGTGCGCCGCAGCCGATGCCGCTGATGAGCCCGTCGTTGCCGACCGGGACGAGCAGCGTGTCGAGGCCGAGCGGGGCCGGCTCGGCGGCGATGGTGCCCGCGCCCTCGGCGATGAGCGGCTCGTCGCCGTCCTCCACGAGCACGGAGCCGGGACGGGTGGCGGCCGCGTCCTTGGCCTCGTCGAAGTCCGCTCCTGTCTGCATGACCTCCGCGCAGAGTCCCGCATCCGGGCCACCTTGACCGGGGTGGCGTCGAGGGCGGCGAACACCGTCACGGGGACACCGCGCGCCCGCCCCGCGTACGCCACGGCCTCCGGCGCGGAGGGGACCGGCCGCTGCTGGAGTCCCTGGACGTGCTGGTCGAGCGGTTCGGTGACGGCGATCCGGTCGCCTCTGGGAGCTCTTCCATCCGGCCGGCCTGACGACCCCTGACCGCTTCGCAGAGAAGGCCACCGCCCATGTCCGCACACCCTGGCAGAGCACGCTGTGGCCAGTCAGCGGCGGAGCCTCACATCGTGACTGGTCAGTAGTGTGACGCGCTACGCCTCCGTCGGTCACAATGCGCCCGGGCCGTCGCGCGGCCGGGCCCTGAGGGGAACGGCGTTGTCACACCCCTGTTGTAGAAAGCTGCCTGACAGAAACCGATGCCCTCCCCGTGCTGCCGTCACCGGGGCTCCGGCATGCCGTGGCGGCGTTCGTTCCGAGGGAGATCGTGGTGGCTGAGACGCACGGGGGGGGACCGACAAAACGCGCGGAGAGGGTGCCGTTCGTCAGCAGGTCCACGGAGCTCGGCCGGCTCGACGCGGCCCTGAGACACATGGGAGCCGGAGGGCCTGCGGTCGTGGACATCACCGGTGAGGCGGGCATCGGCAAGAGCCGGCTGCTGGCGGAGTTCGGTACGCTCGCCCGCCGCCGCGGGGCGGCCGTACTGCGCGGCCGGGCCACCGAGTACGAACGGCACAGCCCGTTCCAGCCGTTCGCCGACGCGCTCGCCGACCTCGACCAGCGGGTGCTCAGAGTGTTCCCGTCGCTGCGGGAGCTCCCTCCGGTGCTGCGGGGGAGGGCCGAGCCCTCGGGCGAGCCGTGGAGCAGGGACCGTTTCGGCCTCTACCGGGCCACCGCGGACGCACTGCGCCGCATCCGGGGCGCGCGGCTCGTCGTGGTCCTCGACGACCTGCACTGGGCGGACCCGGCGTCCCTGGAACTCGTCGACCACCTCGTGCGGCACCCCGTGAAGACCCCTTTCCTGCTCGTCGTGTCGCGCCGCGACCGCCAGGCCCCGGCGGCGCTCACCACGGCGCTGGCGCGCGGGGCCGACACCGGCGCGGTGCTGCGGATCTCCCTCGGCCCGCTCGACGAACGCGACTGCGTCGAGGAACTGGCCCGCGACCTGCCGCAGCAGCGAGCGGCCGAGATGTACGCCGCGAGCGAGGGTAACCCGCTGTACTTCCTGGCGCTCCTGACGGCCCATCGCACCGCCCGGCTGCCCGGGCCCCCGGTCCGGGACGGTGGTCCGCCCGCGGGCCTGGAAGCACTGCTGCTCGACGAACTCGCCCCTCTGGACCCACTGGAGCGCGGCACCGTGGAAGCCGCCGCCGTACTCGGCGACCACGCCACGGCCGACCTCATCGCCGCTCTCACCGGCTCACCCGTCCCCGACGTCGTCGAGGCCCTGCGCGGGGTGATGCGCCGCGATCTGATCCGCACGGACCAGGCCGGACGCCGTCTGGCACTGCGCCACCCGCTGATCCGGGCGCTGGTCCACGACAGCACCGACCCCTGGCGGCGGCAGGAGCTCCACCGCAGGGCGGCGGCCGAACTGGCCGAGGCCGGCGCACCCCTCGCCGAGCGGGCGCACCACATCGAGCGTTCACTGACCGGCTGGGACCCGGAGGCCGCCGCGATCCTGACCAGCGCCGCCGAACAGACCGCCGTGACGGCCCCGGCCGCCTCGGCCCACTGGCTCGGTGTCGTTCTCGCGATCCTGCCCAACACCCCCGGACACCGCGACAAACGCCGTGAGTTGATACTGATGCGCGCCGGGGCGCTCGGCACGACCGGGGCGCTGTGGGAGAGCAGAGACCTCTTCCACCAAATGATCGACATGCCCGCCGGCAACGAGGGCGGCGAGGACGCGCTCCGTACCTCCGCCGTCGTGCAGTGTGCCGTCATGGAGCGTCAGCTCGGGCGCTACGCCGAGGCCGACGCGCTGCTGCGCCGCGAACTAGACCGGCGGCCCGGGCCGTCACCGGCCCAGCGGATCGGTCTCGTCATCGAATGGTGCTGCCGCGCGCAGTTCGTCGCCCGCTTCCCGGACGTACGGGAAGAACTGGCCGGGGCGCTGCGCGGTGCCCGCGATCTGGGCGACGGACTCGGCGAGATGGGCGCCCTGACGCTGGCCGCCATGAGCGAGGCGTACGAGGGTGACACGGCCGAGGCCCGTCGGCTCGCCCGGACCGCGGCGGGGCTGGCGGACGCGCTCACCGACGGCGACCTCGCCGGGCTGTGCGAACCCCTGGTCAGGCTGGGCTGGGCCGAGGTGATGCTCGACCGGTACGCCGATGCGGAACGGCACACCGACCGGGGCGTGGGCATCGCCAGGCGGACCGGCCGACTCTACATGCTGTCGCAGCTCCTGCTGTGCAAGGCGTACGCCCACTTCCTGACCTGCCGGGTCACCACGGCGCTGGAGCTGGCCGACGAGGCCGCGACCATCGCCCGCGCCCTGGGCAGCGGCGAACTACTCGGCTTCACCCTCGCGATCCGGACCCTGCTCCTCATGCAGGCCCACCCGCCGGGCGACCCGGACGTCCTGGCCGCAGCGGAGGAGGCGGCGGCAGCGGCGGAGGGCACCGGCGAGAGCTGGTGGTCCACGCTGGCACGGTCCCTGCTCGCCTTCGCCGCGATGGGCGCCGGTGACCCGCACCGCGCACGGGACGTCCTGCTGGACGCGGGCGGCGGCAGGGACCTGCCCCGATTGCAGCCCTCGCTGCTGCCCGAGTTCCTGGAACTGCTCGTCGCCGCCGCCTTGGCCGTGGGCGAGACGGAGGAGGCCGAGAACGCGGCCGAGCGCGCCCTGAAGGAGGCCGAACGGATCGACCTGCCGACCCGCCGGGCAGCGGCGCTGCGCGCTTTGGGCCGGGTCGAGGCGCATCGGGGGGACCGGGCCGCGGCGGCACGGGCGTTCGCCGAAGCCGCCCGGGAGAGCGCGCTGTGCGGGGCGACGCTCCGGGAGGCGCAGAGCCTGCTGCTCGGCGCCGTGTTCATCAAGGCCGCTGGTGACGGCGCCGGCGCGGCAGCCATGTGGCGCCGTGCCCGTCGGCAGGCCGCCGAGGGCGGGGCCACGCTGCTGGTCGCCCTGGCCGACCAGCAGCGCCCGGAGGTGCTGGGTGACACGGACGGGGCGGCGGAGCCGTCCGGGCCGGCCGCCGCGCTTGCCCAACTGACCTCGCGGGAACGGGAGGTAGCGGAACTGGTCGCCGAGGGTCTCACCAACCAGGCCGTGGCCTCCCGGCTATGCCTCAGTCCGCGCACGGTCGAGAGCCACATCGCCCGCGTCTACCGCAAGACGGGCGTCCCGTCCCGCGCCGCCCTGGCCACCCTGGTGGCACGCCACACGGTCACGGCACCGGGTACGCCGCCGCCCTCCTGACCAGTGCCGTCGGCGGGACGCGGACCGAGTGCCCCTCGAGGCCGCTCCCAGCTGCGCCGATGGCGCGGCGGCCTGCGTTTTGGCGGAACGATCAGCGAGGTTCCCCGACTCCCGCTCCCGCTCTCACCCCCGCTCTCGTTTCCGTCCCCGTTCCCGGTGTCCGCGGACTTGCCCGGCAGGCCGGTGAAGTTCCCTTTCCCGCCCGGTGAGGTCCGCGACGCGTACCGCGCCCAGCGCAGGGCGCGCCGCACTCCCCCCACGTGCGCATCGACCGGCGCCCATGTCAGTAGAACTACGCAATCGGCCACGGAAACCACCGGAACCTGCCTGCTCATGAGCAACGGCCTGGTTACTTGTTCTACGTTCCGTCAGGTCCGGCGTCCGGCCTGCCGGGATCCGTTGCCAGTGCGCCTCCAGGAGTCCTCACCATGAGCGAAGTCATGAGCGAATCCCTTTTTGCTGCTGTCGCGCCTGACCGTGGCGGTGACCCCGCCGAGGGCGTCGCACTGGTTCGTTCACTGATCGCCGACGGGGCGGATGTCTCGGCGCACGACGAGCAGGGCGCCACCCCGCTGCACCGGGCGGTTAAGGCCCCGTACAGCGCCGACGACCCGCTGCCGTCCCTTGAGGTGATACGGGCGCTGCTGGAGTGCGGCGCGGATGTGCACGCCGTCGACAACAACGGTGACACCTCCGCCGTGTGGGCCGTGGCCTTGAACGACTCCGATCCGGCGGCCTGGGCGGAGCGTTCGGTGGAGGTGCTGGCCCTGCTCGTCGACCACGGTGCGCGGCTGGACGGCAAGAGCCGTTTCACCACAAGGGGCTCCCTCGCCCACCACAGCACCGTGGCCGTGTCGCTCTACGCCTTCCTGCTCGACCACGGCGCGCCGATCGCCGCGACCGACGAGCACGGCGACACACCGCTGCACACCACCGTCCGCTCGGCGCGACCGGGACTGGTGAAGTTGCTGCTGGAGCGCGGCGCCGACGCCGCCGCGGTCAACGGCCTCGGCAAGACCCCGCTGGGGATCGCCCTGCGCCTGCCGGAGTACAGCGAGATGCAGCGGCAGGCGCGCGCGGAGATCGTGACCATGCTCCAGGCGGCGGGTGCCCCGGCGCATATGCCGTATTCCTTCGTGGAAGGCGGGCCGTTGCCCATCGATATGGACGCGGTCCGTGAGGTCGCGGGAGCGATGCGGGCCGAGCAGGCGGCGGTGTGTGGGACCGCCGGGATTCCCGACGACAGCGGCTGGCTCACCAGGCTCGTGGGGCCGGACTACGACAGCTACCAGGATCTCGTGATCGGGGTGCGTGACAACTGCGATCCCGACGATCTGTCGCATGTCCCCGAGCTGTGCGCCAGGGCGCTCGGCGACACCGGTACGACGAAGACACTGACCGGCGATCAACGGGTGGACGTGCCGTTCTTCCACCACGGCGACCTGGTGGTCAAGGGCGGCTTGGACGTGATGGCCCCCTTCGTGGTCACCGGCTCGCTGGCGGTCGACGGTGTGCTGGCCGACTGCGGCCCCGAGTCGGTGGTGACGATCGGCGGTGGCGTGACGGCCCGCGGGGTGTTCACCGACGGCGAGATGTGCGTCGGGGGCGACATCGAGGCCGAGGTCGTCCACGGGTACTACAACGACAACACGCTCCAGGCGGGCACGATCCGCGCCCGCCTGGTTGTCGAGGACGGGCACGAGACGATCGCGAGCGTGCGAGCCGACCTCCACTTCGACCTGGACGAGTACCAGCAGGGGTACGGCGACGGCGTACAGGTGCAGTTGCGCGAGCTGCTGGTCGACGAGGTGTTCGCCGTCGACGAAGACGAGGATGACGAGGAGATGTTCGACCATTGCCTGCTCTCCGCCCGGCTGCGCGAGGGCCTGCCCGTCTTCCGAACGGAACCGCAGGCCGAGACCCGCTGAGTGGGCGTCACCTCCGGCCTGACGGCCCGGCCCGCCCCAGCCGGCCGCGGCAGCACGACCGTGCCGCGCTTTCCCCACCAGGCCCCCCTTACCGGCACTTCACCCCACGGAGCAACCAAAGATGGCCGATATGGCTCATGAGGAATCCCCGAGAGGCCTTTCCGTACCCCCCGTACCCCTCGTCCTCCCTGCGGTGCACTCCCCCTCGGGATACCGCGTCATCAGCGTCGAGGAGGCGGAGGAGCGGTTCCGAGTCTCCGCCGACGTGCGGTATCCGTACGCCGACTTCGCCGAGGATCAGGAGATCCGCTTGTACGAGGGCGGACTGCATGTCGCCGGGCACCTGGGGCCGGAGGGGGACGACGACTGGGTGCCCTACAACACCATCGTGGACGGCGATCTCACCGTCGACGGCGACCTGGACTGGTGGGACCACAGCGGCGGCAACCTCCTCGTCGTGACCGGCAGCCTGCGAGCCCGCAACGTGATCCTGGCGGGCTGTCCCAGCGTGGTGGTGCGCGACGACCTCGAGGTGACGGGCGGCATCTGCTGCTCGTACGGTGACGACGGCGGCATCCTCACGGTGTGTGGCAGCACCCGCGCCCAAGTCCTCATCAGCACGCTGTACTTCAACCTCGTTGTCGCCGAGCAGCCGCAGGCCCTGCTCGTCGCTGACCGCTGCCGCAGCAACTGCCCGGTCGACTTCGACGACGACGAACTGCACACCATCCTGCTGCCCGAACTTCTTGACGACCACGGCGAGGCGAACGCCCACAAGATCGAGGAGGCTCTGCGTGAGGGGCGGCAGGTGCTGCGAGCGGGCGGGCGCCCGAGCCACCTGACCACCCTGGACGAGCTGGACGCCCTGCTCGATCGGGCCGAGGAGGTCACCGATCTCGATCTCTCAGCAAGGAGGTTGAGGGCCGTCCCGGAGCAGCTGCTCGCGTTCCCCCGGCTGCGTGCCCTGTCACTCGCGGACAACGGTGACCTCGGCGGCCTCCCCCCGCGCATCGGCGAGCTCACCGCCCTGGAAGAACTGGACGTGTCGGGAACCGGACTGACCGAACTGCCGGCATCCATAGGCACCCTGGGGAATCTGCGCGTGCTGGACATCTCCGGCAACGACTTCACCGTCTTCACGGGTCTGCCGGATTCCCTCGGTGACCTCGGCCGGCTTGAGGTGCTGCGCGCCTCGCACCTCACCTGCCGACTCCCGGAGTCGCTGGACCGGCTGCACTCACTGCGCGAACTGGACCTGTCCCGCTTCCGCCAAGGGCGCTACGTCAGCGACACCCCGGTCGGACTTCCCGCGGTCGTCACCCGCCTGACCGGACTGCGCTCCCTGAACCTGTCCGGGACCTGGCTGGCCTCCGCCCCCGAGGGACTGCTCAGCCTGCACGAGCTGGAGGAACTGAACCTCAACGACTGCCTGTCGGACCGGGTGACGCGTCTGCCCGAGCTGGCCCGGCTGCCCCGGCTGCGCGTGCTGCGGCTCAGCGGACGCACCTCGGGATCCGACCAGCACCCGCCGGGCCGCCACCTGCTCTCCGGCATCTGGGACATCACCACGCTGGAACACCTGGAGATCGACCGCTGGGGCAAGGAGATCTTCAAGGGAAGCAAGGTACGCAAGCCCTTCCGCACACTCCCCGACGACGCGTTCGCCCGTACCCCGAACCTGCGGCACGTCGACCTGTCGTTCAACGAACTCACCACCCTCCCCGAGCCGTTCTTCGCCCTGCGCCACCTGGACTTCGTGGGTCTGCGGTACTCCCAGCTCGACCAGCTCACACTGGAGCGGCTGCGCGGCACGTTCCCACACGTCCGTATCGACCTGCGTGACACCGGCACCCGCGACGTCGTCCACGACCCGAACTGGCAAGCCGTGCACGCCCTGGTGAGGAACGGCGGCGCCCGACTCCACGCACAGGATCACCATGAGGCCGCGACCGCTTTCGAGGAAGCTATCGCCCTCTGCGCCCCCGGCGCCCGCTACTCCGCCTACGACCAGCTCTACGCCCACTACGGCCTGGTCGACGCCCTCGGCCACCTCGCCGACGGCGCACCAGACCCCGACCGCCCCGCCCTGAACAGTAAGCTCATCCGTTACGCCGAGCAGACACTCGCCCTGGTGCCCGACACGATCTGGCACTTCACCGACGAGGGCGCCTTCCAGGAGGAGGTCAAACGCCGCACCGGCAACGCCCTCGCCTGGCATCTGCTGCACAGCGGCGAACCGGAACGCGCCCTGGCCGCCGTCGAGCAGGCGCTGACCGTCGCAGGCAGCCCGGACTACGACTTCGTCCGCGACACCCAGGTCCGTGTCCTGCTCGCCCTCGGCCGCACCGACGACGCCTACCGGGTCGCCGACCAGGCCCTCACCCGCGATCCGTCCTTCGGCGATTTCACCGACATGGCCGCCTCCCACGAGTTCCAGCGGTGGCGCCGGGCCCAGCGCGGCCACCGGTCCCTCGGCGGCGGCCGATGAACCCCGAACCCGCCACGCCGCCGGCCGCCCGGCCCCTGGCCGACCTCGACAAGGTGCCCATGCCGGATCACCCGGATTCCGGAGATCGCGGGCGAAACGGCCCACTTCCTTGCCTGGGTTCCCGACCGGGCGGCTGACATCCTGCCCGCGCTGCGCCGCCAGAACCTGCTGAACAACGGACAGAGGGCGAGTCCGAGTGCGGAGAATTCAGGCCTTCGAAGCTCACCAGCAGGACGTCGGGACCTCGCCCGCCGCCACCTCGGCCTGGACGCTCTCCCACTCCTCCGTGTTCGACGAATTGATCGTACGGGCGCTGATCCCGGCCCGTGCCGCCGCCACCTGGTTGCGCATCAGCGCAAGCAGCGGCGAGACGATCACGTCGGGCCGCTGCCCTGCGCGCGGAGCAGCGCGGTCGCCGCGCCCTAGTGCTGCGTCAGCCAAGGTTCGCCCCGTCGCGACGCCCGGCACGCACTCTCGCCACACCGGCCGAAAGCCCGAGTACGTCCAGTACAAGGACTTCCGGCCGGCCCGCCGAGAGCACGCACCTGACGCCGCTCCTCACCGGGCAAACCTTGGCTGACACGGCACTAGACGGCGGACTTGCCCCAGCCGGTGCGCTTCACGACCAGAGCTCTGCGTTTGTCGGCGACGAGCGCCTCGATGGCCACCCACTGGTCCTCGCGCAGCACGGCCTTACCTGTGGCATCGCCCACCACGCGGGCGAGGACGGAATCGGCCGAAGCCCTGAGTGCTGACGATCTGCGTTGGTCATACCCCCATGCAACCCGATGGCTACGACAACCCGCGAACGACGGGGCGAGCACCTGTGGATAACGTTATCCACAGGGGTCGCGGGATCTGGTGGGCTGCGGGACCGTCAAGCCATGAACAAGCACCACGAATCCACCGGCCCGGCCGGGGAACAGCAGATCACCCTGCGCGGACCCGCCGAGCTCGCCGACGCCCTCCCGTATCTCATGGGCTTCTACCCCAACGACAGCGTCGTGATGGTCGCTCTGCACGGTGGCCGGGGCCGGTTCGGCGGCCGGCTCCGCCTCGGAATTCCGCAGGCGCCCGGCGAGTGGGGGCCGGTCGCCGATCAGCTCGCGGAGTGCCTGATCTCGGGGAGCGAGCGCCGTGAAGGACGGCCCGACGCGATCGTGATCTTCCTCTGCCAGGACTCGCCGGACGGCTCGGGCGGGCGGCTGACCATGGAGCGGCTCAGGCCGTTCGCGCAGCGTCTGCGCACGGCGTGCGGAGCGCTCGACGTTCCGGTCCTCGAAGCGCTCTGCATCTCCGACGGCCGCTACTGGTCCTACTGCTGCCCGGACCCCCGGTGCTGCCCCGACCAGGGAAACCCCCTGGCCATGCCCGGCACCACGGTGATGGCCGCGGCCGCCACCTACGCGGGCGTCCACGTCCGGGGCACGCTGCGCGACATGGAAGCGCGGCTCCAGCCCTGGAGGGCGCCGGTCGACGTGACCACGCAACAGGAGGCCCTGGACAGGGCCGTGCCGGAGCTGGTGCCCAGGCTCCTCGACGAGCGGGCCAGGCGCGAGGTCGCGGCGGAGACCCTCCAGCTGGCGCGCATGCTCATGAGCCGCATCGAACAGGCGCAGCCGGCGCCCCCCGCGCTCGCGGACTCCGGGGACGACCAGCTCATCGGCTCCGACGAAGCCGCTGCGGTCATCCTGGGGCTCCAGGACCGGGAGACCCGGGACAAGGCCGCAGCCTGGATGGAGGGGTCGGAAGCACAGTCCGCCCTGCGCCTGTGGCGTGCCCTGGCACGGCGCTGCGTCGGGCGGTACGGGGAGCACGCCGCAGCTCCGCTCACCCTGGCGGGCTGGGTCTCCTGGTCCACGGGCGACGAGCCGGGCGCGCGGGTAGCCCTGACGCTGGCGCTGCGCGCCGATCCCGACTACACCTTCGCCCAACTGCTCCATCGGGCCTGCAACGAAGGGCTCGATCCGGAAGCCCTGCGCCGTTGCCTGCGCGAGGCCACGGCCGAAGAGAGTGCCTCCGGTGCCGGGGTGCCGGAGGCGACGGTGGACACCGCCGCCGTCCGGGGCGCCACTCCGCTGCACGTCCGCAAGGTCCGCCCGCTGCCCGACGGGGGCCGGAGCCGAGGACGCGTTCCCCGGCCCCCGGGCACCGAACGGGGGAGGACGGCACGCGGCTCGGTCCGTCCCCGCACTCCGGTGGCCGGGCGGCGGCCGCCCGAGGCCCGGCGGTACGGCCGACGCGGCACCAGGACGCGCCGATGACCCCTGGCCCGGATCCGACGCGGCGCGAAACCCTCGCGCCGCGGCCGCCGCTCCGCGTGGATGATCCGCTCTGCATCGACCGCGACGTATCCGGACAGTGGAACCCGGACTGATCACGAGCATGCCGAAGGGACTGTTTATCGTCAGGCAGACGACTATGATCGCGACATGCCGCCCTACGACCCGTCGACCTTCCCGCCCTTCGCTGTCACCGTCGACCTGGTCGTGCTCACGGTGCGCCGTCACGCGCTCTGCGCGCTGGTCGTCCGCCGTGGCGAGACCCCGTTCCAGGGCCGATGGGCGCTGCCCGGCGGGTTCGTCAGGTTGGACGAGGATCTGGAGTCGGCGGCGGCGCGTGAACTCGTCGAGGAAACCGGCCTCTGCGCCCACGACCCGGCGAAGCCGGCTGCGGGCAACGGCGCACATCTGGAGCAGTTGGCCACGTACGGAGATCCGGCGCGCGACCCCCGGATGCGGGTGGTCAGCGTCGCCCACCTCGCCCTCGCGCCGGACCTTCCGGCGCCCCGGGCGGGCGGCGATGCCAACAGTGCTCGCTGGGCGCCGGTCGAGGATCTGCTGCACCCCGGCACCGGGCGAGAGGGTGAGCAGGCGGCGCCGCTGGCCTTCGACCATGCGCGGATCCTGGCCGACGGTGTGGAGCGCGCCCGCTCCAAGATCGAATACTCTTCGCTGGCCACGGCGTTCTGCCCGCCGGAATTCACGGTCGGCGAGCTGCGCCGGGTGTACGAAGCCGTGTGGGGCGTGGTCCTCGATCCCCGCAACTTCCATCGCAAGGTCACCGGAACGCCGGGATTCCTGGTGCCTTCCGGCGGGACGACCACGCGGCAGGGCGGCCGGCCCGCGCAGTTGTTCCGGGCCGGGGCGGCCACGGTGCTCAATCCGCCGATGCTGCGGCCCGAGGTCTGAGTCACCGGCGTTCCGCTGCGATGGCCCCGCGGAACGCCTGTCGCCCCACCCTTGCGCCAAAAGTCGGAAATGTCGCGTTATGTTACTGCGGTACCCCTCTGCCGCCGAGCGGTCTCACCTTCCGCGAGAGACGCGAGAGAAGCGATGCTCCAGGCCATCGGACTCACCAGCACCCCCCGTCGCGACGCTCCGCCCGCCGTGAACGATCTGACCTTCGAGGCTCTGCCCGGCCATGTCACGGCCCTGCTGGGCGCCCCCCGCTCGGGCAGGACCACGGCCCTGCGCCTGATGCTCGAACTGGACGCCGGCCGGGGCGTCGCCTACTTCCGGGGGCGGCCGCTGCACCGCATCGCCCACCCGGCGCGGGAAGTGGGCGTACTGCTCGGCGACGTACCGGGGCATCCCTCCCGGACTGCCCGGGGGCAGCTCCGTATGCTCTGCGCGGCCACGGGCGTGCCCGCCGCCCGGGCCGACGAGGTGCTCGAAGTCGTTGGTCTCGCCGGGCTCGGGGACCAACGCCTGGGCACCCTCTCGGTGGGCATGGACCGTCGGCTCAGCCTCGCGTCCGCGCTGCTCGGAGACCCCCACACCCTGATCCTGGACGAACCCGCGCAAGGGCTGTCCCCACGGGAGAACAGCTGGCTGTACGGGCTGTTGCGCGCGCACGCGGCCCAGGGCGGCACGGTCCTCCACACCACCGGCGACCCCAAGGAGGCGGCCCGTACGGCCGACCGTGTCGTCACCATCGGCGGCGGGCGTCTCGTCGCCGACCAGGACGTCGCCGACTTCGCCCGCACCCGGCTCCGGGCCCGGGTCGCGGTCCGCACCCCGCACGCGGCCCGGCTGGCGGCCGTGGTCAGCCGCGAGGCCCGCGCCGCTCAGCGCTCTGTGGAAGTGGTCGAGGAAGCCGGCGGCCGACTGACGGTCTACGGCAGCAACTGCGCCGAGGTCGGCGACACCGCCTACCGGCACGGCGTCCCCGTGCACCAGCTCGCCGACGAGATCGGCGATACCGGGCCCGCCGCCCCCGCGGAGGTCGGGAGCGCGGAACGGAGCGACTCGGCCGCCGCCCTGTCCGAGCTGCCGCCCCCGATCCGGGTGCGCCCCGCACGCGGCCCCCTGCGCCCCCTCCGGTACGAACTGCGACGCTCCCTCGGCGTCCGGACAACGACCATGATCATGGCGGCCGTTCTGGTGGCGTCGGCCGCGGTGTCCGTCCTGCTCGCCCGCACCGACGGCACCGCTCTGCCGCGCGTGCTCGCCGCCTGGCCCGCTCTGCTGCCGCTTCCTCCCGCCGCGCTCGGCGCGGGTCTGCTGGGGGCGCTGTCCTTCGGGGACGAGTTCCGTTATCCGGCACTCGCCGCCGCTCGCGGAACGGTGCCCCGGCGGCTCGGGCTGCTGCTGGCCAAGCTCACCGTGACCGCGAGCTTCGCTCTGCTGCTCGCGGGCCTCGCCGTGGTGTGCGGAGCGCAGAGCCTGCGGCTCGTCTACGGGCCGGAGTTGATCGAGATGCCTTCGAACGCCGTTGCACTGGGTGCGAGTTGGGCGGGTCTGACGGTCGGCTGCGCTTGGGCGGGGCTGCTGGCGGCCGGCGTCTTCCGGGTGGCCGGGGCGGGCGTCGCCGCGGTGCTGGCGGTTCCGGTGCTCGTCGTTCCGCTGGTGCAGAAGCTCTTCGCGGCGCCGTCCGCGCGATCGGTCACCGGGCTCCCGGGCCGGCTGCGTGAACTGGCCGGGTGGCAGCTCCCGCAGGAGGTGGACCACTGGGTCCTGGCCGTCGCGCGGGTTGTGGCGCAGCCCGTCGGGACCGCACTCGCCCTGTCGTTGTCAGCCCTGATCTGCGCGTATCTGTTCACCAGCCTTCGGGGAAAGGCGCGTTGGTGATCGTCGTCGCCCCGGGTCGAGGGCGGGGGCCCGTAACTCCCTGAGGAATGCCCGGTCTATAGGTATATGGCGTCAATTGTGGAGCGAGCGCCGATCACCCTTTCGTGTGCTTTTCACCAAAGACCTCAAGGGGCGGGCGAGCCGCGCCGAAAAAGGATGCGTGAGTACCCTTGCGCACACCATGATGACCGCCGCCCGCACCGCCGACTCCGGCCTGGCCGGCTCGGGCGAACTCGACCGCTATCCCTATACGGAGGCGCAGGCCGGCGAGCGTGCAGCGTCCAGGGCCTGGGGCGGTTCCGATTCCGAGCTTGGGCGGGCGAGCCGACGGGGGTCGGCCAGCCGGGGGCGCGGTCTCCACGGCCAACTCGTCCAGCAGCTGGGCCAGATGATCGTTTCCGGCGACCTCGGTGCGGACCGCCCCCTCGTTCCCGAGGAGATCGGCCAGCGATTCGAGGTCTCCCGCACTGTCGTACGCGAATCCCTGCGCGTCCTCGAAGCCAAGGGGCTGGTCAGCGCGCGCCCCAATGTGGGGACCAGGGTCCGGCCGGTCAGCGACTGGAACCTGCTGGATCCCGACATCATCGAATGGCGGGCCTTCGGTCCGCAGCGTGACGACCAGCGCCGCGAGCTGGCCGAGCTCCGCTGGACCATCGAACCGCTCGCCGCCCGCCTCGCGGCCGGGCATGGCAGGGATGACATCCAGCAGCGGCTCGGTGACATGGTGGAGATCATGGGGCACGCGATGGGGCAGGGGGACGCGACCACCTTCTCCCGCGCCGACGCGGAGTTCCACGCCCTGCTGATCCAGGCCGCGGGCAACCGGATGCTCGAACACCTTTCCGGCATCGTCTCGGCCGCCCTCCATGTCTCCGGCGGTCCCGTCACCGGCTGTGACCGGCCCGGCGAGACCTCGCTCGCCCACCACGCGTGCATCGCCGACGCTCTGGCCTCGGGCGACGCCGGTGCCGCCGAGACGGCCATGCGTCAACTGCTCGTCGTCCATCCCGACGTCGAGCGTGTGGTTCCCGCGCCGCGCGAGCACTGACCGGGGCGTGGCCGGATGCATGGGCCCGGTGCCGCCGGACCGCACGAGTCCGGCGGCACAATTGTGGGGGGATGTCACCCATGGTCCTGTTCGTCGTGAATGAGGTGTGACTCGGGCCACGCGGATTGGCCGTAACACTCCTCGAAGCAGCGCGATGACTTAAGAGGTGACCGTCGCGGAAGGAATACAGCAGCCCTTGGGTGCGCTGTGCAGTTCTGAGGCCAAACCCGCGCCGTCGGCGACATCCCCAGTCGACGGTCGTCGGTTCCAGCCCTCTCCAGGGCAGGGCCGGAAGCCGTTTCCATCGTTCCGAGAGGTTGTTCGTGTCGGCCAGCACATCCCGTACGCTCCCGCCGGAGATCGCCGAGTCCGAGTCTGTGATGGCGCTCATCGAGCGGGGAAAGGCTGATGGGCAGATCGCCGGCGATGACGTGCGTCGGGCCTTCGAGGCTGACCAGATTCCGCCAACCCAGTGGAAGAACGTTCTGCGCAGCCTCAACCAGATCCTCGAGGAAGAGGGTGTGACGCTGATGGTCAGTGCCGCGGAGTCGCCGAAGCGCGCCCGCAAGAGCGTCGCAGCGAAGAGCCCGGTCAAGCGCACCGCCACCAAGACCGTCGCGGCGAAGACCGCCGTGACCAGGACCGTCGCGGCCACCGCCGCCCCGGCGGCCGAGAGTGCGGACGCGGTGGCCGACGACGCCGTCGCGGCCGCTCCCGCCAAGAAGGCGACAGCCAAGAAGACCGCTGCCAAGAAGACCGCCGCGAAGAAGACGGCGGCCAAGAAGACAGCGGCGAAGAAGTCCGGCAAGCAGGACGACGAGCTGCTCGACGGTGACGAGGCTGCCGAGGAAGTCAAGGCCGGCAAGGCCGAGGAAGAGGAGGGCGAGGGCGAGAACAAGGGCTTCGTCCTCTCCGACGACGACGAGGACGACGCACCTGCCCAGCAGGTCGCCGTCGCCGGCGCCACCGCCGACCCGGTCAAGGACTACCTGAAGCAGATCGGCAAGGTTCCCCTCCTCAACGCCGAGCAGGAGGTCGAGCTCGCCAAGCGCATCGAGGCCGGTCTCTTCGCCGAGGACAAGCTGGCGAACGCCGACAAGCTCGCACCGAAGCTCAAGCGCGAGCTGGAGATCATCGCCGAGGACGGCCGGCGGGCCAAGAACCACCTCCTGGAGGCCAACCTCCGTCTGGTGGTCTCCCTGGCCAAGCGCTACACCGGTCGCGGCATGCTCTTCCTGGACCTGATCCAGGAGGGCAACCTCGGTCTGATCCGCGCGGTCGAGAAGTTCGACTACACCAAGGGCTACAAGTTCTCCACGTACGCCACCTGGTGGATCCGTCAGGCGATCACCCGCGCGATGGCCGACCAGGCCCGCACCATCCGTATCCCGGTGCACATGGTCGAGGTCATCAACAAGCTCGCGCGCGTGCAGCGTCAGATGCTCCAGGACCTGGGCCGCGAGCCCACCCCGGAGGAGCTGGCCAAGGAACTCGACATGACCCCCGAGAAGGTCATCGAGGTCCAGAAGTACGGTCGTGAGCCGATCTCCCTCCACACCCCTCTGGGTGAGGACGGTGACAGCGAGTTCGGTGACCTGATCGAGGACTCCGAGGCCGTCGTCCCGGCGGACGCGGTCAGCTTCACGCTCCTCCAGGAGCAGCTCCACTCGGTGCTCGACACGCTCTCCGAGCGTGAGGCGGGCGTGGTCTCGATGCGCTTCGGTCTCACCGACGGTCAGCCGAAGACGCTCGACGAGATCGGCAAGGTCTACGGCGTGACGCGTGAGCGCATCCGTCAGATCGAGTCGAAGACGATGTCGAAGCTTCGTCACCCGTCGCGCTCCCAGGTACTGCGCGACTACCTCGACTAGGGCGTGTTTCGAAAGTAGCGCCGTCCGCCCGGAGGGCGGGCTCGGCGGCGTCTGGTGCGTGCGATCGCAAGGCGGAGGGTCGCCCCGATACCGGCATGCCCCGTCCCGTCGTCCGCGCCCTGACCGGGGTGCTCGCCCTGACCGCCGCCGCGGCCGTGCTGCCGCTCGCCTCGCCCTCCGCGGCGGTCGCGGACAGCATCATCGTCGGCGGCGGGCCCGCCCCTGTGGCGGACAGTCCCTGGGCCGTGGCGTTGTCGAGCCGGGACCGGTTCGGAGGGGCGCGCTCGGGCCAGTTCTGCGGCGGCGTCGCCGTGGCGCCCACGAAGATCCTGACGGCCGCCCACTGCCTGAGTGACGAGGCGCTCGGCGGACCGGCGGACCGGGTGAAGGACCTGCTGGTGATCGCCGGCCGGGAGCGGCTGGGCGATTCCGGCGGCCAGGAGATCCCGGTCCGGGGCCTCTGGGTGAACCCGGCGTACGACCCCGACTCCAACGCCGGCGACCTCGCGGTGCTGACCCTGTCCCGCGCACTGCCGAAGGGCGGAGTCATCCCGATGGCCAGGGGCGGGGACGCCGCCTACCGGGCCGGGACCGCCGCGGACGTCTACGGGTGGGGCGACACGACCGGAAGCGGCACGTACGCCTCTGTGCTGCGCTCCGCGCGGGTCCAGGTCCTGCCGGACAACGACTGCGCGCGGGCCTACCCGGGGGGCCAGGAGGGCACGTACAAGGCCTCGGCGATGGTCTGTGCCGGCGATCCGGCGGGTGGCCGGGACGCGTGCCAGGGCGACAGCGGCGGACCGCTGGTCGCCCGTGGGCGGCTCATCGGCCTGGTGTCCTGGGGCAGTGGTTGCGGGCGCGCCGGCAGCCCCGGGGTGTACACACGGGTCTCCGCCGCCCTGGAGTGGGCCGCGGGCCGCATCTGAGCCGCGCCACGGCCGCGCGGGCGGTCCGGCCGGTACGACGAGAACGGGCGGCTCCCCCGGTGGGGGAGCCGCCCGTCAGCCGGTCCTGGACCGGCCCCTGGCTCGTCGTGGATGCGAGGTGTCAGTGTTGGTCCTCGTCGGCAGCCGCCGCAGTCTGCACGGCGGTGAGCCGATCCGTCTCATCCTGTATTTCCGCGGCGATCTTCTTGAGTTCCGGCTCGAACTTGCGCCCGTGGTGGGCACAGAAGAGCAGTTCACCGCCACTGATCAGGACGACGCGCAGATATGCCTGGGCGCCGCAACGGTCACAGCGGTCTGCTGCGGTCAGCGGGCTCGCGGGGGTCAGAACAGTAGTCACGTCGCCTCTTCTCTAGCTCGACGAGCTGTCGTACCAGGGTCAACATCCAACCAGGCCGAAAACGTTCCCGCTCGTGGCTTTTCTTCGAAACTTCTTCTCGGTGTGGCTGTCTGTCGCCGGTTGGCGGCGAATGTGCCGTATGCGGAGCGCTACGGTTTCGCATTGCTTGTCTAGGGGGTTGGTCCCGCCGGCCGGCTTGCCGGTTTGTTCATGAGGACGTGCCCGGAGCCTAAATGGTTCATGCGTCGAAGGGAACGTGATGTGCATGTCACTCCAACGAATGATCGAACACCCATGCGAGCCTGGAAGAAGCTCGACTAGCATGAGGATTCCCCGAGGGTGGCGTTACAACCGCTCTACCAGGCCTCTGTAGGCTCTCAGCGGCAACCGAAGCCGAGCCCTGTACCCACGGGGGCCCCAGATGAAATTCAGCGAGGAGCGAACCGCGTGACCGCCGAAACGTCCGTGCCGTCCACCGCGATGCTGACCGGAGCAGGCGGCGACCGGGACAGCTCCAACTACACCGCGCGGCACCTTCTCGTCCTCGAAGGTCTCGAGGCGGTCCGCAAGCGCCCCGGGATGTACATCGGGTCCACCGACAGCCGTGGCCTGATGCACTGCCTCTGGGAGATCATCGACAACTCCGTCGACGAAGCCCTCGGCGGCCACTGCGACCAGATCGAGGTCATCCTCCACGACGACGCCTCCGTCGAGGTCCGGGACAACGGCCGCGGCATCCCGGTCGACGTCGAGCCCAAGACGGGCCTCTCCGGCATCGAGGTCGTCATGACCAAGCTGCACGCCGGAGGCAAGTTCGGCGGCGGCTCCTACGCGGCCTCCGGCGGCCTCCACGGCGTCGGCGCGTCCGTCGTCAACGCCCTCTCCGCCCGCCTGGACGTCGAGGTCGACCGGAACAGCGCGACCCACTCCATCAGCTTCCGGCGCGGTGTCCCCGGCATGTTCACCGAGCAGGGGCCGGACAGCCCGTTCGACCCGGCCAACGGCCTGCGCAAGGGCAAGCGCGTCCCCAAGACCCGTACCGGTACCCGGGTGCGGTACTGGGCGGACCGCCAGATCTTCCTCAAGGACGCCAAGCTCAACCTGGACACGCTCTACCAGCGTGCCCGCCAGACGGCCTTCCTCGTCCCCGGCCTCACGATCATCGTCCGCGACGAGCGGGGCCTCGACGGGGAGGGCAAGACCGAGGAGACGTTCCGCTTCGACGGCGGCATCAGCGAGTTCTGCGAGTACCTGGCCCAGGACAAGGCCGTCTGCGACGTACAGCGGCTGACCGGCACGGGCACCTTCAAGGAGACCGTCCCCGTCCTCGACGACCGCGGCCACATGACCGCCACCGAGGTCACCCGCGAGCTGGCCGTCGACATCGCCCTGCGCTGGGGCACCGGGTACGACACGACCGTACGGTCGTTCGTCAACATCATCGCCACCCCCAAGGGCGGCACCCACGTCAGCGGGTTCGAGCGCTCCCTGACCAAGACGGTGAACGAGGCGCTGCGCTCCGCCAAGATGCTGCGGGTCGCCGAGGACGACGTCGTCAAGGACGATGCCCTCGAAGGGCTCACGGCCGTCGTCACCGTACGGCTCGCCGAGCCGCAGTTCGAGGGCCAGACCAAGGAGGTGCTCGGCACCTCGGCGGCCAACCGGATCGTGTCCAACGTCGTCGCCAAGGAGCTCAAGGCGTTCCTGACCTCGACGAAACGGGACGCCAAGGCCCAGGCCAGGGCGGTGCTGGAGAAGGCCGTGGCGGCCGCCCGCACCCGGATCGCGGCCCGCCAGCACAAGGACGCCCAGCGCCGCAAGACCGCGCTGGAGTCCTCATCGCTGCCCGCCAAGCTCGCCGACTGCCGCAGCGACGACGTCGAGCGCAGCGAGCTGTTCATCGTCGAGGGCGACTCGGCGCTCGGCACGGCCAAGCTGGCCCGGAACAGCGAGTTCCAGGCGCTGCTGCCGATCCGCGGCAAGATCCTCAACGTACAGAAGTCGTCCGTCTCCGACATGCTGAAGAACGCCGAGTGCGGTGCGATCATCCAGGTCATAGGAGCCGGGTCCGGGCGGACCTTCGACATCGACGCCGCCCGCTACGGCAAGGTCATCATGATGACCGACGCCGATGTCGACGGCTCCCACATCCGGACCCTGCTGCTGACCCTCTTCCAGCGCTACATGCGCCCGATGGTCGAGGCGGGGCGGGTCTTCGCCGCGGTTCCGCCGCTGCACCGGATCGAGCTGGTCCAGCCCAAGAGGGGCCAGGACAAGTACGTCTACACCTACTCCGACAGCGAGCTGCGCCAGACCCTCCTGGAGCTCCGGCGCAAGAACGTCCGGATCAAGGAATCGATCCAGCGCTACAAGGGCCTGGGCGAGATGGACGCCGATCAGCTGGCGGAGACGACGATGGACCCCCGCCACCGCACGCTGCGGCGCATCAACATCGGCGACCTGGAATCCTCCGAGCAGGTCTTCGACCTGCTGATGGGCAACGAGGTCGCGCCCCGCAAGGAGTTCATCACCAGATCCGCGGCCACCCTGGACCGCTCGCGCATCGACGCCTGACCCCGTAGACCCGCCCGGCCCTCGCTCCCGTCCCACCGGAGCGGGGGCCGCGTACGTTTCCCGGGGTTCGCGCAGCCGTCCGGGACTCCTGTCACCTGAAGGGGTGAAGTAGGGCGAATGACGCGCCCGGGATCTTCCCGAACCGCCCATGGTTGGCCATGCGGCCGAAAAGGTCCGCGGATCAGGGGAGTTGTTCGGTGGAGAAGGAAGCAGGGCCGGAGACCGCGGCAGTGCGGCTCGACGACCCGTGGGACGACGTACCGGCCTCCGGCTGGGGCGACCAGGACGGGACGGGAAGTGTCACCGGCGTCGACGCGTCCGGTGCGGCGGGACCGGCCCCGGTGTCCAACGCGGCCGACATCTATCTGGAGGTGCACCGCAGCGCCGCCTTCCGCGAGGTGCGCCGCCGCTACCGCCGCTTCGTGGCCCCCGCCGCCCTCGCCTTCCTCCTCTGGTATCTCGCCTACGTCGTCGCCGCGACCACCGCGCCCGGGCTGATGGCCCGCCCGGTCGCCGGCGCGGTCAACGTCGCAATGGTGGCGGGTCTCGGCCAGTTCCTCACCACGTTCCTGCTCACCTGGGCGTACGCACGGCACGCGCGGCTGCGCAGGGACCGGGCCGCGCTCGATCTGCGCTGGGACACCCAGGAGATGACGCGGGGCCTGGGCCACGAGATGACGAGAGGGCTCGGACGTTGAGAGGCGACCACCAGACACTCGCCCTGCTGCTGTTCAGCGCGTTCATCGCGGTGACGCTCTTCATCACCACCTGGGCCGGCCGCAACCGGCAGGGCTCCGCCGAGGAGTTCTACGCCGGCGGACGCCTGTTCTCGCCCATGGAGAACGGATTCGCCATCGCCGGCGACTACATGTCGGCCGCCTCCTTCCTCGGGATCTCCGGGCTGATCGCCCTCTTCGGCTACGACGGCATGCTCTATTCAGTCGGCTTCCTCGTCGCCTGGCTGGTCGTCCTGCTGTTCGTCGCCGAACTCGTCCGCAACTGCGGCCGGTTCACCCTGGCCGACGTGGTCGCCGCCCGGATGGCGGAGCGCCCCGTGCGCACCGCGCTCGGCACCTCCTCCGTCACCGTCTCCGCGCTCTACCTGGTGGCCCAGATGGTCGGCGCGGGCAGCCTCATGGCCCTGCTCCTCGGCGGTACGAGCGACGCGGCCCGGTCCTGGACCGTGGTCGGCGTGGGCGCGCTCATGGTGATCTACGTGGCGTTCGGCGGCATGCGCGCCACCACCTGGATCCAGATCGTCAAGGCCGTCCTGCTGGTGGCCGGGGCCGTCGCGCTCACCGTGCTCGTCCTGGTCCACTTCCACGGGAACGTCAACAACCTGCTCAACACCGCCGCCGAACGCAGCGGCCACGGCAAGGACTTCCTCGCCCCCGGCCTCCGCTACGGCGGGGACTGGACCTCGCGCTTCGACTTCATCAGCCTGGGTGTCGCCCTGGTCCTCGGCACGGCGGGGCTGCCGCACATCCTGTCGCGCTTCTACACCGTGCCCACCGCCCGCGCCGCGCGCCGCTCCGTCGTCTGGTCCATCGGCCTGATCGGCAGCTTCTACCTGATGACGATCGTGCTCGGGTTCGGCGCCGCCGCCCTCGTCGGCTCCGCCGAGGTCCGCTCCTCGAACGCGGCGGGCAACACCGCGGTTCCGCTGCTGGCCCTCCATCTCGGTGGCGGTGAAGGGTCCACAGGCGGAGCGATTCTCTTCGCCGTGGTCGCCGCCATCGCCTTCGCCACCATCCTGGCCGTCGTCGCGGGCATCACGCTCGCCTCGTCCGCGTCCGTCGCCCACGATCTCTACGCCTCACTCCGCCGGCCCGGGCGCAAGCAGTACGGCGAGGTCGCCGTGGCGCGGGTCGCCGCCGCGGGGATCGGCGTGATCGCGATCGGCCTCGGACTGCTCGCCCAGAACCTCAACGTCGCGTTCCTGGTGGGCCTCGCCTTCGCCGTGGCCGCGTCGGCGAACCTCCCGGCCCTGCTCTACTCGCTGTTCTGGCGCAACTTCACCACCCGGGGTGCTGTCTGGGCGGTGTACGGCGGGCTTGTCCCGGCGGTCGTGCTGGTGCTGGTCTCGCCCGTCGTCTCCGGCAGCCCCACGTCGTTGTTCCCCGGCGTCGACTTCCAGCTCTTCCCCCTGGAGAACCCGGGCCTGGTCTCCATCCCGCTCGGCTTCCTGGCCGGCTGGATCGGTACGGTCACCTCGCCCGAGGAGCCCGACGGGGCCAGGCACGCCGAGGCCGAGGTCCGGGCGCTGACGGGGGCGGGGGCGGCGTAGGGGGCGCGGGCCTCAGGCCCCGGCCCAGGCGTAGCGGTGTTCCGGGCGGCCCGTCTCCCCGTACCGCAGTGTCAGCCGGACCTTCCCGGTGCGCTCCAGCAGCTTCAGGTAGCGCTGGGCCGTCTGGCGGCTCATCCCCGCGCTGTCCGCGATCTCCTGGGCGGAGAGCGGGCCCTCGGCGGCGCGCAGGGCCTGTCGGACGAGCTCGGCGGTGGTGGGGGAGTGGCCCTTGGGGAGGGCCTGCTCGCCCGCCGCCCACAGCGCCCCGAAGAGCCGGTCCACCTCCGCCTGCTCGGCCTCCCCGCCCCCGTCGAGGGTGTGCCGCAGAGCCGCGTACGCCTCCAGCTTCGAGCGCAGGCCCGCGTACGTGAACGGCTTCACCAGGTACTGGAGCGCGCCGTGCCGCATCGCGTCCTGCACGGTCGCGACGTCCCGGGCGGCCGTCACCATGATCACGTCGACCTGACGGCCGAGGCGGCGCAGTTCCCGTACGACGGAGAGGCCGTTGCGGTCCGGCAGGTAATGGTCCAGCAGAATCAGGTCCACCGGGACCTCTTCGACCGTTGCCAGCGCTTCGGCAGCCGAGTGGGCCTGCGCGGCCACCCGGAATCCGGGGACCTTGGTGACGTACGCCGCGTTGATCCGTGCCACCCGCACGTCGTCGTCCACGACCAGGACCTGGATCACCGCTGCTCTCCCGTCGTGGCCGGATGTGTGGGCGACGGCGGGCCGCCGGGTTCGGTCGAGGCCTGTGGTCCGGGCTCGGCCAGAGCCTCCGGCAGTACGACCCCGAACACCGCACCGCCTCCGTCCACCCCGGACACCGTCACGCTGCCTCCCTGGCGCTCCGCGAGCCTCCGTACGAGGGCGAGCCCGAGGCCACGCCTGCCGTGCGCCGGGACGTCCTTGGTGGACCAGCCTTCCGTGAAGATCGACGCGTGCTGCTCCCGGGGGACGCCGGGGCCGTTGTCGCGTACCTCCAGAATCACCGTACGACCCTCCGTGCACAGTCCGACCTCGATCCGCGCCCCGTCCGATCCGGCCGCCGCGTCCGTGGCGTTGTCGACGAGGTTGCCCACCACGGTGACCAGGCCCCGGGGGTCGACCACCCGGTCCGGCAGCAGCGTGCCGGGGGCCAGGCGCAGTGAGACGCCACGCTCGGCGGCGACCGTCGTCTTGCCGACGAGGAGGGCGGCCAGCAGCGGGTCCCGGACCTTCTCGGTCACCTGCTCGGCCGTCGCCCGGTGGACGCCCACCACCTCCGTGACGAACTCCATCGCGTCCTCGTACATCTCCAGCTCCAGCAGCCCCAGCAGGGTGTGCAGCCGGTTCGCGTGCTCGTGGTCCTGGGCGCGCAGGGCGTCGATCAGCCCCGTGGTGGAGTCGAGTTCGCGGCCCAGGTGCTCCAGCTCGGTCCGGTCGCGCAGGGTCACCACGGCTCCGCCGTCGTCCGTGGGCATCCGGTTGGCCAGCAGCACCCGGCTGCCCCGTACCGCCAGCAGGTCGTCGCCGACCACCCGCCCGGCCAGCACGTCCGCGGTCCGGCCGTCGCCCAGCACCTCCTCCAGCGGCCGGCCCGCCGCGTCCGGGCCGACGTCCAGCAGCCGCTGCGCCTCGTCGTTCAGCAGCCGGACGCGTCCGGCCCCGTCGAGGGCGACGACCCCTTCGCGGATGCCGTGCAGCATGGCCTCGCGTTCGGTCAGCAGCGCGGAGATGTCGGAGAACGCCAGGTCATGGGTCTGGCGCTGCAACCGGCGGGAGATCAGGTACGCGGCGAGCGCCCCGACGGCCAGGGCTCCGCCCGCGTACGCGAGCAGTCCCGGGATCGCCCCGAGGAGGCGGGCACGGACGCTGTCGTACTCGATCCCGACCGAGACCGCGCCGATCACCTCGCCAAAGGAGCCGAACAGCGGCACCTTGCCCCGTGCCGAGCGGCCGAGGGTTCCGCTGTCGATCTCCATCACCTCGCGGCCGCGCAGCGCCTCACCGGGATCGGTGGAGACGACCGCGCCGATCCGGTCGGTCTCGGGGTGCGACCAGCGCACCCCGCGCCGGTCCATGACGACGACGTACTCCGCTCCGGTCGCCCGCCTGACCCGCTCGGCGGCCGACTGGACCGGCCCCCGGTCGGACGGGTCCGTGGTGCTCAGGTCCTCCACGATCCCCGGCTGGGCGGCGGTGCTCTGGGCGATGGCCAGCGCGCGGCGCATCGCCTGGTCGTCCAGCTGGGCGCTGAGCGGAGCCAGGAACAGGCCGGTGACCAGGACGGTCACACCGGTGATGATGGCGAGCTGCATCAGCAGGACCTGGGAGAAGACCCGCTGGGGCCAGCCGAACCGGCGCGGTCCCCTGCCGGGCTTCGGTGGGGCGTTCATCGTACGAACGGTAAGGGCCGGGCGGCCGGGGTGGAAATCTCGGCAGCGCGCCGCCGGGTAGCGCCGCGCGCGTCCTGACCGTGGTCGCCGTGGTCAATGTGCGCTGCCGGCCCCTCGGTCCGGACCTGGGGGCGCGTGCCCGTCAGGGCAGTGGCTGCGGCGGCCGGGGTCCCGCGTACTGCCCGCTGGGGCGGATGCGCAGCGGGCGCTCCCCGTACTCCTCCAGCGCGTGAGCGATCCAGCCCGCGGTGCGGGACACCGCGAACACGGTCTCGCCCGCGTCCGCGGACATCCCCCGGGAGACGGACAGAACGGCCAGGGCCAGGTCGACGTTGGCGTGCAGCGGCGCGTGCCGTGCCGTCGTGCCGACCACCTCGCGGGCCGCCGCCAGCGCGTCGGCGGCCTGCGACACGTCCTCCAGCAGGGCGAACAGGACCGTTGCCCGGGGGTCCTCGCCCCGGTACAGCCGGTGGCCCAGGCCCGGCACCCGCCGCCCGGTCCGCAGGTGATCGGCGACCACGGGGACCGCGCTGCCCCGGTCCACCGCCTCCCGCAGCATCCGGTGCGCCAGACCGCTCGCCGCACCGTGCAGCGGCCCTTCCAGCACGCCGAGCCCTGCCGAGACCACGGCGTACGGGTGGGCCCGCGCGGAGGCGGCGACCCGGGCGGCCAGGGTGGAGGCCGCCAGGTCGTGGTCGATCAGGAGCGCCAGCGCCGCGTCCAGCACGGCGAGGGACGGGGCGTCGGCCGGCTCCGTGGTGAGCCGTGACCACAGCCCTCGCGCCAGGGAACCCCCTTCGGGCGCCGGGTCGCGGAGCGCCGGCAGGGCGCCCACCAGCGTAGGGATCAGGCTCCTGGCGCTGCTCAGCACCGCCTCGTGCGACAGGTCGAACCGCAGCGGATCCGTGGCCGCCGCAGCGGTCACCGCCACCCGCAGCCGGTCCGTCGACCCGCTGTGCGCGGGCAGTGCGCCGACCGTCCGGCGGGCCGCCGCGAGGGTCCCGGCGGACGCGGTGAACCGGGCGCCGGGGCGCAGCTCACCCGTCCACAGCCACTCGGCGACCTCCTCGTAGCCGTACCGCCGGGCCAGCTCCGTGGCATCGACCCCGCGGAAGAAGTAGCGGTCGTCCTCGATGAGCGTGATGCCGGTGCGGAAGGCGAGGTCGCCCCCGGCCGGGGTGGGATCCCGCCGTCCCGAGCGCCGGGCCAGCGCGCGGACCTCGTCGGCGTCGAACGTGCTGCCCCGCCCACCGGCGGCCCGCGCGCTGCTCAGCTGGCCCCGGCTGACGTAGGCGTACACCGTCTCCGGTTTCACGCCCAGCAGCTCGGCGGCCTCCCGTGTGGTGAGCCGGGGCGGCGGCCCCTGCTCGCCATGCGCTGATTGATCCGTCATGGAAGCACCGTATCCACTCGCATATACATTGATTCAATCAATATTGACAGAACTCAAGTCAAGCATGGACAGTCAAATCAATGTTGCATACATGGAGGAGAGAGCAGCCATGACCACCACCCCTGTCACCCCTGCCGTCCCCCGCGGTCTCGCCGGTGTCGTCGTCACCGACACCGCCCTCGGCGACGTCCGCGGCCGCGAGGGCTTCTACCACTACCGCCAGTACTCGGCGATCGAGCTCGCGGAATCCCGCAGCTTCGAGGACGTCTGGTACCTGATGGTCCACGGCGAACTGCCGGACCGGGCCGCCGCCGCCGACTTCGCCGCCCGCACGGCCGCACTGCGCACCCTGCCCGCCGAGGTGCGCGAGGCGCTGCCCGCCATCGCCCGCGCCGGCGCCGTCTCCGGCCCGCTCGCCGGACTCCGTACCGCGCTCTCCCTGCTCGGCGCCTCGGCCGGATTCCGCCCGGTGTACGACATCGGGGCCGACCGCCGACGCGAGGACGCGCTCGCCGCCTGCGCGGCCGTCCCCACGATCCTGACCGCCCTCCACCGCCTGGGCCAGGGCCTGCGGCCCGTCGAGCCGCGCGTGGACCTGCCGCACGCCGCGAACTACCTGTACATGCTGACCGGGGCGGAGCCGGAGCCCGAGCGCGCCAGGGCCGTCGAGCAATACCTCATCTCGACCGTCGACCACGGCTTCAACGCCTCCACCTTCACCGCCCGGGTCGTCGCCTCCACCGGAGCCGACCTGGCCGCCTGCCTGGTCGCGGCGGTCGGCGCGCTCTCCGGGCCGCTGCACGGCGGAGCCCCCAGCCGGGCCCTGGACACCCTCGACGCCATCGGCACCCCGGACCGCATCGACGGCTGGATCCGCGAACAGGTCCTCGCCGGCCGCCGCATCATGGGCTTCGGCCACCCCGTCTACCGCACCGAGGACCCGCGCTCCCGGATGCTCAAGTCCCTCGCACGGGGCTTCGGCGGCCCGCTCGTCGACTTCGCCGTGGAGGTGGAACGCCAGGTCGAGGCCATCCTCGCCGAGCTCAAGCCGGGCCGGGAGCTGCACACCAACGTGGAGTTCTACGCCGGAGTGGTCATGGAGCTGTGCGGGCTGCCGCGCGCGATGTTCACCCCCACCTTCTGTGCGGCGCGGGTGGTCGGCTGGAGCGCCAATATCCTGGAGCAGGCGGAGGACTCGAAGATCATCCGCCCGGCGGCCCGCTACGTCGGCGCACCCCCGCCGCAGCCGGTCCCGGCACCCTGACGACGCCCGCAGGAAGGCTCCCGTTGACCCCGCCCCGCACCCCGCAGATCCCGGTCGTCGTCCTGGCGGGCTTCCTCGGCTCCGGTAAGACCACGCTCCTGAACCATCTGCTCCGCAACCGGGCGGGCACCCGGATCGGCGTGATCGTCAACGACTTCGGGGCCATCGAGATCGACGCCATGACCGTCTCGGGGCAGGTCGGCTCGACGGTCTCGCTGGGCAACGGCTGCCTGTGCTGCGCCGTCGACGCGAGCGAACTCGACACCTTCCTGGAGACGCTGACCCGGCCCGCCGCCCGGCTGGACGTGATCGTCATCGAGGCGAGCGGGCTGGCCGAACCCCAGGAACTCGTGCGCATGCTGCTGGCCAGCGACAACCCGCACATCCTGTACGGGGGGCTCGTCGAGGTCGTCGACGCGGCGGAGTTCGACAACACCCGTGAGAGGCACCCCGAGCTCGACCGCCATCTCACCGTCGCCGACCTCGTCGTCCTGAACAAGACCGACCGGGTGGGGGAGGCCGAGCGGGAGCGGCTGCGAGCGACGGTCGCCGAGCTGAGCGGCCCGGCCGCCGTGATCTCCGCCGTGCACGGCCGGATCGACCCCGAGCTGCTCTTCGACCCCGCTCTGCGGCCCGACCACGAGGAGAAGGTCCGCCAGCTCACCTTCGAGGACCTGCTGCGGGAGGAGGCGTGCGACGGACACGGGGAGCACGGGGACGGGGAGGACGGGCGCGGGGGGCACGACGACCACCTCCACGCCGCGTACGAGAGCGTGGAATTCACCTCCGACGCGCCGCTGGACCCCCGCCGCTTCATGGCGTTCCTCGACTCCCGGCCCGAAGGGCTCTACCGGATCAAGGGGTTCGCGGACTTCGGCGTGGGGGACCGGGACAACACGTACGCGCTGCACGCGGTCGGCCGCTTCCTGCGTTTCGTCCCCCGGCCGTGGGCGCGCGGCGAACAGCGGCTCACCCAGCTCGTCATGATCGGCGCGGGCATCGACGCCGAAGCGCTGCTGGCCGGACTCGCCGCCTGCCGCGCGGACGAGCCCACCCCCGATGAGTCCGATGATGCCGCCGCCGTCGAGCGCGCCATGTGGGGCGTGCTCCGCTACGTACAACAGGAGGCGGGCTCCCTGGACGTACAGGAAGCGGCCGCGGAGGCGTGACGCCCCCGGGCCGCTCCCCGTCGTACGAACAGAGTGCCTACAGCGGCGGTCCCGCGATCACGGCCACCGGCTCCAGCAGCGGCGTGCCCGAACCGTCCCGCCTCGGGTCCGGCTCCGGCAGCTTCGCCGGGGTGCCGTTCTTCTGCGCGGCCCGTGCCGGGGTGGGGCCCGCCCAGGCGAACACCAGGACGTCCTCGCCCTTCAGGAACCGCTGGCAGCGCACCCCGCCGGTCGCCCGGCCCTTGCGCGGATACTGGTCGAACGGCGTGAGCTTGGACGTCAGCACCGAGTCGTCCAGCGTGCCGTGCGAGCCGGCCACCGTGTACACGATCGCCTCGGCCGCCGGGTCCACCGCCGTGAACGACAGCACCTCGGCCCCGGCCGCCAGCTTGACGCCCGCCATTCCTCCGGCGGGCCGCCCCTGCGGGCGCACCGAGGCCGCCGGATAGCGGAGCAACTGGGCGTCGGAGGTGATGAACACCAGATCCTCCTCGCCCGTACGCAGCTCGGCCGCGCCCACGATGCGGTCACCGTCCCTGAGGGTGATGACCTCCAACTCCTCCTTGTTCGCCGGGTAGTCCGGCACGACGCGTTTCACCACGCCCTGGAGGGTGCCGATCGCGAGGCCGGGCGAGGACTCCTCCAGCGTGGTGAGGCAGATCAGCTCCTCGTCCGCCTCCAGGCTGAGGAACTCCGAGATCTGTGCCCCGCCCGAGAGATTCGGCTCCGCGTGCGTGTCCGGCAGCTGCGGCAGGTCGATCACCGAGAGCCGCAGCAGCCGGCCCGTGGAGGTCACCGCCCCGACGTCGCCGCGGGCCGTCGCGGCCACCGCCGACACGATCACGTCGTGCTTGGTCCGCCGGGCGTCCTCGGAGATCTCGACCGGCTCCGCGTTCGCCGTGCGGGCCAGCAGGCCCGTCGAGGAGAGCAGCACCCGGCACGGGTCGTCCGCCACCTCCAGCGGCACGGACGCGATCTGCGAACCGGCCGACTCCAGCAGCACCGTGCGCCGGTCCGTGCCGAACTTCTTCGACACGGCGGCCAGCTCGGAGGAGACCAGCTTGCGCAGCTCCGCATCCGACTCGAGGATCGCGGTCAGCGCGTCGATCTCGCCGGTGAGCCGGTCCCGCTCGCTCTCCAGCTCGATCCGGTCGAACCGGGTGAGCCGGCGCAGCGGGGTGTCCAGGATGTACTGCGTCTGGATCTCGCTCAGCGAGAAGTGCGCCATCAGGCGCTCCTTCGCCTGCGCGGAGTTGTCGCTGTCCCGGATGATCCGGATGACCTCGTCGATGTCGAGGAGCGCGACGATCAGGCCCTCGACCAGGTGCAACCGGTCGCGGCGCTTGGTGCGGCGGAACTCGCTTCGCCTGCGCACCACCTCGAAGCGGTGGTCGAGATAGACCTCCAGCAGCTCCTTGAGGCCCAGGGTGAGCGGCTGGCCGTCGACCAGTGCCACGTTGTTGATGCCGAAGGACTCCTCCATCGGCGTCAGCTTGTAGAGCTGCTCCAGCACCGCTTCCGGCACGAAGCCGTTCTTCACCTCGATGACCAGACGCAGGCCGTGCGCCCGGTCGGTGAGGTCCTTGACGTCCGCGATGCCCTGGAGCTTCTTCGCCGAGACCAGGTCCTTGATCTTGGCGATCACCTTCTCCGGCCCGACGGTGAAGGGCAGTTCGGTGACGACGAGGCCCTTGCGGCGGGCCGTCACGTTCTCCACGGAGACGGTGGCGCGGATCTTGAACGTCCCCCGGCCCGCCGCGTACGCGTCCTTGATGCCGCCCAGCCCGACGATGCGGCCGCCGGTGGGCAGGTCGGGGCCGGGCACGAAGCGCATCAGCGTCTCGACGTCGGCACCCGGGTGCTTGATCAGGTGCCGGGCGGCGGCGATGACCTCGCCCAGATTGTGTGGGGGCATGTTGGTGGCCATGCCCACGGCGATCCCGGAGACCCCGTTGACCAGGAGGTTGGGGTAGGCGGCGGGGAGGACGACCGGCTCGCGCTCCTGGCCGTCGTAGTTCGACTGGAAGTCGACGGTGTCCTCGTCGATCGCCTCGGTCATCAGCGAGGTGGCGTCGGCCATCCGGCACTCGGTGTACCGCATGGCGGCCGGCGGGTCGTCGTTGCCGAGGGAACCGAAGTTGCCGTGGCCGTCGACCAGGGGAAGCCGCATCGAGAACGGCTGCGCCATGCGCACCAGGGCGTCGTAGATCGAGGCGTCGCCGTGGGGGTGCAGCTTGCCCATCACCTCGCCGACGACGCGGGCGCACTTCACATAGCCGCGGTCGGGACGCAGTCCCATCTCGTTCATCTGGGACACGATGCGGCGGTGCACCGGCTTCATGCCGTCGCGGGCGTCGGGCAGGGCCCTGGAGTAGATCACCGAGTACGCGTACTCGAGGAAGGAGCCCTGCATTTCGTCGACGACGTCGATGTCGAGGATCTTCTCCTCGAAGTCGTCCGGCGGCGGGGTCTTCGTGCTACGGCGGGCCATCGCGGCTGCGACTCCTTCACAGATTCTGTTCGGACAACCTGAGCTTGTTCGGTACAACACGAGCTAGTGACGCGGTCCATTGTGGACCGCCGCACTGACAACGCCGACCTCGACCCGTCCGAAGCGGGTCGGGGCGGCACGCCCGCGCGGCGTCCGCGACACCATCGACGGAAACATCCACGGAACGGGAACTTCGCCAGGTGCCGGTGCGCTTGCTTAGAGTGGCAGGTCTGGCAGGAAGTCCAGTATCGCGATCGAAGGGACGTACATGCCCATGGGTCACACGGCCACCGCACAGGCCGGCTCCGGCGGCTTGACAGCGACCGAGCACCGCCTGGCCAACGGCCTGCGTGTGGTGCTCTCCGAGGACCATCTGACCCCGGTCGCCGCGGTCTGCCTCTGGTACGACGTAGGCTCGCGCCACGAGGTCAAGGGACGCACCGGTCTGGCTCACCTCTTCGAGCACCTGATGTTCCAGGGCTCGGGACAGGTCAAGGGGAACGGCCACTTCGAGCTCGTCCAGGGGGCCGGTGGCTCGCTCAACGGGACGACCAGCTTCGAGCGGACCAACTACTTCGAGACCATGCCCACCCACCAGGTGGAGCTGGCTCTCTGGCTCGAAGCCGACCGGATGGGCTCCCTCCTCGCCGCGCTCGACGAGGAGTCCATGGAGAACCAGCGCGACGTCGTCAAAAACGAACGCCGCCAGCGCTACGACAACGTGCCCTACGGCACCGCGTTCGAGAAGCTGACCGCCCTCTCCTACCCCGAGGGCCACCCCTACCACCACACCCCGATCGGCTCCATGGCCGACCTGGACGCGGCCACGCTGGAGGACGCCCGCGCGTTCTTCCGTACCTACTACGCGCCCAACAACGCGGTGCTCTCGGTGGTCGGCGACATCGACCCCGAGCAGACCCTCGCCTGGATCGAGAAGTACTTCGGCTCCATCCCGTCCCACGACGGCAAGCAGCCGCCGCGCGACGGGACGCTGCCCGAGATCATCGGCGAGCAGCTGCGCGAAGTGGTCCACGAGGAGGTCCCGGCGCGCGCCCTGATGGCCGCCTACCGCCTGCCCCACGACGGCACCCGTGCCTGTGACGCCGCCGACCTGGCGCTCACCGTGCTGGGCGGCGGCGAGTCCTCCCGGCTGCACAACCGCCTGGTCCGCCGCGACCGTACGGCGGTAGCGGCGGGCTTCGGGCTGCTGCGGCTCGCCGGGGCGCCCTCGCTGGGCTGGCTGGACGTGAAGACGTCCGGCGGGGTCGAGGTGGAGCAGATCGAGGCCGCCGTCGACGAGGAGCTGGCCCGGTTCGCCGCCGAGGGGCCCACCCCCGAGGAAATGGAGCGGGCCCAGGCGCAGTTGGAGCGCGAGTGGCTGGACCGGCTGGGCACGGTCGCCGGCCGCGCCGACGAACTCTGCCGCTACGCGGTCCTGTTCGGTGACCCGCAGCTAGCCCTGAGCGCCGTGGGCCGGGTCCTGGACGTCACCGCGGAGGAGGTGCGCGCGGCGGCCGAGGCGGCCCTGCGCCCCGACAACCGGGCGGTGCTGGTGTACGAGCCCGTCGAGCCGGCCGACGAGGCGGGCGAGGGCGAAGACGGCACCGAGGGCACCGACGCGCACGAGGGGGCGGCCAAGTGAGCGACGCCGCCGTGACTGGAGTAGCCATGGAGTTCCACCCGCAGCCCACCGCCGGCACGGCCCGCCCCTGGGCCTTCCCGGCGCCCGAGCGCGGCGCCCTGCCCAACGGGCTGACCGTGCTGCGCTGCCACCGTCCCGGCCAGCAGGTCGTCGCGGTGGAGATCTTCCTGGACGCGCCGCTGGAGGCCGAGCCCGAGGGCCTGGACGGCGTGGCCACGATCATGTCGCGGGCGCTCTCCGAGGGCACCGACAAGCACAGCGCCGAGGAGTTCGCCGCCGAACTGGAGCGCTGCGGCGCCACCCTCGACGCGCACGCCGACCACCCCGGTGTCCGGGTCTCCCTGGAGGTCCCGGCCTCCCGGCTGGCCAAGGCCCTCGGTCTGGTCGCCGAGGCGCTGCGAGCCCCGGCCTTCGCCGAGAGCGAGATCGAGCGCCTCGTCGGCAACCGCCTCGACGAGATCCCGCACGAGCAGGCCAACCCGTCCCGGCGCGCCGCCAAGCAGCTCTCCAAGGAGCTGTTCCCGGCCACCGCCCGGATGTCCCGCCCGCGCCTGGGCACCGAGGAGACGGTCCGGCGGATCGACGCGGCCGCCGTGCGCGCCTTCTTCGACGCCCATGTCCGCCCGTCCACCGCGACGGCCGTGATCGTCGGCGACCTGACGGGCATCGACCTGGACGCGCTGCTGGCGGAGACCCTCGGCGACTGGTCGGGCAACGCAGGCCGGGCCCGCCCGGTGCCGCCCATCACGGCGGACGACACCGGCCGCGTGGTCATCGTGGACCGCCCCGGTGCGGTCCAGACCCAGCTGCTGATCGGCCGGATCGGCGCCGACCGGCACGAGCGCGTGTGGCCCGCGCAGGTGCTCGGTACGTACTGCCTGGGCGGCACCCTCACCTCCCGGCTGGACCGGGTGCTGCGCGAGGAGAAGGGCTACACCTACGGGGTGCGCGCCTTCGCCCAGGTGCTGCGCTCCAGCGGCCCCGACTCGGGCGGCGCGGCGATGCTCGCGATCAGCGGCTCGGTGGACACGGAGTCCACCGGACCGGCGCTGGACGACCTCTGGAAGGTCCTGCGGACGCTGGCCGCCGAGGGACTGACCGACGCCGAACGCGAGACGGCCGTGCAGAACCTGGTGGGCGTCGCCCCGCTGAAGTTCGAGACCGCCGCCTCCGTCGCGAGCACCCTGGCCGACCAGGTCGAGCAGCACCTCCCCGACGACTACCAGGCGCACCTCTACGCCCGGCTCGCCGAGACGGGCACCGTGGAGGCGACCGCCGCCGTGGTCAGCGCCTTCCCGGTCGACCGGCTGGTCACGGTCCTCGTGGGGGACGCCGCGCAGATCGAGGAGCCCGTGCGGGCGCTCGGCATCGGCGAGGTGTCCGTCGTCACCGGCTGACGGCACCCGTGGCACACCGCCGCGAACAGGACCCCGGCGGACGAAAGTTCGTCGGGGTCCTCCCTTTTCGCCTGAATGGTGAACTTCGCCAGCTTTGAGGGAGAGGTTGCCGGTCTGCCCTGTGGGATGCGCGACAAATCCCCCTGTCCGTTTGGTGCTGGGAAGTCGCCCCGCCTAGCGTCGGCCCGGCTGTCCGCCACTCGTATGCCGCATCCGCGGCGCCGGGCAGTCATCGCCGAGTCCCCGTCAGGCGCGAGCCTGGGGAGCCGGGGACCCACGCAGTCCCTGGGGTGAATCGGAGGCCCGTGCCGTGAACCGGCGCGGGGATCCGTAGGAGACCTTCCTGCTCCGAACCCGTCAGCTAACCCGGTAGGCGAGAAGGAAGGAAAGGATCAGCCCCTCCATGGCGTTCACCCGTGCCACCGGGAAGCACCGTGCCCCGAGCCGCCTCACGCGCCGGAGCGCCCAGGCCGCCGGCATCGCGGCCCTGGCCGCCACCGGAGTCATCGGCTCACTGGCCTCCCCGGCCATCGCCGCGGACAACGAGGCCGCCAAGGTCGTCGACACCGGCCTCACCCAGGCCATCGCCCTCGACGCCACCCTCGCCGAGCAGATCGACGCGCAGGCACAGGCCCAGAAGCAGCAGGCGGACGCGATCGCCAAGGCGAAGGCCAAGGCCGCCGCCGAAGCCAAGGCCAAGGCCGCCGAGGCCAAGGCGAAGGCGGAGGCCGAGCGCAAGGCCGAGGCCCGCGCCGAGGAGGTCCGCGAGGAGAAGGCCCGTGCCGCCCGCGCCGCCGAGCGCGCCCGGCTCAACGCCTTCCACCTCCCGGTCGCCGGCTCCCACGTCACCACCGGCTACAAGACCGGCGGCTCGCTCTGGTCCTCCGGCAGCCACTCCGGCGTGGACTTCATGGCCCCCTCCGGCAGCTCCGTCGTCGCTGTCGGCGCCGGTACGGTCGTCGAGGCCGGCTGGGGCGGCGCGTACGGCAACAACATCGTGCTCCGGATGACGGACGGCACGTACACCCAGTACGGCCACCTCTCCTCGATCGGTGTCTCCGTCGGCCAGAGTGTCGCCTCCGGCCAGCAGATCGGCCTCTCCGGCTCCACCGGCAACTCCACCGGCCCGCACCTGCACTTCGAGGCCCGCACCAGCCCCGAGTACGGCTCCGACATGGACCCCGTCGGCTACCTGCGCTCGCACGGTCTGAACGTCTGACCCCACCCGCGCTACCCCACCCGAAGGCTCCGGCACCCGCCGGGGCCTTCTGCAATTCCGGCCTGAAGATATCCATGGATTCCGGCCTGCCATCGGAAATTCCGGCGGATTGCAATAGAGTCACGGAACAGACGTCGGGCGGCCGCGTTTCGCGGGGATCAAGGCGGAGGTTCGGACATGCGCATTCCCGCGCATTCGGTATGCACGGCGATCCGTGACGACATCGTCTCCGGTGTGTACGAGCGTGGCAGCCGCCTCACCGAGGAGCTGCTGGCCCGCCGCTACGGGGTCTCCCGGGTCCCGGTCCGCGAGGCCCTGCGCACGCTGGAGTCCGAGGGCTTCGTGGTCACCCGCAGACATGCCGGCGCCTGTGTCGCCGAGCCCACCGTGCAGGAGGCGGCCGATCTTCTGGAGGTGCGGATGCTCCTGGAGCCACTGGGCGCGGCTCGCGCCGCCCAGCGCCGCACGGAAGCCCATCTGAAGGTGCTCCGGGGCCTGGTGAGGCTGGGCCAGGAGCGGGCCCGCCGGGGCGAGGGCGAGGATCTGCGCTCGCTGGGCGGCTGGTTCTACGAGACCCTCGCCCAGGCCTCCGGCAGCCCCGGCCTCATCGCGCTGCTCACCCAGCTCCGGCACAAGATCGCCTGGATGTACGCGGTCGAGCAGCCGGCCCGCCCGGCCGACGCCTGGGCCGAGCGCGGCGCCATCGTGGACGCCGTGGCGCGCGGTGACGCGGAGCGGGCGAGGGCGCTGACCGCCCAGCACGTCGAACGCGCCACCGGATCCCACCGGCTGCGCCGCCCGGATCCGCCGGGGCGGCGCACCGCACCCCTTCCCCGCGTGAGGACTTCGCAACATGACGTAAACACCGCGGGCGTCCGCCATTAACAACAGAGCCGTATACAAAGAGAAGTGATTCCGGGGAGTGTCATTTGTGCTGCCCGAATTGCTGAAGCGCCGCTATTTCCGGAAAAGCGAAAAAGCCGTGATCCTCGAAAGGGTCACGGCTCTCGCGCCTGGCGCATCCGGCCGGGCCGGATCCGCTCGGGTCAGACGGTCTCGGGAAGCTCTTCCAGGCCCTCGGCGACCAGCTTCGCCAGCCGGTCCAGAGCGGCTTCGGCGTCGTCCGCGTCGGACGCGAGCACGATCTCCTCGCCGCCCTGCGCGCCCAGCCCGAGCACGGCGAGCATGGAGGCGGCGTTCACCGGGTTGCCGTCGGCTTTGGCGATCGTCACGGGGACGCCGGAAGCCGTGGCGGCCCGGACGAAGATGGAAGCGGGGCGGGCGTGCAGGCCCTCGGCCCAACCGACGTTTACGCGGCGCTCAGCCATGGTTCTGCCCTTCACATATCAACGGTTGTCTAGACCAGTCTCTCATGCAGTGCGTGGTGCTGTGCCCGGCCTCCCGTCCGGCCCCGTGCTCCGGATGCCCCGGTCCGGGCCTCCTCGGACCGCCCCCGGCGCCGATCCCCTCCGCGACCGGTGTCGCCGCCGTAGGCTTTGCCCATGGAGCCCACGCCGGAGCAGAGTCCGCATCACGCGTACCCCGACCACTGGGAAGCGGACGTGGTGCTCCGCGACGGTGGCACCGCGCGCATCAGACCGATCACCACGGACGACGCCGAGCGACTGGTCAGCTTCTACGAGCAGGTGTCCGACGAGTCGAAGTACTACCGGTTCTTCGCCCCGTATCCGCGGCTATCCGACCGGGACGTGCACCGCTTCACCCATCACGACTACGTCGACCGGGTGGGACTGGCGGTCACGATCGGCGGCGAGTTCATCGGAACCGTCCGCTACGACCGCATCAACGACCAGGGCCGCCCCGCCTCCGCGCCCGCCGACGAGGCCGAGGTCGCCTTCCTCGTCCAGGACGCCCACCAGGGCCGCGGCGTCGCGTCGGCGCTCCTCGAACACATCGCCGCGGTCGCCCGCGAGCGCGGCATCCGGCGCTTCGCGGCCGAGGTGCTCCCCGCCAACAACAAAATGATCAAGGTGTTCCGGGACGGCGGCTACACCCAGCGCCGCAGCTTCGAGGACGGCTCCGTCCACCTCACCCTCGACCTCGAACCCACCGAGAAGTCCCTCGCCGTCCAGCGCGGCCGTGAACAGCGCGCCGAGGCCCGCTCGGTGCAGCGGCTGCTGGCCCCCGGCTCCGTCGCGGTCATCGGCACCGGCCGCACTCCCGGCGGGGTGGGCCGCACGGTCCTGCGCAACCTCCTCGCCTCCGGCTACACCGGCCGTACGTACGCGGTGAACCGCGCCTTCGACGGGGACCTCACCACCCTCGACGGGGTCCCCGCCCACCGCACACTCGGCGAGATCGACGAACAGGTCGACCTCGCGGTCATCGCCGTCCCCGCCCACCGGGTCCCCGAGGCCGTCGCCGACTGCGGCGAGCACGGAGTCCAGGGTCTGGTCGTCCTCTCCGCCGGATACGCCGAGCGGGGCGCCGAGGGCCGCGAACTCCAGCGCGAGCTGGTCCGCCAGGCCCGCTCGTACGGCATGCGGATCATCGGCCCGAACGCCTTCGGCATCATCAACACCGCCGAGTCCGTCCGGCTGAACGCCTCGCTCGCCCCGGAGTCGCCCGCCCGCGGCCGGATCGGCCTGTTCACCCAGTCCGGCGCGATCGGCATCGCCCTGCTCTCCGGCCTCCACCGGCGCGGCGCGGGGCTGTCCTCCTTCATCTCGGCGGGCAACCGGGCCGATGTCTCCGGCAACGACTTCCTCCAGTACTCCTTCGAGGACCCGGACACCGACGTCGCCCTCCTCTACCTCGAATCGCTCGGCAACCCCCGCAAGTTCACCCGCCTCGCCCGCCGCACCGCCGCCGTGAAGCCCGTCGTCGTGGTGAAGGGCGCCCGGCACAGCGGCTCCACCCCGCCCGGCCACGCGGTCCCGGTCAGCCGCATCCCCGATGCCACGGTCTCCGCGCTGATGCGCCAGGCCGGCGTCATCCGGGTCGACACCGTGACCGAGATGGTCGACGCCGGGCTCCTGCTGGCGGGCCAGCCGCTCCCGGCCGGCCCGCGGGTCGCCATCCTCGGCAACTCGGAGTCCCTCGGTCTCCTGACGTACGATGCCTGCCTCGCCGAGGGGCTGCGCCCGCGCCCGCCGATCGACCTCACCACGGCCGCCTCCCCGCAGGACTTCCGGGACGCGCTGGCCGAGGCGCTGGCGGACGGTACCTGCGACGCGGTGATCGTCACCGCCATCCCGTGGGTGGGGGAGAACGGGGAGGCCGAGACCGGCGACGGCGAGGTGCTCGCCGCCGCCCTGCACAAGGCCGTGGCCGGGGGCTCGGCCAAGCCGGTGGCCGTCGTCCACGTCGAGATCGGCGGCCTCGCCGAGGCGCTGGCCGCCGCGAGCAGCACCGCCGCGCCCCGCCCCCGCACGGTGACGCCCGCCGCCCAGGCGCGGGCCGCCACCACAGCCACGACGGGCCCGGCCACGGGCACCGACCCGGCCACGGGCAAGGGCCCGCGGGTCGCCACCGACCCGGCCACGGGCAAGGGCCCGCAGGTCGCCACCGACCCGGGGGCGGAAACCACCGGCCCCGGCCGCATTCCCGCCTACCCCGCAGCCGAACGCGCCGTACGGGCCCTCGCCGAGGCCGTGAAGTACGCCCAGTGGCGGCGCCAGGCGGCCGTGCCCGGCAAGATCCCCGAGTTCCTCGACGACACCATCGACGAGCCCGGGGCCGCCGCCCTGATCGAGGCACAGCTCACCACCGCCCCCGACCCGCGCGGGCGCCCGCTCACCCACGACGAGGCCCGCGAGCTGCTCGGCCGCTACGGCGTCGCCGTCCGCCCCACCCTGCCCGCCCCGGACCCGGAGGCGGCCGTCGCCGCGGCGGACCGGCTCGGCTACCCCGTCGCCCTCAAGACCACCGCGCCCCACCTGCGCCACCGCGCCGACCTCGGCGGGGTCCGCCTCGACCTCGCCGACGAGGAGGCGCTGCGCCGGGCGTACGGAGACCTCACCGACCTCCTCGGCAAGCCCGCCGAACTGCTCCCCGTCGTCCAGGCGATGGCCCCGCGGGGCGTCGACACCGTCGTGCGGGCCTCCATCGACGCGGCCGCCGGGGCCGTCCTCTCCTTCGGCCTCGCCGGCGCGCCCTCCGAACTGCTCGGTGACACCGCGCACCGGCTGGTCCCCGCCACCGACCGCGACGCCGCCGAGCTGATCCGGTCCATCAGGGCGGCCCCGGTGCTGTTCGGCTGGCGGGGTGCGGCCCCGGTCGACACCGCCGCGCTCGAAGAGCTGCTGCTGAGGCTGTCCCGGCTGGTCGACGACCACCCCGAGGTGGTCTCCGTCGCCCTCGAACCGGTCGTCGTCGCCCCGCACGGACTGACCGTGCTCGGTGCGAGCGTCCGGCTCGCCCCGCCACCCGCCCGGAGCGACCTCGGCCCCCGCCGCCTTCCGAACTACTGAGGCCCACCGGGGCGTCCCCGGCAGTCACCGGTCCGCCGTAGGATGGTGCTCATGGCAAAGACCGGTACGACGACCCAGGGGCTGCGCGCGGCGATCGAGCGCAGCGGCTACTACCCGGCCCTCGTGGCCGAGGCGGTGGAGGCCGCCGTCGGCGGGGAACCGGTCGCTTCGTACCTGGTGCATCAGGAGACCACGTTCGACTCCAACGAGGTGCGCCGCCATGTGACGGTCCTCGTCCTGACCGAGCACCGGTTCATCGTCAGCCACACAGACGAGCAGGCCGCCGACACCAGCTCCCCGACGCCGTACGCCACCACCTCCACCGAGTCGGTGAAGCTGGAGCGGATCTCCTCCGTCGTGGTCAGCCGGGTGGTGGCCAACCCGGAGAAGTACGTCCCGGGCACCCTGCCCCGCGAGGTCGTCCTGACCATCGGCTGGGGCGCGGTCTCCCGGATTGACCTGGAGCCCGCCGCCTGCGGCGACGCCAACTGCGAGGCCGACCACGGTTACACCGGCAGCTCCACCGCCGACGATCTGAGCCTGCGGGTCAGCGAGGCCGGTGACGGCCCCGACGCCGTGCGCCAGACCCTCGCCTTCGCGCAGTCGCTCTCCGAGGCCACGGCCGCCACCGCGGCGACCGGCCGCTGATGGCCCAGCCCGCCTGGCAGGATCCCGTCCCGCTGCCCCTCGACACCGCGCCCGTGCCCGAGTACGGCAGCGGCTCGCTCGCCGACCTGCTGCCGACCCTCGTCGCCGGACAGCAGGTGCCGGGGTTCACCGCCGCGATCCCCGAGCTGACCCCGGCCGACCGCAACTGCGTCTTCCTGATCGACGGCCTCGGCTGGGAGCAGATCAAGGCCCACCCGGACGAGGCCCCGTTCCTGCACTCCCTCCTGCCAACCTCACGCGGCGGCACCGGCCGCCCGCTCACCGCGGGGTTCCCCGCCACCACCGCGACCTCGCTCGCCTCGGTCGGCACGGGGCTGCCGCCCGGCGAGCACGGCCTGCCCGGATACACCGCGCGCAACCCGGAGACCGGCGAGCTGATGAACCAGCTCCGCTGGAGGCCCTGGACGCCGCCGAAGGTCTGGCAGCCCTACCCCACGGTCTTCCAGCTCGCCGACGCCGCGGGTGTGCACACCGCGCAGGTCTCCGCACCGACGTTCGAGCAGACCCCCCTCACCAAGGTCGCGCTCAGCGGCGGCTCCTTCCTCGGCCGGCTCTCCGGCGAGGACCGGATGGACGTCGCCGCCCAGCGCCTGGCCGCCGGCGACCGCTCGCTCGTCTACACGTACTACAGCGAGGTCGACGGCAAGGGCCACCGCTTCGGCACCGACTCCGACGCCTGGCGCGGCCAGCTGATGTACGTCGACGGGCTCGCCCGACGCCTCGCCGAGCAGCTCCCGCCGCGCTCGGCGCTCTACATCACCGCCGACCACGGCATGATCGACATCCCGTTCGACGAGCAGTCCCGGATCGACTTCGACGAGGACTGGGAGCTGCGCGCCGGCGTCGCCCTCCTCGGCGGCGAAGGCCGCGCCCGCCACGTCTACGCGGTGCCGGGCGCACAGGCCGACGTCCTGGCCGTCTGGCGCGAGGTGCTCGGCGAGCAGTTCTGGATCGCGAGCCGGGACGAGGCCATCGCGGCCGGCTGGTTCGGGCCGACGGTCGACGAGCGGGTGTACGGACGGATCGGCGACGTGGTCGCCGCCGCCCACGACGACGTGATCATTACGGCCTCCGTCAACGAGCCCCACGAGTCGGCGATGGTCGGCGTGCACGGCTCCCTGACTCCCGTGGAACAGCTCGTCCCGCTCCTCGAAGTACGCTCGTAACCCCTCCCGCCGTGCCCACCCCCCCTCAGAAAGGCGCTCGACCCCTCATGCCCGAGCTGGTGTTCTTCTCCGGAACCATGGACTGCGGAAAGAGCACGCTGGCCCTGCAGATCGGTCACAACCGCTCGGCACGCGGGCTCCAGGGCGTGATCTTCACCCGGGACGACCGCGCGGGGGAGGGCAAGCTCTCCTCCCGGCTCGGCCTGGTGACGGACGCCGTCGAGGCCGAGGAGGGCATGGACCTGTACGCGCACATCGTGGGCCGGGTCAGCCGGGGCGGCCGGGTCGACTACGTGATCGTGGACGAGGCGCAGTTCCTCGCCCCCGAGCAGATCGACCAACTGGCCCGTGTCGTCGATGACCTGGGGCTCGACGTCTTCGCCTTCGGCATCACCACGGACTTCCGCACCAAGCTGTTCCCCGGCTCCCAGCGGCTGATCGAGCTGGCCGACCGGATAGAGGCCCTCCAGGTCGAGGCGCTCTGCTGGTGCGGCGCCCGCGCCACGCACAACGCCCGTACGGTGGACGGCGAGATGGTCGTCGAGGGCGCCCAGGTCGTCGTCGGCGACGTCAACCGGCAGGCGGGCGAGGTCGGTTACGAGGTGCTCTGCCGCCGGCACCACCGCCGCCGCACGACCGCGACCGCGGCCCACGCGGGCGCCCTCTCCCCGGACGTCCTCCCGGTCAACCACGCCTGACCGCCGGGGCGTAGCGGCCCGGACAGTCCGCTGTCCGATGGCAGGTCTTCCCCGCCGCAGAGGCCGGCCAACGGCATTGCGGGAACCGTTCGAAACCTGGTGCGTCTCTTGGCGGCCGGCACTGGAAGTCCTTCGGGGGTTGACGTGCGGGTTCGGGCCGTCCTGGTCGGCGATCAAGTGCTGTGACCGGGAAGGTTCGCCGGTGCCGGACAGGCGGAACTCCGTACGGACGCCACTGCTGGCGGATAGCGTCATGCTCACGGTGAAGGGGGATTCGTGATCATGGCAGAACGTGCGGTTCCGCCCCGCGTGGTAGCCGCGGAGCGTGTCGCTGTCGAGGCGGGATTCAAGAAGAGTTGCATCCCGGAAATAGGCAGGCTGCTCGGCCTGGCCGCTGCGGCGAAGCCTCACGGGGTCATTGCGGAGAGCGGCACCGGCTCGGGCGTGGGCACCGCCTGGCTGCACAGTGGCCTGGGTGCCGGTGCCCGCCTGGTCACAGTGGAGCGTGATGAGGAGCTGGCCCGTCGAGCGGCCTGCATCTTCGGGGACGACGACCGTGTCAGCGTCCTCACCGGGGACTGGAGGCTGCTTGAGCAGCATGCCCCTTTCGACGTCTTCTTCTGCGACGGCGGAGGCAAGCGTGACGACCCCGAGGGGGTCGTCGAGCTGCTTGCTCCAGGTGGCCTTCTCATCCTGGACGACTTCACCCCATCGCCCCATTGGCCGCCTCGTTTCGGCGGCGAAGTGGATGAGCTCCGCCTGTTCTACCTCACTCATCCAGCCCTGGACGCCACCGAAGTACTTGCGACGACAGCCAGTTCAGCGGTTGTTGCGGCACGCCGCCTCTAGCCGGGAAGGCTGCAAGGGTTCTTGATCACGCCGCGAGGGCTGGTTGCCGCCCCAGCGGATGCCCTTCGCGCTGCGGACGCGAGCGCGTTCTCGGCGTTGTGCGGCGAGTACGTAGCTGGCCGGGGTGGACCCTGACGTCGACGGCCTGTGGGCCACGTGGAAGGTCACCGACGACATCAGTCTCAAGCATGTCGAGGGCTACAAGGAGATGGAACGCTACGCCAAGATCGACAAAGAAGGCGGCGACCATCACCTGCTCTACGAGAACGGAGGCTGAGGGTGGCAGACGAACAGAGCGGGAGCGCGCCGGCGCCGCTGCTGGCGAAGGCCGGGCTGGAGGTCGTGGCGCAGGGCGTCGCCGAAGGGCTGCCCTCGTACGCGCGGGCCTTCAAGGCCCTCGTCAATGTCGAGGTGGCCCCGCGGGCCACCGTGGCGCGCTCGGCGCCGGAGGCGCTGGTGGAGGCCGACCGGCTGTGGCTGGAGCAGGCGCGGACCGCTGCCGTCATCGATGACGAGGGCTGCTTCCTGGTCCGGGGGGCCGATCGCGACTGGGTCCGGGTGCGGCGCACCTCGCACACCGCGCTCTCCGCCGCCCTCGTACCCGGGGCCGGCTCCATGGTCATCGCGATGTCCCCGGACGGCCGACGGCTGTGCGCCCTCACCGAGGAGGACGACGACTACTGGATCGTCGTGCACCGTTTCGAGGACCGTCCCGTGTGAACCGGGGTGCCGCCGGCACCACCGCCGCCGCACGACCGCGGGATCCGCCCGCGCGGGCAGCCTCTCCCCGGACGTGCTGCCGGTCGCCTCCGACGCCTGAGGCTCCCTGTACGCCTCAGAGCCTGTCGGGTGACCTCCGACCGGGCGGCCACGCCCTGGCACGCACGCTTCCGGCGTTGCCGAGATGCCCTGGTAGCTCCGCTACGAGGACCTCTCGGCGCCTCGGAATCGCACGCAACAGACCGCTTCCGCTTTCCGGTCGAAGGCCAACCGGCAGGCTCTAAGGGCTGTCAGTGGAGCCGCTCCCGGCGGACCTGATGACCGTGAACACGGCCCCCTCCGGATCCGCGACCGTCGCCAGCCGGCCGCTCGACCCCTCGCGCGGCGGCTGCAGGACGCGGCCGCCCAGCTCCACCACCCGGGCCGTGGCCCGGTCGGTGTCGGCGACCTCGAAGTACGTCATCCAGTGCGGCCCCCGGTCGCGTGGCAGCGCGTGGCCGACCCCGTGCAGGGCCGCCACCGGGACGTCGTCCAGAAGGAGGGTCTGGTAGTCGAAGTCGGCCGAGACGACCGCCTCCGTCTCGTAGCCGAAGACCGTCTGGTAGAACTTCGCGACCATCGAGGTCTCCCGGGTCACCAGCTCGTTCCAGACGGGGGTGCCGGGCACGCCCGCCGTCATCGTGCCGATGTGCTCCGAGCCCTGCCAGATGCCGAAGACCGCCCCGCTCGGGTCCGAGGCGATGGCGAGCCGCCCGGCCTCGCCCGCGTCCAGCGGGCCGACCGCGACCGTCCCGCCGCAGGAGCGGATGGTCTCCGCCGTGGCGTCGGCGTCGTCCGTGGCGAGGTAGGTGGTCCAGGCGATCGGGAGCGGCCGGTCGGGCGGCAGCTGGCCGATGCCCGCGACCTCCTTGCCGTGCAGCAGTCCGCGGACGTAGGGGCCCAGCTGTTGGGGGCCCGGCCGGAACTCCCAGTCGAACAGGGCTCCGTAGAACTCCTGGGTCGTGGTCAGGCCGTGCACGATCAGACTCACCCAGCAAGGTGTTCCGGGCGTACACCGGGCGGGAGCCTCGGTCATCGTCTTGTCTCCTCGGACCGTTGTGGTGGCCGTGCGGGGGAACGGGACAGGGACGCCGTCCCGGGTCGGGAAGCGGTCCGCGTGCCCCGTGCAGATGCTTGCACCCCCCGGCGCGGGAAGCGCACCGGCCGCGCCGCGTCGTCCGGGTTCTCGACGAGGGACGACCGGATCCCGTCGGCCGTCCCTTCCGATGCCGTTACGGGTGCCAGGGCCTCTGCGCGAGGATGGCACCCATGAAGCCCATCATCACCGCATCCGAATGCGCGAGCGAGTCGGCCGGACCGCGCCCGCCGGTGCTCCTGGACGTCCGCTGGCAGCTCGGCGGCCCCGACGGTCGCCCCGACTACGAGGCCGGGCATCTGCCCGGCGCGGTCTTCGTCGACCTCGATACGGAGTTGGCCGGTCCGGCGGGCGACGGCGGCCGCCACCCCCTCCCGGATCCGGAGGCCTTCGGGGCGGCGATGCGCCGGGCCGGGGTCGGCCAGGACACCCCCGTCGTGGTGTACGACGGCGGTCAGGGCTGGGCCGCGGCGCGGGCCTGGTGGCTGCTGCGCTGGACGGGACACAGGGACGTTCGGGTCCTGGACGGCGGCCTCGCCTCCTGGACGGGCGACCTCTCCACCGAGATCCCACACCCCCCCGAGGGCGATTTCCGGCCGAAACCCGGGGCCCTGCCCACGCTGGACGCGGAAAGTGCGGCGGCCTTCGCCCGGTCGGGTCTGCTGCTGGACGCGCGCGCGGCGGAGCGCTACCGGGGCGACGTGGAGCCGATCGACCGCGTCGGCGGTCACATCCCCGGGGCCGTCTCCGCGCCGACCGCGCAGAACGTCGACGAGTATGGGCGCTACCTCCCCGCCGAGCGGCTCGCCGCCCGGTTCGCCGGACTGGGGGCGGAGGGAAGCGCCGAAGGCGTGGGCGTCTACTGCGGGTCCGGGGTCTCCGGCGCGCACGAGGTGCTGGCCCTGGAGATCGCCGGCTTCCGCGGCGTCCTGTACCCCGGCTCCTGGTCCGAGTGGTCCTCGGACCCCTCCCGGCCGGTCGCCACGGGGCCCGAGCCCCAGTAGTCCCGCCGCGCGGCGGGCGAACGGTAAGGGAGCGGGGTCCGTACGCGACCGCGTACGGACCCCGCTCCCACCGGTCGTCATTCCCGGTCAGTCCTGCTTCTTGCGCCGGGTGCCGAAGACGATCTCGTCCCAGCTCGGCACGGCGGCCCGGCGGCCCGGCCGGACTCCGTCCGCCTCGGCCTGACGGTCCGTCGTCCCGGTCAGCCGGTCGCGGTGGCCGGCCACCGCCCGGGGCATCAGCACATCGGCGTACGCGGATCCCGCACCCGCCGAAGCGGCGGCGGGCGGCTCGTCCGCCCCCGCCTCCTCCGCCGGTTCGAGCGCGGGCGGCTCGGGCTGCGTGGGCCGCTCGGGGACGACCATGTCACCGCGGAAGCTCGGCACCGCCTCCAGCAGGCTGGTCAGCGAGTCGCGCTCACCGGCCGAGGCACTGCTCACGTACTCCTCGGGCTCGGCGGCGGCAGGGGCAGGCCGCTCGATCTGCCGGTCGAGGGCCCGGTCCAGCGGCCGGTCGCGCGGCAGCCGGGCGATCCGGGGCACGAACGGGAAGCTGGGCTCGGGCGCGGCGACATCGTCGGTCTCGCCGATCAGCGAGCGCGCCTCGTCGTCCATGGCCTGGACCAGCCGCCTGGGCGGGTCGTACGTCCAGCTCGCCGAGTGCGGTTCGCCCGCGACCCGGTAGACGAGCAGGACTTCCCAGGTGCCGTCGTCGCGGCGCCACGAGTCCCACTGGACGGTTTCCTTGTCGGCGCCGCGCAGCAGGAGACGCTCCTGCACCGCCTCGCCGAGCTGGGGGCCGGTGTTCTCGCCGGGACGGCGCACAGGTGTCTTCCGGGCCCGCTCGGCCATGAAGGCGCGTTCCGCGAGCACGGGGCCCTCGAAGCGGCGTACACGGTCGACGGGGATGCCCGCGAACTGGGCGACCTCCTCCGCGGAGGCACCGGCCCGTATCCGGGCCTGGATGTCGCGGGGCCGGAGGTGGCTCTCCACCTCGATCTCGATCTGGCCGAGCCGGGCGCGGTCGTTGCGCACGGCGGCGCGCAGCCGCTCATCGATCGGAAGCGTGTACTCCGTGCTGTCCGCAGCCTTGAGCACCAGTCGTGTGCCGTCGTTGGAGACGGCCACGACACGCAGTTCGGGCATGGGAACCTCCCGGGTGGTGCCTGCCGACGTCACGTGCGTCGCTGCTTCCGCTAGTCGAGTGTGACCTGCCCGGGTGCAGCCTGCCACAACCTTGCCAAGTTGCCCGGCGTGTCGGGCGCTCGTCCTGGTGCACCACCATGACACGGTTACCCATTGCGAACCAAAGTGACCGATTTGGCCGCTCTGTGCAGCAAGCACCCGTGTGATGCTTTGGCGCCACCGGTTCGAGTGCCGCCGTCGGCCCCCTCCCGTGGCTGCGGATTCCCACGTCGGAGTCCGCCCCAGGGCTCGTCACAGTACTCCATTCGGGCCACCGGGGTGGACCGGCGCGCCGCCGAAGTTCTCGTGGGGCGCGGGAGTTGAGATACCCAGTTCTCCATGAAATGCCCCTGATGCGTGTCGTGCTTCACACAATCGACGGAAGCGGAACTATCCACTTCGCTCAAATGTCCCTTCTTGTTGCATGGTGGGAGAGATGTCAAGCAGGGGCTGGTAATGGTTCAGAAGCCGGAAAGTGACACAGAACCCAAGGGAAGGCGCATAGATCTGAGTCTCCCGCAGGTCGCCGGGAGTGCCGTGGCGGCCGTCGCGGCAGCGGTGCTGGCATCGCAGTTGGGCGTGTACGGCACGATCGCCGGCGCGGGCGTGATGAGCGTCGTCGCCACCTGTGGCGGCTCGGTCTTCCAGCACCTCTTCCGCCGCACCGGCGAGCAGATCCGCGAGGTGACGGTCCAGGTGACCCACCCGGAGGGCCGCCAGGTGACGGTGCACACCAAGGAGACGACGCCGGCGGGGCACAGAGCAGCCGCTCAGCGGGCGGAGCCGGAGCCGGGGCCGGAGCCGACGGACGACGCCACCACGGTGCTGCCCACGGTCGACCCGGGGGCGGTGCCGGAAGTGATCCCGGACGCGGAGAGCGCGCGGCTGCTGACGCCCGTCGACACCGACCGGACGCAGCTCCTGGACCTCGGCGACGCGCGGACCCGGATGCTCCGCGTCCCGCCGGCCGGAAGTCCCCAGGCCGGAGCCGGTGACCGTACGCAGATGCTCCCGCGGGCCGGAGCGGGCCCGGCCGGTGCCGACGACGCGTTCAGCGACGGTGTCACCCACGGCACCCGGATGCGCGGCTGGAAGCGGCCCGCGCTCGCGGCCGCCGCGGTCTTCGCCGTCTCCATGGCCGGGATCACCGCCTTCGAGATGATCTCGGGCAACGACCTGAGCGGCGGTCAGGGCACCACGCTCAGCTCCGTCGTACGCGGCGGCGGTGACCGGGACTCCGGACCCGCCGACCCCGCACCCTCCGGGGACACCGGTCAGGACGGGGGAGAGGACGGGGGAGAGGACGACCAGCAGCCGACCCCCGGCAGCGGCACCGGTTCGGACCCCGCCACGGACGGCGGCGACGGCAGCGGCGAGAGCCCGGGCGCCGGTACGGGCACGGGCGGTGAGAACCCGACCACCGGGCCCACCCCCACCCCGGCGCCCTCCGGCGACGGCGGCGAGACCACGCCCGACCCGACGCCGCCCAGCCCCTCGACCCCCGGCGACGCCGGAACCGGCACGCCCTCGACCGGCACGGGCATCGCCCCCGGGCAGGGGGAGCAGGCCCCGCCCGGCGCCGATACCGAGTGACCGACGTACTGGCGGATCGCGGGACACGCGTCGGCCCCGGCCCCCTCGCAACCGAGCGGGGGCCGGGGCCGACGGCGTATCGGACGCCGACGGAACTCAGTCGCCGAGCACGCGCCGCAGGTAGTCGTTGCCGAACAGGCGGTCCGGGTCCAGCCGGTCGCGCAGTGCGGTGAACTCGCCGAAGCGCGGGTAGACCTCCGCCAGGTAGGCCGCGTCCCGGGTGTGGATCTTGCCCCAGTGCGGCCGGCCGGCGTGCGCGGTCATGATCCGCTCGACCGCCGTGAAGTACGAGCGGTGGGGCGTGCCCCTGTAGAGGTGGACGGCGATGTACGCGCTGTCCCGGCCCGAGGCGGTCGACAGGGCCATGTCGTCGGCCGGTGCGGTGCGCACCTCGACCGGGAAGCTGATCTTCAGCGGTGACCGCTCGACCATGGCCTTCAGCTCCCGCAGCGCCGTTACGGCCTGCTCGCGCGGAACGGCGTACTCCATCTCCACGAACCGCACCCGGCGCGGGCTGGTGAACACCTTGTAGGGGATGTCGGTGTACGTACGCGCCGACAGGGCCCGGCTGGAGAGCTTGGCGATCGAGGGGATCGTCGCCGGGACCGCGCGGCCGAGCGAACAGGCGACCTGGAAGACCCCGTTGGACAGCAGTTCGTCGTCGACCCAGCTGCTCACCTTTCCGGGCGGGGCGGCCGGACCCGCGCTGCGGTTGTTGCGCTTGGTGTTGCAGTTCCCGGTGTGCGGGAACCAGTAGAACTCGAAGTGCTCGTTCTCTGCGACCAGGGCATCGAAGTCCGCGGTGACCCGGTCGAAGGTCATCGGCTCCTCACGGGCCGTCAGCAGGAAGATCGGCTCCACGGCGAGGGTGACGGCGGTGATCACCCCGAGGGCGCCGATCCCGACCCTGGCCGCGGCGAAGACATCCGGGTTCTCCCCGGCCGAGCAGCGCAGCACCGTGCCGTCGGCGGTGACCAGCTCCAGCGCGCGGATCTGCGCCGCTATCGACGCCGAGTCGCGGCCCGTGCCGTGCGTGCCCGTGGAGGTCGCCCCGGCGATCGTCTGCTCCATGATGTCGCCCATGTTGGTGAGCGACAGACCCTCGCGGGCGAGTGCGGTGTTGAGCCGCTTGAGCGGAGTGCCCGCCTCCACCGTCACGGTCATCGCCGTGCGGTCGATGTCCCGGATCCCGGTGAGCAGGTCCGGGCGTATCAGCACCCCGTCCGTGGCGGCCGCGGCCGTGAAGGAGTGGCCCGCGCCGACCGGCTTCACCTTCAGACCCTCCGCGCCCGCCCGGCGCAGTACGTCCGCGAGTTCGTCCACGGACGCGGGGGACTCGCTGCGGACAGGCCGGGCGGTGACGGTACCCGCCCAGTTACGCCACGCGCTCGTCGTCGTCCGTGCGTAGGTGTCGGTCATCTTCCCCGCGCCCTCCCGTCGCAGCCGGCCCGGCCAGCCGGCGATATCCCAGGAACGCCACCGCCGCCGCGAGCACTCCCGCCACGGCGGGCACCGCGTACCCCGCCTTCGCCCCGGCGGCGTCGACCACCCAGCCGGCGGCCGAGGAGCCGAGCGCCACTCCGACCGCGAGCCCGGTACTGGTCCAGGTCATACCCTCGGTCAGCTTGGTGCGCGGTACGTGCGCTTCGACGAGGGCCATCGTGGTGACCATCGTCGGTGCGACGGCGAGGCCCGCGACAAAGAGCGCCACGGCCAGCAACGGAAGGTTCCCGGCCAGTTGGAGGGGGATCATACTCACGGCCATCGCGCAGACACCCACCAGCCACCTGGTCGAGGGGTTCCCCTTGAGGTGCAGCAGCCCGAACACGGCCCCCGCGAGACACGAGCCGAGCGCGTAGACGGCCAGCACCAGGGAGGCCGCGGCCTTGTGGCCGCGCTCCTCGGCGAAGGCCACGGTCACCACGTCCACGCCCCCGAAGATCGCGCCCGTCGCCACGAAGGTGGCCACCAGCACCTGGAGTCCCCGCGAGCGCAGCGCCGAGCCCCCGGTGTGCCGCGACTCGGGGTGAGGCACCGGCTCGGTCGCACGCTGCGCGGTCAGCCAGAACACGCCGACCAGCAGGAAGGCGGCGGCGATCAGCGGCCCCGCCTCCGGGAACCAGGCGGTGGACAGACCGATGGAGATGACCGGGCCGAAGATGAAGCACACCTCGTCGACGATCGACTCCCACGCGTAGGCGGTGTGCAGATCCCGGCTGGAACCCCGGTAGATCGCCGCCCAGCGGGACCGGACCATCGACCCCACGCTCGGCACACAGCCCGCGCCCACCGCGAAGACGAACAGCGTCCACTCCGGCGCCCCCTGCTGGGCGCAGATCAGCAGACCCGCCACCGCCGCCACGGCGACCAGCGTGACCGGGCGCAGCACCCGGCGCTGCCCGTGGCGGTCGACCAGCCGGGAGACCTGAGGGCCACAGACCGCCGCCGACATCGCCAGCGTCGCGGAGAGCGCCCCGGCCAGCCCGTAGCGGCCGGTGAGCTGGGAGATCATCGTCACGACACCGATGCCCATCATGGACAACGGCATCCGGCCGAAGAAGCCTGCGGCGGAGAACCCCTTGGTACCGGGGGCGGAGAAAATGGCGCGGTAGGGGCTGGGCAAGGGGTACTCCGGTCGTGCCTGTCAGGCGTATAGCTGGCCGATACAGCTTACGGCCGGGCGGATGTGCCGGACACCGGATTCCGGGGCGGCCCGGGGGAGCGGCACAGGTGCGCGGAACCCCGGAGATCTCGGCCTTCCCGGTCCTTCCCGGTCCTTCCCGACGGGGCATCGGATGTCGGTTGCCGCCCTGCCGGAGGCGGGTGGCAGGATCGATGTCATGTCTGATCTGCGCGATCCCGCTCCCTACGACGCCCTGCTGCTGCTCTCCTTCGGCGGCCCGGAGGGCCCGGACGACGTGGTCCCGTTCCTGGCGAACGTGACCCGCGGCCGCGGCATCCCCGAGGAACGCCTCAAGGAGGTCGGCAAGCACTACTTCCTCTTCGGCGGGGTCAGCCCGATCAACGCACAGAACCGCGCCCTGCTCGGCGCGCTGCGCAAGGATTTCGCCGACCACGGCCTGGATCTCCCGGTCTACTGGGGCAACCGCAACTGGGCGCCGTATCTGACTGACGTCCTGCGCGAGATGACCGCCGACGGACACCGCCGGATCGCCGTCCTCGCCACCAGCGCCTACGCCTCCTACTCCGGCTGCCGTCAGTACCGCGAGAACCTCGCCGAGTCGCTTGCCACGCTGGCGGCCGAGGGACTGCCCGTGCCCCGGGTCGACAAGCTGCGGCACTACTTCAACCACCCCGGTTTCGTGACGCCCATGGCGGACGGCGTCCTCGCCTCGCTCGCCGGCCTCCCCGAGGACGTGCGGGCGGGCGCGCACATCGCGTTCACCACCCACTCCATCCCGACCTCCGCCGCCGACGCATCCGGCCCGGCCGAGGCGCACGGCGAGGGCGGCGCGTATGTCGCCGAGCACCTCGACGTGGCCCGGCTGATCATCGAGGCGGTGCGCGAGGAGACCGGCGTCGAGCACCCCTGGCGGCTCGTCTACCAGTCCCGCAGCGGCGCCCCGCACATCCCCTGGCTGGAACCAGACATCTGCGACCACCTGGAGACCCTCCACGACGAGGGCGTCCCGGCGGTCGTGATGGCACCCATCGGCTTCGTGTCGGACCACATGGAGGTCCTGTACGACCTCGACACCGAGGCCACCGCGAAGGCCGCCGAGATCGGTCTGCCGGTCCGCCGGTCCGCCACGGTCGGAGACGACCCGCGCTTCGCCGCCGCCGTACGGGACCTGCTCCTGGAGCGCGCCGCGCGTGAGCGGGGGCTGCCGGTGCGGCCCTGTGCCCTGGGCTCCCTCGGCCCCTCCCACGACCTCTGTCCGGTCGGCTGCTGTCCCGCCAGGGCCCCGAAGCCGGCCGCCGCGGGCGCCGACAGCCCGTACGTGTAGAGCCTGAAGTCCCCGTCGAGTCCCCTGGGAGCACCCGTGACCGACCCCGCCCTGTCCGAACTGCTCGACCTTGCTCTGGAGGCCGCCCGCCGCGCCGGAGCCCTGCTGCGCGACGGCCGCCCGGCCGACCTGGGGGTGGCGGCGACCAAGTCCAGCCCCATCGACGTGGTCACCGAGATGGACATCGCCGCCGAGAAGCTGATCACCGGCTACCTCTCCGACTTCCGCCCCGACGACGGCTTCCTCGGCGAGGAGGGGGCCAGCTCCCCGGGCAGCACCGGAATCCGCTGGGTCATCGACCCGCTCGACGGCACGGTGAACTACCTCTACGGTCTGCCCACCTGGGCGGTCTCCATCGCCGCCGAGCGCGACGGCGAGCGGGTCGTCGGCGTCGTCGAGGCCCCGATGCGCCGGGAGACCTACCGGGCGGTCCTCGGCGGCGGTGCGTTCGCGAACGGCGAAGCCCTGCGCTGCCGGCCCGCACCGCCGCTCGACCAGGCCCTCGTCTCGACCGGCTTCAACTACGTCGCCCACGTCCGTGCCCACCAGGCGGACATCGCCCAGCAGCTGATCCCGAGGCTCCGGGACATCCGGCGCAGCGGCTCGGCGGCCGTCGACCTCTGCGATGTGGCGGCCGGCCGGCTGGACGGCTACTACGAGCGCGGGCTGCACCCCTGGGACCTGGCCGCGGGCGACCTCATCGCCCGGGAGGCGGGCGCGCTGACCGGCGGCCGCCCGGGGCGGCCCGCCGACGGCGACCTGACGGTGGCCGCCACCCCCGGCGTCTTCGAGCCGCTGCAGGCCGCCCTCGACGAACTGGGCGCCTGGCACGACTGACGGGACGCCCGGCCCGCGAAGGCCCTGACGAGGGGCCTGAGGGCGCCGCACACGCCACGGGGCCCCGGACACCATGACGGTGTCCGGGGCCCCGTGGCGTACGGCTCAGACGCTGGTGGCGCCGATTTCCACGCCGTGCTCGGCGGCGAGACGGCGGAGATCGTCCAGCTCGCCCTGCTCGACGTCCGCGAGGAAGTCGTCGCCGTCCTCGCGCGCCCGCGTGAGGTCGGACTCGGTCGTCTTGATGCGTTGCAGCAGACCTGCGGTGAAAGCGTCCATGATGCGCCCCCTCATCGTGGGTCGGTGGCACGGGGGTGTGCCCGGGATCCCCCCGGCCGGGGAGCCGGAGGAGCGGGTGATCGCGCCGCCGCTCCGGGGAAAAAAGGAGCGGGCCGTGGCGTGCCATGTGACAGGCGTGATCGCGGGTGTGAAGCCCTCTTCCCCACGTCGCGGCTCGGAGAAACCTCAACTGGCCCGGAAAGCCGCCGCCTTCCCGGCGGGGAAGCCGTCGGGAGGTTCGGCCCGCCGCCGTCTTACCGCCGGTTTATACGCGTTGCGGGCAGGATGGAAGCGCACAGTCGGCATTGCTGCCCGTGTCCGAGCGGCCCCTGCGTGGGCCGCTCGATCTGTGAACCCATCGAAGGACCGAAGGAAGGACTGCGCCGTGCGTGTACTCGTCGTCGAGGACGAGCAGCTGCTCGCCGATGCGGTGGCCACCGGACTGCGCCGGGAGGCCATGGCCGTCGACGTCGTCTACGACGGTGCCGCGGCCCTGGAGCGCATCGGGGTCAACGACTACGACGTCGTCGTGCTGGACCGGGACCTCCCGGTGGTGCACGGGGACGACGTCTGCCGCAGGATCGTCGAGCTCGGCATGCCCACCCGGGTGCTCATGCTCACCGCGTCCGGCGACGTCAGCGACCGGGTCGAGGGCCTGGAGCTGGGCGCCGACGACTATCTGCCCAAGCCCTTCGCCTTCAGCGAGCTGACCGCCCGGGTGCGCGCGCTGGGCCGCCGTACGACGGTGGCGCTGCCGCCCGTCCTGGAGCGCGCCGGCATCAAGCTCGACCCGAACCGCCGCGAGGTCTTCCGCGACGAGGCGGAGATCCAGCTCGCCCCGAAGGAGTTCGCGGTGCTGGAGGTCCTCATGCGCAGCGAGGGCGCGGTCGTCTCGGCGGAACAGCTTCTGGAGAAGGCCTGGGACGAGAACACCGACCCCTTCACCAACGTGGTGCGGGTCACGGTCATGACGCTCCGCCGCAAGCTCGGCGAACCACCCGTGATCGTCACCGTGCCGGGCTCCGGATACCGGATCTGAGGACCATGGCCACCACCCCGGAGCCCCCCGTGGCGCCTCCGAAGCCCACCTGGGAGCCCAAGCAGCAGGAGCCCCCGTACCCCTGGCTGCGCCCGACCATCCGGATACGGCTCACGCTGCTGTACGGCGGGATGTTCCTGATCGCGGGCATCGTGCTGCTGTCGATCATCTACATGCTGGCCGCGCAGGCGCTGCACGTGGGCACGGATCTGCCGTTCAAGCTGCTGCCCGACAGCAAGATCCAGCTCACCAACAACGTCTGCCCCGCCCTCACGCCGGGCCTCTCGGCGGACGAGGCGAACGCCGCGCTCAAGGCGTGCAACGAGTCCCAGCGCAAGCAGGCGCTGGACACCCTGCTCAACCGTTCGCTGCTGGCTCTGGTCGGCCTGAGTGTGATCGCCTTCGCCTTCGGCTACGCCATGGCCGGACGTGTCCTGTCCCCGCTCGGCCGGATCACCCGTACCGCCCGCCGGGTGGCCGGTACGGACCTCACGCGGCGGATCGAGCTGGACGGCCCGGACGACGAGCTGAAGGAGCTGGCGGACACCTTCGACGACATGCTGGACCGGCTGGAGCGGGCTTTCACCGCGCAGCAGCGGTTCGTCGGCAACGCCTCGCACGAACTGCGCACCCCGCTGGCGATCAACCGCACGCTGCTGGAGGTCCATCTCTCCGACCCGGAGGCCCCGCCGGAGCTCCATCAGCTCGGCAAGACCCTCCTGGCCACGAACGAGCGCAGCGAGCAGCTGGTGGAGGGCCTGCTGCTGCTGGCCCGCAGCGACAACCAGATCGTCGAGCGCAAACCGGTCGACCTCGCCGAGGTCGCCGAGCGCGCCATCGACCAGACCCGGGCGGAGGCGCTGGCCAGGAAGGTCGGGATCCGGGGCGAGCGGGGATCGGCCGTGGTCCAGGGCAACGGGGTCCTGCTGGAGCGGATCGCGCTGAACCTCGTGCAGAACGCCGTGCGCTACAACGTGCCCGAGGACGGCTGGGTGGAGGTCACCACCGAGGTACGGGACGGGCAGGCGCTGCTCGTCGTCTCGAACAGTGGCCCGGTGGTTCCGGCGTACGAGATCGACAACCTCTTCGAGCCCTTCAGGCGGCTGCGTACGGAGCGCACGGGCAGTGACAAGGGGGTCGGGCTCGGCCTGTCGATCGCCCGGTCCGTCGCGCGGGCCCACGGAGGCCGTATCATCGCGGAGCCCCGCGAGGGCGGCGGTCTCGTGATGCGCGTCACCCTGCCGGTCTGAGAGGCTGCACGATGCGACTCTGCACAGAATCTTCATGTTCGCTTTGGGCGGAATTTTCAGGACCCGTTCCCAGGCGGGTCGTGTGTGATCAATCACAGAGTCGATTTTCCGACCATCTACTCTCCGTGATCGCGACTCTGTCGGAAAGCCGGTAATCGTCCGGGTTTTCGGGCATCGTTATCACGGGAAGTACACGGGGTAGCGCCTGCGAACCGAACAGTCGGGACCGTGTACGGTCCCCATCGCCACCCAAGCCGAGCCTCGCCGAGGCGCCCGGTTGGGTGTCGATTGAGTAACAGACCTTGATGTGAGGCAAAATCTCCGCCTCAGGTCGGGCACAAGTCCGGCCTCTCACGCGTTACGTGCGCTGAGACACCCGTAGACACCCAAGAGGGGGAGACGACATGGCAACGGATTACGACACCCCACGCAAGACCGACGACGACGTGGACCAGGACAGCCTCGAAGAGCTCAAGGCGCGTCGGAGCGACAAGGCGGCATCCGCCGTCGACGTCGACGAATTCGACGCGGCCGAAGGACTCGAGCTGCCCGGCGCGGACCTCTCCAACGAGGAGCTGGCCGTCCGGGTGCTGCCCAAGCAGGCCGATGAGTTCACCTGCATGAGCTGCTTCCTGGTGCACCACCGCAGCCAGCTGGCCCGCGAGAAGAACGGTCAGCCCATCTGCCGCGACTGCGACTGAGGTCGAGTCGGCCGTGGCAGGCGAGACACCGTTCCGGAAGCGGCGCCCCTGGCGGCGGCACGGCCCGGAGGCGAACCAGGACGGTACCGGCGGCACAGGCCCGGCAGAAGGCGGTAACGCGTCTGCCGAGCGGTCCGCCGCCCTACCGGAGCACTCCGGCGGTTCCGACGACGAGCGGGGCCGTTCGGCCTCGCTCGAAGTGGCCGGGGCGGCAGCACTGCCGGACCGGGCCGGAGAGCAGGACCGGCAGGACCGGGCGGAACCCACGACCGGGGGCCGCCTGCACGCAGTGAAACGGGGCGTACGCAAGGGCGGGGAGAGCGCAAAGGCACTGGCCGCACAGCTGGCCGACCGCATCATCGACACGGCCCCGCGCGTGCCGGTGCGCGACCTCGCCACCCTGCGGAGGCAGTTCCCCGGGCTGGGGCCCGAGGAACTGGCCGACAAGCTGATCACGGGAGCCTGCCGGGGCACCGCGACCGTCGGCGCAGGCATCGGGGCCGCCGCCATGATGCCCGTACCGCCCGCCATGATCGCCGAGCTGGCGGCGGAGGTGACCGGCGTCGCCGCGATCGAGATGAAGCTCGTCGCCGAGCTCCACGAGGTCTACGGCCGCCGCCCCCCTGGCAATCTCGGCCAGCGCAGCACCGCGTATCTGACGTCGTGGACGGAGGAGCGCGGCATCGACGTCACCCGGCCCACCACGCTCAACGCCGCCCTGGGCGGCCAGCTGAAGCGTGAGCTCCGCCAGCAGATCATGAAGCGCATGGCGCGCAATCTGCCCAACCTGATCCCGTTCATGATCGGCGCCACCGTCGGCGCCATGATGAACCGCCGCGACACCCGCAAATTCGCCGAACGGGTCAGGAACGACCTGCGCGAGCATCAGATCCCCTGGGACCGGCTGGCCGAGCTGCCTCCGCTGGAGCAGCCCCTGGACCCGGCCCAGCTGCCCAAGGAGATCGAGGGCCCCTGAGCCCCCCCCCGACGGGCCCTCGCGGTCGGATCAGGCCGTCGGCGCCCCGGTCAGCGCCGCCGCCAGGCCCCGCGGGTCCCGGGTGGAGAGATAGACGTACGGAGTCGGGTCGTCCGGGTCCGTGACCTCCACCCGCACCGCCGTCTCCACATAGCCGCGCAGCAGCATGAACGCACGGGCGTCCGCCTTGTGCGTGCGCCACGCCCTCGCCTCCTCCGCGTCCAGCGCCTCCGGCTCGCCGAGCGCCGACAGCGGGATCCGGGCGTCGCCGGCGACGAGTGCCCCCGCCACCACCCGGATCCGGGCGGAGCCGTAACTGCTCACCAGGACCGAGGCCGCGGCCGTGCCGCCGACCAGCCCGGCGAGCAGCGGCAGGGTCCCCAGCGGCAGCAGCATCAGAGCACAGGCGATACCGATCCCGAAGGCGATGAACCACCAGGAGCGGGGCGCGGTGAGACGTTCGTCGAAGGGCGGTGCGGAAGGCTGCATGGAACCAAGCTTGGCACGGCGCGACCGGCGGACTGCCGCGCGGGTAAGGTCTGCGCCTGTGAGTGGAACATCAGCAGCTCTGACACCCCCGGCCGACGCCGTCGCGCCGGTCCGGCACCCCGACGCGCCCGCCCCCGGCGAGCTCCTCGGAGCGCACTACGAACACTGTTTCGGCTGCGGCGGGGGACAGCCGCACGGACTGCACCTGATGGCGCGGGCCGGTGAAGGCGTGAGTGTCACCGCCGAGTTCACCGTGCAGCCCGCCCACCAGGGCGCCCCCGGCCTCGCCCACGGCGGTGTGCTCGCCACGGCGCTGGACGAGACCCTCGGCTCGCTGAACTGGCTGCTGCGCACGATCGCGGTGACCGGACGGCTGGAGACCGACTTCGTCCGCCCCGTCCCCGTGGACACCGTGCTGCACCTCGACGCCCGGATCACCGCCGTGCACGGCCGGAAGATCTACTCCACCGCCACCGGCCGGATCGGCGGCCCCGAAGGCCCCGTCGCGGTCCGGGCCGACGCCCTCTTCGTCGAGGTCAAGGTCGACCACTTCATCGACAACGGCCGGCCCGCCGAGATCCAGGAGGCCATGTCCGACCCCGACCAGGTCAGGCGTGCCCGCGCCTTCGAGGTGAACCCGTGACCCGCAACCCCGTCGACGTACTGATCCGCCTCCTCGACCCGGACGTGCCGATCCCGGCGTACGGACACCCGGGCGACGCCGGGGCCGACCTGGTGACCACCGAGGCCGCCGAACTCGCCCCCGGCGAGCGCGCGGTGCTGCCCACCGGTGTGTCGATCGCCCTGCCCGACGGGTATGCCGCGTTCGTGCACCCGCGCTCAGGCCTCGCAGCCCGCTGCGGAGTGGCCCTCGTGAATGCCCCAGGGACCGTGGATGCCGGGTACCGTGGGGAGATCAAGGTGATCGTGGTCAACCTCGATCCACGCGAGAGCGTGCGATTCGAACGGTTCGACCGGATTGCCCAATTGGTTGTCCAGCAGGTCGAGAAGGTGCGCTTCCACGAGGTGGCGGAACTTCCCGGCTCGGCGCGGGCCGAAGGGGGCTTCGGGTCCACCGGCGGCCACGCGTCGGTGGACGGCGCCGAGGGCGGGATCACCCACGGTGGGAACAGCTACGCTTCGGTCGTATCCGACCGGGAAGGACAGTGACGTGTTCGGACGTCGCAAGAAGAGTGGTTCCGCCGAGGACGCGGCGGACGAGGTGCGCGAGGCCGAGCAGGTCGCCGACGAGCCCGAGGGCGGCGACGGTGCCGCCGAGGGCACCCGTCGGATGAACCTTCCGCCGGCCCCCCGGCCGGACGGACCCTGGGACAGCACCGAGGTCTCCCAGCCCGGCGAGGGCCGGGTCGACCTGGGCGGCATCTTCGTCCCCGGGGTCGAGGGCATGGAACTGCGCGTCGAGGTGGCCGGCGACGCGATCGTCGCCGCCACCGTGGTGCTGCGCGACAGCGCGGTCCAGCTGCAGGCCTTCGCCGCCCCCAAGAAAGAGGGCATCTGGGGCGAGGTCCGCGACGAGATCGCCTCGGGCATCACCCAGCAGGGCGGCGTCATCGACGAGGTCGAGGGTCCGCTGGGCTGGGAGCTGCGCGCGCAGGTCCCCGTACAGCTTCCGGACGGCACGGGCGGTGTGCAGCTCGTGCGCTTCGTAGGGGTCGACGGGCCGCGCTGGTTCCTGCGCGGGGTGATCTCCGGCCAGGGCGCCGTCCAGCCGGAGGCCGCCGGGCTGCTGGAGACGATCTTCCGGGACACCGTGGTCGTCCGCGGCGACGGCCCGATGGCCCCCCGCGACCCGATCGTACTCAAGCTCCCCAACGACGCCCAGATGGTGCCCGAGGGCGTGCAGCAGGAGGACCAGGAGAGCTCGAAGTTCTCCGGCGGCATGGGCCAGCTCCAGCGCGGCCCCGAGATCACCGAGGTCCGCTAGGGCGTGTTTCTCAGCACAGGCCGGTGGGCCGCGCCCTTTCCCAAGGGTGCGGCCCACCGGCCATTGCCCGGGTGTGGGCCACACGCACATACTGACGGGCGACGACGCAGGCCACGCGAGTACGGGGAGCAGCATGACCGAGAGCACCGGCGGGCAGTCCGGCACGGCCCTTGCCGAGGACCCGGCGCGTCCGGTCATGGTCACGGTCGAGGACCTGCACCGCTCGTACGGCACCGGAGCTGCGGCCGTGCACGCCCTGCGCGGCGTCTCCTTCGAGATCCCCCGCGGTGAGCTGGTCGCGCTCAAGGGCCGCTCCGGCTCCGGCAAGACCACCCTGCTCAATCTGGTCGGCGGCCTGGACACCCCGGACGACGGCCGGATCACCGTCGACGGCACCGAGCTCGCGGGGCTCGGCGAGAAGGGCCTCCTGGAGCTGCGCCGGGACCGGGTGGGCTTCATCTTCCAGTCCTTCGGCCTCATCCCGATCCTGACCGCCGCCGAGAACGTCGGCGTACCCCTGCGGCTACGGAAGGCCGACCCGGCCGAGCGTGACGAGCGGGTCGCCCTGCTGCTCTCCCTCGTCGGCCTCGCCGACCACGCCGAGCAGCGTCCCGGTGAGCTCTCCGGCGGCCAGCAGCAGCGCGTCGCCATCGCCCGCGCCCTCGCCAACCGTCCCGCCCTCCTGATCGCCGACGAGCCCACCGGACAGCTCGACGCCGAGACCGGGCTCGCCGTGATGGAACTGCTCCGCGCGGTCGTCCGCAGTGAGAACGTCACCGCCCTCGTCGCCACCCACGACCCCCAGCTGCTGGGCCTCGCCGACCGGGTCCTGGAGCTGAGCGACGGCCACATCGTCGAACACGGCTGACCTCCCCGTAGCACCGCCCGCACCCGCCCCGCCGCGTATCAGGGTTCCGTCAATACGCCCCCCACCTGCACTCCCGGCACCGAACCATCGCCCGCGGCGGAGTAGCGTCGAGGGCGGCAGCCGCACCGGGCGCCACCGGCCGTCGACAGGACGCCGCCGGACGGAAGAAGACAATGGGGCCATGGGACGCGGCACACTCCGGATCTACCTGGGCGCGGCACCGGGCGTCGGCAAGACGTACGCGATGCTGTCCGAGGCCCACCGCAGGGTCGAGCGCGGCACCGACTGCGTGGTGGCGTTCGTGGAGCACCACGCCCGGCCGCGCACCGAGGCGCTGCTGCACGGCCTGGAGCAGGTCCGGCGCAGCGAGATCGGCTACCGCTCGACCGTCCTCACCGAGATGGACGTCGACGCCGTCCTGGCGCGCGCCCCGGCCGTGGCCCTGGTGGACGAGCTGGCCCACTCCAACGTCCCCGGCTCCCGCAACGCCAAGCGCTGGCAGGACGTCGAGGAGCTCCTCAAGGCCGGGATCGACGTCATATCCACGGTCAACATCCAGCACCTGGAGTCGCTCGGCGACGTCGTCGAGTCGATCACCGGCGTCCGGCAGAGCGAGACCGTACCTGACGAGGTGGTCCGCCGGGCCGACCAGATCGAGCTGGTCGACATGTCGCCCCAGGCACTGCGCCGCCGGATGGCACACGGCAACATCTACCAGCCCGACAAGATGGACGCCGCGCTCTCGAACTACTTCCGCCCCGGCAACCTCACCGCCCTGCGCGAGCTGGCCCTGCTCTGGGTCGCCGACCGGGTCGACGAGTACCTCCAGCAGTACCGGGGCGAGCACAACATCCGCACCCCCTGGCAGGCCCGCGAACGCATCGTCGTCGGGCTGACCGGCGGGCCCGAGGGCCGCACCCTCATCCGCCGCGCCTCCCGGATGGCGGCCAAGGGCTCCGGCAGTGAGATCCTCGCCGTCTACATCGCCCGCAGCGACGGCCTGACCTCGGCGTCCCCGAAGGAACTGGCCGTCCAGCGCACCCTGGTCGAGGACCTCGGCGGCACCTTCCACCACGTCATCGGCGACGACATTCCGGCCGCCCTGCTGGAGTTCGCCCGCGGCGTCAACTCCACCCAGATCGTGCTGGGCTCCAGCCGCCGCAAGTCCTGGCAGTACATCTACGGCCCCGGGGTCGGCGCGACCGTCGCCCGTGAGTCCGGTCCCGACCTCGACGTCCACATCGTCACCCACGAAGAGGTCGCCAAGGGCCGCGGACTGCCCATGGCCCGCGGCGCCCGGCTCGGCCGCGCCCGGATCATCTGGGGCTGGCTCGTCGGCGTCCTCGGCCCGGTCCTGCTCGCGGTGGTGCTGCGCAGCATGGAGGACGCGCCCGGCCTCGCCAACGACGTCCTGCTCTTCCTCTTCCTGACGGTGGCCGCGGCCCTGCTCGGCGGACTGAGACCCGCGCTGGCCTCCGCCGCCGTCGGCTCCGTGCTGCTGAACTACTGGTTCACCCCGCCCACCCACACCCTGACCGTCCAGGACCCCGAGAACCTCGTCGCCATCGTGATCTTCTTCGCGGTGGCGGTGGCGGTCTCCTCCGTGGTCGACCTCGCGGCCCGGCGCACCCACCAGGCCGCCCGGCTGCGCGCCGAGTCGGAGATCCTCTCCTTCCTCGCGGGCAGCGTGCTGCGCGGCGAGACCGCGCTGGACGCCCTGCTGGAACGGGTCCGGGAGACCTTCGCCATGGAGTCCGTCGCCCTGCTGGAGCGCAGCAGCGACGTCGACCCGTGGACCTGCGCCGGATCCGTCGGACCGGCCCCGGTCGCCCGTCCCGACGACGCCGACGTGGACATGCCGGTCGGCGACAACATGGCCCTCGCACTGTCCGGCCGGGTGCTGCCCGCCGAGGACCGCCGCGTGCTCGGCGCGTTCGCCGCGCAGGCCGCTGTCGTCCTGGACCGCCAGCGTCTGGTCGGGGAGGCCGAGGAGGCCCGCAGGCTCGCCGAGGGCAACCGGATCAGGACCGCTCTGCTCGCCGCCGTCAGCCACGACCTGCGCACCCCGCTGGCCGCGATCAAGGCCGCCGTCAGCTCGCTGCGCTCCGACGACGTGGCCTGGTCCGACGCGGACGAGGCGGAGCTCCTGGAAGGCATCGAGGACGGCGCCGACCGGCTGGACCACCTCGTCGGCAACCTGCTGGACATGTCGCGCCTCCAGACCGGCACCGTGACCCCGCTGATCCGCGAGATCGACCTCGACGAGGTGGTCCCCATGGCGCTCGGCGGCATCCCGGATGGCAGCGTCGACCTCGACATCCCCGAGACGTTGCCGATGGTCGCCGTCGACCCCGGGCTCCTGGAGCGGGTCGTCGCCAACATCGTGGAGAACGCCGTCAAGTACAACTCAGGACCGGAGCCCGTCGCCGTGGCCGCCAGCGCACTCGGCGGCCGGGTCGAACTACGGGTCGTGGACCGGGGCCGGGGCGTCCCCGACGAGGCCAAGGAGCGGATCTTCGAGCCCTTCCAGCGGTACGGGGACGCCCCGCGCGGCGCCGGCGTGGGCCTCGGCCTCGCCGTCTCCCGGGGCTTCGCCGATGCCATGGGCGGCACCCTCGACGCCGAGGACACCCCGGGCGGCGGGCTGACCATGGTCCTGACCCTCGCCGCGGCGCCGGGTGGCGTCCGGGCCCGCGCCGAGCTGCCGGCCCAGGCCACCTCATGACCCGCGCCCGCGCTCTTCCTGACCCGCCCCCGTACAGCAGAGCTCATCCCCCCTCCCCGAGCAGCAGAAAGGCAGGACCGCGATGACCAGGGTGCTTGTGGTCGACGACGAGCCGCAGATCGTCCGCGCCCTCGTGATCAACCTGAAGGCCCGCCAGTACGAGGTCGACGCCGCGCCCGACGGGGCGACCGCCCTCCAGCTCGCCGCCGCCCGTCACCCCGACGTCGTCCTCCTCGACCTCGGGCTGCCGGACATGGACGGGGTCGAGGTGATCAAGGGGCTGCGCGGCTGGACCCGGGCCCCGATCCTCGTCCTCTCCGCGCGGCACACCTCCGACGAGAAGGTGAAGGCCCTGGACGCCGGGGCGGACGACTACGTCACCAAGCCTTTCGGCATGGACGAGCTGCTGGCCCGGCTGCGCGCCTCCGTACGCCGCGCGGAACCGGTCGGCCAGGAGGCCGGCGCCGAGGAGGTCGCCCTTGTCGAGACGGCCGGCTTCACCGTCGACCTGGCGGCGAAGAAAGTGCACCGGGAGGGTCGCGACGTACGGCTCACCCCCACCGAATGGCACCTGCTGGAGGTCCTCGTCCGCAACGGCGGCCGCCTGGTCAGCCAGAAGCAGCTCCTCCAGGAGGTCTGGGGCCCCTCCTACGGCACCGAGACCAACTATCTGCGGGTCTACATGGCCCAGCTGCGCCGCAAACTGGAGGCGGACCCCTCGCACCCCCGGCACTTCGTCACCGAGCCGGGCATGGGCTACCGCTTCGAGCGGGACTGACGCGCGGCGGACGTGCGGCTGACGGCGGCGGACGCACCGGCCGGGCGGGGCCCCGCCCGGCCGGTGCGTCACCCGTTCGAGTGGTAGCCCTGGGCCTCGGTACACCGCCCGCAGGACCGGTACGCTTCGGGTATGAGTGCTGTTTCCCGATCCGAGAAAGCCGGGAAGGCCGGGAAGGCGGCGCGACCTTCCGGGCGCTTCCGCCGTATGCTCGACCGGCTCTCCAGTTCCCAGGAGGACCTGGAGTCCCAGGAGCTGCGGGAGGACGCGCAGGCCACCACCGGATGCACCCGGATCTCCGAGTGCTCCGACCGGCAGATCGTGAAGGTGGCTGGTACGTTGCGGACCGTCACCCTCCGTCCCCGGGCCGGAGTGCCCGCCCTGGAGGCGGAGCTCTTCGACGGCACCGAACCGCTGGACGTGGTCTGGCTCGGCCGGCGCGCGATAGTGGGCATAGAGCCCGGCCGCAGGATCATCGCCTCGGGGCGGGTCGCCATGAGCCAAGGCCGCCGGGTGCTGTTCAACCCCACATACGAACTCCGACCGCTCGGCAAGGAGTAGCCGGTGACGTCTCTCGACAAGCCGACGTCCGACACGGACCAGCCCCACCGCACCGACCCGCAGCACGCCGGCGGGAGGCACGCCGCCCAGCAGGACGCCGAGGCGAAGGCCGTCACCGAGGCCGCCCTCTTCGAGGCCTTCGGCGGTGTGCGCGGCATGGTGGAGACAGTCCTGCCCGGGCTGCTCTTCGTCACGATCTTCACCATCAACAAGGACCTGCACGTCTCGGCCATCGCGGCCCTGGCCGTGTCCCTGGCCCTCGTCGCCGTCCGGCTGATCCGCCGGGACACCGTCAAGCACGCTTTCAGCGGCGTCTTCGGGGTGGCCTTCGGTGTCGTCTTCGCGATGATGACGGGCAACGCCAAGGACTTCTACCTGCCGGGCATGCTCTACACCCTGGGCCTCGCGGTCGCCTACCTCGGCACCGCGGTCGCCGGGGTGCCGCTGATCGGCCTGATCCTCGGCCCGGTCTTCAAGGAGAACCTCTCCTGGCGGACGCGTAACCCCGGCCGGAAGAAGGCGTACACCAAGGCCAGTTACGCCTGGGGCTTCATCCTGCTGGCAAAGTGCGCGATCCTCTTCCCGCTCTACTGGTGGGCCGACACCACCCAGCTGGGCTGGGTTCTGGTCTCGCTGAAGATCCCGCCGTTCCTGCTCGCGGTCTACCTGACCTGGGTCTTCCTCGCGAAGGCGCCGGCGCCCATCGACGTCTTCGCCGAGATGGAGGCCGAGGAGCAGGCCGAGAAGGACCGCAAGGCGCAGGCCGCCGCGGCGCTCCGTGACCCGGAGGCCTGATCCGCGGAACGCTACGCTGTGAAGGGGCCCGGAACCGCCGCTCAGTGGTCCCGGACCCCTTCACCCGTCTCCGGTGGTCAGCCGTCCGCAGGATCGTGCCGGACCGACAACAGATCCTCCAACTGTTCCTCGCGCGCCTGGGCGGCCACGAAGAGCAGCTCGTCACCGGCCTCCAGGGACTCCTCCGGGCTCGGCGTCAGCACCCGCGCACCCCGGATGATCGTCACCAGCGAGGTGTCCGCGGGCCAGGCCACATCCCCGACACGGATGCCGGCGAGCGCCGACTCCGGCGGCAGGGTCAGCTCCACCAGGTTGGCGTCGCCGTGGCTGAAGCGCAGCAGCCGGACCAGATCGCCGACGCTCACCGCCTCCTCGACCAGGGCCGACATCAGACGGGGCGTCGAGACGGCGACGTCCACGCCCCAGGACTCGTTGAACAGCCACTCGTTCTTCGGGTTGTTCACCCGGGCCACCACTCGAGGCACGCCGTACTCGGTCTTGGCGAGCAGCGAGACGACCAGATTGACCTTGTCGTCCCCGGTCGCGGCGATCACCACGTTGCACCGCTGCAGCGCCGCCTCGTCCAGCGACGTGATCTCACAGGCGTCCGCGAGCAGCCACTCGGCCATCGGCACCCGCTCCACCGAGATGGCGCTCGGCGCCTTGTCGATCAGCAGCACCTCGTGCCCGTTCTCCAGCAGCTCGGCGGCGATGGAACGGCCCACCGCGCCCGCCCCGGCAATCGACACACGCATCAGTGACCGTCCTCCTCGGGACCCTCGGCGAAGGCCTCTTCGACCTTGGCGATCTCGTCCGTACGCATCATCACGTGGACCAGGTCGCCCTCCTGGAGGACGGTCTGCGAGGTCGGCAGTATGGCCTCGCCCAACCGGGTGAGGAAGGCCACGCGGACCCCCGTCTCCTCCTGGAGCGTGCTGATCTTGTGGCCGATCCAGGACGGCGTCGTGTGCACCTCCGCGAGCTGCACACCACCGCTCGGGTCACGCCACAGCGGCTCCGCGCCCGACGGCAGCAGCCGGCGCAGCATCTGGTCCGCCGTCCAGCGCACCGTCGCCACGGTGGGGATGCCGAGACGCTGGTAGACCTCGGCGCGCTTCGGGTCGTAGATCCGCGCCGCGACGTTCTCGATGGAGAACATCTCGCGGGCCACCCGGGCCGCGATGATGTTGGAGTTGTCGCCGCTGCTGACCGCGGCGAACGCCCCGGCGTCCTCGATCCCCGCCTCGCGGAGGGTGTCCTGGTCGAAGCCGACCCCGGTGACCCGGCGCCCGCCGAATCCGGACCCGAGGCGACGGAACGCCGTGGGGTCCTGGTCGATCACCGCGACGGTGTGCCCCTGCTGTTCCAGGGTCTGTGCGAGAGCGGCTCCGACGCGCCCGCAGCCCATGATGACGATGTGCACTGTGCGCCTACCCCGCCGTCCTGGTCATCCGGCTGACCTGCGAAAACACGCTGCTCACACTTCTCTCTCAGCTTGCTGGGCAAACAACGGGGCGCACACCCGCGGTGTGGCCCGGAGTCGAGCTTATGCGCCGGGGGAGGCCATGCCTCATCCGCGTGTCCGTTTCCCCGCGCACCCCGGTAAAGGAAAAGCAAAGCAGGCCGAACGGGCGCAAGGATCGCGTTAAGGAATACCGGGGCGTTCTCCGCCGACCGCAGGAGATTGCGGGGCCACGTCGAAAGGGCGTGCGTTTCGGCCGCGGGCTCCGCTTACGATCCTCACCGTGTCCAAACTGACCGACGTGCCCAAACGGATCCTGATCGGCCGGGCGCTGCGCAGCGACAAGCTCGGGGAGACCCTCCTCCCCAAGCGCATCGCGCTCCCCGTCTTCGCGTCCGACCCGTTGTCCTCGGTGGCGTACGCACCCGGAGAAGTCCTCCTCGTGCTGTCCATCGCGGGGGTCTCGGCGTACCACTTCAGCCCCTGGATCGCCCTGGCGGTCGTCGTCCTCATGTTCACGGTCGTCGCCTCCTACCGGCAGAACGTCCGCGCCTACCCGAGCGGCGGCGGCGACTACGAGGTCGCGAACACCAACCTCGGCCCGAAGGCCGGACTGACCGTCGCCAGCGCCCTGCTCGTCGACTACGTCCTCACCGTCGCCGTGTCGATCTCCTCCGGCGTCGAGAACCTCGGCTCCGCGATCCCGTTCGTCGTCGAGCACAAGACGCTCTGCGCCATCGGCGCCATCGTCCTGCTCACCCTGATGAACCTGCGCGGCGTCAGGGAGTCCGGGAAGCTCTTCGCCATCCCCACCTACCTCTTCGTGGCCGGCGTCTTCCTCATGATCCTGTGGGGCGCCTTCCGCGGTCTGATCCTCGGCGACACCATGCAAGCCCCCACCTCCGACCTCGAGATCAAGCCCGAACACGAGGGACTGGCCGGCTTCGCGCTCGTCTTCCTGCTCCTGCGGGCCTTCTCCTCCGGCTGCGCCGCCCTCACCGGCGTCGAGGCGATCAGCAACGGCGTACCCGCCTTCCGCAAGCCGAAGAGCAAGAACGCCGCGACCACACTCGCCATGATGGGCCTGCTCGCCGTCACCATGTTCTGCGGCATCATCGGCCTGGCCCTGGCCACCGACGTCAAGATGGCCGAGAACCCAGCCGTCGACCTGCTCCGCGACGGCGTCCCGGTCGGCGCGGACTTCACCCAGGACCCGGTCATCGCCCAGGTCGCCGAGGCGGTCTTCGGCCACGGCTCGTTCCTCTTCATGGTCCTCGCGGCCGCCACCGCCCTGGTCCTCTTCCTCGCCGCGAACACCGCGTACAACGGCTTCCCGCTGCTCGGCTCGATCCTCGCCCAGGACCGCTATCTGCCGCGCCAGCTCCACACGCGCGGCGACCGCCTCGCCTTCTCCAACGGCATCGTGCTGCTGGCGGGAGCCGCGATCCTGCTCGTCTGGATCTACGGCGCCGACTCCACGCACCTGATCCAGCTCTACATCGTCGGGGTGTTCGTCTCCTTCACCCTCAGCCAGACCGGCATGGTGCGGCACTGGAACCGCCTGCTGGTCGACGAACGCGACCAGGCCAAGCGCCGCCACATGATCCGCTCCCGCGCCATCAACGCCTTCGGCGCCTTCTTCTGCGGCGTGGTCCTGGTGATCGTCCTCGCCACCAAGTTCACCCACGGCGCCTGGGTGGCCCTGCTCGGCATGGTCATCTTCTACGGCACGATGACCGCGATCCGGAAGCACTACGACCGGGTCGCCGCCGAGATCGCCGCCGACGAGACCCCCGCCGACGAGAGCGCGCGCCCCTCCCGCGTCCACGCCATCGTCCTCGTCTCCAGGCTCCACCGCCCCACGCTGCGCGCCCTCGCCTACGCGAAACTGATCCGCGCCGACCACCTGGAGGCGCTCTCCATCAGCGTCGACCCGGTTGAGACGAGGGCGCTGCGCGAGGACTGGGAGCGGCGCGGTATCAACGTCCCGCTCAAGATCCTCGACTCGCCGTACCGCGAGGTGACCCGCCCGGTCATCGACTACGTCAAGGGCCTGCGCCGCCAGAGCCCGCGCGATGTGATCAGCGTCTACATCCCCGAGTACGTGGTCGGCCACTGGTACGAGCACCTGCTGCACAACCAGAGCGCCCTGCGCCTGAAGGGCCGCCTGCTCTTCACACCGGGCGTCATGGTGACCTCCGTCCCGTACCAGCTCCAGTCCTCCGAGGCCGCGAAGAAGCGGGCCCGCAAGCGCGCGGACTGGAGCGCTCCGGGGGCGGTCCGCCGGGGCCCGGTGGAGCGCGGGCACAAGGAGCCGAACCGCAAGGAGCCGAACAACCGCAAGGGGCCGAACCGCAAGGGGTGAGCCCACCGGACGACGGACGACGGGGCGGGGCGGCGGCCGGTCGTGGTAAGCACCCCCGGCCATGTCCACGTAGACTGACGGGCTGTTGTCCGGCCGTATGCTCGACCGTTTGCCCCCTTTCTCCCTGGAGCCTCCCCTCATGCAGAACGAACCCACGTCGTCGCTGGTCGGGGAGGAGTACGAGGTCGAGGTCGGGCCCGTCGCACACGGCGGTCACTGCATCGCCCGCACCGACGGGAACCAGGTGCTCTTCGTACGACACACGCTCCCCGGCGAGAAGATCATCGCCAGGGTCACCGACGGCGACACGGACTCCCGCTTCCTGCGGGCCGACGCGGTACGGATCATCGAGCCGTCCAAGGACCGCGTCGAGGCGCCGTGCCCGTACGCCGGTCCCGGCATGTGCGGCGGCTGCGACTGGCAGCACGCCAAGCCGGGCGCGCAGCGCCGCCTCAAGGGCGAGGTGATCGCCGAGCAGCTCCTGCGTCTGGCGGGCCTGACCCCCGAGGAGGCCGGCTGGGACGGCACGGTCATGCCGGCCGAGGGCGACAAGCTCCCCCCGGGCGAGGTGCCCGCCTGGCGCACCCGCGTCCAGTACGCCGTCGACGCCGAGGGCCGTGCGGGCCTGCGCAAGCACCGCTCGCACGACGTCCAGCCGATCGACCACTGCCTGATCGCCGCGCCGGGCGTCTCCGAACTCGGCGTCGAGAAGCGCGAGTGGCCCCAGATCGCCGCGGTGGAGGCCATCACCGCCACCGGCTCGAACGACCGTCAGGTCATCCTCACCCCGAAGCCCGGCGGCCGCTTGCCCTTGGTCGAGCTGGACAAGCCGGTCTCGGTCCTCCGCGTCGACGAGAAGGACGGCGGCGTCCACCGCGTCCACGGCCGCGCCTTCGTCCGCGAACGCGCCGACGACCGCACGTACCGCGTCGGCTCCGGCGGCTTCTGGCAGGTCCACCCGCAGGCGGCCAACACCCTGGTCCGCGCGGTCATGCAGGGCCTGCTGCCGCGCAAGAACGACACGGCGCTCGACCTCTACTGCGGCGTCGGCCTGTTCGCCGGCGCCATCGGCCAGCGCATCGGCGAGAAGGGCGCGGTCCTCGGCATCGAGTCCGGCAAGCGCGCGGTCGAGGACGCCCGCCACAACCTCCAGGACCTCGACCGGGTCCGCATCGAACACGGCAAGGTCGACCAGGTCCTGCCCCGCACGGGCATCACGGAGTGCGACCTGATCGTCCTGGACCCGCCGCGAGCGGGCGCGGGCAAGCAGGTCGTCAAGCACCTGTCGGGCCTGGGCGCGCGCAAGATCGCCTACGTGGCCTGCGACCCGGCGGCGCTGGCCCGGGACCTGGCGTACTTCCGGGACGGCGGATACAAGGTGCGGACGCTGCGGGCGTTCGACCTGTTCCCGATGACTTCGCATGTGGAGTGTGTTGCGATCCTCGAACCTGCGGGCAATGGCTCCTGACCTGCGCTTTTGATGTCCGGGTGGGTTGCTCGAGCTGTTTCCCTCCGTGCAGCGGTTCGAGCGGACAGATCGATCTCTGAGAGCTCTCTGACCTGCGAATTCGTGAGCGAGGCGCTTGCAACGGCGATGCCTTCAAGTGGCTCTCGCGGGATTCTTGACGCTCGAATGACGCTCGCGTGGAAGTCTTTGGGCCTCCGCGGTAGCGATGCGCACGGCTGCTTGGTCCCACGCTCCGCGGAGCCGAGCGTCGCCCGACCGTGCCACTTGATACCGGCCTGGTATCATCCCTGTATGGCGATGACACTTCGACTCCCCGAGGACCTTGACGCGAAGCTCACCGAGCGGGCCCGTCGGGAGGGCCGCAGTAAGCAGGAACTTGCCATCGAGGCCATCCGTAACGCCCAGGACCGGGCCGAGCTGAAGGTCGATGACGTCCTCGCCGAGCTGATGGACAGCGATGCGGAGATCCTGGACTACCTGAAGTGACGGACCTGCGCTACATCCAGATCGACGAGATTCTGGCCATCGCCCGCACGGTCAACGGCACCGAACACAGCGTGCGTGACATGGGTCTCCTGGTGTCGGCGATCGAGCGGCCCCGGGCGAACGTGTTCGGGGCCGAGCTGTATCCCACGCTGCACGAGAAGGCTGCGGCACTGCTGCACTCCGTCGCCCGCAACCACGCGCTGATCGACGGCAACAAACGCACCGCCTGGCTCGCCATGCGTGTCTTCCTGCGGTTCAACGGCGTCAGCGTGAGTACCGTCCCGCCCCCCGTTTCCGTGGCCGGCCCGTTCGTCGAGGAAGTCGCGCAGGACAACGTCGATGTACCGGCGATCGCCAAGCGCCTCGCGACCTGGTTCCCCGTTTCCTGACGTTCGACGAGGCAAGGGCGCCTCATGTGGAGTACGTGGCGATTCTGGAGCTTACTGCAAAGGGGATCTGACCTGCGGTTTTCGTGGGTTGCTCGGGCCTAGCCGGGCGTGCTCGACACCTGCGGTTCCAATCCGGGAAGGGAGGGTGGGCGAGTGTTGCCCCAGGTCTTCACAGGGTCCGCGCAAGGCGGCCCTGACGCTCATGGGGCATTCGCTTTGATAGGGCATCAGCTCATGTATGAGGTCGTATGCGGTCCGTGCGTCGAGTTGCACGGATCGCGGCAATGGGCGGCCACATCAGGAAGGTGACCGGCGGTCCGGTGTCGACGGGGATGGTGGAGTGCGGCGGCACGAGCAGCCCATGCACCGGGCTGTGCCTGTTGCGCATCGTGGACCTGGCCGTGGGGGACTACGACTGTCGGCGGGTGGCCGTTGCCGTCCACGGGGTGGTGGATCTTTCTCGTCAGGCCGCTACGAGATGGGCCTATTGCGCGGCTGGCTGGCTCGCCCCTGGTGGGAAGAGCCTTGCTGCTGCTGCGACAGGTGGCGTGCCGGCACCGCCTGCGTCGGGGTACTTGCCCAGCTCCTCAAGTAGCGTTTTGGCACCCCGTACCAGGAAGTCCTGCTGTGCGGCGACCCGACCGGAGACCGACCAGAGGTCGCTCGGCTTGACGTCGATAGTGCCGCTCCCACCCGGCGGCTGGGCGGGTGAGGAAGGGCCGGCCATCAGGCACCGCCTCCCCAGCCTTCGAGTACGGACGTGTTGGCCGCGGCGTAGTTCAGGTGCCCCTTCACCACGACCTCGTGGAGCCAAGCCTGGGTTGCCTTGAGGTCGCCGGCGGAGTGGCTCCACTTGTCCAGCTCGTCGATGAACGCTTCGCGTGCCTCACCGTCCCAGCTCAACACGGCTTTGGCGGTCCGCCCGTACAACGTGTCCAGCTTCTCGTTGAGGATGCGGAGGATGCCCTCCAGGTCACCCGAAAGCTGTTGCAAAGTTGCGAAATTGACGGTGATGCGGTCTTCGTCCGGCACGGTGCTGATCCCCATGGAAGCAGTCACCAATGATGCTACTCATCACCTGAGCGGAGTTCGTGCGGGCACCGGGTCGCATGGCGGCCACATGTCTGCCAATTCGAAGCCTGGCCCCCCAGTGGCAGGGGTGATAGAGGTGTGCGTGTGCGCGACACCCCATGCCTGTGAAGTTGTGTCCGTGTTGCTAGGGTTGGTCGGCTTGCATCACAGGTTCGAACGTGGGGGACCGACATGGGTGATGAGCCCAAACTCGCTTATACATCGTCGCAGTTGAAAAAACTGGCGGACGATCTGGATGGCATGCACGAGTATCTCGGCAAGCAGTTCAAGCGCATGGACGAGATTGTCGACGGCATCGAGACCGGCTGGCAGGGCCCCACTGCCACGTCCTGTCGATCGCTTCACCGCGGCGCCGCGGAGGATGCCGTTCGCATCGGGCTGACCATTCAATTCCTGGCGGAGGCTATTCGTCTGAGCGAAGGCGGCTTCACGGACCAGGAGCTCGAAACCCTTGAACAGTTCCGCAGAGTCCAGGTCGACGTCGACATAGAAGCAGCCGCAGACGCCTTGTCAACGCCGTCTAACCAGCCGCCGCGCAGTCGCCTGCAAGACCTCTGAAGCACAGGGGCCCGTCCCCTCGACATGGCCGGAGGTCATCCACGGTGCCGTCTCCGGAGGAGGTCGACCGGGTGTGACCGCCTGCGCCGCGCACCGGCCACTCGTGGGCGGGTACGCAGGGACGGCGGACGCGCGTCGCATCTGGTTGCTGGTGCTGAGCGCCGCCATTGCGGGCGGATGAAGGCCCTGTCCATTCCCACGACCGGCCATGCGCAACCCCTCGCGGCTGTGCTTCTCCAGCGGTTCAGCTCCCGCCCAGCGTGGCGCGCACCTCGCCCGTCGGCTCTTGCTGCACCAGCTCGACGCATGGGGCGTGCCGCGCGGCAGCGAGGCATCCGACACCGCCGCGCTGCTCGTCGCGGAACTCGCAGCCAACGCCGCCCCGCACGGCCGCGTTCTGGCCGGTACATCGAGGTTGACTCTGAGGTCCTCGGCCGGATCCTGTTTCTCACGCGTTGCCCAGGCCCTACGTGCCGATCCGGCGGAGGGCGAGGAGCGTTGCGTCGTCGGTGCGGGTCGTCCAGGCGGGCTGCGAGGTGGTCGACGTAGTCCTGGAGGTCCGGCGTGGCCGGCTTCCCGGAAACAGCGTTGCGCAGCTACGAGAAGGCGGCGCGTGTCATCGGAGACGATCGACGACACGCCGTACGACAGTGCCGTCACCGTGCCCTCGCTCCACCGTGACGAGGGCGGAATCGACGACTTCCTCGCCTCCGCCGCGCAGGCCCACGTCTCGGGCGCCCCGCTCGACTGGACCGCGGTGGTCGGCGGGCCCGGCGCGGTCGTCGACCTGCCGACCTACCCCTTCCAGCGCCGGCGCCACTGGCTGGAGGGCCCGGCGTCGGCCGGGGACGCGGGCGGGCTCGGCATGGCCGCCGAGCGGCACCCGCTCATCGGCGCCGCGCTCTGGACGGCCGACCAGGACAAGCTGGTCCTCAGCGGCAGGGTCTCCCTGACCTTGCAGCCCTGGCTCGCGGACCACGCCGTGGCCGGCACCGTGCTGCTCCCCGGTACCGCCTTCGTGGACCTCGCCATCCGGGCGGGTGACCATACCGGCCTCGACGAGCTCGACGAGCTGACCCTCCAGGCCCCCCTGGTGCTGGCCGGCCGTGGCGGAGTCCAGCTCCAGGTCGTGGTCGACGCCCCGGACGAGGAGGGCCGGCGCGCGCTGTCCGTGCACTCCCGCCCGGAACCCGAGCCCGACGCCGCCGCCGTCCACCCGTGGACCCTGCACGCCACCGGCGTACTGGGCCACGCGAAGGAAGGTCCGGCCGTACAGGCCGGCACCCCGTGGCCCCCGGCCGGCGCCGAACCGGTCGACCTGACGGCGGCCTACGGCACGCTCGCCGAGCGGGGCTTTCAGTACGGGCCCGCCTTTCGGGGCCTGCGGGCGCTGTGGCGCGCCGGCCGGGAGATGTTCGCCGAGGTCGCGCTCCCGGAGCGCGTCGCCCCGGGCGAGTTCGGGATCCACCCGGCCCTCCTCGACGCCGCCCTGCACCCGCTGGCGCTCGCGGAGGACGGCCGCCTGGCGCTGCCGTTCGCCTGGACCGGCGTCCGGCTGTACGCGGTGGACGCCGGCGTGGTGCGCGTACGGATCACCCCGGAGGGCTCGGGCGCCGCCCTCTCCCTCGCCGACGCGAGCGGTGCGCCGATCGCGTCGGCCAGGGCGGTCGGGAGACGCCCCTTCTCCGGCTTCGTCCTGACATCCTGAACCGGTCATAACGGGGTGAATCGGCCGGATATTTCGGTCTCTTTCCGAGGTTGCCGCGCCTCAGGGACAATGGCGGCGATGACTGTCACCGCCCCCAGTGCTTCCGCCGGCCCCCTTCCCGAGCCGTCGGGCTTCGGCCCCTTCGCTCATCTCACGGTGCCGAACACCCCGCTCTACCGCCACGTGATGCGGACGTTCCTGACGGCCAAGGAGCGGTTCGCGGTTCACCTGCGGCCCGAGGACGTGCACACCGCGCTGCCGGCGGATGTCCGTCCCGCCGAGCCGGACGCCGTCGTCGGCGCGCTCGACAGGCTCGTCGGCTGGGGCAATCTGCGGGCGGATCCCGATACCGCCCGGGTGACCGCGGTCGAGGACTTCTACCGGAAGCGGTTCATCTACCAGCTCACGAGGGAGGGGGAGGCCGCCGAGGAGGCGCTGTCCGCCTATGACGAGGCGCTCGGGCGGCGCGGTGCCCTCCAGGCCGTGGCCCTGCACGACATCGTCACCCAGCTTCGCGCCCTTCTCGTCCTGGCTGCCGAGGAGCAGCCGGATCCGGCCAAAGCGCATCTGGCGCTCGACGCGCTGGCCAGCCGGTTCGCCGCGCTCGCCGACAACGCCCGGGCCTTCATGGGATCGCTCCAGCAGACCATCGACCTGCACGATGTCGAAGAGGCGGTCTTCCTCGCGTACAAGGACCGGCTCATCCAGTACCTGGAGCGGTTCATCCAGGACCTGATCACGCTGGGCGGACGGATCGCGCGGCTGATCCTGGAGCTGGAGGAGGACGGGAGGGTGGAGCCCCTGCTTCGCGCAGCCGCCGGACGGGAAGCCGTCGACGCCTCGCCGGAGGATGCCGCGAACGCGGAGCGGGAGATGTACGAGCGGTGGGCCGCCCGCTGGTCGGGGCTGGGCGCGTGGTTCATCAGCAGGGACGGGCGCGAATCGCAGGCCAGGCTCCTGCGCGGCCGGGCACTCGGCGCGATTCCCCAGCTCCTCGCCGTCGTACGAGCGCTGAACGAGCGCCGGGCCGGCCGCTCCGACCGGTCGGCCGACTTCCGTACGCTGGCGCGCTGGTTTGCCGAGGCGCCCGACGACGATGCCAGGCACCGGCTGTGGCGGGCCGCTTTCGGCCTCTATCCGGCCCGGCACCTCACCGTCGACGCCGACACCCTCGCCGCCCGGGCGGCGAGGCCCGTCCCGGCCGCCACTCCGTGGGCCGAGGCCGAGCCGTTGCGTATCAGCCCGCAGCTGCGCCGCACCGGCAGCTACGAGCGGCGGGGCAAGCCCCGCAAGGTCGAGGACCGGGAGGAGCTGCGGCGCTCGCTCGCCGAGACAGCTGCCAAGCAGGCCGCCGAGACGGCCGCCGCCCGCGCCCGGCTCGTCACCGAAGGTGTCACGCGTCTGTCCGCCCTCGGCGACCTCGACCCGGACTCCTTCGGGCTGTTCCTCCAACTGCTCGGGGACGCCCTGGCCACATGGCGGCCCGGTATGCGGCACACCACAGCCACCAGCAACGACGGCTCCATGGAGATCAGACTCACCGCACTCGCCGACGGTACGACCGCCGAGGTCCGTACCCCCGGCGGAGTCTTCAGCGGCCCGGACCACCTCATCGAAATCCTCGACCTGACGGACGGGGACGGCCTGACGGACGGAGACCGTCCGACGGACGGAGAACCCCGACGATGACCACACCACTCGCCGAAGTCCTGGACGGCCAGCACGCCGCCGAGCTGCGCAAAGCCGCCCGCGCCCTGCTCAAGCAGCCACTTCTGCTCGCCCGCGGCCGGTACGCAGACGAGTTCCGCCTCGCCCGCCGGCACGCGTCGGAGCTACGGGAATGGTTCGACCGCAACACCGGCTGGGCGCTCCAGGCGGACACGGAAGCCGCGCGGCTGCGCAAGAGTCCCGGTGTCCTGACCGACCCCACCCACCCCGCACGGGACACGACCCGCGGTGCTGCCCCCTTCACCCGACGCCGCTACGTCCTGCTCTGCCTTGCGCTCGCCGCCCTCGAACGCGGCGAGGCCCAGATCGCCCTGGGGCGCCTCGCCGACCAGATCGTCCTCGACGCCGCCGATCCCCGACTCGCCGCGACGGGGATCGAGTTCGCCCTGGAACGCCGAGGCGAGCGCCTCGATCTCGCCGCCGTCGTACGGCTGCTGCTCGGCCTCGGCGTGCTGAGGCGGGTCGCGGGCGAGGAAGAGGCCTACGTCAGCGGGGCGGGCGATGTCCTGTACGACGTGGAACGCCGGGTCCTCGCCGGGCTTCTGGCGTCCCGCCGCGGGCCCTCCACCGTCCACGCCGAAGCCTTCGACGACCGGCTCGCCGAACTCGTCGCCGAAACGGCCATGGACAGCGACGAGCTGCGCTTCCGCGCGATGCGCCGCTCGCTCACCCGCAGGCTCCTCGACGATCCGGTGCTCTACTACGACGACCTGAGCGACGCCGAACTCGGCTACCTCACCCGGCAGCGCGGCTTCCTCACCGCCCGCATCACCGAGCTGACCGGACTGGTCGCCGAGGTGCGGGCCGAGGGGATCGCCATGGTCGACCCCGAAGACGACCTCACTGACCTCCGCATGCCCGAACAGGGCACCTACGGCCATGTCACCCTGCTGCTCGCCGAGCACCTGGCCGCCGCCGACGGCCCCGTCGATCTCGACGAGCTTGCCCTCCGAGTCCGTGAACTCGCCTCCCAGCACGGCGGATTCTGGTCGAAGTCCGCCCGGGAGCCAGGCATGGAGACCGAGCTCGTCGAACAGGCCGTCGCCCGGCTGGCGGCGCTCGGCCTGGTCTCCCGTACTCCCTACGCGGTCGTGGTGCGACCCGCCCTCGCCCGGTACGCGGTCGGCGAGACCGTCATCCGCGAACCCGGTTCCGCCCCCGTGCCTCCGCAGCGAAAGGCCACCTCGTGACCCGCCTCCCCACCCCGCGGCGTTCCCGCTGGCAACCCCTGCGCATCGGGCTCGTCGACCTGTTCCACTACGACGTGGAGGAGTTCCGCTTCCGGGACGGGCGCCTGCTGCTGCGCGGCAACAACGGCACCGGTAAGTCCAAGGTGCTCGCCCTGACCCTGCCGTTCCTGCTCGACGGCGACCTCAGTCCGCGTCGTGTCGAACCCGACGGCGACCCGGGCAAGCGGATGGAGTGGAACCTGCTCCTCGGTGGCGAGCACCCGCACACCGAACGACTCGGCTACACCTGGATCGAATTCGGCAGGCTCGACGACGCAACCGGCGAGCAGCACTTCCGCACGCTGCTGTGCGGGCTCAAGGCCGTCAGCGGGCGGGGCATCGCCCGACACTGGTACGCCGTCACCCGCCAGCGCGTCGACCACGGCTCCACCGAACGAACGGAGGAGAGCTTCCGGCTCCTCGACGCCACCGGCACGGCCCTGTCCAGGGACCGTCTTGCCGAGGCCGTCGCCGGGCACGGCATGGTGTACGACCAGGCCAAGACGTACCGCAGGGCCGTCGACGAAGCGCTCTTCGGCCTCGGAGAGCAGCGCTACGCGGCCCTGGTCGACCTGCTCATCCAGCTGCGCCAGCCCCAGCTCTCCAAGCGGCCCAACGAAGCCGCTCTCTCCCGCGCCCTCACCGAGGCGCTGCCGCCCGTGGACCAGGCCGTCATCGCCGACGTGGCCGAGGCGTTCCGCTCCCTGGACGAGGAGAAGGACGAGCTGGCCGCCGCGTCCGCCGCCGAGCGGGCCGCCTCCGCCTTCCTGGAGCACTACCGGCGGTACGCCCGGATCGCCACCCGGCGCCGCGCCCGGCTCCCCCGCACCGAGCACTCCCGCTACGAGCGCGTGCAGCGAGATCTGGCCGAGGACCAGGAGCTCCGAACCCGGGCAGAGGAGAAGCGAGCGGCGGCCGAAGAGGAGATCAGCTCCCTGGCCGAGACCGGTGAACGTCTGCGGGCCCAGGAGGCAGCGCTGCGCGAGGCGCCCGAGATGCGCGACGCCCGAGAGCTGGAGCACGCCGCCCAGGCCGTGACGCGAACCGGGCAGGCGGCGAACCGGGCGCGGGAGGACCAGCAGCAGGCGGACGCCCTCCACACCAAGGCCCTCGGGCGGCTCGGCACCGCCGACAACCGGCTGCGTGCGGCGCGGAGCCGCGCTGAAGAGACCTGTGCCCACGTGCGGGAGCAGGCAGCCGCCGCGCACGTCGCCCTGCCGGCGGGCGACCTGCTGCCCGAGCCCGCATCGCGGCGGGCCGTCGAGGAAGCCACGGACCGCGCCCGGCGGGCGCTCGGCCACATCGAGGGCCGCCTCGAGGTGTCCGAGCAGGCCGCCGCCGACCACCGCCGGGCGTCGGGCCGTCTCGACGAGGCGGAGACCGACCTCGCGCTGGCTGCCGAGACGCACGGCGAGGCGGAGGAGAACGCGGCGCGGGCGGGCCGGGCCCTCCTGGACGACGTACGCGAACGCGCCCGCGCCTGGAAGGAGCTGTCCTACGCCGACGAGACGGGCCTCCTGGACGAACTCCAGGAGTGGACCCGCCACCTCGACGGCCCCTACCCGGCGCGGGTCTCGGCCACCCGGGCGCACACCGCCCGCTCGGTGGACCTCGCCGACCAGGCGGCCGAAGCCGCCCGCGCGACCACGGAGCTGGCAGAGCGCACCGCCGAGGCCCGTCGCGAGCTCACCGCACTGGAAGCCGGCGCCGGACGCGAACCCCGGCCCCCGGCGACGCGCACCCCCGGCCTGCGCGAAACGCTGCCGGGCGCGCCGCTCTGGCGCCTGGTCGACTTCCGTGACGAACTGCCCGAAGCCGGCCGTGCCGGGCTCGAAGCGGCGCTCGAAGCCTCCGGCCTCCTCGACGCCTGGGTGCTGCCCGACGGCTCCGCCCTCGCCGTGGACGGATGCGATGTCCTTCTCTCCCCGTCGAACGGACCGGTGAGCGGCCCCTCACTGGCAGACGTGCTGTGCCCCGCCGTGGACTACGGCGATGGGCGGGCCGCCGTCCTGGACGAGACGACGGTGACCCGGCTGCTCGCCGCCATCGGCCTCGACGGCGGGGGAGGAGCCACGACATGGGCGGCACCCGACGGGCGCTTTCGGGTCGGTGCGCTCACCGGTACGTGGGCCAAGCCCGCCGCCACGTACATCGGCGAGGGCGCACGCGAAGCAGCGCGCCGGGCCCGGGTCGCGGCGCTCGGCATCGAACTCGCCTCTCTGCGCGAGGAGTCGGAGAAACTCGCGGCTCGGTCCGCGGCGATCGCGGCACGCCGACGCACGCTCGACGCCGAGCTCGCAGACGTCCCCGACGAGTCGCCGCTCACCAGGGCACACGCGCTCGTCAGCGCCGCCGCCGAGACCGTGCGCAAGGCCCGTGCCCGGTACGAAGGGCGTGCCACCGAGGTCGTCGAGGCGGCTGAACTCGCCGAGCGGGCTGCCGCCGAGCTCACCGAGGCTGCCGCTGATCTGGGGCTGCCCGCCGAACGGGCCGGACTCACCGCCGCGCGTCACGCCCTCGGCTCCCTCGCCACCGCGCTGGCGGCTCTGTGGCCCGCGCTGCGCGAACAAGGGGAGGCCGCACGGCAGGTGGACGACGAGCGTGCCGAGGCCGCCGAGGCGGAGCAGCGGGTCGTCGACCTCGCCCAGCGGGCCGAAGAGGCGGCGCGCGAGGCGGCGGCGGCCGATGAGCGGCACCGGACTCTGCGCTCCACCGTCGGTGCCGCCGTCGCCGAACTCCAACGGCGCCTCGCCGAGACCATCGACGCACAGCGGATCTGTGAGACCGACCGGAAGAACGCCGGGCAGCGTCACGCTCAGGCGGACCGGGAGGCGAGCCGGGCCGAGGGGCGGATCGAGCAGCTGGAGAAGGACCTCGCCGAAGTCGTTGACGCACGTGCGGAGGCCATTGCCGCGCTCCAGCGCTTCACGGCCACCGGCCTGGTCGCGGTCGCGCTGCCCGAGATCACCGTCCCCGCCTCGGACGACGGCCACTGGGCCGCGACCCCGGCCATCGCGTTCGCCCGGGCCATCGACTCCGGCCTGTCGTCCGTCGACGACACGGACGCGGCCTGGGAACGCGTCCAGCGCCGACTCAGCGAGGAACTCAAGGCCCTGCAGGACACCCTGTCCCGGCACGGACACAGCGCGTCCGCCCGCATGGTCGAGGACGGCATGGTCGTCGACATCGTCTACCAGGGCCGTGAGCGCGCCGTGCCCGAACTCGCCGAAGCACTCGCCACGGAGGTCGGCGAGCTCACCCGCATCCTGTCCGCGCACGAACGCGAGATCCTCGAAACCCACCTGATCACCGAGGTCGCCGGCACCCTCCAGGAACTCATCGGTGCCGCCGAACGACAGGTGCGGGACATGAACACCGAACTGGAGGACCGCCCCACCTCCACCGGGATGAGACTCCGGCTGGTGTGGCGGGCCTCGCGCAAGGCCCCGTCCGGACTGGCCCAAGCCCGCGAGAGGCTGCGCCAGTCCGCGGACGCCTGGACGTCGGAGGATCGCGCGGCGGTGGGCGAGTTCCTCCAGGCCCAGATCGCCCGCCAGCAGTCCGACGACGGCCCGGGCAGCCGGCTCGAGCACCTCACTGCCGCGCTCGACTACCGCTCCTGGCACGAGTTCGGCGTCGAGCGCCACCAACACGGGCGCTGGGTACCCGCCACCGGCCCCGCCTCAGGCGGTGAACGCGTCCTCGCCGTGTCCGTACCGCTGTTCGCCGCCGCCTCCTCCCACTACGCCAGCGCGGGCAGCCCGCACGCGCCCCGCCTGGTGACTCTCGATGAGGCGTTCGCGGGCGTGGACGACGACTCCCGCGCCAAGTGCCTCGGCCTCCTGAGCGCCTTTGACCTCGATGTGGTCATGACCAGCGAACGGGAGTGGGCCTGCTACCCGCAGGTGCCCGGCATCGCCATCGCTCAACTGTCCCGGATCGACGAGGTGGCGGCGGTCCTCGTCACCCGGTGGGAATGGGACGGCGCGCGACGGCAGCGCCGCGAGGACCCCGTACGTGACGCCCTCCAGGACGCGCCCGGCGTTGAGGAGCCCGAGTCGCTGTGGGGCTGACCCACGGGCCTGAGCCCGGCACCGAAGCAGTCGACAGCCCGCGGCTGGCCAGGCTGCTCGGCACGCCGGACCTCTCCTGGCTCGTCGAGCGAGCACGCCGACGACTGGTGGCCGGGCAGCCCATGACTGGTTCCGTGTCCCTGGCCGATCCCACTCCGGCCCAGCGAGCAGCGGCCGAAAGACTTCTCGCCCGGGCCCCCGGTGGCGGCAGGTCTCTGACCGTACGGCTGGAAGCGGTCGACGCTGTACTGCGCCGTTCGGGCGCCAGCCCGAACGGCCTCGCCGCCGCGGTCGCGGCGCTCACCGGGCCTGTCACATCACTCGTCCAAGCCCGCCAAGAGGAGGAGGAAGCCTGGAGGAGGGCGCACACGCCGCTCGACGAGCTCGTCGCTACGGTCCCCGCGCTTGCGGAGTGGGCGGCCCGGATACGCGCCGACGGCCTGGCGCGACGTCTGGGGCGCACACCAGACGTCACGTTCGGCCTGCTCACCGGTGTGTGTACCGCCCTGTACGCACTCCCCGCCGTCCCGGTCGTCTCGCTACCCGCCTTCGCTGCCCGGGTCCTCGGCTGGGCTCACGCCCTTGACGACGGCACACCGCTGGCCACCCTCACTCTGTCCGGGGCCCGTGCGCTGACCGGTTTCCACGATGGTCAGGGCGCCGAATGGCGACGTGAGGCCTGGGCCTCGGTGGGGCTGTTGCGGGACGAGCTGTCCTCGACCGTCCTGACCCTGAACCTGCGCGGCACCCCGGCCCTGGACCGCCTGGCCGAAGACGGCGAACCCTGTGTGCTCACCCTTCGCCAGCTCACCCGCAGACCTCCGGCCGTCGCCGATCCCGTGGTGCGGATCTGCGAGAACCCGACCGTCCTCGCGGCGGCGGCCGACATGCTCGGCCCTGCCAGCCCGCCCCTGGTCTGCCTCCAAGGCCAGCCTTCCGCCGCCGCCCTCACACTGCTCCGGGGGTTGCACGACCACGGAGCGACCCTGTACTACCACGGGGACTTCGACTGGGGAGGGCTCCGGATCGCCGGCGTCCTTCGCCGCCGCGTCCCCTGGCTGCCCTGGCGCTACACGGCCGCGGACTACCGCGCCGCCGTGCTCCGCTGTGCCCAACCTCCGTTGTCACCGCTCGTCAGCACCCCGACGGAGACCCCCTGGGAGCCCGCACTCGCTACGGCCGTCGCCGAACTCGGTGTTCGTGTCGAGGAGGAGAGGGAGCTGGAGCTGCTGTTGTCCGATCTCACGTGAGGAGCGTGACCGTCCGGCTGGGTAGGGGCAGTTGAGAGTGAACCGTTCCGGGTTCGGCGGAGACACCAGCAGGAGCGGTGATGGGGTTCTCCCGGTGCAGCGCGAAGTCGTTGGCGTCCGAGACCGAGGAGTTCCTCCGCCCGGGTGCGGGGTGTTCTCGGTCGGCGGGCCCGGCCCATGATGTTGGTCGGAAAGATGGTGCGGGGCATGACAGGTGAGCTGGCCTCCGGAGCCGGTGGGTGGACCCGATGGGTGACATGGCTTCGGCGGCCTGTTCACCGGCTGTCGGCCATGACGCTCGTTTGACGCTCCAGGCCGCCACACGCAGGACGGCGAGCTGAGAAATGGCCTTTGACCTGGTCTTTTCCATCACGTGCTCAGGCCGACATCTTTTCGATGACGCATCATGTGGAGTGCGTGGCGATTCTGGAGCCTGCTGCGAAGGGTGCCTGACCTGCGGTTTTGTGGTTCGGGTAGGTCGCTCGACCTGTTTTCCTCCGTGGAGCGGGTCGAGTGCCAGACTTGGCCCTCGAACCCTGCTGAACTGCGAGTTCATCAGGAAGTCGCTCGCGTCGGCGACGCCTTCAGGGGCCCGTTCGGAAACTCTTGACGCTCGGAGCGGGAGTCTCAACCTGACGGGCCTCTCCGGCTCCGGACCTGCGGGCCGGGTCCTCAGCCAGGGGGGAAGCAATCCGTTGTCCCCGGGCCCACCCCGCCTGTCGCGTGCCCGTGGACGATGCTCGTCGGCGCCGCCGGAGCGCGCGGGACGGCCTCGTCGACAAGGGAACGGGAACTCTCCTGGCGCACAACGGCAGCGTCCCCGCCGGATGAGGCGGGCGGCGAAGTCGTGTGCGCCACCCGCGAACCGGCAGGACTCGCTGCCCGTACCATCCCCTCGGCTGGGCCAGGACCACGTGGGTGGGAGGTGCTGGCCCAGCCGCACCACCGACGGGGATGCCTCTCGGGGGCGTAGGCCGAACGTCCTACCTACCGCCCGCCGCCTCGGCGGACCCCGGATTCACTGCGGCGACCCGGGCCCGTCAACGATGTCTTCCTGGAGGGGAGAACCGCACCGCAGGCCGTCATCGGTTCGTCCCTTCGTCCGTGGCCGGTCCCGTCAGGTTAGGGTCCAGCGCTGGTTACTGCCGTTCGAGCAGGAGTAGAGCTGGATCTGTGTGCCGTTGGCGGTGCCGGCCCCGACGGCGTCGAGGCAGAGGCCGGACTGGACGCCGACGATGGATCCGTCGGAGTTGACGCGCCACTTCTGGTTGTCTCCGCCCCAGCAGCTGTAGATCTGGACCTTGCTGCCGTTGCTCGTGCCGGCGGCGTCCAGGCATTTGTCGCCGTAGACCCGGAACTCACCCGAGTCGGTGGCCACCCACTGCTGGTTGGTGCTGCTGCCGCAGTCCCACAGCTGGAGCTGGGTGCCGTCGCTGGTGCTGGCGTTGGGCACATCCAGACAGCGACTCGAACCGACGCCCTTGATCTGTCCGGAACCCGCCGGGGGCTCAGTTGTGTCGCCGGCATTGAGTGCGTTGAGGACGGCCGAGTAGGCGGCCTTCTTGCTGCCGTCGTCGTTGAACAGCAGCGGTGTGTGCTCCGCACGCCAGGAGTCGCTGTCGCGCACACCCCAGACGGTGACGCCGAGGCATCGCTCGACGGCCAGGCAGTCGTTGGTGACGTTGGCGTAGGTCGTGGGCGAGGCGCCCTGGATGTCCAGCTCGGTGACGGCCACGTCGACTCCGAGGGCGGCAAAGTTCTGCAGCGTGGTACGGAAGTTGCTGTTGTAGGGGCTGCCGCTGTTGAAGTGCGCCTGGAAGCCGACGCAGTCAATCGGCACGCCGCGCTGCTTGAAGTCTCGGACCATGGAGTACATGGCCTGGGTCTTGGCCCAGGTCCAGTTCTCGACGTTGTAGTCGTTGTAGCAGAGCTTGGCGGACGGGTCGGCGGCGCGCGCGGTGCGGAAGGCGAGCTCGATCCAGTCGTTGCCGCTGCGCTGCAGGTTGGAGTCGCGTCGGGCTCCCGAACTTCCGTCAGCGAAGGCCTCGTTCACGACGTCCCACTGGACGATCTTGCCCTTGTAGTGGGCCATCACGCCGTTGATGTGGCCGATCATCGCCTGGCGCAGATCGTTGCCGCTGAGGCTCTGCATCCAGCCGGGCTGCTGGGAGTGCCAGGCCAGAGTGTGGCCACGCACCTCCTTGCCGTTCTGCACCGCCCAGTTGTAGACGCGGTCGGCGGAGCTGAAGTTGAACTGACCCCGCTGCGGTTCGGTGGCGTCGATCTTCATCTCGTTCTCGGCCGTCACCATGTTGAACTCACGGTTCGCGATCGACGTGTACGTCGAGTCGCCCAGCCTGCCCGAGGCGATGGCGGTGCCGAAATAGCGGCCGCTCTGCGCCGCCGCGGCGCCCAGCGTGCTCTCGGCGGCGTGTGCGTCCGGTGGCGCGACCAGCGCGGCCGACGCACCGAGGACGCCGACGACCAGGGCCAACAGCAGGCTGCGAGTTTTCCGGCGGACAACGGGTCCGGAAAGGGCGTAGGAGCCCATGACTGTGCCTCCAAGGTGGAAATCACGGAAGGACTGATGCGGTGCGCGGATCTGCCGTGCAGGACACAGAAGGCCGAGGCCGACGTTCGGTATCTCGGACCACGGTCAGTTCCTCAGACAGGGATGATTGAGGCATCGGTGACAGGCCGTCAATACTCCTTGCAGAAGAAGTTTCGATTGGCACTTCGAAACTTTCAGATAGCCTGGTGGGTCGGAATACAGCCCCGGCGCCGCCGCCGACGAACCTCGTGGGGCCGCGGTCGGGGCGAGGGCGCGGACGCTGCTTGCTCGGCCCTCCTCCTCCGCACATACGTCGTGGGCTGGTGAACTGTCTTCGCGCACTCGGGAGGGGCCCGCTCGGCGTGATCGCTGGTCAGGCCCGAAGGAGAGGTGCTGTTTATGGACAGATCAGTGGCAAGCCTTGACCGGAGAACCCCGCATCCCTAGCTTGTGACGTCAAAGTATCCGGGAATTCTCGAAACTTTTCGAAACCGTTCCGGACCCACGGCACTTCCGCTCCGCTGTTCATCAGGGTCACCTCAAACCAGCCCCTAGGAGGCGCAGCTCATGTGGTATCGCCACTCGTCCCCGGCCCGCCCAAGGCGCCTGCTCGCGGTCCTTGCACCGCTGTTGCTCGTGGCCACCTTCCTCGGTGCCCAGCCCGCCGAGGCGGCGACCGTGGACCCCAACGCCTCGTACGTGCTGGTCAATCGCAACAGCGGCAAGGCCCTGGACGTCTACAACATGGCGACCGCCGACGGCGCCCGCATCACTCAGTGGACCAGGAACGATCAGAGGCAGCAGCAGTGGCAGTTCGTCGATTCCGGGGGCGGCTACTACCGCATCAAGTCCCGCCACTCGGGCAAGGTGCTGGACGTCCACAACTGGTCCACCGCGAACGGCGGATCGATCGTCCAGTGGGCCGACCTGAACGCCGCCAACCAGCAATGGCGACTGGCCGACAGCTCGGACGGCTTCGTAAGGTTCATCTCGCGCCACAGCGGCAAGGCCCTCGAGGTACAAGGTGCCTCCACCGCCGACAACGCGAACACCGTCCAGTACGACGACTGGGGCGGCACCAACCAGCAGTGGCAGCTCGTCAAGGTCGACGGCGGCAACACCGGCCCGTGCGATCTTCCGGGGACCTACCGCTGGGCATCATCGGGCCCGTTGGCGCAGCCCAAGCCGGGGTGGGTCTCGGTGAAGGACTTCACCGTCGTCCCCTACCAGGGCAAACAGCTCGTCTATGCGACGACGCACGACACGGGGACGCGCTGGGGTTCGATGAACTTCGGCCTGTTCTCCGACTGGTCGGAGATGGCCTCGGCCGACCAGAACGCGATGTCAGCTTCCACCGTCGCGCCTACGCTCTTCTACTTCGCGCCGAAGGATATCTGGGTGCTCGCCTACCAGTGGGGCGGTTCCGCCTTCTCCTACCGCACGTCGAGCGATCCCACCAACCCGAACGGCTGGTCATCCCCGCAGGTGCTCTTCTCCGGAAGCATCCCCGACTCCGGAACAGGCCCTATCGACCAGACGCTCATCGGTGACGGGACGAACATGTACCTGTTCTTCGCCGGCGACAACGGCAAGATCTACCGGGCCAGTATGCCGATCGGGAACTTCCCGGGCAGCTTCGGCGCGACCTCGACAGTGATCATGAGCGATACGACGAACAACCTGTTCGAAGCCCCGCAGGTCTACAAGTTGCAGGGCCAGAACCGCTACCTCATGATCGTCGAGGCGATCGGCTCGCAGGGTCGCTACTTCCGCTCGTTCACGGCAACCAGTCTGAACGGCGCGTGGACACCCCAGGCGGCGACCGAGAGCAACCCCTTCGCCGGCAAGGCCAACAGTGGCGCCGCCTGGACCAACGACATCAGCCACGGCGAACTGATCCGCTCAAGCCCCGACCAGACCATGACCGTCGATCCCTGCAATCTGCAGTTGCTCTACCAGGGGCGCAGCCCCAACTCCGGCGGTGACTACGGCCTCCTGCCCTACCGTCCTGGTCTGCTGACGCTGCAGCGCTGACGACGTGACACATGTCCGGCTCCGGTACGGGGCCGACGCGGCGGGCTCGGCGGAAGGCTGAGCCCGCCCGGTCTGCCAACAACGTCAGCGCTCGTACGGCGACGGCGCGCGGGGGTGGTCGACGTCTACCCCCTACCAGCCCGACCGATTCGCCGACGCTGTCCGATGTCCCCTTCTACGGCTGCCTACCCGCCGAAGTCCCTTCGCCGGGCGTCGCCGCCTCCGTGTCACGGTCCCGGCCGACGTCGCCTCCTTCACCGGACGGGACAATCGCGCGTCGTCGAGCCGGCCGGGCTGGAAGTGCGGTTGGCAGCCTCCAGCGTGGATCCGCGCCTGACGTCCAGGATCACGTTGACCGGAGCCCAGCGCCACGTGGATCACAACATGACACCGGCACGCCACAGCCGGGTGGGAGCCGGTTGATCCGGCATGAACCGGGAGGGCGACAGCGCACGTGGCAGCAGCGGCGGCGCTGCGCACCCGGGGCCGGGAACCCATTGCCGGGCCACCAAAAAGGTAACGAGGGGGCGGACATGAGGAGTTCTGAGAAGGGAGCATCGGGCGCGGGCCGGTGTCTCTGCCCGTAGAACGGTGGCTTGGCGCGGGCTGGGCAATCAGGGGGTGTCGCCGCTCATCCGGCGCTGTAGCTCCCACAGAGTTCGGAACAGCCCTGGCTGCTGGGTGAGCTGGGCGTAGGTGCCCTCCTGGACGATCCGCCCTTCGTTCAACACCACGATCCGGTCGGCGACGGCCACGTTGGTGAGCCGGTGCGTGATCAGCAAGACCGCGCGGTCTTTGGCCAGTTCGCGCAGGCCGGCGAAGATCCTGTGTTCAGCGCGGGCGTCGAGGGCGGCCGTGGGTTCATCCATCACCAGCAGCGCTGCCTGCCTGTGGAAGGCGCGGGTAAGAACGAGGCGCTGCCACTGCCCGCCGGAGAGCTGCTGCCCGCCGAACCATTCGCTGGTCAGGAGGGTGTTCAGGCCGGAACGGAGGTCCGGCAGTATCTCCGCGGCGCCGGAGGACTCGCACGCGGCGAGCAGCGCTGCGTCGCTGGTGTCGCCCTGCCCGAACGTGATGTTGTCGCGCATCGTCAGGGGCAGGTACGTGAACTTCTGCGGCACCAGCGCGACATGCTCCCATGCTCCCCACGGATCGAGGTCCGCCGTGGAGGCGTGGTCCCAGGCCACGTCGCCCTCGGTGGGCAGCAGCAGCCCGCACAGCAGGCGCGAGAGGGTCGACTTGCCGGAGCCGTTCTCCCCGACCAGCGCCACGATCTCGCCGCGCTTCACATGCAGGGAGACGTTGCTCAGACTGTCCTTCGGGGCTCCGTCATAGCGGTATGTGACGTCGCGGACCTCGAAGCGCTCCGGAACAGCAGGGAGGGCGGCGGTGCCGCGGGAGTCTGCCATGGCCTGGCCGTGGGCGTTGTCGAGGAAGTTCTGCCAGTCCTGGACGTACCAGCCGGTGCGCACCAGGCGGGCTCCGCCACTGATGATGCCGCGTACGGACCCGCTGGCCGTCTGGAGGGCGAAGAAGGCGCCGCCCCCGGCTGCCGGGCTCATGCGGCCGGAGGCCAGGAGCCAGATCAGCGCCGCCCACACTGCGGTCGAGGCGATCCCGCCGGCGAGGGCGCCGGCCAGTCCCATCCAGGCGCCCGTGTTCGCTGCCTTACGTTCGGCCGTGTTGACCGAGGCGGCCAGTTTCCGGTACCGGCTGGTCAGGAACGGGCCGGCCAGGCAGGCGCGCATCTCTTCGCTGGACTCCATGTAGGCCATGTGCCAGCGCAGTTTGCTCAGCATCCGGCGCCGCCCGGAGGTCTCCAGGCCGGCGAGGTAGATCACGCGCGCGGATCGGACGTAGGCGGCGGCCTGCGGCAAGCAAGCGAGGAAGAGGAGGGGAAGGAGCAGGGGGTGCAGGACGGTCAGGACGGCCGCACCGGCCGCGAGCGTCGCGGTCGCCGCGAGTACGTTCTGTGCTTCCTCCACCAGGTCGGGGGTGACCTGGGCGCCGCGGTCTGCGATGTCGTAGGCGTCGTTGTAGCCGGGCTTGTTGTTGGCGGCCAGTTCTGCGCCGAGCGCGGCCTCGATCATCGTCAGCTCTGCGGCCCGGCCGAGCACCGGACGAAGCCGGCCGGTCAGCCAGACGGCCGCGATGCCCAGCATCGCGCGCAGTCCGGTGGCGGCGGCGATGACGGTCAGCTGCGGGGCGGCGTCCCACAGCCGCTCGGTGATGTCACCCGAGGAGATCAGTGCAGTGATCGTGCCCGTGACGGCCAAGAGGCCGAGGGCGGCAAGTACGCCCGTTCCCACCTGGCATACCAGTAGTCCGATGGTCGCGCCGCGGTCCACCCGCCACGCCATCTGCACCGAGCGCCGCACGAGTGAGGGCAGGCGCCGCGCCATGGTGCGGGAGGTCAGCTGGGAGCCGGCCTGGAGCTGTGACTCGTCGCGGTAGAGGTATTCCTCTTCTCGAACACTGGCCTCCTGCGGTTTGTCGTCCGGCGCGGTCCCCTTCGGTGGTTGCGGCGGTTGGTCCTGTGTGATGGCCGAGGTCATCGTTCCCCCTTGGACGGTCACTGCGGCAGAGTCGTGAGGTCTAACGACACGGCTGCAATATCGAACACACGTCATTCGGTCGTGCTGGGAAGCCCGCCATTTCCTGCGTGAGGGCACCTTGCAGGTGCGGGGCCCTGGTCTGGCTTGGAGTGGCTCCGGGCGGGAAATGGCCGAAACGCCGACACCGCCGCGCGGCGTGACAGTTCCTCCCGGTCGTCCCGCTTCTAGCGGGGATCTGGTTCGGTCTTCAGTAGCCTTTCCAGCTCTGCACCGGCGTGGGCGACCGCGTCCGTCAGCGCCTCGTGGTGGTCAACGGACAGGATTCCGGATCCCAGTCCGGCTGCGGCGATCACCGCGTTGAGCGTATGGGTCGAACCGGCGTCCAGGGCGGACGCGGCGATGGGGTGGTGCAGTGACGTCGCGGGCGGCGTAGGCGTCGAGCCGGGCCGCCTCGGCGATGGTTTTGGGCAGCATGTCCGCGCACTGCCCGTCGGGGTCCAGGTCGAGGGCGGTCAGGCCCGCCCGGGTCTGGAACACGGCGGTCGACGGATCGGGAGGGGCGAGGAGCATGGTGGCTTCGTCCAGGGTGTGTTCAAGGTCGGTCCGCGCAACCGGTACGCCGACGGGCCGGCAGTGGGCGCGCAGGAGCAGGCCGATGGCGGTCTCCCAAGGTTCCGTCGGTTGGGTGGTGTCGATCAGGTCGAGGGCCTGCTGGCTTCGTCCTTGTTCCATCAGGGCCATGATTTTGATCTGGCGGCCGTCGAGGAGCCGGTTGCCGATGCCGCGGTGCTGGGCCATGGCTTCGGCCGCCTTGGTCCACCGGCCGATGCGTGCGAGGGCGCGGGTGCCGTCGACCAGCAGGGCGACCCACAGCTCCTGGCACACCTGCCGGTGATCGGCTTCGGTGCTGGTCAGCGAGGACAGGTTGATGGTGGTGACCAGCATGCGCCATGAGGAGGAATCAAACGGCCTGAATAGGACTTACGGGAGTCGCCCCCTTGGAAACAATCCAGCAAACCATTAGGTTAGGCTCGCCTAAGTGGTTGGATGTGGCCGTGCGGCTGCCCGACAGTCCGCTTTCCTCAGGGGGAACCGTGCCTCGTTCGAACAGTGCCATTACGCCCAGACCCATGGGTCCACCGACCGGATCGCCGATCGAGCACTACGACGGAGCCGCCGCTGCCGCGCATCCGGGACGGGCCGGGCAGCGATGACCTGGCCGGATCCCGTCTTACGGGCGCCCCCTGGCGCACAACTCCGGCACAGCGCTTTCGCCCGTGGCGATCCTGCGCCACCTCGACCGCCGCTGAACACCTTCAACCTTCCGACCCCGACCCGAGGCAGAGCCGTGTCCATTCAGTTGCCGCCGTCCGCCGCTCCGCGATCCGCCTACCCCGTGGAAGTGCTCCCCGCAGCGGTCCGTCACCGTCTGCTGGAGCTGGCGCAGGCCCAGGCCCCGGTGTCGGCCTACGTGTACGACGGTGCTGTCGCCGCCGAGCGTGCGCGCGAGTTGCGCAGGGCGCTTCCGGAATGGGCAGCCGTCTACTACGCCGTGAAGGCCAACTCCTTCCCGGGCGTCGTCCAGGCGCTGGCCCCGCATGTCGACGGCTTCGAGGTCGCTTCCTGCGCAGAGCTCGAACTCGCCGTATCGGCCAAGCCGGTGGCCGGAGATACCCCGGCCCCGGTGGTCGCCGCCGGGCCGGCGAAATCCGTCCCCGTCCTCACCGCCCTGGTCCGGGCGAAAGCCGAGGCGATCAATGCCGAGAGTCTCCTCGAACTGCACCGGATCAGCCGGATAGCGGTCGGCGAAGGGCTCCGCGCCCGAGTGGCGCTTCGCGTCAATCCCGCGACGATCCCCGTCACCGGCTCGCTGCACATGGGAGGCGTGCCCTCCCAGTTCGGGGTGGCGGAGCCCGACGTGCCCGGGGTGCTGCGTGAGGCCCTACGGCTGCCGGGGCTGGACGTGATCGGCTTCCACATCCACGCCGCGTCCAACAACCTCGATGCCGAGTCCCATGCCGCGTATCTGCGCTGGTGCGTGGAGTGGAGCGTGCGGACTGCCCAGGACAACGGGATCGAGCTGCGGCATATCGACATCGGCGGCGGCATCGGCGTCGCCTTCGAGGGCGAGAAGCCCTTCGACGTCGCCCGCTTCGGTGAACTGGCCGCGGCTGTCGAGGTCCCCGCGGGCGTGAAGGTGGTGCTGGAGCCCGGCCGCTTCCTGGTCGCGGACTGCGGCTGGTACGCCGCCGAGGTGACGGACGTGAAGGAGTCCTACGGCGAGGAGTTCGTGGTGCTGCGCGGCGGCATCAACCACTTCCAGCTCCCCACCTCCTGGGACATCGTCCACAACATGGCGGTGCTGCCCGTGGAGGACTGGCCCGAGGGGTGTCTCCGCCCTTGCGCCGAACAGACGCGTGTGACGGTCGTCGGCGAGCTGTGCACTCCGGAGGACACCCTTCTACGCGATGTCCTGGTGGACCGGATACGCGCCGGTGACCTGGTGGTGTTCCCGTACGCGGGCTCCTACGGCTGGGAGTTCGCCATGCACAGCTTCCTCGGCCACCCCGTCGCCGAGCGCCTTCTGCTCTGAGGCGCCGGCGGCCCCGTCCGGGCCGTACCGGGCCTCGGGTTCCTCGTCGCCACCCGCTCGCTTCCCCACCCTCCCCATCCTGGAGCCGTACATCATGACCGTGCACCCCGCCGAACGAACCGACGCCGAACGCACTACGGGACAGGCCGACGCCATCCTGCGGCGCCAGCGCACCCGGGAGTCCTCGGCCCGCACGTACGCCCGGTCGTTCCCGATCGTTCCGGCCCGCGCACAGGGCATGAACCTCGAGGGCACAGACGGCCGCCGCTACCTCGACTGCCTCTCCGGAGCCGGCACTCTGGCCCTCGGCCACAACCACCCGGTCGTACTGGAGGCCATTCAGCGGACCATCAACAGTGGCGCGCCGCTGCACGTCCTGGACCTGGCGACCCCGGAGAAGGACGAATTCACCGACGCACTGTTCGCCACCCTGCCCAGCGGCTTCGCGGACAAGGCCCGCATCCACTTCTGCGGGCCCGCCGGAACCGACGCGGTCGAGGCCGCGTTCAAGCTGATGCAGACCGCCACAGGGCGGCACGGGCTGCTCGCCTTCACTGGCGCGTACCACGGGATGACGGCGGCAGCCCTGGCCGCTTCCGGCGGTGTCACCACCAAGCAGCCGGTACCGGGGATCGCCGCCGACGTCACCCGGCTGCCCTACCCGTACCCCTACCGCTGCCCGTTCGGTGTCGGCGGGGAGCGCGGCGCGCAGCTGTCCACCGCATACACCGAGCGCCTGCTGGACGACCCGAACGGCGGAGTCGTCCCGCCCGCCGCGATGATCCTCGAAGCGGTGCAGGGCGAGGGCGGCGCCGTACCGGCCCCGGACGCCTGGCTGCGCGAGATGCGGCGTATCACCATGGAGCGGGACATCCCGCTGATCGTCGACGAGGTACAGACCGGCGTCGGACGCACGGGCGCTTTCTGGGCCGTGGAGCACAGCGGGATCGTGCCGGACGCAGTGGTGATGTCCAAGGCGATCGGCGGCAGCCTGCCGCTCGCGGTACTCGTCTACCACGAGGACTACGACGGCTGGCTGCCCGGCGCCCACACCGGCACCTTCCGCGGCAACACCCTCGCCATGGCGACCGGTACGGCTACCCTGCGGTACGTCGCCGAGGAGGGCCTGGCCGGGCGGGCGGCCACCGTCGGCGCCCGGATGACGGACCGGCTGGAAGGTCTGCGGAGCGAACTCCCCGCGATCGGTGACGTTCGCGGTCGCGGCCTGATGATCGGTGTCGAGCTGGTCGACCCCGAGGCCGAACCCGACTCCTGCGGCGCCCGGCCGGTCGCCCCGCGGGTGGCCGCGCAGGTACGGGCCGCATGCCTTGAGCGCGGCCTGATCGTGGAGTTGGGAGGTCGCTACGACTCGACCGTGAGGCTGCTGCCGCCGCTGATCATCACCGACGAGCAGGTCGAAGCGGTGCTGGACCGGCTCACCGACGCCATCGCCACGGTGACGACGCCGCACGTTCCGGGCGGGCGGGCATGACGAGCGAGATACCCGGCCCGGGGCCGGCCACCGGTGACTTCGACGCAGCCCTGAAAACGTACGACGCGGAGACCGCGCCCGGGCAGACCGGCGGAATCCATACGCGCGGCGGATTGAGCCTCGTCCCTGAACCCGCCTCGGCGGGGGCCGGCCCTCTGGGCGAGGCCGTGGCCGGGCTGCTCGGCAGCGCCGCACCGTCGGGCAACCAGGTCCGGAAGACGGCACTGTCCGGAGGCGCGGAGGGCCCCGTCGCACTGGAGCCGCTGGTGCAGGCCGTCCTGGAGGCCCTCGCCAAAGGCGCCGTGCGGCGCGGCGGACCCGTTCCCACCGGGACGCCCGAGGACCTGGCCGCGGAGGTCGCGCGGGTGTTCGCCGAGGCGGACGGCGACGACGCCCTGCACCAGCTGACCGAACTCCTGGCGTACGGCAGCGCCGACCCCGCCGACCCGTCCTGCGCCGCGCATCTCCATTGCCCGCCGCTGGCCGTGGCCGTCGCCGCCGATCTCGCCGTCGCCGCGCTCAACCCCTCCCAGGACTCCTGGGACCAGGCGCCCGCCGCCACGGCTGTGGAGACCTTGCTGCTCCAGGAGTTGGCACAGCTCGTCGGGTACGACCCAGCGGAAGCCGCCGGCGTGCTCACCTCGGGCGGCACCGAGTCCAACCTCATGGGCCTGATGCTGGCCCGCGACCGCGTGCTGGGCCGGGCGGCCGAGCGTCAGATCGAGCTGAGTGGAGTACCGGGCACCGGCCCGCGTCCGCGGATCTTCGCCTCCGCCGCCGCCCACTTCTCGGTCCAGCGGTCGGCCGCGCTGCTGGGTCTCGGGGAGAACGCGGTCGTCCCCGTGCCGGTCGACCGCGAGCTGCGGATGAAGCCGGAGGCGCTGGCGTCCGCTCTGCGCGACTGCGTCGCGCGGGGTGAGGTGCCGGTGGCGGTCGTGGCCACCGCCGGCACCACCGACACCGGTGCGGTCGACCCGCTGCGCACCTGCGCGGCGCTGGCCGCCGAGTACGGCGCCTGGCTGCACGTGGACGCCGCCTACGGCGGCGGCGCACTGCTGTCCGACGAACTCGCCCCACTGGTCGGCGGCATCGCGCTGGCCGACTCCGTATCCCTGGACTGGCACAAGCTGGGCTGGCAGCCGGTCGCCGCGGGCATCTTCCTGGTCCGGCGGGCGGAAACCTACGCCTCACTCGCACGACGGGCGGTGTACCTCAACCCGCAGGACGACGAGGACGCCGGCTACCCCAGCCTCCTCGGCCTCTCGTTGCGCACCACCCGTCGCGCCGACGCCTTCAAGATCGCCGTCACGCTGCGCACACTGGGCCGCGAGGGCCTGGGCCGGCTCGTGGATGCCTGCCATGAGCTGGCGCGCGGCGGTGCGGAGGCCGTACGGGCGCATCCCCGGCTGGAGTTGCACGCCGATCCCGTCCTGACGGCCTTCCTCTTCCGCTACTTGCCCGAGGGCGCCGACCCCGAGCACACCGACCGGGTGAACGCGGCGCTGCGGCGCAGGCTGCTGCGCGAGGGCCGGGCGGTCGTCGGCCGCACCGAGCTCCCGGGCGAGGGGCCGGGCCGGGTCCGCCTGAAGCTCACGCTGCTCAACCCGCACACCACTCCCGCCGAGGTCGAGCGACTGCTGCACGCGGTCGCCGCATCGGGCCAGGCCGAGGAGGAGAACCGGTGAACCGGCCCGACGACGCCCGTACGGCGCGGCCGGCACCGCCCATGGCAGGGGCGCCCGCATCCGGCACCGTACGTCTGGAGGGCACTGCCCCGGCGTCCCCGGACGGGTTGCCGTCCGGGCCCGGCGCCCGGGGGAGTGCTGCTGACATCCCGTCACCCCGGTCTCATGGGACCGGCCCGGACCCGCTGGACGACGCCGACCCCCTCCGCGCGGGAGATGCCGCGGCGATGGAGACGCTGCTGCGCGCCTACGTACGCGAGACCGGCACCGAGGTGCCGGAGACCGGGCAGGCACTGCTGATCGGCCTGCCCGCCAGCCGGCTCACCCTGTTGGTTCCTGTGCGGTACCGGTCGGCCACCGGCTGGCATCGCTTCGGTGCGCCCAGCCTGGTCACAGCCGATGGCGACGACGGCGACCGCCTTCCGGCCGACGCGGCATTGGTGGCGGCGGCACTGATCCGGCAGACCACGCTGGGCCGCGGTGTGCTCCCGCACCACGGGGGCGACGCCGCCGCCCGGGTGCTGAACTCCGCTCGGCGCACCGCCACGCACATCGCCCACCGGCGCGCCGAGGGCGAGCACGGCCAGGGGCCGACGCCGTTCCTCGACAGCGAGCAGGCGCTGTTGCTGGGCCATCCGTTCCATCCCGCGCCCAAGAGCCGCGAGGAGGCGTCGGAGGCCGAGCTGGAGGCGTACTCGCCCGAGCTGCGCGGCTCGTTCCCGCTGCACTGGTTCGCCGCCCACCCGGATGTCGTGGTCGGCGGGAGCGCGGACGGCCGTTCGCCCGCGCAGCTGCTGCGTCCGCTCGCCGCCGGGCTGAAGGTGCCCGACGGCATGGTCGCGGTGCCCGCGCATCCCTGGCAGGCCCGGGAGGTGCTGGCCCGTCCGGAGGTCGCCGCGCTCGTCGACGCCGGACTGCTCCGTCCGCTCGGTGCGGCCGGCCCAGCCTGGTACCCCACGTCCTCGGTGCGTACTGTCCAGCGGCCGGACGCCGAGGTGATGCTGAAGCTGTCCCTCGGTATGCGGATCACCAACTCCCGGCGGAACAACCTGCGCAGCGAGATGCGTCTCGGCGTAAGGGCCACGCAGTTGCTGGCCGCGGGCCCCGGGGACTGGCTCCGTGCCGAGCATCCGGAGTTCGGCATCCTGCGCGAGTTCGCCTGGGTTTCGGTCGGAGTCGAAGGCCCGGAAACGGGTCTGGAGACCGCGATCCGTGACAACCCCTTCCGAGGCGGCGGCAACGGCGCGCCCGAAGGGCTGTGCGTGGCGGGCCTGCTGGCCGAGCGGACCGGTCCCGGCGACGGTTCCCCGCCGCAGCACCGCGCCTTGCTGTGTGAGGCGATCGAGCGCGCCGCCCGCGCGTTCGGCATCCCGGTGGCCGAGGCGTCGGAGCGTTGGCTGGCCCGCTACCTGGATGTACTGGTCGCTCCCCTGATCCGTCTTCAGGCGCGGTACGGCATCGCTCTGGAGCCTCACCACCAGAACACCCTGGTGGCCCTCGACACTCATGGACTGCCCCGCGCGGGCTGGTACCGGGACAGCCAGGGGTACTACCTTGCCGCTTCCCGCGCCGACGACATCGAGCGGCTCCTGCCCGGCGCCACGGATGGCGTCGAGCTGGTATTCGACGACGCCTTCGTCGACGAGCGGGTGGCCTACTACCTCGGCATCAACAACCTGCTCGGTCTCGTCGGAGCGTTCGGCGCGCTCGGACTGGCCGACGAGGGCCACCTGCTGCGCGTCTGCCGCACCGCACTGGAGCGACTGCGCACGGCCGAGCCCGCCGCCAAAGGCCTGCTGGACCTGCTGCTCGACGCACCCGTACTGCGCTGCAAGGGCAACTACCTGACCTGCGTGGACGGGCTCGACGAACTCGTCGGCGACGTCCACACCCAGTCCGTCTACATCGATCTCCCCAACCCCCTCACGGAGGCCCAGCGGTGACCGCCCTCTCGACTTCCGACGACCGGAATCTCCCGTATGACCTGGTCGGCATCGGAATCGGCCCGTTCAACCTGTCCCTGGCCGCGCTGGCGGACGGTGTACCGGGCTTCCGTTCCCTGTTCCTGGACGCCAAGCCGGCGTTCTCCTGGCATCCGGGCCTGCTGATGGAGGGAACGACACTTCAGGTGCCGTTTCTCGCCGATCTGGTCACCATGGCGGACCCGACCAGCCCGTGGTCGTATCTGAACTACCTCCGCTCCCACGATCGGATGTTCAAGTTCTTCTTCTCCGAGCGCTTCCACATTCCGCGCCGTGAGTACGATCACTACTGCCGCTGGGTTGCCGAGCGGCTGCCCTCATGCCGCTTCGACGCCGAAGTCACTGCGCTGGAGTGGGACGAGAAGGCGGACGCGTTCGCTGTCGTGCACCGATCCGCCTCCGGCGCCGAGACCCGCGTCCTGGCCCGCCAGGTCGTGCTGGGTGTGGGCACCAACCCTGTCGTTCCCGAGCCACTGCGGCCGCTGCTGACCGACGCCCACGCGGGCCGTGTGCTGCACAGCGCGGACTACCGCACGTACCGCGCCCGGCTGGCCGCCACCGACGACGTCACGGTCATCGGCGCGGGGCAGTCCGGCGCCGAGGTCGCGCTCGACCTGCTCCGCCACCAGGACGGCGACGGCCAGGGCGGCCCGTACGTCCGCTGGCTGGCCCGCACCACGGCCTTCGCGCCGATGGAGTACTCGAAGATAGGCCTGGAGCACTTCACCCCGGACTACATCCGCTACTTCCGCGAGCTCCCCGAGGTCACGCGCGAACGGCTGGTGCGGGAGCAGTGGCAGCTCTACAAGGGCGTGAGCCAGGAGACGCTGGGGGAGATCTACGACGAGCTGTACGAGCGCACCATCGGGGGTGGCGAGCCGCGCGCCACCCTGCAGCCGGGCGTGGAGATCGTCGCGGCCAAGGCCGACGGTAAGGGGTACCTGCTCACCTGCCGGCCTCAACAGCAGGATTCGCTCTTCGAGGTCCGGACCTCCGCCGTGGTCTCCGCCACCGGCTATACCGCCTCCCGTCCGTCGTTCCTGGAGTCGATGGGCGACCTGGTCGACTGGGACGACAGGGGCCGCTACCAGATCGACGGGGAGTACCGGGTCGCGCTCGACCCGCGGGTTTCCGGCTCGCTCTACGTCCAGAACGCCGAGATGCACACGCACGGCGTGGGCGCTCCCGACCTCACCCTCGGCGCCTGGCGCGCTGCGACCATCCTCAACGCCACGGCCGGACGCGACGTACTGCCCGTTGCCCCGCGGCAGGCGTTCACGACCTTCGGCGCACCGCAGTCGCCGACGTCCGCCCCGCCTGCGACGGCCGTCCCGGACGGGGCCGCGGCCACATCCTCCGGTACGCCGCGATGACGGTTGTGGAACAGGCCGGGACACCGGCCCGGGGTGGAGCGGCACGCCGCGCCAAGACGGTGCTCATATCCGTCATAGGGCTGCACCTGGTCGCCGAGACCGCACTGACGCCGTTCCTCCCTCAGCTGTTCGAGCGGCTGTACGGCATCGAGGACCCGGAAGCGACCGGGCTGTACATCTGGATCTGCCGCATCGTCGGGCTCGCCGCCCTCCCTCTGTGGGGGCTGGCGGCCCGGCGCTGGCCGCTGCACAAGCTGGTGCTGGCCGGGCTGTGCGGGTCCGCCGTTCTTGACCTGCTGCTCGGTCTGGCACCCAGCTATGCCGCGTACACGGTGCTGTCGACGCTCATCGTGATGACCAACAGCGCCCTGCTGCTGGCCTATCCGGCTTTCATCGCCGAGCACGGCGACGAATCGGAGGGCGGCGAGCGGGCCCGGCTGGCCGGGGTGTGCACGCTGGTGGTCGTCTTCCATCTGTCCGTCGTGGTTTCCACGATGGTGGGTGCCGGAGTCCTCGCGCTTCCGGAACCCCGCATCGGTATCTCGGCGTTCGCGGTCCTGGACACGCTCCTGGCGGTGCTGACGTACCGCATCCTGGGCAGGCGCCCGGACGTGAAAGCCGCCGAATCCGCCGAATCCGCTGAATCCGCCGCGGACGGCTCCACGGCCGGCGATGGCCAGGACACCGACGGCGCGTCGGGCACGGCGCCGGACTCGCCCGGCCCGGTCGTGCGCGGGCCGTCAAGCCGCCTCACCTGGTTCACGATGCTCGCCTACGCCGCGCTGATCGGCGTCGCCTTCGACTTCTCGGTCAATGTCGCGCGGCCCTTCTTCACCGAGTTCGCCGACAGCCTCGGCAGCGGATCGGTCGGGTCCGCCGTGCTGTTCTTCCTGCCGAGCGTCTCCGCCCTGGCTGTGCTGCCCCTGGTGCGCCGCTGCCACGACCGGTTCGGTGACCGGCTGCTGCCGCTTGCTCTGGCAGTGGGCGCGGCCGGGATGGCCTGGTCGTGGCTGGCCGACTCGCTGCCCGGCCTGGTCGGCGGCCGGCTGCTGTACGGCGTGGGGCTCGGCCTCGCCCAGGTCGCCGTCGAGCTGCGGATGTTCCGCGCGACCGGCACGAAGGGCCCGGCGTTCACCGCGGTGGAGACTGTCCGGTCCGCCGGTCTGCTCGCTGCGCCGCTGGCCGCCACGGCTGCGGTCTCCCACGACCTGGCGCTGCCCCTCGCTGTCGCCGCGGCCGTGCAGGTATGCGCCGTCGCCCTGTCCGTGCGGCGCTTCCGCAACGCCGCTCCACAAGCCGGCGCGCGGCGGGCGGGACGGGTGTCGCCCGACCCGGACGTGCCCGCGGTCAGGCGTGACGATGTGCCGAAACCGCAGGCCGACGCGACTACGACCAGCATGCCCGCCTCTGTGCGGTCCGGCGCCGTTGATTCCACGCCTTCCCTGATGGCCACCGCCTCCCCCGCGTACTCCGAGGAGAACCACCGATGAACCGCACCAGCCGTGACGCCTGGGCCCAGGCCGGCCGACGACTGCTCATCAAAGCAGTGGAGGAGTTCGCCTATGAGGAGCTGTTCGTTCCCGGACCGGACCCGTCGGCCGGCACCCCGGACGCGTACCGGCTGGACCTGGCCGACGGAGTCCATTGGTCCTTCCGCGCAACACGCGGCACCTTCGGCACCTGGCGGCTCATACCCGGCACCCTGCGGCGCCACCCCGAGCCGGCCGACGGCAGCGTGGCCGGCCCTGAACAGCTGCTGCTCGACGCCCGCCCGGTTCTCGGCTGGGACGGGCCCACCACCGCCGAGGTGCTGCGCGAACTCACCGCCACCCGGCGGGCGGAGGCCGAGGTCATCTCCCGCGCCCTGCCCGCGGCCGAACTCGCCGACCTGGACCACCTCGACCTGGAGGCACATCAGGACGGCCACCCGTGCATGCTGCTCAACAAGGGCCGGCTGGGCTTCTCCGCCTCCGACGCCGCCGCCTACGCCCCCGAGTCCGCCGGTTCGGTGCACCTGCTCTGGGCTGGTGTTCACAGCAGCCTCGCCTCCTACTCCGGGGTGCCCGGTCTCGACGCCGATACCCTGCTCGCCGAGGAGCTCGCCGAGGAGACACGCAAGCAGTTCGGGTCAACGCTCCGGGAGACATGCGCCGAAACCGGTTACGACCCTGCCGGCTTCCGCTGGCTGCCGGTGCACCCCTTCCACTGGGACGAGGCCGTCGCGACCCTCTTCGCCCCGTATCTCGCCGACGGCCGCATCGTGCTGCTCGGTGAGGGCCCGGACCGCTACCGGCCGCTTCAGTCCATCCGCACCCTGGCGAATCTGGACCACCCGCACCGCCGCAACGTGAAGGTGCCGCTGTTCATCCGCAACACCCTGGTCTGGCGCGGCCTTTCCACGAAGCCCACCGAGGCCGCACCCGATGTGAGCGCCTGGCTGCACGCCGTCCGCGATGCCGACCCGTATCTCCGCGACGAGCTGCGCTTCCACCCGCTCGGCGAGGTGGCGGGCGTGGCCGTGCACCACCCGCTGTACGAGTCGGTGAAGGACGCCCCGTACCGCTACCACGAGCTGCTCGGCGCGGTCTGGCGTGAGCCGGTCGCGGCGCTGCTGCGCGATGGCGAGCAGGCCCGCACCATGGCTGCGCTGCTCAAGGTCGGTTCCGACGGGCGTGCACTGGTCAGTGAGCTGGTCGACCGGTCCGGGCTCGAACCCCGCGCTTGGCTGGACCGCTTCTTCCGCGCCCTGCTGCCCGGCCTGCTGCACTACCTCTACCGGTACGGCGTGGCGTACTGCCCGCACGGCGAGAACACGGTCGTCCTCTACGACGCCGCCGACACCCCCATCGGCATTGCGGTCAAGGACTTCGCCGAGGACGTCAACCTGCTGCCCGGCAGTCACCCGGAGTACGCCGGCCTCTCCGATCGTGCCGACTCGTTGCTGCTGCGCTGGCCCGCCGGCGAGCTGGCCCACTCTCTGCTCAGCGCCATCTTCGCCGGTCACTTCCGGTTCTTCGCCCCGCTGGCCGCCGCGCACCTCGGGGTACCGGAGGAGGATTTCTGGGCCATGGTCCGCGCCGAGATCGAGCGCTACCACGCCCGTTTCCCGGAACTGGCCGACCGGTTCGACGACTTCGGCCTGCTCGCCGCGGAGTTCGACCGGGTGGCGCTCAACCGTGAACAGTTGCTCGGCGGTGGCTTCCACGACCGCGCGGAGAAGGACGAGGGCTTCGACGTCGTCCATGGCACCCTCCCCAACCCCCTCGCCACCGCGACCCCGATCGCCGGCCCGCAGGAACTTCAGGAGCAGATATGACCGACTCGCCGTACGAGCGACTCCGCGCCGAGGCCGAGGAGGGACGCGTCGAGGAGGTCATCGTCAGCGTCCCGGACCTCCAAGGCAGGCTCCAGGGCAGTCGCCTGTCCGTGCCGTACTTCCTCGACGAGGCGGCCGAGCAGGGCTTCGGCGCCTGCGTCTATCTTCTTGCCTCAGACGTCGAGATGGGCACCGGATCCGGATACGCCATCGACGCCTGGCAGAGCGGATTCGGTGACTTCGTCCTCCGCCCCGACCCGGCCACGCTGCGCACCCTTCCCTGGGACCCGGGCACCGCTCTCGTGCTTGCCGACGCCGTCTGGCCGAGCGGCGACCCGGTCGAGGTGGCCCCGCGCCAGATACTGCGCACCCAGCTCGACCGGCTCGCCGAACGCGGATTGACAGCCTTCGCGGGCACCGAGCTGGAGTTCCTGATCTTCCGCGGGTCGTACCGTCAGGCGTGGGACCGCCGTTACCACGGCCTGGAAACGGGCACCAGCTACAACGTCGACTACTCCCTCCAGGGTCTGGCCGAGATCGAGCCGGTGGTCCGCCGCATCCGCCGGGAGATGGTGCGCGCAGGGCTCACCATGGAGACGGCCCGGGGAGAGTGCCACGCCGGCCAGTACGAGATCGTCTTCCGCTACGACGAGGCGATGACCACCTGCGACAACCACGTCGTCTTCAAGAACGGCGCCAAGCAGATCGCAGCGCAGGAGGGCGTCGCGCTCACCTTCATGCCCAAGTACGACGAGGGCGAGGGCAACTCCTGCCACATTCACCTGTCGCTGCGCGGCACGGACGGCTCCGCCGTCCTCGCCGACCCGGCGGCAGAGGACGGCATGTCCGACCTGATGCGCCACTTCGTCGCGGGTCAGCTTGCCTGCCTCGCCGACTTCGCGCTGCTGATGGCGCCGAACATCAACTCGTACAAGCGGCTCCAGCCGGGGGCTTTCGCCCCCACCGGCATCACCTGGGGCCAGGACAACCGCACCTGCCCGGTCCGTGTTGTGGGCTCCGGCCACTCGCTGCGGATCGAGCACCGGGTGCCCGGGGGGGACGCCAACCCGTACCTCGCCGTGGCCGCGGCGGTGGCCGCCGGCCTGTACGGCATCGAGAACGGGCTCGACCTCCCGGCGCCGCACACCGCCAACGCCCTGGCCGATCCGTCGGTGCCGCGGCTGCCCAGCACGCTCACCGAAGCCCTGCACCGGTGGGAGAACAGCGAGATCGCCGCCAAAGTCTTCGGCGAGGCGGTCGTCGGCCACTACGCGCAGGCCGCCCGCACAGAACTGGCCGCTTTCGAGACGGCGGTCACCGACTGGGAGCGAGTCCGGGGCTTCGAACGCCTGTGACGTCCTGAGCCTCTGCTACGACTGCGGCCCTGACCACGGAAGTTCCGTGGCCAGGGCCGCAGTCGTAGTGCCTGGTAACGCTGTTACGAGAGGTTCTTCTTCATCTCGTCCAGGATCTGGCCGGCGCCGGTGTAACCGATGCCGAGCATCCACAGGCTGTCGTCGACTTTGAATGTCTTGTTGTTCTTCACGGCGTCCAGGTTCTTCCACAGCTTGCCGCCGGTGACGCCGGTCTCCTTCGCCTTCGCAGGGTCACCGTAGGTGGAGTAGAAGATGACGTCGGAGTCGCCCTCACTGATCAGCTCGGGGCTGATGTCGAGGGAGAAGCCGGTCTTGTCCACGTTGGCGGGGCGGCCGACCTTCAGGTCCTTGAGGATGCTGCCGACGAACGTGTCGTTCATGTACAGGCGGATATCGGCGCCTTCGATGAAGCGCACGAACCCGACCTCCGTCTTGGCGGCCTTGTCCACGCCGCCAAGTGCCTCGGTCACCTCGGTGACGTGCTTGTCATAGTCGGCGACGACCTTCTTCGCCTCTTCCTTCTTGCCCAGCACGTCGGCGTGCAGTTCGAAGTTCTTCCGCCAGTCAGGGCCGGTCGTCTCGGTGAAGACGGTCGGTGCGATCTTCGACAGTTCCTTGTAGCTCTTCTCGTCGCGCGCCTTGCTGCTGATGATCAGATCCGGGTTCAGCCCGTCGATCGCCTCGAGGTTGGGCTCCATGATGAGTCCGACCGGCTTGATGCCCTTGAGCTTGTCCTCGGGGAGGTAGGTGGACATCGGCGCGCCCGCTTCAGCGGTGACGGCGCCGACCGGCTTGACGCCGAGGGTCAGGGCCGAGTCCAGGGCGTCGGTGTCCAGGACGACCACGCGCTTGGGAGTGTCGAAGACCTCCACCTTGCCCATGGCGGTGGTCACGGTGTGCTTTCCGCCCTCGGCCGCCGACTTGGCGTCATCCTTTTCGGACCCGCACGCGGTGGCGCTGACGGCGAGCGCGGCTACGACAGCAACAGCTGCGGCGCGACGGTTGAGGGAGGGGGCCATGAGAGGAAAGCCTTTCGTCACAGGTGCACTGGTCAGCGCGGGGGAGTTAGCTTAGGTAAACCTAACCTTAGGTGAGTGTGGGGGCAAGCGCGTCGACATCACAACTCGGACTACGCGGCACTACGGCTGACCTCGCCCTACCCGGCACCGAACAGACATCCGTCCACGCGAACGCAGTTGCTGGCTGGCGAACTCAGCCGGCCTCTGCCGAGACCGCTTGCGCAGGGGAGGCGTCTTGATGCCAGGGGCTGCCGGGAACAACCAGCGGGCCGCCGGTCACCGGATCCGGCACCACAACCGATGCGAGGCCGAAGACGTCACGTACGAGATCCGCCGTGACGATTTCCGAGGGGTGGCCCTGGGTGACGATGCGTCCGGCCTTCATCGCCACCAGGTGGTCGGCGTACCGCGCGGCCTGGTTGAGGTCGTGGAGCACCGCGACAACCGTCCGCCCGCGCTCCCGATTGAACTGCCGGACCAGGTCCAGCACCTCCACCTGGTGTGAGATGTCCAGGTAGGTCGTGGGCTCGTCGAGGAGCAGCAGATCGGTGTCCTGCGCGAGCGCCATGGCGATCCACACGCGCTGCCGCTGACCGCCCGACAGCTCATCGACGGGCCTCGCCGCGAGGGCGGTCACATCGGTGCGGTCCATGGCGTCGGTGACCGCCCGCTCGTCCTCCTCCGACCACTGCTGCCACCAGCGCTGGTGCGGCTGGCGACCGCGGGCGACGAGATCGGCCACCGTGATCGCCTCCGGCGCGACCGGGGTCTGCGGAAGCAGCCCGATGGACTGCGCGATCGTACGGGTGGCTATGCGGCTCAGTTCGGCACCGTCCAGCAGCACAGAGCCCCGTCGCGGCTTGAGCAGCCGTCCGAGGGCGCGCAGCAGCGTGGACTTGCCGCAGGCGTTCGGACCGACGATGACGGTGACGCGGCCGTGAGGAACGTCCAGGTCGAGGCCCTCCACGACCGTGCGTTCCTCGTAAGCCAGGGTCAGGTCACGGGCTGTCAGCCTGCTCTCGGTCACGCTTCTCCTCCAGTACGGCCGCGGACGCTGCGGTCTTTCACGATGAGCCAGATGAGATACGGCGCGCCGACAGCCGCGGTCAGCACACCCACCGGTAGTTCGACCGGGGCGAACAGCAGGCGCGCAGGCAGGTCGGCGGCCACCACGATCAACGCGCCGAGCAGCGCCGAGCACAACAGCGGGATCTGCGCCGTGCGGGTCAGCCGGCGGGCGATCTGCGGGGCAAGCAGCGCCACGAAGTCCACCGGGCCCGCCGCACCCGTGGCCACCGACGCGAGAAAGACGCCCAGCAGCGCCAGCCTGAACCGGGTCCGCTGGAGCGGTACGCCGAGCGCTGTCGCCGTGTCGTCGTCGAAGGCGGCGTTGCGCTGTGCCCGTGCCGCCCAGACCACACACGGCGCCAGGGCGAGTAGCGTCCAGCCGAGCGGTGCGGCCTCGTCCCAACCACGCCCGTTGAGTGAACCGGTAATCCACACCTGCGCCTGATGGGCCACCAGATAGTCGCCCTTGGTGATGAAGAGATGGACGACGGACCGCAGCGCAATGGCAAAGCCGATGCCGATGAGGACGAACCGCGCCGCGTGCAGTCCACCGCGCCACGCGAAGATATAGACGAGCACAGCGGCGATCACTCCGCCCGCGACCGAGAAGTACGGCAGCACACTGAACGAGCCGACACCGAACGTCATAGCGCCGATGGTCGCGGCGCCGGCCCCTTGGGAGACACCGATGATGTCGGGGCTGGCCAGAGGATTGCGGGCAACGGTCTGGATGAGGGCACCCCCGACCCCGAAAGCGGCACCGACCATCAGCCCGAGAACCAACCGCGGCAACCGCAGCTCGCCCACCACGAACTCGGCCCTCGAAGACCGCCCGTACAGCACGTTCAGTACCTCGCCCGGCGCGACGAACTTCTCACCGAGACAGAGGTACGCAAGGCAGACAGCCGCCGTCAGCACGGCGAGGACGCAGGCGACGACCGCGGCCCGCCTGTGGACGAGGAAGGACGCACGGCCGTGTCTCATGAGCGTGTATCCGCCGGGGCGTACGGCCGCCGCCTGACTCTCGATGAGCGAGATCGTCATGTGCCCACCGCCTTGTGCTCGATGAAGGAGGTCGTCATGCGGACACCGCCTTGCGACGGACCATGGCGATCAGGAACGGCACACCGATCAGGGCGGTCATCACCCCCGCCGGCACCTCGCCCGGCGGAAAGACAATTCGGCCGATGACGTCCGACACGAGCAGCATGACCGGTCCGAGCAGGGCCGCCATGGGCAGCACCCATCGGTGATCGGTGCCGACAATGGCACGGGCGATATGCGGGACCGCCAAGCCGATGAAGGCGATCGGCCCGGCGGCCGAGACCCCGACGCCGGTGAGCACGGTCGCGCCGATGCCGCCCACGATCCGTACGGTCGCCACGTTCTGACCGAGCCCTTTTGCGACGTCGTCGCCGAGCGCCAGGGCGTCGAGCCCTCGCGCCACCGAAAGCACCAGCACCGCGCCCGCCGCGAGGAACGGCCAGATCTGACCGGCCACTTCCGCACTCCGTCCGGCGATCGAGCCGACCTGCCAGAAGCGGAACTCGTCCAAGGTGGCGGCGTCCGTCGTGAGCATGCCCTGGATGACGGAGATGAGCAGTGCGTTGATGGCAGCGCCGGCCAGCGCCAGCTTCAGGGGCGATGCCCCGCCCCGTCCGCTGGACGCGACGGCGTACACGGCCACCGACGCGACTCCGGCACCGACGAACGCGAACCATACATAGCCGGCGAGCGTGTGCACCCCCGCGAAAGCGATCGCCAGCACCACACCCACCGCGGCACCCTGGCTGATGCCCAGCACGCCCGGGTCACCGATGGGGTTGCGAGTGATGCCCTGAATCACTGTGCCTGCGAGGGCCAGTGCCGCGCCGACCATCACGCCCACGACGGTCCGGGGCACCCGCAGCGACCGTACGATCTCGGCGCCCTCGCTCGTACTGCCGGACAGCAAGGCGTCGAAGACCTCACCCGGGGCGATGTGACGGGCCCCGACGGCGAGACTGAGCAGCACCGCAAGCAGCAGCGCGACAACGGCCGCTGTCGTCCAGCCTATCCGGCGGCCGACAAGGGCGGCTCTTGGGCTGCTGATGGTGGCGGCTGACATCGCATCCATTCCGACGTGGCGGATCCTCAATGATCACGAACTTAGGCGAGCCTAAGTATAGGGGTGGTGGCGACCACCGCGTAACGACTGCGACGAATTACTCGAGGGCTCGACCACTGGGAAGCGCCCTGACGTCCCGCGGGTGCCCCCTCGCGCCGGGCTTCCCGAGGTATGCCGAGTTCGGCTGACGAGGTTGGCCGGATCTCGAGGTCGCGTGATCGACACAGGGGTGCGGGGCCGCTCCAGGTGTGGGGAGGCCCCGCAGGCGGTGGCGGGTGAATGAGCGAGTCTCCGCTTCGGTTCCGGAACCCGTGCTGATGAACGTGGTGTTGCAACTGCCAGCAGTACGTGGGACCCCAGCTGCTCGCTCATGTGTACGCGGAGGAACTGACAGGTCTGTAGGTACCCTGCGGCTGCCGAAGACTGAGGGCTCCAGGCAGGTCCTGTGTGCCGTCATTCGGCCATCAAGAGGATGATCCGCGCATGAACGCTCAGGGAGGAAGTCGGCCCCGCGGACCTGGGCGGGGTCACCCAGATGTCCATGGGCATGTCCTGGGACGCCACCGCCGGAAGCAGCGGTGGGGTGATGGGCGGACTCCGCCGCAAGACCGGCACGGACCTCGACCTGATCGCCATCGCGATGCTTGACGGGCCCCGGTGCGCCTGGCGGGCCCCGACTCCCTGGTCCCGATGGGCAACGGCTCCCTGGTACACAGCGGCGACTGGCGCCCCCAAGGGGAGCATGTTACCCCTGGGGGTATTCGATGAGGAGTGGTGATGGAGCTTGGTCTCGGCCGACTGCCCCGCTCAGACGATCACGTCGGCGAGCATGAGGGCCGCCACCCCCAGCAGGACGTAGGCGAAGATCCGTTGCAGGGTCTCGCCGGTGATCTTGGCCGCGAGGCGCTTGCCGTCCCAGGCGCCGAGGATCGCCGCACCGGTGAAGGGGGCGATCACCTCCCAGCGCAGGTCTCCGCCCGTCCCCGTCCGCGCGGTGAGCGCGGCCAGCGAGTTCACGGTGATGACCAGCAGGCTGGTGCCCACCGCCTGCTTCATCCGCAGGCCCAGGACGCCCGCCAGGGCGGGAACCGCGAGGAACCCCCCGCCGACGCCGAGAAGTCCCGTCACGGCGCCGAGTCCTGCCCCGGCGCCGACCGCCTTCGCGGGCCGTATCCGCTCCGGCGGTTCGGCCCCCGCGGGCCGGAGCATCCGTACCGCGGCCAGCGCGGCGACGACCGCGAAAGCCCCGGTGAGCAGCGTCGCCGGGAGGCGCCCTGCAACGGCACCGGCGAGGAAAGCGGGTACGACGCCGGCGAGCGCGAACAGCGCACCTGTCTTCCAGGCGACGTTGCCGTCCCTGGCGTGGGCGTAGAGAGCGGTGGCCGAGGTCGCGGTGACGATGATCAGGCTGGCGGTGGTCGCCGACGCCGGGGAGAACCCGAGCAGGTAGATCAGCGCCGGGACCGCGAGCACGCTGCCCCCGCCACCGAGAGCACCGAGGGCCAGGCCGATGGCGGCCCCGGCGACCAGCGCGAGGATCAGGACACTCACGCTATCGAGCCGCCGTTGCCGCGTTCGTCCACGACCGGGTACCCGGCAGCGGCCCAGGCGTTCATGCCGCCCTCGACGTCGACAGCGTCCGCGCCCCGTTCGGCCAGGAGCGTCGCGGCCTGCTGCGAGCGGTGACCGCTGCGGCAGATCACCACGAGCGGACGGCCCTGCGCGGATGCGGGCAACGCGGCGCCCGCAGCCAGACCGGTCAGTGGGGCGTGTACCGCGTCCGGGGCGTGCCCGGTCTTCCACTCGGGCTCTTCCCGCACATCCAGCAGCACGGCTTCGGGCCACTCCCCGCCGGTGCGTGTGCGCGCCTCGTCCACGGACAAGCGCTGTCGGCTCCTGCGGAAGAGGGACATCGTCGACGTCACCTTTCTCGTCTCTCGTTCGGGGTTGTCACATGCCTGGACGGCCAGGTGCTTCGGGCTCAGCTGGTGATGACGGTCAGTCCGGCCTCGGCGGCGGCGTCGAAGTCGTCGTCCACGGCGACGACCTGTCGCCCGGCGGCGTCCAGCAGTGATGCCGCGATGCCCGCGCGCATGCCGCCCGCGCAGTGCACCCACACCGTCCCGTCCGGGACCTCGCCGAGACGGCGGTGCACCTCATGGATCGGGATGTGGACCGATCCCGCTATCCAGCCCTCGGCACGCTCGGAATCGCGGCGCACGTCCAGAACGACGACTCCAGCCGTGTCCTCGGCCGCCAGTTCCGCGAACGTGGCGCGCGGGAAGGAGGTGGCGTTCTCACCGTCGCGGAGCCAGGTCGCGGGACCGCCGGTCGCGGCGGCTGCCGGTCGGTCGATACCGACCCGGACCAACTCCCGCTGAGCCGCCGCCAACTGCCCGGCCGACTCGGCGAGCAGGGTTACGGGCTTGCCCCACGGGATCATCCAGGCCAGGTAGGTCGCGAGCTTGCCGTCCGCCTCGAAGTTGAACGAACCCGCGACATGCCCCTCGGCGAACGCGATCCGGTTGCGCAGGTCCACGACCCACTCACCGGCGGCGAGCCGTGCGGCGATCTCCTCCGGATCGGCGACGGCGGGCGCGGTGAGGTCCACCGGCGCCGGGCCGGCCGCGTTGGCCGGACCCATGTGCGCGTAGTAGGCGGGTACGTCCTCCAGACCTGTGAGCAGGTCGCCGACGAAGGTGTCCACGTCCACGGTCAGAGCCGTGTTGGCCGCCTTCTCCCTGCCGATCGTCGTCGCGTCGCCGTCGGCCTGCGCGGAGGAGCAGAAGCTGCCGAAGCCGTGCGTGGGCAGGACCGCCGTGTCGTCGGGCAGGGCGTCGGCGAGGCGGTGGGCCGAGGCGTGCTGCGCGCGGGCCAGTTCCTCGGTCAGCCGCGGTTCGACCAGATCCGGTCGGCCCACCGTGCCGATGAGGAGGGAACCACCGGTGAACGCGGCCACAGGCCGGGCTGCCTCGCCGAGTACATAGGCGGTGTGGTGCGGAGTGTGCCCGGGGGTCGCCACGGCGGTCAGGGTCAGATCGGTGTCGACGTCCACGGTGTCTCCGTCGGCGACCGGTGTCCGGGCGAACGAGACACGCGCAGAGGCCGGCACCAGGTAGACGGCGCCCGTGATGCGAGCCAGTTCCAGGCCGCCGGTCACGTAGTCGTTGTGGAGGTGCGTCTCGACGACGTGAGTGATCCGCACGCCTCGTCGTGCGGCGGCCGCGAGTACCCGGTCGATGTCGCGAGGCGGATCGACAGCCACCGCCGCCTGCTCGCCACCGGCGAGGTAGCTGCGGTTGCCCAGACCCTCGAGCTCGATGGTGTCGACGAAGAACACGGGCGATACTCCCTTCACGCGAAAATTACCCCCGGGGGTATATAATCCATTCTAGCACTCTTACCCACGGGGGTATGTTTCGAGGGGTGGCAGCCGTCACACGCGCCCCGCGCGCCGGAGGTGTCCGGCCGCACGGGAAGTGAGTTGGGAGACCTGTCGTGCGACCGCACGGTGAGGCTGAAGGGCCCGATGGAGGAGATCCAGCGGGCCGTCCGGCAGGCCCTGGTCGAGATCGACGTCCATGCCTCGATTCCCGAGGGGCCCAGGTTCTCGCGCTCGGTCCGTCGTTGCGCGGCCACTCCGGGCAACGCGGGCACACCACGCTCGCCGACCCGCGCGCGAATCGCCTGCAGGGGCCGAAGGTCAGGGAGGCGGCGGTCTGCCGGTCCGGATCATGGGACCGCGGACCGTGCGAGTGAGCCGGGAAGGCGACGGGTCTCGACACCGGGAAGCGTGCCGGCCGGTCGGTGTCACCGCACGGCGTCGCCCGGAGCGGCCACATCATCAAAGGCATGCGTAACGCCCCGATCGGAGGCCGATCTTCGGTCGCTGGTGGTCGGCCCGGGTGACGAGTGCGCCCCGCTGTCGGGATCGCGCCCGGCCGTACCACGGGCAGGGTGCTCAAGCTGCGGTGGTCTTCTGCTCCTGGAACTCGCGGAAGGCGGCGAAGGCGCGCGGGCCGAAGACCGTGCCCGGCCCACCGTTCATCAAGATGGCGACCCCTAGCGCCTCGGCTGCCTCCTGCTCGGTGGCGCCGTGCCGGACGGCGGCCTGGGCGTGATGGGCGATGCAGCCGTCACACTCCTTGCTCACCGCGATGGCCAGCGCGATGAGCTCCTTGGTCTTGGCGTCCAGCGCACCGGATTCCAGCGCGCCGTCGTGGAGCTGTTTGTAGCCCTCGTACACCTGCGGGATCGCGCGCCGCAGCTCGCGGCTGGGTGCCCGCAGTTCGTCCCGCACCTGGGTGCCGTACGACATGATGCGTCTCCCTTCCAGGGGCCGCCGGCCACCGGAGCGGCGCATGGGGAACGCGGCGCCGGGAGGTGGAGAGCGACCGTGGTGACGCGCGGCAGGCTCACCACCGGCATGTTTGCCGTAACGGTTGCCGCGCAGGGCCGACGGTCGGACCATGCCTCCATCGTCGCGCCGCATCCCGCCGGGGGCCAGTTCACCGCGGCCCCCCAGGGGGCGTCAGGCGGCCTCGGGGGCGGCGGTGGTCAGCTCTGCACGGCGTTCCGGCGGCTCACGTACCGGCTTCCGCAACGGCGGCGAGTGCGGCGTCGAGGCGGCGCGCCGCATCGTCCGCGACGGGGGTCATGGCGTCGACGACTGAAGTCCTTCGGTCGTGATCTCGTGGTGGTGCTCCGGGCGTCAGTTCCGCGCGGCGGTGGGGGTGGCGGCCTGCCGGTGGACGTCGTTCATGTCGACGGACCGGATCGTGGCGATCAGTTCCTCCAGGGCCTGCGGAGGCAGTGCGCCGGGCTGCGCGTAGAGCACGGTCCGGTCCCGGACGGCCATCAGGGTGGGGATGGAGGAGATCTGGAAGGCGCCGGCGAGTTCCGGCTGCGCCTCGGTGTCGACCTTGCCGAAGACGATGTCCTGGTGACGCTCGGATGCCTTCTCGTAGACGGGGCCGAACATGCGGCAGGGTCCGCACCATCCGGCCCAGAAGTCGATCAGCACGAACTCCGAGCCCGTGACGGTCTTCTCGAAGTTTTCCTTGGTCAGTTCGACGGTCGGCATGGGTTCCACTCTCCTCCCGTATACCCGGTGGGGTATATGGGAGCTTCAACGGGGATGGGTGTGGGTTTGTTCCGCGACCCCGTCATCCATTGACTCTCGAATACCCAGTGGGGTATTTGACAACCCTGGCAGGAGTTGCTTACCGTCGAAGACGTAATACCCAGGGGGGTATCTGGAGGTGAATCTCGCTCATGGCTCGTGAAGTGGACCTGGAGACGTTCGCCGACTTCTGGAAGGCCGGTGCCGTCGTTCTGGATGTGCGGGAGCCGGAGGAGTACCGGGCGGGGCACGTGCCTGGTGCATTCCTCGCCCCGCTGTCGACGCCGGCCGCCGCACTGCCCCGCGTACCCGAGGGGCGAACGGTGTATGTGATCTGTGCGAGCGGTAACCGTAGCCAGTGGGCCGCGGACCGCCTTGCCGCCGTCGGGATGGATGCCGTTTCCGTCGCCGGCGGGACCCGGGGCTGGGCCGGCGCGGGCCGCCCGGTCGTGACGGGGTCCGCCCCCGGGGCGATCTGACCCTCCCCCGTTCACGCGCCCGCCCCTCCGGGGAGCGGGCCACCTTTTGACCTCTCGGATACCCCCTAGGGTATCTGAACCATCGCTTATGGAGGTTTCCGTGTTCTTCGCCCAGTACTACCTCGACTGCCTCTCGCAGGCGTCGTACATGATCGCCGACGAGGCCACCGGCAACGCGGTGGTCGTCGACCCCCGCCGGGACGTCTCCGAGTACCTGGCGGACGCCGAGGCGCACGGCCTCACCGTGGTCGGCGTCATCAACACGCACTTCCATGCGGACTTCGTCGCCGGCCACCTGGAGGTCGCGGCCGAGACCGGTGCGTGGATCGGCTACGGACGCCGCGCCGAGACGGAGTACCCGATCCGCAAGCTCGTCGACGGCGAGACGATCAGCCTCGGCGACGTCACCCTGGAGATCATGGAGACCCCCGGGCACACCCCGGAATCGATCAGCGTGCTGGTCCGCGAGCACGGCGACGACAGCGTCCCGTACGGCGTGCTCACCGGTGACGCGCTGTTCATTGGCGACGTGGGCCGGCCGGACCTGCTCGCCTCCGTCGGTGTCAGCGCCGACGAACTCGGCGCCATGCTCTACGACAGCGTCCAGAACAAGCTGATGGGCCTGCCGGACGAGGTGCGGGTCTTCCCCGCGCACGGCGCCGGATCCGCCTGCGGCAAGAACCTTTCGACCGAGAAGCAGTCGACCATCGGCGAGCAGCGGGCCACCAACTACGCCTGCGCGCCCATGTCGCAGGAGGACTTCGTGGCGATCGTGACCGCCGGTCAGTCCGCTGCTCCCGGCTACTTCGTCTACGACGCGATCCTGAACCGCAGTGAGCGCCCGCTGTTCGATCCGGCTGCCGCACCGAGGCCGCTGAGTGCCGAGGACTTCACCGGCCTCCGAGCTTCCGGCGCCGTGGTGGTCGACGCCCGTGACCCGCAGGAGTTCGCCGCCGGACACCTGCGCGGCTCGGTGAACGTGCCGGCCGACGGCCGGTTCGCCGAGCAGGCCGGCACCGTCCTGCCCACCGACGCCGACCTGCTGGTCGTCGCCCCGCAGAACCGCGAGGAGGAGATCGTCACGCGCCTGGCCCGGATCGGCTTCGACCGCGTGACCGGCTACCTGCGCTCCCCGGACGACGCCCTGGCCGCCCTGACCGAGGAGGTCACCCCGGCAAGCCGCCTCACCGCAGCCCAGGTCCGTGCCGCCCTGGCGGGCGACAACCCGCCGGTCGTCCTCGACGTCCGCAACTGCGGCGAACGCGGAGACAACGGCTTCATCGACGGCGCCCTGCACATCGCACTCGGCGAGCTGCCCAGCCGCCTCGACGAGATCCCGCGCGACAAGCCGCTCGTTCTGCACTGCGCAGGCGGCCACCGCTCCTCCATCGCCGCGAGCCTCCTTCGCCACCACGGCTTCACCGACGTCTCGGACATCCTCGGCGGCTACGCCGCCTGGGCACTACTGAACACCCCCGCGACCGTCTGACCGGCTGCCGCCCCCCCGGACCGGCCCTTTCCGGCCGTGACGAACCGCCGGCGCCCCTGCGGGGAGACCTTCTGTCCTGACGGGACCCTCCTCGCGGGCGCCGGCCTCCGAGCTCAGATACACCCCGCCCCGTATTCGCGTACGGAATCACCTCACCACGACGGAGTTTTCATGACGACCGACGCCTCCCGCGCCACCGGCCTCACCGCCACCGCCCTGCAGCACCTGGTCGACAGCGGACGCGCTCCCCGCGTTCTGGACGTGCGCACTCCGGGCGAGTTCCGGACGGTCCACATCCCAGGTTCCTACAACGTCCCGCTGGGCACCCTGCGCGAGCACCGCGCCGAACTCCTGACCCACCTCGACGAGGACGTCGTCCTCGTCTGCCGCTCCGGGGCACGCGCCACCCAGGCCGAGCAGGCCCTCGCCGAGGCCGGCCTGCCCAACCTGCGTGTCCTGGACGGCGGCATGATGGCCTGGGAGGCCGCCGGAGCCCCGGTCAACCGGGGCGAGGACCGCTGGGACATGGAGCGGCAGGTCCGCCTGGTCGCCGGATCGATCGTCCTGGCCACCGGCCTCGTCGGTGTCCTGGTGCCCGGCGTCCATCTGATCGGTACGGCGATCGGCGCCGGCCTGACGTACGCGGCGCTCAGCAACTCCTGCATGATGGGCGTCCTGCTCTCCAGGCTCCCCTACAACCGAGGCCCGCGCACCGACATACGCACCGTCATCGCCTCCCTGCGGGACCGCTCGTGATCACGCTGGTCCTCGCGGCGTCCGTCCTGATCGGCGTCAGTCTGGGCATTCTCGGTGGCGGCGGGTCCATCCTGACCGTGCCGATCCTGGTCTACCTGGCCGGGATGGACACCAAGGAGGCCATCGCCACCTCCCTGTTCGTCGTCGGCGCCACCAGCCTGGTCGGGCTTGTCCCGCACGCCCGCGCGGGCCGGGTGCGCTGGCGCACCGGCCTGATCTTCGGCTCGGTCAGCATGGTCGGCGCCTACGGCGGCGGACGCCTCGCCGAGTACATCCCGGGCACCGTCCTGCTCGTCGCCTTCGCCCTGATGATGCTCGCCACCGCCGTCGCCATGCTCCGCAAGTCCCGCAAGGCGAAGGCGGCCAAGCCCGCCCACGCCGAACTTCCTGTCAAGCACGTGATCGTCGAGGGTCTCGTCGTCGGCGCGGTCACCGGTCTGGTCGGATCCGGCGGCGGATTCCTCGTCGTCCCGGCCCTCGCCCTGCTCGGCGGACTGCCCATGAGTGTCGCCGTCGGCACCTCACTCCTGGTCATCGCCATGAAGTCCTTCTCCGGACTCGCCGGCCACCTCGCCGACGTCCAGATCGACTGGAGCCTCGCGCTGATGGTGACCGCCGCGGCCGTCGTCGGCAGCCTCATCGGCAGCCGCTTCGCCGGACGCATCCCCCAGGACACCCTCCGCAAGGCGTTCGGCTGGTTCGTCGTCGTCATGGGTGTCTTCGTCCTCGGCCAGCAACTGCCCCACGCGGTCTGGGTCAGTCCGTTGACCTGGACCGGCATCGGCCTCGCGGCAGCGACCGCCGTGACCCGGGGCGCAGTACGGGCACGCCGCCCACGGCCCGCCATGGACGCGCCCCAGGCAGGCTCCCGGGAATCGGTCGCACACCCTGGGCGTCATACCCACAGGGGTATTGTTGATTCGATGGTCGGTGAGAAGGAGTAACCCGGTGAAGGTGGAAGAAGAGGCGGCGACCGCGGTCCTCAACCGGCTGCGGCGTGCTCAAGGGCAGCTCGCGGGCGTCATCGCCATGATTGAGGCCGGCCGCGACTGCAAAGATGTAGTCACGCAGCTCGCCGCCGTCTCCCGCGCCCTCGACCGGGCGGGCTTCAAGATCGTCGCGAGCGGGATGCGCCAGTGCCTCGCCGAGAGCGAGGAGGGCGCGCCCCCGATGACCGAGCAGGAACTGGAGAAGCTCTTTCTCACGCTCGCGTGACACACGACGGCGGCCGGCGGACATCCGCCGGCCGCCGTCGCTTCGTGCCGCGGGTGGAGACGTGCGCGCCCGGCCTCCGCCGGCCGGCCAAGTGGTGGCAGGCGACGCCGAGGTGGCTGGGGATCAGATCTTCTCGGCGGCCACACCGGGGTACTCGATGGTGAGGACGGTGATGTTCTCGGCATCGGACGTCAGGATCGTGACGCGGCCCGGCTGGGCCAGGGCGGGCGCAGAGTATGGCGTCGATGGCGTACCTGTGCCCGTGCGGGCCGGCTGTTCGCGGTAGGGCGGGCGGCGTACTGGGTGACGGCCTGAGTGACCAATTCGCGACGAGCCCGCTCCGGTCGACAGGCAGGAGCGTCACCCGGGCGCCGTGAAGGCGCTCCAGTGCACGGCATGTCTCCAGCACGGCGGGGTGTGCTCGGTGACCTGCGTGATCACGTGCGGACGGGGGCGGCCGGAGGCGAGGACGGCACCGCGCAGCGCGAGCAAGTCAGCCTCGGAGCCGGAGGCGGTGAGGACCACCTCGCCCGCCCTGGCGCCGATCAAGTCGGCCACCTGGGCGCGGGCCTCGTCCAGTGTCCGGCGAGGCGCCTGCGCATAGGGGTGGCTGCTGGAGGGGATGCCGAAGAAGTCCGTCAGATGAGGCGGCATCGTGTCGGCGACGCGCGGATCGACCGGGGTGGTGGCGTTGTGGTCCAGGTACACCGGCCCGTCGGCGAGACCCAGGGAACGCCTTCGGGGATGGCATTCACGCCGTCGCCCCGGCGTGTACGGGAAGGTCCGCCAGGCGCCACTCGAGCATGCCGTCGTTGAGCCGGATCGCCCGTCGGCCGTGGTCGGTGAGCAGGCGTACGGCGTCGTAGGCGAGCGCGCAGTACTCGCCGCGACAGTAGACGACGACCTCGTTCTTCTCGGGCAGTTCGCCGATCCGGTCGGTCAGCTCGGAGACCGGGATGCAGACAGCGCCGGGGATGTGTCCGGCGAGGTACTCCTCCAGCGGCCGGACGTCGAGCACGACCATGTTGCCGGCCCCGACCCGGGCCAGGAGTCCCTCGCGGGTGACCTCGGCGGCGCCGTCCTCGCCCAGATAGGCGTCCCGGGCGACGGGAACTGCGGCCTGATGGCGGTCGGCGACCTTGCGCAGAAGGGCGAAGAGCTGGGCGACATCATCGCCGGCGAGCTGGTAGTGGATCCGGACGCCTTCGCGCCGGGTGGCGACGAAACCGGCCTGCTTAAGGGTCTGCAGATGCGCCGAGGTGGTGGTCAGGTTCAGCCCGGCCGCCTTCGCCAGGGCGTCCACGGTGCGCTCGCCCTGCGCGAGCAGATCGAGCAGTTCCAGACGCTTTCCGCTGGCCAGCGCCTTGCCGCTGGCGGCGAACGCTTCGTAGAGGGCGGCCTTCGTGCCGCTGGTGATGGCGTCCCGCATTGCATCCTCCAAATATCTATGGATTACTGTAACTGATGTCGGGCGGTGACGCCTTCCGCCCGCCCCCTTCTCGTGAAGGACAGCCCGATGGGTTTCCCCGAAGATCACCTGATCCCCCTGGTCGACGAAGGACTCGGCAACAGCGCCTACCTCGTCGATCTGGGCGATGGCCGCGCTCTCGCCGTCGACGCGAGCCGTGACCTGCGCGCCCTGCGCACCGCCGCCGAGCGGCGCGGTCTGACCGTCGCCCATGCGGCAGACACACACCTTCACGCCGACTTCCTCTCCGGCGCCGTGCAGCTCGGCCACGACCACGGCGCGTCGATCCTGGCTTCCGTGGCCGGAGGGCGCGCCTTCGACCACCAGGGCTTGGCCGACGGGGACGAGGTCGACCTCGGCGGGCTGACGGCGGGCGGCCGCTCGTGAAGACCACCCACGTCCCGGCCGCACCGACGCATACCTCCAGCCGTCCGGTACGCCTCGGCCTGCGCGAGAATCGGCTCCAGTTCACGCTGCTCGTCATCGTCAACATCTGCGTCGGCGGCCTGGTCGGGCTGGAACGCACCACGGTCCCGCTCATCGGCTCCGAGACGTTCGGTCTGACCAGTGACCTGGCGGTCTTCTCGTTCATCATCGCGTTCGGCCTCACCAAGGCGCTGACCAACCTCGCCGCCGGGGCGCTGACCGCCCGCTTCCGCCGCAAACAGCTCCTGGTGGCCGGCTGGCTGCTCGGGATCCCCGTCCCCTTCGCGCTCGCCTGGGCGCCGTCCTGGGGCTGGATCGTCGCGGCCAACGTCCTGCTCGGCCTCAACCAGGGCCTGACCTGGTCGATGACCGTCAACATGAAGATCGACCTCGTCGGCCCCGCACGCCGCGGTCTGGCCACCGGGCTCAACGAGGCCGCCGGCTACACCGCCGTCGGCGTCACCGCCCTCCTCACCGGCTACCTCGCCACGAGCTACGGCCTGCGCCCTGTCCCCGAGCTCATCGGCGTCGTCTTCGTCGTCGCCGGACTGGCCCTGGCCCTGGTCGTCCGCGACACCGCCGCCCACGTCGCCCTCGAACTCACCCAGCACGCCAAGCCGCTGCCCACCGACGAGAACACCGGCCTGAAGGCCACGTTCACCCGCACCTCCTGGCACGATCGCTCTTTGCGCGGCGCCAGCCAAGCGGGCCTGATCAACAACCTCAACGACGGCCTCACCTGGGGCGTCTTCCCGCTGCTCTTCACCGACCACGGCCTCGGCCTGGCCGCCGTCGGCCTCATCAAGGGCCTCTACCCGATCCTGTGGGGCCTCGGGCAGATCCCCACCGGTCACCTCGCCGACCGCATCGGCCGCAAACCCCTCATCGTCTACGGGATGCTCGTCCAGGCCGCCGGGTTCGTCCTCGCCCTCGCCCTACTGGACCGTCCCCTGCTCGCCGGGATCGTGTCCGCGATCGCGCTCGGCTTCGGCACCGCCATGGTCTACCCGGCCCTCATCGCGTCCATCTCCGACCACGCCCACCCGGCCTGGCGGGCCAACGCACTCGGGACGTACCGGTTCTGGCGGGACATCGGCTACGCGGTCGGCGCCCTGGTCGCCGGCATCCTTGCCGACACTCTCGGCCTCAACGCCACCGTCATCGCCGCCGCCGTCCTCACCGCAGCCTCAGGGCTCCTCGCCGCGCGCTGGATAACCGAGCACCGGCCCGACACTCCCTGAACCACCACTTGCGCGCCCCAGGGGTCCGGCAAGGGAAGCCAGGACGACACGGACCGGACCTTCTCGGCGGTGACGCGGGGGTGGTCGGCGCTGAGCAGGGTGGTGTCCTCGACGTCGGACGTCAGGATCGTGACGCGGCCCGGCTGGGCCAGGGCGGTGGTGCGGAGCATGGCGTACTTGTGGCCGTGCAGCCCGGTCGCGCGCAGCAGACCGGCGGCGGACTGGGCGAGGCCCCGCCCGACCCCGTCGCGGAGCATCACGCGGCGGGCTTCCTCTGTCACCTCGCTGAAGCACGGCACCGGGGCGTAGAGCCCGAAGGGCGCGGCACCGCGCAGGGTTGGCGTCGGCCGACTGCTCTCGCTCGCCGTGCACGGCTGGCCGCAGTGGTTCCAGATCGCGCTGGCGGTGATCGAGCTCGGCCTGCCGCCGGTCTTCTTCTGGCTGGCCAACGCAGAGGAACGGGCCCCGCGAGGCGACTGGCCCACACGGGCGTGGAACGCGAGGAACTGACCGTGCTGACCGCCCCGGCCGGAGTGGCGCGGCCTTCAGGCCGGGCACGTGCAACGGCGGCGACTGCAGCAGCAGTGGTGTGCTGACCCGGATCGCGGGCGCTGCTCAAGAACCGCATCGGCACCCCCGACTCCTTCCCCGCTGGCTGACCAACAGACCGGGGGTGGGACGGGCGCATGGACCCAGGACATCCCCTTGAGGAGGGGTAGCTGCAAAGCCGCCTGTCGCTCTGAACGGCATCAGGCCGTGGAACACTGCCCCCACCCGCCCACGGACCGCGGCCCTTCACCGGCACGGACGTGGCCCCGCACGGTGCTCAGTTCTCGGGCGGTGGCGCCGTGCTCTTGCGTACGACCAGGCTCGTCGCCAGCTCCAGCCGCGTGGACACCGGTTCCTGGGCCCGCAGTCGCATCAGCATCTGCGCGGCCTCCTCCGCCATCTGGTGCAGCGGCTGGTGGACCGTGGTCAGGGCCGGGCTGGACCAACGGGCGATGGACACGTCGTCGTAGCCGACCACCGAGAGGTCGTGGGGGACGCGCAGGCCCTGCACCCGGGCGGCTTCCAGTACGCCGAGTGCCTGGAGGTCGCTGCCCGCGAAGATCGCGGTGGGCCGCTGGGGGTGCGACAGCATCTCAGCGGCGCGGTCGTATCCGCCCTCCACGTGGAAGTCGCCGAACAGGATGAGGTCGGGGTCCACCTCCAGCCCTGCCATGGTCATCGCCGACCGGTAGCCGTCGAGCCGGGCGCGGGAGCAGAGCATGTCCTCGGGGCCGGTGATGACTCCGATGCGCCGGTGCCCGTACTCGATGAGATGGCGGGTGGCGGCCAGTCCGCCATTCCAGTTGGCGGAGCCGACCGAGGGCACGTCGGGGTCGGGGTCGCCCGCCGGGTCGATGATGACGAACGGGATCGAACGTGCCCTGAGCTGCTGTTTCACTTCGCTGGGCAGGGTGGAGAAGACCAGGACGACACCGAGCGGTCGCCGCTGGAGCATTGCCTCCATCCAGTCGGGTCCGGGCGAGTGACGGGTTCCGCTTTCGGTGAGGACGACCCCGGCGCCGTGGGCCTTGGCGACGTTCTCCACTCCCCGGATCAGCTCCATCGCCCAGATGCTCTCCAGCTCGTGGAACACGATCTCGATGAGCGGCGCCTCGCTGGCCGACCGGGTGGTGCGTCGGTACGCATGGGCCTCCAGAAGACGTTCCACTTTGACCCTCGTGGGGGTCGCCACGTCCTGCCGTCCGTTGAGGACCTTCGAAACTGTCGAAATGGAGACGCCGGCCCGCTCGGCCACTTGAGCCAGGGTGATGCGGCCCGTTTTCTCGTCATCGCGCATGGCGAGGAGCATAAAGCACGGGACGACTGCCGCCCATGCGTAACGCTTTGGTAACACCTCGATCGAGGGTTGACCCCCCAGGTGAGGAGTCCTAGCGTCCCCACTCAGGAAGTTTCGGTAACTGCTCCGAAAAAGTTTCGAAAGGTGTGCCGATGAAGCAACGCGCACGGCTCTCGCGGACCCTGGTCGTCGGTGGTGCCGCGCTGGCCCTGGTGCTGTCCCTGTCCGGATGCGGAGGAGACTCCGATGCGGCCGGCGACGACACCATCCACGTCCTGGTCTACGGGGACGCGGCGAACAAGGTGGAGAAGGAGATCGTCGCCACCTTCAACAAGACGTCGAAGGTGAAGGCCGTCCTGGATACGATCCCGGGCGCCGACTACCAGGCCAAGCTGCAGACGATCATCAACAGCAAGCAGGCTCCGGACGTCTTCTTCAACTGGGGCGGCGGCAGCATCAAGCCGTTCGTCGACGCCGGCCTCCTGCTCCCGCTGGACCCCTTCATCGCCAAGGACCCCGACCTCAAGGCGAAGTTCCTGCCGTCCGTGTTCAACAGCGCGGTGGTCGACGGCACGTCCTACGGGGTCCCCATGCGCGGCACGCAGCCCGTCCTGCTGTTCAACAACGGCAAGGTCCTCAAGAAGGCGGGCGTCGAACCCCCGAAGACCTGGGACGACCTGCTGGCGGCGGTCGAGGCGCTGAAGGCCGACGGCGTCACCCCGATCGCGCTGGGCGGCGGCGACCGGTGGCCGACGCTGATGTGGTTCGAGTACCTGTACGACCGTATCGCCGGCCCGGAGCTCTTCCAAAAGGCCCTCGACGGCGACCAGGACGCCTGGGCGAGCCCGGACAGCCGGAAGGCGCTGAGCAGCATCAGGGAACTGGTGGACGCCGGGGCCTTCGGCACCAACTTCGACTCGGTGAAGTTCACCGACCAGGGTTCCCCCACGCTCCTGGCGACCGGCAGGGCCGGCTTCGAGTTGATGGGCTCGTGGGAGTACTCGACGCAGCAGGACGCGCACCCCGAGTTCGCGAAGAGCGACCTCGGATACAGCACCTTCCCCTCCGTCGAAGGCGGCAAGGGCGACCAGGCGAACGTCGTCGGCAACACCAACAACTACTACTCCGTGCTGAAGAAGACGAAGCACCCGCAGGCCGCCGCCGAGTTCCTGAAGCTCATGTACTCGGACCAGTTCGTCAAGGCGCAGCTCGCCATCGGCAACCTGCCGACCACGACGAACACCGAAGGCTTCCTGGACGCCGCGGCCAGCCCCGAGTTCGCGAAGTTCCAGTACGACATGGTCAAGGCGGCCCCGGCGTTCCAGCTCTCCTGGGACCAGGCGTACCCGCAGTCGGCGGCCACCGCGATGTACCAGTCCCTCCAGCAGTTCTTCAACGGCTCGATGGACGAGGACGCCTTCATCAAGGCCATGCAGGCGCTGCCGACCTCGTGAGCCCACTGAGATCCGGACCCGGAACACATGACATGACCCGAACCGCCACCCCCTCCGCAGACGGTGAGACGGTCGAGAAACCCGGCTCGTCCGGCATCGGAGCGGGCCGCCCGGGATTCCTCTGGGCGGCCCCCGCCGCCGTCTTCTTCGGCCTCTTCGCCATCGTCCCGCTCATCATGGTCGCCGTACTCTCCTTCGCCAGCTGGGACGGCCTGAGCGACCCGGAATTCGCGGGCCTCGACAACTGGAGAAGGCTCCTCGACGACCCCGTCATGATCAAGAGCCTCTGGCTGAGCGTCCTGCTCACCGTGCTCGGGGTCGCCGTCCAGACTCCGCTGAGCATCCTGCTCGGGGTCTGGGCGGCGGGGCACCAGCGCAACCGGGCCGTTCTGTCCGCCATCTACTTCGTCCCGATGCTGCTGTCCGTCGCGGCCGTGTCCGTGCTGTGGCGCGCCGTCCTCGACCCCAACCTCGGCGTCCCCGCGCAGGCCACATGGCTCTTCGGCGACGGCAACCTGTTCGGGACGCAGGCCACCGCGATCGGCGTCCTGGTCTTCGTCAGCACCTGGCAGTTCACCCCACTGCACACGCTGATCTACCAGGGCGCGGCGCGCGCGGTGCCGCAGGTCCTCTACCAGGCGGCGCAGGTGGACGGCGCGGGCACGGTGCGGCAGTTCTTCCACATCACGCTGCCGCAGCTGCGCAACTCGATCATCACCTCGATGATCCTGATGGTGGTCGGCGGACTCACGACCTTCGACACCGTGCTCATCCTGACCCAGGGCGGACCGGGAAGCGACACCACCATCAGCGCGTACTACATGTACCAGAAGGCGTTCAAGAGCTTCGACTACGGAGCGGCTTCCACCATCGCCCTCCTCCTGGTCCTCGTCTCCACGGTCATCTCGCTGATCGTGGTGCGGCTCTCGGGCTACGACAGGATGCGCAGCACCATGGAGGGACTGTGAGGAAGAGCCGTCCCAACTACTTCGCCGGTTTCGGCTCCCTGGTCTGGCTCCTCGTGGTGGGGCTGCCGCTGTACGTGATGCTCGTCGCCACGTTCCAGTCACGCCCCGACTACGCGGCGAACGGCCCGCTGTCCTTCCCCGAGCACTTCACGCTCGACAACTACATCGACGACCTCAACAGCGGCTTCGCGCAGTACTTCCTCAACACCGTCATCGTCACCGTGTCCGTGGTGGGCATCGTCGTACTCCTCGTCCCGCCGCTGGCGTACACCATCGTCAGGAGCCGGGGTCGCGCCACCACCACGGTCTTCCGGCTGTTCCTCCTGGGCCTGGCGATCCCCTCGCAGGCGGTCATCGTCCCGATGTTCTTCGTCATCAGCGAGGCCGGTCTCTACGACAACCTCATCGGCGTCATCCTGCCGACGGCGGCCTTCGCCATGCCGGTGTGCGCCCTGATCCTGACGGGTGTGATGCGGGACATCACCCCCGATCTGTACGAGGCGATGACGATGGACGGCGCCTCGTCCCGACGGGTCTTCTTCCAACTGGTGCTGCCGTTGTCCAGGAGCGGGGTCTCGACGATCGTCGTCTTCTCCGCGCTCCAGGCGTGGAACGGCTTCCTCTTCCCCCTCGTCCTGACCCAGTCGGCGGAGACCAAGGTGATCACCCTGGGGCTCTACGACTTCCAGACGGAACACGGAGTCAACACCCCCGGCCTGCTCGCCGCGGTCGTCCTGTCCATGTTCCCCATCCTGATCGTCTATCTGTTCGCTCGTCGCGCCCTGGTACAGGGGTTGATGGGAGTGGGAGGAAAGTGACCGCCGACATCGGCAACACCGGCGTTCAGACACCAGCCGAGGCCACCGACTCCCGGGCACCGGTGCCCTGCGCCACGGAACACCGCACCGGGCCCTGGCGCGATCCCACCCTCGATCCCGAGGCCAGGGCCGACGCCCTGATCGCCGCCATGACCCTCCAGGAAAAGGTCTCCCAGCTCTTCGGCGTCTGGGTGGGCGCGTCCGACGAGGGCGCCGAAGTCGCACCGTTCCAGCACGACATGGAGGAGGCCGTCGCCCTCGACGACCTTCTTCCGCACGGCCTCGGCCAGCTGACCCGCCCGTTCGGAACGGCCCCGGTCGATCCGGCCGTGGGCGCCCTCTCGCTGGCGCGCACCCAGGAGCGCATCGCCGGGGCGAACCGATTCGGCATACCGGCGCTCGCCCATGAGGAATGCCTCGCGGGCTTCGCCACCTGGGGCGCGACCGCCTACCCGGTGCCGCTGTCCTGGGGCGCCACCTTCCATCCGGAGCTGGTCCGCGAGATGGCCGCCGCGATCGGCCGCGACATGCGCTCCGTCGGCGTGCACCAGGGGCTCGCCCCCGTCCTCGACGTCGTACGCGACGCACGCTGGGGCCGTGTCGAAGAGACGATCGGCGAGGACCCGTACCTGGTGGGAACGGTCGCCACCGCCTATGTGCGGGGACTGGAGTCGGCCGGGGTCGTCGCCACGCTCAAGCACTTCGCCGGTTACTCCGCCTCACGGGCGGGCCGCAACCTCGCCCCCGTCGGCATGGGCGCGCGGGAGCGGGCCGACATCATCCTGCCCCCGTTCGAGATGGCCGTACGCGAAAGCGGCGTACGGTCCGTCATGCACGCCTACACGGACACCGACGGAATCCCCTCCGCGGCCGACGGTTCGCTGCTGACCGGCCTGCTCCGCGACACCTGGGGCTTCGACGGGACCGTTGTCGCGGACTACTTCGGCATCGCGTTCCTGAAGACGCTGCACGGCGTGGCGGGGAACTTCGGGGAAGCGGCCGGCGCCGCACTCGGCGCGGGTGTGGACGTGGAACTGCCGACCGTCAAGACCTTCGGCGGCCCGCTGGCCGACGCGATCGCCGAGGGCCTCGTACCTGAGGCGCTGGTGGACCGTGCGGTACGCCGAGTGCTGGTCCAGAAAGCTCAGTTGGGAATTCTGGACGCGGACTGGAGTCCGGTGCCGCCGGTGCTCGCCGGAGCCGTGGGTACGGGCGGCTCCGTGGGTGGGAACTCGGAGGTGCTGCGCGGGACCGTCCGTCTCGACACCGACGAGAACCGCGCGCTCGCCCGCCGCGTCGCCGAGCAGGCCGTCGTGCTCCTGCGCAACGACGGCACCCTGCCCCTGGCGGCGGACGCGGCCGCCGGAGCCCCCGCCCGTATCGCAGTCATCGGGCCCAACGCCGACACCCCGACGGCCGTCCTCGGCTGCTACGCCTTTCCCGTCCACGTGGGGGGCCAGCACCCCGGGACCCCGCTCGGCATCGAACTGCCCACTCTGCGCGAGGCGTGTGCGGCGGAGTTCCCCGAGAGCGAGATCGTCTCCGCACAGGGTGCGGACATCGACGGCCCGGACACCGGTGGCTTCGGCGAGGCCGTCGAACTGGCCAGGAGCGCCGACCTCGTGATCGTCGTACTCGGCGACCGGGCCGGTCTCTTCGGGCGCGGGACGAGCGGGGAGGGCTGCGACGCGGAGAACCTCACGACCCGGTCGCCTCCGTGGTCCAGCCGGTGCAGCGCCTTATCGGGTACGTACGCCTCGGCCTGGATGCCGGACGGGCGGCCAGGGTGCGGATGACGGTCCCGGCGGACCTCGCGTCCTTCACGGGCCGCGACGGCCACCGGATCGTCGAGCCGGGCGATCTCGAACTGCGGCTGAGCGCGTCGAGCACCGACGCGCGCCTCACGGCCCGGGTCACGTTGACCGGGCCGGTACGAACGGTCGACCACACCCGTCGGCTGCACATGAGCACCGCGACGGAGATCCTCATGGAAGCGCCGTAGTCCGGCGCACCCCGACCGGAAGGACCTTCGCGGGTGTCGTCCCATCCGTGAAGGTCCCTCCGTCGTTCCTGCCGGACGCTCCGCCCGGGATGCGGAGCAGGCGCTGATGGCGGGCTGCCCTTGTGGCAGTCCGTCAGGGCGGTGAAGCCGAAGCCCGTCGTCCCGCCGATGGCGAGTCCGCGGGAGCAGACGAGGGCGCAGGCGGTGACGTTGATCCGCCTGCTCAGCCGGCTGAGGCGTTCTGTGTCGCCTCGCGTGCTTCGGTGAGGGCTCGCTGCCTGAGGTTGCCGCCGAACAACTGGACAGTGGTGGCGGCATCGGGGACCTGGCCCCGGCAGCGGACGGACGGGTACGGGCAGGGACGGCCGTCCCTGCCCGTACCCGTCGCCCTGCGAAGTGCTCGGCCCGCTGCCGCGTGCTTCGCAGGGACACCTCGGGTCGGCATCCTCACCTGGACCTTGCGTCCGAGGGGGCCGACGTCACGAGCCTCGAACTGACCGGCTGTGTCCCCCGCTCGGGGTGAGCCCACCCCTCTTCGAAGGGCGGTGGAGCCGACCGGGTCAGCGGAGGGGGACGTTCAGTTCCGCCCCGCCGGCGAAGTCGATCGTCTGGAGCACGGTGTTGTAGTCGTTGTAGCGGGTGTCGACACCGTCGATGACGAGGGCGAGCCGGTGGCCCGCGGGGACGTCGTACGCGGTGGAGAACATCTCGATGTCCAGCGTGAACGGCTGACCCGGCGCCTTGCCGTGGAAGCTCAGGGGGCCGTGGGCGACCAGCTCGCCGATGCCGAGCGCGTCGACGCTGTAGAGGTAGGTGACCACCGTGCCGCTGGACCGGTTGCTGGTGACGGTCGTCCGCACCGTCGGTGTGCCACGTACCTGCTGGACGGTGTCGTAGCGCTCGGTCTGCCAGACGGCCGCACGGGTGCTGGGCAGCAGCGGTATGGAGATCTTCGGGGAGGACTGGGCGAACTGGTCCAGCATGCTGGAGAGGAAGGAGATGCCGGCGTTCGCGCCGGACCCCAGATTGGGGAGGATGTCCTCGTCGTCCGTGAACCGGATGTTCTGCGTGCGGCTGGGGACGGCGTTCCAGCTCGGGTAGCCTTCGTAGGCGCCACCGGATCGCGACTTCAGCTGGACGGGCTGCTCGGCGTCGATGCCGTTCTCGACGCCTTTGAGGTGGTGGTCGAACCAGCGGTGGGTGTTGTCCCAGACGTCGTTGGGCAGCCCGAGCAGGCCGAGGCCTTCCGCGGTCGCGTGGTCGCCGGGGCGCAGCTCCAGGCGCTTGGGGCCGTCCAGCTTCTCGTAGAAGGACGCGTACTGGTTCGGAGCGAAGATCGAGTCGCCCCAGGCGTTGGCCAGCATGACCGCGGTGTCGTTGGCGTTGAGCCGGTCCACCTGGTTCACGGCGGAGCGCTGATCGGCCCAGGGGAGGACCTCGTCGATGCGGTCCGTCTTCCCGCTGCGCATGATCTCGATCTTCTCGGCGGCCTCCGCGCTGGGCCGGCCCGTCGCGTAACCGAGGCCCGCGAGGATCGCGGTGGCCTGCGTGTGCTGCGTCTCGCCCTTGTACAGGGACTCGGTGAGGTCCGCCCAGCCGCTCATCGCGGAAACGGCGTCCACACGGTCGTCCTGAGCGGCCGTCAGCAGGCTGATGCCCGCGCCGTAGGAGATGCCGGCCATGCCGATCAGCTCGGGGTCCGCGGCGGTGTTGGCCAGGGCCCAGTCGATGACCTTGCGGGCATCGGCGATGTCCTTGGGACCGGCCACCTCGATCTCGCCCTCGGACTGCCAGAAGCCACGGACGTTGTACGAGACGATGACGTAGCCCTTCTCCGCCAGTTTCTTCGCCTGCGCGATGTACTCGATCTGCGGCATCGCCCAGCTGGTGGGCAGCACGATGACAGGGTAGTCGCGGCTGGTGTCCGCAGGGGCGACGACGTTCGCGGCGAGTTTCACGCCCTCGTGGCCGGCGATGTCGACGAATCGCGTCGTGGTGGGAAGCATCTGGGACGCGGTGGTGGTCGGCAGGGCCTCGGTTGCCTGCGCGCTGGGCGTGAGGCTGACCCCCATTCCCGTCACGGCCGCGGCCACGACGATGGCGACGCGGGATCTGCGGGAACGGAAACGGGTGGCGGAAGTGGTGCGGCTCATGTGACGTGCTCCAGGACTCGGTGCCGCAGGAGATGGGGAACGGCACGCAGCGGAAGTAGGCCCGCCGGGCTCGACGCCGACAGGTTCTCGCCTCGTTACCCGCGCCGAACCATTGGTTACCGGCAGGTAAGTCGCTGGTTAATGATGGGGCCGAACCGGCCGGGATCCGTTTGGCTTGGCCGTTAGAAGTTTCCGCACGAGTTTGTGACAGGTCACAAATATTCGTGGGCGTCATACGCCGCCAGGGCTGCCTGCACCCGTGCCAGGTCGGCCTGCCGGGTCGCGTCGAGGCCCGTCAGACCGGTGATCCGACGCAGCCTGTAGTCCAGGGTGTTGGGATGGACGCTGAGCCGTTCCGCCGTGCTGCGCCGGTCCATGGCGCAGGACAGATAGGCCCTGAGCGTCTCCAGCAGCTCCGGCTTCCCGGCCAGCGGTGCGAGCAGCGAGGAGAGCTTCGCCAGCGCAGGCCCGGGACGGGTCAGCTGGTACTCCAGCAGTACGTCCGCCAGCCGGTACGGTCCCGGGGGGCGGCGTGCGGCCTGTGCGACCTTGCGGACGTCGCCGGCCAGCCGTGCCCCGTCGTGCACACCGTCCGGCGTCGAGATCGCGACCCCCGCGATGATCGCCGCACCCGAGACCCGCATCATGTGCCCGAGGATGCCGCCCGTCCAGTTCGCCACGGCCTCCGGTACGTCACCGGCCAACCCCGCCGCACTTTCACCGGCCTGCTCGTCCGGAAGCGGCAGCAGGGCCAGGCCACCGTCCACCGACAGCGCCGACAGCACCACACCGGGCACGTGCCGCTCCAGCTCCCTCCGCAGCCTCCGCAGTTTGCGACGTCCGGCGATCACCGGGTCCACGCCCGGCGTCCGCTCGTCCGGATGCGCACCGACGGCCAGGCTCAGCACGAGGAACCGCGCCGGCAATGAGATACCGGCCCGGTCGGCCGCGTCCTGTGCGGGCGAACCCGCCAGCAATGCGTCCAGCAACGCCTGTTGCTCGAAGTGCTCGACGCCGAACGCCGCCTGTCGCTCCTGGAAGTAGCCGCCCACACCCGCAGCCGTGACCCGCTGGAGGTACTGCATCAGCACCCGGTTCAGCGTGAGGACGTCCTGGACGTCCTGCGGCCCAGCCATCGGCGACAGAGTATCGAGCACCACCTGCGCGCCCACGTGGTAGGCACTGATCACCGAGTCGAGCATCAGCCCTTCCTCGGCGCGGTCAGCGGCCGCCTCCCGGATGACGGCGAGCTGCTCACGCCCCGGCAGCTCCCCGGTGCGCAGCACCTCGACGAAACCGTGAATGCACTGGTACGACACCCCCATGATCTCGCTGCGCAGTTCCTCCAAGGGCAGCGCACCGTAAGCGGGCAACTGGCCCGCGAGTTCGTCCACCACACGCATGGCGAGGTCGCGGGCGTGTGCCGAGAGCTGCCGGTGCACCAGAACTCCGCCGAAAGAGATGTCCTTGAGCTGGGGATCGGTCACGGAACAACTGTCGCAGACGGTAACCGTGCGGTGGCGGGTTCGAGGTGACGGTCACAGTGCTTCGGCTGGTCGGACGGATCGAGGTCGGCGTTGCGCTCGGGCATGCCGTCGGTCAGCATCACCAGCCGGTCACCCGGCCGCAGGTCGAGCGACTGGACCCGGTAGGTGTGAGGGGCAACGACGCCGAACGGCAGACCTCTGGCACGATCCCCTGAACCTGTCCGTCCCGCATCAGCAGGGGCCGGGGATGGCCGGCGTTGATGAAGCCCCGGGGTGGTGCCGGCCGGGCCGGCTGCGTCGCGGGCGGACGAGAGCGGCCGTGGAGGTACTTGTCGACGAAGGCGCCGCCTCCACCGTTCTGGCCGGTCACGGGATACGTGGGCGGGGGAGTGCTTCGGGTTGCCGGGTCGGTGCTGTTGAAGCGGCCGGTGGCGGGGTTGTACTGGCGGGCTTCAGATGCCTTGCTCCGGATCGCGGATCACGCTGTCGGCCGGAGTGAGGCAGCGGCGTACCAGTGCGAGAGTGCGCTCGGTGACCGTATCGAGTGGGGTGCCGTGCTCCACGGCGGACAGGGCCGTGTGCAGCATTCCGGCGATCAGGTCGGCCGTGAGCTCGGGGTCGGGGATGTCGATCTCCCTGACGGCGTCACGGAACGGTGCGACCTGCTCCAGGTGGAGTTCCATCAGCCTCTCCAGGCCGGCGGGAGGCAGACCGGCGCTCATGAGGGCGGCCGTCGGCCGGTGCGCGCCTTCGGCACCGAGGCGGAGGCTTTCCCTGAAGAACGCCTCGACGCGCTCCACCGGGCCGTTCGCGGCGGCCATGGCATGGGTGAGCGCTTCGTTGGAGCGCCGGAACGCTTCCTCCGTGATGGTGGCCAGCAGGGCTGCTGATGAGTTGAAGTACTGATACACGCTGGAACGGGCCAGGCCCGCCCGGGCGCCGACCGCCGCGGGTGTGACGGCGGTGGCGCCCTCGTTCACCAGGATGTCGATCGCTGCCCCGATCAGCGCTTCGCGCTGCTGCGCGCGATGTTCGGCGACGGTGGAGGCGTTGATCTTCGGCATGCGGGACAGACTCCTGGGTGGCGAGCGGGGCCGGGCGCTGAGGCGTCGGCCTGCGGCCCCGGTCAGGACAGGCGGCCGTCGACCATCTCGTGCACCCGGTCGGCAGCGTCCATTATCGCCGTGTCGTGGGTGACCATGACCGTGGCCGTGCCGTGCTCATGGGTCTGCTCGGCGATCAGCTGTACCGCCTCGGCCGCACGTACCCGGTCCAGCGCGGAGGTGGGTTCGTCCACCAGCAGGACGGCGGGGGAGGTCATCAGTGCGCGGGCCAGACCGGCGCGCTGGCGTTCGCCTCCGGACAGCTGGTGCGGACGGGAGCCGGAGCGGTGTGAGAGCCCGACCGCATCGATGAGCTCGTCGGCCCGGGTCCGGGCCGCGGCGTCGAGGCGGCCGTCGATGTGCAGGGGCAGGAGAAGCTGTTCCCGCACGGTCAGGGAGGCCAGCAGATTCGACTGCTGGAAGACGAAGCCGATATGGCGCCGGCGGGCCGCGGTGCGTTCCTTGTCCGACAGAGCGGTCAGTTCGGTGCCGGCGATGTGGACTCTGCCCGAGGTGGGCTGCTGAAGGCCCCCGGCGACGGCGAGGAGGCTGGACTTGCCGGAGCCCGAGGGGCCGACGACGGCGACGAACTCTCCGGGAGCGACGGTCAGGTCGACGTCGTCGAGGGCGGTGACGGCGGTGTCGCCGTCTCCCAGGGTGAGGGTGATGCCGAGCAGGCGCAGCCCGCCGGAGTCTGTCACGTCCGAGGCGGCCCGGGGGTCGGTGGAGGGTGTGGTCATCGGGTGGCTCCCAGAGCGGTCAGGGGGTCGACGGCGGTGATGCGGCGGACGGCGACGATGGCGCCCACGGTTCCGAGCCCGATGAGGAGGCCGGCGGAAGTGGCGATGGCCGGGGCGGAGAGGGAGAACGGCGCCTTCCCGATCATCGCGCTCCCCAGGGCCAGGCCGACAGCGGTGCCGACGGCCGTCGCGCCGACGAGCACGGCGACGACCTGTGCCAGTGCGTCGCGCAGGATGTATCCAGTGGGGGCGCCGAGCGCCTTCAGCAGGGCGATCTCTGCCTTGCGCTGCACGGTCCAGACGGTGAAGAAGGCACCGACGACCAGAGCGGAGATGGCATACAGGAAGCCCTTGATCAGGGCCATGGTGCTCGACTCGGCCGTGTAGCCCGGGGACGCGTCGAAGGTGGTCTCCTTGGTGTCGGCGCGGGTGGCGGTCGCCTTCGCCACAGCGGCGACGTCGGCACCCTCCTCCAGAGTCAGGGCGACGGCCGTGGCCTGCCGGCGTGCGGCCTCGGGCAGGTCACCCGGCAGGCCGTAGTGCAGATGCCGCCAGGTGTCGAGGTCCGTGTAGGCGACTCCGATGTGGCCGTAGGAGACGGTCTCGTCGACCATGCCCACGACCTCCAGCCGCACCATGCTCTTGTCCGCGGTCAGCACATCCCCGACCTCGACACCCAGATCGGCGATCTCCTGTGTGATGACGATCCCGGCACCGCTCTCCTTCAGACCCTCGCCCTTGGTGGAGACGGGAGCCATGGGTGAGTCCGCCGCCATACCGAAGACGGCGAGGTTGACCTGCTCGCCCTTCTTGGCACCCTGGGTCACCTGGGCGTTGGCCAGAGTGTTCCCGAACGGCTCCGCCCGCTCCACGCCCGGGGCCTCGGACCACGCTTGCCAGTCCTCCTGCTCCACGGTCGAACGGGAGAACTGCTCGCTGGTCGCCTTCCGGTCGAAGGCCATATGGGTCATGGGCAGTGCGCGCAGACCGGATATACCGGCATCCGCCAGGCCTGAGGCGAGTCCGGACAGGAGGACGCCGAGTACGGCGATGAGTGCGACCACCGCACCCATGAGGGCGAAGCGACCGCGGGCGAAGCGCAGATCGCGTAGGGCAAGGAACACGGAATCTCCGAGCGATGAGGGTGGCGGGGGCAGAAGGACCGCGGCGGCAGGCGACAGGACACGCCCAGCCCGGCGCTTTGCGTAAACTTGACGACTTGCGTGTCGGCATCTTATCGGATGTTACCGACGAGGCTGTCGGTACATCGCCGGACCCCTGCCACGGCCGCGCACCGCCCCACCCCTGGCTGCGCGGACGTGGCAGGGGTCCGTCGGATCGTCCGGCAGTTCTCGGAGGGGGTTGGTGGGCAGCCGGTCACCCGGCCGCAGGTCGAGCGACTGGATCCGGTAGGTGTGAGGGGCATCGACGCCGAACGGCAGATCGACCTCGGGCGCGAGCTCCCGCACCTGTCCGTACCGCATCAGCAGGGGCAAGGAACTGCAGCTCTGGGTTGGACGACGCCTATTGTCAGTGCGGTGCGCTTCACTGTCCGCCATGGAGCTCACGCAAGCGACCGTCAACGACCTGCTGGCTCAACTCGGCTCGGGCGACGGCTACATCCACCTGCCCAGCGACCTGAACCCGCAGGACATGACCGACCTGCTCAACAGCAGGTACGGCGCCCCGCGCACCCTTGTCCTCGACGGCTTCACCGATCCGACGGTCGACGAGTCCAGGGGCGCGGCTCTCCTCGTCCCCTTCGAGGACCGGGCCGTGAAGATACGGGCATGGGCGTATGGGGATCAGTGGGTCGGCACGGGTACGGCGCGGGACGCCGAGGGGGCCGAGCGTCCGGTGTTGGTGGTCGCTCACAGGGAAGTGCCGGAACTCTTGGTGCTCGCTCCGGACGAGGACGAGGACGAGGACGTCGACTGGATGGAGCGGCTCAGACGGATCACCGGCTGGACACAGCCCGCTCAGCGGCCGGACGTGGACTGGGCGGAGGTGGAGTCACGCCTGGGCACCGCGCTGCCGAACGACTACAAGCGCATGGTCGAGACGTTCGGCACGGGGGCCTTCGACGGATATCTGGGCCTGAATCAGGAGCCGTGGACGGACCTCAGAAGGGACGGTCTGCTCATCTGGGCGGGCACTGAGCACGAAGACCTGTACTGCTGGAAGGCCGACGGCGACGACCCCGACCGTTGGCCCGTCGTGGTCCGGTCCATCGACAACAAGGACGTCCCCTTTGACTGCCAGGCCGCGGAGTTCGTCTGCCGCATGCTCACCGACCCGCACCACCCGTTCACGATGGCCCGCTATTTCGACACCCACTGGTTCATGAACTACCTGGAAAGCGGCTGACCGGACCCCTGCACGGCTTTGCCGGCGGCCTCGGCCAGGATCTCGACGCCGTCGTCGCCTCCCGCTCGGAGAGGGTGGAGGTGGTGATGATCTGACGCAGGCCGGCCACCGCGGCGGCATGGGTGAGCTCCACCCCCTCGGGGCCCCTGTGCTGCCGGACGAGAACTGAAGGAACGCCAGGTCGCCGGGTGGGAGGCGTGACGGGCCGGGCCGGCGTGGGGCACTCCCGCAACGTCTCCAGCCGCAGCACCTCGACCGGCTGCGGCAGTTCGCCGGCCACGCTCGCGCATGCCGCGTCCACCACGACGGGCGGCCCGCCGAGGTGCTACTGCACCGGATCGGCCCGCCTGGCGTCGGGTGCGAGCGCCGCTGCTCCGGGCCGGGGCGCCGGTTTCTCTCTCCACGTCAAAGGCGGCGGCGCCACCGCGGGCTGCGTGTCCGTGCCACGCTCGACGATGGACCGGATCACGGGCTGGGTCGCACCGGCCGGCCTGCCGCCCGCGCAGCGCCATCGGCTGACCATCCGCCCGGCCTCCAGTGTGACGTTTCAGGAGGGTGCGGCGCTGGGTATAGGGGCACGCCTCTTTTCCGGGGCGAGCCGAAGCAGAACTCTTATAAGGGGTAGGGGATTTGAGTTCGCGTAAGTCGCATGCCTACAGACCGCTGAGCATGAAACGCCGCGCCTGGCTGACCGTCGGGGCCGTCGTGCTCGGTGGTGCGGGGGTCGTCACAGCCGCTGTGGCCAGTCCCGGCACGGATCCGGTGCGGGAGGGGCTGAAGCCGCGCAAGGCCGAGGTGCACTCGCTCGGCTTCAAGGGGACGGGCAGTGAGAAGCGCGATGTGCCGCGCACCAGCACCGAGCCGTTCTCCCTTGTCGGTGTCACCTGGGCGAACCCGGACGCGGAGATCGAAGGCAGAGCGGAGGTGCGCACGCGCAACCGCGAGACCGGCGAGTGGGGCGACTGGCTGGAGGTGCACCTCGACCAGCACCTCGCCGAGAAGCGGGACGCCAAGGCCGATCTGCCCGGCATGTCCGAGCCGCTGTGGGTCGGGCCGTCCGACGCCGTTGAGGGACGCGTGCTGCGCGCGGACGGCACGTCGAGCGCCGGTCTGCCCAAGGGGCTGGAACTGACCCTGGTGGACCCGGGCGTCACGGCCAAGGAGGCCAAGGCGCCGGGCGCGGACGCGCAGCCGGCGGCGTACGCCCTCGACGAGACCGCGGCGCCTGCGCCGGCCGCGGCCGCCACGGAGACGGCAACCGCGTCCCCGACGCCAACGGACGCGGCCACGCAGACGGCGAGCACGAGCGCCACGCCGACGGATACGGTCACGCCGACGGTCACGCCGACCGCCACCCCGACGCCGACCACACCGACCGCGCCACCTTCCACGGTGACGCGGCCGCCCATGACGCTGCGTACCAGTTGGGGCCCGGACAAGTCGCTGGCCACGAACTACAGCGACCCGGAGTACATCGACAGGATCCAGGCCGTTTTCGTCCACCACACGGCCGACTCGAACAACTACAGCTGCTCCGAGTCCCCCGCGATGATCCGTGCGATCTACGCGTACCACGTGACGCCGCGCCCGGGTTACGAGGGCTGGAAGGACATCGGCTACAACTTCCTCGTCGACAAGTGCGGCCAGATCTTCGAGGGCCGTGAGGGCGGCGCCGACCTGCCCGTCCTCGGCGCGCACACGTACGGCTTCAACTCCTACTCCACGAGCGTCGCGCTGCTCGGCGACTTCGAGACGGGCAAGCCCAGCCGGGCCGCCCTGGACTCGGCCGCGCGTGTCGCCGCCTGGAAGCTCGGCCAGTACGGTGTCAGCCCCAGCGGCACGGTCACGCTGACCGCGGCCGCCGACACCGGCAAGTACAAGGCCGGCGAGAAGGCCACGCTGAACACCCTCTCCGGTCACCGCGACGGCTTCGCCACTCTCTGCCCCGGCGTGAACCTCTACGGCAAGCTGCCCGCGATCCGTAAGTTCGCGTCCGGCGCGGGCAGCAACTCCGCGATCCCGACAGCCGACTTCAACCGTGACGGCATCACCGACCTCGTCGTCGGTACGCCGAAGGTCGCGAGCAGTGACGGCAGCGTCCACATCCTGCCCGGCAGCACGGACGGCCCCGTCGCCGCGGCGCGCCGCACGCTGAACCAGAGCAGCCCGGGCGTGCCCGGCACCTCCGAGAGCGACGACCGGTTCGGTTCCTCCACGGCGTACGGCGACCTGAACGGTGACGGTTTCGCCGACCTGATCGTCGGCGCCCCCGGCGAGAACGGGGTTACCGGGCAGGCCAACACCGGTTCCGTCACCGCGCTGTACGGCCCCGCGCTCACCACGGGCAAGCTGTACTGGACCAACTCGTCCACCCGGACCGCGGACGAGGGGCTCGGCACGACCGTCACGGCCGGCGACTTCAACGCCGACGGCAAGGCGGACATCTTCTCCGTCGCACCGGGCGCGCCGGGGCGCTGGTACGCCTGGGACTCCGCGACCGGCGCCGGCACGAGGGGCTATCTGAACACGGCCACGTCGTACACGGGCCGCGTCTCCTATTCCTCGGCGTCGAGCGGCGACTTCAACGATGACGGTTACGCCGACGTGGCGGTCTCGTTCCGTGACACGGCGGGCAAGGGCCGCCTGGTGTGGCTGAAGGGCTCACCGACCGGTCTGCAGCGGGTCGGCATGCTGACCGCGTCCGGCGGCCGTTCGCTGGCCTCGGGCGACCTCAACGGCGACGGCTACACCGACCTCGCCGTCGGACAGCCGTCCGCCACCGAGTCGGGTCACACCGCTGTTGGCGGCGCCGTCACCGCGGTCTTCGGATCGTCGACGGGCCTGACCTCCACGGGGACCAAGACCGTGCACCAGGACACAACCAGCGTTCCCGGCCTCGGCGAGAGCGGCGACGACATGGGTGCGTCCGTCTCCGTCGGTGACGTCGACCTCGACGGGTACGCCGACATCCTGGCCGGCCTGCCCGGCGAGAACGTGACCCGCAGCGACGTCTCGTACGTCAACGCCGGCTCGACGCTGCTGCTGCGCTCCACCTCCACCGGACCGACGGGCACGGGCGCCGTCATCTACTCGCAGGACACCAAGGGTGTGCCGGGCTCGTCCGAGAGGGACGACCGCTTCGGCTCGGCGGTCTCGCTGACCGACCTGTCCGGGTACGGCCGGGCGGACGTGGCGATCGGCGCCGAGGGCGAGGACGCCGGCAACGGCACCGTCCTCCAGCTCGACAACAGCAGCACCTCGGGCATCGTCACCACCTCGGGCGTCTTCTACGGCCTCGCCGAGCTGGGCACTCCAGCGGCCGCGCGCATCGGCAAGGTGCTCCACCCGTAGGGCTCCAGCCGTAGCGCAAGCGCCACGCGCGCACGCGTCACGCATGCAGCCGGGGCCCTCCCATGAAGGAGGGCCCCGGCTCTTCTCTGCCGACCGCGCGTGCTGCGGGCCCGGCGTGACGCCGCGGCCCGCAGCACACTCAGAGCCGCTTCGCGCTGCGCAGCGTCTTCGCGTAGTAGCCGTTGCCGTCCAGGCGGGAGACCCCACCGACGTCGCCGATGGTCGGGCCGTTGACCTCTTCGCGGCTGGAGACGAAGATCAGGTGGCCCTCGGTGTCGTAACCGAGCACGATGCCGACGTGGTCGAGCCGGTCCTTGGTGCGGGCGTCCAGCTTGAAGAAGACGAGGTCGCCGGGCTGGAGCTGGTCGATGGCGGACGGCCGGTCGTCGGGGCCCACTCCGGTCAGCGGGAGTACGTCGGCGCCCTCGTCGGAGCGGGCCATCCCGTTGGCGGTGCGCGGCAGGCCGTCGCCGGAGGTGTCCGAGGACATCAGCGGGTAGCGGGTGCGGTAGCCGAGCGTCATCCGGATGAATCCCGAGCAGTCCAGGGACTTGGCGCGCATGGCCTCGGGGGTGCCGGTCCGGCCGTCGCGGAAGGGGTAGGGCAGGCCGAGGTAGTCGTAGAAGTCGGACTGCTCCAGACGCAGGTCACCGCCCTCCGCGCCGGTGGTGTTCAGGGGGCCGAAGTTGGCGTCACCTGCGTACGTGATGCCCTCCTCGTCCTTCTTCTGCGGGGCGCCGGCCACGTACTGGAAGGCGATCGCGAAGACGTCGTCCTCCTTGCTGCCCTCGTACTCGGCGTGCCAGTCCTTGAACCACTTCTCCTTCTCGGCACCCTTCTTCCAGGGCTCGGGCATCAGACGCACCCAGTCCGTGGTGGAGACCTTCGAGGAGGTCGAGGCCGGTTCGGTGAAGGTGCGGGCCGGGCCGGTGAGTGTGGCCAGGCGCGCCCCGTCGGTGAACACCGCCTTGATCTGTCCGTCGGAGCCGCGCAGTACCGAGCGCGAGGGGTTCTCCAGCCGGGACCACGTGGACTCGCCCTTGTCGTCCGAGGCGGAGCCGGAGGCCTTGCCGCCGTCCAGGACGCCGACGTTGCGGACCTCGGTCACCCCGGGCGCCTCCTGCTTGCGCAGCTCGAGCGTGAGGTAGCCGGAGGTCGCGACGAGCGCCAGCACCACCAGGCCCGAGACGACGGGCCGCGACTTCTTCTTCCCTGCCATCGGTTACTCCTCGGTTGTTCGTGGGCGGCTTGTCAGACAGCGGGCATGATGCCGAGCAGCAGCCCGGCGGCGATGACGATGTAGGCCATGAGCGAGACCGTGCCGGTGGCCAGCAGGGTGGGGCCCTTGGGCTGACGCACCATCTGGTAGGCGATCAGGCCGGGCACGATGAAGCCGAGGGTCTGGTTGCCGTAGAGCAGCGGGAACTCCAGCGAGAGCAGGATCATCACCGTGCTCTGGAGCAGCACGCCGAGCAGGACCACCGACGCGAACAGCCGCTTGCCGTAGAGGATCACCAGCCGCTGCATGATCTTGGTGCCGCCGTAGGTGAGGGCGGTGACGCCCAGCACCATGGCCGCGCGCTGGACGTCCTCGATCAGCGTCAGGGCGAGCCAGCCCGGAGTGATCATGCCGCCGGGCGAGAGGTTGGTGGTGAGATAGCACATCAGCGAGAAGAACAGCCCTATGGCGATACCCAGGGCGGCCATCTCGGGGGTCAGTGCGGCGGTGGTCAACGGGATCTCCGGGCGTCGTCGTGCGGCTCGTCGTGGGGCGGCGGCCAGGTCTGCTGGGCGGGTTCGTGCGGCTGCTGCCTCGGGGCGTCGGTGTGGTGCCCGAAGGGTTCGTACCGCTCCTGCTGTGCGTACTGCTCCTGTTGTCCGTACCGCTCCCGCTGTGCGTACTGCTCCTGCTGTCCGTACCGGTCGGGCTGTGCGTACTGCTCGTGCGACCCGTGCTGCTGCCGGTGGGACCCCGTCGGCTGGACCGGGATGCGGACCACCGGGATCTCCTGGGTCTGCGAAGCCTGGTAGCGCTCCTCGTACGCCGGGGGGTACGAGGCGAACGGGTCCAGGCGGGGCGCCTGCGCCGGAGTCGCCGCGACGGGGCTCGGCGTCTCCTCGTCCACCTCGCTCTCGTCGGCGGGGAGTTCGGCGAGGTACTCCAGCAGCTCCTCGCCCTGGCCGTGGATGTTGCCGATGGCCACCAGGGACGCGCCGTCGGACATGCGCCCGAGCAGGGCCGGCATGAACTCCTCGGCGGCTCGCTTCTCACCGCCCAGGTCGACCGCCCGGTCCTGCCACTCGGCGGGGATGGCGTCGATGGCGCTCTTGGCGGGATGCCCGATGACGAAGACGTTGTCGGGCTGGAGGTCGGGGATGATCTCGCCCATCTGCCCGTTGCGCTCCACGCGGTCGGGGCGGCAGTTGATCACCACGTTCAGGGGGCGGCGGATGGCGCCGAGGTCGAGGAGCTGGTTGATGTTCATCAGCGTCGACTCGGGGTCGTTGGCCGCGAAGACGTTGGCGAAGGCGAGCCGGTTGCCGTCGGGCGCCACATAGCGCTCCACGGAGAGCACGCCCGGGTCCGGCGGCGCGTCGTACATGCCCTGGAGGGCGACCTCGCGCTCCACGCCGAGCAGGTCGGCGACGACCAGGGCGATCGCCACGTTCTCCTTGAAGGTGAACCAGCTGAAGCCGCGCAGCTCGTCGTCGCTGACGGTCTCCGGGTCGGCGTACACCAACTGGCAGTTCCGGGCGTCCGCCTCCTCCTGGAGGATGTGGAAACGTTCCTTCTCGGCGGTGACGCAGATGCCGTCCTCGGGCATCGAGCGGCACAGCGAGCGGGCCACGTCGTCGAGGGTGGGGCCCATCTCGGCGAGGTGGTCCTCGCGTACGTTGCACAGCACGCCGATCGTCGAGCGGATCAGCTTGCTCTGGTTGACCTCCTGGAGCGCCGGCATCACGGCCATGCACTCGATGACGAGCGCGTCGGGCCGGTAGGTGGCGGCCCGGCGGACGATGCCGATCTGCTCCACCACGTTGGCGATGCCGAACTTCCGGTACACCGGCTCCTCGGTGGCGTCCGGGTGGATGAAGCGGGCGGCCGTCCCGGTCGTCTTGGCGACGGTGATCAGGTCACCGCCCCGCAGCGCGCCCGCGCAGAGCCGGGTGATGGAGGACTTGCCGCGGATGCCGTTGACGAGCACCCGCGAGGGGATGGTGTGCAGCGCGGCGTAGTGCCGACGCTGCTCCATGATGCCCGCGACGAGCAGGAACAGACTGCCGGTCAACAGGACGAAGTAGAGGTAGAGCACGCTGGGTCACCTTCCTCCGGTGTCGGGCCGGGGCTCGGCGGGCCGGCGCGCCTGGGTCTGCCGGCGGGTCTGCAACTGCTGGCGGATCAGTTCGAGGCTGCGGACGACGGCGCCGACCTCGTCCTGGTAGCGGGGGTAGTGCACGGTCTTGAGGTCTCCGTCGGCGAGCTTTTCGGCGCCGGCCGCGAGGGCCCGCAGGGGCCGTACGACGACGAGGTGGATCCAGCCCAGGCAGACCACGATCAGGGCGAGGCCGAGCAGACTGGCGAGCACGCTGCGGTCCTCGCGCTCGTAGGCGGTGATCTCGAACTGGGCGGCGTTCTGCCAGCTCACGACGGTCCAGCCGAGGTCGGAGGCGACGCCGCCGCCGGTGAACGGCGCCGCGGCCGCCACGGTGACGGCGCCACCGTCCCGGACGAGCAGGCCGTTCTCCACGGGTCCGGCGCCCACCTGCACATTGGCGGCGCGCACCAGGTCGGGCAGCACGTCGTTCGGCAGCCCCTCGAAGGCCAGGAAACCGTCGCTGGCGGCGAGGGTCCGCGCTTCGGTGTTCACGATCCGGACCTCGCCGAGGCCGGGCCGCTTCAGCAGCGAGTTGAGGAACTCCACCCGCACCTCGCCGACGAGGGTCATGCCCTCGTGCTCCGGCACGGGCGCCCCGGCCTGGACGACGGGCTTATTCTCCCCCTTGCCGGAGACGCGTACCAGTGACGGGTCCTTCTCCGTGCTCCACGGGTGGGGGTCGCCGCCGGCCCGGGCGACGACCTCGCCGTCCTTGCCGACGACGTACAGCGCCTGGTAGCGGGTGTGCTCCCGCAGGGCGTTCGTCAGCAGGGTCTCGGTGGCGGCGGGGTCGTCGGTGTCGAGCAGGCGCGAGGTGGAGACGAGGTCGGCCTGGGCCTCGTTGAGGGCCCGGCGGGCCCGGTCGGCGACCAGGTCGGTGCGGTCGCGCTGGTCGTTGACCATGACGGCGGGGATGCTGACGGTCCCGTCCGTGCGGTTGAGCAGGAACCCGACGGGGACGCACCACAGCAGCAGGAGAACCGCCGTCAGCGCCAGCGGCCCGCGCGCACCGCCCCGGAACCGGCCGGCCGGCCGGGCGTCGGCACCGTCCGCGGAGCTCGCGCCGCTGAGCTGGCCGCGGATGTGCTCCAGCGCGGAGCCGATGCGGGCGGCCTCGCCCCAGCGGGGCACCGTGACCGGGCGGATCAGGTCGCCGCGGGCGAGCCGGCGGGATTCCAGGAACAGTCCGAGCAGCGGACGTTGCACGGTCATCCACAGCACGCCGACCGCGAGCAGTCCGAGCAGGACCAGGGCGCCCGCCGCGAGCAGCCCGAAGAGCTGGCGGTTGTCCTCGGCGAGGGTCTGCTGCTGGACCACGGGAAGCATGGCGACGACGGTGAGACCGAGGCCGGCGGCGACGCTCTCCCCGTCATCCGGGTCGGAGGCGGCGAGGGAGGCGTACCCCGCGGTGGCGACACGCCCGTTGTAGTCCCCGCCCAGCAGGGTTCCGCTGACCCCGGGGTAGCCGCGGGAACCGGGCTCCCGGGCGCTGATGGGGTTCTGCTCGGTCTCCTCGGCGGCCTGGTCGGACAGCCGGGTCATCTGCTTCTGCAGGAAGGTGAGTTCCTTGCGCTCCGCGTCCGAGTTGAGCGCCTCGGACTGCTCGAAGCCGGCGGTGGCGAGGATCTCGCCGCCCCGCGCGACGACGGCCATGCTGCGGAACGGGCCCAGGTTGATGGGGGGCACGGAGAGGCTGTTGGAGGCGATCAGCAGCTGCTGCGCCCCTTGATTCCCGTCCAGCACGGCCATCGTCATCAGGCGTACGTCGCCGGTCTCCAGCCGCACCATGCGCGGGGTGAGCGCCCGGTCACCGGTGAGGACGTCCTTGTCCAGCCAGGCGAGCGGGATGCGCTCCCCGCGGGCGGCGAGTACTTTGCCGCTCTCCAGGTCCAGCACCGTGGTGCCGGTCCATTTCTGGTACGCCTTGCTCAGGTCTGACAGAACGCGCTCGGGGTCCGCCGGACCGTCCGAGTTCAGTGCGGTGGCGGTGCGTTCGAGGTCCGTGACCCGCTCGTCGATCGAGGCGCGCAGGGCGATGGCGCCGTCCTGGGCGAAGTACTGCTGAGAGGAGAGCACCGCCTTCGGCACGACCGGTTCCGCGTTCGGCCCCAGGACCTTGGCCGTGAGGCCCGCGAGGGCGAGGATCAGTACGCACAGCAACGCGATCGGCGGCCGGATGCCGCCCAACAGCGGCATGTCCGCGCGTCTGCGGCTGCGCCGCCGGCCTTTCGGCACGAGGGGCGCGGCAGGAGTCGATGTCACCGGTTTTCTTCCTTGGTCGCTGCGGGTGCATCAGTGCCCGGAGGAAGCACCGCTGTCGCGTGGCTGCGAGACGCTGTCACAGAAAAGACTGATAAGCACCTAATAGGTTGTGCCTGTCAGTGCGCAGAAAAGTGTGGGCCTGGTCACTTCTCCAGCGGCAGGCGCTTCAGGCCGTCACCGCCCGGCGTTCCCCGGTTGTAGAGGAAGCCGCGCGTGCGGTCCTCGGCCAGCCGGTAGCGGGCGATCCGGTCGGCGGACAGCCCGTCGGGGTTCTCCAGCGCCTGCTGTACGTCCACCAGTCGGAGGTCCTCGACCGCGCCCTCGGGGGCCTTCTCCCCGGGCTCGATCTCGGGCGGGATGTCCACCAGTGTGGTGCGGTAGCGGGCGGAGACGTCCCAGCCGTCGGCGGTCTCGTGGAACTCGAACCAGCCGATGGCCCCCTCCTCGGTGAGCCCGGTCGGCGAGGAGTGCCTGGCCACCTGGTTGCCGAGGCCGTAGGCGACCCAGGTGCCGTTGACCTTCTGGATCGGCTGCACCACGTGCGCGTGATGCCCGATCACCAGGTCGACGTCGGTCTCCTCGGTGAGCCGCTGGGCCATGTCCAACTGCGGGACGCTCGGCTCGTTGTAATGTTCCAGGCCCCAGTGCAGGGAGAGCAGGACCACCTCGGCGCCCTGGTCGCGGGCCCGCTTCTCGGCCTTCTTGACCTCGTCCGTGCTGGAACGGTTGAAGGCCCAGCTCTGCTTCTTGGGAGTGGGGTTGAGGAACGACTCCCAGGAGTACGAGAGGTGGGCCACCTTGACGCCGTTGACGTCGAGGATATTGATCTGCTCTGCTTCCTTCGGCGTCCGCGCCGACCCGCTGTGCCCGAGGCCCACCTTGTCCATGGCGTCCAGCGTGCGCCGCACAGCTTTCAGTCCGTGGTCGAAGGTGTGATTGGAGGCTGTCGAGCAGGTGTCGTACCCGACGTCCTTCAGGCCGGTCAGGATCTGCGGCGGAACCAGGAATTCCGGGTACCCCTGGAACGGCCCCTTGGGCTTTCCGACGGGCGTCTCCATGTGACAGATCGCGAGGTCGGCCTTGCTGATCACGGGCTTCACCCCGGCGAGCAGCGGCCCGAAGTCCAGTCCGGCCTCCCCGCGCCCGCTCTTCCCGGCGTCCTTGGCGGCCTGCTCGACCAGCTCGGGATGGATGAGGACGTCGCCGGCCGCGGCGACGGTGAAGCTGCGGCCGCCGGCCTTGGCCTCGGGTTGCGCGGGCTCGGAGCCGCACGACACGGTCAGGCCGACGGCTGTCGCCAGGAGAGCCAACGAACGACCCATACCGAGAGAATTACGGAATGTCACTGAGTCATACTTACATGAGCCTCACACCCGACCATCGGATTGTCATCACGGGATGGTCACGGTTGCTGCGCATTTTCATCCCGGTAGGTTTGCTCCTGGTGCTGGTGGGCTGTCAGGCCGATACGCCCCCGAATTCGGAGGATTCCGTTCCGCGCGCCCGGGAACTGGTCGACCTGCGCAGCCGCGTCCTCGGATACACGGCGGAGTTCCGCGCCGACTCTCCCTACCGTCCGCCCGGCAAGGCGCAGCGCGCGCGGCTGGCGAAGGCCGTCGGAAGCCTGCTGTCGGGTGACGCCCAGGACGCGGAACGGCAGCTCGCCCCTCTCGGCCTCGGCCTCACCCGCCTCACCGACACCGACTCGGGCCGCCGTTACGACGAGATCGCCGCCACCGGAGGTGGCGAGAGCACCCGCTGGGGCCGCCTCTACCTGAACGCCGACTCCACCGTCCGCTGGAACGCCCAGGTTCCGCACCCCGTCTCCGACCGCGACACGGAGGCCCTCGGCGTCAGGCTCCTGGAGCAGAACCCCGGCGGTGCTCTCGTCCTCGCCGGCGCCCACCGCCGGGCCGGCGAGGACGGCGCGGCCGATGTCGCCCACCGCGAGGACAGCGCGTTCCAGACGATCGTCGTGGAGCTGCAGAAGCGCGGGGTGCCCGGTGTTCAGCTGCACGGTTTCTCCGACTCCTCCGACCGTCCCTACGACGCCGTCGTCTCCACCGGCGCCGTCGAGACGGCGCCCGCCGAGGTGGTTGCCATGGCCGACCGCATGGACGACGACGGGCTGCGGGTCTGCCGGGCCTGGAACGCGCGCTGCCCGCTGGAGGGCAGGGCCAACGTTCAGGGCCGCTCGGCGGAGCGCGAACACGCCGGCTTCGTCCACGTCGAGCTGGCCCGGCACGCCCGCGCGGACGACGGCCGCGACGCCGAGGAGGCCGCCGACGCCCTCGCCGGGCTGGTCGTGGCGTGGACATCCGGCAGTTCGTCGTAGGCCCTCGGGCCAGGTGCCTTCTACGCGCCTGCTCCGAGGGTGATGTCCCGTCCCTGCCCCTGCCTCTGTCCCTGTCCTTGTCCCGGCTTCTGTTCCTGCGGGATTCCCCTGGTCCTGTCGTCGCGGAGTTCGGCGGGCAGGAGGACGTCGGGGAAGGACTGATAGCAGACCGGGCGCAGCCAGCGTTCCACGGCGAGGGTGCCGACGCTCGTCGTTCCGGGGGAGCTCGTCGCGGGCCACGGCCCTCCGTGCACCATCGTGTGGCAGACCGCGACGCCGGTGGGCCAGCCGCCCCACAGGACGCGGCCCGCCCGCTCCTCCAGCACCGGCAGCAGCTCCAGGGCCGTCGCGCGGTCGGCGTCCGTTCCGTGCAGGGTCGCCGTCAGCTGCCCCTCCAATTCCTCCAGCAGGCGCAGGAGTTCTTCCGTACCGGACCAGCGCACGACGAGCCCCGCGGCACCGAACACCTCACCGGTCAGGTCCTCGTGCGCGCCGTAGGTGGCCGCGTCGCACTCCAGGACCACGGGGGCCGGTGCGTAGGGGCCGGGCCCGGCCGTGCCACGGGCCACCTCCCGTACACCGGCGACGGTCTCCCACCGGCGTACGCCCTCGGTGCAGGCCCAGGCGATGTCCGGGGTGAGCATGACCTGCCCCTCCGCGGCCTTCACGGTCCGGGCCACCGCCGAGAGGAAGACGTCGCCCGCCGGCCCGGCGGGCAGCAGCAGGAGGCCCGGGTTCGTGCAGAACTGCCCCGCGCCGTTGGTCAGTGACGTCACGTACGCCTCCGCCGCCGGCTCCGGTTCGGCGAGGGCCCCGTCGAGCATGATCACGGGATTGACCGCGGACATCTCGGCGTGGACCGGGATGGGAACCGGCCGCGACCGGCCGGCGGCGACCAGCGCCAGCCCGCCCGTCCGGGAGCCGGTGAAGCCCACCGCGGTGATCCGTGGATCGCCGACCAGGGCGAGGCCGACAGCGTGGCCCCGGCCCACCAGCAGGGAGAACACCCCGGCCGGCATGCCGGTGCGCGCGGCGGCGGCCGTGACTGCGCGGGCCACCGCCTCACCGGTGCCCGGGTGTGCGGGGTGCGCCTTGACCACCACAGGGCAGCCGGCGGCCAGCGCGGACGCGGTGTCGCCGCCCGCGACCGAGAACGCCAGCGGGAAGTTGCTCGCACCGAACACGGCCACCGGGCCGAGGGGGATGCGCCGGAGCCGCACGTCGGTGCCCGAGGGCCCGGAGTCGATCCGGGCGCCGAGTGCCGTACCGCTCCTGACCAGATCGGCGAAGAGGCGCAACTGGTCGCAGGTGCGCGCCCGTTCACCGGTCAGCCGGGCCGCCGGGAGCCCGGTCTCCCGGGCCGCGAGCTCCAGCAGGGCGTCGCCGAGCGCCTCGATGCCCTCCGCGCAGGCGTCGAGGAAGGCCGCCCGGCGCCCGGGCGGCAGTGCGCGGAAGGCGCGGGCGTCCGCCGCGGCGAGCCGGGCCGCCTCGGCGACCTGTTCCGCCGAGGCGTCCCGGTGCGGAGGGCCGAAGGGTTCACCGGTCGCGGCGGCGATCGCGTGCCAGGCGTCCCCGGTGCCGGGGGCCTCACGGCCGGCCAGGAGTGAGTGCCCGGTCAGGAGCGAGTGCCCGGGCGGAGACGGGTGCCCCGGGAAGGGCGGGTGTCCGGGCGGAACTGGGTTGTCGGTCGGATTCACGGCGATGCGTCTCCCTGTGCGCGCCGGTGGGCGGCGCGCCGTCGTCGGGTGCCCGGGTGAAAGTCACCGGGGCGGCGGCGTTGTCCTCGGGTCGTCCGGATGTATAGCCTAAGCAATGGCATGTGACATTGCACTACCGGTTGCCGTGAAGGCGCCGTGGCCGTGAACGGCACTGAGGGGTGGCCATGAAAGTCGTAGTCGTCGGCGCGGGCATCGTGGGCGCCGCCTGCGCGTTCCACGCCGCCGCGGCGGGCCTCGACGTCACGGTCCTCGACCGGGGCCCCGTCGGCGCGGGCACGACCAGCCGAGGGGAGGGCAACATCCTCCTCTCCGACAAGGAGCCGGGACCCGAACTGGAACTGGCCCGGCTCAGCCGTGACCTGTGGGACGAGGCCGGTGAGGAACTCGGAGCGGAGGCCGTCGAGTTCGAGGCCAAGGGCGGCCTCGTCGTCGCGAGCACGCCCGACGCCCTCACCGCCCTGCACGCGTTCGCCGCACGCCAGGCGGCGGCCGGCGTCCGCACCGAACCGGTCGAACGCGTCCGCGACCTCGAACCGCATGCCGCGCCCGGCCTCCCCGGTGGCGTCCACTACCCGCAGGACGCCCAGGTGCAGCCCGTCCTCGCGGCGGCCGGACTGCTGCGCGCCGCGGTCCGGCGCGGCGCCCGGACGCGCACCGGCGAGGCCGCCGCCGCGGTCACCGGAGCCGACGGCCGGATCACCGGGGTGCGCACCGCCGACGGCACGGTGCTGCCCGCCGACGCCGTGGTGAACGCCGCGGGCACCTGGGGCGGTGAGGTCGGCCGCCGGCTCGGCGTCCCCGTCGAGATCCTGCCGCGCCGGGGCTTCGTCCTCGTCACCGAGCCGCTGCCGCCGATGATCCGGCACAAGGTCTACTCCGCCGACTACGTCGCCAACGTCGCCTCCAGCGACGAGGGGCTGGAGACCTCGTGCGTCGTCGAGGGCACCCGCGCGGGCACCATCCTGATCGGCGCCAGCCGCGAACGCGTCGGCTTCGACACCGCGATGAACCCGGCCGTGGTGACCGCGCTCGCCGCCCAGGCGTGCCGCCTCTTCCCGTTCCTGCGCGGCGTCCACCTGATCCGTGCCTACCGGGGCTTCCGGCCGTACTGCCCGGACCATCTGCCGGTCATCGGGCCGGACCCCCGCGTCCCCGGCGTCGTCCACGCGTGCGGCCACGAGGGCGCCGGCATCGGCCTCGCCCCCGGAACCGGCGCCCTGGTCACCGCCCATCTGCTCGGCCGACCGTGGCGCGGTGCCGATCCGGCCGCCCACACCGGCCTGCTGCCCGACCGATTCCTCACCCCCGGAGGTGTGCCGAAGTGACCGCAGCGACCGCGTTCACCGTGGACGGCGAGCCATTGCCGTTCATCCCCGGACAGACCCTGGCCGCCGCGCTCGTCGCCTCGGGCCGGGTCGCCTGGCGGACCACCCGGGGCGGGCAGCGGCCCCGCGGGATCTTCTGCGGGATCGGCGTCTGTCACGACTGCCTGGTGACCGTCGACGGCACGGGCGGGCAGCGCGCCTGTCTGGTCCAGGCCCGCGCCGGCATGGCCGTCACGACCGGGGAGACCGACGATGAGTGAGCCCCGTGACCCCGTGATGGCGAGCGGACCCCATGGCCCCGTCACGACGAGTGAGCCCCGTGATCTCGTGGTGGTGGGCGCCGGCCCGGCCGGCATGGCCGCGGCCGCCACCGCCCTGGACGGCGGGCTGCGGGTCGTCCTCGTCGACTCGGGCGCCGCCCCGGGCGGCCAGTTCTGGCGCCACCCCCCGCTCCACGCCCAGGGGACCCTCCCGACCGCCGGCCTCCACCACGGCCTGCGCACCTACCGGGCGCTCCGCGCCACCCTCTCCGCCCACCGGCGCACCGGCCGGCTCACGCTGCTGCTGAACCACCACGTGTGGACCACGGCCCGCGAGGACGACGGCTTCACCGTCCACGCCGTGGACCGCACCCGGGCGCCCGAGGAGCGGCCCGTCGTGCTGCGCGCCCCGGCCCTGTTGGTGGCGACCGGCGCCTACGACCGCCAACTCCCCTTCCCCGGCTGGGACCTGCCCGGTGTGCTCACCGCCGGCGGGCTCCAGTCGCTGCTCAAGGGCGGGGGAGTCGTCACCGGCCGCCGGGTGGTCCTCGGCGGCACGGGCCCCTTCCTGCTGCCCGTCGCCGCGGCCCTCGCCGCACGCGGGGCCGAGGTCGTCGCCGTGTGCGAGGCGGCTGCTCCCTCGGCGTGGCTGCGCCACCCCGTGCCGCTGCTGCGCAACCCGGCCAAGTGGGCCGAGGCCGCCCGGTACGGCGGCACGCTCGCCCGGCACCGGGTCCCGGTCCGTACCCGTACCGCGATCGTCGGTGCGGAAGGAGAGCAGGGGCGGGTCGCCGTCGTGCGCACCGCCTCCCTGGACGTGGACGGGAGCCCGCTCCCGGGCACGGAGCGCCGGATCGAGGCCGACACCGTGGGCGTCGGCTGGGGCTTCGTCCCCCAGCTCGACCTCCTGCTCCCGCTCGGCTGCGACCTCGCCGACGCGGGCGACGGCACCATGGCCACCGCCGTCGACGACGGCCAGCGCACCACGGTGCCCGGGCTGTACACGGCGGGGGAGACCTGCGGCGTGGGCGGGGCCGCGCTCGCGGTGAGCGAGGGCCGCGTCGCCGCCGTCTCGGTCCTCACCGACCTCTCCGCGCCGGGCCTGCCGAACGCCCGGAGGCTCGCCGCGGAGCGTGCAGCGGTGGCCCGGCACCGTGCCTTCGCCCGGGCGATGGCACAGGCACACCCCCTGCCGCCGGCCTGGCCCGCCTGGCTGACCGACGACACACCGGTCTGCCGGTGCGAAGAGGTCACCGCGGGGGCGGTCCGGTCCGCCCACGCCGACGACGCGGCATCCGACCACCGGCAGGTCAAACAGCTGACCCGGGCCGGCATGGGCTGGTGCCAGGGCCGGATGTGCGGGCCCGCCGTGCACTGCCTCGTCTCGGCCCGCGATCAGCCGTACGTCCCCGCCGAACGGCTGATCGCGACCCCCGTCACCCTCGGTGCCCTCGCCGATTCCGGCGAGACCACTTCCGATCACACCTGAGGAGTTCCCATGGACCGCACCTCCACCCCTGCCCGCATGCCCTGGCACGGCGTCATCGTCGCGACGAGCCTCCCCTTCGACCAGGACCTCGCCGTCGACCACGGCGCCTTCGGGGACAACGTCGCCCGGCTCGCCGAACAGGGCCTGCACGGCGTCGCCCCGAACGGCTCGCTGGGCGAGTACCAGACCCTGACGTACGAGGAACGCGACCGCGTCGTGGAGACCGCCGTCGCGAACGCCCCCGAGGGCTTCACCGTGATGCCCGGCGTCGGAGCGTACGGCGCGATCGAGGCGCGGCGGCACGCGCAGTTCGCCAAGGACGCCGGCTGCCAGGCCGTCATGTGCCTGCCGCCCAACGCCTACCGGGCCGACGACCGCGCGGTCCTGGAGCACTACGCGATGGTGGCCTCCGCCGGACTCCCCGTCACCGCCTACAACAACCCCATCGACACCAAGGTCGATCTGCGCCCCGAGCTGCTGGCCAAGCTGCACGCCGAGGGGTTCATCGTGGGCGTCAAGGAGTTCTCCGGCGACGTCCGCAGGTGCTACGCCATCAACGAGCTCGCGCCCGGGCTCGACCTGATCATCGGCACCGACGACACCCTCCTCGAGGTCGCCGTCGCCGGCGCCAAGGGCTGGGTCGCCGGCTACCCCCAGGTCTTCCCGCGCGCCTGCCTCGACCTCTACAACGCCTCGCTGGCGGGCGATCTCGACACCGCGCTCCCGCTCTACCGCCGGCTCCACTCCGTACTGCGCTGGGACAGCAGGACCGAGTTCGTCCAGGCGATCAAGCTCGGCCAGGACATGATCGGCCGGGCCGGAGGCGTCTGCCGTCCGCCCCGGCAGGCCCTGGACCCGGAGACCGAGGCCGTCGTCCGCTCCGCCACCCAGGCCCTCATCGACGCCGGGGTGAACTGACATGCGCTCCACGGTCTGTTACCACGCGGTCGACTCGCACACCGAGGGAATGCCGACCCGGGTCATCACCGGCGGGGTGGGCGTCCTGCCGGGCGCGACCATGGCAGAACGGCGGCAGCGGTTCATGGCGGAGCGCGACGGGCTGCGCACCCTGCTCATGTGCGAGCCGCGCGGGCACGCGTCCATGTCCGGAGCCATCCTCCAGCCCCCGACCCGGCCGGACGCCGACTTCGGCGTGCTGTTCATCGAGGTCTCCGGCTGCCTGCCCATGTGCGGCCACGGCACCATCGGCGTGGCGACGGTCCTCGTGGAGACGGGCATGGTCGAGGCGGTCGAGCCGGAGACCGTCGTACGCCTCGACACCCCCGCCGGTCTCGTCACGGCACGGGTCGCCGTGCGCGACGGCCGCGCGGAGTCCGTCACCCTGGAGAACGTCGCCTCCTACAGCCACGCGCTGGACCAGGTCGTCGATGTGGAGGGACTCGGCACGGTCCGCTACGACATGGCGTACGGCGGCAACTTCTACGCAGTCGTGCGCACCGAGGACCTCGGCATCCCCTTCGACCGGTCGGAGAAGCAGCGGCTGCTCGACGCGGGGCTTGGCGTCATGAAGGCGATCAACGAGCAGAACCCGGTGGTGCATCCGGAGGATCCCGCGATCGACGTCTGCCACCACGTCTATCTGGAAGCCCCCGGCTCGACCGCCGAGCACTCGCGGCACGCCATGGCGATCCACCCCGGATGGTTCGACCGCTCGCCCTGCGGGACGGGGACCAGCGCCCGGATGGCCCAACTGCACGCGCGGGGGCTGCTGAAGACCGGGCAGGACTTCGTCAACGAGTCCTTCATCGGCTCCCGCTTCACCGGCCGGATCCTGGCGGAGACCACGGTCGGCGGCCGGCCCGCCGTCCTGCCCTCCGTCACCGGCCGCGCCTGGATCACCGGGACCGCGCAGTATCTGCTCGACCCCACGGACCCCTATCCGACGGGATTCACCGTATGACGGCCGATCCGTACACCGGGCCGGTCGGGACGGCGTACACCGGGCCGATCGGGACCGCCGACTGGCACACCGGGGGCGAACCGTTCCGGATCGTGCCCGCGTCCCCGCCGGCCGTGACCGGCCCCGGGCTCACCGTCGCCGAGCGCCGCACGGCCGCCATGGCCGACGCCGGGGCGCAGTGGACCCGGGCCCTGCTGTGCGGCGAACCGCGCGGCCACGCCGACATGTACGGGGCCTTCCTGGTCCCGCCGGACGACGCCGGGGCTCACCTCGGCGCCCTCTTCTGGCACAAGGACGGCTTCTCCACCGCCTGCGGCCACGGCACGATCGCCCTCGGCGCCTGGGCGGTCGCGACCGGCCTGGTCCCGGCGCCGGCCGACGGCAGGACGGACGTCGTCGTCGACGTCCCCTCCGGCCGGGTCACGGCGAGCGTGCGCACGGCCGGCGGCCGGATCGCGGACGTGACGTTCGTCAACGTCCCCAGCCATGTCCACGCGCGCGGCGTCGAGGTGGCGACCTCGCAGGGAACCGTCAGCGTCGACATCGCCTTCGGCGGCGCCATGTACGCCGTGCTTCCGGTGGACCGGCTCGGCCTCGGCCTGCGGGTCCGGCCGGGGGACGTCACCGCGCTCATCGCGGCCGGCCGTGAGATCCGCGACGCGCTGAACGCCGCCGACGCCGCCGAACACCCCGGGGATCCCCGGCTGTCGGGCGTGTACGGCACGGTGTTCACCGAGGAGGCCGGCGCTCCGGTGGAACGGGCCGACGGCACCTGGCGGTTGCACCACCGCAACGTCACGGTGTTCGCGGACGGCCAGGTCGACCGCTCCCCGTGCGGCTCGGGCACCGCGGCCCGGGTGGCGCTCCTCGCCGACGCCGGGGAGCTGCGGCTCGGCGACGAGCTGCGGCACGAGTCGGTGGTGGGCTCCGCCTTCCGGGCCCGGATCGAGCGGCCGACCACGGTCCACGGCCGCCCCGCGGTCGTCCCGGCCGTGACGGGCACCGCCTACGCCACCGGAACCAGCCGCTTCACCGTCGATCCCGACGACACCCTCGTACCCGGGTTCGTGCTGCGATGACGGTGACGCTCGACGAGAAGGACGTGCTCGCGCTCGGCCCGGCGGCCGCCGTCGCCGCCGTCCGGGAGGCGCTGGCCGGAGGGCTCGACCCCGACGGTGACGTACCGCGGGCGGTCGTGCCGCTGGCGCACGGTCAGGGACTGCTCATGCCCTCCGAGTACGGCGGCTGGTTCGGCGTGAAGGTCGCCACCGTCGCGCCCGGCAACGCCGCGCGCGGGCTGCGGCGGATCAACGCCACGTATCTGCTGCACGACAGCGCGACCCTGAGACCGGTGGCTCTGCTGGACGGGGTGGCGCTGACGACCCTGCGCACCCCCGCCGTCTCGGTCGCGGCCTGCCTGGAACGGCTGCGCGCGCTCGCCGACGGGGGCGGGGAACCGCGTCTGGTGGTCCACGGCGCGGGCCCCCAGGGAGAGGGGCACGTCGCCGCCGTACGGGCCCACGTCCCGGTGGCCGACGTCACGGTCGTCACCCGGCGCGGGGGGCCCGTTCCCCGCTGGGCGGACCGGCACCTGGCGGCGGCCGACGGGGGAGTGGCGGCCCTGGTGCGGCGCGCGGACGTCGTCGTCACCGCGACGTCCGCGCGCGAACCGGTGGTCGACGGGCGGCTGGTGCGCGACGGCGCGGTGGTGCTGGCGGTCGGCTCGCACGAGCCGGACGCGCGGGAGCTCGACAGCGAGCTGATGGGGCGCGCCACCGTCCTGGTGGAGAGCCGCGCGACCGCCCTCCGCGAGGCGGGCGACGTCGTCATGGCGATGCGCGAGGGCACGCTCGCCCCGGACGCCCTGGTCACCCTGGCGGACCTGACCGGTCCCCGGGCCGTCGCGGTCCCGGCCGGCCGGCCGCTGGTCGTGAAGACGTGCGGGATGGGCTGGCAGGACCTGGTGGTCGCCATCGCGGCCTACCGGCGGAAGGCGGGGAACGACGGTGACGCGGAGGTGAGTTGAGCGGAGGCAAGCGTCAACGCGCGCCACTACCGCCGGAATTCGGTATCACCGCGCACCGCCCCCGCACAACGCGCTTCACTCCCGCCGGGCTTCGGCTTCACGCACGCGGCCTCCGGCCGACGCGTGTCGCCTCCCCCGGACTTCTGCTTCAGCGTGCGCCGAGCTTACGGGCCGGGGCTGCGCGTTCGGCTTCCCGCCGACGGTCCGCCCACAGGGTCCGCACATGCGCGAGGTGGCGGCGCATGTGCTCCTCGGCCCCCTTCGCGTCCCCCGCGATCATGATGTCCAGGAGTGCGGTGTGCTCCCGCGCCGAACCCACCAACGACCCTTCCTGGGACAGGTCGGTGAGCCCGTAGAGCCGGGAGCGCTTGCGCAGGTCGGCCACGGTCTCGACGAGGCGGGCGTTCCCCGCGAGGGCGAGCAGGTCGAGGTGGAAGCGGCGGTCCGACTCCAGGTAGGCGATCAGGTCGCCGGCCTGCGCGGCGGTCACGATCTCCTCGGCCACCGGGCGTACGGCCTCCAACTGCTCGCGGGAGGCGGTGCGGGTCACGCGGCCGATGGTGGGGATCTCGATGAGCGCGCGGATCTCGGTGTACTCGTCCAGGTCGCGCTCGGAGAGTTCGGTGACCCGGAAGCCCTTGTTGCGCACCGCCTCGACCAGGCCCTCGCGGGCCAGATCCAGCATCGCCTCGCGCACGGGCGTGGCCGAGACGCCGTACTCCGCGGCGAGGGTGGGCGCGGAGTAGATCACGCCGGGCTGGAGCTCTCCAGCTATCAGCGCGGCACGCAGCGCGTTGGCCACCTGATCGCGCAGATGCTCCTGCACCGAGATGAGTTTGCGGGACTTCAGCTCACTCATGCGTTCCCCTTCACGATTTGTCACCGCACTATACAATGTCACGTTGCGCGGCGGCGCGTCATCCCCCGAGGGTGAAGCGGGCGTGGGGATCGGCGGCCGATTCCGGGGATCGAGGGGACACATTTCGGTAACGGGGCGACGAACTCCTTGGCTGTGCAATTTCACATTACTATGTTACGGGTCACACGATGCGGCGCGACGCATCTTCCGGCCCGCTCCGCCTCGCGTTCTGCAAGCAGTCGTCCTCCGGCCCGCTCGCGGCCGCCCGGATCGCCAAGCCCTTCAGGGCCCTCCCCTTTCCCTCCGGCCTGTTTCCGCCTTCGCCGTGACCCATCCCCGTACGAGGAGTGCACCCATGTCCCGTCGCACCCGCGCGCTGTCCGCATCCCTGAGCACCTCGCTCGCCCTGGCCCTGCTGGCCGCCTGCAGCACACAGGGAGGTGACGAACGCGGCCCGGACAAGCGGCAGCCCGGTGTGGCGACCGGCACCGTCATCGGCGGTACCCCGAAGCGGGGCGGCACCCTGACCGTGCTGTCCAATCAGGACTTCGCCCACCTGGACCCGGCCCGCAACTGGGTCATGCCGACCATGGACTTCGGCACCCGGCTGATCTACCGCACCCTGACCACCTTCCGGGCCGCACCCGGGAAGAAGGGCAGCGAGATCGTCCCCGACCTCGCGACCGACCTCGGCAGATCCTCCGACGGCGGCCGCACCTGGACCTTCACGCTCAAACCCGGCCTCGTGTACGAGGACGGCACCCCGATCCGGGCCCGCGACATCAAGTACAACGTCGAGCGCTCCTTCGCCCCCGACCTCGCCGGCGGCCCCGACTACGCCCAGCGCTATCTGGCCGGCACCGAGGGGTACGCCGGTCCGCTGGACGGCGAGCACCTCGACTCGATCCGGACTCCTGACGACCGGACCATCGTCTTCTCGCTGCGCAGGCCCGTCGCCGAGTTCTCCTACACGGTCACGCTGCCCACCTTCTCGCCCGTGCCCGAGTCCCGGGAGAAGGGCGTCCAGTACGACCTGCGGCCCTTCTCCTCCGGGCCGTACCGCATCGAGAGTTACGCCCGCGGCAAGAAGCTGGTGCTGGGACGCAACCCCCACTGGGACGCGGCGAGCGACCCGGTGCGCAAGGCCTACCCCGACCGCATCGTCGTGATCCAGGGGCTCAAGGGCGGCCAGATCGACGACCGGATCATCGAGAGCGCGGGCGCCGACGCCTCCGCGGTCGAGTGGTCCGACCTCCAGCCCTCCAGCGTCGCCAAGGTCCTGCCGAAGCCCGAGATCCGTCAGCGGCTCTCCGCCGAGCGCACCGGCTGTACCGACATGCTCGCGCTGAACACCTCCCGGGCGCCTTTCGACGACCCGAAACTCCGTCAGGCGATGCAGTACGCCGTCGACAAGGAGGCCCAGGTGACCGCCAACGGCGGCCCGGCCCTGAACGACGTCGCCACCGCCTATCTGCCGCCGTCCCTCACAGGCGGCCGGCCCGCCGACCCGGTCCACGACGGACCGGCCACCGGAGATGTGACGAAGGCCGAGAAGCTGCTCGCCGAGGCGGGCAAGGCCGACGGCTTCGACACGACGATCACCGTGTCCACCGGCGACAAGACCCGAGCCGAGGCGCTCCAGCAGAGCCTGGACCGGGTCGGCATACGGCTGCGGATCGAGACCGTCGACCCCTCGGTCTACTACGACACCATCGGCGACACCGCCAACGCCCCCGACATGGCCATCAGCGGCTGGTGCCCGGACTACCCGTCCGCCGCCACCTTCCTGCCGTTCGTCTTCGACGGCCGCACCATCAAGCCCAAGGGCAACCAGGGCAACGTCTCCCAGTTCCGCGACAAGGCGGTGGAGAAGCGCATGGACGAGATCGCCGCGATGCCCGACGCGACCGCCGCCAACGAGGCGTGGACCGCGCTCGACCAGGAGATCCAGCGCACGTCCCCGGCCATCCCGCTGCTCTGGGAACGCAAGCCGCTGCTCGTCGGCGACAACATCGCCGGAGCCTTCGGACACCCCTCCTGGACCGGCCAGTTCGACTTCGCGGTGATCGGCCTGAAGGACCCGTCCCGGACCAGGGGCTGAGGGGACGAGGACACATCGCCATGACCACCCTCATTCCGCCGGCCGCCGGACCGGGCGACGCCCCGGCAGCCGGCGGACCCGGCTCACCCGCCCTGCCCGACGCGCTCTGGCGGACCACCTGGCGCCGCCTCTGGGGCGACCGGGGCAGCCGGACCGCCCTGATCGCCGCCGCCCTGCTGATCCTGGTCGCCCTCACCGCGCCCCTGCTCAGCCGGCTGGGCGGCTGGTCGCCCACCGCCTTCGACGCCGACGCCATCGACCCCTACCTCGGCGGACTGCCCCACGGCGCCCTCGGCGGCGTCAGCGCCGAACACTGGCTCGGCGTCGAACCGGTCACCGGCCGCGACCTGTTCGCCCGCGTCGTCCACGGCGCCCAGGTCTCCCTGCTGATCGCCTTCGCCGCCACCGCGATCGTCGTCGTCACCGGCACCGCCGCGGGCATCGCGGCCGGCTACTTCGGCGGCCGCGTCGACACCGTACTGAGCCGGCTGATGGACCTCACCATGTCCTTCCCCTCGCTCATCTTCATGATCGCGATGATGTCGGTGGCCCAGGACGTCAACCGGGTCGTGCTGATGACCGTCGTCATCGGCGTCTTCGGCTGGCCCGGCATCGCCCGCGTGGTGCGCGCCGAAGCCCTCTCCCTGCGCCACCGCGAATACGTCGAGGCCGCCCGCGCCTGCGGCAGCGGGCCCTGGCGCATCCTCACCCGGCAGGTGCTGCCCAACATCTCCGGGCCCGTCATCGCGTACACCACGCTGCTGATCCCCGGAATGATCAGCACCGAGGCGGCGCTCAGCTTCCTCGGGGTGGGCGTGCGCCCGCCCACCCCCTCCTGGGGCCAGATGATCGCGGAGGCCGTCGCGTACTACGAGACGGACCCCATGTACTTCATCGTCCCCAGCGTCTTCCTCTTCGTCGCCGTCCTCGCCTTCACGGTCCTCGGCGACGCGCTGCGCGACATCCTCGACCCCCAGGGAGGACGCCCGTGATCGCCTACCTGGTCCGCAGACTCCTCGGCGTGGCCGGCGTCCTGCTCGCCATCTGCGCCGTCACCTTCGTGATCTTCTACCTGCTGCCCGCCGACCCCGCTTCGGCGGCCTGCGGCAAGACGTGCAGCCCCGAACGCCTCGCGGAAGTACGCCACTTCATGGGCCTCGACCAGCCCGTCTGGCGGCAGTTCGGCGACTACCTCGTCGGGATCTTCGCCGGCCGCGAGCTGGGCAGCGGCCCCCACGCGCTGCAGTGCGGCTTCCCCTGCCTCGGCTACTCCTACGAGAACGCCCTGCCGGTGTGGGACCTGCTGATGGACCGCCTGCCCGTCTCCGTCTCCCTGGCCTTCGGCGCCGCGGGCCTGTGGCTGGTGCTCGGGCTGAGCGCCGGGGTGACCGCCGCCCTGCGCAAGGGCGGGCTGCTCGACCGCACCCTGATGGTCGGCGCGGTGGCCACGGCCTCCCTGCCCGTCTACTTCACCGCGGTGATGCTCCTGTACGGCCTGGTCCGGCTGACCGGGCTGCTGCCCTACCCCGCCTATGTCCCGCTCACCGACGACCCCGTGGCCTGGGCGGTCAACCTGCTGCTGCCCTGGATCGCCCTGGCCCTCCTCTACGCCGCCATGTACGCGCGGCAGAGCCGCAGTTCGATGATCGAGACGATGGCGCAGCCGTACATCCGGACGGCCCGCGCCAAGGGCCTGCCCGCCCGGACCGTCGTGGTCAAACACGGACTGCGGTCAGCGATGATGCCGGTCCTCACGCTCTTCGGCATGGACCTCGGCGCCCTGCTGGCCGGAGCGGTCATCACCGAGTCCATCTTCGGCATCCCCGGCGTCGGCAGGCTCTTCTACGACGCCCTGCAACGCTCCGACCAGCCCGTCGTGCTCGGCGTCACCCTGCTCGCGGCCTTCTTCATCGTGGCGGCCAACGTCGTCATCGACCTCCTGTACGCCGCCGTCGACCCGAGGGTGAGGAACTGACGTGCCGCCCACCACCGAACCGGACCACCCCCTGCTGCGCGTCCACGACCTGCGGGTCGCCTTCGACACTCCCACCGGAACCGTCCAGGCGGTCGACGGGGTCTCCTTCACCGTGGCGGCCGGCCGCACCCTCGGGCTGGTCGGCGAATCCGGCTCCGGCAAGTCGGTCACCTCCCTCGCCGTGATGGGCCTGCACCGCCGGGCCCGGGTGAGCGGATCGATCACCCTCGCCGGACAGGAGCTCCTCGGCCTGTCCGACCGCCGCTTCGGCCGACTGCGCGGACGCCGGATGGCCATGGTCTTCCAGGACCCGCTGTCCGCACTGCACCCCGCGTACACCGTCGGCGAACAGATCGCGGAGGCCCACCGCCACCACTTCGGCAGCAGCCGCCGCGTCGCCCGAAGACGAGCCGTGGAGATGCTCGGCGAGGTCGGCATCCCCGAACCGGGCCGCCGGGCGGGGGAGTACGCCCACCAGTTCTCCGGCGGAATGCGCCAGCGCGCCATGATCGCCATGGCCCTGTCCTGCGAACCCGAACTGCTCGTCGCCGACGAACCGACCACCGCGCTCGACGTCACCGTCCAGGCGCAGATCCTCGAACTGATCGCCCGGCTCCAGCAGGAACGCGGGCTCGGCGTCCTGATGATCACCCACGACCTGGGCGTGGTGGCCCGCGTCGCCCACGAGGTGCTCGTCATGTACGGCGGGCGCGGCGCCGAACAGGCCCCGGTGGACGAGCTGTTCCACAGCCCCGCGCACCCCTACACCCGGGGCCTCCTGGACTCCCTGCCCCGACTGGACGACCCGGACGACGCACCACTGCGCGCCATCCCCGGCTCCCCGCCGTCACCGGCCGAGCCGAGACCCGGCTGCCCCTTCGAACCGCGCTGCCCCCGGGCTGCCGCCGCCACCGCCCCGGAGCGGGCCCGCTGCGCCGAGGAGAGCCCGCGCCCCAGGGACGTACCCGACGGCGGCCGGCTGGTCGCCTGCCACCTTCCCCTGCCGGCCGCCCCGGCCGCCCCGCACTCCGGCCCGGCCGGCGGGGTCCCCGTACCGGCCGAGGAGGCCCGATGAAACCCACGTACGCCAAGCCCCGCCGCCCAGAAGCCCGTTCGTCGAGCGTCGGGTCCGCATCGGCGGCGGCCGGGCCCGCCTCCGCGCGGCCCCTGCTGTCCGTACGCGATCTGGTGAAGACGTTCCCCGGCCGTCGCGTCCTGGGGCGGGCCACCGCGCCGGTCCGCGCGGTGGACGGGGTCGATCTGGAGCTCGCGGCGGGGGAGACCCTCGGGCTGGTCGGGGAGTCCGGCTGCGGCAAGTCCACCACGGGCCGGATGCTGGTCCGGCTGCTCGAACCCACCGCGGGCACCGTGGAGTTCGAGGGCCGCGACATCACCCATCTGTCCCCGCGCGAACTGCGGCCCGTCCGGCAGCGCCTCCAGATCATCTTCCAGGACCCCCACGCCTCCCTGAACCCCCGGCAGACCGTTGCCCGGATCATCGCCGAACCCCTGCTGGTGCAGGGCTCCACGGTCGCGGCGGCCCGGGACCGGGCCGCCGAACTGCTCGACCTGGTGGGTCTGGGCGCCGAACACCTGGACCGGCATCCGTACCAGTTCTCCGGCGGTCAGGCCCAGCGCATCGGCATCGCCCGCGCCCTGGCGACCGGCCCCCGCCTGATCGTCGCCGACGAGCCGGTCTCCGCGCTCGACGTGTCCGTCCAGGCCCAGGTCGTCAACCTGATGGAGCGTCTGGGCGCGGAGCTGGGGCTGTCGTTCCTCTTCATCGCGCACGACCTGTCCGTCGTGAAGCGGGTGTGCGACCGGGTGGCGGTGATGTATCTGGGCCGCATCGTCGAGATCGGTGACAAGCGCGAGCTGTACGACCGGCCGGCGCATCCCTATACCCGGGCGCTGCTCTCGGCGGTGCCGCTGCCCGACCCGGCGGCGGAGCGGCGCCGGGAGCGGATCATCCTGCTCGGTGACCCGCCGAGCCCCGCCGCGCCGCCCAGCGGCTGCGGATTCCATCCGCGCTGCCCCAAGGCGCAGGCCGTGTGCCGTACCGAGCGGCCGCTGCTCCAGGTCGTGGGCTCCGGCGCGCGCACGGCGGCCTGCCACTTCCCCGAAACGGGCTGAGAGCCCCCGGCGGCCCGGAAATCCCTCCGGGCCGCCAACCCCTGACGAGACGTCACTTTCCCGACGGGCCGCGTTCACCCGGAAGTCGCATCGGATTCGGCCCTGGGTCTTCCCTGTGAAGTGTGACCTGTGCCATTGTACATGTCACAGGGCGTGGGCATGTCAACCGCGGCATGGACCCCATTCCGTCCGGCCGGCAGCACGGCACGACAACACCCCCTGGCCCACGCCCTGGACATCCCATCGGTCACGCATGCGCGTGCCTCCGATCCCTCATGGGAGGAAACAACGTGAGAACCACACTCGTCCGCCGAGGTGTGGGTGCCGTTCTGCCCCTGGCTCTCGCCGGGGCGATGAGCGTCGCGCTGCTCGCGCAGCCGGCCCAGGCGCAGCCGAACTCCCCCTCGGCCGCCACGGCATCGAACGCGTCCCAGCCGTCCCGCCCCGGCGGCTCGGCCGACCCCGCGCCGCAGGCGCAGCAGTCCCCCACCTCGGACACCGGCCACCAGGCCAAGGACCGGTTGAAGGCGTCCCAGCTCCCGCCGCTGAGCGCCGACAAGTCCCTCCTCAAGGAGGCCTACGGCGAGCACGACGCCCCGCGGAAGCAGGACGCGGGCAAGAAGTCCTCGGCGAAGGCGGCCGCCGCGTGCGACCCGGCCGACTTCACCGGCCGCACCGGAAGCGAACTGGTGCGCTTCATCAAGGCGTCCACCACGGACTGCGTGAACACCTTGTTCAGCCTCACCGGAAGCAACGCCCAACTGGCGTTCCGTGAAGCGCAGATGACGTCCGTGGCCTACGCGCTGCGCGACAACTCCGCCTACTACCCCGGGGACGCGAGCACCGGCACCCCGCAGCTCGTGCTGTACCTCCGCGCCGGGTACTACGTACAGTGGTACAACCCGGACGTCGTCGGACCGTACGGCCCCGCCCTGGGGACCGCCATCCGCTCGGGCCTCGACGCGTTCTTCGCCAGCCCCCGGTCGCGCGACGTCACCGACGCCAACGGCGAGACGCTGTCCGAAGCGGTCATCCTGATCGACAGCGCCGCGGAGAACGCCCGGTACATCTCCGTCGTCAAGCGGATGCTGGCGGACTACGACTCCTCGTGGAACGCGTCCTCGCGGATGCTCGCCGCGGTCAACAACGTGTACACGGTGACCTTCCGGGGCCACCAGGTGCCCGCGTTCGTCAGCGCCGTCGAGTCGGACCCGAGCCTCATCGACTCGCTGCACCGCTTCGCCGCCGACCACCTCTCCCTGCTGGAGGGCGACCAGGCGTACCTGACCTCCAACGCCGGACGTGAACTGGGCCGCTTCCTCCAGCACACGAGCCTGCGGAACAAGGTCCGCCCGCTGGCCACCGCCCTGCTCCGGGACACCTCCATCACCGGCCCCACCGCCCCGCTCTGGGTGGGCATAGCGGAGATGGCCGACTACTACGACAAGGCGAACTGCGCCACGTACGGCGTCTGCGACCTCCAGGAGCGCCTCAAGCGCGAGGTCCTGCCGGTCCGTCACACCTGCAGCCCCAGCATCCGCATCCTGGCCCAGCAGATGACGTCCGCCGAACTGAGCGCCAGCTGTACCAGCCTCATCGAGCAGGACGCCTACTTCCACCGGATCGCCAAGGACAACGGCCCGGTCGCCGACGACAACAACACGGCCATCGAGGTGATCGCCTACGACTCCAGCGCCGACTACCAGACCTACGCCGGCGCGATGTACGGGATCGACACCAACAACGGCGGCATGTACTTGGAGGGCGACCCCGCCGTCGTGGGCAACCAGCCCCGCTTCATCGCCTACGAGGCCGAGTGGCTGCGACCGGACTTCCACATCTGGAACCTCAACCACGAGTACACCCACTACCTCGACGGCCGGTTCACCATGTACGGCGACTTCGCCGCCAACATGACCACCCCCACCATCTGGTGGGTCGAGGGCTTCGCCGAGTACATCTCCTACCACTACCGCCAGGAGCCCTACACCGCGGCGATGACCGAGGCGGGCAAGGGCACCTACGCCCTGTCCACCCTGTTCAGCACCGACTACAGCCACGACACCACCCGGGTGTACCGCTGGGGCTACCTCGCCGTGCGGTACATGCTGGAGAAGCACCCCGCCGACATGGACAAGGTGCTCGCCCACTACCGCGCCGGCGAGTGGAGCGCCGCTCGCACCTACCTCACGAGCACGATCGGCACCCGCTACGACAGCGACTGGAAGACCTGGCTGACGGCCTGCGCCGCCGGTGACTGCGGTGGCGGTGGCCAGCCGGGCAACCAGGCCCCCACCGCCGCGTTCACCGCCGCGGTCGAGGGCCTGACGGTCGCCCTCACCGACCGCTCGACCGACTCCGACGGCACCGTCGCCTCCCGAGCCTGGGACTTCGGCGACGGCACCACCTCCACGCGGACCGACCCCACCAAGACCTACAGCGCCGCGGGCAGCTACACCGTCCGGCTGACCGTGACCGACGACCAGGGCGCCACGGCCACCACCACCCGGGCGGTCGCCGTGACCGGCGGCTCCACTGTCGGCGAGTGCGCCGACCCCGACACCCGCGTCCTGGGCAAGGACTGCCGCCGCAGCAACCTCTCCGCCGCCACCGGCGACTACGCCTACCTCTACCTGTACATCCCGGCCGGCACCAAGCAGCTGAAGATCACCGTCAGCGGCGGTACCGGCGACGCGGACCTCTACTACAGCGCTTCCAACTGGGCCACCACCGGCTCGCACACCAACCGGGCCACCGGGCCCGGCAACTCCCACACCCTGACCATCAGCAACCCGCGTTCCGGCGCCAACTACATCAGCCTCCACGCTGCGTCGGCCTTCGGCGGGGCCACCGTCACCACGAGCTACTGACCCTTCGACCGCACCCCCGGCCGGGGTCGGCGCTTTCAGCGCCGGCCCCGGCTCGGCCGTATCCACCGTGACCCCGGCGGACGGCATTGCGGAGCTCGGCGAAGGGCGTTGTCAGTGGCGGCCCATAGAGTCGAAGACATCGCTCGGGGAGCACCGGGGGAGCACCGGAGAAGGAGTGGGACCATGTCCGCCAACAGGATCCAGCACAAGGTGAATCACGTCGCTCTGGTCGTGGACGCCTCGGGTTCCATGTATCAGCACCAGAGTCAGCTCATCCGCGTCGTCGACGAGTTCGTGGCGGGGCTGAAGGCCGAGTCGGACAGTCTCGGCCATGAGACGCGGATCAGTCTCTACTCCTTCGACCACCGGGTGGAGAACCTGGTCTGGGACATGGACGTGAAGCACCTTCCGTCCATGCGGGGGCTGTACAAGGTCAACAACGGCGCCACTGCTCTCATCGAGGCCTCCCTGAAGTCCCTGGACGACCTGGGGCACATCTGGGAGCAGTACGGCGAGCACAGCTTCCTCCAGATCGTGGTGACGGACGGCGAGGAGAACGCCTCCGGCGGCGACCGGCGGCACGACGGCGACATGAGCATCCTCGGCCCCTGGCTCGACCGGATCACCGCGAAGATGAACGGGCTCCCGGGCCACTGGACCTCCGCGATCCTCGTCCCCAACTCCCTGGCGAAGCGCACCGCCCAGAACTACGGCTTCCCGGCCGGCAACATCGCGATCTGGGACGCGGACTCCCAGAAGGGCGTCGAGGACGCGATCGGCACCGTGCGCGCCGCCGCCACCAGCTTCCTCCGCGGTCGCGAGCAGGGGGTGCGCGGCACGAAGAACCTGTTCGCCGTCGGCCAGGACATATCGGTCGACGACGTGCGGGCCAACCTCGAACCGATCGCGGCAGACAAGTACCGGCTGCTGAAGGTCGACAAGGAGACGGAGATCCGGGCCTTCGTCGACTCGCATCCGGGCGTCACCTACGAACGCGGCTCCTGCTACTACCAGTTGGGCACCCGGGTTCAGGTTCAGCCCGACAAGGAGGTCATCGTGGTCGAGAAGGACACCGACCGCGCCTACACGGGCGAGGCGGCGCGCAACCTCCTGTTCGGCGCCGGTGTCCGCGGGACCGTCTCCGTGAAGGCCGGCAACAACCCGGCGCTGGAGGTGTATGTGCAGAGCCGTTCGGTGAACAGGAAGCTCAAGGCCGATACGCGCCTGCTCATCATGGTCTGAAGCCCGCCCACTGGCTCAGCCCGACGTCGCCGGCGCCGAGGAGTCCATGGCCACCGAGACGGCCAGCAGTCCCAGGGCGGTGCCCATCAGATAACGCTGGGCGCGGAGCCAGGACGGGCGGCGGGCGAGGAAGACGGCGATGGCTCCCGCCGCCAGGACGATGCTCAGGTTGACGGTGAGGGCGACCGCGATCTGGACGGCGCCCAGCAGGAAGCCCTGGAGGAGGACGTTTCCCGCCTCCAGGCTGATGAACTGCGGGATGAGGGAGAGGTACATGATGGCGATCTTCGGGTTGAGCAGATTCGTCATCAGGCCCATGGTGAACAGCTTGCGCGGCGAGTCGTTCGGGAGCTCCTCGGGGGCGAAGACGGAGACGCCCCCGGGCCGCAGGGCGGTCCAGGCCAGATAGGCCAGGTAGGCGGCGCCGGCCAGCTTCACCGCCACGTACAGCTCGGGCACCGCGAGGAAGACCACCGACAGGCCGAGGTTCGTGGCCAGCAGATAGACCAGGAAGCCCACGGCCACACCGCCGAGGGAGACCACTCCCGCCCGACGCCCCTGGGTGATGCTCCGGGAGACGAGATAGATCATGTTCGGGCCCGGGGTGAGCACCATGCCCAGGGCGACCAACGCGACGCCCAGCACCCCGCTCAGCTCAACCATGCCTGTCCGCCGCTCTGTTCATGCCGCAGTTCATGCCCGGGCCTCGTTCCCGCCGGCCGCGTGGCTCGGTGCAATCGGAGTCTAGGTTCGCCGCCGGGCTCGGTTCAATAGAAGGCATTGCACTCGGTGCAATGGTGTGCTTCGATGCCCCTCACCAGGGAGGTGGAGCCCGTGAAGGACTTCCGTTCCGTCGCCGACAGCGTGGCGGCACAGATCGCGGCCGGCCGGCTCAGGGCGGGGGAACGCCTGCCTCCGCAGCGGGAGTTCGCCCGGCGGTACGCCATCGCCAACTCCACCGCCGTCCGCGTCTACCAGGAGCTCGCCCGCCGCGGCCTCACCGTCGGCCAGGTCGGACGCGGCACCTTCGTCACGGACGCGCCCGGCGCGTCCGCCCCCGCACCCGCGCTCTCCGAGCCCGCCGCCAGCCGGGTCGACCTGGAGCTCAACCACCCCGTCGTCCCCGAACAGGCCGGGCTGCTCGCCGCCGGCCTGGAGAAGCTGGTGCGCTCCGACCACCTGGAGTCGGTGCTCCGCCCGGTCGGGCCCGCCGGCACCCCCGTCGCCCGCGAGGCCGCCGCCGCAGTCCTCTCGCGCGGCGGCGGTCGGCCCGACCCGGAACGCGTCCTGTTCGCCGGGAACGGCCGGCAGGCCATCTCCGCCGCCGTCGCCGCACTGACCCGGCCGGGAGCCCGGCTGGGCGTCGAGGAGTTCACCTACCCGGTGCTGAAGGCCATCGCGGCCAGGCTCGGCGTCACCCTCGTCCCTCTGGCCATGGACGCGGACGGGTTGATCCCGGAGGCGGTGGAGGAGGCGCACCGCGCCGATCCGCTCCACGCCGTCTACGTACAGCCGGTCCTTCACAACCCGCTGTCGCTCACCATGCCCGCCCGGCGGCTCGACCACCTGGCCGACGTGCTGCTGACATCGGGGATCCACGCGATCGAGGACGCCGTCTGGGCCTTCCTCCGGGACGACCTGCCGTCCCTCGCCTCGCGGGCGGCCGAGCGGACCGTCCTCGTCGACAGCCTCTCCAAACGGCTGTCCCCGGGGCTGTCCCTCGGGTTCGCCGTGGCCCCCGCCGCGCTGGCGGGACGGGTCGCGGGGGCCCTGCGCTCCGGAGGGTGGACGCCCATGCGGTTCCCCCTGGAGGCGATGGTGCAGTGGCAGGCGGACGGCACCGTCGGCACGCTCGTACGGGCCAAACAGCGGGAGATCGGGGCGCGGCAGGAGATCGCTCACCGACACCTCGGCGACTTCCGCACACGCGGCGACCCGTTCTCGTGCTACCGCTGGTGGGAACTGCCCGGCCCCTGGCGCACCGACACCTTCGTCGCCGCGGCGGCCCGGCACGGCATCGCGGTGACCCCGGCCGCCGCGTTCTCCGTGGGCCGCCACCGGGGCCCGCACGCGATCCGCCTCGGCCTGGCGTCCCCCACCCGGGAGGTCCTCTCCCGGGCCCTCGCGACTCTCGCCGACCTCGCCCGGTCCACGCCGGACGACCTTGCGGGGGACTGAGAGCTCAGGTGGCGAAGCCGTGGTGGAACCGCACGGCTTCGCCAAGAGCCGCGCGGGCTCCCTCGAAGTCGGCGAGCCGGGCGGCGGCCGTGGCCACCGCGAGCCGCTCGGGCAGGGCTGCCGAGAACGGGAGACCGTGTACGGCGCGACGGTCCACATCCGGAAGAACGAGGGCAGGACTGCCGTTCGCAGCCTCACGGCTCTCCCGCCACATGTCGGGCGTCAGGTCTTCACGCAGGCGCACGTAGCAGTCGGTGGGCCGTTGCACGGGATCAGCGACGGACGGCGGCGTCGCCGACAAGGTCGCGTTCGCACGGTTACCGGCCCAGGTCCACCACCGGAGGTCCGAGCCATGACGGCTCACCAGGGACCGCGTGGGGTGCACGAGTTCACGAGCCTCGTCCTCCCGCCACCCGGCCAGGCGGACCTCGACCCGACGGGTGAGGGGCACCCACGAACTCCTCTGCCTTCAGGGTGCCCGGCCACCGCGCTGCGCGCTCTCGTCGAGGAGCTGGTCGAGGTCCTTCAGCCGGTCCAGGCCCTTGACCGCCCTCGCCATCCGGTGGTTGGCGCTCAGGGCCGTCCGGTGGCGGTGCAGGAAGGCCCAGTAGCCCGCCGTGTACGGGCAGGCGCGCTCGCCGGTACGGTCGGTGGGCCGGTAGGCGCAGGGGGCGCACAGGTCGCTCATCTTGTTGATGTAGGCGCCGCCGGAGGTGTACGGCTTGGTCGTCATCCGGCCGCCGTCCGCGTACTGCGACATGCCGACGACGTTGGGGAGCATCACCCAGTCGTAGCCGTCAACGAAGCAGCGGTGGAACCAGTCGGTGACCGCGGCCGGGTTCCAGCCGTCCTGCAGCGCACGGCTCCCCAGCACCATCAGGCGGGGGATGTGGTGGGTCCAGCCGGTGTCCCGGACCTGGGCCAGCGTGGTCGACAGGCAGTTCGCGGTGACCGCATCCGCGTCCAGGTCGAGGAACCAGTCGGGCAGCGGAGCGGTGTGGCGCAGCGCGTTGCGGTTCCGGTAGTCCTCTCCGAAGTGCCAGTACAGCTGCCACACGTACTCCCGCCAGCCGGCGATCTGCCGGACGAAGCCCTCCACGCTGTTCAGCGGCGCCTCGCCCGCGCGCCACGCCCTCTCGGCCCGCTCGACGCATTCGGCGGGGTCCAGGAGACCCAGGTTGAGCGGCACCGACAACAGGCTGTGGCTCATCACGGGGTCGGCCGCGAGCATCGCGTCCTCGTAGCGGCCGAAGTCGCCGAGGCGGTGCGAGACGAAGCGCCGGAGCGCGGCCAGCGCCTCCCGCCGGGTGACGGGAAAGCGGCGCGGACCGTCGCGGCCGACGAACGAGACCTCCCCGTCACGCTCCCAGCGGTCGAGGTCGTGGCGGACCTCGTCGTCGATCTCGTCCTCGGCCGGGCTGTACGGAGCGGGTGCCTCCAGGGTCGGACGACCCCGGGGCGGAGGCTCGCGGTTGTCGTGGTCGAGGTTCCACGTTCCCCCGGCCGGCTCGTCGCCGTCCATGAGCAGCTCGTGCCGCCGGCGGACCCACCGGTAGAAGCCCTCCATCCGCAGGCGGTCGCCCTTGTGCTCCCTCGCCCACACCCCGAACTCCGCCCGCGGCAGCAGGAAGCCCCGGGCCGCCAGGACGTCGACCTCGTCCCGGGCGGTCACGAAGTCCAGCGCGGCGCGGGAGGTCGGGTGGCAGACCGTCAGGCGATGTCCTCCAACCCCGGCTCCCGCCTCCGCCAGCCCCTCCGCGTACGTCTGGGCCCGTACGTAGTGGACGCGGTCGCCCAGTTCGTCCGCCCGGTGCCGCATCGCCGAGAGGACGAGATGGGCCTTGGCCCGGTGGAACCGGCGTCGGCGCAGCACGGACCGGGACTCGATCATCAGAACGGGGGAGTGTGCGTCCGGTCCGCCGTGGCGGGGATCCAGGAAGTGGGGGCCGAGCTGGTCCCCGAAGAGCCAGTGGGTGCGTGGTGCCATGAGGTGCGTCTGTCCTGCCGTCGGGTACCCCCGCACCACGCTAGGGACGGCCGACGAGGCCCCGGCGACGCCACGCCGGGCCCCGGCCGGCGAGGGGCACGCGGGCCGGTGACGGCGAGGCGCCCGGCCGACGGCGGTCAGTGGCGGTGCGGCCCTGGGCCGGAACCCTGCCTCCCGTGCGGGTGGGCCATGAAGTCCCGGCCTTGGCTCCGCATCTGCTGGGCCCGCAGCCGGGCCTCCTGCTCGATCAGCAACCCGTCCGCGTTCTCGGTGGACCCGCGACGCCCGCGCCGGACCAGCACCACGGCACACCACACGGCTGCCCCGCCGATCCCTGCCGTCAACGCGACGAACGCCCCCACGAAGCCCTGCTTCCCTTGGCTTCGGCCAAGCCGGTGACGTCATTCTTCTCGTCCCGGCCCCCTCTCCGCAAGGTCGCCCTCCGGTTGACTTCATACCCCTAGGGGGTATCTTTGGGTGTGGTCGCGACCCGGCGGCCTCGACGAGGAGTGGGTCATGCACACCGGTCTCAAGATCTCGGCCTTCGCCGTAGGGCTCGCGGCGGCCTTCGGGTCGGCGTACGCGGTGGGTGGCGCCCTGGATCCCGCCATCGCCGCGAAGGACGGGCCCCAGCAGGACGGTCACGGCGCGAAGGACCATCCGGCAGCGGAGGGGGCGGGGGAGAAGCGTGCGGGGGAGACCCCGGAGCTTCCCGGCGGTCTGCAGGTCTCCGAGGGGGGCTACGCCCTCGACCTCAGGACCCCGCGCGTCGAGGCGGGCGAACCCGCCGAGCTGCGGTTCGCGGTCGTGGACGAGGACACCTCCCGGAACGTGACCGCGTTCCGCACCGACCACGGCAAGGAACTGCACCTGATCGTGGCGTCGAGCGACCTCACCACCTACCGGCACCTGCACCCCGTGCGGGCCGCCGACGGCACCTGGTCCACCCCCGTCGAGCTCCCCGACGCCGGCGGCTACCGGGTCTTCGCCGACTTCACCCCGGACGTGAAGAACGCCGAGGCCCTCACCCTGGGCGCGGACCTCGCCGTTTCCGGCGACGCGAGCCCCGAGCCGCTGCCGCGCGAGGAGAGGACCGTGACCGTCGACGGATACGAGGTGACGCTCGACGGGGCGCTGCGCCCCGGGGCCGGCGGGGAGCTCAAGCTGGAGGTCGAGAAGGACGGCAGGCCGGTCACCGACCTCCAGCCCTACCTCGGCGCGTACGGCCACCTCGTCGCACTGCGCGCCGGGGACCTCGCGTACCTCCACGTCCACCCGAACGGCGAACCGGGCGACGGGCGAACGAAGCCGGGCCCGGAGGTCTCCTTCACCGCGACGGCTCCCAGCAAGGGGGCCTACCGCCTCTTCCTCGACTTCCGGCACGAGGGGAAGGTCCGTACGGCCGCCTTCACCGTGCACGCCGGGGGAGCGGCGCCCGAGAAGTCCGCGCCGGAGGAAGGGGAATCCGCCGGTCACGGGCACTGAACGGTCCGCCGCGGTGTCGGTTCCCGCGTCGGTTCACGTCGAGGATCCTGCCCGCCGGCCGGGTCAGGGCCCGCCGCTCGGCGGCCGTCAGCGCGCCGAAGGCCCGGTCCGGCAGCCGTGGCCCCCGCCCTCCGCCTCCGCAGGCGCCGCTCCGGCCTCCGGGGTTCGTCGATCGAGCGGACCACCGGCGTCGTCGCCCGGTACATCGCGATGCCGGGGCGTTTCTGCGCCGGCTCGCAGAAGTGCCGGTCGCGGTCACCGGTCTCCGGCTCGCGGCTGGGCGGGGTGGGCGAGGTGGGCGGGGAAGGCCGGGTGGCGGTCATGGCTGCTCCTCCTGCGGTCCAGCAGATGGTCGCTGCTACGTTCACCAGGAATCATCGGCCGGCGGACCGTTGCCCGCCGGATCGGATCGATGGGCGGAGCGAAGGATGTCGGACCCACAGGTGACCGTGAGCGGGACCGCCCCGAGCGCCGCCGTGGCGCGGCTCCTTCCCGGGGACCCACGGCTGTCCTTCGACGGGATCGCCGGCTGGGACCGCAGTGACGGCGCCGGGTTGCCGCTGCCGCTGCGGATGCCGGTGGACCGGCTCGACACCGCGATGTCGCCCATCCTCTGCCGGCTGGCCCGCACCACCGCCGGGGTCCGCTTCGCCGTCCGCACGGACGCCTCCGAGCTGGAGCTGGAGGCGGAGCTGGAGGCGGACCCCGGCGGCTCCCCGCTGGACGTCCGGGTCGACGGCGTCCTGGCCCACCGCTGGACCGGCGGCCCCGGCCGCCACCGCATGGCCTTCCCGCTGCCCGGAACGGACGGCGGCCCCGCCGAGGTGGAGGTCTGGCTCCCGCATCTGAGCGTCACCCGGATCGGGGCGGTGACCCTGCGCGGCCACCGGCACCTGCTCGCGGCGCGGCGCACGGGCCGCCGCCTCCTGGTCCACGGAAGCTCGCTCACCCACTGCGTGTTCGCCGCCGGGCCCTCCGAGACCTGGCCCGCCCTGGTCGCGGCGGAGCGCGGCTGGCGGCTGCGCAACCTCGGGTTCGCCGGAGAGTCGTACCTCGATCAGGCGGTGGCCCGCACGATCCGGGACACCCCGGCGGACCTGATCACCCTGGAGCTCGGCATCAACGCCTACATCGGGGGCGCGTTCACCGCACGGAGCTGGGGGCCGGCCGTCTGCGGGTTCCTGGAGACCATCCGCGACGGCCACCCGCACACCCCCGTCGTGGTGCTCACCCCGCTCTCCTCGCCCGAGCGTGAACGGGCCGTCAACAGCGCCGGACTGACGCTGGAGACCGCCCGGTCCCTGACCGCCGAGGCGGTGCGGGTCCTGCAACGGCTGGGCGACCGCGCCCTGAGCCTGGTGGACGGGCTCGCCGTCGCGCCCGTCGCGGACGCCCGAAGGCTCTACGCCGACGGCCTCCACCCCACGGCCGAAGGAGAACATGTGCTCGCGGACCGTATCGGCGCGGAGCTCGCAAGGATCCCCCAGGCCTCGGAGGCAGGACCCGGGGCCGATGAGGGCGACGCGGCGGCCGACATGAACGACCCCTCAGCCGGGCCCGGCTGAGGAGTCGGCGCCCCGGGCCGGTCGGCCCGCTGCCAGGCGTCCCGGTGTGCGATCCGCTCCGCCGCGACCCGCGGTCCTGGCCGGCTGTCACCGTCTGCCGTTCAACCACCTCGGGCAGGATCGAATGCTGCGCGCTTGTGTCGCGCGATGCGGAAGGGGGGGCGTGTTGGAGGCGCCGAACCCTCTGGCTTAGGCTTACCTAACCTTCACTGCTCGGCCAACCTGAGGACCCTCCATGCTCGGCTTCACCCGCGTGCGCCGCCACACCCTCGCCGCCACGGCCACCACCGTGGCCCTCGCCGTAGCCCTGGTCGGCTGCTCCTCGGACGGCGACAGCGGCAAGGACGGGGCCAAGGGCTCGGCGAAGAGCGACGGCGCCTTCCCCGTCTCGATCAAAAGCTCGCTCGGCACCGCGAAGATCGAGGAGAAGCCCGAGCGCATCGTCACCCTCGGCCAGGGCTCCGCCGAGACCGCGATAGCCCTCGGCCAGACCCCGGTCGGCATCGAGAGCTACCCCTGGGGCAGCGACAAGTCCGGCTACCTCCCGTGGATCAACGAGGCGGTCAAGAAGTCCGGCGACAAGCTGCCCAAGCAGTTCACCGGCGGCGAGGAGATCGACTTCGAGGCGATCACCGAGCTGGAGCCGGACGTCATCCTCGCCCCCTGGTCGGGCATCACGCAGAAGCAGTACGACGTCCTCAAGGACATCGCCCCCACGGTCGCCTACCCCGACCAGGCGTGGAGCACCGACTGGGACCAGCAGATCGACATCATCGGCAAGGCGCTCGGCCGGACCGAGGACACGGACGGTCTCAAGACGAAGATCGAGAAGCAGCTCGCCGACGCCGCGGCCACCCGGCCGAACTACAAGGACGTCACCTTCTCGTACATCTACAACTCCGGCCCCGGCACCCTCGGTGTCTTCAAGCCCGAGGAGCAGCGGGTCGCGATGGTCTCCTCGCTCGGCCTGAAGATCGACCCGGTCGTCAACGGCTTCAAGGAGACCCCCGGCACCGACTCGGCGCTCATCGGCCTGGAGAACGCCGAGAAGCTCAAGGACAGCGACCTGATCTTCACGTTCTACACGGACGAGAAGAACCGCGAGGAGATCGAGGGCCAGAAGCTGTACGGCGCGATCCCCGCGATCAAGAAGGGCGCCGTCGTCGCGAGTGACGACAACTCCTTCGTCACCGCCTCCTCGATCATCAACCCGCTGACCGTGCCCTGGACGATCGAGCGCTACCTGCCGATCATCGACAAGGCCGTCAAGGCCGCCGGCAAGTAACCCGGCCGGGTATCCGAAGGACCAGGGCCACCAGGCACACTCCACTCCCATGGCAACCACCACGGTCGCACCGCCGAGCGGCGCCGGTACCTCCCGTACCGGCGCCGCTCGGACGGCGTTCCTCCTGCTCCTCGGCCTGGCCGCGCTGGCTCTCGCGCTCTGCGCGAGCGTCATGTTCGGCAGTCGCAGCACCTCGTTCGGTGATGTGGTCGATGTCCTCGGGGGCAACGCCGACCCCAACATCACCGTCATCATCGAGAGCCGCTACCCGCGGACCGTCCTCGGCGTCCTCGCCGGACTCTGCCTCGCGGTCGCGGGCACCCTCATGCAGGGCGTCTCGCGCAACCCGCTGGCCGAACCGGGCCTCCTCGGCATCAACGCCGGCGCCTCCGCGACCGTCGTCGCCGCGACCGCCTGGCTCGGGGCCTCCGGCGCCACCGACACCATGTGGTGGGCGCTGCCCGGAGCGCTGGTCGCCGGCGTCCTCGTCCATGTCATCGGATCCGCCGGTACGGGGACGAGCGTGGTGCGCCTGGTGCTCGCCGGAGCCGTGCTCACCGCCGTACTGATGGCGTTCATCCAGGCGGTGACCCTCAGCAGACCGCAGGTGTTCGACAGCTACCGCTACTGGGTCGTCGGAGCGCTCGGCGGCCGGGACCTGGACGTCTTCTGGTCCGTCCTGCCCTTCGCCGCCGTCGGCTTCCTGCTCGCCCTCGCCCTCGGCCCCGGCCTCAACGCCCTGGCCCTGGGCGACGCGACCGCCGTCGCCCTCGGCTCGCACCCCGGGCGCACCCGGGGCGGCGGACTGCTCGCCGCCACGCTGCTCAGCGCCGCCGCGACGGCCGCCGTCGGCCCGATCGCCTTCGTCGGCCTCGCCGTCCCGCACGTCGTACGGGCCCTGGTCGGCGTCGACTTCCGCGTCCAGGTCCTCTTCTCCGCCCTGCTGGGCCCCACCCTCCTGCTCCTCGCGGACGTGGTGGGCCGGGTCATCATGCGCCCCACCGAACTCATGGTCGGCGTCGTCACCGCCTTCATCGGCGCGCCCGCTTTGCTCATCGCCGTACGCAGGATGCGGGGCACCTCATGACCGTCACCGACCGAACCGCCCCCGCCCCCGCCCGCAAGGCCCCCCGGGGCTATCTGGTCGTCGGCCGCACCGTGGCGATACCCATGCGCCGGGCCTCCGTGCTCGCGGGTGCCGGTCTCTTCGTCCTCCTCCTCGCCGCCGCCGTCACGACGCTGACCTGGGGACGCCTCGGCATCGACCTCGCCGACCTCCCCGCCGCGCTGCTCGGCGACGCCGAGGGCAAGGACCGCTTCGTCTTCAACCGGCTGCGCGGCCCCCGCCTCACCGTCGCCATCGGGGTCGGCGCGGCGCTCGGCCTCTCCGGCGCGCTGTTCCAGTCGGTCACCCGTAACCCGCTCGGCAGCCCGGACGTCATCGGGCTCTCCGCCGGCGCCGGCGCCGGCGCCGCCATCTGCGCCCTGATGTTCCCCGACACGGTCCCCGTCCCCGTCGGTGCGCTCATCGGCGCGGTGGTGGCGATGGCCGTCGTGTACGCCTCCACCGGCACCGGCTTCCGCAACCCCGCCCGGCTCGTCATCGCCGGGATCGGGGTGGCCGCGATGGGCGCTGCCGTCACCCAGTACGTCGTCTACGCCCTGGAGCGCGACAAGGCCTCTGTTCTCACCGCCTACGTCAACGGCAGCCTGACGGCCCGCTCCTGGACCGACGCCACCACCGTGTGGCTGGTCCTGCTCGCCACCGCGCCGCTGACCGCGCTGATCTCCCGGCGGCTCGACATCGGCGAGATGGGCGACGACATCGCCGAGGGGCTCGGCTCCGAGCCGAAGAAGGCCAAGACCCTCGCCGTGGTCCTGGCCATCGCCCTCTCGGCCGCCGCGGTCAGCGTCTCGGGACCCATCGCCTTCATCGCCCTGACCGCTCCCCAGATCGCCAAGCGCCTCACCCGCGTCTCCGGTCCTCACCTGCTGCTCTCCGCCCTCACCGGCGGTCTGCTGCTGGTGCTCGCGGACCTCTGCTCCCAGCAACTGGCGCTCTTCGACGATCTGCCGGTCGGGATCTACACCATGGCGATCGGCGGCGCGTACCTCGGCTGTCTGCTGGTACGGGAGTGGCGCAAGGGCGTGCTCTGAGACTGGGGCAGGCTCCGGCTGCCCGGATCGTCAGGGATCCGCCCGGTCCAGCCCCGGGAACGCCTCAAGGGCCCCACGGGGCGTCCGTGAACCCGGTCAGTGGCCCGCGCCGGGCCGGTTCCGCAGAGGGCCGAACGGGGGCCGGGAGCGGCGCCGGGGCGGTGACGACTGGTCACGTACAGGTTCGTCGACCATACTGCCCGCCGTGGAGCAGAGCATAGATTCGAACAAGAAGCCCGAGTTCGCCGCAGGCACCGACCCGGCGTTCATCCCCCTGCCCGGACTCGCGGCGCCCGTCGCGACCCGGAAGCCCGAACCGGAATCGGAGGCCGGTCCGAAGGACGCTGCTCCGGAGTCGGAGCGTGAACGCGACGACGAGCCCGAAGCGGCGACCGGGGAGGCCGGTGCCGGCAAGGAACCGGAATCGGCGAGGGGCGACGCCGAGGCGGTGGGCGAGGCCGAGGGCGCGGACGTCGCGGAGGGTCCCGTATTCGAGGTCAGCGACCGGCGTGGTTCGATCCGGGTCGCCCGGGAAGGCGTCCGGTTCCGGCTGGACGACCAGGAGGCCGAGTTCGGCTGGGACGAGATCGGCGCCGTGGAGACCACCCCGGCCCGCTTCGGCCGCAGGTTCACGGTGACCGTTCACCTGTCGACCCGCCGGTGGTTCAACGCCGAGGTCGAGGCGGAGAGCCGCGGACAGCTCAAGGGCTGGCCGGCCGAGCTGGACACCGTCCTGGACGCCTACTTCGAGGAGTCCTGAACGGTCGGCCATGAGGCACCCCCGGCGGCGGGGGTGTCGTCCATGGGGCCGAGGGCCGGACGGCGGTTCCGGCCGGGCCGCGCGGTGCTGAACCGCGCGGTGCCGCCTCGTGCCGTGCCCTGCCGTCAGGGCCGCTCGCGGTTGCGGCCCCGCACGCGCATCACGACGTAACCGCCCAGGGCGACGGCGGCCAGCGCCAGCACGACCTTGGACGCGACGCCGACGTACGTCCCGACCACGTCCCACTGGTCGCCGAGCCAGTATCCGGCCATCACCAGCACGGTGTTCCACACCAGGCTGCCAGCCGTCGTCAGCGCGACGAACACCGGCAGCGGCATGCGCTCCACGCCCGCGGGCACCGAGATCAGGCTCCGGAAAACCGGCACCATGCGGCCCAGCAGGACCGCCTTGGTGCCGTGCCGGGCGAACCACTCCTCCGTCCGCACCAGGTCGGAGGTCTTGACCAGCGGCAGCTTCGCCCACCAGGCGTGCACCCGTTCCCGGCCGAACAGGGCTCCGATGCTGTACAGGGCCACCGCCCCGACGACCGAGCCGAGCGTCGTCCAGAACAGGGCCGAGGCGATGCTGAGCACGCCTCGCGAGGCGGCGAACCCGGTCAACGGCAGGATGACCTCGCTGGGCAGCGGGGGGAACACGTTCTCCAGTGCGATGGCCGCACCCGCGCCGGGACCACCGAGCGTCTCGACCAGCCCGGCGGCCCAGTCGGCGACGCCTCCCTGCGGCTCGGAGGCGGCCGACAGCTCTCGGGGGTCCGACAGGGTCAGATGCATGCAGCCATGATCCCTCGGACCCCGTGACCCCTCAGGCTGTGTCGAGGACCACCGAGCGGCTCAGGTGGCGCGGCAGGTCCGGGTCGAGCCCCCGTGCGGCCGCACGGGCGAGGGCGAGGCGTTGTACGCGTACGAGGTCGGCCAGCGGGTCGAGGGCGTCGTCCACCCACTGGGCGCCCGTCGCGCGCACCTGCTCCGGCAGGCCCTCGGGGGCGTCGCCGAACATCCAGGTCGCGGTGCCCGCGGTGGAGATGCTGATGGGGCCGTGGCGGTACTCCATCGCGGGGTAGGACTCCGTCCAGGACAGCGACGCCTCCTTCATCTTCAGCGCCGCCTCGTGGGCCAGACCGACCGTCCACCCCCGTCCGAGGAAGGAGAACTGGGTGCTCCGCAGCAGCCCTTCGGGAAGCGGCTCGGCGAGCGCGGTCTCCGCGTCCGCGACCACGTCCTCCGAGTGCAGGCCGAGGTGGGCCCGCAGCAGGGTGAGGGCGGTCGTGGCGAAGCGCGTCTGGACGACGGACCGTTCGTCGGCGAAGTCCAGGACGACGAGATCCTCGGCCGCCGCCCTGACCGGAGTCTGCGGGTCCGCCGTGACGGCCACCGTCCGGGAGGTGCCGCGCAGCCGGTTCAGCAGCTCCAGCACCTCGGTCGTGGTCCCCGACCGGGTCAGCGCGACGACCCGGTCGTAGCCGCGGCCGAAGGGGAACTCGGAGGCGGCGAAGGCGTCCGACTCGCCCTGGCCGGAACCCTCGCGGAGCCCCGCGTAGGCCTGCGCCATGTAGAAGGAGGTACCGCAGCCGACGACCGCGATCCGCTCGCCCGCGACGGGCAGGGCGGCGGCCCCGGGGCCGTCGGCCAGGGCGGCGGCGCGCCGCCAGCACGCGGGCTGACTGGCTGTCTCGGTCTCGGCATACGACACGTCTGCACTCCACGGGAACGAGGTGGACCACCGGAACGGGGCTGATGAAGCCCGCATGTAGAATTCTGCACATTACATGCAGTTATCGAACAAAAACAAGCAAGGTGCAGGTGGATGAAGGGCTCCCGGGAGACCCTGTGCGACGCTTGCGGCGGTCCGGCCACCGGCGACCGCGTTCCCGCGAAACGCGGTGCCCGCGCCGGACGGTGAGGAGACGCTCTTGTCCAGGGACGCCCGGTGGGACGCGCTGCTGGAACTGGTCGGCAAGCACGGCAGGGTGGACGTCGAGGAGGCGGCGACGACGCTCGACGTCTCGGCCGCCACCATCCGCCGCGATCTGGACCAGCTGGCCGAACAGCACCTGCTGACCCGCACCAGGGGCGGCGCGGTCGCGCACGGGGTCTCCTACGAACTCGCGCTCCGCTACAAGACGGGCCGTCACGCGCCGGAGAAGCAGGCCATCGGCCGCGCCGTGTCCGGCCTCGTCGCCGTCGGCGAAGTGGTCGGCCTGACCGGTGGAACGACGGTGACCGAAGTGGCCAGGGCGCTGGCGGTACGCCAGGACATCGTGGGCGAGGCGACGGCGGCGGGCGGGCAGCCGACGCTGACCGTGGTGACCAACGCCCTCAACATCGCGAGCGAGCTGGCGATCCGGCCGCAGATCAAGATGGTCGTGACGGGCGGCGTCGCGAGGCCCCAGTCGTACGAGCTCACGGGCCCGCTCGCCGTCGGCGTGATGAACGAGATCACCCTGGACGTCGCCGTCCTCGGGGTGAACGCCATCGACATCGAACGCGGCGCGTACGTCCACCACGAGGGCGAGGCCAGCGTCAACCGGCTGCTCGCGGAACGGGCCCAGCGGGTGGTGGTGGCGGCCGACTCGTCGAAGATCGGCAGACGGGCCTTCGCCCGGGTCTGCGACCTGGGCCTGGTCGACGTCCTGGTCACCGACTCCAACATCGCCGCGGAGGCGAGGGACCGGTTCGGCGAGGCGGGGGTCCAGGTCATCACGGTCTGAACCGGTGTCCGCCGGGTACCGGAAGAGACTCCGACGGAGACTTCGCCGTGTCGTTGGTACGCCGAACGGGTGAGGGGCGAGAGGATTGCCCGATGAACAGTGAGTGCAGCCGGTGCGAATCCGTCCGGCTCGACGACGGGGTGGCCCTGTGAGCAGGTACGACAGGTATGACAGATACGACGCCACCGACGAACAGTGGGAGGGGCTCGCGCAGGTCGTACCGCTGCGCGGCCGTGACGAGTGGCCGTCCCGGATCGACCACCGCACCGTCCCGGACGAGCGCGCGGCCGAGCAGCGACGCCTCGTCGTGCTGCGGGTGCAGGTCTTCGCGGACGCCCGCGAGGTCGCCGAGTACCTGGTCGCCCAGGTACCGGTGCTGCTCGACCTGACGGCGGCGGAATCGGACGTGGCGAAGCGGATTCTCGACTTCAGCAGTGGTGTGGTCTTCGGCCTCGGCAGCGGCATGCACCGGGTGGACCGCAATGTCTTCCTGCTCGCGCCGGTCGGCATGGAGGTCGAGGGGGTCACTCCCGCGGGCCTCGACCAGTCGTAGGAAGCGGCAGTCGGGGCGGCAGCCGGCTCGGACCGCCGCCCCCGGCCGCACGTTCCTCCACTGTCGGTGGCCGGTGATAGACCTGAGGCCGTGACAGACATCGATGTGGCAGAACTCCAGCGGCGGCTGGCCGCGTTCGCGGCGGCGCGGGACTGGGGGCGTTACCACACCCCGAAGAACCTGGCGGCCGCGCTCAGCGTCGAGGCCTCCGAACTGCTGGAGATCTTCCAGTGGCTGACGCCCGAACAGTCGGCGCGGATCATGGAGAACCCCGAATCGGCCCACCGGGTCGCCGACGAGGTGGCGGACGTGCTCGCCTATCTCCTGCAGTTCTGCGAGGTGTTGGGCATCGACCCGGCGGTGGCGCTGGCGGCCAAGTTGGAGCGGAACGAGAAGCGGTTCCCCCTGCCGAGCGCTCCGGAACCCCACGATCGTCACTCTTCGGAGTGAGCGAGGTATCCACAGTCGACTTCGTGTCCACAGATTTCCGATTTCCTCTGGCCTTACGGTGCTGTCTACCTCACTGTGGGTAATGAATGAGGTGAGCGGGTTTTCGTACGGACGGGGGAGACACATGGAAGCGGAGCGAGTCATCGAGGCGGGGCGGCGGGCTCTGGCGGGCAGCCGGGGCGCTCTGGACGTCATGGCGGAGGCCTGGCAGGCCCAGGCGCTCGCGCGGGCGGTCGGCAGCCGGCTGGCGTTGTACGGACCGATGGAATTGCGGAGCGAGGCGCGGGCGCTGGGGGAGATCGGCGCCGGATGCTCGGCCCTGGACCACCCGACGGTGCTCTCCGGCGGCGCCAGGGCGGCCCAGTTGTCCGGGATCGCCGATGTGCGGTCGGCCCTGGCCGGGCTGGCGCTGCTGCTCGGCGAGGCCGGGATCGCGCTGGTCGGGGTGGCCTGCGACACGGGGGAGGACGGTCTGTACTGGCAGTGCATCGAGGCCATGGACGCGGCCGACGAATCACTGGACCGCGTGCACGGGATGCTGAGACGACTGGCGGAGCGCGAGAGGGAGCGCGACGGCCCCTACGGCGGCATACGCGGCCCCGCACCATCGGCGGCGGGTCCCTGAGGGGCGGCTGACGGCCCCTGAGAGGGGGAGCCGACGGCCCCTGAGGGGGAGACGGGGAGGGGGATTGGAGAGGGATCCGGCCTGGCTGGTGAGGAGGACCGGGCGCCGGAGGGGCAGGATGGAGCCATGGATCTCCGCATCTTCACCGAGCCCCAGCAAGGGGCCGACTACGACACCTTGCTCACCGTCGCCAAGGCCGCCGAGGACCTGGACTTCGACGCCTTCTACCGCTCCGACCACTATCTCCGCATGGGCTCCGGCGATGGGCTGCCCGGACCGACGGACGCCTGGATCACCCTGGCCGGACTGGCGCGCGAGACCCGGCGGATCCGGCTCGGCACGCTGATGACCGCCGGCACGTTCCGGCTTCCGGGGGTGCTGGCCATCCAGGTGGCCCAGGTCGACCAGATGTCCGGCGGCCGGGTCGAACTGGGTCTGGGTGCGGGCTGGTTCGAGGAGGAGCACAAGGCCTACGGCATCCCGTTCCCGAAGGAGAAGTTCGGCCGCCTGGAGGAGCAGCTCGCGATCGTCACCGGCCTGTGGGCGACGGAGGTCGGCAAGACCTTCAGCTACGACGGGACCTACTACCAGCTCACCGACTCGCCCGCGCTGCCCAAGCCCGCCCAGGCCAAGGTGCCCGTCCTGATCGGCGGTCACGGCGCGACGCGCACCCCGCGGCTCGCCGCGCAGTACGCCGACGAGTTCAACATCCCGTTCGCCTCGCTGGAGGACAGCGAGAAGCAGTTCGGCCGGGTCCGGGCCGCCGCGCAGGCGCACGGACGCTCGCCGGACGACCTCGTGTACTCCAACGCGCTGATCGTCTGCACGGGCAAGGACGACGCCGAGGTCGCCCGACGCGCGGCGGCCATCGGCCGGGACGTGGAAGAGCTCAAGGCGAACGGGCTGGCGGGATCGCCCGCCGAGGTGGTCGACAAGATCTGCGCCTACGGGGCGATCGGCTCGTCGAGGATCTACCTCCAGATCCTCGACCTGGCGGACCTGGACCATCTGGAACTGATCTCCTCGCAGATCCAGTCCCAGCTGACCTGACCTGACCTGACCTGACCTGACCTGACCTGAGGAGTTGACCGTGAGCACCGGCAGCACGCTCGCCGACGCGCTGGCCACCGGGCCCGTCCTGCTGGACGGCGGGCTCTCCAACCAACTGGAGGCGCAGGGCTGCGACCTGTCCGACGCGCTCTGGTCGGCGCGGCTGCTGGCCGACGCGCCGGAACAGATCGAGGCCGCCCACCTCGCCTACCTCCGGGCCGGGGCGCAGGTGCTCATCACGGCCAGCTACCAGGCCACCTTCGAAGGGTTCGGGCGGTACGGGATCGACCGGGCCGGGGCCGACGCCCTGCTCGCCCGCGCAGTGCGGCTGGCCCGGGGCGCCGCCGAAGCGGCGCGCCGGGCCGATCCCGGGCGGGAGACCTGGGTCGCCGCGTCGGTCGGACCGTACGGGGCGATGCTCGCGGACGGCAGCGAGTACCGGGGGCGCTACGGGCTGAGCGTCCGGGAGCTGGAGCGCTTCCACCGCCCCCGGGTGGCGGCACTGGCCGCTGCCGGGCCCGACGCCCTGGCGTTGGAGACGGTGCCGGACCTGGACGAGGCCGAGGTCCTGGTCCGGGTGGCCGAGGAGACCGGACTGCCGTACTGGCTCTCGTACAGCGTGGCGGGCGGCCGGACCCGGGCCGGTCAGCCGCTGGAGGAGGCGTTCGCGGTGGCGGCGGGGCGGGACTCCGTCCTCGCGGTCGGGGTCAACTGCTGCGATCCGGAGGAGGCGCAGGACGCCGTGGAGCAGGCGGTGGCGGTCACGGGCAGGCCCGCCGTGGTCTACCCGAACAGCGGGGAGGGCTGGGACGCCGGAGCGCGGGGGTGGACCGGGCGCAGCACCTTCGACACCGGGCGGGTGCGGGCCTGGACCGGGGCCGGGGCCCGGCTCGTCGGAGGATGCTGCCGGGTGGGGCCGGACCTCATCACGGAACTGGCCGGGCGGCTGGAGCGGTAGGGAAGGGGGCAAGGGCGAGGCGAGAGGGCGGTGGAGAAAATACCTGGTGGGGGCAGGGGGTGAGGATCATACTCGGACAGGTGTTCCTGACAATCGGTACGACCGGCACCCCTGAACGTCCCGCCACGGACCTGGGCTTCCTGCTGCACAAGCATCCGGACAAGGCGCAGACGTATCCCACCTCGCACGGCTCCGCACACGTCTTCTACCCCGAGGCGTCCGCGGAGCGCTGCACGGCCGCACTCCTGCTGGAGGTGGATCCGGTGGCGCTGGTGCGGCGCGGCAAGGGCAAGGGCCGGGGAGGCGCGCCCGACGCGGCGCTCGCACAGTACGTCAACGACCGCCCCTACGCGGCGTCCTCGCTGTTGTCGGTCGCCCTCGCGGCCGTGTTCAAGTCAGCGCTCGGCGGGGTCTGCCGTGCCATGCCCGAGCGGGCCGAAAGCCCGCTGCCGCTGCGGATCGAGGTGCCCGCCCTGCCCGCCCGGGGTGGTGCCGAGCTGGTGCACAGGCTGTTCGCGCCGCTCGGCTGGACGCGGGTCGAGGTCACGGCCGTACCGCTGGACGAGGAGTTCCCCGCGTGGGGCGACTCGCGCTACGTACGCCTGCTGCTGGAGGGCGAGTTGCGGCTCGCCGACGCGCTGCGGCAGCTCTACGTCCTGCTCCCGGTGCTCGACGACGCCAAGCACTACTGGGTCGCGCCCGACGAGGTGGACAAGCTGCTGCGGGCCGGGGAGGGCTGGCTGGCCGACCACCCCGAGCGGGCGCTGATCACCCGGCGCTACCTGTCCCACCGCTGGGGGCTCACCCGCCAGGCCGACCAGGCCCTGGAGCTGGTGCGGCTCGCCGAATCGGACGACCTCGACGTGGAGAGCGTCGACAACGCCGTGGACGAGAGCACCGACACCGAGGAGAAGCCGGTCCCGCTCGCCGGCCGGCGGCGCACCGCGATCATCGACGCGCTGCGCGCCGCCGGGGCGAGCCGGGTGCTCGACCTCGGCTGCGGCCAGGGCCAGTTGGTGCAGGCGCTCCTCAAGGACGTGCGCTTCACGGAGATCGTGGGCGTCGACGTCTCGATGCGCGCCCTCACCATCGCCTCGCGGCGGCTGAAGCTGGAGAGGATGGGAGAGCGCCAGGCGGGCCGGGTCACCCTCCGGCAGGGTTCGCTGACCTACACGGACAAGCGGCTGGCGGGGTATGACGCCGCCGTGCTCAGCGAGGTCGTCGAGCACCTGGACCTGCCCCGGCTGCCCGCCCTGGAGTATGCGGTGTTCGGTGCCGCGCGACCGGGGACGGTGCTCGTGACCACGCCGAACGTCGAGTACAACGTGCGCTGGGAGACCCTCCCGGCCGGACACGTCCGGCACCGGGACCACCGCTTCGAGTGGACCCGGGCCGAGTTCCGGGACTGGGCCGGGAAGGTCGCCGAACGGCACGGATACACCGTCCGGTTCGAGCCGGTCGGGCCCGACGACCCCGAGGTGGGACCGCCGACCCAGATGGCCGTGTTCACCCGGACCGACGCCATCACGACCACCGGAACGACCGAGAAGTCGAAGGAGGCGGAGGCCGCATGAACAACGACCACAGCGACACCGGTGCCGAAGCCGGTACGGAATCCGGCACCGCCGCCACCGCCGCGCGCACCCTGCCGGTGACCGACCTCTCCCTCGTCGTCCTCATCGGCGCCAGCGGATCGGGCAAGTCCACCTTCGCGCGCAAGCACTTCAAGCCGACCGAGGTCCTCTCCTCGGACTTCTGCCGGGGGCTGGTCGCCGACGACGAGAACGACCAGAGCGCCAGCCGCGACGCCTTCGACGTGCTGCACCACATCGCCGGCAAACGCCTGGAGGCCGGGCGGCTCACCGTCATCGACGCCACCAGCGTCCAGTCCGAGAGCCGCAAGCAGCTCGTCCAGCTGGCCCGGACGTACGACGTCCTGCCCATCGCCATCGTCCTCGACCTCTCCGAGGAGGTCTGCGCCGCGCGCAACGCGTCCCGCCCCGACCGCGCCGGAATGCCGCGCCACGTCATCCAGCGGCACCGCCGCGAGCTGCGGCGATCCCTGCGCGGTCTGGAGCGCGAGGGCTTCCGCAAGGTGCACGTCCTGCGCACCGAGGAGGAGGCTTCGAGCGCCGAAGTGGTGCTGGAGCGCCGCTACAACGACCTGCGCCACCTCACCGGCCCGTTCGACATCATCGGGGACGTCCACGGCTGCCGCTCCGAGCTGGACACCCTGCTCGGCAAGCTCGGCTACGTGGACGGCGCCCACCCCGAAGGGCGTACGGCCGTGTTCGTCGGCGACCTGGTCGACCGGGGCCCCGACAGCCCCGGCGTGCTGCGCCGCGTCATGTCCATGGTCGCGGCGGGCAACGCCCTGTGCGTCCCCGGCAACCACGAGAACAAGCTCGGCCGCTATCTCGCGGGCCGCAAGGTCCAGCTCACCCACGGGCTCGCCGAGACCGTCGAGCAGCTGGAGCGCGAGGACGCCGAGCACCCCGGGTTCCGGGGGCAGGTGCGGGAGTTCATCGACGGGCTGGTCAGCCACTACGTCCTGGACGACGGCAAGCTGGTGGTCTGTCACGCCGGGCTGCCCGAGAAGTACCACGGCCGCACCTCCGGCCGGGTCCGCTCGCACGCGCTGTACGGGGACACGACGGGGGAGACCGACGAGTTCGGGCTGCCCGTGCGCTATCCGTGGGCCGAGGAGTACCGGGGCCGCGCCACCGTGGTCTACGGCCACACGCCGGTGCCCAGCACCTCCTGGATCAACAACACCATCTGCCTGGACACCGGGGCCGTCTTCGGCGGGAAGATGACCGCGCTGCGCTGGCCGGAGCGCGAACTCGTCGACGTACCCGCCGAGAAGGTCTGGTACGAGCCCGTCAAGCCGCTGGTCACCGAGGCGCCCGGGGGCCGGGAGGGCCGGCCGCTGGACCTCGCCGACGTGCAGGGCCGCCGGGTCGTGGAGACCCGGCACCTGGGCCGTGTCGCGGTGCGCGAGGAGAACGCCGCCGCCGCGCTCGAAGTCATGAGCCGGTTCGCCGTCGACCCGCAGCTCCTCGCCTACCTCCCACCCACCATGGCCCCCACCGCCACCTCCCGCATGGACGGCTTCCTGGAGCACCCGGCCGAGGCCTTCGCGCAGTACCGCGCCGACGGCGTCGAGCGGGTCGTGTGCGAGGAGAAGCACATGGGCTCCCGGGCCGTCGCCCTGGTCTGCAAGGACGCGGATGCCGCGACCGCGCGGTTCGGCACGGCGGGCCCGACCGGTGCGCTGTACACCCGCACCGGCCGGCCGTTCCTGGACGACACGGCCATGACCGAAGGGGTCCTGGCCCGGCTCCGTACCGCCCTCGCCGCCGCCGGGCTCTGGGAGGAGTGGGACACCGACTGGGTGCTCCTGGACGCCGAACTGATGCCGTGGTCGCTCAAGGCCGGCGGGCTGCTGCGCTCGCAGTACGCCGCCGTCGGCGCCGCGTCCGGTGCGGTCTTCCCGCCGGCCGTCGCCGCCCTGGAGCAGGCGGCCCACCGGGGCATCGAGGTGGCGGACCTCGCCGGACTCCAGCGTGCCCGCGCCCAGGACGCGGCCGCGTTCACGGAGGCGTACCGGCGCTACTGCTGGTCCACCGAAGGGCTGGACGGGGTGCGTCTCGCCCCGTTCCAGATCCTCGCCGTCCAGGGCCGCTCCCTGGCCGCCGTCCCGCACGACGAGCAGCTCGCCTGGCTGGACCGGCTCGTGGAGCACGACCCGACCGGGCTGCTCCAGGTCACCCGCCGGCTCCTCGTCGACACCGGGGACGAGGACTCCGTGCGCGCGGGCGTGGACTGGTGGCTGGAGATGACCGGGCGCGGCGGCGAGGGCATGGTCGTCAAGCCGCTCGGCGCCCTCGTCCGGGACGCCAGGGACCGGCTCGTCCAGCCCGGCATCAAGGTGCGCGGCCGGGAGTACCTCCGCATCATCTACGGCCCCGAGTACACCCGCCCGGAGAATCTGGAGCGGCTGCGCTCCCGGTCCCTCGGCCACAAGCGCTCGCTGGCGCTCCGGGAGTACGCGCTCGGCCTGGAGGCCCTGGACCGGCTGGCGGAGGGCGAGCCGCTGTGGCGGGTCCACGAGGCGGTGTTCGCCGTCCTGGCCCTGGAGTCGGAGCCGGTGGACCCCCGGCTCTGACCGGCGGCTCACCCGTCACGGACACCTCCGCGGAACCGGTGGGCGGTTCGCGGGGTGAACGGCGCTCCGCGCGGTGAGGATGAAGGCATGGGATTCCATGTCGACTCCGAAGCCGGGCGGCTGCGCCGCGTCATACTGCACCGCCCCGATCTGGAGCTGAAGCGGCTCACCCCCAGGAACAAGGACGCGCTCCTGTTCGACGACGTCCTGTGGGTGCGCCGCGCCCGCGAGGAGCACGACGGGTTCGCCGACGTGCTGCGCGACCGGGGGATCGCCGTGCACCACTTCGGCGATCTCCTGCGCGAGTCCCTCGACATCCCGGTCGCCCGGCGGCTCGTGCTGGACCGGGTCTTCGACGAGAAGGAGTACGGCCCGCTCGCCACCGAGCATCTGCGGGCCGCCTTCGAGGAGTTGTCCTCGAAGGAGTTGGCGGAGGCCCTGGTCGGCGGCATGACCAAGCGGGAGTTCCTGGAGCGGCACAGCGAACCGACCTCCGTCCGCTTCCATGTGATGGACCTGGACGACTTCCTGCTAGGCCCGCTGCCCAACCACCTCTTCACCCGGGACACCTCGGCCTGGATCTACGACGGGGTCTCCATCAACGCGATGCGCTGGCCCGCCCGGCAGCGCGAGACCGTCCACTTCGAGGCCATCTACCGGCACCACCCCCTCTTCACCGGCCCGGAGGCGGGCGTCTTCCACCACTGGTCGGAGGGGCAGGCCGACTACCCCTCCACCATCGAGGGCGGTGACGTCCTGGTCATCGGGCAGGGCGCGGTCCTGATCGGGATGAGCGAGCGCACCACCCCGCAGGCGGTGGAGATGCTGGCCCGCGGCCTCTTCGACGCCGGTTCGGCGCGCACGATCGTGGCGCTGGACATGCCCAAGGCCCGCGCGTTCATGCACCTGGACACGGTGATGACGATGGTCGACGGCGACACGTTCACCCAGTACGCCGGTCTGGGCATGCTCCGCTCGTACACCATCGAGCCGGGCAACGGCCCCCGCGAGCTGAAGGTCACCGACCATCCGCCCGAGCACATGCACCGCGCCATCGCCGCCGCCCTCGGCCTCGACTCCATCCGGGTCCTCACCGCCACCCAGGACGTGCACGCGGCCGAGCGCGAGCAGTGGGACGACGGCTGCAACGTGCTCGCGGTCGAGCCCGGCGTCGTCGTGGCGTACGAGCGCAATGCCACGACCAACACCCATCTGCGCAAGCAGGGCATCGAGGTCATCGAGATCCGCGGCAGCGAGCTGGGCCGGGGCCGCGGCGGGCCGCGCTGTATGAGCTGCCCGGTGGAGCGGGACCCGGTGGCGTGAGAGGCCGCCGGACCGGGACCTCCGTGGCGCCGTGCACGGCCCGTACATGATCTCGCACACGGCCCTGTATAGGGATGCGGTGAATCGTATAGACTTCCAGTTCATCGCGCGCAGTGCGCCGATCCCCGTCCGACCCAGGAGCAGTCATCATGGCCATAGACCTCACCGGCCGCCACTTCCTCAAGGAGCTGGACTTCACCTCCGAGGAGTTCCTCGGCCTGGTCTCGCTGGCCGCCGAACTCAAGGCGGCGAAGAAGGCCGGGGCCGAGGTCCAGCGGCTGCGCGGGAAGAACATCGCGCTGATCTTCGAGAAGACCTCGACCCGCACACGCTGCGCGTTCGAGGTCGCCGCCGTCGATCAGGGCGCCGCCACCACCTACCTGGACCCGGCGGGTTCCCAGATGGGCCACAAGGAGTCCGTGAAGGACACCGCCCGGGTGCTCGGCCGGATGTTCGACGGGATCGAGTACCGGGGTGACAGCCAGCAGGCCGTCGAGGAGCTGGCCGCGTACGGCGGGGTGCCGGTCTTCAACGGGCTCACCGACGACTGGCACCCCACCCAGATGCTCGCCGACGTGCTCACCATGACCGAGCACGGCGAGGGACCCGTCACGGAGAGCGCCTTCGCCTACCTCGGCGACGCCCGCTTCAACATGGGCAACTCCTACCTGATCACCGGCGCCCTGCTCGGCCTGGACGTCAGGATCGTCGCACCGAAGGCCTACTGGCCGGACGAGGCCGTCGTGGCGCGGGCGGGGGAGCTCGCCGAGGCCAGCGGCGCGACGGTCACCCTCACCGAGGACATCGCCCAGGGCGTCCGGGGCGCCGACTTCGTCGCCACGGACGTCTGGGTCTCGATGGGGGAGCCCAAGGAGGTGTGGGCCGAGCGCATCGCCGCCCTCGGGCCGTACGCCGTGACGATGGACGTCCTGCGGGCCACCGGCAATCCGGACGTGAAGTTCCTGCACTGCCTGCCCGCCTTCCACGACCTCGGCACCCAGGTCGGCCGGGACATCCACGCCGGGTACGGGCTGACCGAGCTGGAGGTCAGCGACGAGGTCTTCGAGTCCGCGCACTCGGTCGTCTTCGACCAGGCGGAGAACCGGATGCACACGATCAAGGCCGTGCTGGTGGCGACGCTGGCCGGGAAGTAGCCCTCACCGGTACGGAGACGAGGGAGGCCTCCGCCGCGCGGGGCCGGCGAGGCCTCCGCACGGGGACGGCGAGACCTCCGTACGGATACGGGGCAGGGGTTCGCATGCTCATGCACCCGATTGGGTGAACATGTGCGTCGGTGGCTACGATGTCGCCTCTTGGTGGGGTTCGGGCTCGCGATGCCCGGACCCCTTCCCATGTCGCCCGGGGCCCCCACGGCCGCCGTGCGTACAGGGAAACGTCCCCCCACTGCACCACCAGAGATGAGAACGTCCCGCATGAGCCCCGGTCTGCCGCGTACCGGCACCCCGAAGCGCCCCGGCCCCTCGAAGCCGGGCCTGCGCCGCAAGAGCCCCGATCAGCTCATCGCCGAGTCCGGCGGAGACCTGGAGGGGCACGGCCTCAAGCGCACGATGGGCCTCTTCCAGCTCGTCTGTTTCGGGGTCGGCGCGATCGTCGGCGCCGGCATCTTCGTCGGGCTGTCCGACAGCGTCGCCGAGGCCGGCCCCGCCGTCGTGATCTCGTATCTCCTCGCGGCGATCACCTGCATCTTCACCGCCCTGTCCTTCGCGGAGCTGGGCAGCGCCATCCCGGTCTCCGGAAGCTCCTACTCCTTCGCGTACGCGGCCCTCGGCGAGCGCACCGCCTTCCTCGTCGGCTGGTGCCTGCTGCTGGAGTACGGCGTCTCGGTCTCCGCCGTCGCGGTGGGCTGGAGCCAGTACGTCAACGAGCTGCTGAACAGCGTGATCGGCTGGGAACTCCCCGAGGCCCTGTCCTCCGGGCCCGGCGACGGCGGCGTGGTCAACCTGCCGGCGGTCGTCGTGATCGCCATGGCCGCCACCCTGCTGGTGCGCGGTGTCCGGGAGAGCGCCACCGCCACCGCCACCATGGCGGTCCTCAAGATCGGCATCCTCGTCGCCTTCTGCGCCGTGGCGTTCAGCGCGTTCCAGGACGACAACCTCATGCCGTTCGCGACCCACGGGCTCGGCGGGATCACCGCGGGCGCCTCGCTGGCGTTCTTCTCCTACATCGGCTTCGACGCCATCACCACCGCCGGTGAAGAGGTCGAGAACCCCCGCCGGAACATTCCGATCGCCATCCTGATCTGCATCGGCGTCGTCACCCTGCTCTACTGCGCGGTGGCGCTCTCGGCCATCGGTGCGATCGGCTCGGACTATGTCGCGAACAAGAGCGCGGCCCTCTCGATCGCGGTCAACCAGGTCACCGACTCCACGGTCGGCGGCGGCATCATCGCCTTCGGCGCGGTCGTCGCCATCGCCTCGGTGGTGCTCGCCGTGATGTACGGCCAGACCCGCATCCTGATGTCGATGTCCCGCGACGGACTCATCCCGCGCGTCTTCGAGCGGGTCTCGCCCAAGACCCACACCCCGGTCGCCAACACCTGGATCGTGGCCTGCGTCTTCGCGGTCCCGGCCGCCTTCGTCCCGCTCGACGTCGTCGTGAACCTGACGACCATCGGCACACTCGCCACGATGGTCGCCGTCAACATCGCGGTCGTGGTGCTCCGCCGCCGCAACCCCGAGCTGAAGCGGACCTTCCGGGTGCCGCTCTACCCGGTCAGCCCGCTGCTGGGCGTCGCGTTCTGCCTGTATCTGATGTACGGGACCGGCTGGACGACCTGGGTCCAGTTCGCGGTCTTCCTGGCCGTCGGCTCGCTGCTGTACGCCGGCTACGGCCGCAAGCGCTCCCGGCTGGTCAGCTCCCCGGAGACGGACCCGGCTGCGCCGGTATCGCCGGAAGCGTGAACCAGACGGCCTTGCCGTGCTCCGTGGTGCGGTGACCGCACGCGGAGCTGAGGGTCCGGATCAGCAGCAGGCCGCGGCCGTGCTCCTGCCAGGGATCGACCTCCCAGCCCGGGTGCGGCCGGGACAGGTCGCCCGGCGGGGCGGGGTCGCGGTCGTGCACCTCGACCTGGCAGCCGGTGGGCAGCAGCTCCACGACCAGCTCGATGGGCTCACCGCCCAGCGTGTGCTCCACGGCGTTGGCCACCAGCTCGGCGGTCAGCAGCTCTGCGGTGTCGCTGTCGGCCGGGGCGTCGATGTCCGACAGTGCCGTACGGATGAGAGCGCGGGCGATCGGCACGGCCGCGGTGGAATGCGGCAGGGCGATGCGCCAGGAAGCGGGGACGGGGACATCGGGCGGCACGGCGGGGTTTCCGTTCGGGAGCGGGTCTTCCTCGAAGCGGGAGGTCTCGACTTCTGGGGTTCACGTCGTACTCGTGACGAGACTTCCTGGTTTCAACCTTACGAACCGCTCCGGTCCAGTCATAGAGGCGGCCGGCCGGAGCAAAGGGGACTTTCGCCACAACGGTCTCATGGACGCTGTATTGCGACCTCGTGACGGCAGTCACATAAGGGTGATAACTTCGAAGGCGGAACGCGACCCGCGCACGGCCGGCACCAGCCCGATCGCTGAAGGGGACCCCTCCATGAGCCCGTTTCCCAGCTCGGCCCCGAGCACCGAGGAATGGCGTCATCTGCGGCTGACCCGGGACGACGGTGTGGCCACCGTCACACTCGCCCGCCCCGAAAAACTCAACGCGCTCACCTTCGGCGCCTACGCGGATCTGCGCGACCTCCTCGCCGAGCTCTCCCGGGAACGCTCCGTCCGCGCCCTCGTCCTCGCCGGCGAGGGGCGCGGCTTCTGCTCCGGCGGCGACGTGGACGAGATCATCGGCGCCACCCTGGCCATGGACACCGCACAGATCCTCGAATTCAACCGGATGACCGGACAGGTCGTCCGGGCGCTGCGGGAGTGCCCCTTCCCCGTCGTGGCCGCCATCCACGGCGTCGCCGCCGGAGCCGGAGCCGTGCTGGCCCTGGCGGCGGACTTCCGGGTCGCCGACCCGTCGGCCCGCTTCGCCTTCCTCTTCACCCGGGTCGGCCTCTCCGGCGGCGACATGGGGGCGGCCTACCTGCTGCCCCGGGTCGTCGGCCTCGGCCACGCCACCCGGCTCCTGATGCTCGGGGACGCCGTCCGCGCCCCCGAGGCGGAGCGCATCGGTCTGATCAGCGAGCTGGCCGAGGAGGGCGAGGCCGACGAGCGCGCCGCCGAACTGGCCCGCCGCCTCGCAGACGGCCCCGCCCTCGCCCTCGCCCAGACCAAGGCCCTGCTCACCGCCGAACTCGACATGCCGCTGGCCGCCTCCGTCGAGCTGGACGCCAACACCCAGGCCCTCCTGATGCACGGCGAGGACTACGCCGAGTTCCACGCCGCCTTCAGCGAGAAGCGGCCGCCGAAGTGGCAGGGGAGGTAGCCGTGCCGGCCCCCGCAGCGACGTGGCGTCAGGGCGCCGCCGTGCCGGACCGCGTGCGCCGGATAGCGGTCATCGGCGGCGGCCCCGGCGGGCTCTACGCCGCGGCCCTCCTCAAGCGGCTCGACCCGGACCGCGAGGTCACCGTCTTCGAGCGGAACGCCCCCGACGACACCTTCGGCTTCGGCGTCGTCCTCTCCGACGAGACCCTCGGCGGCATCGAGCACGCCGACCCCGAGGTGTACCGGGCGCTCAGCCGCGAATTCGTCCGCTGGGACACCATCGACATCGTCCACCGGGGCCGGACCCACACCTCCGGCGGCCACGGCTTCGCCGCCCTCGGCCGCCGCCGGCTCCTGGAGATCCTGCACGAGCGCTGCGCCGGCCTCGGCGCCGACCTCCGCTTCCGCACCGTGGCCCCGCCCGCCGCCGAGCTCGCCGCCCACTACGACCTGGTCGTCGCCGCCGACGGGGTGCACAGCGCCACCCGCCAGGCGCACCCCGAAGCCTTCGGCCCCTCCCTCACCGAACACCGCAACCGCTACATCTGGCTCGCCGCCGGCTTCGCGCTCGACGCCTTCCGCTTCGAGATCGCCGAAACTCCGTACGGCGTCATGCAGTTGCACGCCTACCCGTACGCGGCGGACGCCTCCACCGTCATCGTCGAGATGCGCGAGGAGGTCTGGCGCGCCGCCGGGCTCGACACCTGTGACGCCGCCGAATCCACCACCCGCTGCGGCAAGTTCTTCACCGAAGCCCTCGACGGCCGCCCCCTGCGCGGCAACAGGTCCTCCTGGCTCGCCTTCCGCACGGTCACCAACTCCCGCTGGTCCCACGGGAACACGGTGCTCATCGGCGACGCGGCCCACACCGCCCACTTCTCCATCGGCTCCGGCACCAAGCTCGCCGTCGAGGACGCCCTCGCGCTGGCCGCCTGCGTCGAGGAACAGCCGGACCTGCCGGCCGCCCTGGCCGCGTACGAGGCCGAGCGCCGCCCGGTCGTCGCCTCCACCCAGCGCGCCGCGGCCGCCAGCCTGCGCTGGTTCGAGGAGCTGGCCACCTATGTGGACCAGCCGCCCCGGCGCTTCGCGTTCAACCTGCTCACCCGCAGCCGCCGGGTCACCCATGACAACCTCCGGCTGCGCGACGCCTCGTTCACCGCCGCCGTCGAGGAGGAGTTCGGCTGCGCGCCGGGCACTCCGCCGATGTTCACCCCGCTGCGCCTGCGCGGCCTCGAACTGCGCAACCGCGTCGTCGTCTCACCCATGGACATGTACTCCGCCACCGACGGGCTCCCCGCGGACTTCCACCTCGTCCACCTCGGGGCCCGTGCGCTCGGCGGCGCCGGACTCACCATGACCGAGATGGTCTGCGTCAGCCCCGAGGGCCGCATCACTCCCGGCTGCACCGGCCTGTGGAACGCCGAACAGGCCACCGCCTGGCGGCGGATCACCGACTTCGTCCACACCTCCGCCCCCGGCGCCGCCATCGGCGTCCAGCTCGGCCACTCCGGCCGCAAGGGCTCCACCAAGCTGATGTGGGAGGGCATCGACCAGCCCCTGGAGACCGGCAACTGGCCACTGACGGCCGCCTCCCCGCTCCCCTACGTGCCCGGAGTCAACCAGGTTCCGGCGGAGCTGGACCGGGCCGGACTGGACGCCGTGCGCGAGCAGTTCGCGGCGGCCGCCCGGCGCGCCGCGAGCAGCGGCTTCGACCTCCTCGAACTCCACTGCGCCCACGGCTATCTGCTCTCCGGATTCCTCTCCCCGCTCACCAACCACCGCACCGACGCCTACGGCGGATCACTTCAGGCGCGGCTCCGCTTCCCCCTCGAAGTCTTCGACGCCGTACGCGAAGTCTGGCCGCGGGAACGGCCGATGACCGTGCGGATCTCCGCCACCGACTGGGCCGAGGGCGGCACGGAAGCGGCGGACGCGGTGGAGATCGCCCGCGCCTTCGCCGCCCACGGTGCCGACGCCATCGACGTCTCCACCGGCCAGGTCGTGCCCGAGGAGCGCCCCGAGTACGGCCGCTCCTACCAGACCCCGTACGCCGACCGGATCCGCAACACCGTCGACGTCCCCGTGATCGCGGTCGGCGCGATCTCCTCCTGGGACGACGTCAACTCCCTGCTCCTGGCGGGCCGCGCCGACCTCTGCGCCCTGGCCCGCCCCCATCTGTACGACCCGCACTGGACCCTGCACGCGGCGGCCGAACAGGGCTACCGCGGACCCGGTGCGCCCTGGCCGCTCCCGTACGGCGCGGGCAGCCGCCCCCCGCCCACCGGCCGCACCGACGGACCGAAGCCCCGGCTCACCCTGGGGTGACGACGCAGGTGTGGCAGAGGCACGGAGCGGGGTGGGGCGCGCCGTGGTGGGTCTCGCGGTACCCGGCGGCGAGCCGCTCCAGCAGGCCGGCCAGCTCCTCGGCCTCCTCCCGGGACCGCGTGCGCACCGCGATCGCTTCCGCCCGGCGCAGCACGGCCGGCGCGTACACCTGCGCGGCCCGGAAGGTGTGCAGATGGCGCGAGCCCGTGTCGACGGTGATCCAGCGGCCGGTGCGGGCCCGCCCGATGGTGGTCACCTGCTCGTGCCCCATGCCCGGGTAGGTGTCGACGACGTACACCTTCGCGCCGCCCCGGTACGACCTGGTTCCCGGCCGCAGCTCCTGCCCGCCGTCCCCGTACCGCCGCCACCGCACCACGTTCGCCGCGACCAGCCAGAGCGGGTCCGGTGTCACGGGCTCCGCCGTCACGCGTCCCTCCTCATCTGCATCCGGTCCGCCACCGGCTCGTAACCGATGCGCCGGTACACGCCGTTGCTCGTCGGGTTGCCGAGGTCGGTGAAGAGCAGGACCTCGGCCGCGCCCGCCGCCAGGGCGGCCCGGGAGGCCTCGGCCGTCACGGCGGCCGCGTACCCCCGGCCGCGATGCTCCGGCGGGGTGTACACCGACGTCACCCGCACCGTGCCCGCCAGCATCCGGGAGCGCCCCGCCAGCGCCACCGGCGCCCCGCCGCTCTCCCAGAGGGTGAGCGCCCCACGTTCCGTACCCTCGTCCACCAGCCACTCCGCCGAGGTCTTGGACTGCCCGGTCGTGTCGGCGAACCCGTGCATCCACTCCACGAGCAGCGCCCGGTCCGCCCGTCTCGCCGCCCTGGCCCGGCCCTCCGGCGCAGGGGAGGGCGGCCGGAGCGCGCCCAGTCGGTACAGCCGCTGCTCCTGCTCGGTCCGGTAGCCCGGCAGCACGGCGGCCAGCAGCGCCGCGGTGTCCCGGTCCGCGTTGACCGCGGCCAGGTCCGGCCCCGCTCCCAGGGCTTCTGCCAGCGGTACCACCGCCTCCGCGGGCACGCCGTTCAGCAGCGCCGGACGGGGCGGAGTGCGCACCAGGGTCCCCGCCACCGCACCGTCCGCCCCGCGCCACCAGCCGAGCACCGGATCGCCCTCACCGTAGTGATGCGCTCCGGCGCGCCCCAGCCGCTCGGTGACGGTGAGCGCCACCGTGTGCTCGACGGGCCGCGCGGCGAGCGACGCGCCGGCCGCGGCGAGGAACGTGCCGGTGTCGTGCGTGAAGGTCCAGGTCATGCCTCATCCTGCCCGCGCGCCGGGCCCCGGGGCACCCGGATTTCCCCTTCATGCGGGGGGGTCACCCCCGCACGAACCGCTCCCCGGCGTCCCGCAGCCGCTCGTGCAGCCGGCCGAACACCTCCGCCGACCGGCCGCCCGGCCAGTCCCCGGGCAGCAGCTCCGGCGGAAGACCCGGGTCCGCGTAAGGGAGTCGCCGCCACGAGTCCAGCGCCAGCAGGTAGTCCCGGTAGGCGGTCTGCGGGCGGGGCTCGCCGTCGGTGTCCCCGGACGCCTCCCAGTCCCGCAGCACCGGCTCGTGCAGTTCCAGGAAGTCGTGGTGCAGGCGCGCCACCGCCGCCAGGTCCCACCAGCGGGCCACCGCTTCACGGGTGGCGGCGAAGCCGAGGTGCTCGCCACGGAACAGGTCGACGTACGGGGCGAGTTCGAGCCGCTCCAGGGTGTGCCGGGTCTCCTCGTACAGGCCGGCCGGGGCGATCCACACGCCGGGCGCGGCCGTGCCGAAGCCGAGCCGCGCCAGCCGGGAGCGCAGCAGGTGGCGCTTGCTGCGCTCCGCCTCGGGCACGGAGAACACCGCGAGCACCCAGCCGTCGGCGAGCCGCGTCGCGGGGTGCCGGTAGATCCGCCGGTCGCCGTCGTCCAGCAGCTGCCGGGCTTCCGGCGACAGCGCGTAGCCCGCCGAGCCGTCCGCCGCACGGGCGGCCACCAGCAGCCCGCGCCGCTTCAGCCGCGAGACGCAGGAACGTGACGACGGGGCGTCCACGCCCACGGCGTGCAGCAGGCGGATCAGCTCCGACACCGCGAACGGGGCGCCGTCCGGCGGACGGCCGTAGGCGCCGTAGAGCGTGATGATCAGGGAGCGGGGGGTGCGCAACTCGGCCACGTGATCACTCTAGGGGTGCTGGTCCCGCAGCAGGAACCGCTGGAGTTTGCCGGTCGCGGTGCGGGGGAGCGAGGAGTGGAAGACGAAGACGCGCGGGCACTTGTGCGGGGCCAGGCCGGCCTTCATGTGGGCGCGCAGCGAGTCCGCCGTCTGCTCCGAACCCTCAGTCAGCACCACGTGCGCCACCACGACCTCGCCGCGCAGTTCGTCCGCCCGGCCCACCACGGCTGCCTCCGCGACCTCCGGGTGGCGCAGCAAGGCGTCCTCCACCTCGGGGCCCGCGATGTTGTGGCCGGAGGAGATGATCATGTCGTCGGCGCGGGCCACGTAGCGGAAGTAGCCGTCCGGTTCACGGACGAAGGTGTCACCGGTCATGTTCCAGCCGTGCCGGACGTACTCCGTCTGCCGCGGATCGGAGAGATAGCGGCAGCCGACCGGGCCGCGTACGGCGAGCAGTCCCGCCTCGCCGTCGGGCAGCTCGTCCCCGTGCTCGTCCACCACCCGGGCCCGCCAGCCCGGCACGGGTATCCCCGTCGTGCCCGGCCGGATCGCGTCGTCGGCGGCCGAGATGAAGATGTGCAGCAGTTCGGTGGCCCCGATGCCGTTGATGATGCGCAGCCCCGTCGCCTCGTACCAGGCCTTCCAGGTCGCCGCCGGCAGGTTCTCCCCGGCCGACACGCAGCGCCGCAGCGCCGAGAGGTCGTGGCCGTCCAGTTGCCCGAGCATCGTGCGGTACGCCGTCGGCGCGGTGAAGAGGACCGAGACCCGGTGGCGGGCCAGCGCGGGCAGCAGCTGCCGCGGGCCCGCATGCTCCAGCAGCAGCGTCGAGGCCCCGGCCCGCAGCGGGAAGACCAGCAGTCCGCCCAGGCCGAAGGTGAAGCCGAGTGGCGGGCTGCCCGCGAACACGTCGTCGGCCGTGGGGCGCAGGACCTGCCGGGAGAAGGTGTCGGCGATGGCGAGGAGGTCCCGGTGGAGGTGCATGCAGCCTTTGGGGCGCCCGGTGGTCCCCGAGGTGAACGCGATGAGCGCGACCTCGTCGGCGGCCGTGTCCACCGCCCGGTACGGGCCGGGCCTGCGCTCGGCCAGCCTGGCGAGGTCCCCGGGCCCGGCCCCGCCGAACGGGGTGACCTGCAGGCCGTCGACGTCCGCCTTCGCCAGGTCCGCCACCGACCGGGCGTCGCACAGGGCGTGGCTGATCCGCGCCAGCGAGCAGATCGTGGACAGCTCCCTCGCGCGGGCCTGCGCCAGTACGGTGACGGCGACCGCGCCCGCCTTCATGACGGCGAGCCAGCAGGCGGCCAGCCAGGGCGTGGTCGGTCCGCGCAGCAGCACCCGGTTGCCCGGCACGACGCCCAGGTCCTCCGTCAGCACATGGGCGATGCGGTCCACCGTCTCCCGCAGCTCGCCGTAGCTCCAGACGCTTCCGTCGCCGGAGCGCAGCGCCGGACGGTCGGCGCCCCGTTCCTCGACGGTGCGGTCCAGCAGTTCGTGTCCGCAGTTCAGCCGGTCGGGGTAGCGCGGCGCGGGGTCCTCCAGGAGGAGCTCCGGCCACTGTTCCGGCGGCGGGAGATGGTCGCGCGTGAAGGTGTCGGCGTGGGCGCCCGCGGCGCGGGCGGCCGGCTCGGGATGCGCGCCGGGGACGCGTACGGACGCGTCGGCGGCGGCTGTGGGCGTGTTCGGCGAGGAATTCGGCTCCATGAAGGATCGCCCCCTTGTCGCCTCTGGAGCGTATCGTTCGGGTGACGGTAGTCAACGGTCCGCGATAAGACATGACGTGCGATGCAACGCGACGAGATGCCACGCGACGCGACAGGACACGCGACCACACGCGACAAGAGAGGCGCCGCCATGACGGCATTCTCCCTCGAACCGGAACAAACCGCATGGTGCGAAGAGCTGCGCACCCTCGCCGCACAGGAGCTGCGCCCGCTGGCGGAGAAGGGGGAGCCCGGGCGCGTCAACCGCCCGCTGCTGGCCGCGCTCGGAGAGCTGGGCCTGCTGGAGCGGATGCTCGGCTCCGGGGCGCTCGACCTGTGCCTGCTGCGCGAGTCCCTGGCCCGGGGCTGCACCGAGGCCGAGACCGCGCTCGCCCTCCAGGGCCTCGGCACCACCCCGGTCATCCAGGCGGGTACCCCCGCCCACCGCGAACGCTGGCTCCCCGAGGTCCGGGCCGGGCGGGCCGTCGCGGCGTTCGCGCTGAGCGAGCCCGGTGCGGGCTCCGACGCGGCGGCCCTGGGCCTGGCCGCCGAGCAGACCCCGGACGGCTGGGCGCTCACCGGCGAGAAGTGCTGGATCTCCAACGCCCCCGAGGCCGACTTCACCGTGGTCTTCGCCCGCACGACCCCCGGCGCGGGCTCCCGCGGCATCACCGCGTTCCTGGTCCCGTCCGACCGGCCCGGACTCACCGGCTCCGCCCTCGACATGCTCTCCCCGCACCCCATCGGCACCCTGGAGTTCGACGGCGTACCGGTCACCGCCGACGACGTGCTCGGCGAGCCCGACCGGGGCTTCCGGGTCGCGATGAACACCCTCAACCTCCTGCGGCCCAGCGTCGGGGCCTTCGCCGTCGGGATGGCCCGCGCCGCCCTCGACGCGACCCTGGAGCACACCGCCCGGCGCACCGCGTTCGGCGGCCCGCTGAGCGACCTCCAGGCCGTCTCGCACCAGGTCGCCGAGATGGCCACCCGCACCGAGGCCGCCCGCCTCCTGGTGTACGCGGCGGCCGCCGCGTACGACGCGGGGGAGAGCGGCGTGCCGCGCCGCGCGGCGATGGCCAAGCTGTACGCCACCGAGACCGCGCAGTACGTCGTCGACGCCGCCGTGCAGCTGCACGGCGCCCGGGCACTGCGCAGGGGCCATCTGCTCGAACACCTCTACCGCGAGGTCCGCGCGCCGCGGATCTACGAGGGCGCGAGCGAGGTGCAGCGCACCATCATCGCCAAGGAGCTGTACGCGGACGCCGCCGAGCGGATGGCGTTTGCCACCCAGCAGCCTGCCGCCCACGAGCCCGTGGAGCCCGTGGGCCTCACCGAGGAGCCGCCCGCATGAGTCCGTCCCACCGGATCAACCCGGCCGAACTCTCCCCGCCCACCGGCTTCAGCCACGCGGTCGTCGCCACCGGCGGGCACCTGGTCTTCCTCGCCGGACAGACCGCGCTCGACCCGGACGGCAAGGTCGTCGGGGCCACCCTGCCCGACCAGTTCGCCGTCGCGCTGGGCAACCTGCTCACCGCTCTCCACGCGGCCGGCGGCGCCCCCGCGGACCTCGCCCGGGTCACCGTCTACGCCACCGACGTCGCCGACTACCGCTCCCACGCCGCCGAGCTGGGCCGGATCTGGCGCCGGCTCGCGGGGCGCGACTACCCGGCGATGGCCGTCATCGGGGTGGCCCGGCTGTGGGACGAGCAGGCGATGGTAGAGATCGACGGGGTCGCGGTCCTGCCGTGATCCGGGCCCCGACGCCATGGGCCGGGCCCCCGGGCCCCCGGCCCCCGGAGCCCCGCCTTCCGCCGCCCGCCCGAGTAGCGGCCGCGGGGCGGCGGAGCGAGGCTGAAGCGGTCCGGATGCCGAGCCGCCCAGGAGAGTCAGCGGTGCCCAGCCAGCCGCCCCCGCGCCCCGCCGCCCGGTCCTACGACGGCGAGGGCATCGTCGTGGATTTCGAGCCGCACCGCTGCCTGCACGCCGCCGAGTGCGTGACCGGGCTCCCCACCGTCTTCGACGCCGGCCGCCGCCCGTGGGTCCAGCCCGACGACGCATCCGCCGACGAGGTCGCCGACGTCATCCACCGCTGCCCCAGCGGCGCCCTCCAGTACCACCGCACCGACGGCATGCCCGACGAGGTGCCCGACGTCCCCACCCACGTGTCGCTGCACGCCGACGGGGTGCTCCATGTGCGCGGGGACCTGGAGGTCGCCACGCCCCACGGGCCCCGGCGGGAGACCCGGGTGATGCTCTGCGGCTGCGGCGCCACCGGCAACACCCCGTACTGCGACCACAGCGGGCCCTGCGCCGGACACGGCTGAGAGCCTGTCGGGTGACCTCCGATCAGGCGGCCACGCGCTGGCACGCACGCTTCCGGCGTTGCGGAAATGCCCTGGCAGCTCCGCTACGAGGACCTCTCGGCGCCTTGGAATCGCACGCACCGGACCGCGTCCGCTTTCCGATCGAAGGCCACCCGACAGGCTCTGAGAAGGCCGCGCCCCAGCGCTCGACCGCCGTGGGCCCGGACACAGCGGCCCGGAGGTGCGCGGCGCGCCGGTCGGGTGAATCACCCAGAGGGATATATCTGTATTCAGTGCCCTTTATGCCGGATGCCTCGTCGCCCGAACCGGACACCCCACTGTGATCGCGCTCGTCGTCGCCCACTTCGCGCTGGCGGCCTGCGCCGGACCGCTGGTGCACCGGCTCGGCCGACGGGCCTTCGTCGTGCTCGCGCTGCCCCCGGCGGCCGCGACCGTCTGGGCCCTCACCCGCTGGAACACCGCCGCCTCCGGAGGCGCGGACACCTGGTCCTGGCAGTGGATCCCGGACTACGGCGTCGCCCTCGCCCTGCGCCTGGACGCGCTGGCCGAACTGATGGTGCTGCTCGCCGCGGGGGTCGGCGCGCTCGTCCTGCTCTACTGCGCCTCCTACTTCACCGACGGCACCCCGCAACTGGGCCGCTTCGCCGGGAACCTGCTCGCCTTCGCGGGCGCGATGCTCGCCCTGGTCCTCGCCGACGACCTGATCACGCTCTATGTGTTCTGGGAGCTGACCACGGTCTTCTCCTACCTGCTGATCGGCCACGGCAGCGAACACCGGCACAGCCGCCGCTCCGCCCTCCAGGCCCTCGTCGTCACCACGCTGGGCGGCCTCGCCATGCTCGTCGGCTTCCTGATCATCGGCCAGGCCGCGGGCACGTACCGGATCTCCGCGATCGTCGCCGATCCGCCGGAGACGACGCTCGCCGTGTCCGTCGCCGTCGTCCTCGTGCTGTGCGGGGCCCTGTCGAAGTCCGCGATCTGGCCGTTCTCCATGTGGCTTCCGAACGCGATGGCCGCGCCGACCCCCGTCAGCGCCTATCTGCACGCCGCCGCGATGGTCAAGGCCGGGGTGTACCTGGTCGCCCGGCTCGCCCCCGCCTTCGCCGACGTCCCCGTCTGGAAACCCGTCGTCCTCGTCCTCGGCGGTGCGACCATGCTGCTCGGCGGCTGGAGGGCGCTGCGCCTGAACGACCTCAAGCTCGTCCTCGCCTACGGGACCGTCAGCCAGCTCGGCTTCCTCACCCTGCTCGCCGGGACCGGCAACCGTAACGCCGCGCTCGCCGCCGCCGCGATGATCCTCGGGCACGCCCTCTTCAAGGCCCCGCTCTTCCTCGTCACCGGCATCGTCGACCACGCCGCCGGCACCCGCGACCTGCGCGAACTGTCCGGGGTCGGCCGCTCCCTGCCGTACGTCGCCGGCGTCGCCGTGCTCGCCGCCGCCTCCATGGCCGCCCTGCCGCCGCTGCTCGGCTTCGCCGCGAAGGAGGCCGCGTTCGAGGCGCTGCTGCACGGCTCCGCCGCCGAACGGTGGGCGCTGGGCGTCGTCGTCGCGGGCTCCGCGCTGACCACCGCGTACACCCTGCGGTTCTTCTGGGGTGCGTTCGCCCGCAAGCGCGGCGTCCCCGACACCCCCGTCCACCGCGTCGGGTGGGCCTTCCTCGCGCCGCCCGCCCTGCTCGCTGTCCTCGGCCTGGCGCTAGGCCCCGGCGTCGGCTGGACCGACCGGCTGCAGGGCGCGTACGCCGACACGCTCCCGGCCGGCCCGGACCCGTACCACCTCTCCCTCTGGCACGGATTCGGCGTCGCCCTGCTCCTGTCGGCCCTCGCCTGGGGGGCGGGCGTCGTGCTCTTCCTCGGCCGCGCACACGTCACCCGGCTCTCCCGCCGGATCGCCTGGCCCACCGCCGACAGCGTCTTCGGCCATCTGCTCCTCGGGCAGGAACGTCTCGCCCTCCAGGTCACCGGCTTCATCCAGCGCGGCTCCCTCTCCGTGTACCTGGCCACCACCCTGCTCGTCATGCTCGGCGGACAGCTCGCCGTCCTCATGGTCGACACCCCCTGGGACGGGGCCGTGCGCCCCCGGCTCTGGGACAACCCGCTCCAGGGCGCGGTCGCCGCCCTGACCTGCGCCGCCGCCCTGCTGTGCCTGACCGTGAGGCGGCGCATGAAGGCCGTCGTCCTGGCCGGCCTGACCGGCTACGGCACCGCGCTGCTCTTCGTCGTCCAGGGAGCGCCCGACCTGGCGCTCACCCAGTTCTGCGTGGAGACCGTCGCAATGATCGTCTTCGTGCTGGTGCTGCGCCGGATGCCCGTCCACTTCCAGGAGACCGTGAGCACCTGGCGGCGCGCCACCCGCGTCCCGGTGGCCCTCGCGGCCGCCGCCACCGTCGGCGTCGGAATGTGGGTCGCCGCAGCCGCGCGCACCGCCGAACCGGCCGGCACCGCCATGGTCCAGGAGGTCGCCGACCACGGGCTCAAGGACGTCGTCGCCACGATCCTCGTCGACCTGCGCGCCTGGGACACGATGGGTGAGTCCGCCGTGCTCGCCGCCGCCGCGGTCGGCGTCACCAGCCTCATCTACCTCCACCGCCGCAGCGAGGGCTCCATGGCCCAGGATGAGCTGCGGGGCCGCACCGCCTGGTCCCTGTCGGCGCACCACTCCTCCCGGCTGCCGCAGGGCGACGAGGCGGCCCCCGAGCGCAGCTGGCTGGCCGCCGGAGCCACCCTCGCCCCCGAGCACCGCTCGATCGTCTTCGAAGTGGTGGCCCGGCTGGTGTTCCACCCGATCCTGGTGCTCTCGGTCTATCTGCTGTTCTGCGCCGAGAGCCTGCCCGGCGGCGGGTTCGTCGCCGGACTCGTCGCCGGGGTCGCCCTGATCACCCGCTACCTGGCGGGGGGCCGCTTCGAACTCGCCGAGGCGGCCCCCCTGCAACCCGGACTCTTCACCGGCCTCGGCCTCTTCGTCTCCACCGGGGTCGCCCTCCTCGGACTCGCGGAAGGCACCGTCCTGCACGCGTTCACGTACTACGGACACCTGCCGGTCTTCGGCGAGTACCACGTGAGCACCTCGGTCATCTTCGACTTCGGCGTCTACCTGCTGGTCCTCGGCGTCGTCCTGGACATCGTGCGGGCCCTCGGCGCCAAGGTCGACCGGCAGATCGAACGGGCGGCGGGCGTCCTCACGCCCGAGGGCGGGCCCGAGGTGGGAGGGCCTCTGCGATGACCGTCAGCGCCTCGCTCATCGCGACCGCCGTCGTGCTCTGCGCCGTCGGCGGCATCCTCATGCTCACCCGCCCGCTGACCCGCATTCTGCTCGGCGCCGTCATCATCAGCAACGGCATCAACCTGCTGGTGCTCTCCTCCACCGGCCGGGCCGGCGCCGCACCCCTGCTGTACGGGGTGTCCCTGAGCCGGGTCACCGACCCGCTGCCGCAGGCCATCGCGCTGACCGCCATCGTCATCACCCTGGCCACCACCGCGTTCCTGCTGGCCATGGCCTACCGCAGCCACCAGATCACCGGGACCGACGAGGTGCACGACGACCTGGAGGACCGGCGCATCGTGCTGCGCGCCGAAGTCCTCGGTGAACGCGCCCAGTTGCGCGAGCAGTTCCGGTCGGGAGCCGACCCCACCGCCGAGGAGCGCGAACGCTACCGGGAGGAGCGCCGCCGGCTCCGCGACCGGCTCCGCGCCGACCGCGCCCGCCAGGCCCGGGGCCGCGACGCCTCCGGCAACCTGTGGAACGACGTGCTGGGCGCGGACCCCGAGGACTACGCACGTGACGGCGACGCCAAGGCGGACGACCGCTACCCCCGTGACCGAGGAGCCGACGGATGAACGCGCTCGTTCCGCTGCCGGTGCTGCTGCCGCTGTGCGCCACCGGTCTGAGCCTGGCCTTCGGCACCAGGCTCGGGCGCTTCCAGCGCTTCATCAGCGTCGCCGTGCTCACCGCCGTCACCGCGCTCTCGGCGACCCTCATGGTCGCCGCCGACCGGCAGGGCCCGCTCTCCGTCCACCTCGGCGACTTCGCCCCGCCGCTCGGCATCACCCTGGTCGCCGACCGGCTGTCCGGGCTGATGCTGACGGTCTCCTCGGCCGTCACGCTCTGCGTGCTCGTCTACTCCCTCGGCCAGGGCATGACCGACCGGGACAAGGAGACCCCGCTCGCCGTCTTCCACCCCGCGTACCTGATCCTCGTCGCCGGGGTCTCCTGCACCTTCCTCGCCGGCGACCTCGTCAACCTCTTCGTCGGCTTCGAGATCATGCTGGTCGCCAGCTTCGTCCTGCTCACCCTCGGCGGCACCGGACCCCGGATCCGCGCGGGCTCCACGTACGTGATCATCTCGCTGTTCTCCTCGATGCTCTTCCTCACCGCCATCGCCATGACGTACGCGGCCACCGGCACCGTGAACTTCGGCCAGCTCGCGGTGCGGCTGACCGAACTCCCCATCGGCGTACAGACCCTGATCCAGGCCATGCTGCTGACCGTCTTCGCGATCAAGGCCGCCGTCTTCCCGCTGGCCGCCTGGCTCCCCGACTCCTACCCGACCGCCCCGGCCCCCGTGACCGCCGTCTTCGCCGGCCTGCTCACCAAGGTCGGCGTCTACTGCATGCTGCGCACCGAGACCCTGCTCTTCCCCGGCAACCGCATCGGCGACCTCCTGATGGCCCTCGCGCTGGCCTCGATGGTCATCGGCATCCTCGGCGCGGTCGCCCAGACCGACCTCAAGCGGCTGCTCTCCTTCACCCTGATCAGCCACATCGGCTACATGGTCTTCGGGATCGGCCTCGCCACCCGCGAGGCGTACGGCGGGGCCATCGTGTACGTCGCCCACCACATCACCGTCCAGACGACACTGTTCCTCGTCGCCGGGCTCATCGAACGCCGGGGCGGCACCACGGAACTGACCCGGCTCGGCGGTCTGGCCAGGGCCGCGCCGATGCTCGCCCTGCTGTTCTTCGTCCCCGCGATGAACCTCGCCGGGATCCCCCCGCTGTCCGGCTTCATCGGCAAGCTCGGGCTGATGCGGGCGGGTGTCGCCGACGGCGGCGGTTGGGCCTGGGTCCTGGTCGCCGGCTCGGCCGCCACCAGCCTGCTGACGCTGTACGTCGTCGCCAAGGTCTGGAACCTGGCCTTCTGGCGCGCCGCCCCGCCCGGCCAGGCCGCCGCCGGCACCGTCCTGGAGTCCGGCGACGACAGCGACGAGGACCCGGACGCGGGCCCCGACCGGATCCGCGGCACCGGGGACGAGGGCATCGCACCGGCGCACCGCCCGGCGGGCCAGGCGGTTGCCGCCACCCTGCACGAGCGCGCCGTCATCACCACCAGCCGGCTGCCCCGCCCGATGACCGCGGCCACCGCGGCGACCATCGCGATCGGCCTCGCCTTCACGGTGTTCGCCGGCCCGTTCACCGCCTACACCGACCGCACGGCCGCCGAACTCCTCCAGCGGACCCCCTACATCCAGGAGGTGCTGGGCCGGTGAGACGCATCCTGCGGTTCTCGTTCCGCAACGCCGATCTGCCCCCGCTGAGCTGCGAGTTCGGCACCCGCCGCCGACGGGTGCTGGACCTGCCGTTGATCGCCTGGCTCACCGTCATCTGGGTCCTGCTCTGGTCGACCCTCACCTGGGCCAACGTCCTGACCGGCGTGGTCGTCTCGGCCGTCGTCTGCCTCGCCTTCCCGCTGCCCCGGGTCGACCTCGGGCTGCGGCTGCACCTCTGGGGCATCGTGTGCCTGGCCTGCTATCTCTTCCACGACATGTACACCTCGGGGGTGAAGGTCACCCGGCAGATCTTCTTCGGCCTGCCCCACCGTGCCGCCGTCATCGGCGTCCCCCTGCGCTGCCGCAGCGACCTGATGCTCGCCGCCACCGCCGTCGCCGTCTCCAACGTCCCCGGCGGCTCCATCATCGAGGTGCGCCGGGCCACCGCCACCGTCTTCCTGCACGTCCTGGACGCCGACCGGCCCGAGGAGCTCGAAGCCGCCCGGCGCAAGGTGTGGCGGATGGAGGAACTGACCGTACGGGCCTTCGGCACCCCCGACGAGATCGCCCGGGTCGCCGAACCCCCGCCACCGCCCCAGCTCGCCGCCGGGAGGCCCGCACCATGACCGCACCCGAACAGGTCGACCGGATCCTGCTGACCACCGCCGTCGTGCTGATCCTCGTCGCCGGAGGGCTGCTGCTGGCCCGCATCTGGCGTGGCCCCTCCATGCTGGACCGGGCGATCTCGCTGGACGTCTGCGCCGCCCTGATCATCGCCGGTCTGGGCGCCAAGTCGGCGTTCGCCAGGGACCCGTTCTACTTCTCGATCATGCTGGTGCTCGCGTTCCTCGGGTTCACCGGCTCTGTGGGCATCGCCCGCTTCATCGCCGTACGCGACCGGCCCCGTACCCCCCGCCCCTCGCACCCCGACGACACCCAGGAGGGCCCGCGGTGAATCTCTGGCTCCAGATCGCCGACACGGCCGGCGCCGTGCTGCTCCTCCTGGGCGCCGCGATCTGTCTGCTCGGGGTGATCGGCATGATCCGGCTCCCCGACGTCCTCTCCCGCAGTCACGCGGCGACCAAGCCGCAGACCCTCGGCATCATTCTGGTGCTGGCCGGGGTCGCGCTGCGGCTGCGCGGCGGCATGGAGCTCGCCACCCTCGTCCTCATCGCCTTCTTCCAGATGCTCACCAGCCCGGTGGCCTCGCACCTGGTGGCCCGGTCCGCGTACCGCACCGGCCAGATCGAACACGGTGAGCTGCTCTTCGACGAACTCGACGAACAGCTCACCGACGGCGAGTGACCGTGCGGCGGCGCGCGTTCACGCCTCCGGCACGCGGTCCAGGAACCCGCTCACCGAGCTGATCCGGCCGTCCTCTGCCAGCCGGACCACATCGAACCCGGCCACCGGCGCGGAGCCGTCCGCCGAGGAGACCAGCTCCCAGGCGAACCTGACCAGATCGTGGTGCCCGTCGGGTGTGCCGGTGGGCGTGAACCGGAAACCGGGGAACTGCTCGTGCACGCCGCCGATCAGGGCCGCCAGCCCCTCGTGCCCGCGCACCTCGGCCAGCGGGTCGGTGTAGCGGGCGTCGGCGGTGAACGCGGCGGCCACCGCCTTCGCCCGCTCCTCGGCCCCGGTGGTGTTCCAGGCGGCGAAGTAGTGCTGAACGGCCTCGTCGTACGCGGTCATGGTAAGTCCTCTCCTCCGGCGCCCGGCGGTCCGGGGCGGTGTCCCCACCCTGGCGCGAGGGCCCCCGGGGCGTCGATTACTCCGGAGGTAAGGGAGCGCAAACGCGCCCCGAGCCCGTGTCCGCGTGCCATGATGCGGGCAATGCCGGACGCTGGGGGGCGTATGGGAAGCACGGGCACAGTGCTGCGCGAATTGCGCGGCGCACAGAAGAGCGCCAAGGGTGTCTCGCTCTACTCGCGGTACGTGAACCGGCCCGCCGGGCGCGTGCTCGCGGCCGGGGCCTGCCGAGCGAATATGACACCCAATCAAGTGACTTTGACCAGCGCACTGTTCACCTATGGGGCGCTGACCTCGGTCGCGCTCGTCGAGCCGTCGTGGACGCTCGCCGTCCTCGTCTACGCGGCGCTCGCCGTCGGCTTCGCCTTCGACTCCGCCGACGGGCAGCTCGCCCGTCTCACCGGCCGGGGCGGGCCCGACGGGGAGTGGCTGGACCATGTCGTGGACTGCGGGAAGCTGCTGCTCGTCCACACCGCCGTCCTGATCTCCTTCTACCGCTTCGGTGAACTGCCCTCGGCGGCATGGCTGTTGCTGCCGCTGGGCTTCCAGCTGGCCGCCGTGGTGACGTTCTGCGCGGGGCTGCTGCGCGAACAGCTCGGCAAGGCGGCGGCGAGCGCCCGGGGCCCGTCGTGGGCGGAACCGGCGGTACCTGCGGCGCCCGTCTCCCGGGTGCGGGCCGTGGTGCTGCTGCCCGCCGACTACGGGGTGTTCTGCCTGGTGTTCCTGCTGCTCGGCGCACCCGGGGCCTTCCGCGCCGGGTACGCCGTGCTCGCGGTGGTGCAGACGCTGTTCCTGGCGGCCTTCCTCGCCAAGTGGTTCAGGGAGCTGAAAGCGCTCCGGGCCGGCTGACGAGCACGTCCAGCGCCCGGCGCAGCTGGGTGCTGGACGTGTGCACGGTGTACGGGAAGTAGACGACCTCCACGCCCACTTCGGCGAAGTCGCGCTCCAGCTTCCGCCCCTTCTCCGTGCCCCGCCAGTCGTCGCCCTTGAAGATCACGTCGAACCGGACCTGCTGCCAGGTCTCGACCTTGTCCGGCACGGTCTCCACGAACGCGGCGTCCACGAAGCGGACGCTGCGGACGATCTCCAGCCGTTCGCGAAGCGGGATCACCGGCGTGTGCCCCTTGGCGAGGGCGGCCATCTCGTCCGACACGACCCCCGCGACCAGGTAGTCGCACTGGCTGCGGGCGTGCCGCAGGATGTTGAGGTGCCCGACGTGGAACAGGTCGTACACCCCGGGTGCGTAACCCACCCTGTGCTGCACCATCCGTATCTCTCCCCCCACGGTGAACGTGATCCGGTGATGTTCCAACGACCTTACTGTGAAGAACACTTGTGCAAGCCGTGAACGGATAAGCTCGGCAAGGGCTGTTCCCCGGTGGGACAGCGGCTGTCGTGGGGGAAGGCGATCGTCCGATGTCCGAAACGTCAAGGCCCAGTCCGCTGCGAGACCGCCGTCTCCTGGTGGTTTCGACCAACTACGCCCCGGAGCTCACGGGCATCGGCCCGTACGCCACCCAACTGGCCGAGCACTGGGCCGCGTCGGGCGCCCGCGTCCGGGCGCTCACCGGTATGCCGCACTATCCCGCCTGGCGTCTCGACGACGACTACCGAGGTGTCTGGCGGACCGTGGAGATACGCGGCGGCGTCGGCGTACACCGGCGCCGGCACTATGTGCCGCTCCGTCAGACCGCTTTCAAACGCGCCGCGTTCGAGGCGAGCGTCCTCGCCACGGGGCTGTTCGCCCCGCCGCCCGGACGGCCCGACGCCGTGATCTCCCAGATGCCCAGCCTCGCCGGCGGCGTCATCGGAGCCCGCCTCGCCCGCCGCCACCGCGTCCCCTACCTCCCCGTCGTCCAGGACCTGATGGGCGCCGCCGCCGCGCAGAGCGGCATCCGGGGCGGCGGCCGGGCCGCCGCCGTCGCCGCGACGGCCGAGAGGTACGCACTGCGCGGCGCCGCCCTCGTCGGCGTCATCCACGAGAGCTTCGTCCCCGGCGTCAGGGCCCTCGGCGTCGATCCCGGCCGCATCCGCCTCGTCCCCAACTGGACCCACGTGCAGGGCCCCACCGCCGACCGGGCCGCGACCCGGGCCCGGCTCGGCTGGCCCGAATCCACACCGGTCCTCCTGCACTCCGGCAACATGGGCCTCAAGCAGGGCCTCGAAGTCCTGGTGGACACCGCCCGCTCGGCACCGGACGTCCGCGTCGTCCTGATGGGCGACGGCAACCAGCGCGACGCTCTGCGCGCCCGCGCCGACGGGCTGCCCAACGTGGACTTCCTGGAGCCCACGGGGGCCGAGGAGTTCACCGACGTCCTTGCCGCGGCCGACGTCCTCGCGGTCACCCAGCGCGCCTCGGTCCTCGACATGAGCGTCCCCTCCAAGCTCACCTCCTACTTCACCTCCGGACGCCCCGTGATCGCCTCCGTCGCCGACGAGGGCGGCACCGCGGACGAGGTCCGCCGCTCGGGGGCCGGGGTCCTCGTCGCTCCCGAGGACCCGGCCGCCCTCCTCGAAGCGGTGCGGAAACTGGCGGCGGACCCGGCAGCGGCCGACGCCCTCGGGGCCGAGGGCCCGCGCTACGTCGCACGCCATCTGAGCCGGGAAGCGGGCCTCGCCCGCTTCGACGACCTGCTCGCCGAGGTCCTGCCGGACGCACAAGGGAGCCCGCGCCGATGACGCCACAGCACCGCGCCCCGGACGACCAGGACGAACCGGCGCTCCTGCGCGACCAGTTCCGCCAACTCCTGCGCTACCGCTCCCTGCTGGCCTCCGGCGTGGTCATCGGCCTGCTCGGCGGCGGCTACCTCGCCCTCGGTGGCGAGGACACCTACACCGCCACCGGCGAGGTCCTCGTCCGCTCCGCGATCTCCGACCCCTTCGCCGCCGGATCCACCGCCGACAAGGGCATCAACATCGGCTCCGAGCGTCAGACCGCCGTCAGCGACACCGTGGGCACCCTGGCCGCCGGGACGCTCCTCAAGGCGGGTGACGACGTCACCGCCCGCAAGCTCCTCGCCGGGCTCCAGGTCACCAACCCGCCCAACACCCTCACCCTCCGCTTCTCCTACACCGGCGCCACGCCCGAACAGGCCCGCGCCCGCGCCGAAGCCCTCGCGGGCGCCTATCTGGCCCACCGCAAGGCGCGCACCGAGGACAGCATCAAGAACATGTCCGACGGCTACCGTGCCCAGCTCGACCCGCTGGAGGAGAAGCGCGACCTGCTGGAGAGGCAGATCGGCGCGGGGGCGGCCGATGACGTCAGCAGCGCCCGCGCCAACATCATCGTCTCCATCTCCGAGCTGAGCCGGAAGATCTCCGAGCTGAAGGCCCTGGACACCACCCCCGGCTACCTCAACAAGAAGCCCGTCGCCCCCACCGTGCCCACCGGTGCGGGACTGCCCCTGCTCCTCGGGCTCGGCGGCGTCGTCGGCCTCGCGCTGGGGCTGCTGCTCTCCTGGGTGCGCCTCGTCTTCGACCCCGCCGTACGCTCCACCCGCGAACTCGTCCACTCGCTCGGCGCACCCCTGCTCGGCACCCTGCCCCGGGAACGCGCGGCCGCGGGCAGCCTGCTCGCCATCGGCCGCGGCGGCTCCCGGCTGGCCGAGGAGTACCGCGCCGTCGCCTTCCGGCTCGCCTACGACCCCTCCTTCGCCGAGAGCCGCCGCCTGCTGGTAACCGCCCCGCGCGGCGACGACACGGCAGCCGCCGCCGCTGCCGCCAACCTGGCCGCCGCCTTCGCCGAGATGGGCCGCGACGTCCTGCTCGTCGAGGCCGACCTGCGCACCCCTTCCCTCGCCCGCGTCCTGGGCTCCGCCGCCCACGAGGTGCGCCCCCCGCGCTGGGCCGCCGAGGAGGGCGACGGCAGCTGGCCCACCGGCGGCCGCACCAACGTCGACGTCCCCGGCTCCGGAGCCTTCGCCCTGATCCCCGGCACCACCGTCGACAACGTCCCCCGCGCCCTGACCTCACCGTCCGTCGGCCGCGTCGTCGCCGAGGCCGACCGGCCCGGCGGCGTCGTCATCGTCCTCGCCCCGCCCGTCCTCTCCTACGCGGACGCGGTCGCCCTGGTCGACCGGGTCGAGGGCGTCATGATCGTCTGCGACCCGCGCGAGGTGCACCGCAGCGACCTGGAACGCATCCGCGAGATCATCGGCGCCTCCGGCGGCTCCGTCCTCGGCGCCCTGCTCCACCCGGGCCGGGGCAGACTGCGCCGGGCCGAACGCCGCAACACGTCCCCCCGCCGCCGCTCCACCGGCGGTGACGGTGGCGGGGGCGGCGGAGCCCCGGCGGCCGAGGCGGCCGGGCCCGAGCTCACCGGTGATCCGGCCGAGACCCTCGGACTGCGCTCCTTCACCCTCCCGGCCGCCCGCAGGTGAGAGCCCGCACCGCCGTCCTCTGCTCGGTCGCGGACCAGGGCGTCGCGGCGCTCACCAACATCCTGGTGCTGGTGGCCGCCGCCCGGCTCTCCACCGTCACCGACTTCGCCCGCTTCTCCGCGGTCTACCTGGTCTTCACGGTGCTCCTCGGCGTCTCGGGCGCGTACACCGGGCAGCCGCTGGTCCTCAAGCGCGGCGAGGGGGAGGAGACCCGGGGCGCCTGCCGGTCCGCCGTCGCCTTCACCGTGCTCACCGCGGCCGGCCTCGGCGCGCTGCTCGCCGCCGTCTGCGTCCTCGTCCCCGGCGACACCGCCCGCGCCCTGATGATGCTCGGCCTCGTGCTCCCCGTGGTGCTGGGACAGGACGCCGTGCGCTACGCCTTCTCCACCCTCCAGCAGCCCCATCTCGCCCTGACCTCCGACCTGTTGCGGCTTGCCTGTGTGCTCGGGGCACTCTCCGTACAGGACTACGGAGCCTCCCCCGCCCGCCTGGTCGCCGTCTGGGGCCTGTCCGCCCTGCCCGCCCTGCTCCTGTCCGCCGCCCTCCTCCACCGGGCCACGACGGGGGCCCCGGTGCGGCTGCGCCCGATGCTGCGGCGCGGACACCTCGGGCAGCGCTTCACCGTCGAGTTCGGCGTCGGCAACGCGGCCGGTCAGCTGTCCGTCCTCGGCCTCGGCGCGGTCGGCAACCCACTCCTCGTCGGCGCGCTGCGCGGGGCGACCACCCTCTTCGGCCCGCTCAACGTGCTCTACACCTCGGCCACCTCCTTCGGCCCCCCGCTGCTCGGCCGCATCGGCGACCAGCGCCGCCGGATCCGGGCCACCGCCCTCCTCGCCGCCGTCCTCGCGGCGACCGCCGCGCTCTGGGCCACCGTGCTGGCCCTGCTGCCCGACAGCGCAGGGCGCGAACTGCTCGGCGACACCTGGCCCACCGCCGCAGCCCTGCTCCCGGCGACGGGCAGCCAGTACGCCGCGATGGCCGTCGGCACCTGCGGGCTGCTCGCCCTGCGCATGCTCGACCCGCGCACCACCCTCTCCATCCAGGTCGTGTTCTCGCTCACCGCCGTGGCGTTCCTCGCGGGCGGCTACGTCGCCGGGGGCGTCCCGGGCGCCGCCTGGGGGCTGTTCCTGGGGTCGCTCTGCAAGGCCGTCGCGACCTGGATCAGGGTGGCCCGACTGCGCCGCCGCACCCCGGCTCCGGAGGAGACCGTCACCGCCGACGTTTCGCCCTCTGCTCCCTGAACGTGCTGATCAGCAGAAGACACAGCGCGGCGATGGCCAGCTTCCCCGCCGCCTGGAGCAGCGGGCCGCGCAGCAGGATGAAGGTGTATCCGGCGATCAGCGGCGCCGCGATGGCCAGCACGCTTCCGGGGCCGGGCCCCGCCCGGGTGACGGCCCGCGCGTACCTGCGGTCGGTACGGGCCGCCGCATAGCCGATCAGCGCCATGCCGCCGGCCATCCCGGTCGCGCCGAAGTCGACCCAGAGCTCGGTCCACAGCGGGGCCGAGAGGTTGGTCATCCGCAGTCCCATCCACTGCCCGACCCGGACCCCGGTGTCCTCCGGCTTCCCGCTCCACACCGCGCGCGGCACGAAGAAGAGGGCCGAGCCCGTCAGCTGACGGCCGTAGGTGTGGCCCCGGGTGTCGACCCACGAGATGGTGTTGGCGAACATCACCATCTGGTCGTAGTCCTTGGTCACCAGCGGCTCGAAGACCGACGCCGACTGCGCGGGCCGCCGTCCTTCGTCGTCGTAGCGGAACCTGTCCGCGTACGGGAACACCACCAGCGCCCCCACCACCCCCGTCGCCAGTACCGTGCGGTAGACCGCCGCACTGCTGGGGAGCGCGGTGAACACGAACGCCATCAGCACCGTCAGGAACCAGTAACGAGCGTTGGAGACGGGGTTGTTCACCACCAGGTTCAGCGCCGCCAGCGCCACCCAGACCAGCACCGTCGACGGGGTGCGGCGGGCCCGGTAGGAGGTCGCCAGACGGCGGGTGTAGAAGAGCAGCGCCAGCAGCGCCGGGACCTGGCCGAAGCCCTTCAGGAACGCGGAACCCACATGGGACCCCTCCGAGACGACCCCGCTCGCCGCCACGGTCTCGCTGATCTCCTGCCGGCTGGAGAAGAAGACCGCGGGCCCGCCCAGCTTCATCACGTAGAACGCACTCGCCGCGAACGCCACCAGCGCCAGCAGCCGCAGCCGCGGCGGATGCGCCACGGCGGGCCCGACGGTGTACCGCGCGGAGGGCGTACGCCTCCGCAGCGGGCGCCGCGAGGCCAGCAGCGCCCCCAGGTCGAAGGCGGCACACCCCACCAGGACCATCGCGATCGCCGTGACCAGGTCCTGGCGCGGCCCCACCATCGGCGTCGGCGTCTGCCCGATCACCACCTGGGCGAACGGGGCCACGCCCATCGCGATGTACACGAACATCCAGATGACGCCCTGGAGCAGCCGCCGCCGGGTGGAGAGGATCATCGTCGAGAGCCGGGCCCCCGCGTAGCAGGTCAGGACCAGCTGGAGCCAGTACGCGGTGTCCCGGACGCCGCTGCCGGGCTGCGCGGCGATCACCGCGGGCAGGAAGCAGACCAGCCCCAGGATGAGCGGCACCGACACGGCCCGCGACAGCATCGCCCAGGCGATCGGCCGCTCGGGGGGCTCGGAAGGGCCGCCCCGGGCCCTGGGATGCGCGGCCGTGTCGTCGGCCGGTCCGTGCGCCGATGTGTGCACCGACGCCATGCGCCCCCCCGGGATCAGTGAATCGCTGAACACTCTAACGAATCAGCCCACTTGGGGAGGGCCGATGACTACCCTGTGAACAATTGGCCGTAGTCGAGGGGGACTCTGGTGAAGATCCTGCACGTCGTCACGCTCCACACTCCGGACCACGCCTTCGGCGGTCCGACCCGGGTGGCGCTCAACCTGTCCAAGGTCCAGCGGGCCGCCGGTGACGACGCCCGCATCATGGCCCTCGGCGACGGCTTCCCGAACGGCGAACTGCCCAGCCATGTCGAGGGAGTTCCGGTCCACCTCTTCCAGGCCCGGCACCTGCTCCCGATGTTCGAGGTCAGCGGCATCACCTCCGCCGCACTGCTGCGCACCGCCCGCCGCATGATGCGCGGCGCCGACCTCGTACACGTCCATCTGATGCGGGACCTGGTGACCCTGCCCGCCGCCGTCCTCGCGCTCGCGACCCGTACCCCCTTGGTCGTCCAGACCCACGGCATGATCGACCCGACCGAGAAGAAGGTCGCCCAGCTCACCGACGTGCTCGGGGTGCGCAAGGTGCTGCGCGGCGCGGACGCCGTCCTGCACCTCACCGAGATGGAGCGGCTCGATGTGAACGCCGTCGCCGCCCCCGTCCCGCTCACCCGCACCGTACGGCTGGTCAACGGCGTCCGCCCGCAGGAGCGCAAGCCCGCCCGCGACCCCGGCCGGCCGCCGACCGTGCTCTACCTCGCCCGGATCCAGAAGCGCAAGCGGCCCGAGGACTTCGTCGCCGCGATGCCGCACATCCTCGCCCGTCACCCGGACGCCCGCTTCGTTCTGGCCGGACCGGACACCGGCGCGCTGCCCGGCACCCTCGCCCTCGCCCGGGAGCTGGGCGTCATGGAATCCCTGGACCACGTGGGCCCGCTGGAGCACGACGAGGTCCTCGCCGCCGGACGCGAGGCCGATGTGTACGTGCTGCCGGCGATCGAGGAGCCGTTCCCGGTCTCGGTCCTGGAGGCGATGTCCGTAGGCACCCCCGTCGTCATCACCCGCACCTGTGGGCAGGCCCCCGACGTCGCCGGAGCCGGGGCCGGCCGGGTGATCGACAGCCGGGTCGGCGAGGACGCGGCCAACGCGCGCAAGGTCGCCGACGCGATCCTGGAGCTGCTGGAGCCGGAGGCCGCCGAGCAGGCCGGCAAGGCCGCCTGGGAGCTGGTGAACGACCGCTTCACCATCGAGGTCGTCACCACCACCCTCCGGCGGACCTACGAGGACGTGGTCCGCCGGAGGCGAGGGTGAGCGGCTGACTGTCAACGCAGCGGCTTCTCGCGCGACTTGAGTGCGATCTGCCAGCGGTAGAAACTCATCGCCAGCGCGAAGTCGAAGCCCGCCCGGCCGTCCAGGAAGCCCCGCCGGTAGAGGTACATGTACGCGAAGGACACCACCGGCTTGAACGGCGCCTTGTGGAACAACTGCCCCTGGCGGGACTTGACCTGGCGCACCTGCTCCTTGACCTCGGGGTGCTGCTCCAGCCACGCCTCCCAGTCCGAGTACCGGTTGTGCCGCTCGAACCAGGCGGTCACCGGGTCGAGGTCCTGGTGCTCGATGGGGTGGGTGAGCGTCCCCACCGTCGCCGCGACCGGCTGGTAGTGCCCCTCGACCTCACCGATGCCCGGGGCGTCCAGGTCGCCGACCTCCGGGTAGTGGGAGCGGGTCCGGTCGGTCAACGACCGCTTGCGGATGGTGTATCCGTGCCGCAGCCGCTTCCCCGAGAACCAGTAGCCGAGCGGAATGTCGTATGCGGCAGGCTTCGCGGCCGCCGGGTCCCTGAAGGTCTCCCGCAGCTCGGCCAGCAGCCCGGGGCTGAGCCGCTCGTCGCCGTCCAGGAGCAGGATCCAGTCCAGATCGGTGCGGACGTTCTCCAGGCACCACTGCTTCTTGCGCGGGTGGCCGCCGTCCCAGGTATACGTGACGACCTCGGCCCCGCACTCCTCGGCGATCTTGACGGTGTCGTCGGTGCTGTGGGAGTCCACCACCACGACCGCCTCGAAGTGGCCGAGCACCGATCTCACCGCCTCCGCGATGTTCAGACCCTCGTTCTTGGTGGGGATCGCCACCGCTATGGGGAGCGGCTTTCCTGTGGTCATCCGTCGGCTCCTTCGGGCAGCCAGGCGTAGCAGCCTGTGGAGGTGAACGTGCGGGCGGACTCGGGGATCGTGATCTTCCGGGACGTGCCGGTGCCGGACCGGCCCGAGGACAGCTCCTCGCCCCCGGCACCGGTGATCTGCCAGGAGCAGCCCGTGGTGGGGGAGGCGGAGCGGTAGACGCCGGGCCGGAGCTCCTTGCCTGTGTGGGTGCCGTCCGGGTAGGCGTACGCCGCCTCGTCCACCAGGTCCTGGTGCCGGGGGCAGAGTCCGGCGACCGCGGCCGCCGCGTCCGGGATCTCGTCCGTCGCGATGGCGCCGACGGCGGTGTCCCGGTCGGCCTTGACCAGATAGCGGAGCTTGGCGCAGGTCTCCTGGCCGGTCTGGAGCACGGCGGCCGGGTCCATGCCCTTCGGCACCCGGTCCTCCAGATACTCCTTCTGCTTCTTCGTGAACGTCCCGGTGGCCGGGGTGATCTCGTCGGGCGCGGTCTTCGGTCCCTTCGCCGTGGCGTCGGGAGCGGTCGGGCCGGCGGCCGCCGGCTCCTCCGGCTTCCCCGCGGAGTGCGGGTCGGGTGTCGTGGGCGTGCCGGCGGTCGGGCCGGGGACGGCGGGCCCGGAGGCCGCGGGGCGCTGGGCGCCCGCGGCCTCCGGGCCGTTCCCGTCCGCGGACGAGCCGCAGGCGGCCAGCGCCGCCAGCGTCATGACGACGGCGGCGCCGGCCAGGAACGGATTCCTCATCGGATCAGCCATTCCTCAGGGCGTAGTGCGCGCTGACCTGCGAGGCGGTCAACGCGGTCGGGTAGACAGCGGTCTCGTCGATCTGCCCGGCGAAGAAGTTGCTCGTCGGACGGCTCGGCCAGTTGGCGAGGTTGTCCCCGCCGATCCGCCAGTACCCCGGACGGTTGTCGTTGCCGGTGACCAGGGTGTTCGACGTGCGCAACTGCCCGTCGACGTAGAGCGCCATGCCCTGGCCCCAGGGGCCCTGGGTGGCGACGACGTGGTGCCACTGGCCGTCGTTGTACGCACCCGAGGTGGTGACGGTGCGCATGCCGCCGCTCTGGACGCCGAAGGTGAGGCGCCCGTCGTTGCGCATGTAGACGTGCTTGTCGTGACGGGTGCTGTTCTGCTGCGTCAGATTCCCGAAGCCGATGATCTTCCCACCCCTGGTGGTGGTGGTCTTGATCCAGGTCTCCACCGAGAACCGGGGCGGCGCGGGGTGCTGCCGGTTGCTGTACGCGTACTCGTTGCTCCCGTTGAAGCCGATCGCCGTGGAGGGCCCGGCGACCGCCGCCGGGGTCTGCCGGTAGGCCGGGGCGTTGCGCAGGAAGCCGTTGTTCAGTTCGCCGCTGCTGTCGTGCGCGAACGTCGACGTGCCCTCGTCGTAGCGCCAGTAGAGCGTCGCCCCGTCGGCCCTGACCCGCGCCGGGTACGCCTCCGTCGTGCTCGCCACGGTCGCGGACCGGGCCGGGGACCTGGTGCTGGTGTTGGTGCCGTCGCTCGCGGTCATCCGGTAGGAGTGCGTCTCGCCCGGCGCGACGTCGGTGTCCGTCCAGGTCAGCTGCGGCCGGTCCCAGAAGACGGAGTGTCCGGTCGCCGTGTGGATCGGCGTGTTCGAGCCGTCCTTGTAGATCCGGTAGGTCAGCTCCCCGTCGTCGGTGTCGAAGCTGGTCTGCCAGTTCACGTCGATCTGCCCGGGGGTCAGTGTGGACAGGCTGACGTTGGGCACCCAGGGCGCGCCCGTGTCCGGGCCGTCCGCGAACCGGGTCAGCCCCTGTTGCGGCTTGCTGTTGACGGTGGTGAACTCGCCGCCGACCCAAAGGTAGTGGCGGTCGCCGCTGCTCGCCTGGGTCATCACCCGTGGTCCGACCGGCTCGCCGATGCCGTCGTTGGTGTCCGGGAACCAGGGCAGCAGCTTCGGGTCGTCGACCGCCTGGGCCAGCAGGTGCTTGCGCGGCTGGTCCGGGAAGGCCCCCATGCTGGAGCAGTCGTGGGCGTGGCTGCCGCTGTAGAGCACCCCGGAATGGACCGCCACGGCCTGGGTGGCGCCGAGGCAGGTGTCCCGCCAGCGCTGCTGGAAGTCGCTCAGGTCCATGGCGATGCGTCCGTCGAACACCCCGCCGCCGGTACCCTCGTTGGCGGTGTAGAAGCCGGTGGCGTCGGTGGTGATGTCCTGGACCGTGGAGTTGTTGTGGATGAACCCCGGGTAGGACTTCGTGAGTTGTCCGGTGGTCGCGTCGACCACGGCCAGGGCGTGCGTGGTGGTGCCGTTGATGCGGAAGAAGTCCCCGCCGAGCAGCACGTTCTGCCCGTCCGGGGTCAGCTCGACGGCCCGGGCCACCTCGTCGGCGTTGGCCGTGAAGGGCAGCAGTGACGCCCCGGCGGTGGTGACGGCGGCGAACTTGTTCCTGGTCTGCCCGCCGACGCTGTTGAAGTCCCCGCCCAGATAGACCGTGTCGGCGGTGACGGCGAGCGCCCGCACGGTTGCCGTCACGGAGATCTTGAAGTCGTCCCGAGGGGTGCAGGTCGCGGTGTCGATCGCCGCGATGTTGCTGACCCCGACCCCGTTCACCGCCCCGAACTGACCGCCTGCGTAGAGGGTTTCGCCGTCCGGGGACAGGGCCAGGGCCCGTACGGTCGCGGTGCCCGAGGAGATGGTGAAGGACAGCGAGCAGTCGGTGGGAACCCCGGTCGCCGCGTCGAACGCGGCGAAGTTCACCGCGGGCTGTTCGCCGGTTCCGGGAGCGGCGGTGGGGGGCCGCAGGGTGGAGAAGGTGCCGCCCGCGTAGACGACGCCGTCGTCGGCGGCCATCGACCAGACGATGCCGTTGGTCTGCCAGGTGGTGAGGTCGTCCGCGGTGATGGCGACCGGTGGTGTCAGCGCAGCCGCCGGAGAGGGCCCGGCCGCGGTCGCGGTCAGGGCTCCGGCCAGCAGGCCGAGAGCGGCGGAGACGGCCCGCACACGGCCGCGCCCTCCGGTTCTCTGCCCCGTACTTCCGTTCATCATTCAGCTCCGAAGGTGAGAACGAGCTGCGGCCGGGAGGCCGCGGGTCCTGCCTCGCCCGACCAGACGCGCAGACTGTCCGTCCCGCTGCTGGTCAGGGCGAGTGAGTAGGAGGAGCGCAGGGCCCCGCCCGGTGCCGGCGCGGAGAGCTCCACCGAGTGGTCGGTGGAGACGGCGGTCGCGCCGGTGATCGTCCCGAGCACGGACACGGCGAGCGCCGGCCGGGAGCTGTAGGTGACCGTCGAATCGGTCCAGGCGCCGGTGACCGGCACCACGCTGTGGCTGTCGGTGGAGCCCGCCGTCGGATCCGACGACGTACGGAACCGGATGCGGGCCGCTTCGAGGACCTGTCCGTTCACCGACCGGAAGTCGCCGCCCGTGTGCACCGTGCCGTTCGACGCCACGTCGAGCGCGCGCACCGTCGCGGAGGGGTTCGGCGAGAACCCGGCCCGCCAGGTGCGGGTGGCGGTGTCGACGGTGACCAGCCCGTCGGCGCTCGTCCCGTTCACCGCGTTGAAGTAGCCGCCCACGTACAGCGTGGACTCGTCCGGGGAGACGGCCGGCGCCGGCACGGTCGCGGTGCCGCTGCTCCGGGTGCCGGCCGGCGCCCCGGTCTCGGCGTCGAACACGGCGGAGTTGACGGCGGGCGTGGAGCCGCCGCCCGCCGGGGTGCCCGCCGGGCGGACGGAGGAGAACGTGCCGCCCGCGTGGACGGCCCCGTTCGCCTCCGTCAGCGACCACACGATCCCGATGGTCTGGTGGGCGGGCTGGCGGTCGGCGGTGAAGCCGACGGGCTCGGTGAGTGCGGTCGCCGGGGGCGCGGCGGCCACCGGGGCGAGCACCCCGGCGGCCGGCGCGAGGGCCGCGACGGTCGCGATGCGCCCGCGACGGCCCGGCCCCTTCATCTGTCCACCCGGACGGCGGCCCCGGTCAGCTGGTCGGCCAGCTGCCGGATGTCGGCGTCGACCATGATCCGGGCCAGCTCCCGCGACTTCACCTCGGGCTTCCAGCCCAGCAGCTCCTCGGCCTTCGAGGCGTCGCCGATCAACGCGTCGACCTCGCTGGGGCGTTCGTACTTCGGGTCGTAGCGCACGTGCTCACGCCAGTCCAGGCCCGCGTGCTCGAAGGCGCACTCCAGGAACTGCCGGACGCTGACACCCTCGCCGGTGGCGACCACGTAGTCGTCGGGGGCGTCGCACTGGAGCATCCGCCACATGGCGTCCACGTACTCCGGCGCATACCCCCAGTCCCGGACCGCGTCCAGATTGCCCAGGTGCAGCCGGTCCTGGAGCCCGGCCTTGATCCGGGCGACGCCCCGGGTGATCTTCCGGGTCACGAAGGTCTCGCCCCGGCGCGGTGACTCGTGGTTGAAGAGGATCCCGTTCACCGCGAACATGCCGTACGCCTCGCGGTAGTTGACCGTCGCCCAGTAGGCGTAGACCTTCGCCACGCTGTAGGGGCTGCGCGGGTGGAACGGGGTCTGCTCGTTCTGCGGGGGCGGGCTGGCGCCGAACATCTCGGAGGACGAGGCCTGGTAGATCCGGGTCTGGATGCCGCTGGCCCGGACCGCCTCCAGGAGCCGGATGGTGCCGAGCCCCGTGACGTCACCGGTGTACAGCGGGGCGTCGAAGGACACCCGCACATGCGACTGCGCGCCCAGGTTGTAGACCTCGTCGGGCTGGATGTCGCGCAGCAGGTTCACCAGTGCCACACCGTCGGACAGGTCCGCGTGATGCAGGACGAAGGAGCGCTCGGGCTCCTCGGGTCCCTGGTAGATGTGGTCGATCCGCTCGGTGTTGAAGCTCGACGAACGCCGTATGAGCCCGTGCACCGTGTACCCCTTGTCGAGCAACAACTCGGCCAGATAAGAACCGTCCTGGCCGGTCACTCCGGTGATGAGCGCGGTCTTCGCCACGATTCCCCCTTCTCTGCTGTGATCGCCCCGGTGGCGACGTTCACCGACATATCGGAATTGAAGCGGTCTGCGGCAAAGTGTCACCGCAGTCCCTTTCTGCTGGCACAATCCGAGCCATGACGACCGAACTCCCTCTCCCGCCACAGGAATCCGCCCGCTCCCTACTGCGGCCCGGCTCCCGCATATTCGTCGCGGGACACCGCGGCCTGGTCGGCTCGGCGGTGGCCCGCCGCCTCGCCGACGACGGCCACGAGGTGCTCACCCGCGGCCGTGACCTCCTCGATCTGCGCGACGCCGCGCGGACCGAGACGTATCTGAAGGAGGTCCGCCCGGACGCCGTGGTACTGGCCGCCGCCAAGGTCGGCGGGATCATGGCCAACAGCACGTACCCGGTGCAGTTCCTGGAGGACAACCTGCGCATCCAGCTCAGCGTGATCGCCGGCACGCACGCGGCCGGGACCGAGCGGCTGCTCTTCCTCGGCTCGTCGTGCATCTACCCCCGCCTCGCGCCCCAGCCGATCCGCGAGGAGTCGCTGCTCACCGGCGAGCTGGAGCCCACCAACGAGGCGTACGCGCTCGCCAAGATCGCCGGCGTCGTCCAGACCCAGTCCTACCGGCGGCAGTACGGCGCCTCCTACATCAGCGCCATGCCCACCAATCTCTACGGGCCCGGCGACAACTTCGACCTGGAGACCTCGCACGTCCTGCCCGCGCTGATCCGCCGCTTCCACGAGGCGCGGCGGGACGGGGCCCCCGAGGTGACCCTGTGGGGATCCGGCGCCCCGCGCCGGGAGTTCCTCCATGTCGACGACCTCGCCGACGCCTGCGTGCGCCTGCTGGAGGCCTACGACGGTGACGAACCCGTCAACATCGGCTGCGGCGAGGACCTGACCATCCGTGAACTGGCCGAAATCGTAAGAGAGGTGACGGGCTATTCGGGACGCATCGGCTGGGACGCCTCGAAGCCCGACGGGACGCCCCGCAAGCTGCTCGACGTGACCCGCCTCTCCTCCCTGGGCTTCACGCCGCGGATCCCGCTGCGTGACGGCATCGCCCGCACCTACGCCTGGTGGCTCGGCCAACTCCCGAACGGAAACTGACCGTTGGCCGCCGTCGGACGGTGTCCCGCGGCGGTACACCGGTGGTGCTCCTCGCATCCGCACGCCCGCCGTCCTCAGTACGCCCCGCGGCCGTCGGTGACGGCGCGCACGGTGCGGGCGAGGAGCCCCATGTCGGCGGCGACCGACCAGTTGTCGACGTACCACAGGTCGAGCGAGACGGTCTCCTGCCAGCTCAGGTCGGAGCGGCCGCTCACCTGCCACAGCCCCGTGAGCCCCGGTTTCACGGCGAGCCGGCGGTGCTCCCGCTCGTCGTAGCGCGAGGCCTCCTCCGGCAGCGGCGGCCGTGGCCCCACCAGCGACATATGCCCGAGCAACACGTTCAGCAGCTGGGGGAGTTCGTCGATCGAGGTGCGCCGCAGCATTCGTCCGACCGGCGTCACCCTGGGGTCGCTGCGCATCTTGAACAGCGGTCCTTCGACCTCGTTGGCCGCGGCGAGCTGCGCCTTGAGCTCCTCCGCGTCCGCCACCATCGTGCGGAACTTCCACATGGTGAACGGCCGGTTGTGCTGCCCCTGCCGGACCTGCCGGTGGAAGACCGGACCCCGCGAGGACAGCCGGACGCTCAGTGCCACCGCCAGTAACAGCGGTGCCAGCGCCAGCAGTCCGAACAGGGCTCCCGCCCGGTCCAGTACGTTCTTGACCACCGCCTGCGGGCCCCCGCGCAGCGGCGGCGCTACGTGCAGCAGGGTCAGCCCGGCCGCGCTCACGGGGCGCACCCGCTCGGCGGCCACCCCGGACAGCTCCGAGACCACGGACAGGGCGACGCCCCCGTCGTGCAGCCCCCAGCCGAGCCGCCGCAGCCGGTCGCCGGTCAGCTGGGGCCCGGGAGCCACCAGCACCAGGTCCGCCGCGTGGGCGTAGACCCCGCCGAGCACCGTGCTCACGTCGTCGTCGGCCGGGCAGGACGCGAGGCGCCCCGGCACCCGCACACCGTCCAGCTCCAGCCGGGCGGCGCCCACCGGTATGGCGGCGACCAGCCGATAGTCGTGATCCGTACGGGAGTTGAGCAGCGAGGCCGCCCGGTCCACCCCCGCAGCCTCGCCGACCAGCAGTACCCTGCGGATCCGGTGGCCGCGCCGCAGCCCCGCCACCGCCGTGGCGACGAGCAGCCCGGGTGCCACGGCCACGACGGCCGTGGCCGGGTCCACCGGGCTTCCCGCCGCCGTGTGCAGCACGGCCAGCAGGCCGATGAGCACGAGCCAGTCCCCGACCGCGCCGAGCGCGCCGCCCGGCCCGGACCCCGGCCGGCCCGTGTACCGCCCCCGGGCCCCGCGCAGCCCGGCCCACACCAGCCCCGCCACCACGGCTGCCGCCACCGGACGGGGCTGGTCGCCCGAGCGCAGCAGCAGCCAGGCCGGACCGGCCAGAGCGAGCAGGTCGGTCAGTGCGGCGAGGGCCGGGCCGGGCGTCGGCTTCCGCCTGGCCGGCACCCGGCCGGCCGGGTCGCGCTGTGCTGTCGGGGCCCTCCACAGCTGTTCCAGGGCCGCCGTGCGATTCCGGGATGCGGCGGTGCGGGGGCGCGGCGCGCCCCGGAGTCCCACCGGTCCGGATAGGTCGGTATCAGGTATTTCGACATGCCCCATGAACCCCCCAGTCACAGTCGCACCCCCGCAAACGGGACGCATCCGTCGATCCCATGGACTGACGGATGCGCCCTCGCTCGGTGCACGATATCCACACACGTGCCATTTCGCTGGAGTTCCCGTGAAGTTCAGACGGCTCGGTCCAGACACCTCCGATCGGCTGGAACCATGCGATGTCGCCCTCTGTGTACGGATGTTGATGGAGCGACAGACGGGTAAGCGCTTGTGCCGGCCGGTGGCGACGGGCGGCCCATGGAGGCTCCGACTCCGGTGTGCCGCCCCGGGAACGCGTGAACCCCCTGGCGGGCGGTGTTCCCGGCCAGGGGGTTCACGCATTCTCCGCCCGTACCCCGAGGGCGGGGGATCGCTACGGGGTCGGAATGCGCCCCCCGTGCGCCTTCTGGTGCGCCGGTGGACCAGAACCCCGGCACCAACGAGCAGTGTTGCTGCGAGAGTTACGGACATCACAGGAGCCAGGTGGCGGCCAGGCTGCCGCCGCCGGACGTGGGGGCGGTGCCGCCGACCGTGGGCCGAGGTACCGGGGTACACCCGATAGGGCCTGTGGGATCGGCAACGTGCGGACCCGGGCGGAACGGGTCAGCGGCATCCGGCTGGAACAGGTCAGCCGGCTCCGGCCGGCGGGAGGGTCTGCTCGGTCCAGATGGTCTTCCCGGTCGGGGTGTACCGCGTGCCCCACCGCTGGACGAGCTGCGCCACGATGAACAGGCCACGGCCGCCCTCGTCGTCCTCCGCGCTGTGCCGCAGGTGCGGGGAGGTGTGGCCGGTGTCCGCGACCTCGCACACCAGGGTGCGGTCCCGGATGAGGCGCAGCCCCAGCGGCCCGCCCGCGTACCGGACCGCGTTGGTGACGAGCTCGCTGACGACCAGCTCGGTCGCGAACGACAGCTCCTCCAGGCCCCAGGCCGCCAGTTGCCCGGTGACCAGCGCGCGGGCCCGGCCCACCGACACCGGTTCGGCGGTCAGCTCCCAGTCGGCCACCCGTTCCGGTCCCAGCTCGCGGGTGCGGACCAGGAGCAGGGCCGTGTCGTCGGCGCTCGTGCCGCCGGGCACCAGCTCGGACACCGCCCGGTCGCACAGCTCCTCCAGCGACGCGGAACGGTCGCCCAGTACCCCGCCCAGCGCGTCGAGGCCCTGGCCGATGTCGTGGTCCCGGGCCTCGACCAGCCCGTCGGTGAACAGCGCCAGCAGGCTGCCCACCGGCAGGTCGATCTCCATCGACTCGAACGGCAGGCCACCCAGACCGAGCGGCGGCCCGGCGGGCAGGTCAGGGAACGACACCCGGCCGCCGGGGTCGACGATCGCCGGAGGCAGATGCCCGGCACGGGCCATGACGCAGCGCCGGGAGACCGGGTCGTAGACCGCGTACAGACAGGTCGCCCCGGTGGTCACGTCGTACGTCTCCACGGCCCCGTCGTACGTGTCCGACCGCTCCTCCGCGGGCTGCCCCACCAGGTCGTCCAGCCGGGTCAGCAGCTCGTCGGGGGCCATGTCGAGCTGGGCGAAGGCCCGTACGGAGGTGCGGAGCCGGCCCATGGTGGCGGCTGCCTGGAGCCCGTGCCCGACCACGTCCCCCACCACGAGACCGACCCGGGTCCCGGACAGCGGGATCACGTCGAACCAGTCCCCGCCGACGCCGGTCACATCGTCCGCCGGCAGATAGCGGTAGGCGGTCTCGACCGCGGACTGCGGCGGCAGGTGATGGGGAAGCAGCTGCCGCTGGAGGGCGAGGGAGGCGGTGCGCTCGCGGGTGTAGCGGCGGGCGTTGTCGATGCAGACCGCGGTCCGGGCGGCCAGCTCGTCGGCCAGGGCGACCTCGCCGTTGTCGAACGTGGTCGCCCGGTCGGGGGCGAGCGCCCGGCCCGAGGCGTCAGAGCTCACGCCCCGGTCGAAGGTGACGAGCCCCAGGATGCCGCCGCCGGCCCGCAGCGGGACGACGAGGGTGCTCTCGTCCAGCACGAGGCCGCCGGAGGACAGGCTGCGGTGCTGCGGGGAGCCGGGCGGATAGACGACCGGCGGATAGGGCCCCCGGGGCCCGCCGGGGGCGGTGGGGTCCCGGGGGCCCAGGGCCGCGCCGGGGAGGCCCGTGTCCGGGAGGCCGGCGCCTGACGGGTCCGCGCTGAGGAGACCGGGGTCCGGTGCGCCGGACCCCGGCGCCGGCCGTTCCGCGACCCGCAGGAGGGTCATGTCCGCCGTGCTGCCCACCGCCGCCGTCTCCCCGGTCACCGCCGCCCGGGTGACATCGACCCGTACGGTGCCGGCGAAGTCCGGCACCGCCACCTCGGCGATCCTCTCGGCGGTGGTGGCCACGTCCAGGACCGTGCCGATCCTGCGTCCGGCCTCGACGAGGAGGGTCAGCCGCTCCTGGACCCGGTAGCGGTCGGTGATGTCGAAGGCGTCCTCGCACACGCCGAACACGTGCCCGTGGGCGTCCTCCAGCCGGTAGTAGGCGCAGGACCACAGATGGTCCCTCCCCGGGTCGCTGGGCGGCTGTCCCCGGAAGTGCAGGTCGAGGACCGGCTCGCCGGTGTCGAGGACCTGGTGCATGACGCCGTCGAGCGTCTGCGGGTAGCCGGCGGTCACGAAGGAGCCCTCGGAGTACAGCTCGTCGGCCCGCATGCCTCGGAACGCGGCCAGCGGCTGCCCGATCTCCCGCTCGTAGGCGGTGTTGCTCCAGGTCAGACGCAGGTCGGTGTCGTAGATGGCCAGGCCGACGGGCGACTGGGTGGCCAGCCCCTGGAGCAGGGCGAGCCGCGACTCCCAGTCCCGCAGCGCCCCCACCTCCGCCGCCACCATGATCCGGTCCGGAGTCCCCGGCCCGCCGCTGCCCGCGGTCGCGCCCGGCAGGGGGCACGTCGCCGTGGCCACCAGCAGCTCGCGGCCGTCGCGGGCGCGGGCCACGTGGATCGGGCTGCCGACGAGGGACGGCGGCCCGAGCCCGGGACCTGCGGTTCCGGCGGCGCCTGACACGTCGGCCGGTACACCGGCCGGGGGAGCGCCGCCGATCGGGTGCACCGAGAGGAACGCGCTCAGGGGCCGCCCCAGGACGTCGGAGGGGCGGTGGCCGAGGAGCTCGGTGGCCGCGGGACTCCAGCCGATGACGGTGCTCTCGGCGTCCAGAACCATCGTGGCCGCCCTGGTGATGTCCAGGGGGCCACGGAAATCGGCGCTCTCCGCCGTGTTCGCCGCGCTCACGGCGCGACCCGGCCCGGTTTCATTACCCTCAGAATCCGCCCTGCCCGGGACCCGCACAACCGCGGTGACCCGGGCAGGGGCCGCCCGGCACCGGGGTCAGCGCACCCCGTCGGGCCGGAACTGCACGCTGACGCGCGGTCCGACGGCCCGCGCGGTCTTGGGGACCGCGTGCTCCCAGGTGCGCTGACAACTGCCGCCCATGACGATCAGGTCGCCGTGGCCGAGCGGCCTGCGTACGGGGGCGGGGCCAGGGCGTCGCGGACGCAGCGCGAGATGCCGGGGGGCTCCCAGTGAGAGGATCGCGACCATGGTGTCCTCGGTGCTTCCCCGGCCGATGGTGTCCCCGTGCCAGGCGACCCCGTCCCGTCCGTCCCGGTAGAAGCACAGCCCCGCCGTGGTGAAGGGTTCGCCCAGCTCGGCCGCGTAGTGCTCGCCGAGCTCGGTACGGGCGGCCTCCAGGGCCGGATGCGGAAGGCGATCGTGGCGGCCGAAGAAGGCCAGCAGCCGGGGGACCGCGACCACGCGCTCGTACATGACGCGCTGCTCGGCCCGCCAGGCGACATCGTTGACCAGCGTCTCGAACAGCGTGTCCGCGCCCCGGAGCCACTGCGGCAGCACGTCGATCCAGGCCCCGTGCCCCAGGTCGGTCCGCCGCAGGCCGCTCAGGGAGTGGGTGCCGACCTCGGGCCCCTGGTCGAAGAGTGAACTCTGCAGGTGTACGGCCATGGGTCGAGCCTAACGTCATTCGAGCACGTGTGCGAATTATGTTGAAGGGTCCCGGCCTCAGCCTTCCTTGATCAGATCGGCGCACTTCTCGCCGATCATCATCGTGGTGATGCACGGATTGGCCGTCGTCAGGAACGGCATGACCGACGCGTCGGCCACCCGCAGCCCCGGGACCCCCTTGACCCGCAACTGCGGGTCGAGCGGCGAGTCAGGGTCCTCCGCCGGGCCCATCCGCACGGTCCCCGCGGGGTGGTACACGGTGTTGTGGGTCTCGCGGATGTAGTCGAACAGCTCCGCGTCCGTGGTCGCGGCAGGCCCCGGAGCCAACTCCGCACCCGCCCAGTCGGCCATCCGGGGCTGCGCCACGATCTCCCGCGCCAGCCGCAGCCCGTACGTCATCACCCGTACGTCGTGCTCGTCGGTGAAGTAGCGCGGATCGACCCGGGGCTTGTCCCGGAAGTCCCGGCTCCGCAGCCGCACCGTGCCCCGCGACCGGGCACGGGTGACGTTCGGGGTCAGGCAGAACGCGTTGTCCGAGGTGGGGTAGCCGCGCCGGTAGGTGTTCATGTCGAACGGCACCGAGCCGTAGTGGAACATCAGGTCCGGCCGGTCGAGCCCCGGCTCGGTGTCCGCGAAGATCCCGATCTCCCACCACTGGGTGGAGGTGGTGACCATGGGCTGCTTCGCCTCCCACATGATCACGCCCTCCGGGTGGTCCTGGAGGTGCGAGCCGACGCCGGGGGAGTCCACCCGTACGTCCACCCCGGTGTCCCGCAGATGTCCGGCCGGGCCGATGCCGGACAGCATCAGCAGCTTCGGGGAGTCGATCGCGCCGCAGGAGACGATCACCTCGCGCCGCGCGTACACCGCCCCGCTGTGGACGGTGTCGGGCTCCAGGTACTCCACCCCGGCGCACCGGTCGCCGTCGAACAGCAGCCGCTTCGCCTGGAGGCCGGTCCGTACCTCCAGGTTCGGCCGGGAGCCGAGAACCGGATGCAGGTACGACACCGAGGCCGAGGAACGGGTGCCGTCCTCGCGGGCGTTGATCTGGAACCAGTGCGCGCCCCGGATCACCGTGGAGCCCGTGTTGAACGGCACGGTGGGGATGCCCGCCTCCGCGCAGGCCGACAGCAGGGCCGCGCCGCACGGGTCGCGGGGCGGCACGGTGCGGATGGTGACGGGACCGGAGCGCCCGTGGTGGTCGCCGGGCGCGTCATTGGTCTCCAGCCGCTTGTAGAGCGGGAAGCAGTCCGCCGCGCTCCACCCGGTGCAGCCCAGGGCGCCCCACTCGTCCAGGTCCTCGGCGGGGGCCCAGAAGGCGATGCAGGAGTTGTGCGAGGAGCAGCCGCCGAGCACCTTGGCGCGGGCGTGCCGCATGAAGCTGTTGCCCCTCTCCTGCGGCTCCACCGGATAGTCCCAGTCGTAACCGGACTCCAGCAGCGCCATCCACCGCTCCAGCCGCAGGACGCTGTCGTCCCCGACGTCCGAGGGGCCCGCCTCCAGTACGCAGACGGTGACAGCGGGGTCCTCGGTGAGCCGGGCGGCGATGACCGCTCCGGCCGTACCGCCGCCCACGACGACGTAATCGAACACGGGCGCGGGGCTGGCTTCGGGCATCGGGTCTCCTGAGTTCGGCCGGCCGGTGGGGGCTGGAAGGTGCCGGTCAGGATCGAGATGCAGCTGATCCCGGCGGCGAAGGTGCGGAAGTTGCCGAGCGTGCGCTTGAGTCCGGGGCGTCAGCCGGGCTCACCGGGCGCGTCGTCGTGCCCGGTCTGCGGCCTCTTCCCGCTTCCGGGCGCGGGACCGGGACCCGTACCCGTACTCACTCGAACCATCGTTGCGGGGTCGCGGCGACATTCCGCCAGATGTGCTTGGCCTCCTGGTACTCGGCAAGCCCGGCCGGACCCAGTTCGCGGCCGAAGCCGGACTGCTTCATGCCGCCCCACTCCGCCTGCGGTACGTACGGGTGGAAGTCGTTGATCCACACGGTGCCCGCCCGCAGCCGCGACGCCACCCGGTGGGCGCGCCCGCCGTCCTGCGTCCAGACCGCCCCCGCCAGCCCGTACACGGTGTCGTTGGCCAGCCGGACCGCGTCGTCCTCGTCCCGGAACCGCTCGACGGTGAGCACCGGACCGAACGACTCGTCCTGCACCACGGACATCGAGGTGGCGCACTCGTCCAGCACGGTGGGCGGGTAGTAGAAGCCGTCCGCCAGCGCCGGATCGTCGGGCCGCGCGCCCCCGCAGCGCAGCACCGCCCCCTCGGCGATGCCCTCGGCCACGTACGCCTCGACCTTGTCCCGGTGCGCTGCGGAGATCAGCGGCCCGCTGCGCGCGTCCTCGTCGAACGGCCCGCCGAGCCGGATCCGGCGGGCCCGCGCCACTAGTTCGTCGGTGAACCGGTCGTGCAGCTCGTCCTGGACGAGGAGCCGCGCCCCGGCGGAGCAGACCTGCCCCGCGTGCAGGAAGACCGCCGTGAGCGCGTGGTCGACGGCGGTGTCGAAGTCGGCGTCGGCGAAGACGATGTTGGGATTCTTGCCGCCCAGCTCCAGGGCGACCTTCTTCACCGTGGGCGCGGCGGCCGCCATGATGCGCCGCCCGGTGGCGAGCCCGCCGGTGAACGACACCATGTCCACGCGCGGATCCTCGGTCAGCGGCGCGCCCACGACGGCACCCGCCCCGAGCACCAGGTTGGCGACCCCGTCCGGGAGCCCGGCCTCGGTCAGCAGCCCCATGAGCAGGATGGCGGTGTGCGGGGTCAGCTCACTCGGCTTGAGGACGAACGTGTTGCCGGCCGCGAGCGCCGGGGCGACCTTCCAGGCGGTCTGGAGCAGCGGATAGTTCCACGGCGTGATGAGCGTGCAGACCCCGACGGGCTCGTGGACGACACGGCTGTCCGTGTCCGTGTTCCCGGTGTCGACGACCCGGTCGGTGCCCCCGGAGGCGGCGAGATTGCCGAAGTACCGGAAGCAGTTCGCGATGTCGTCCATGTCGTAGAGGCTCTCGACCAGCCGCTTCCCCGTGTCCAGCGACTCGGCCCGCGCGAAGACGTCCCTGTCCCGCTCCAGGAGCTCCGCCACCCGCAGCAGCAGCCGCCCCCGCTCGGCGGCGGGCGTCCCCGGCCAGCTCCCCTGGTCGAAGGCCCGCCGGGCCGCGGCGACGGCAGCGGCGGCGTCCTCGGCCCCGCCCTCGTCGACAGCGGCCACCAGCGTGCCGTCGGCCGGACAGCGGATCTCCCGTGTGCGCCCCTCGGCGGCAGCGGTCCAGTGGCCATCGATGAACAGCTCCGGCATGGCTCCTCCTGTACGGGGCTGGGACGGGCGCCCCGCCGGGGTGCTGGCCACGGCGGCGACCGGCTTCCTGCGTGACGACATCAGGACAGACGGTAGGAGCGGCGGGGCGGGGGCGCATGGCGGGCGCAGCCGATCGGGGCAGGGGGTGCCGGGCACGGCTGGGATCTGCTCACCTGCTTTCAGCACGCTGCCCACCCCCACCACCCGATAGGATTTCCTGCTGGGCCGAGCTGGATGACAACAGCTGTGGGGGGATGCGTGTCTTTCGATGAAGAGTGGGCCAACCTGAAGGCGGAGGCGCTCGCGCGCCAGTCCGGCGGTATGCAGCTCAATCAGCTGCCGACTGATGCCGGAGGAAGTCAGGGAGGTGCGCCTGTGGACGGCACTCTCGACTACAACAGCGCGTCCATCAACGGGAACGCCAATCTGCTGATCGAGATCGCAGGCTTCCTCCACGAGGGCCGCCCGGACGGAGACCTGTGCACTCTGGCCCGCGATCCGAGGTCGCACAGCGACGTGGCCGCACAGGTCGAACGTTTCGGCAGATTCGCCGATGACCAGTACCAGGACGCGGTCGCACTCTTCGCGGCCCTCTCCACGCGGCTCAGGACCGCTGGTTCGAACCTGGTGACCGTGGACGACGACCGTGCTCGTCACTTCCTGGACACGATTCTGCGTGACGGCAGCTACATACCGCCGGAGGCGAAGTGAGCACTCTGAGCTACCGAAGTGACGTCGAGTTTCTCGATGGCTGCAATCCGCCCCTGGTTGAGCGTAACGCCGATGAATTCCTCCGCATACGCAACATGCTGACGGAGGCTGACGAGCCCGCGGAGCGGGCCGAGAAGAAGACGCATTGGCGCAGCGAGGGAAGCCGGAGCTACGAGGCCCGTGTCGCCGAGGCGCGCAAGCTGTTGGTCAACCTCGCGGAGGGTTACGGCAAGGCCGCCAGTGCGCTCCGCGGCTATGCCTTCGCACTGGCGACCGCGAAGAGCCACTACTCCAACGGCAAAGCCAATGAGCAGGCACTGGCGACGCTGATCGCCACCAAAGGCACCGCCATTACCCGTAGGGCTCAGGACGCGGAGCCCATGCGCCAGTGGGAGGACATGCGCGGCACGACCGGGGTGCTGGACTTCTTCGCCGAGTTGACCATGGATGTGGACGACATCAAGGACGAGGCGCATCGGCTGCACGACGCCGCGGGGGGCGATTTCCACCTCGCCAAGACGGTGGAGAAGGAGGCTCGTGACATCTGCGTGCACGCGATGAAGCAGGCGTATGACCTGCTTCCGGAGTTCCGGCTGCGAGACATCCCGCGCGTGGACATCTACTCGGCCGTCTCCGCCCTGCGGAGCGAGGCCCGCGAGGCCCGCGACAACCCGCTGAGCCAGCTGCCCGGCAGCGGGCCGAAACAGGACTACGCGGCACCGGTCGGCAGTGCTCCTGTCTCGCCGATGCTCCGTGACATCAGAATGCAGCTCGCCGACCTCCCTCCGGCGACAGACGGTTACTGGATCCCCCCGTCCTCGGACCAGGAGAAGCGAGAGTGGATCGCGGCGAACAAGGAGATCATCCAAGCCGCGGCGAGTAGATCCGGGCTGCCCGCGGACATGGTCGCGGGCATCGCGTGGCAGGAGATCGCGGGCCAACCGGGGTACGCGGACGATGTGGTCGACACGATTCGGGAGCAGGCCGACGCACCCTGGGGGCTGAGCCCCATCTCGCCGGAGAACCTGCCGTGGCGTCTCGGCGGTAGTCCTGACGAGACCTCCTTCGGCCCCATCGCGATCCAGATCCGACGTGGGGCTGAAGTGCTCGGCTACGACCCGGACAGTCTGACCGACCACCAGCGGGCGATCGTGGAGGAGTCCCTGCAGGATCCGGGACAGAACATCTTCATCGCGTCCGAATATCTGGCGCAGCTCAAAGCGGAGAGCGAATTCGCCGACGTCCCGGCGGAGAAGATGACGCCCGCTCAATTTCAGGAGCTGGCCGCCCGGTACAACGGAGGTCCCTACTGGGAAGGGGACCAGGCCCAGGCATACGGCCGGGGATTCGGCAACCACCTCGAGAACGCCAGGGATGCATTGCGGTGATGTCCGACCAGCACGGAATTGCACGCGCCGCCGAGGACGACAGCGGTTGTCTGCGATGGGCCATGGCGGTGCCGCTGACGATCCTCTACGCCCTGGCGGCCTTCTGCTGCTACACGGCGCTGATCACGCGCCCCTCGGGGAGCTGGGATCAGGACGCGTACGGCGCGATCGCGCTGATGAGCTTCCTCGCCCTGGCGCTCAGCGCGCTCGGGCTCCTCGTCACGGTTGCGCCCCCGACGGTGCGGCGCGCCATGGGCCCGTGGTGGCTGGCCCCGCCGCTGGTCATCAGCGCGGTCGCCGCGATTCGGTGGGCTCTGGGGGGCTGAGAGCGGGACAGCCCGCGGCCCGGTACTCCCCGATAGGATCGCGCTCGGGCCCTGATCATCGATCACGGGCCAACGGCTTCTGGAATAAGGGGAATTCACCCGGCCGTGCCGTCGGCGGAAACGGCTTCCCCGCCGACGGAGGCAACGCCCGGAACACCGAGTGAGTGGAGCGCCAGTCATGCGTGGAGGCAGCGTCGCCGTCGTCGGCGGCAGCATAGCGGGGTGCGCCGCGGCTCTGGCCGCGTCGCGCGGGGGAGCCGAGAGGGTCACCGTCCTGGAGCGTGCCGATGCCCGGCTCCGGGACAGAGGGGTGGGGATCGCCCTCCACAGCGACCGGTACGACGAGCTGAGGGAGGCCGGTTACGTCGCACCGGAGATGCCCTGGGCGCCGCTGACCCGGAGGGTGTGGAGCGTGCGCGACGGCGAGGCCGGCCACGGCCGGCCTGTCGGCGAGCAGCCGTTCCCGTTCCGGGCCTACAGCTGGGGCTCCCTGTGGAGCGAGCTGCGCCGCCGGGTGCCCGAGGCGGTCTCCTACCGGTCCGGTGCGGTGGTCACCGGGGTGGAGCCGGACGGCGACGGTGTGACGCTGAGGCTCGCGGACGGACAGCGGGAGCGCTTCGACGTCGTGATCGGGGCGGACGGATACCGCTCCGTCGTCCGCGAGGCCATGTTCCCCGGCGCGGACGCCACGTACGCCGGATACATCGGCTGGCGCGGCACGTCGCCGGACGTCGCGGACCTCCCCTCGGACGGCCGCGACGCGCACAACATCGTCTTCCCCGGCGGACATTGCATGATCTACCGCATCCCGGACGGCGTCGGCGGCCACCTGCTCAACTGGGTTCTCTACACCGCGCCTCCGCGGACCGACGGCCTCCACCCCGACCTGCGGACCCCGACCTCCCTGCCGCCGGGCCGGCTCAACTCCCAGCTCACCGCGCACCTGCGCGCCCTGGTCGCCGACGACTTCCCGCCGTACTGGGCCGCCAGGGTGCTCCGCACCCCCGCCGAGACCACCTTCATCCAGCCCATCTACGACCTGGAGGTGCCGCACTACACCTCGGGACGGATGGTGCTCGTCGGCGACGCCGCCAGCGTCGCCCGGCCGCACATCGGCGGCGGCAGCGTGAAGGCGCTCCAGGACGCCACCGCCCTGGAGGCCTCCTGGAAGGCCGGGAGTAACTGGGAGGAGATCCTGGGGAGCTACGACGCCGGGCGCGGGCCCGTGGGGTCCGCCATGGTCGCGCTCGCCCGCCGGATGGGAGGCGCGCAGGTCGAGAACACACCGGACTGGTCCGCCATGGGGCAGCCCGAGTTCGACGCGTGGTGGCAGGACCAGAACAAGGGCTCCGACCGGCGCAGCGGTTTCGGCGGCCACAGCATGAAGGCCGGGTAGCGGCCGGGCCGGGGTGCGAGGGGGCGGACCGTCCCCGCTCGCGCCTCAGAGCCTGTCGGGTGACCTCTGATCGGGCGGCCAAGGCCCCCCGGCAGGCTCTCAGACCGCCGTCGCCGTCAGTTCCAGCGCCGCGTGCAGCGAGGTGGCGTCGGCACGGGCTTCCTCTCCGGTCATGCGCAGCGTCATCCGCCCCGAGGTGAGCACCGTGAGCGCCCGGGCGGACTCGACGGCCTGGGCGGGGCTGGGGGACACCAGCAGTACGGCGATGCCCTCGGCCGCCAGCGTGGTCACCAGCTCGTTGACCTGCCGTACGAGGACCGGCGCCAGGCCCTCGGTGGGCTCGTCGAGCAGCAGCACCCGCGGCGAGCCGAGCAGCGCGCGGGCCAGCGCCAGCATCTGCTGTTCGCCGCCGGACAGATCCGTACCCCGGTTGCCCCGGCGCTCGCCCAGCCGGGGCAGCAGTTCCAGGACGCGCGCGGGGGTCCACACGCTGGGGCGCGTCGTGTCGCCGCGGTGCGGCGGGCGGTAGGACAGTCGCAGGTGCTCGTCGACGGTCAGCCCGGCGAACACCCGGCGGCCCTGCGGTACGAGCCCGATCCCGGCACGGGCGATCCGGTGCGCGGGCCGGCCCGTCACCTCGTGGCCGTCCAGGGTGACGGTTCCGGCGCTCGGGCGCATCAGTCCGGCGACGGTGTGGACGAGGGTGGTCTTCCCGGCGCCGTTGTGGCCGACGACGGCGTGGACCGTGCCGGCGGGCACCGACAGGTCGAGGGAGTGCAGGACGGTGCCGCCGTGGTAGCCCGCGGTCAGGCCGGTGAGTTCGAGCATCGGGGGCCGGTCAGCCTCTCGCTTCGGTGACGGACGCCGCTTCGGTGGCGGACGGACGGACGGTGGGGATCCCCGTTCCCCGGGCATGGCCCGGGCCCGCCGTCGAACCGGTGCCGTGGTACGCGTCGCGGACCTCGGGATGCGCGAGCACCTCCTGGGTCGGGCCGGTGACGAGCACCTTCCCGGCGGCCAACACCGTCACCGAAGAGGCGAGTTGCGCGACCACCTCGACATGGTGCTCGACCAGGATGACCGCGACGCTCGCCGGCAGACCGCCGAGGATGCCGAGCAGCCGGCCGATGTCACCGTCGGTCAGTCCGGCCGCCGGCTCGTCCAGGAGCAGCAGCCGGGGGTTGCCCGCCAGCGCGGCGGCGAGGTCGAGCATGCGGCGCTGCCCGTGCGAGAGCGTGGAAGCCGGCCGGTGGGCGAGGTCCGCGAGGCCGACGGTCTCCAGATGACGGCCCGCGGACTCGGTGTGCAGCCGGTAGCGGGACGGACTGCGCCAGGCCCCGCGCCGCTTCGGGTGGTGCGGCCAGCCGGCCAGGACGATGTTGTCCAGCACCGACAAGTCGGCTATCACCGAGAGCTGTTGGAAGCTCCGGGCGATACCGAGACGGCTCCGCCTGGCCGTGGGCGTAACGGTGATGTCGGTGCCGTCCAGGGTGATCGTGCCGTGGTCGGGCCGGTCCGTCCCCGCGATGAGGTTGAGCAGCGTGGTCTTCCCGGCGCCATTGGGGCCGATGACGGCGTGCCGGGCGCCCGCCGACAGCCGCAGGCCGACGTCGTCGACGGCGGTGAGCGTGCCGTATCTGCGGGTGAGCCGGGTGAGGTCGAGGACGGGGGGCGCCGGTTCCGGTGCCGATGCCGCGGGGGTCGGTGCGGGTGTCATGGGGAGACCTTCCCGGCGGGGGCCGAAAGGGGGGCGGGCGGGGGCTGATCCTCGGCCCTGGAAGCGTCGCGGGACGGCCCGCTCCCGCCGCCGGATCCGCCGCTGCGCAGACCCGCCAGCCCGCGCGGCAGCACGTACACGGTGGCGACGAAGAGAACGCCGAGCAGCAGGGGACCGTGGCCGGGCCAGGATCCGGCGACCCAGTCCCGGGTGGCGACGATGAGTCCGGCGCCCAGCAGCGCGCCGATCACGGACGTCGTACCGCCGATGACCACCGCCAGCAGGGCGAACGCGGCGATCTCGAACCCGACGTCGGCGGGGGAGAGGTACTGCTGGACGGTCACCATCAGTGACCCGCCCACGCCGGCCAGGGCGCCCGCGCAGACATGGGCCACCAGCAGGTAGCGCCCCACAGGATGCCCCGAGGCACGCATCCGCGCCTCGGCGCCCCGGGTGCCGGTCAGCAGCTTCCCCGCCGGGGAGCGCAGGACGAGCAGGGTGACGGCGACGGCGACGACGGCCACGACGAGCGCGTAGTTGTACAGCTCGCTCTCCTCCAGCATCCCCTCCCCGCCCCACAGCGCCCGGGTGGCCGGGAAGCCGACGAGACCGTCGGCGCCGCCGGTGACGGACTTGAGCTGGTTGACGACCGCCCCGGTCAGCTCACCGATGGCGAGCGTGATCATCAGCACGGTGGTGCCGCGGGCCCGGATCACCGCGGGCCCCACCACCGCCGAGAAGACCGCGGCCGCGAGCGCCGACAGGACGATCTGGACGGGGCCCACGGTCCACCCGGCGTCGGCGAGATTCGCGGTGGCGTACGCGCCCACGGCGAACGGCGCGGTCTGCCCGAGGGTGGGCAGACCGGCGTAGCCGGTGAGGATGGTGACGCTGACCGCGAGCAGCCCGAGGGCCAGGGCGGAACCGGCCAGCGAGATGCTGTACGCGTCGAGCAGGGCCGGCAGGGCGATCAGCACCACGAGCAGGACGAGCAGCGGTGCCGCCTGCCGCCACGCGGCCCCGCCCGGCAGCCGTCCGGTCCACGCGGGCAGGAGGCTCCTGCCCGTGCGGGGCGCGATGACGATCCGGTCCCCCTCCGACGCCTCGCGTGCCTCCACTGCCCCTGGCGCCTCAGCTGCCGCTCCGCTTCCCGCCGCCCCGCGCGGGCGTCGTCGCAGGCGGGCGGCGAGATGGCTCCGGAGCCGGGCGACCGGATCCGGGGCAGGGCCCTCGGGACCGTGCGCCGTCGCCGGTTCCGCGAAGCGGGAGCGAAGCACCAGCACCGCCGCCATCGCGGCGAAGAGCAGATACGGCGCCAGGTCGGGCGCCACCGAGACGCCCAGCGTCTGCACCTCGCCCACGGCGACCGCCGCGAAGAAGGTCGCCCACAGCGAGCGCAGCCCGCCGAGCACGACCACCACGAGCGACAGCATCAGCACGGTCTCGGACGTACCGGGCCCGGGGCCGATGATGGGCGCCCCCAGCACGCCCGCCGCCCCGGCCAGCGCACCCGCCGCCGCGAGGACGCCGGTGTGGACCGCCCGGGGGCTGTGACCGGTGGCCGCGAGCATCTGCGGATCGTCGGCGGCGGCCCGTACCGCCGCGCCCATACGGGTCCGGGTCAGCACCCAGGTCCCGAACGCCGCGAGCAGCACGGCCATCACGATGAAGCAGAGCCGGTAGGCGGGGTAGCGGTGGCCCAGCAGGGTCACCGAGGAGTCGAGCGCCTCGGGTACGCGCACGGGAAGTTCGTCCGCCCCGAAGAACTGGATGAGCAGATCGCCGCCGATCAGGGCGAGCCCGAACGTCAGCAGCGCCTGCGCCAGATGCCCACGCCGGGCGAGCGGAGCCGTCGCGGCGGACAGCCCCGCCCCGGCGACGCACGCCGCCGCGGTACCGGCGGCCAGACCGAGGGCGAGCCCGCCCCAGGTCCCGTCGCTCAGCTCGGCCCCCGTGTAGGCGCCGATCGCGTAGAGCGTGCCGTGCGACAGATTCAGCACACCCGCCGTGCCGAAGGCGAGACTCAGGCCGGCGGCGACCACGAACAGCAGCAGCCCGAAGGCCACTCCGTCCACCGCCGGAATGAGGTGGGCATCCAGGAGATCCATGTCAGCTGCCGAGCGTCGCCAGGTCCTGGACCATGACGTTGGCCAACTGGGCGCCGTCCGGCCGCACCTGGCGCAGGTACCACGTCTGCACCGGCGAGTGGGCCTTGTCGCCGAACTCCCAGGCGCCGCGCGGGCTGTCGATCTGGCCAAGACCCGCGATGGCCTCGTTGATGGTCTGCGAGGTCACGTCGCCGTCCTTCGCCGCGTCGGCGATCGCCTTGTCCAGCACGGCGGCCGCGTCGTACGACGCCATGGCGTAGGTGGTGGGCTGGCTGTCGTGCTCCGCCGTCCAGTCGGCGGCGAACGTGCGGTTCGCCTCGTTGTCGAGGTCGGCCGCGTAGTTCAGGACGGAGTAGATGTCCTTCGCCGCGGCGCCCTGGGCCTGGAGAACGCTGCCCTCGGTGACGAAGGCCGTGTACAGCGGGAGATCGGCGATGTCCGACTGGGCGTACTGCTTGGCGAAGTCGATCGCGGCCTTGCCGGCGTAGAAGCAGTACACCGCCTTGGCATCGGTCTTGGCGATCTCCGCGAAGTACGGCATGAAGTTGGTCGTCTTCGGGAACGGCGTCCAGGTGGTCTCGCCGTCCGGGTTGGCGAGCTCTCCCTTCACGCGCTTGAACTCATCGGTGAATCCTCGTAGTTCGTCGTGACCCCCCTGGTAGTCGGGGCCGATCGCGTAGACCGGCCCGTCGACCTTCTCCTTGATGTACGGGGCGATGGCCCTGCCCGGTTCGTCGGACAGGAAGCTCGTCGTCCACACGTACTCGATGTCCTTGACCGGAGGACGGGCGTTCGACCCCAGGAAGGGGATCTTGGCCTGCTGGACCAACGGCAGCACCGCGTTGACCGAGCCGCCGCCGACCAGGCCCGTCAGCACGTCGACCTTGTCCTTCTTGACCAGCTTGGTGGCCGCGGGCACGGCGGTCGGCGGACCGTCGCCCTCGTCCGCCACGATGAGCTCGACCTCGCGGCCGCCCAGCTTGTTGCCGTGGGTGTCCAGATACAGCTTGAAGCCGTCCCGCAGCTCCGTGCCGACCGGCTCGTAGGTGCCCGACAGGGAGGCCACCAGGCCGATCTTCACGGTGTCGTCGTCGGCGCCGCTGTCGCCGCTGCAACCGGTGACGGCCGCCAGTCCGAGGGCGAGGGCGGCGGCGCCGACCGGCCGGAATCCACGGCGGCGGCGGGGGCTGGGTTGGGCGAAGAAGAACATGAGGGCTCTCATCAGGGGTGGAGGGGGGGGGAATGGCGGGAGCGTCGGCTGGTACGGCCGGACCGGCGGTCAGCGCGACGGCGGGAAGCTCGGATCGCGTACCTGGGGGGACAGCGAGTCACCGACCTGGTTGATCAGTTCGGACATCATGTAGCTGACCTCACCGATGTCCGCGTCCCTGGTGGTGGTCACGAGCAGCGAGGCGCCGCTGGAGACGGCCATCGAGAACATGTAGCCGCCCTCCATCGCGGTGAGGCTGTGCTCCACGGGGTCGGTGTTGGTCAACTGGGCTGCCGCGGAGAGCAGGTTGACGACGCCGGACGCGATGGCGGCCAGCCGTTCGGCGTCGTCGCGTTCCACGCCCGTGTACGCCAGCGCGAGTCCATCCACGGACACGGCTATCGCCTGGGTGACTTCCGGGAGGCGCCCGGCGAAATCGCTCAGGATCCAGCTCAGGTCGGAGGAGGTGGTCATTTCTCGGTCCGTTCGGTGTTGTCGTCCGGGGCGGAACGCCCCCGGTGGTTCGTGCTCCGGTTGATCCCCTGGGCGTAGGCCGCCAGTACGTCGGAGACCTGCCGGGAGTCCCGGCGGCGGGGCGACGGCCGTGGAGCACCGGCGCCGGCGCGCTGTTCGGCGCCGTCCCGTCTGCCCGCGGCGGGCCACTGCTGAGGCGCTCTGCGCTGCCGCACGGGCAGCCCCGATGAACTGACTCCGGCGACACGCGTCGCGGGCTCGTCGTGCACGGGATGCGGCGCGGGCGTACTGCCGAGCCCCCGCTCATGTGCGGGCGTGGGCGTGGTGTCGTGCCCCCGCTCACGCGTGCCGACACCCGCACCGACCGTCGCGCTCCCGCGGGCGGGCCGCGCGTCCGCTCCGGCCGGCTGCCGGCGGCCCCCCGCCCCCGGCGGGGTGATCGGCCGGGGCGTCTCGTAGCCGGCATCGTCGCCCCGTACGCCCGGCTGCTTCCCCTCCTCCGGCAGGTCCAGCGCCAGCACCTTCGCGGGCAGCGTCACCTCGGCGATGGTGCCGGGGCCGGAGGAGTCGCGCAGTTCGACAACGATGCCGTGGCGCGCGGCGAGCCGTGCCACCACATGCAGACCCATGGACCGTACGTCGCCGATGCCCGCCTGCGGTTCGCGCAACGCGGCGTTGTGGACCGCGCGGCGCTCCGCCGTGATGCCCACCCCCTCGTCGACGATCTGCACGACGGCACGGTCCCACAGCCGCCAGACGGCGACGCCGACCTGCTTGTCCGGGGGTGAGTACCGGGTCGCGTTGTCGAGCAGTTCCGCCAGGATGTGCGCCACGTCGTGCACGGCACGGGCGGTGATGCCGATCCCCGACTCGATCGCGCCGAGCGAGACGCGGTCGAACCGCTCGATCTGCTGGGCGGCGGCCACGATGACGGTGGAGCACCCGACATCGGCGGAGCGCACCCGGGCGTTCCCGTAACCACCCAGCACCAGGAGGTTGTTGGTGTTGCGCTCCATGCGGACGGCGAGGTGGTCGAGAGCGAAGAGGGTCTTCATCCGTACGGGATCGGCCTCGTCGCGCTGCACGGTGTCCAGTTCGGACACCATGACGGCGGTCAACCGGGCTCCCCGGCGGGCGACACCTACCAGCGTCTCGGCCAACTGCTCGTGCGCGTGGGCCTGTTGAGCAGCAAGGCGGACGGCCTCGTGGTGGACGGCGTTGAACGCCTCGCCGACCTCGCCGATCTCGTCCTCACCCGTGGTCCTGACCGGGTCACCGGTCCGCCGGGCCACCTCCTCGGGCGTCGCGCCGCGCAGCGCGCCGGGCTGGGACAGTTCGCTCATCACGGCGGGCAGCCCGGAGTGGGCGACCTCGTGCGCGGCGTTGCGCAGATCGCGCAGCCGCCGGATCATGACGCGCCCCAGGCGGATCGCGACGACGACGACGCCGACCAGGGTCAGCACCACCAGGGCGACCTCCGCGGCGGCCGTCCATATGAGGGTGGTGCGTACGTCGGAGACCTCGGCGAGGACGGCCGCGTCGACCCGCTTTTCCACCGAACGCAGCAGCTCCTGGCGGTCGTTGGCGGCCTTCTGCCATTCCTTCGGCGTGACCGTGATGTCCTTGCCGGCGCCCGTGCGCCCGATCTCGTCCTCGAGCCGTCGGGCTTCCAGCGCCTTCGCCCCGGAGAGGGTGCGCTCCAGCCAGGTCCGCCATTCGCCCGGCCCGAGGTCGAACATGGCGCCGACCGACTCGGTGTAGCCCATCCGGCCGGCGTCGAAGGTCCGCTGGGAGGCGGTGGTGAAACCGCCCGCCGCCTGCGCCCTCGCCACGGTGACCTGCTGTTGTGCCGTGTGTTCGGCGGCCTCCGACAGGGCGGCCGCGGCGCGGATCCGGTCCGCGATGTCGGCGTCGACGCCGTCCGCCTGTGCGATGCCGTCGCGGTAGCTGTTGAGGTCGGCGATCACGATCCGGTAGCCGAAGGCGAGGGCGGAGACGGTGCTGCTGCCCGAGCGCACCTGGGCGCGCAGCCCGGGTATCTCTTCGATGAAGCGCTCGATACGGTCCAGAGCGCCCTGCGCGCTGCCGGGTAACGCGGAGAGTTCCTTGGTCCGGTTGCGGAATCCGGCGATGCTCCTGTCGGTCGCGTTCGCACGTAACCGGAACGTGTCCGCGTCATCCTGTTCGGAGATCAGGGCGGTGGCCGCCGCCCGCTCACGTTGCAACATATGGGCCAACTCGCTTGCCCCGTCCGCCGCATGGATCATCGAGGTCAGCCGGTCGGCCTGGAGCGCCTGGTTGGTCGCGGGCGCGAGCGCCAGAACCGAGAAGGCGACGGCCACGGTGAGCGGTGCGGTGACGAGGAGTACGAGGCGACGATTGATTTTCACTGCGCGGCTCCGTCGCCGGAACCGGGCTCGAGTATCGGTGACACGCAGATACCTGTTAACGAGTCGTGGAGGGTGTCGGTGAGTGCGTTTCGGTGAGAGGAAGGGGGCTGGTGGGGCAGAAGAGGCCCCAGAGGCGCGCGGCATGATCCTATGCCGTAGTGCACGCCTCCGGACGGGTGAATCTCTGAAAAATCTGCGCACCTACCGCACAGGGATGGTCTGTCCTCGATCACAAGTGTGCGGAAAACAACGGTTATTGAGCGCTCTCCGCCCTGCACGCGCTGCCCGCGCAGTCTCCCGAGCCGACGCCGAGGCCGCCGCTGGCCTCCGCTGACGTGGCCGAGGGTGGTGGCCTTGATCAGCGGCGCGGGAGGCAGGAGCGCGGTGTCGGCGACTTCGACCATCAGGCAGCTCCCCGGAGACCTCGTCGGCCGACGGGCGGCGCGCCCCTACCGCAGCGCGTCCATCCACGCCTCGACCTCGTCCGCACCGCGCGGCAGACCCGACGACAGACACAGCGCACCGTCGGCCGTGATGACGAAGTCGTCCTCGATCCGCACGCCGATGCCGCGCAGTTCCTCGGGGACCGTCAGGTCGTCGGGCTGGAAGTACAGCCCGGGCTCGACGGTGAGCACGTGGCCCTCCTCCAGCACGCCGCCCGGGTACGTCTCGCCGCGGGCGGCGGCGCAGTCGTGGCAGTCCAGGCCGAGCATGTGGCCCGTACCGCAGACGGTGTACCGGCGGTACAGGCCGGCCTCGTGCGGGATCGCCCCGCCACCGGGCCGCAGGCCCCAGGCGTCGAGCCCCTCGGCCATGACGCGCGTCGCGGCGTCGTGGAAGGCGCCGTACGGCGCACCGGGCCGCAGCGCGGCGATACCCGCCGACTGGGCGGCGAACACCAGGTCGTAGACGCGCCGTTGGACCTCCGAGAAGCGGCCGCCGACTGGCAGCGTCCGGGTGACGTCCCCGGTGTAGAACGAGTCGGCCTCGACACCCGCGTCCAGCAGCAGCAACTCCCCGTCCCGCACCGGGCCGTCGTTGTGCATCCAGTGCAGCACGCACGCGTGCGCGCCGGCCGCCGCGATGGTCTCGAACCCCAGACCGTACCCCTCCAGCCGGGCCCGCCGGTTGAAGGTGCCCTCGACCCACCGCTCGCCCCGCGCGAGGCGGGTGGCCTGCGGCAGTTCACCGACGACGTCGTGGAAGCCGGCGACCGTGTGCCCGACGGCGGCGCGCAGCTGATCGATCTCCCACGCGTCCTTGACCAGCCGCAACTCCGACAGGAAGGCGAGCAGTTCGGCCTCGGCCGGTGCGGACGGCGGGATCAGCGCGTCGACGAGGGCGTCCTCGCCGCGCACCACCCGGGTCGGGACGCCGCCGCCGAGTGCCCACTCCATGCGCTCCCGGGCGACCGCCTCCACACCGAGGGCGTCCGCGGTCTCCTGGAGCGTCCGGCGTCGGCCGACCCAGAACTCGCCGTGCTGCCGGTCGCTGTAGAACTCCGCCCCGGAAGGGCCGGCGTCGCGCGGCGACCGTGGCCGGGTGAACAGGGTGACCTCGTGCCCGCTGCCGGTGGGTTCGAAGACGAGCACACTGTCCGGCACCGCGGACGTCCCCTGCTCGGCGGTGAGGTGGATGAACGCCGAATGCGGCCGGAAGGCGTAGTCGAAGTCGTTGCTGCGGGTCTTGAGCCCGCCCGCCGGGACGACGATCCGCTCTCCGGGGAACCTCTCGGACACCGCCGCACGCCGCTCGGCCGCGCACGCCGCTCCGGAGACGGGCGGCAGCCTCCTGTCCGTGTCCGCCCACCCCTGCCGAAAGACCTCGGCCACCGCGGCCGGTGTCCGACGATCGTGACTCCGCGCCCCGCGCGAGCCGTCCCGCTGTTCCATCACATGCCTTCCCGTCATCCTGTGGGGTCCCGCGTCATCCGGTCGTCAGCCCCGCAGCCGGGCCATCCACGCCTCCACGTCGTCGGCGGCCCGGGGGAGGCCGGCCGAGAGGTTCTCGTTGCCCTCGTCGGTGACCAGGAAGTCGTCCTCGATCCGCACGCCGATGCCGCGGAACTCCTCGGGCACGGTCAGGTCGTCCGACTGGAAGTACAGGCCCGGCTCGACGGTGAGCACCATGCCCGCCGCCAGCGTCCCGTCCACGTACAGCTCGGTGGGGGCCTTCGCGCAGTCGTGTACGTCCAGCCCGAGCATGTGGCCCGTGCCGGCCAGCGTCCAGCGGCGGTACAGCCCGAGTTCGTACGCCTCGTCCACCGACCGCTCGCCGAACAGCCCCCAGGAGGCGAGGTGTTCGGTCAGTACACGCTGGGCCGCGTGGTGGAAGTCCCGGTACTTGGCACCTGGCCTGACCGCTGCGATGCCGGCCGACTGCGCCTCGTACACCGCGTCGTACACCCTGCGCTGGATCGGCGTGAAGCGGCCGTCGACCGGCAGGGTGCGGGTGACGTCGGCGGTGTAGAGGTTGCGGCTCTCCACTCCGGCGTCGATCAGCAGCAGCTCGCCCGGGCGGGCCTCGCCGTCGTTGCGGACCCAGTGCAGGGTCGTGGCGTGCGGTCCCGCCGCGCAGACCGACGCGTAGCCGACGTCATTGCCCTCGATCCGCGCACGCATCCGGAAGGTGCCCTCGACGGCCCGCTCCAGGGTCGGCGTGTCCGTGCCGAGGACGCGCACCACGTCCTCGAAGCCACGCGCGGTCGCCCGGCAGGCGTGACGCAGGTCGGCGATCTCGAACTCGTCCTTGAGCAGCCTCATTTCGGACAGGGCGGTGCGGAACTCGGTGTCGCGCTCGGCGGTCACCCTGTCGTCCAGGGCGGCGTCGACGCCCGCGTCGTGGCCGCGCAGCAGACGGATCGGGCCGGTGGCCGAGGCGAGCCGCTCGGTCAGCGTGCGGACATCGCGGCAGGGCAGGCCGAGGAGCCGCTCGTTCTCGGTGAGGCTGTTGCGTCGGCCGTCCCAGAGCTCACCGTGGTAGTCGCGCCAGAACTCCCCGCTCTCGCGGTCGGACCGGGGGAGCAGATAGGCGATCGCCCGGTGCTCGCAGCCCTGACCGGGCTCCAGGACCAGCACGGAGTCCTGTGACTGGTCACCCGTCAGATAGACGTAGTCGGAGGACGGCCGGAACGGGTGGTCGGTGTCGTTGGCGCGGACCTTCGGGTTGCCGGCGGGGATCACCAGCAGTTCCCCGGGGAAGAGGGCGGAGAGCGTCGCCCGGCGGCGTGCGGTGTACACCGCCTGCGCTATGGGCTCGAGGTCGTGGCGCTCGGTGTCCGCCCAGCCTTGCCTCATGTTCTCGGCGAGCTCGGCGCTCACGTCCCCGTACAGACCGTTCTTCCGCGTCCTGCCCTCGTCCGACTCATCAGTTGCGACCGCCTCCCGGTGCGAATCCGTCACGCTCGTTCCTCCTCGATCGTGGGTGGATGGAGCTTGCAATGTACGGTGTGACATTTTACAGGGCAAGGTGTGGGCCCCATCGGAACCCTGCCGCGCCGCCGACCCACCCCTGGCCGCCGGGGTCCTGCGTGGTCGCTGCTCGGCCGTTTCGCACCTGGTCGACCGGGATGTCCTGAGGGATCTCGGCCTGCTCGAGAAACGGCCGTGATGGCGCGACGTCCCGTGACGGCGACCAGCGTCCTCACGTCTCCCTTGGCTCTCGCTGCCGCCGGCCTGTCCTTCGCTCTGCCGAGGATCGCGGAAACCGGACCGAGGCATCGAGCCGGTCGGGGAAGCCGGGGACGCGCAAGGTCTCATCGCAGGCCCCGCCGGGCCGGTGCGGCTTCGCTCCACTGCCTGGACGTACGAACGGAGTGCTCCCTATGTTGTTGCAGCTGTCAGGGGCGAGATCAAACAGGGGGATCGGACATGAGCGATATCGCCGTCCAGCGGCACCGTGAAATCCCGGGCCATAAGGAGGAACCGCTGTCGGAGTTCATCGACCGTCTCTTCGGCAGCCTTTCGCGGACGGACCAGCGCAACCGCTCCCGCGAGTACGTGAGGGGCCTGCTGTCGACCCCGGGCAAGAAGTCGCTGCGGCGGATGGCGGCCGCGGTCTCCGACTCCCCGCACACCGCGCAGGCCCTGCAACAGTTCGTCAACGTCAGCCCCTGGGACTGGCGGCCGGTGCGGCACGCGCTCGCCGAGTGGGTCGAGCAGCGCCGTGCGACCACGGTCTGGGGCTTGGAGGTGGCGGCGATACCCAAGCGCGGCGAGCACTCGGCCGGCGTGCACCGGCGGGCGACCGCCGACACCGAGGGTGGGGTCAACGGCCAGCTGGCCGTCGGCCTGTTCCTGGCGTCGGCCGACCTGTGCGTACCGGTCGACTGGCGCCTGGTGCTGCCGGGGCGGTGGCAGAGCGACGGGGCGTGGCGAGCCGCGGCCCGCATCGCCGAGGACGAGGTCACACCCGCGGAGGGAGCCTGCGCTCTCGATCTCGTACGGGCCCGGACGCGCGCCACTCGTCGCAGGGGGTTCCCGGTCGTCGTCGACCTCACCCGGGTCCCGCACGACGCCATGTTCCTGTCCGGGGTCGCCACGCTCGGGACAGGGTTCGTCGCACGGATCTCCGGTGACACCGTCCTGCATCCGCGGGCCGGTGACCGGGGGCCGGTCCTTGCACGAGAACTCCTCCGTAGTGCCCCCGGGTTGCCCCTGAGTGACGCGGGTGTCGCGGCGGGGGCGCCCGGGCGCGGGCCCTCCCGGGTGCGGACCTGTGTCGTCCGGCCGGCCGTCGGGGCGTCGGCCGCACGGCGGCGCCTGTGCAGGGTGATCGTCGAGCTCCCGGCCGGGGAGGACCGCGCTCCGAGGTACTTCCTCACCGATCTCACCCACCACCAGCCCATGGCGGTGCTCGCCCTCGCGGACACCGCCGAGCGGACCCCCGCCACGGTGCGCCGACTGCGGGACCACTTCGGCCTCGCGGACTTCGAGGGCCGCTCCTACCCCGGCTGGCACCACCACATGACGCTCATGTCGGCGGCCTACGCCTTCGAGCGCCTGACCGCGACGGGCACCGACAGCGGCGCGGCCTGATCCGCGGCACGGACTCGACGGGTCGGTCCCCGCCCCTCGTCCGGGCCGAGCGCCGGTACGTCAGGTACTCCCGTGCGGCGCGCCGCACCCCTGCGGGAGTGCGCGCCGCACGGGGGCGCCTCATGGCGAGCTCGTCGCCGACCGCGCGGGTGAGGTGAGCGTGACCCTCAGCCTGCCGGGGTTGAGGGTGAGCTGGGGGAGGCGGGGCTGGGTGAGGCGGGTGTCCAGCAGGGTGACGTCCCAGTGGCTGAGCAGGGACGCCAGCAGCATGACGCCCTCCATCATCGAGAACTCGTCCCCGATGCACTTGCGGGCTCCGCCGCCGAACACCGCGAAGGGGACCCGGGGCTTGGAGCCCTGGGCGTCCCAGCGGTCGGGGTCGAAGCGCAGCGGGTCCGGGTAGAGCTCGGGCAGGTGGCTGATGAGATACGGGCTGTACGCGAGGGTCGTGCCGCGGGGCAGGGCGTACGGGCCCAGTTCGGTGTCCTTCTCGGTCCGGCGTGTCAGGAACCAGCCGGGCGGGTGCATGCGCAGCGCTTCGGTGAACACCTGTCGCGTGTAGGTGAGGTGGGGCAGGTCCTCCCAGCGGGCCGTGCGGCCGCCGAGGACGGAGGTGACCTCGCCCGTGAGGCGCCGGTGCACGTCGGGGTGCGTGGCGCTGAGGCGCAGGCTCCAGTTCAGCGCGCCGGCCGTGGTCTCCGTACCTGCCGAGTACATGGTCACGGCCTGGTCCACGAGTTCGTCGTCAGTGAGGGCGGGAGTGTCGCTGTCCGGGTCGCGGGCGGCCATCAGCATCGACAGGAGGGTCGCGCCTTCAGGACCTTCGGCGTCGCCGCGTCGGCGGCGCTCGGCGGTGAGTTGTGTCATCGAGCGGCGGACGCGTTCGGTGGCCCGCAGGTAGCGGACGGTGCCCGGCGTGGGCACCTTGCGCAGCGGTTTCGGCAGCAGGGTGTGCCGGGTGAAGCCGGCCATGAGCGTGTCGAAGTCCGCCGCCAGACGTGCGTGGATCGCCGGCTCCAGGCGGGTGCCGAAGACCGAGGACAGCACGATGTCGGCGGTCAGGCTGCGCGAGGTGATGCCCAGGTCGAGCACCTGGCCGTCGTGCCAGCCGCCCACGACGGTGTCGATCCGCTGAGTGATGATGCGGGCGTAGTCGGGGAACCTGGCCTGGTGAAAGGCGGGTTGCATCAGGCGGCGCTGGCGGCGGTGTTCGGCCGCGGGGCAGGTGGCGAGGCCCTGGCCGCCCGCTTCGCGCAGGCGCTCGAAGAGCGGGCCGCCCTTGTCGAAGACCCGGTCCTGGACCAGTACGGAGCGCGTCAGTTCGGGGTCGCACACCACCATGACGGGCATGCGGCCTAACCGGATCTCCACCACCGGGCCGTGTGCGGGCAGGGTGCGCAGGAACGCCAGGGGTGAGCGCAGGAAGGCCGGCAGATGCCCCACCAGAGGCCGGGCGCCGGGGGCCCGGGGCGCCGTGGAAACGTTGTTCATGTCCATGACCGACTCCTTGTGTTCCTTGGCTGCTTGGGGTCGCACGGGGCCAGCACGTGGACTGTAAGGAGGGTGGGAGGCACCGTCCATGCCGCATCCGGGCGCGGACGCTTCTTTGGCATGTCACCTCAAGGGGGTGCGTGTGATCTGAATCACATGATGCGTATGGGGTGGGTCACGGTGTGTGCGGGTGGGCCGGAACTTCGCCACGAAATGCCCAGTTCCGCCATTCGATGCGTGAGAGTGGAGGTGGAGACTCCCGTTCCTTTCGGCAATTGAGTAATTGCGTTCTGGCGCCGTCGAGTTGACGGATCCTAGCCTGTGGGTCACCTTCGACTGGTCACGGGGGAGGCATGCGAGTGAAGAGAACTTCAGTTCCGGCAATGCGCCCGAACCACGTTCCGAACCGCGAGGATTTATCCCGGGTTCAAGGGCGCCTTCAGGAGGACCTGGCCCGGGTACGGGAATCACTGAGGTCATTGGTGATTCCCTCCCAGGGGCGAATCAGCGAACCGATCCGATACGCCGTGGAGAAGCCGGGCCGAATGCTGAGGCCCACGCTTGTCCTGCTCTCCTCCTATCTGCTGGAGGATCTGCCGGAGGGCGTACGGGACACCGTCGCGCAACAGCGCGTCATCGAGGCCGCCGCCGTCGTGGAGACGCTCCACATCGCCACCCTCTGCCACGACGACCTGATCGACGGCGCGACGCTGCGGCGCGGCAGACCCAGTACGAACGCCGTGTACGGCGACGCGCTCGCCCTGCTGGCCGGCGACTACCTCCTGGCGCGCTGTATGCAGGTCGCCGCCTCCCTGGACGTGACGCGGGTGCAGGTCATGGCCGACACGCTGATCGACGTCTGCGTCGGGCAGATGCTGGAGTCGAGCCAACTGCACGATGCGCAGCGCACGGAGGAGGACTATCTCGCCGCCGTCTCGGGCAAGACCGCGCGCCTGCTGCGCACGGCCGCGGGCATGGGCGCACTCCGGTCGGAGGCGTCGGACGACGCCCGGGCGGCGCTGGAACGGTTCGGGCACCACCTCGGCATGGCGTTCCAGATCTGGGACGACATTCTCGACATCTGTAGCGAGGAGACCGGGAAACAGCAGGCCAAAGACATTATGAACGGCGTCTACACCCTTCCGGTCATCTACGCGGTGAAGGACGTTCCCGACCTGGTGCTGCCGCTCCTGCGCGATCTCCCCATTTCCGACGAGCAATGCCGCAGGATTGTCGCCGTGGTGCGGGAATGCGGTGCGATAGACCGGGCCGCCGAATTGGCGCAACGGCATATCTCGGATGCGCTGCATGCCGTCGAAACACATCCGGCGACCATGCGAAGGGCGCCCGTGGTGCGGCAATGCCTGCGTGATCTCATCGACGTTTTCGCCACCCAGCATCCGGCACTTCACGTCCTGCCCACGGCTCCGTGAGGGAGGGTGCTCGTGCCGGGAATCCGCAGCGACTTCATCACCGACTACGACGCACTCGCCGATGCCTGGTGGGACCCGCGAGGGCCGCTCGCTCCGCTCGGCTGGATCGCCCGTGCGCGCGCCGCCCACGTTCCGCGCGCCACGCGCGAGGGAGCCCGTCTGCTCGACGTGGCCTGCGGGGGAGGGCTGTTCGGGCCGCACCTGACAGGCAAGGGGTACCAGGTGATCGGGGTCGATCTGTCGTCCCGCTCCTTGCGCGAGGCGCTCGGCCACGGATTCGACGCGGTCGCCCAGGCGGACATCGGCCGGCTCCCTTTCGCGGGCGCTTCGTTCGACGTCGTCACGGCCGGGCAGTGCCTCGAACACGTACCCGACCCGTTCCGCGCGGTGGAGGAGGCCTGCAGGGTGCTGCGACCCGGTGGGACGCTGATCGTCGACACCATCGCGACCACCGTGCTCGCCCGCGTGCTGGCCATCGGCGTCGCCGAGAACCTGCCCCTGCCCGGCAGACCACCGCGCGGCACCCACGACCACCGGCTCTTCGTCGACCGGCGGCGGCTCGTCGCCACCGCCCACGCCCAAGGCGTGGCCCTGCGACTGACCGGGCTGCGCCCGCACGTCCGGGACGGACTGCGCTATCTGGTCGGACGACGTGAGGAGGTCCGCATGGTTCCCACTCGGTCAACCGGAGTGCTGTACCTGGGGGTTGGACGCAAATGCTGACACGTCCGGATGAGCCGGCCGTCGGCGCCCTGCACGCGTGGATCGTGGGCGCCCGCCTCAAGACGCTGCCGGTCACCCTCGCTCCGGTAGCGGTGGGCAGCGCCGTCGCCGCCTCGCACGGCAGCCTCAGCGGATGGCGGGCCGCACTCACCATGCTGTTCGCCCTGGGCTTCGTCCTGGGCACCAACTTCTTCAACGACTACAGCGACGGGGTGCGCGGCGCCGACGACCACCGTGTGGGGCCCGCCCGGCTGGTCGGCTCGGGACAGGCCTCACCTCGTCGCGTGCTGCGCTCGGGAATCGCCCTGTACGGCGTCGCCGTGCTCAGCGCCATCGCCCTGGCCGTCACCGTCTCGTGGTGGCTGCTCGCCCTCGCGGTGGTGTGCGCGCTGGGCGGCTGGTACTACACGGGAGGCGCACGCCCGTACGGCTACCGGTCGCTCGGCGACATCAGCATCTTCGTCTTCCACGGTGTCATCGCCGTGTGCGCCACCGCGTACATCCAGCTCGAGCGGATACCGCTGCTCGCGCTCGGCGCCTCCGTGCCCATCGGGCTGCTCGCCTGTGCCCTGCTGACGACGAACAATCTGCGGGACATTCCCACCGACACCGCCGCGGGCAAGATCACCGTCGCGGTCCGGCTCGGCGACCGGCGCACCCGCCACTACTACCTGGCCCTGATCGCCGCGTCCTTCGGCTGCGCGCTGCTGCTGGCCCCGGCCCGCCCGTGGGCCCTGCTCGTCCTCGGCGCCCTGCCGGCCGCGGTCCTGCCGGTGCGCCGGGTGCGGGCGGGTGCCCGTGGCCGTGACCTGATCCCGGTCCTCGAGCACACCTGTGTGCTGCTGCTCGTCTTCGGTGCGCTGCTCACGATCGGGGTGGCGCTGTGAACGGAGTCGAACGGGAGAGCGGCGCACCGCGTCACGAGGTGCTCGTCATCGGCGCCGGGTTCTCCGGGATCGGCACCGCGATCGGGCTGCGGCGCTCCGGGATCGAGGACTTCCTTCTCCTCGAAGCGCAGGAAGACGTCGGCGGCTCCTGGCACGCCAACCGCTATCCGGGCGTCGCGGTGGACATCAGCGCCTTCTCGTACTCGTACTCCTTCGAACCGAACCCGTCGTGGTCGCGGGCCTTCCCGGCGGGCGTGGAACTCAAGGCGTACGCGGACCGGTGCGTCGACAAGTACGGCCTGCGCGGGCGGATCCGGTTCGGGTCCACGGTCGAACGGGCGGTGTACGACGAGGCGGCGCACCTGTGGCGGGTCGGCCTCACGGACGGCACCGAGGTCACCGGCCGCTTCGTCGTGTGCGCCACCGGATGGCTCACCAAGCCGAAGACGCCGGACATCGAGGGGCTGCACCGCTTCGCGGGCGACCTCATGCACACCGCCCGCTGGGACCCGTCCGTTCAGCTGGCCGGGCGGCGGGTCGGCATCCTGGGCACCGGCGCCTCCGCGATCCAGCTCCTCCCGGAGGTCGCCCCGTCGGTGGACCGGCTGCACGTCTTCCAGCGGACCCCCAACTGGATCTTCCCGAAGCCCGACGTGCCGATACCGCGCGCGGTGCGCAGGATGTTCGCGGCGGCGCCCTGGAGCCAGCGAACCGTCCGTCAGGTCACGGACACGGCCACCGAGGTCGGCTTCGTACTCGCCATGATCCACTACCGGCGTTTCCCCTTCCTGGTCCAGGCGGGCGAGGCCGCGTCCCGGCTGTACCTGCGCAGCCAGGTCCGCGGCGACCGCGACCTGATGGCCCGGCTCACCCCGCGCCACCGACTGGGCTGCAAACGTCCCTCGTTCGGCAAGGGCTACTGGCGCGCGTTCACCCGCGACAACGTCAGCCTCGTCACCGAACCCGTCACCCGGGTCACCGAGACCGGCGTGACCACGGCCGACGGCGAGGAGCACGAGCTCGACGTGCTGATCCTCGCCACCGGATTCCATGTGCTGGACAACCTGCCGCCCTTCCCGCTGCACGGGTTCGGCGGCCGCGACCTGGCGGAGTTCTGGCGCGTCGAACGCTTCCAGACCTACGAGGGCACCTCGGTCAAGGGCTTCCCGAACCTGTGGTTCATCGTCGGGCCGTACTCCTTCACCGGCGGATCCTGGTTCGGCATGATCGACTACCAGGTCACCCACATCCTCCGGGTGATCACCGAGGCCCGCCGGCGGGGCGCCACCCAGGCCGTCGTCCGGCCCGAGAAGCACGACAGGTCCTTCCGCCGGGTGCTGCGACGCCAGCCGAACACCGTGTTCGCGCACGACAGTTGCCGCGGCGCGAACAGCTACTACTTCGACCGGTACGGCGACGCGCCGGCCGTCCGTCCCGCCGCCACGTACGAGGCCACCTGGCGGGCCCGCCACTTCGACCTCGACGACTACCGCTTCGACCCGCCCGAGGGAGGGCACCGCCATGCCACCGAGTGACCTGAGCGGCCAGGACCGCGCCCTGTGCCTGACCTACGGGCTCTTCGCGCTCGGCGGGGGCCTCGTCATGGGCGCCCAGGCCGTGGCCTTCGTGGTGCGGGAATCCGACGCCGGGCCGCTCGGCATCGTCCGGAACTTCCTGCGGGACGCCACGGTCAACGCGGCCACCGTGTTCGTCTACGCCGACCTGGTCCTCGTCTGGGCAGCGCTGGCCGTGTTCATGATCGTCGAAGGCCGGCGGCACGGCATCGCGCACGTGTGGGCGTACATCGTCGGCGCACCCGCCCTGGCCCTGGTCGCGAGCTTCTGCGCCTTCATGTACGTACGCCAGCTGAAGATCGCCGCCGCGCGCGGCAGCGGCACCGAGGCCGCCCCACCCGGCCACCGCACACCGACGAGAGGCAGGCAGCGATGACGACCAGCGAAGCCACCGGGTCCGCGGCGAGCGCCGAGAGCTCCCTGGCTCTGGCCGCCGACCTCCTGCGGGCCCGCCAGGACCCCTCGGGGTACTGGAAAGGAGACTTCGAGACCAGCCTGATCGGCGAGTCGGGTGAGGTCATCCTCCGGCACTACCTGCGGCTGCCGGTGGACGAGACCGTGGCCGCCGCCGCCCGCACCATCCTCGCGGAACAGACGCCGACGGGTGGCTGGGCCTCCTACCACGCCGGGCCCGACGAGCTGTTGCTGTCCGTGTTCTGCTACGTGGCCCTGCGCCTGGCCGGACACGCGGCGGACGAACCCGAGCTGCGGGCCGCGGCCGCCTCCATCCGGGAGGCCGGCGGCATCGAGTCCGTCGACAACCTCATCATGCTGGCGTGGCTGGCCCTGATCGGCCTGTGGCCGTGGCGCGACATCCCGCTGATCCCGCCTGAGATCGTCCTGCTGCCCAGCTCGTTCCCGGGGAACATCTACCAGTTCGGGGCCGCGGCCCGCGGCATCGTCGTCGCCAACAGCCTGTTCATGGCCGAACGCCCGGTGGTCCCGGCCGGGTTCGAGATCCGGGAGCTGTTCGCCGAGCCGGGCCGGCGTCGCCTGCCGCGCCCTCTCGCGGTGCGCGCCGCGACCACCCTCAGCCACCTCTACGGCCGTCACCCCGTCGGCCCGCTGCGCCGCCGTGCGATCCGCAAGGCGTCCCGCTGGCTGATCAGGACCCAGGAGACGGACGGGAGCTGGGGCGGCAACTGGCCGCAGACCGCCAACGTCGTCATGGGGCTGACGGCCGTCGGCTGCCCCCAGGACCACTCGGTCCTGCGAGCCGCGATGGCGGGCCTCGACCGGTACGTCGTCGACAAGGACGGGCAGCGCCGCATCGAGATGTGGACCTCCGTGGTCATGGACACCGCCCTCGGGCTGTCGGCGAACGTCATGGCCGGCGGCCCCGAGGCGAAGGCGGCCACCGAACCGGCGGTGCGCTGGCTGCTCGACAACCAGGTCACCGAGCTGGGCGACTGGGCGGTGCTGACCCCGGACCCGGTCCCGGGCGGCTGGCCGTACGAGTTCACCAACAACGCCAACCCCGACGCCGACGACACGGCCTGGGCGATGGCCGCACTGCGCCGGATCCACCCGCGCGGCAGTGACCGCGCCGTGGACGCCGCCTGTGAGCGCGCCCACCGGTGGCTGCTGTCCCAGCAGGGCGACGACGGCGGCTGGGCGGCCTTCGAACCGCTGCGCTGGCGGCTGCCCGGCCGCGACAAGCTCGCGTCCATCGGCTTCCTCGAAGCGCCCTCCGCCGACATCACCGGACACGTCCTCGAGGCGCTCGGCGCCGACGGCGGGGCGGACACCCCGGCCGCCCGGCGTGGCATCCACTGGCTGCGCCGCAACCAGCACGCCGACGGCTCCTGGCCCGGCTGGTGGGCCTGCTTCCACCTCCACGGCACGAGTGCCGCCGTCACCGGCATGACCGCCTGCGGCGTTCCCGGCGACGACCCGGCGGTCTCCCGTGCCTGCGACTGGATCACCGCTCACCAGCAGGACGACGGCGGCTGGGGCGAGGACATCCGCGCCCTGCACCAGTCCGAGTGGATCGGCCGGGGCGCGAGCACCCCCTCCCAGACGGCCTGGGCGCTGCTCGCCCTCGTCGCGGCCGGCCGCGAGGACAGCGCTCCGGTGCGCGCGGGCGTGGACTTCCTGACCCGCACCCAACAGCCCGACGGAGACTGGGCCGAACCCTGGCACACCTGGGTGGTGCACCACGACGGCCTGTACTGGCGCGACAGCCTGCTGCGCCTCATCTACCCCGTGATGGCCCTGTCGGAGTACCGGGCCGCCCTCGTCGCGCGGGAGCGGTGATGGGCACCGTCACCGTGGTGGGCGGCGGGCTCGCCGGGATGACCGCGGCCTGGACCCTGCGCGGACTCGGCCTGCCGGTACGACTGCTGGAGGCCGGCCAGGAGCTGGGCGGCATGGCGGGCTCGAAGGTCATCGACGGCAGGGTCGAGGACCACGGCGTGCACATCTTCCCGGCCTGGTACCGCAACACGCTGCGGCTCCTCGACGACCTCGGCCTGCGCGGCAGTCTGCGGGCGACCCAGCAGTTCCACCAGCTGCTGCCGGGCGAGTTCCCCGTCTTCCGCACGGCGGTGACCCCCGCCGCGGACCGGTTGCTCTTCGGTTACGGCGTCCTGGACCTCCTGTCCCGGGAGTACGGGGCGCGCGACGAGTCCCTGCACGACTTCCTGCACAGCAGGTGGTACCTGACCGACGCGGCGATCGCCGACATCGAGCACCTCTTCGTCGCCTCCAGCGCGGCGGAGAGCCCCGCGGTGTCGGCGGCGGGATTCCGCGGCAGCATCGCCGCGTTCGCCCGCCACCCGGGACGGGTCATGATGCCCAGGGGCGACCTCCACCAGTGGCTGATCGAGCCCTTCCGGCGGCGTCTGGAGGAGGACGGCGTCGAGGTGCGCACCGGCCGGGAGCTCGTCGGCGTGTCCGTGGACGCCGGGCGGGTCAGGAGCCTGACGCTGCGGAACACGGCCGACGGCGCCACCGTCACCGAGGACCTCACCGGCCACGTCGTGCTCGCCGTGCCGCACGGACAGCTGTCCGCCCTCGGCGGCGACGTCACCGGATCCCTGCAACCACCGCATGGGATCGATGAGCTCACCTCACGCCCGCTCGGTGCGCTCCACATCTACCTGCGCCGCCACCTGCCGCGGCTGCCCGACGAGCACATCCGCCTCGTCGGATCGCCGCACGCCATCACGCTCCTCGACATCGGCCAGGCCTTCGAGGGGCATCACCGCACCGTCCTCAACTGTGTCGTCGGCCGGGTCTCCCTCCTCGCCGGCCTGCCGCAGGACGCGGCCGTCAAGATACTGGTTGACGAACTCAGCACCTACCTAACGGACTTGACCTGGAGCGACATCGAGCACGTCTGCTACCAGCCGCACTTCACCGCACCGTTCTTCGCCCCCGGCCCCGGTCTCGACCGCTACCGGCCCCTGAGCACCACCACCCTGGAGAACCTGCACATCGCGGGCGACTTCTGCGCCGCGCCACCCGGCGTGGCCGGCATGGAGGGCGCCGTGCGCTCCGGGCTGACCGCTGCCGAATCGGTACGCGCGGCCACCCGCCCCGGCCTCCCACCCGTACGGATCGACCCCATCGGCGACATCAGCCCGGCCCTCGCCCGCACGTTGCGCCGGGCCCTCCTGCCGGTCGCCGCGGCCGTCCGTGCCCTGACCCGGCGCCGCCGGCGGAGGTGATCCGTATGACATCCAGAACCGTCCTGGTGACCGGGGCGGCCGGGGGCATCGGCGCGGCGGTCGCCCGGCTGCTGGCCGAACGGGGGGACACGGTCGTCGCCGTGGACCTCGACCCGCGGCGGCTGACCGAGCGGGTGTCGAAGCTGACGGCCGACGGACTCGCCGTCCACGCCCGCCCGGCCGACGTCACCTCGTCCGCCGCCGTCGAAGCCCTGGTGGACGGCGCCGAACGTGAACTCGGTCCGTTGGAAGCGCTGGTGAACACCGCCGGGGTGCTACGCGTCGGCGCGGCCCACCGGCTCGACGAGCGGGACTGGGACGCCACCTTCGCCGTCAACAGCAGGGGCGTCTTCCTCATGTCCCGCGCGGTCGTCCACCGCATGATCCCGCGCGGCCGGGGAGCCCTGGTGACCGTCACCTCCAATGCGGCCGGCACCGCCCGCACGGGGATGGCCGCCTACGCGGCGTCCAAGGCCGCGGCCACCGCCTACACCAAGTGCCTGGGCCTGGAGGTCGCCCGGTACAACATCCGCTGCAACGTCGTCGCCCCCGGCTCCACCGACACTCCCATGCTGCGCGACATGCACCCCGACGGCACCGCCACCGCCCTGTGCGTCGCGGGGAGCCTGGACACGTACAAGGTGGGGATCCCCCTCGGCAAGGTGGCCCGCCCGCGCGACGTCGCCCACGCGGTCGGCTACCTGCTCTCGGACGAGGCCGGGCACGTCACGATGCAGACGCTCACCGTCGACGGCGGAGCGACCCTCGGCGCCGCGACGTGACCGGCCACCCACCGCGGCCGTGTGAAAGGACCGACCCTGACACGCCCGGGATCCCGCCCGTCGCGCCGTACCCGCTGCCGCTTCCCGACGAGCTGCCGGCCCCCGCCGTCGACCGGCGGGCCGACGCGTGCCGCGCGCCGTGCCCCGCCCCCTTCGCGCCCGCGCCGCCGGAGGGACGCAGGGTCCTCGTCATCGACGCCGAGGACACGATTCACCTCGACGCAGTTCCACGCCGAGTCGGCCCTGACCATGAACGGGCCCCGCATCCCCGGCGCGCTGCTCGCCCACGCCCTGCGGCAGGACGCCAGGACGGCGCCATGACCCACGCACTGGTGGCGGGCGGCGGCATCGGCGGCCTCGCCACCGCACTCTCCCTCGCCCGCACGGGACATCGCGTCACCGTCCTCGAGCGCGAGGACACCTTCGCCGAACTCGGGGCGGGCATCCAGATCGGGCCCAACGGCTTCCACGCCCTGAACCTCCTGGGCGTGGGCCCGCAGGTGCACAGCCGCGCCGTCCTCGTCGACGAACTGCGCCTGATGGACGGGCCGTCGGGCCGGACGCTGATCAGCATGCCGGTCACCGCCCGCTACCGGAAACGCTTCGGCAACCCGTACGCGGTCGTCCACCGCAGCGACCTCCTCACGCCGCTCCTGACGGCTTGCCGGTCACATCGGGCGATCACCCTCGTCACCCGCGCCGCCGTGCTCGGATACACGCAGGACCCGGGGCGGGTGACCGTGACCACCAAGGACGGGCGCACCTTCACCGGCGGGCTCCTGATCGGTGCCGACGGCCTGCGCTCCGCGGTCCGCGCCCAACTCGTGGGCGACGGCGCACCCCGGGTCTGCGGTCACACCATCTACCGCTCGGTGGTCCCGGTGGAGCGGGTGCCACCCGCGCTGCGCGAGAACGCGGTGACCCTGTGGGCGGGCCCCGACTGGCACGTCGTCCACTACCTCATCGGCGGCGGCGAGTACCTCAACCTCGCGGCGACCCTGGACGACCGCGCCCGCGAGCCGGTCTCCGGACGCCCCGTCCCCGGCCCCGTCGTGCTGGACAGATTCCCCGGCCTGGGCGAGGACGCCCGCCACCTACTGGAGCTCGGTGACCAGTGGCGCCAATGGGTGCTGTGTGACCGTGACCCGGTCCGGACCTGGGCCGACGGCAGGGCCGCGCTCATGGGCGACGCCGCCCACCCGATGCTGCAGTACGCGGCCCAGGGCGCCTGCCAGGCCCTGGAGGACGCCGTGGTCCTCGGCGACGTCCTGGCGGACGCGGCCGACGACCAGGTGCCGCACCGCTTGCGGGAGTACAACGCCGCGCGACGCGAGCGCACCGCGCGCGTCCAGCTCCTGTCCCGTGCCATGGGCACGCGGCTCTACCATCCGGCGGGGGAGCGGGCCCGGGAGCGCGACGCGCTGCTCGGTTCGCTTCCCGAGGAAGACCTGTACGAGAAGGTCGCCTGGCTGCACGGAGCCCGGCACTTCGGGTGAGGCAGGAGGCGGCGGCACGGGCGGGCCTGTAGGACGCGAACCGCCGGCTGGTCCACATGCGTGTCCACGCCGATGGGGCCGGATGCCTGAGGTGGGCCTCCGGCGCGCTACCCGGGGCCGTGCGCGATCAAGGCGCAGCTCCTTCGCCGTCCTCGAACTCGCCACCTGGTCAAGACGGAAGTGACTCAATTGATAATGGGATCCATTTTCATATAGCCTGAGGGTGTCGACCACCTACCCAGGAGATATCCATGGCCGTCCCCAAGCGGAAGATGTCCCGCAGCAACACCCGCCACCGTCGCGCGCAGTGGAAGGCCACGACCCCGCAGCTGGTGCCCGTCACCGTCGATGGCACCGTGTACCGGGTGCCTCAGCGTCTGGCCAAGGCGTACGAGCGCGGCCTGCTGCGCCCCGAGGGCTGAAGTCGATGAAGCACGACCGTCTGCCGGTCACCGTCCTGTCCGGCTTCCTCGGCGCCGGCAAGACCACGCTGCTCAACCACGTGCTGAGCAACCGCGAGGGCCTGCGGGTCGCGGTGATCGTCAACGACATGAGTGAGATCAACATCGACGCCGCGCTCGTTCGGGGCGGCGAGGCCGCGCTGTCGCGCACCGAGGAGCGTCTGGTCGAGATGACCAACGGGTGCATCTGCTGCACTCTGCGCGACGACCTGCTCGAGGAGGTCGGCCGGCTTGCCCGCGAGGGCCGCTTCGACTATCTCCTCATCGAGTCCAGTGGCATCTCCGAACCCATGCCCGTCGCGGCCACCTTCGCCTTTCCCCGCGACGACGGCGCGACCCTGGGCGACCTGGCAAGGCTCGACACCATGGTCACGGTCGTCGATGCCGCGAACTTCCTGCCCGAGCTCTCCGGCGGGGACGGCCTGGCCGAGCGGGGCCTCGACCAGTACGAGGACGACGAGCGCACCGTCAGCGATCTGCTCGTGGACCAGATCGAGTTCGCCGACGTCATCGTCCTCAACAAGCTCGACCTGGTCGACGCCGAGGCGGCCGACGTGCTCAAGGTGGCACTCACCCGCCTCAACCCGCTCGCCAGGATCGTGCCGGCCACCCGTGGGACCGTGCACCCGCACGACGTACTGGGTACAGGGCTGTTCGACCTCGAACGCGCCGAGCAAGCCCCTGGCTGGGTCATGGAACTGAACGGGGACCATGTCCCGGAGACGGAGGAGTACGGCATCTCGTCCACCGTCTTCCGCTCCGACCGCGCCTTCCACCCCGGCCGGCTGTGGACGTTCGTCACCGAGGGGCTGGACAGCGGAGCGTACGGACAGGTCCTGCGGTCCAAGGGTTTCTTCTGGCTCGCGAGCCGCCCCCACGTGACCGGCCTGTGGTCACAGGCCGGCGCCGTCGCCCGCTTCGAGCCCTCCGGTGCGCGCGACGCGGACACCGCGCAGGGACAGGAACTCGTCTTCATCGGCACCGGACTGCGCGCGACAGAGCTGGAGGCCGCCCTGGCGAGCTGCCTCATGTCCGATGGTGAAGACCGTCCTCTCATCGACGCGTTTCCCTCGTGGGACACCTATGGCATCGACGACGCCTGCGAGCACGAGCACCCCGAACTCGTCACGCGAACCTGAGATCTCCGGGTTGGGCGGTGGTCGCAGCCACGGCACCGCCCAACCCGGTACAACGTGCAGCCACCCACCCGAGAGGCGGAAGGTGACGCCGCCCGTCCCGCCGCGCGATGCGACTCCGCACCTCCCGGCACTTCCGGGCCGGACACTCCGACGGTTCCGCCTGCCTGGAGCACGATCGGCGCGGTAGGAGAAGCGGCGGATGCCGTCCCCGTGCAGGTGACAGGGGGGATGCCGGGCGAGGGCCGGGCTCATCCGTGGGGCTTGTCGGCAGCAGGCCCCCGAGCAGTGGACAACACGCCTAACGGGTGGGCGTGGAAGCCGCGTCGGTGACGCGGGTGCGTACCGCGTCCACCATGTCCCACTGCTCCGGGGTGAGGATTGCCAGTGTCGCCGGGAACACCCCGTCCTGTTCCTTGAGGATGTGCTCACGCAGCAGGGCGAGTGCCTCCATCAGCCGACCGGGCCAGCCCGGATCGGCCGGGACGCCGTCGGCGGCCTCGCCCAGGACCTTCTCGATGCGCCGGTGTTCGTCCTCCAACGCGTCGATCTGCTCGGGGAACTCGTCCGACATCGCCGGGAAGAGACCGTGTTCCTCCACCTGGGTGTGCGGGAGGAGAATCGCAGTGATCAGGCGTGCCACCCGGGCCATCTCCGCGGCATCGGCGCCGTCGTGGGCAGCACGCACGAGGCTGATCAGATTGACCACGCTGTCGTGTTCGGCGGTCAGTTCGGCGATGGCCTTGATCGACTGGCAACCACAGTACTCACACATGGGGATCCCTTCGTTCGCGCACGGGTGCGCGCTCGGTGTCGGGCGATGCGGGACGGGCTGCTACGCGGCGTACGCCGGCGACGGTGTACGCGAGTGCCGCCGGTGCCACGACGGCGAGCAGGACCGGCCCCAGGGCGCAGGAGGCTGCGGTGCCGTAGCTGGTGCCCATGACCAGTGGCGGGATGAAGCCGCCCGGTCCGCCGGCGGCGCCGACCGTCCCGGTGACCGACCCGACCTTGTTCGCCGGAGACAGCAGGGCGACCAGGGCGAATGTGGCACCGCTGCCGGCTCCCGGAGCGGCGGCCATGGCCATGAACGCGATGCTGCCCACCGGAGCCGGTGACGGGGGAGCGGACTGTACGGCCGCGCCGACGGCCACGTCCGCCATGGCCGTACCGGGCACCGGTGTCGGCCCCACGCGGTCCGGCAGCCCGCCGCCTACCGGCCGCATCGTGACCGCCGGCGGTACCGAACCCGACATGCGGTTCGCCGCGTCCGCCTGACCGAGGCCGTAGCCGGCCCCCCACCCGCGTCCGCTCGCCCGTCAACCGCGCTTCGCTCACATGGCGCATTGCCGCCCCCCGTCTCGCTCGCGGCCGCCACCAGCTGACAGCAAGGAACGGCACACCCCCCCCGATCCTCCACCAGCGACTCCATCCCCAGATTCGGCCACCGGCCGGCCGGGCGGCAGGGCCGTTCGGCCTCTCTTTTCTGCCGACCGGGACCAGAGCGCAGCTACCGGAAGTCGAATGACCTACGACGCCCCGTACCGGTGAGAGAGGCCCTCCCTGCCGCCCCACCACGTGACGGACCACGACTCGTTGGGACCAGGCATGACAGAAGGACCGATGCGAGAGATCAACGGTCAGCACATCCGCACCTCGGCCGCAGACCCTGGCGCGCGTGACCGGCATCCACGTACTCATGCTGCTCCGTCGCTGCCTGTACGACGGACCGCGGTGAGACTTCTCGCGGCCACCCGGAGCAGGCACGCAGCGGCACCTGAACCGATACCGCGCCGCCAGTACTCCGGGGCCTCGGACGGCGTCCGCGCAACGGCGGCGTCGTGCCGGGCATTGACGATCACTGAATGAGTGGCAGACTCGGCCCCATGCAGAAGTTCTCTTTGGACGCCAAAGTCCGCGAGCACGTGCAGCGAGCCGCAGAAGCAGCCTCCGGGCGTAGTGCGGAGACCGTCTACGGCGGCCACGAGCACATGCTGCGCCAGACTCTCGTCGCCCTGGAGGCGGGGCAGTCACTCGCCGAACACGAAAACCCCGGCGAAGCCACACTGCTCGTTCTGCGCGGACGGGTGCGCTTGCGCAGCGCCGAAACATCGTGGGACGGAATGACCGGTGACATGATCGTAGTACCGTCGGCTCGGCACAGTCTTGAGGCACTGGAAAGATCCGCGGTCCTGCTCACCGTCGCGAAGCGTCAATGATGATCTCGGCGCCGGTCCCCGGAGTCGCTCGACGTGTCGCCCGGCGCGGCTGTCCGCACCTCGAGCGCTGAGCCATCCGCGCCACGCGCCGCTCGACACGCTCCCCTCCGTGCGCTCCGGCAGACCGCCCGAGCCACATAGTGGTGCGGTGCGCGACCGGTCGGTGGCATTGCGGAGTCGACAGGGGTCGGCGGGCACCTCCGCCGATCATCGGTCAACCCCTGGACAGGTCACCCGCGCGATCACCGTTCCCTCCTACCGCACGAGGACAGGAAGCGCCATGGGCAAGGACAAGGACATCGGGATGGACGGGCCCCTGGCCGACGCGCTGGTACGCAGTCGGCGGTTCTTCACCCGGGGTACGGTCTCCGACGATCTGAGGACGCTGTCGCAGAGAGGGGGCCGTGACGCCGACGACTTCTACCGGGACCGGTGGAGCCACGACAAGGTCGTGCGCTCCACCCACGGTGTCAACTGCACGGGTTCCTGCTCCTGGAAGGTCTACGTCAAGGACGGGATCATCACCTGGGAGACCCAGCAGACCGACTATCCCTCGGTCGGCCCGGACTCGCCGGAGTACGAGCCCCGCGGCTGCCCGCGCGGCGCGGCCTTCTCCTGGTACACCTACTCGCCGACCCGGGTGCGCTACCCCTACGTCCGTGGTGTCCTGCTCCAGATGTTCCGTGAGGCGAAGTCACAGCACGACGGCGACCCGGTGCGGGCGTGGGCGCACATCGTCGAGAACCCGCTGAGGGCCAAGGCGTACAAGTCCGCGCGGGGCAAGGGCGGCCTGGTCCGTGCCACCTGGGAGGAAGCCGCGGAGATCATCGCGGCTGCCCACGTGCACACCATCGAGAAGTACGGCCCCGACCGGGTGGCCGGCTTCTCACCGATCCCGGCCATGTCGATGGTCTCCCATGCCTCCGGCGCCCGGTTCATCAACCTCGTCGGCGGCTCGATGCTGAGCTTCTACGACTGGTACGCCGACCTCCCGGTGGCCTCGCCCCAGGTGTTCGGCGACCAGACCGACGTCCCGGAGTCAGGGGACTGGTGGAACGCGGGCTACCTCATCATGTGGGGCTCCAACCTGCCGGTGACGCGCACACCGGACGCGCACTGGATGACCGAGGCCCGGTACCGCGGCCAGAAGGTCATCGCGGTCGCCCCCGACTACGCCGACAACGTGAAGTTCGCCGACGAATGGCTGCCGGCCAAGCCCGGCACCGACGCCGCCCTGGCCATGGCCATGGGCCACGTCGTGCTCAAGGAGTTCTTCGTCGATCGTCACACCCCGTACTTCACGCAGTACGTCAAGACCTACACCGATCTTCCCTACCTGGTCCGGCTCGACGAAACAGCCGGACCGGGTACGAGCGGCGAGAACACGTACACGGCGGGCAAGTTCCTCACCGCCTCCGACCTCCCCGAGCACCAGCACGAGGAGAACGCCGCGTTCAAGACCGTGCTGGTCGACGCGCGGACAGGGCAGCCGACTGTTCCGGGCGGCTCTCTGGGGCACCGCTACGGCGAGGCCGGTGTGGGCGAGTGGAATCTGGAACTCGGTGACGTCGACCCCCAACTGACGCTGATGGGCACCTCGCAGGAAAGCGTGCTCGTCCGGTTCCCGCGCTTCGACACCCCCGACGGTGCGGCGGCCGACCTGCCGCGCGGTGTGCCGGTCCGGCGGGTCGGCGGCCACCTGGTCACCACCGTCTACGACCTGCTGCTCGCGCAGTACGGCGTGGGCCGGGACGGCCTTCCGGGAGAATGGGCGACCGGGTACGACGACGCCGAGTCGCCCTACACCCCGGCATGGCAGGAGAAGATCACCGGTGTCCCGGCCTCCACCGCGGCCAGGGTCGGGCGCGAGTTCGCCGCGAACGCCGAGGAGTCCAAGGGACGCTCGATGATCGTGATGGGCGCCGGAACCAACCACTGGTTCCACTCCGACACGATCTACCGCGCGTTCCTCACCCTCACCAACCTGACGGGCTGCCAGGGGGTCAACGGTGGTGGCTGGGCGCACTACGTCGGCCAGGAGAAGGTGCGGCCGATCACCGGCTACACACAGATCGCCAACGCGTTGGACTGGAACCGGCCGCCGCGCAACATGATCCAGACCGCGTACTGGTATCTCCACACCAACCAGTTCCGCTACGACCAGTTCGGTGCCGACACCCTGTCCGCCCGGACGGGCAGCGGGCAGCTCGCGGGAATGAGCACCGCCGATGTACTCGCGCAGAGCGCGCGCATGGGCTGGATGCCGTCCTACCCGACGTTCAACCAGAACCCACTCGACCTGAGCGACCAGGCCGCCGAGGCGGGGACCCCGGTGGGCGAGTACGTGGTCGAGCAGTTGAAGTCGGGTGCCCTGGAGTTCGCGGGGGAGGACCCGGACGCCCCCGAGAACTATCCGCGCATCCTGTCCATCTGGAGGGCCAACCTGCTCGGCTCGTCCGGCAAGGGCAACGAGTACTTCCTCAAGCATCTGCTCGGCGCCGACTCCTCGGTGCGCGCCACCGAGACACCGCAGGACCGACGTCCGGTCGACGTGAAGTGGCACGACGAGGCCCCCGAGGGCAAGCTCGACCTGCTCATGACGATCGATTTCCGGCAGACCAGCACCACGATCTTCTCCGACGTCGTGCTGCCCGCCGCCACCTGGTACGAGAAGCACGACCTCAACACCACGGACATGCACCCCTTCGTGCACTCCTTCAACCCGGCCATCACGCCGCCCTGGCAGACCCGCACGGACTGGGACGCCTGGCAGGCGATCGCCGAGAAGTTCAGTGAGCTCGCCGGCACCCGGCTGGGGGTCCGCAAGGACGTGGTGGCCCTTCCGCTCACCCACGACACCCCGGACGCGATGGCGAACCCGCACGGAACCGTGCGGGACTGGAAGAAGGGCGAGTGCGAGCCGGTCCCCGGGGTCACGATGCCCAGGCTCGTCGAGGTCGAGCGCGACTACGGGGCCGTGGCCGAGAAGATGAACGCACTCGGCCCGCTGGTGGACACGCTCGGAGCGACCACCAAGGGCGTGACCTTCGAACTCGGCGCGCAGGTGGACTACTTGCGGCGCAAGAACGGCACGGTCCGGACCGGTGCGGCGGCAGGCCGACCGTCGCTGAAGCGCGATGTGAACGTCTGCGAGGCCATCCTCGCGCTGTCCGGCACCACCAACGGGGCGCTTGCCACCCAGGGGTTCAAGACTCTCGAGAAGCGCACCGGCGTGCGGCTGGCCGACCTTGCCGAGGAGCACGAGGGCAAACAGATCACCTTCGCCGACACCCAGGGCCCGCCCGTCCCCGTGATCACGTCACCGGAGTGGTCCGGATCGGAGAGCGGTGGCCGGCGGTACTCGCCCTTCACCATCAACGTCGAGCGCAAGAAGCCGTGGCACACGTTGACCGGGCGTATGCACTTCTACCTCGACCACGACTGGATGGCCGAGCTCGGCGAGGGACTCCCGGTCTACCGGCCCCCGCTGAACATGGCGGCCCTGTTCGCCGAGCCCTCCCTCGGCAACGTCTCGGACGGCTCCGACGGCCAGGGCGTCGAGGGGCTCACCGTGCGCTACCTCACCCCGCACAACAAATGGTCCATCCACTCCGAATACCAGGACAACCTGTTCATGCTCTCCCTCTCGCGGGGCGGCCAGAACATCTGGATGAGCGACCGGGACGCCGCGAAGGTCGGGATCAAGGACAACGACTGGATCGAGGCGGTCAACCGCAACGGCGTCGTGGTCGCCCGGGCGATCGTGTCCCACCGGATGCCCGAGGGAACGGTGTACATGTATCACGCACAGGACCGGCTCATCGACGTACCGATCGCCGAGACCTCCGGCAAGCGCGGAGGCATCCACAACTCGCTCACCCGGCTGCTGGTCAAGCCCACGCATCTGATCGGCGGTTACGCCCAGCTCACCTACGCGTTCAACTACCTCGGCCCCACCGGCAACCAGCGCGACGAGGTCACCGTCATCCGCAAGCGCTCGCAGGAGGTGACCTACTGATGAGGGTCATGGCGCAGATGGCGATGGTGATGAACCTCGACAAGTGCATCGGCTGCCACACCTGCTCGGTGACGTGCAAGCAGGCATGGACCAACCGCTCCGGCACCGAGTACATCTGGTTCAACAACGTCGAGACCAAGCCGGGGCTCGGCTATCCGCGCACCTACGAGGACCAGGAGAAGTGGAAGGGCGGCTGGACGCTCAACAAGCGCGGCCGGCTCACACTCAAGGGCGGCGGCCGGTTCAAGAAGCTGCTGACCATCTTCTCCAACCCCAAGCTCCCCTCGATCAACGAGTACTACGAGCCCTGGACCTACGACTACTCCACGCTCACCAACGCGCCTGCCCAGGAGCACACGCCGGTCGCGCGTCCCAAGTCGCTGATCTCCGGCAAGGACATGAAGATCGAGTGGTCGGCCAACTGGGACGACGACCTCGGCGGTTCCACACTCAACGGCCACCAGGACCCGCTGCTGCAGAAGATCGCCGACAAGGTGAAGTTCGAGTTCGAGCAGACCTTCATGTTCTACCTGCCGCGCATCTGCGAGCACTGCCTGAACCCCTCGTGCGCCGCCTCGTGTCCCAGCGGTGCGATCTACAAGCGCGAGGAGGACGGGATCGTCCTCGTCGACCAGGACAAGTGCCGCGGCTGGCGGATGTGCGTCTCCGGCTGCCCCTACAAGAAGATCTACTTCAACCACCGCACCGGCAAGGCCGAGAAGTGCACCTTCTGCTTCCCCCGTATCGAGGTCGGGCAGCCCACCATCTGCTCCGAGACCTGTGTCGGCCGGCTGCGCTACATCGGCTTGATGCTGTACGACGCCGACAAGGTGCTCGAGGCCGCGTCCACCACCGACGAGCAAGGGCTCTACGAGGCACAGCGTGACGTCTTCCTCGACCCGTCCGACCCGGAGGTGGTGCGCGCGGCCGAGAAGGCAGGCATCGCCCGCGACTGGATCGACGCTGCCCAGCGCTCCCCGATCCACGCCCTGATCAGTACCTACAAGGTGGCACTGCCGCTGCATCCGGAGTACCGCACCATGCCCATGGTCTGGTACATCCCGCCGCTGTCCCCGGTCGTCGACGTGGTCAAGGAGACCGGCGAGGACGCCGAGGACAAGGGCAACCTGTTCGCCGCGATCGACGCGCTGCGGATCCCGGTCGAGTACCTCGCCGAACTCTTCACCGCCGGCGATGTCACGCCTGTGGACGGCGTGCTGAAGAAGCTCGCCGCGATGCGCTGCTACATGCGTGACATCAACATGGGCCGCGAACCCGATGCGTCGATCCCGGCCGCCGTCGGGATGAGTGAGGAGGACATGTATGACATGTACCGCCTGTTGGCGATCGCGAAGTACGACGAGCGCTATGTGATCCCGTCCGCCCACGCCGAGCAGGCCCACTCCCTGGAAGAGCTGGCCACGGAGTGCTCGCTCGACTACGAGGGCGGTCCCGGAATGGGTGGTTCCGGACCGTTCGGGGAAGGATCGGGCGCCCCGACACCGATCGCGGTGGAGAACTTCCAGATGCTGCAGGACCGGCAGACCTCCGACTCGCTGGCCGGCCCCGACGACAAGGCAGACCGGGTCAACCTGCTCAACTGGGACGGCAGGGGCTCTCCCCCCGGGCTCTTCCCCTCGAAGGGATCGGACTCATGAGCAGGGTCCGTGCGAAGCCCGCGCTGACTCCGCACCAGCTGACCATCGTGTGGCAGTCGGTCTCCCTCCTGCTGGACTACCCGGACGAAGAGCTCCCCGGACGGATCGCGCTGGTCCGGTCGGCGATGCGGGAACTGCCCCCGGCACTCGGCGGGACGATGCGCACGTCCGTGGAGCAGCTGGAGGCCATGCCACTGGCGGAGCTGCAGGCGAAGTACGTCGAGACCTTCGACAACCGCAGACGCTGCAACCTGTTCCTGACCTACTTCGCCCACGGGGACACCCGCAAACGGGGAGTCGCTCTCCTCCGGTTCAAGCAGGTCTACCTGCGCGCCGGCTTCGCACTCGACGATTCGGAGCTGCCCGACCACTTGTGCGTCGTGCTCGAGTTCGCCGCAACGGTCGACAGGGAGCTCGGCCGAGGGCTGATGCTCGACCACCGGGCCGGTCTTGAGCTGCTTCGGCTGTCGCTGCGGGACATGGCCTCTCCGTGGGCCGGCCTGGTCGAAGCCGTCACCGCGACCCTGCCACCGTTGCGTGGCGACGAGCGGGACGCCGTGAGCCGCCTCGCCGCGGAAGGGCCGCCCGAGGAAGAGGTCGGGCTCGCACCCTTTGCCAACCCCCAGTTCAGCCCAGCCGCGTCTCGCGAGACGACACCCCTGCCGATGCCCACCTTTCCAGGAGCCCGCACATGAATCAGTTCCTGTACGTGGTCTTCCCCTACATCTGCCTGACGGCCTTCGTCCTGGGACATCTGTGGCGCTACCGCTACGACAAGTTCGGCTGGACCACCCGCTCCTCCCAGCTCTACGAGAACCGGATCCTGCGGATCGGCAGCCCTCTGTTCCACTTCGGGATCATCGGGGTGTTCTTCGGCCACGTGATCGGGCTGGGCATCCCCAAGTCCTGGACCGAAGCGGTCGGTGTGTCCGAAGGGCTCTACCACTTCCTGGCCTTTTCGGTCGGCGCGCTGGCGGGGCTGGCCACGGTCGTCGGGATGGTGATCCTGATCTACCGCCGGCGCACGGTGGGCCCGGTCTTCTCAGCCACCACCCGGATGGACAAGGTGATGTACCTGTTCCTCGCCGTGGTGATCTTCCTCGGTCTGTTCAACACGGTGGCGGCCAACATCCTCGAGGACTACGACTACCGAGACGGCGTCTCGGTCTGGTTCCGCGGGATCTTCCGATTCGACCTCCACCCCGAACTCATGGGCGAAGCGCCGCTCGGCTTCCAGCTCCACGGCCTGTTCGCCATGGCGCTCTTCGCGCTGTGGCCCTTCACACGGCTCGTCCACGTGTTCAGCGCCCCGCTCGGGTACCTCACCCGCCCCTACATCGTCTACCGCAGCCGCGACACCACCCGGCTCGGCAGCCACCAGCCGCGTCGCGGCTGGGACCGGGTGGGCTGACACGGATGATGGTCAGCCCGCCGGTCCCGGCCACCTGCCGGAACCGTCAGCCGGCATAGCCCGCTGACGGGCAACGGACTCGCATCCGAGTTGTCCGTGGACGCCGCGGAGCCAGAATCGGAGCCAAGGCAACCAATCGGAGTCATGTCCGGCTCGCATGCTCTCGCGATAGGACCGCACGGTGGCCCGAACGAGCCCGGCGCGTTCCTTGGTGCTGAAGCCGTTCGACCGGCCGGCGATGACGAGACTGGCCGCCAGACGCTTGACGTCCCACTCCCAAGGCCCCGGCAGCGTCTCGTCGAAGTCGTTGATGTCGAACATGAGGCGCCGCTCGGGCGAGGCCAACAGCCGGAAATTCAACAGGTGAGCTTCGCCGCACAGTTGTGCACGGAAGCCCGTCTGCGGTGTGTCAGCGAGGTCCGACGCCATGATGGCGGCGGCCCCACGGTAGAACCGGAACGGCGACTCGGACATCCTTCCGTAGCGGATCGGCACGAGCTCGGGCAGCCGTGTCGCCGATTGCTTCTCAATGATCTCCAACGGGTCCGGCCGCCCGGGCCCCGCCGAGAACCAGGCGTGGCTGGAGCGGGGCACGGCGGCTCGCGCCGCCTTGCCCAGCGCGGCCCGCTCCTGCGGAGTGTGGTGCCGCAACCCGCGGCCGTCCAGGTGGTTCTCGGTCATGGCAGCGGCTCCAGAGCCGGCCTTCACCAGGGCGAGGGCGACGGGGTGTCAGTAGTGGATCGACCGCTCCGATGCGCGGCAGTCGACGGGTCCCCTGAGGGGCCGGCGGCGAGTCGGGTCAGTGAGTGGCGGAGCCGGCCCGGGAGGCGGCGGGCGGTGCGGAGTCATCGTCCAGGAATTCGCGGATCGCGAAGCCCGCCAGGATGATCACCGCGGTCCACACCACGACCGCCGTCGTCGGGTAGCTCCAGGTGAACAGCACAACCGCGGCGACCACCAGGATGGCCACCCCGATCCAGCGCTTGAAACGATGGACGAACCGACCGACCGGACCGAGACGAAGCCCTGCCGATGTGGCCACGTCGCGCAGGGCACCGATGCTTCTCCGGCAGCCGGTGCGCGTGAGCGCGGCGATCCGGGCCGGCCCGGCGAGGAAGGCGCCGGCGGCGGTGAAGAGGGCGACCGCGGCGACCGCCCGGAGGCCGGCACGCAGGAACCTCACCAGGGCGTCGTACACGGTTCCCGCCGCGGCCTGGGACGTCCCGGGCGGCAGACGGTCGAGATAGACGTCACGGGCCACGGTGAGGCCGATTCCGAGAACCAGCATGGCGACGAACACGGCCAGTGCGGCCCCGATGAGCGCGTGCCGGCGGTTGAAGGCCACGTACACTCCGGCGGCCGCGACCAGCAACGCGATGACGGGCAGCCAGCCCCCGAGGATTTCCAGCACTCTCACGTAGGTCTTGACCTTGCCGACATCCTCCGACGCGAACACGACGAAGTCTGTGTGGACGGCCGGGATCCTCTCGGCGGGCGAGAAGCCGGCCCCTTCGTGGTCTTGATGACCTTGCTGGCGTCGATGTACGCCCGCCATCCCCTCCCGCTGGTACGCCCCGTGCGTCGACTCGATCGCGCCACGCGCCGTGCCCGCACCGCACTCGTCCTGACCGTGTAGAACACCCTGGCCATGGCACTGATCAACGAGCCGGGGACCGAGGCGTATCACCCCGGGTTCCGAGGCGGCTGGGTGAATGTTCGTCCGGTACGTGTAGAGGTCCGGGCCGAAACTGGTCGTAGTCGACTCCGATTTGAAGGAACGCCAGTGGCAGCGTCGGTGCGGGCATTGCGAGGCTCCTCTGGTGAGCACTCTCCGTGAAGGCTGACGGGCGATCAGGTCATACTGATGCACCGTTACCTCTTCAAGATCATCTTGCACACGCGTTGCACAAGGTGATGAAAAACGGCGGTGATCAATGGAAGGCCGAGAAAGGGTATAACCGCAGGTCGTCGCGTGTTTAGGGGTGTCGTGCCCCGTGTCCCCAAGGGGCACGACACCCCGCCCGTCAGATGTCCCGGAAGAGACCAGCCAGCGCTGTGACCTGCCGCGATGAGCGGCTGGCGGTCGCTGACCTGCGCGAATGACCTTTCGGCTATTTCACGTTCGTGCCGCTTGATGGGGCCGGAAGTCCCAGAAAAGTCCCAGGGGACTCCCAGAGCTGACGGGCGCCTTTCGGCTTAATACGGCAGTACGGTCACCGGCTTTGAACATTGAGCCTGCGCCATCTTGAAGATGCTGGCCGGTGGGCAGGTGGTGTGCTGGCGAGGTCCGTGCGCTGTCTTCTCGATGGTGGTTCGCCTGAGGAAGCGGTGGGTGGTCAGCCCGTGAAGGACTCGGGGCCGAAACGGCCCCACACCACGAAGGCCGCCAGGCAGAGGTAGATCAGGTCGCCCGTGATCGTGGTCCTCTCGCCCCGGCGGAGCCGCATGGTGACCGCGCTGAGGAACAGCAGAACGAGTCCGGTGGCGGCCAGTGGCACCAGGACTGGCGCGATGTCGAGCACCGCGGGCAGGATCAGTCCGGCCGCTGCCAGGAACTCGATGGCGCCGATGGCCTTGACGGCACTGGGGCTGAAGTCCTGGACCCACTGTGTGGCGGTGCCGCCCATGGCGGCCATCTTCTCCTGCGGCACGAACATCTTGGCGCTGCCGGCCAGGCAGACGGCAGCCAGCAGACTGGCGGTGATCCACAGCGCGATGTTCATCATCAACTCCCTGATCGAGGTCTTTCCGCACCCGAGACGACGCAGGGGCGTGTCCTGTGACATCGGCGAACCTCGCCGGTGGAGAGATGCGCGTCACATCCCGCCATGTCACAGCGAAGCGGGCTGCCTCGTCTCGAGGGTGAAGTCACCGACGAGCACGGAGGAACAGAAGATGGACGCGCGACTGAACTACTTCGACAGCCCGACCGCCGGCAAGGCCCTCAAGCACTTCATGTCGGCGGGGAAGGCGCTGAAGGAGTCGCCGCTGTCGGCCACCACACAGGAGCTGGTGGCGCTGCGGGTGAGCCAGATCAACGGATGCGCGGTCTGCACCGACATGCACACCAAGGAGGCGGCGGCCGCCGGCGAGACGGCGGTGCGTCTGCACCTGGTGGCGGTGTGGCGGGAGGCGACGGTCTTCACCGAGGCAGAGCGGGTCGCCCTGGAGCTGGCGGAACAGGGGACCCGGGTCGCGGACGCGGCCGACGGGGTCAGCGACGAGGTCTGGGCCCGTGCCGCGCAGCACTATGACGAGGACCAGCTCACCGCCCTGGTGATCCTGGTCTCGTTCATGAACACGGTGACCCGGCTGAACATCATCACGCGGCAGCCCGCCGGCGACTACGAGGTTGGCCAGTTCCACTGAACAACCGTGCGGCCGCGCCCCGGCCCCGGGTTGTTCGGGGCAAGGCGCCGTCCGGGGGCGAGCGGCCGCCCTGGCCACGAATTGGATGATCTTCGAAGGACGCTTTGTCGGCGCGGGTCGGACCGGCGGGCCAAGGACTGTGAGGGAGAGACCGTGTGAGCAAGGTCGAGGAGTTCGAGGAGCTGCGGCCGCTGCTGTTCTCGATCGCGTACCGGATTCTGGGCAGCGTGGGCGAGGCGGAGGACGCGGTGCAGGAGACGTGGCTGCGCTTCGACACCTCGGCGACCCGCCCTGTGTCGGCCAAGGGGTTCCTGTCGGCCACGGTGACCCGGATCGCGATCGACGTGCTGCGCTCTGCCCGGGTCCGGCGGGAGAAGTACGTCGGCCCGTGGCTGCCCGAGCCGCTCCTGAGCGATCCGTACGAGGATCCGGCGCGCGCGGCCGAGTTGGCCGACTCCGTATCGATGGCGGCGCTGCTGCTCCTGGAACGGCTCAGCCCCCTGGAGCGGTCAGTGTTCGTGCTGCGGGAGGTCTTCGCCTTCGGCTTCGACGAGATCGCCACCGCGGTGGGACGGTCGGAGGCGGCGTGTCGGCAGCTGCTTGTGCGGGCGCGTCGGCACATGCAGGCCGGGCGACCCCGGTTCGAGGCGGACCGCCAGGAGCGGCAGGAGCTGGCGACGAGGTTCTTCGAGGCGCTGTCGCAGGGTGACATGGGCGGGCTGCAGAGCCTGTTGTCCGCCGACATCCAGCTGGTCGGGGACGGTGGCGGCAAGGCCCCACAGCTGGCCAAGACCGTCGTCGGCGCCGAGAACGTGGCCCGCCTGCTCGCCTCCGTCTTCCCCCTCATGGCCCGGATCCACGTCACGTTCGAGCAGCACGAGATCAACGGCCAGCCGGGCGCGGTCTTCCGCGACCGGGACAGCAAGGTCCTTCATGCCTTGGCGCTCGACGTGCTCGACGGGCAGATCCGGACCATCCGCTCGGTGATCAACCCAGACAAGCTCGGCCACCTCGGGCCGGTCGCCGATGCCTGGGCCATCGACGAGGAAGTGAAGTGGAATCGCAGGCGGACGCAGTGCCGTGGTCGCCGGCTTTAGAGCTGCCCGCAACAAAACACTGACCAGGGGCGAGAGGGAGGTGAACCAGCTCATCGCCGCCCAGCGGACCGTGCGCGAGCACGCCTTCGTGCACCTGAAGCACTGACAGAACACCTGGAATCAGAGGAGACACTGTGGCTGGGAACACGCATGTGGTCGTGATCGGTGGCGGATACGCGGGCGTGATGGCCGCAAACCGGCTGACGCTGCGCGACGACGTGGCCGTGACGCTGATCAACCCGCGCCCGGACTTCGTCCACCGGATCCGCCTGCACCAGCTGGTGGGCGGGTCCGACGACGCGGTCATCGCCTACCAGGACGTCCTGGCCGAGGGCGTCCGGCTGGTGGTCGACACCGTGACCCGTATCGACGCGGCCGAGCGCAACGTGACAACGGCGGCCGACGGCGCCCTCGACTACGACTACCTGGTCTACGCCGTGGGCAGTGGCAGCGCCGAACCGAGCGTGCCAGGGGCGGCCGAGTTCGCGTACCCGATCGCCACCCTGGAGGAGGTACAGCGGCTGCGCCCCGTCCTCGACGCCGCGCCCGCCACAGCCCCGGTGACGGTGGTCGGCGCCGGTCCCGCCGGTATCGAGACCGCCGCCGAGCTGGCGGAGCAGGGCCGCCGGGTGACCCTCGTCTGCGGCGGCCCGCTCGGCCCGTACCTGCACACCCGTGGTCGGCGCTCGGTTGGGAAGCGGCTCGCCAAGCTCGGGGTGACGGTCATCGACGGCTCCGACGCGAAGGTGTCGGCCGTGACCCGCGAGACCGTAAGGCTCGTGAACGGCCGTGAGCTGCTGAGCGAGGTCACCGTCTGGACCGTCGGCTTCGGCGTTCCCGACCTGGCCGCCCGCAGCGGGCTCAGCACCGACGCCGCGGGCCGCCTGCTCACGGACGAGACGCTGACCAGCGTGGACGACGAGCACATCCTCGCGGCCGGGGATGCGGCGGCACCCTCTGGCCTACCGCTGCGGATGAGTTGCCTGAACGCGGCGCCGCTGGCCGCGCGAGCCGCCGACACCGTGTTCAGCCGACTTGCGGGTGAGCAGCCGGAAAGCCTCCACCAATCGTTCTACGCCCAGTGCATCAGCCTGGGCCGGAGCGCGGGCATCTACCAGTTCGCCAACAGGTCCGACGTCGCGATCGGGCTGCACATCGACGACGGCCTGGGTGCCAGGATCAAGGAAATGGTTTGCAACGGCACCCTGAAACACCTGGCCGCAGAGGCACACAAGCCCGGCTCGTTCCGCTTGCACCGCATGCCGGGAGGTGTCGCCAAGCGTCGGCAACTGCTGAGCGCCCACAGCGTCGAGGCGCCGGCCGCCGCCGACCGGACAGTCTGACCGGTGCCTGCTGCGAGGCTCGTCTGTGGACGCACGCGAACGTGGTCGGCCGCCAGGGCCGACCACGAAGCGTGGGGCTGTGCGTATCCGCTCCTACGGCGCGGACCGGATCGTCGACTACGCAGTGACTCCCGTTGTGCAGGCGCTGGCCGGGCAGCACTTCGACGTGGTCCTGCAGCTGGCTCCCGCAAGCCCTGAGGACAACGCGCAGCTGATGGACCTGGTCGCCGACGGCGGAGCCTTCGTCAGCATCATCACTCCCGGCCTGCAGGATGCCGGGCGTGGGGGTGCGCACGGTATTCATGTTCGTGCGCAGCGACGCCACCCAGCTCGCCGAGCTGGTCGCCCGCGTCGACGCCGGAGATCTGGCGATCGAGGTGGCCCAGCGGCTGCCACTGGCCGACCTGGCCACGGTCCACGCCCGCGCCGCCGGCCGGTTCGCCCGGATCGCCGAGCTGGCCGCCCAAGTCGAGGGCGGAGAACTGGCCGAGCGGTTGCGTGCCGACCAGGCTGCAGTCCGCGCCCCGGCTGCCGCCGGAGAGCTGGCCGGCAAGACCGTCCTGACCCCCTGACCCGAGGGACACCAGCACATACCCGGTAACCATGACCTGCGTTCCCGGGTTGCCGGTTCCCTGCCGACCAGGGAGGTGTAACCGCCGTCGACCAGAGGCTTGGCCAGCAGCAACCCGCAGCGTCCCAGGCGGGTTTGGATGCCGCACAGGGCCTGGGCATCGTACGTAGCGGCAGGGGGCGGTGGATTGTCAACTGCCTCGACGCTCTTCAGGTGTTCGACCACGAGGGATTATGACGGCCGGAGAAGCGGTGAGGGTCAGGATTCGCGAGCTTGCGTCCGGAGTGAGCGGGAGCAGGCTCGTGCAGGTCACCTGGTCGTGGCATCCTTTCCGTCCGAGGAGCAGGGCTGGACTGTAGGTCATGACGCTCGTTTGACGCTCGGGCGCCAGCACCCGGGACAGAGAGTTGATAGCACGGCTCTGACCTGGTCTTTTCTGTGACTCGCACAGGTCGACGTCTTTCCGATGACTCATCATGTGAAGAGCGCGGTGCACGGAAGCCGTCGCTCCTGGTTCAAAGTCCCAGAAAAGCTCCAGGGACTCCGTCACACCCCGCCTCGACTCGCATTTGTGCAGGTCAGAAGGGGTGTGGCGGTGCCATTTTTGCAGGCTTTCAGATGTCCCGGAACTCATAGACAAAGCTTCTGACCTGCGCAAATGACCCCTCTTGAAGATCATCTTGCACGGTTGTTGCACAAGCCGCACGGAGCAGGAGTCACGCGGCCCTGGTGTAGGCGCTCCGGACCGCGATGCGGACCTTGGAACCGGCTCCCACGACCCGGTGCACGTATTTACGCAGAGTGAACGCGGGATCGGCGTGGCCGAGGCGGTCCGCGAGCGTGTGCACGTCTACCCCGCCGTTGATCATCATCGACGCATAGAGGTGTCGGAGCGCGTGCATCATCACGTCGCGGGACTTCTCCCAGCGTCGTCCCTTCGCGTCGGGCTCAAGGGGGTTGATGAGGCCGGCCGACGCCAGGGCGGGCTTCCAGCGGTAGGAGTTGAACCAATTCGACTGAATGGCGGTCTTCTCCCGGGTGTAGAAGATCAGCCGCACCGTGGCCGGGTCGCCGCCTTTGCTGCCCCACGGTCGGGTCACCTCGACCGGCGGGTACTTCTCCATGTGCTCGCGCAGGGGGATGGCCACGTCGTCGGTCAGCTCGACCCACCGGTCCTTCGGGTCCTCGTGGTCTCCGCCCTTGGGGAGGGCGTATACGAGGAACGAGCCGTCGTGGACTACTTGCCGTTGCACGTGCACCATGGCGCCGTCCGGATGTGCCCAGTCGATATCTTCTGGTGACAGGCCGAATATCTCTCCTTGCCGAAGACCCAGGCCGCGACCACAGTCAACGAGTGCTTTGTAGCGGTCGGGAAGTTCGGCACGGATCTTCTCGGTGTCCTTCCACGTTAGGGTCAGCTCTGCCCGGCCGCCACCTCCTCGCTTCGGCTTGGCGTCCTGCACCGATTTGGCGAGGCACGGATTTTTGTGTATCAGGCTGTCGTCCACGGCCAGGTCAAAGACAGCCCGAAGATTGTCGAAGACCAGGCGCAGCGTGGAACTTTCGAGCAGCCTGCGACGGTCGTGCAGCCAGTCCAGCAAAGACGAGGCGTTCACGTCCTTTACGCGCATCTTCCCGACTGCGGTAGGAACGACGTGCAGGAGAATTCGCTCCTTGTGGCGTCGGTAAGTTCGTGGATTCTTGTGTTCGTGCCCCTTGAGCCACGTGAGGGCGAGTTCACCGACCCTGACCTCGCCGGCGCGAGGGTTGATGTACGAACCGTCGTCCACTCCGGACCGCATCTTGGTCTCGTGCTTGCGGGCTTCGGCCTCGGTGCGGAACAGCTCCGTCTGCTGGACATCTTCCCGGTTGCGCCATCGGGCCTGCCACCGCTTCCCCGTCCCGTGATCCCGCGTCGGGACTTTGCCGTGTTCCTTGCAGGTCGACTCCCCGTCTTTCGGGCGCGACTTGTGCCAGCGGTCGTACGGCATCGACTCAACTCCTAGTTTCCAACGGGCCTTTGAGTCCATCTGTGGACTCGTTTCAATCAGGGCCATCGTCGACGGCGAGATTGTCTGCCCGTTCATCGCACCCTGAGTGCATTGGATGTTGATCCAGGCGAGCTGAGGATGTCAAATGCATTCTTGGGGTCTTCGCGACAAAGGATGCAGAGCGGTGGAGAAGATTTCACCTAGACGAATGCTCGCTGAGGGTTCGACGAGGGCTCGCCGAACCCTCAGCGAGCATTCGCCTGTGTCCTTCGAGAGTTCGCAAGAGTCGTAGGCATTTCGTCGAAAGGCCCTCTTTTTGGTCCGGCCGGAATTTAATGCAAACGTTCCGTGCACCACCACGGCGGAATACCGCTCACGTGGTTCTTTCCTGCTCGCTTCGAACCGTTCTGGAGTGCCCATGCGTCGAACCACTGCCCGCGCGGAAGAAGCCGCTAGTGGCGCGGGGGACCGTTGTCCCTTGATGAGCGCGGAGGAGCTGGCCGACTTCCTGGGCGTACCTCTGAACACGGTCTACATATGGAATCACCGACACCAGGGTCCACGAGCCCACAAGGTCGGGCGCTATTTGCGCTACCGCTGGTCGGAGGTAGAGGCATGGCTGGAAGCTCAAGCGGTGAATCGCGCGACCTGATCGGCCATGATTACTGGTGCCCTTGTCCTTGGTCGGGCGACAGAACCCGGCGTACAGGCCGACTCGCCTGACGCCACCAGCGCTTTGCCTTGGAGAGAGCCTCAGACTCAGGTCGGAGGACCCTTCTAGCGACGCGCCATCCTGAAACGGCACGGCTCTACGCCCGGTCGCGTCTGAGAGTCGTCTCGCTGAGCCCGGGGGCCATGCTGCCCATGAGCTGACGAGCGAAGTCCTCCAGAATCGAGGGGTTGGTAGCTAGGAACTCCATGACCCGTTCGGTTCGCTGCTCAGGCGAAAGCTCTGTCAGTTCCTGCTGCCATGCCAGGGTGGCGGCACCGCCATCCTCGACCTCGGCATTCACGATGAGGCTCCAGAGTGCCTGCTGGGCGTCCTCACGAGCGAGCCAAGTCATGAACATCTGCTGGAATTGCTCGCTCGTCACAGTGACCTTCGGGTCGCTGCGCGCGGTGGCCACATCTTGGGAAGACGCGTCAGCCTCGCCCCCCGGGACAGCAATAGGAGGTGTCGTCGTGACCCCGGCCCGCAAGGCGTTCTTCTGGGCTCTGCGGGCCTGCTGCTTCAGCACGAAGGCTTCGCGCTTGGCAACGAGGAACGGCACGGTCTGGGTGTGCCACCAGTGGGCAACGAGAGGTTTTGCGATTTCTACGAGACCCTCGATGATCTGGCCCGTGATGTCAGCCTGGGCCTGTTGGCCGGGGGTGAGCTGAGGACGCTGATCCTCCACGTACTCGGTGACGTAGACGATCTCGGGCTTGTCTGCGGAACCTGACTCCTTTTCGGCCTTCAGGCGGATCTCGACGTGCTCCGGCCCCTTGTCACTCGTCTTGGGAGTGAACCCACGACTCCAGCCTTCGCTCTTCCGCGATTCGGCGAGACGCTCGCCCTTGGGGATGCGAACAACTGCATCGACCTCGTCGTACTCCTGGTCCTCGGCCATGCATCCTCGTCAGTGCTCGGGTCTTCCTCGGCGCTCGGTCGACGAGGATGTCACGGTAGTAGAACCTCACCCATAACCGTAGCTGCAGCGTCCGACGATTCGGCAGGTTCGGCGAACATCGCATCAACCGCCACAGAGCCGCAGGTCCAAGGTTGTCACCAGTCTCCTTGCCGGATCCGCTCGTCGGACACGATCCCGTAGACGTACCGCCCAGAACGTTCGGGGCATCGTGGAATCTCCGACGGTCCCACGATCGGCCAGGCCTCCAGCGCTGACCTGATCTCGTGCCACTGCACGTTGCGCCGGCTCTCGACGATGACCAGGGTGTAGTGGTTGGTCCGGTAGGTGAAGGGCTTGCCGGTCTTCGTGTAGAAGACCTCGCCCTGGTGCTCCTCGATCCGAGGCCTCGCCGTCTCCATGTTGGGACCGACCGGCACCGGCTTGGGCGGAGGTGGCGGCGGCACTGGATGCCCTGCCCACCGGAACCGTTCCTCCGGCGTTGGCTCCCGGCTAATCCGATGCCAGGATGCGCTTCCCGGCACTGTGGTCGAGGTGACTGCCAGCTCTGTTCCGTCCGGCAACACCCCACGGCCAGGCTCTCGGTAGGGCTCCGCAATCCCCATGTCACGCCGCTCATAGCCGAGCCTGCTGGCAACTGACTTCAGGGTCCCCATCTGAGTGTTCCCGACGAACGACCACTGGTCCTCGCTCGCATCGTCCGAGAACTCCACGACGCCGACAAGGTAGACCCCGTCCTCGTTCGGGTCGCCGAAGAGCTGCCGCAAGCGGTCGGGTCCAAAGTCGCCCATCATCTATCCATCCACCCCTGCATCGCCGCTGTCAGATTCTCCGTCGATCACAGTCTCCCTTGCGGCTGAGTCGCGTGCTGTGCCATCCGGGACCCGATCACAGCCACCCTGCTGAGCACCTCGGCGGCTTCCTTGAGTGTGGTTGAGGGCGGCAGCACGAAGCGCGCGCCGAACTCGACTTCACCGCTGAGCTTGGCCTGCTTCTCGCCGTAGCCAGCGCCGAGGAACGCTGGAGCGCCGAGCGCCTTGAGTCGAGCCACGCCATCCTTCTCCCACTGCAAGGTCTTGCGCGGCGGATGGGGTTTCCACGGAATCCACTCCTGGTGGCGAGTAGATCGCTCCACGCGTTCTCGCTGTTGATCGAGAGCAGGAAGCGAAGGTCCGGAAGACTGCTCACTCGCTGTCCTTTCCCAGCTCCACGTCGATGTTGAGCACGCGGATCCCGGACTGCGACTGCGCGAGGAGCACCGCAGCGTTCTCGGCAAGGCGACGGGCGGACTTGAGCCGCAGGTCCAGTTCGACATCGTCACCCCAGCGGACTGACGTTGCGATGGCGAATGCGATAGAACCACCGGACTCCAAGTGGCCGACGATCTCCTTGTGGATGCGGCGGCTGGTGCGCTGACTAGAGCGATCCGTCTTGGCGTTGCGGTAGTTGCTGGCTCGCCTGGCCAGCTCCACGGACTCCCCGATGTAGAGCACGCGGATGCCGTCGGCCACTCCGAAATCGTAGCGGTAGAGCCCTGGCGCTCGCGGGAGTCCGGGAAACCTCGGCAGGCCGGCTTCGTCCAGCGTGATAGGGCCGGCGCTCAGCCACGAGAACGCAACGCGGACGTCGAGCGCCTCCAGTTCCTTGAGCTGGGACTCGTTGAAAGGCCCACGATGAGACGCGCCGGTCAGCCGCGGGATTGAGCCGCTCTCGGTGGCCGAGGACCCGGCACCGATCAAGAACCCGAGGTTCTGCAGCCATCGCCGAGAGGCATGCGACTGAAATCGGCTGCGCTTGGCACCTGTCGCAAGCGAGATGACCTGCTTGACCGGCCAATGCACACCATCTACTTCGACCCAGTACTCGCGGATCTCCTCGGGTACGTGACCAGCGAGACGCCTACGAACAAGCGTGGGCGTCAGCTCGAAGGATTCGCCATCGAGGATGAACTGCATGGAACGGAGGTTAGCCTCAATCGTTCATGAGTTCTCATCAGTTCGCAGACGGGGACGCTGTGCGTGTGGGGTGCGGCTTTCCGGGGGTGAGGCTGCTCCTCCCGGACGACCAGCCGCATCCCTCTGGGCCAGGTGCCCAGGTCGGGCATATCGGTGATCTCCGCGGCCCAGGCGCTGGGCCGTTCGGTGCCGCCGGGGTATTAGCCTCGCGCTTTCATGAAGCGGGCTGTCCGACAGGCGATCAGGTAAGCAGAAAGTGCCCCTGACCAGCGAGAATGAGGATTGCTGAGGTCCTTGTTCCCGCTCCTGTCGGAGGCACTTTCCAGGTGAAGCAGCCTACCGGGTCCTACCCCCATGTCCGTGTCCAGGATGACGGCCGAGCCGTGGTCTCCCAGGCCGGATCGGTCCTACTGGTCGAAACAGTCCGCAAGACCGGTCTGGATCAAGCGATATCGCAGGTGCTGGCGCCGTGGCGCAAACCGCGGGCCGTCCACGACCCGGGCAAGGTCCTGCTGGACGTCGCCCTGGCGGTCGCACTGGGCGGGGACTGCCTCGCGGACGTCGCGATGCTGCGGTGTGAGCCGGCCGTCTTCGGCCCGGTCGCCTCCGACCCGACCGTCTCCCGCCTGATCGACACCCTCGCCACCTCCGGCGAGAAGGTCCTGCAGGCCATCCGGTCCGCACGGTCCGAAGTCCGGCAGCGGGTCTGGTCGTTGGCCGGGGAGAATGCCCCGGACGCTGACGGACAGGTCACGGTCGACCTCGACGGCGTCCTGGTGATCGCGCACTCCGACAAACAGGACGCGGCCGCGACCTGGAAGAAGACCTACGGCCATCACCCGCTGACGGCCTTCGTCGACCACGGCCCGGGCGGAACCGGAGAGCCGGTCGCCGCCCTGCTCAGACCGGGGAACGCGGGCTCGAACACGGCCGCCGACCACATCACCACCGCCCGCCTCGCCCTGGCCCAGCTGCCGAAGAAGTACCGACGCGGGCGGCAGACCCTCATCCGCTGCGATTCCGCCGGCGGCACCCACGACTTCGTGTCCTGGCTCGCGAAGCGAGGACGCTGGCTGTCCTACTCGGTCGGCATGGTGATCACCGAGACCATCCACAGCCACGTCCTCAAGATCCCCGCGCCGGCCTGGACCCCGGCCATCGAAACGGACGGCGAGATCCGCGACGGCGCCTGGGTCGCCGAACTCACCGGCGATGTCCTCACCGGCTGGCCGAAAGGGATGCGGCTGATCGTCCGCAAAGAACGACCGCATCCCGGTGCCCAGTTGAGGATCACCGACGCGGGCGGCATGCGGATCACCTGCTTCGCCACCAACACCCCCCACCGGCCGATCGCCGAGCTCGAGCTCCGCCACCGCCTGCGGGCCCGGGCCGAGGACCGCATCCGGGCCGCCCGCGCGACCGGACTGCGCAACCTGCCCCTGCACCACACCGCCCAGAACAAGGTCTGGCTGGAGATCGTCCAGATCGCCCTCGACCTGCTGGCCTGGATGCCCATGCTCGCGCTGACCGGCCAGGCCCGCCTCTTCGAGCCCCGCCGGCTGCGGTTCCGCCTGTTCTCCGCGGCCGGCCAGCTCGTCACCACCGGCCGACGCCGCATCCTCCGCCTCGCCCGCCACTGGCCCTGGACCGGCGAGATCACCGCCGCACTCGAACGACTTGCGCTCCTGCCCAACCCCGACTGACCAGCGGATCCACCTGTCCCTACGAGAAGAGGACCCAGCCCGGAGCAGTGGAACCCGGCGCCCACCCGAGGCGACACTCGGGCCCTCGGAATGCCCGCCATCAGCCACCGAAAGCGAAACGGTCCACCGACTCCGTCGGCGGACCGTCATGCAAGATCGAGGTTAGGGCCGGCGGCCACGCCTTCTTAGGGATCTTCAGTACGGCCTGGTGGATGGCGTCGGTGATGGTCATTCCGACGAAATACGACAGCCACTGCCCATCAGGCGTGGATGCTGCCGCCGGAGTCGGTGCGGATCAGTGTCTGCCGTCCCAGCCGCAGATCTTGAGGAGTTGCGCCAGGGCGAGTCGGGCGGATTCGATGTGGTCCGCGGCGGTGTTGAAGCCTGCGTTGCCGGGCCGCAGCAGGGAGGCCACCGGCTCCCCGGACCCGGCCTGGCCGTGGTCGACGAACGCGACGAGGGGATGGTGGCCGAAGGTCCTCTTCCGGGTCGCGGTGGCGTCCTGTTTCTCGGAGTGCGCGAGGGTTAACACTCCGTCAATGTCCACGATCACCTGGCCGTCGGTGGCCGGACTGTTCGCACCGCCCAGCTCCCAGACCCGCCCCGTGCTCGGGAACGTGCGCCCCGGATCGCCGCGTGGGCTTTCGGGCGGACGCGGCGAGTCTGCCGATGACACGGGAGACTGCGGGATCGGAGGCCACCGGGCCGAACATCCGGCTCGGCCCGCAGCATGCCGATGTCGACCAGACAGCCCCGCCGAGTGCGACGGCCAAGGCCACATCCAGCAGGATCTTCCCCGGATCGTGCACGGTCCGCGGCTTGCGCCACGGCGTGAGTGCCACCGATATCGCGGTGTTCAGAACGGACTTGCGGACCATCTCGGCCAGCAGCACCGATCCGGCCTGTGAGCGGAGCGTTGCGCCATTGTTGAGGGCGAGCTCGGTGATGGCCAACAAAGTAGAGAAGCCGTAAAGCGCGAGGTTAGCGGTCAAACTGTGGGTCGGCGCATAATTGACCAGGAACGGAGACGCCGTGACGGACCTCCCCACAGACGGCCAGCCCATCGAAGCCGTGCCGACGGAGTACAGCGGCACCACCTTCCGTTCCCGGCTCGAAGCCGACTGGGCCCGCACCCTCGACACCCAACGCATCCTCTGGCAGTACGAGCCCGAGCGAGTCATCCTGCCGTCAGGGGCGCATTATCTGCCGGACTTCTGGCTGCCCGAGATCGGGACATGGCTTGAGGTCAAGGGACCAGCCACGCCCCGTAAGGAAAAGGCCGTCGAGCTGGGCAAGACGCGCGCCTGCCGCTGCGACGGCCCCTGCGCCTGTGCGTGGCCCGGTGGCGAGATGGTCCTCCTTGGCTGGGTCGCGGAACGCACCCACGGCGACATCAACGTGGCACGCAGCCGGTCGGGCTATGCCAGTTGGGCCGCCGCTCACGGGCCCAGCGCGTACTTCGTGTTGTGCCCCTGGTGCGGGCTCAGACAGTGGATCACCCTGCGGCGTCCGTGGAAGTGCCGCGCCTGTTGCCGCAGTCTGGAAAGCGAGGAGCTGTTCCAGCCCCACGACCGTGTGCTGCCTTTCGGGAGCGGCTCGGTATGGTCGCCTGCGGACACGGCGGCCATCCGCAGGGAGATCGCCGAACAGATTGCTGAGGCAGAGGCCGCCGATTCGGAGCACTCCCGCTCGGAGGCCCCGTACGAAGCGTGAGGGCGTGGGCGCGTAATGCTCGCCCACGCGCGGGTGAAGGTCCACTCTCGCCCGGCACCGACTGGGCGCCGTGCTGCCGCCACGAGGCGGCGACACTTCGACGGCTCCCCAGGGACGGTCGGCTGGGGGCGCTGAACCCGGCAGGCCTGGAACGGATTCGCGCGCCCGGCGTTTTCAAATCATGGCGTCTCGAACACTACGGGCCACCTCCGTCCCTCTCGCTGGCCTGCGTCGAACACATGGGTAGGGTCGCAGTACCCGAGGTGGAGAGGTAGCCGCATGGACCACGAGATCGTGATCGCGCAGACGACCAGTAACGACGAGAAACTGGCGAAGACGCTCGCCAGAGGTGCTGTTGAGAGCAAGCTGGCAGCGGGTGTTCACATCGATGCACCCATCACCGCCTTCTACTGGTGGCAGGGGAAAGTCGAAGAGGCTCAGGAGTGGCGGATCTCCTACATGACGTCGTCGGATCGCCTCCCCGCGCTGGAGGCATGGCTTCACGAGAGGCACCCGTACGACGTCCCCCAGTGGGTCACGCTGCCTGTGACCGGAGGGGCGGAGGCGTACTTGTCCTGGGTCGTCGACGAGACGCGTCCGCTGTAGAGGTCACCACCACAGCGCCTCGCTCTCACCTAGCCTGTGCGCTTGGACGCTTGGACGCTTCACAGCGTCGCGAACGTCAGCAAGTGGCTGGCCAGATCATGCTCGGTGTCGGGAAGCCCGGAAGCGATGGCCTGCGCCCGCTGACGGCCCATGGTGTTGGGCTTCGACTCTGCCGCTGCGGCGAACTGGTGCGCGACGTAGGCCCCGCGATCTACGTCGCCGCCGCGCAGAAGGGCGGACGCCAGGTCACCCAGGACGACCACACCGGACTCGGGTAGTTCACCGCCGAGGCGCTCGACTGCGGAGTCGGCCGTGGCCGTCAGCTCCTGACGCTTGAGTTCGCCGTAGACCGAGAGGGTCAAGGAGTCCATCCGGTACGGCGTCACGAAGCGGACCCACGCCTGCTCGCTCGTGTGGTCGGCGAAGTCGTAGGCGAACTTGGCCTGGTCGAGAGCACGAAGGGCGCCAGCGTCATCGCCTGACTGAGCGGCCTCCTCCGCGTACCGGCCCAGGGCCCACGCTGCGGCGGTTGCATTGCCACGTCCGCGTACGTCTTGAGCTGCCTGCGAAAGCATCTCCAGCGCCTTCGCAGGGCTGGGGGCACCGTAGCTCGCGTAGCCCAGAGCGAGGGCGCGCAGCGGGGGGTGTCCAGCCTTCTTCGCGCACTCCGAGGTCACTCCGTAATAGGAAGTGGCCTTGTCGTGCTCGCCAAGGTCCCAGGCAACCCATCCGGCAAGAGCAGCGGTCTCCCCCGCCGCGATGGTCAGGGCTCGCTCGTGGGCTCCGGCGCGGGGAAGGGCCGCAGTGATCGCGTCCAAGTGCGCCTCGACCCGGGACTGCAGGCTGAGCGCGCTCTCGTTCAGCTCGTCCATGTGCAACCGGGCCGCATGATCAATAAGCACCCCCGCGGACTCAGGGTCGATCTTGTAACCCTTGCTGAGTGCGTAGGCCAGCCGGCCCCACGGCTCGGCAGCCGCAGCCGCACCGATGACTGCGCCTCCCAACAGCGTTCGGCGATTCACGTCGTCCAGGTCCTCCGCCTCGGCCTTGTTCTTCTCTCGCCGCCTGGCGCGGGCGACTTTCGCCTCGCGCAGCAGCGGCTCCAGCGGGACGCCACAGGCCAAAGCGATGTTCCCCAGGGTGTGGTCCGTCGGAACGTTGCCACCGTTCTCGTACCGGTTCACCTCTCGGCGGGTCATCGTTGCCCGGCCGGAAGCGGAGTTGATCGCACCGGCCTGCTCGTCCTGCGTCCGATTCGCGTTACGCCGCAGGTGACGGAGCAGCTCGGCAAATGGATCCACTGCCATGAGTCTGACCCCTATCCGTGGGAGAAAGCCAATACTCCCCTCAACTCCCCTCTGTTTTTCCCCCCTTGACAAAGATTTCCCCCCTCCGGTTTCCCCTGTTCTGGATCGCGCAGCCACGGTGCGATGTGCACATGACCACGCACCGGACAGCAACGCCACCTCGACCTGGAGGCGACGACGGTGGCGCCCACGACGTCGGCGCCGCGACCGCTCGGTGTCCGCTGACCTCTCAAGTCTTCGAGATGGCCATGGAGCCGAAGGATGTGCACGTCGCTAAAGCACGACGAACCACGGCCACCGTGCTGAAGCAGTGGTCGTTGCCGGAGGCGCCGGCAGAGGACGCTCGGCTCGTCGTCTCGGAGTTGGTATCCAACGCGATCATCCACGGTTCCGGGGATGTCCGACTGCGACTGCGGCACGACGACCACGAGCTTCGAATCCGAGTCACCGACGACAGCACCGCACCGGCCAAGCGACGACGTGCAAGTGCCGCTGGCCTCGGTGGTCGAGGGCTGCACCTCGTCGCCTGTCTGTCGCTTCGGTGGGGCGTCGCGGACGGCGGCCGAACGACGTACGCGGTCATCCCGACCCTCACGGAGGCACCCCCATGTCGTCGCACGACGCAGTCAAGCACGGATCCGACGTGTTGAGCCTCGTTGCCTTCGACCGGGGGCGTGAGAAGCACACGGGCGGTGGGTCGCCGATTGCTCGCAATGACCACCCGAGATGGCCCCGCACCGCCCGGGGGAAATGCCAGTCCCGAGCTGGCCAACTCCGAGGCCTCCGTCAGCACTTCTACCGACAGGTCGTCGAAACGCAGGACGATCAGCCGCTGCGCGTGCTGGCGTACAGCTTGGTACCGAGTCCGAGGGCCCGACCTGACGAGGGCTGGGGGACGCTACAGGCTGAGGCCGACCAGCTCGGTTACGCGATCGCCGCCCGGCTCCACGATGTGGCCGTCCCGGTGGCCACGACGTACTTCCCGGCATCCAGTGCGAGCCAGGGCGTCTACACGCCGCCTTGGGATCGACCTGGTTGGCGGGAAGCCGAGCGGCAGCTCCGAGAGGGCTTGGCCGACGGCGTGATCGTCCTCGACCGGCACAACATCAGCTCCGACGACGACGAGTACCACGCCGTGATCAAACACCTGGGCGAGCACTGCAGGGCGTTTCTCCACCTCGTGATCTCCGAGGAGCCCGTCGCGCCGACTTGAAGGCGTCCACTGCGCTGGATGGACAGGAAGGGCTGGGGCTGGCGGCAGATCGGCGCCCAGGTCGTCCTGATCGTCACCGTGAGCGTCGCACTCGCCTTCACCTTCAAATACACCTGACCGAGGGCTGACCATGAATTTCGAGGGACACACCGATCGTGCGCCGCGCCTCCTGCCGCACCGCGAGCAGGGCGAAGCGCTCCTCGCCATCCGGGAAGCCGCCCCGACGGCGCCCAGCGAAGAGGGCATCGATCTCTTCGCCGTGCCCGCCGGCGAGGTTCAGGGGCGCGGCTTCGACCTCTCGCGCTTTCACCGGCTCTCGCGCCTGCCGGCCGCGCCGAATGGATCGGTCTCGCCTTCGACTGACGGTCCGCCGGAAGCGGCCTGACTGGCCCTGGCCCAGTACCCCGAGTTGGAACTCGAACCGGGCTTGGCCCTCTGAGGCGCGACGACCCCTGACGAAAGGATGATCATGACCATTCCCGCTCACGAATCGCCACCGGCTCCGGCCGCACCCAACGACCACAGGTCGCGCGCTCTTCTTCTCGATCTCGACGGCGTCCTGCTCGACACGCGTCCGGTGATGCGGAAGGCGTGGCAGAGGGTCCAAGAGATCCATGGCGTCGCGCTCCCCTTCCGCGACTACGAGCGCCATCTGGGCCGCGAGTTCGGCGACATCATGCAGCGGCTGGGCGTGACCGACACCGAAGCGATCCGCCGGACGTACGAGGCGGAGTCCGTGGCCACCGCGCACCTCGCGGAGGAGTTCGCCGGCATCGTCGAGACGCTCCACGCCTTCGTGGCCGCCGACTGGCGGCTGGGCGTCGTGACGTCCAAGCACGTCGACCGGGCGGCCCCGCTCCTCGCGCGCCTCGGTTGTCCCTTCGCGACCATCCGCACGCCCGCCGGAGCGGGCCGGACGAAGCCGGCCCCGGACCCGCTCCTCCTGGCGCTGGTCGACCTGGGAGTCGACCCCGCCTCCGCCGTCTACGTGGGTGACATGGCGGTCGACCAGGAGTCGGCCGCACGCGCCGGCGTCCCCTATGTACACGCTGCATGGGGCTACGGGCAGCCGACGACTCCCGACCCCGAGACGGCCGCGTCGCCCAAGGAACTGCTGAGCCTCCTCCCCGCCAAGCAGCTCGTCGAGGGGAGCGCGGCGTGAGTCCCCGCACGACTGGCGGCCTCGGCCTGGTCCGCTCCTCCAACACCGGGAAGCCGACGTGGGCTCTCGTCGGAACCGGTGCCCTGGCGCACGCGCGAACCGACCACGTTGACACCACGGACCTGGAAGCGACGACCGTCGACAAGCAGTTACTGCGCTCCGGCGTCGAAGACGTCATGGCCGCCCTCGACCACTACAGCGCCACACTGGCCTCCACCCCGGGCGGAGCCGGCTGGCTCCACGTCCAGCACGTCCCCGTGCGACGCTTCGTCGCCGAGATCGTGCGCAAGCTCCTGGCCCTGAACGCCTGGGCACCGTTCGCCTCGACCCCAGGGCCCCTGACCCTGGCCCCGTACGAAGGACTCGTGGGACTGCGGTCGAGCAGCTCGCGTGAGTACCTGGCCTACACCGTGACGTGGTCCGGCGTCGCGTACGTGCTCGGTGCTGCGGCACCGCACAACCCGACCCGCTCCGCCCAGCTCCGCAACCGCGCCCGGACGAGTACGGCGAACACGGAGCCGAGCCCGCTCCCCTCGGATCTCGGACGGCAGGACGTTCTGGCGCTGTCGTGGACCTCCCGCCACGCGGCCACGCTGACCCCGGTTCTCGCCGAACTGGCGCGCGGCGGGCAGAGGAGTCTCCTGCTCGATCTCGCCACTGATGCCGCCGAGCGGTGCAGCGCGGGATCGGTCACGGGTATCGAGCTGCGCTCGGCCCCGAGCGACCTCTTCACCCTCTCCGGCACCGCCGAGGGCCTCCATCGTCCCGATGACGAGCACGTCGTCCAGGTGGAAGGCCACGGTGTCCAACTTGCCCGGCTCATGAGGCTTTTGTCGGTGCTCATGGAGACCAACGGGGGCTGCACCCAGCCGTCGTGGCGGACGGTGGTGCGGGCGGAGAGCTGGCTCGACGACATGTTGTCGAGCACCCGGCCGCACACCGTCCTGTTGAGCAACGACACCAGCCCCCTGGGCGTGCTGGCCGCGCACGCCGCCGAGCGGCACGGGGCGAACTCGGTTCACGTCCAGCACGGGGCGTGGACGGCAGGGTCGGTCGCCTGGCCGGCCCTGCACAGCCGCGACATCGTCGTCATGGGCGAGCGGGACCTCGCTCTGGGCCAGAGGTGGGCACGCCACCCCGAGGTCGAGGTGCACGTCCTCGGGCAGCCCCGCTTCGACGTCCTCGCCGGCCTGAGCCGCCAGGCACAGCGCCGATACCTGGAGAAGCTGCTCGCTTCGGGGGGCCGCCGCGCGCCCGCCCGGATCGCGGTGTGGGCCTGCCAGCCCTTCAATCCCGATCACCTCAACTCCCACGCGGACCTCCTCCTGGACGGGCTCGCCGAGGCGGACGGCGACTGGGGGCTCGTCATCGCTCCACACCCGGCGCAGGGAGCCGACGCCTTCAACGCTCTGGTGAAGCGGGCCGACGGGACGCCCGTCGCGGTGGCCGATCCCCGGGTCGGAGCACGAGGCTGCCTCGCCGGCGCTGACGCAGTAGCGAGCGCGTATTCGACGTGCGGGATCGAAGCCGCACTGCTCGGCATCCCGGTCCTCGAAATCGGCCCGACGGGCGAACGCACCCTGGGCCTGACCAGCCACGGACTGGCGACCCGGTGCGAGGCCACCGGTGACGTCGCCGAAGCGCTCTCCGGCGTGCGCGGGGACCCTACGCCGATCCCGCGGGCGGCCCTGGACGAGGTCTGCCGGTGGCGCGGCGACAGCGCCGCTCGGATCGCCCGGCTCATCACCGACCGCGCCACCTCCGGCCCGAGGGCCGACGACCCCACCCACCACCACCCGGGCGCCGCTGCGTCGCCCCAGGACGAAGGAGCATCCGTCCGATGACATCCCTCACGGCCGACAGCATCGCCGAGCTGTTCTCCGGCGCTGTCACGCTGGCCAAATCCGGCGAGAGGATCAGCCCCCGGGGCATTGCCACGCACGAAGTCCGCGACGTGCACCTGCTGCTCACCCAGCCGCGCGCCCGCCTGCTCTACGCCCCGCCCGCCCGGATCGTGAATCCGGCCTTCGCCGTCGCCGAGACGGTCTGGCACCTGTCCGGCTCCAACGCCCCGTGGATCTTCGACTACAACAACCGGCTGCGGCAGTTCGCCGACGACGGCGTCCTCCTGGGGGCGTACGGCCCCAGGATGCGGAACTGGGGCGGCAAGGTCGACCAACTCGCCCGCGTCGTGGAGATCCTCCAGGCCGACCCCGACTCCCGGCGAGCCCTGATCCAGCTCTACGACCCGGCCCAGGACGCCGCAGGGCACAAGGACGTGCCCTGCACCCTCGGGTTCCGGTTCCACCTGCGCGCCGGCCGCCTGCACATGGCGACCATGATGCGCGGCCAGGACGTATGGATCGGCATGCCGTACGACGTGTTCTTCTACACCGTGCTGCACGAGCTGGTCGCCGGGTGGCTCGACGCGGAACTCGGCGAGTTCCACCTGCACATCGGCTCGCTGCACATCTACGACGAGCACATCGAGCAGGCCGACGCGCTGACCTCGCTCTCGGCGAGCGAGGTCATGCCCGACCTGCGAACGTCCTGGACGGGATTCTCCGGCCTGCTCGACCAGGTCGAGGCCCGCGACGTGACCGGCCATCCCGGCTGGGACGCGATGTCCGAGACGCTGCGCAGTTACCGGCTGTGGAAGGACGGCAAGCGCGAGCAGGCGTGGCGGGCGGCCGACACGATCGACGGGCCCCTCGGCCAGGCCCTCACCAGCTGGTACGGAGAGCTGGAGCGGCGCTCGACCAAGCGCGCCGCGACGGCCGGGGCAAGGTGACCGCCGCCATGAAGCACACCCCCTCCGTGATCCTCGGCCTGTGCTCGTACACCCACGACTCCTCGGCCGCCCTTCTCGTGGACGGTGAACTCGTCGGCTTCGTCGAGGAGGAACGCCTCTCCGAGCAGAAGCACACCAAGCTCTACCCGGCCCGCGCCGTGGGATGGCTCCTCGACCAGGCCAAACTGAGCGCCAGCGACGTGGACGCCGTCGCCTACAACTTCCAGCCCGCCCGCTACCTCGCCGAGTTGCCCGTCGCGCTGCGCATGGCGCTCTCGCCGATCACGCGCGAACGCAGCCTGGCCCGCGCCCACGGGTTCGCCAAGGTCGCCCTGCGCACCCGGCGGCGGCTGCGCGTCCTCGGCAGCCAGTTCCCCTCGGCCCGCGTCACATCGGTCCTGCACCACCGAGCCCACCAGCTCACGGCCTACGCCGCCTCCGGCTGGGACGAAGCGGCCGTACTCGTCGTCGACAGCCTCGGCGAGCGGCAGACCACCACGATCGCCCACGGCCACGGCGTTCAGCACCCCCGCGTCCACACCCTGGGAGCGATCAACGACCCGGCCTCCCTCGGCTACGTGTACGGCGCCGTCACCGACCACCTGGGCTGGCGGCGGGGCGACGAGGAAGGCACCGTCATGGCGCTGGCCGCCCTCGGCGACCCAGCCCGCTTCCGGCACCTGTTCACCACGGCCGTCCGCACGACGGCCACGGGCTTTCGCATCCACCCCGGCTACTTCCCGACGCGCACCCTCACCTCGGGATACCCGAGAACATCTCGGCGGTTCGTCGCCGAGACCTGCCCCGAGCGGCACCCGAGCGAGCCGCTCACCGACGTCCACCGAGACCTGGCGGCTGCCCTCCAGGAGCGGACCGAGCAGGTGATGGTTCACCTTGCCCGCCGCGCCCGTGTGCTTACCGGCTCCCGGCGTCTGTGCGTAGGCGGCGGCGTCGCCACGAACTGCGTCAGCATCGGGAAGATCATCGAGGCTGACATCTTCGACGAGGTGTTCGTCCCGCCGGCACCGGGGGACGCCGGAACCGCGATCGGGGCAGCCCTCGCCGTGCACGTCGACGCGCGTACGCCTCGCCCGGTCGCCGGCATCGCCCGCCGCTGTTACCTCGGCCCCTCCTACGAGGACCAGTCCCTCGACCTGACTCCCTGGCCCGGCCTCCACCAGAAGACCCTTGGCATCGAGACCGCCGAGTTCCTCGCCGACCAGCTCGCACACGGCGTGATCGCCGGACTCTTCCAGGGAGGGGTCGAAGCCGGGCCGCGCGCTCTGGGCAACCGCTCGATCCTCGCCTCCCCGATGGAGCCCGGCGTCGTCGAGCGGCTGAACGCCACCGTGAAGTTCCGCGAGCCGTTCCGGCCCTTCGCCCCTATGGTCCCCGCCGAGCGCGCCGCCGAGTTCTTCACCCTCGGCCAGACGGCGCCGTACATGTCGATGGCCTCCGGGGTGACAGACCTGACGCGCGAGCGGGTGCCGGCCATCGTGCACGCCAACGGCACCTCCCGCCTGCAGACCGTCACCCGGTCGCAGAACCCGTTCATGCACGCGGTGCTGACCGCCTTCGGCCGCCGGACCGGCGTACCCGTGCTGATCAACACCTCCCTCAACGTCAAGAGCAAGCCGATCTGCGGGACACCCGAAATGGCCCTGGACTGCCTGGCCAACTCCGGCCTCGACGCCCTGCTCCTCGAAGGGCGGTGGATCACCAAATGAAGATCGGATACAGCTTCTGGGGCTTCCTCGGCAACGGCGTCACCGACACCCCCGACGGAGGCCGCAGCCACCGCCGCCCCTTCATCGACGCCCTCCTTGCCCGCGGTCACGAGATCGTCTTCCTCCAGCCCGACCGCGACCGCCTCGAAGCCGACGACGACCTCGGCGGCGCGTACACCTTCGACGACGGCCTGCCCGGCATCGACGCCCTGTTCCTGGAGTGGCGCTGGGCCATTCCCGGCCGCAACACCACCGTGTGCGGCAGCGAGGGGCACACCTGCGACCTTCACCGGCAGGCCCAGCTCATCAACCACTACACGGCCCGGTGCCAGACGCCCACCGTCATCTGGGACAAGGACCGCACCTTGCGCGCCGAGAGCGTGTGGCGCCGCACGGCCCACACCCGCGTCTGCGAGGCCGCGCTCGCCCCAACCCTCGGCGCGCACTCGCTGCTCTTCCCCGTCGCCGAGGAACTCCTCGCCCAGGTCGATCCCCTCACCCTCGCGGCGCGGCCTCGGGATCTCGCGCTCGGCTACGTGGGCAACCAGTACGACCGCGACGAGCCCTTCGACCGCTTCTTCGCCCCGGCCGCCGCCCGCGTCGAGCACCTGGTCGCCGGGAAGTGGACGAAGACCGGCCGCTGGCCGCACGTCCGCTTCGCGGGCCGGATCCCGTTCGAGGACGCCGCCGGCGTCTACGGCCGGTCCCTGGCCACGGTGCTCATGCTGCCCGAGCGATACGCCGCCGTCGGGCAGATGACCCAGCGCATCTTCGAGTCCGTGCTCGCCGGCTGCCTGCCGCTGGCCCCGGCAGACATCCGCTTCGCCAACCGGTTCGTCCCGAAGGAGCTGGTCGTGCGCTCCGGCAGTGACGTTCTCGAACGCCTCTCCTACCTGCGCGAGATCGCCGGCACCGAGCAGCACGCCGCCCTGATCGCCGGGTGTGTGGATCGCCTGCGCCTGTTCGGCCTGTGCAGGCAGGTCAACACGCTGGAGTCCGTTCTGCGCGGCCTCCTCCAGACCGCCGCGACCGAGCGGGGAGCTGCCTGATGCAGACCGCTCGATCGACCACGGCCCACGGATCCTCCGGGCGCGTCCCGGAGGATGGGTCCGCCGGACACCCGAACCTCTCTACGCTGGAGCACCATGAAGAAGGTCGCCATCGTCGGCTGCGGAGGCAGCGGCAAATCCCACGTGGCCCGCGAACTGGGCAGGATCCTCGACGCCCCGGTGACGCACCTGGACGCCGCGTTCTACGACGACGAGTGGAACGCGCTGCCCATGGACAAGTTCACCGACGTCCAGCGCGAGCTGGTCGCGCAGCCGCGGTGGGTGATCGACGGCAACTACAACTCGACGCTGCAGGTGCGGCTCGAAGCCTGCGACACTGTGGTCCTGATGGACGTGTCGACCGTGGCGGCGCTGTACGGGATCTTCTCCCGGCAGATCCGGCACGGGGCCGGGCACAAGGGCAACGGGGTGCACAACCGCATCCACTGGGGCGTGATCAAGTACGTCGCCACGTACCGGCGCAAGATGCGGCCCCGCGTGATGGCGAAGATCGAGGAGTTCGGCTCCGGCGCCGATGTGGTGCTGCTGGCCAACCGGCGTCAGACGCGCCGCTGGCTGCGGAAGGTCGCCGCCGAGCAGCCCTGACCGGTCCGCGCCCCCTGTCAGGGGGTGCGGCATGAGCGAGCCCAACCCGTTCCTGGACCCCGCCCGGCAGCCGGAGCTGTACGGACACGCCTCGCGGCTGGCCGGGCGGACCAGCGCCCTGATGCGTGCCAAGACCGCCGGCCGCCCCGTGCCCGAGACCATCGTCAGCCTGGTGCAGAGCCATCACGCCCGGCCGGATCGGCTCGGCACCGTGCTCGACATCGGATGCGGGCGCGGCACGAGCAGCCTCGTCATCGCCGAGCAGCTCCGGCCGCAGCGCGTCGTCGGCCTGGACGCCGCCCCTTCCCTGCTCGCCCAGGCCCGCGAGCGCGCCAAGGACCTGCCCGACAGCACGGTGGAGTTCATCGAAGGCGACTTCCACGACCTCCCTCTGCCCGAAGGGTCGAGCGACATCGTCGTCGCGGCGTTCTGCCTCTACCACTCGCCGCACCCCGAAGACGTCGTCGGGGAGATTGCCAGGGTCCTCGCCCCCGGGGGTCTGGCCGTGCTCGTCACCAAGGGCCTCGACAGCTACCGGGAGATGGACCAGCTGGTCGCCTCCGCCAGCCTCGACCTGCGGGCAGACCAGCACCAGAGCCTCTACACCGCAGCCCACAGCGGCAATCTCGCCGAGGTGGCCGCCTCCTCGCTCGACGTGGTCGCAGTCCTGGACGAGGAACACGTCTTCACCTTCGACGGCCACGACCACGCGGCACAGTACCTGGCCACCAACCCCAAGTACGACCTGGCGCCGGGCCTGTACGGCAACCCCGGGGCCTTGGCCGCGGCCCTGCACGAGTTCCTTCCCGACCAGCCGCTGAGCACCCGGTCCCGGATCACCTTCGTCGTCGCCCAGCCGAAGGAAGGAGGAGAGCCGGCATGAGCCCCGCCCCATTCACCAAGCACTACGCGGAACCCGAGCGCGCGGCGGGGGCGGTGCGCCACTACCGGTGGCTCACCGCGCACGCCAAGCCGCTGCGGCAGCCGGCCCTCCACACCGCCGGACCGCAGTCCCTGACGTTCGAACGGATCGAGGGCCGCCCCGTACGCCCCGAGGACCTCCCGCGCGTGGCGGAACTGCTCGGCCACGCCCACGGTGCCGCCTGGGTCAGCGACCTGCACTCCGCATCGCTGGACACCCCGCACCACTTCCAGGACGGCACGCAGATCGACGACTACCTCGGTCCCCGGAGGGTCGCTCTGCGGCGACGCCACGAGCAGGGCTACCTGCCGAACAAGACGGCACTGCACGCGATGCTCGGCCTGCTGCAAGCGACCGCCGAGGGACCTTGCGCCTTCTACAAGGACAGCAACCCGCGGAACTTCATCATCACCACGCAGGACATCGTCGCCGTCGACACCGACGACCTGTCCCTCGCCCCGCTGGGCTACGACCTCGCCAAGCTCGTCGCGACGCTCCACCTGACCTACGGGCCGCTCACGGACCAAGCCGTCACCACCGCCCTGCTCGCGTACAACGCGGCAGCCCGACGCCACGACGCCCGGCTGGGCACGACGGACCGGGGCCAGCTCGACAGCTTCCTGGGCCTGCACGCCGTGCTCACCGCCCCGTACGTCGGCCGCAACGGCTACCACTACAGCCTGCCCCTCCGTTTCAGCCACCGAGGAGCCTCATGATCACCACCGAACTCGTCTTCGTCCGGCACGGCCAGGCCCAGTGCAACGCCGACGGCCTCGTCGGGGGCCCGCGCACCTGCACCGGCCTGACCAACCTCGGGTACGCCCAAGCCGAACAGGCCGCACGCCGCCTGGCCACCGAGCACCTGAAGAAGCCCTTCGACGTCATCTACACCGGCCCGCGGATCCGCCTCGTCCAGACCGGCGAGATCATCGCCCAGACGCTCCAGATCCCCGTGCACCACGACGACCGTCTCGACGGCCCGGTCCACGGCGACGCCGACGGTCGGCCCTGGGACGCGGTGAAGACGGCCGCCGACGGCGGGCCGCACGCTCACCCCGACACGCCCTGGGCCAACGGCTCCGACACCTGGAACGGGTTCCTGGAGCGCGCCGGCAGGAACCTGAGCCAGCTCATCGAGGAGAACCACGGCAAGCGCGTCGTCTTCGCCGCCCACGGGGAGACGGTGATCACCGCCCACACCCTGATGCTCGACATCCCGATCGGCTCGCCGTCCGGGTTCACCCATAACCACGCCTCCATCACCCGCTGGCAGCACCACCGCAACCGCCTGGGCCAGACCCGCTGGATGCTCGACCGGCACAACGACACCGAGCACCTCAGTCTCCTCACGCCGGAGCCGACCCCGTGATCGCGACCTCGGACGACCCCCGGATACGACTGGCGCACCACCTCCTCGGCGCAGTCGACATCGCAGCGGATCCCGCTCTCCCGCCCCGCGTCGTACGCCTGGTGGCCGGGGACGGGCGTCACTTCATCGCGAAGCAGCACGCGGAGCGAGACCGGTACGCCGGAGAACTCCACGCCTACGGGGCGTGGGTCACCCATCTGACCGGCCACGTGCCGGAGTTGGCCGGCCGGGATGACGCCACCCGCACCCTGCTGCTCACCGCACTCGCAGGCGACCGCGCGGACACTGTCGCTCCGGGCTCGCCCGAGGAGGAACTGGCCCACCACGAGGCCGGGCACGTGCTCGGCAAGCTGCACCGCGCCACGGCCATGCCCCAAGACGGTGCCGTCGGCGCCGCACTCGCCGAGCGGTTCCAGCGGTGGATCGACCGGGCCGTCCACGCCGACCTGCTCGACGCGGTCGAGGAGAACCTACTGAAGCACCACGCGGCGATCCTGGGCAGCAGCCACATGGAGAGCGCGATCTGCCACCTCGACTACCAGCCGCGCAACTGGCTGCTCGGCGACACCTTCGGCATCTACGACTTCGAGCACATGCGACGCGACGCCCGGGTCCGCGACTTCGCCCGGCTCGAATTCCGACGCTGGCAGGCCGCACCCCACCTCCGCACCGCCTTCTTCGACGGCTACGGGCGCCCGCCGAACGACACCGAACGACGCCTCCTGGAGTCCTTCGGCGCCATCGAGGCGGCCACAGCCCTGGCCAAGGGCCACCAAGAGAACGACGCCGCCCTCAGCGCGCACGGCAGAACCGTCCTGTCCCGGCTCACCTGACCTACCCCTTCGACGACACCTCTCTGGAGATCCCCGTGCCACAGCACGAGCAGCCCCCGACCAACGCTGCCCCCCGACGGGCCGTGGTGACCGGCTCCGCCGGATTCATCGGCTCCCACCTCGCCCACGCCCTCGTCCAGGCCGGCACCACCGTGATCGGCGTGGACCGCCGAGACCCGTCCACCGACCCGACGGCCGCCGCCAACCTCGCCGCGCTGCGAGGACGCCCGGGATACCACCACGTCACGGCCGACCTCCTCCACTGCGCGATCGACCCGCTCCTGATCGACGCCGACGCGGTCTTCCACCTCGCCGGCATCCCCGGTGTACGGCCCTCCTGGGGGCCGCAGTTCGGCGACTACCTCGCGTCCAACGTGCTGGCCACCCACCGCGTCCTCGAAGCCTCCACCCGGATCGGCGTCCCCCGACTGGTCGTCGCCTCCTCCTCCAGCGTCTACGGTCCGACCGACGGCGACGCGAGCCTCGAGACCGACCGCCCCAACCCCGCCTCCCCGTACGCCGTGACCAAGCTGGCCGAGGAGCAGCTCTGCCTCGCCTACGCCGAGCGCCCCGGCGGCCCCAGCGTCGTCGCCCTGCGGTACTTCACCGTCTACGGCCCCCGGCAGCGCGCCGACATGTTCACCCACCGCGCCCTGTACGCCGCCCTGATCGGACAACCCCTGCGCCTGTACGGAGACGGCCGCCAGCGCCGCGACTTCACCTACATCGACGACGTGGTCACCGCCACGATCGCCGCCGGCGTCGTCCCGAACGCGTACGGCACCATCAACGTCGGCGGCGGCTCGAACGCCTCGCTGCTGGACGTGATCAACATCGCCAACAGCCTCACCGGCCGCGAGATCCAGCTCCACCAGGACCACGTGCGCAACGGGGACGTCCTCCTCACGCGTGCCGACCCCAGCCGTGCGGGAGAGGTCCTCGGCTGGCAGCCGCGCGTCGACCTCCACGGCGGACTGCGCGCTCACATGCAGGCTCTGGCCGCCACGGTGCCGGACTACAGCCGGGCCGCGTAGCCCTACGCCTCGGAACCCGAGAGGAGTGCTCATGGAAACCCCCGAGCGAGCACGGCTGGACGCCTTCTTCCGGAGGATCACCGCGCAGTTTCCCGCCGGGCAGGCGATCACGACGCTGGTCATCACCCACCTGCTCCCGGAACGGCCCGCGTTCCTGCACGCCATGACCGCGGTGTCCACGATCGGCGCCGTCCTCCCCAAGCCCCGATCGATTCACCAGCCGACCCTCGACACCGTCCGCCGCACCCTGCCGGTCCACGACCTGAGCCGGGAGCGGTTCACCGACGAGACCCAGGCCCTGCACTACCTGGAGGACACGGCCGGCGGCCAGGACGTCGTCCTGGTCGACATCGGCGGGTACTTCGCGGCCAGCCTCGACACCCTCGTGAACAAGTTCTCCGGCCGCATCCTCGGCGTCGTCGAGGACACCGAGAACGGACACCAGCGGTACGCCGCTCTCGGCTCGCTGCCGTGCCCGGTCGTGTCCGTGGCCCGCTCACCGCTCAAGGACTGCGAGGACCACCTCGTCGGCCGGTCCATCGTGTTCTCCACCGACGCCCTCGTCCGCGCCCGCGGGGATATCCTCACGAGCCGCAGCGCCTGTGTCATCGGCTTCGGCAAGATCGGCCGCTCGATTGCGCAGGCCCTGCGCGCCCAGGACCTGCGTGTCACCGTGTACGACAACGACGCGGTCAAGCGGGTACAGGCGCACGCCCTCGGCTTCCGTACCAGCTCGTCCACCACCGAGGCCGTCCACGACGCGGAACTCGTCCTCTGCGCCACTGGCAATCTCGCCCTCCGGCACGAGGATTTCGCCGCCCTGCGCAACGGCGCGTACCTCGGATCGGTGACCTCTTCCGAGGACGAACTCGAACTCAGCAGCCTTGATGACCTCTACGAACGCCAGCCCGTGGGACCGCAGTTGACTCGATACGAGGTCACTGGCCACTACTTCTACGTCCTCGCCGACGGGGGTGCCGTCAACTTCGTGCACGGCGCCGCCGTCGGCACCTACATCCACCTCGTCCAGGCCGAGATACTCGCCGCCACCGCCGCACTCAGCCACGCGCGACTCCAGCCCGGACTGCACGAGATGCCGGCGGCCGACCGCGACACCATCGCCAGAACCTGGCTCCGCCACTTCGAAAGGTGACCTCGTTGCCTCCCTCCACCGAACACATCCGCACCGTCACGGAGGCGTACCTCGCCCGCCACCCGGACGAGCGCGCCTCCCTGGCGATGCTGTTCGCCGTGCTCGCTGGCGCGGATGATCCCACCAGCCGCAAGACGTTCCCCGCCCACGTGACCTGCAGCGCCATCCTCATCAACGATGAACGGCACGTGCTCCACATCCTGCACAAGGCGTCCGGGAAACTGCTGGCGCCCGGCGGGCACAACAACCCGTCCGACCAGCTCCTGCGCGACGCAGCACTGCGCGAGCTGCACGAGGAGGCCGGCATCCCGCCCAGCGCCGTCGTCCCCCTCGCCGGCCACGAGGACATCCCCCTCGACATCGACGTGCACGCGATCGACGCGAACCCGTCGAAGAACGAGCCGGCCCACCACCACGTGGACTTCCGCTGGGCCTTCCACCTCGGGGCCGATCACGTGGTGACGCTGCAGGAGGAGGAGGTCGACGGCTACCTGTGGCGGCCGTTCGCGACCACCGCCTCACCCACCGTCCGCGCCAAGCTCGCCCAGCTCACCTGAAGCCCCCCGAATCCGAAAACCAGGAGGACGCCGTGGCCGCCACCACAACCCGACCGACCGACGCCGAACGGCGCCGGCACATCGCCGTCATACCCTGCCGCTGGGGTGCCTCCCGCTTCCCCGGCAAACCACTGGCCCTCCTCGGCGGCATGCCGCTGCTCTGGCACGTCCACCAGCGCTGCCTGGAGGCCAAACGCCTCGACGGAGCCATCGTCGCGACGGACGACGAACGCATCGAAGCAGCGTGCCGCGATCTCGGCATCGACAGCATCCGTACCGGGGAGCACCTCACCGGCACCGACCGCGTCGCGGAGGTCGCCGAACGCCTGCCAGCCGACGGATACATCAACGTCCAGGGCGACGAGCCGTTCATCTCGCCGACCGCCATCAACGACGTCTCCGAGGCACTGGAGTTCACTCCGCCCGGCACCTGCGCCGTGAACGCCTACACCGAGCTGGTAGACGTCGGCGCCGTCCTAGACCACAACGTCGTCAAGGTCGTCGTTACGGCCCGCAGCGAGGCCCTCATGTTCTCGCGCCAGCCGATCCCATACCCCAGGGGTGACCGGCCGAAGTACCTGCGCCAACTGGGCCTCTACGGCTTCGCAGGCGAGGCTCTCCAGCACTTCCGTCGGCTCCAGCAAGGACCCCTGGAGCGTGCCGAGGGAGTAGAGATGCTGCGCTTCGTCGAACACGGTCACGCCGTGCGGATGGTCCCCGTCCTGGACAACGGGGTGGCAGTAGACACCCCCGAGGATCTAGCGCGCGCCGAGCGACTACTCGACCAGAGCCACTGAGCCGTCGACAGGAACTCAACCGTTCCCGCTGAACGGTTCGTTCCACTTCTCGACCATCAACTAGGTGCATTACGCGAGGGGTTACGTGAGCCCGATTCAGACCGACGGCGACACCGTCCTGGTCGTCACCGCCCGGAACTCCGATACCGGGGACGCGGTCACCTTGGCCCTCCAGGGCCTCGGTGTCCGCACCGTCCGCTTCGATCTCGCCGATCTGGGCCGCACGGTCAGCGTGAGCGCGCGGTGCGACGCCGGCCAGTGGCAGGGATCGCTCACCGTCAGGTCCCGGGTCACTAAACTGCGCGACGTATGGTCCGTGTTCTGGTGCCACCCGACGCCCCCACAGGTTTGGGTCGACGGCATGACCCAGGCGCAGATGCAGTGGGCCTCCCAGGAGGCGCTTGCCGGACTGGCCTGGGTGCTCGGCACTCTGGACTGCCTCCACGTCAACCGCCCGTCGGACATCCGCCGGGCACAGATCAAGGCCGGTGTGATCGCTGCCGCTGAACGGGCCGGGCTGACCGTACCGCCCACGTGGATCGGGAGTCTCCCGTCCGGCGCTCGCCGGTTCAACCTCGGCGCCCCGGACGGCATCGTCACCAAGAGGCTCACCGTCCCGCAGATCACGGAGGGCGACCATCGCGTCCGCCCGCTCTACACCACGCTGGTGGTGGACAGCGACCTGGACGCCGTCGCGACCGGTATCACCCACTTCCAGCACCGCGTCGTCACCGACTACGCCGTGCGCGCCCACACCATCGGCACCCGGACTATCGCGGTCCGGATCGATGCGCGCGCCACGGTGGGCCGGAGGGACTGGCGAGCCACTCCCGAGTCCCTGATCTCCACGCCGATAACCCTCCCCGCCCCGGTCGAGGACGCCCTGATCGCCCTGGTGCAGTGCTACGGATTCCCCTACGCGGCCAGCGACCTCCTCGTGGACAGCCGCGGCAGGTGGTACTTCGTCGACCTCAACCCGGCCGGCCAGTACCGGTGGCTGGAGAACGAACTGCCAGACCTTGGCATCACCCAGGCGCTGGCACAGCTTTTGGCCGGAGAGGCCGAACGTCCCAGGCGGAACGGCCTCACCGCAGCGGCGTAACAGCTCACCTCCTACCGGCCCCATTCCGCACACCGTCTGAAAGGCATTCGATGGCACAGCTGAGGTTCGTCTGCTGGAACCTGGAGAGAAACGGAGCGGGTGACCCGAAGATTCGGCGGGCCGCCGCCGAGACGCTGCGACGTCTCCAGCCGGACATCGTTCTCCGGCAGGAGATGTTCCGTGCCGACGAGCGCGGACACACGATCTTCAACGAGCAGTGCCGCGAGCTGGACATGCAGGGTGTCCTCGGCCCCGGGGCGTGCACCGCCATCCTCTTCAACCCCCGGCGTCTCAACCTCGTACGTGACTGGTCGGGCGATCGAAGCCCGCACTTCGTGCTTCCGCCCACCGCGATCACTCTGAGCTTCCCGGAGGCCGGACCCGACGCGTCGCCCTTCAACGTGGTCAGCTTTCATTTCGCCTACGCCAGCGCCGAGCAGCGCCAGCTGGAGGCCGAGTGGACGACGACTTGGGCCGACAAGGGGTGGCAGGCTCTCGACGGCAGCCGCCTCGTGCTGCCGGCCATCATCGGCGTCGACGGCAACAGTTATCCGGAGCCGGGTACGGCGGACGACCTGCCTCTGCCCGACCTCGCCGCCATCCATCACCGGCCTCACCGTCTCCACCGCTCGCGCCGAGGCCCAGGCCCCGATGGTGTCCGGGTCCCTGACACCGAGCCCGACCACACGCTGCGCACCGCGGGCCTCGCAGACGTCGCCCGCCACTGGGCCGAGAAGGGCAATCCTGCCGCGCTGGCCCGCACGGTCAACGCCTCCCCGACCCACGGCCCCGACAGCCGGATCGACCGCGTCTATGTCACCACCGGCCTCCTCCCCGCCGTGACCGGCTTCGAGGTGCACGAGGTCCCCCTCGGCGTGTCTGACCACCACATCCCCGTCGTAACCGTCGACAGCAGCGTCTTCGCCGACCTGCTCACCGGCTATACCCGGACCTTGGCCGGCACTTGACCTTCTGAACCCCGCTGTACGCCCCTGCCGATGCAGACCGTACAGCGGACCAAGCCGGGGTTCCCAGGGAGCAGAGTCCGCGTGCTGCACGGTCACGCAGGACCGCGGACTGAGGAAACGGCGCCTCCTCTGCGCCCCGGGCGATACGGGCTTGAACACCCCGGATCGACCGGCCGGACGCCCGTCTCCGCCCCAGCTGAGGGTCTGGGGCGGAGACGAGCGGGCCCCGGCAGCGAAACCCTCCGCCCCTCCTCGGCCGAGGCTCGGCGGCACCATCCACCATCGCCCCCGGCCGCATGGTCCCGTCTCCTGACGCTTCCGAATCGGCGGGCACTCCTGTGCCAACGAACCTTGAGCGAAGTCATCGAATCGCTGGGCGGCGCGGCCCGGACGGATGGCCGGCTGGGCTGATCTGCGTCGACAGGCGCGAAAGGTCATGGAGGAAGAAGAAGCATGAGCCTCCGCTCGGCGAAGTTTGCGCCTGGTAACAGGTCAAGCGAGGGGTCTTTGTCGCGACACGGAGAGGGTGGTGCGGCGGATCGACTGCCGCGTCCAACCGGATCCTCCATCGAAGTCAAGGGACTGGCTGGATCATGTCAGTCCAAGCGGTCAGCGCCATTCGCACCTTATGTCTGATGGCGGTGGTGTCCGTGCGTGATTGCGTGGTGCATTTGCGTCATTTGTAACCGACCGCATGTCGGGTTTTGCTGTGACGTATCTCGGATTGACAACGGCCTCGCCGTCCGGCGCTCAGGAATGCAGCCTTCGCAGCGATTGGTGAAATCGCATGTCAGAGCGTTGAAGGGCACGCCCAGATGGGCATTTTGTGCAGTTTGTGCGGAAGTGGGAGTGCTCTGGCTGAACCGACCGCTGCTGAGTTTTCGGTCAATCTCTGTCTAACCTTTCGCGTACTGTCCAAGAAGTTCCCGAAGCCTCGGCGAGGCGAGTGGCGAAGGCGTTGCTCATTCGCGATAGCGACACATGGACCTCGATGTGGCCCAGGCCCCCGTTGGGCTGCGGCGGTGTCGCGCTGGAGTCAGCTGAAGGGCAACTCCGCGCGCCGGGCCAGGGCGGAGGGAACCGAGAGTCAGCGGCGCGGTCGCGCCTAGCTCAGGGGGAGCTAACCGGTAGAAGGGAATTGTCATGTGGTCTGGGAAGATCCTTCGCACTGAGCCCACGGGCTCGACTCAGGGCGGGGAGTCCCGAAAAGGACTGGGCCGCCGTCGGGCGGTGGAAAGGGATCTGCATCGCTTCCTCCGTCGGGAGCTGCAAGACCTCGGTGTTCATCCCCCGCTGGACGTGGAGGAGCTGTGCTCGGCGCTCAGCCGTCGGCGTGGGCGGCCCCTCTATCTGCGGGAGGCGCCGCTGCCGAAGCCTGGGCCGACGGGGATGTGGGTCGAGTACGACAACTATGACGTGATCTTGTACCAGCAGGAGACGACGCGTCTGCATCAAGATCACATCAAGCTCCACGAGATAGGGCACATCCTCGTGGCGGAGGCCGAGGACGCCGAGCAGGCGCCGGCCGAAGCGACGGGGCAGACCCCCGCGCTCGACGCCGACGAGGAGTCGGCCGTCTTGGTGGAGGGCTGGGCCGCCATGCTTCCGGCCTTCAATCCCGAGACGATCAAGCGCGTCGCAAGCAGGTGCACGTACGACGACGGCGAGGAGTGCTCCGTCGAACTCGCAGCAACGATCATCCTGGAGTGGGCGTCAGTGCTGGACGGCGCGACTCCCCTCTCGGAGGACCCGTCGCTGCGGCGTGTGCAGTCGGCCCTCGGAGACCGGCGAGGATGGCTGTAACTCGTGGAACTGCTACTCCTGGGGCTCGTGGGTGCCCTTGCCTGGAAGCTCTACAAGCTGTGGCGAACCCCCCATGACGCGCCTTTGCGGTCGGTGACCCTCTGCCTCCTCTGCGCCACGCTTTCCTATCCCATCGCTATGCCGGGAGGCACGACCGGCGTCGACACGGTTGCGGGGCACGGGGCGGCGAAGCTGGTCCAGAACGTGCTGCTGATCGTCGCGATGTACTTCCTGATGTGCTTCTACCTCTACTCTGCGGCTGACGAGGAAGCGAGCCGTCGCAGGGCGAACAAGGAGGCGGTCGCCGTCGTGGCCGTCGTGGTGGTCATCACCCTGGCTGCCGTGTCGGTGCCGCACGAGGTCTTCGGCGGCAGTTTCAGCACCGCGGACATGACGGTTCCGCAGATCGCCGTCTTCTACGGCGGAGCCGGGTGCTACCTGACGTACGTCCTGGGCCTCGCCGCCCGGTGGACCGGCACCTACGCCCGAATGTCCCGGCGCCCCCACGCAACGGGACTGTGGATGGCGGCCGTTGGCCTGGGCGCAATGGCCGTGGCCTGCGCGATCAGGGCTGTCATCGTCGCCGTCCGCTGGGCCGATATCGACGTACCCCAGCGTCTGATGGCTGCCGTCGCGTTCCTGTTGGTCGCATCCATCCTTCTGTTCACGGCCGGGATCACCTACTCGGGGGTCCGCGCCCGAATATCTTCTTCGAAACTCTGGCTCCAGCACCGACGTGATTACCGCCGCCTCGCCGCCCTCTGGGAGCTGTTGGCCGAGGCGTTCCCCGACAATGTCCTGCCGCCGGCGTCCTCGTCCGCCCACGACCGACGGCGTGCTCGGGGAGTTCACCGCCGTTACCACCGCCGCATCGTGGAGATCCGGGACGGCCTGGTCGCCATCAGCCCGTACCTCCTGGCGGACGACACCGGCACTGCAGCGCCCGATGTCGAGTCGGAGGAGCTTGCCGCCCGGCTTCGGCGCGCCTCTGCCCGGATCAAGTACGGAGGCCCCGCACCCCGCCGGGCGGTCCCCCTCGCCATGGCCCTGGGAAGCGATCGAGCGGCAGATGTGAAACAACTGATTGCGGTGTCCGACGCGCTGGTGACAGACCGCGTGACCCCTCTCACGATCAAGGAGGCACCATGCTGATTAGTGCACGACGTGTGCTCGTCGATGCGGGCGAGTATCTGGACGATGGCGCCGTCCTGATCGAGGGCGACTCGATCGCGGCTGTGGGGCCGCGAAAGGAGATCGAGGAGCAGGCCGACGCCGACGTACCGCGGTCGGTGTTCGACGGCACCCTTCTGCCCGGGTTGATCGACGCCCACGTACACCTCGTCTTCGATGGTTGCCCCGACCCGGTGTCCGCCCTTCAGGACTCGACGGAGGAGGCCCTGCTCGGGGACATGCGCCGACGCGCGGAGGAATTGCTGCTCAGTGGCGTCACCACGGCCCGTGACCTCGGAGACCGGAACGGACTGGTACTTCGCCTGGATGCGGAGATTGCCGACCAGCGCACGCCGGGACCGAGGATCGTCTCCGCAGGCACGCCCCTGACTACCCCCGGCGGGCACTGCCACTTCCTCGGCGGTGAGGTCTCTGGCGAAGCCGAGATCCGCGCTCTCATTCGCATCAACCTCGAACGAGGCGCTGGGGTCATCAAGTGCATGGTCACTGGCGGCGGGCTCACCCGGGGCGGGCCCGCAAGTCACGAATCCCAGTTCTCCGCAGCGGAACTGCGACTTCTCGTAGATGAGGCTCACGCGGCGGGCGTCCCCGTGGCGGCCCACGCGCACGGAGCCGACGGCATCGCCGCAGCCGTGGAGGCCGGAGTGGATACCATCGAGCACTGCACGTGGATGACCGGCGACGGCCTCGACTTTCGCCGGGACGTGGTCCAGCAGATCATCGACCGTGGCATCACCGTCTGCCCTGCGGTAAGCCCCCACTGGCGGATGCTCCCTGCGATCTTCGGCGAGGAGCGCGCCGCCCAGATGTTCGACCTGGTAGGTCAGATGGCAGACGCCGGTGTGAAGCTGATCGCCGGCACGGACGCCGGAGTGCAGCGTGCCACCTTCAACGGTCTGGTGCCGGCCCTCTCGTTCTACGCCCACCTCGGTCTGGCGAACGCCGAGATCATCAACATGGCGACGACCGCAGCAGCCACGGCCCTCGGGCTCGGCTCCACAACCGGCCGCATCGCTCCGGGCTACCGCGCGGATCTCATCGCCGTCGAGGGAGACCCGCTCTCGGATCTCGACGCCCTCAAGAACATCACGGCTGTATTCGCCTCCGGTCGGCGACACGAACTGAACACACCAGCCGAGTAGTCGAGGCCGACCGAGCCCTGCCCTCTGGAGCCTCCAGAGGCCCGGAGGGCAGGGCCCTACTCGTCGTCCGTGGAGCCGACCTGTTTCTCGAACTCGGCCTGCAGGTCCGTCAGGAGCGAGAGAACCTCGGGCGACAGACCCTCCGGGCCGAGGCCACGAGCCCGAACCCGTCCGATCGTCCCGTTCCGGGATGCGAGCAACACACGAATCCCCTGGTACACCTGACGGGCGACGGCCTCGTCCGGCTCGAAGTACATGCGCTCGACGCCGAAGAACTCGGCAAGGCCCTCCAGGACAACGGGGTCCGGGCCGTCGGCGTCACCGGCACCTGTTCGGAGGGCCTCGACCTCCTTGGCCGTGACAACCTCTGCCCCTGCATGCCGGTTCACCGCCTCCGCGATTTCTCCATCCCCCGGAACTGCGCCCGCCGGGTAGGAGTGTTCCAGTAGGAAGCTGATCTTCTCCCCGAGAGCACGGGGATGCTCGTCGGCCTCGGCCGCAGCGACGCGCTCGTCCCCGTCCTCTTCGACGACGTTTCCGAACGAGCGCTCTTGAGCTTGCTCCAGCGCCTTCTCCGATACGCCGTACGCCGCTGCCAGCTTCGCCACGTACTTCGGCTTGAGCCGCCGCACGCCGCTCTCGGCCGCCGCCACCGGGCCGTCACTCTTCGTGCCGATGAACTTTGCCACCTCGTACCGGTAGAGGCCCGCGTCGCATCGCAAGTCCGTCAGGTCGGGCGAGCCTTCACGGGGGAACAGCTCATCCAGAGGCTTCCCGAGTACACGTGCGATGCCCGGCAGCTTCTCCTGGTCCGGATTGCTTGATCCCGCCTCCCACCCGGCCACGGTTGACTCCGCAGCGCTGACGGCAGCGCCCACTCCAGCCTGCGGGATCTCGGCAGCCCGCCGTACGGCGCGCACCACTGTTCTGTCGAAGTGGCGAGCTGGCATGGAGACCTCTTTTTCGTGCGAGTCGAAGAACTTTCGGCTCGTTGACCTTTCGCGCGAACCGGGATAGCTTCAGACTACCGAAAAACGGGGTGCCGTGCATCCCTCCCGGCCAGGCTGCGTGCCTGCCGAGGGCGTGAGGCTGAGGAGGAGAACACCTCCTTCGGCGTGCCCGGCAAGAGGGGGTGCCGACCGAACGCGGGTCAGGGAGGGGCAGGGGATGCACGCCAAGGGCCCGTAACACGACGAAGCAACGAAGAACCGGCGCCCGGGAGTTACCAGCTCCCAAGCGCCGGGCCGGCACCCCGAAGGGCGCCGATTCACATCTCGCGGGCGGCGGGGCTTTTGCACGAGAACCACCGCACCGCGCTCCTACAAACCACGGAGTATCGCATGCCTGCCATGCCGAGCGGAATCCCGGCCTGCCCGGACACCAGCCGCCGACACCGCCTCGCCGCCCAACTCGCCGACATGATCCCGGGCGCAGCCACCATCCGGGTCAGCCTCACCGACCCGGCGCAGGTGTGGCCCCACCCGCACACGATCGTGCAGGACGAGGCCGGTCGGTCGATGGAGCTGGGCCGGACGACATCCAGGGTCGCCGCCCGCTGGATCCTGAGGGTCTGGCCGGACGAGGACTGGACCCGCCCGCGCACCTTCCGCCTCGCCGACGCCACCCTCACCCGCAGCGACTCGGTCGCCGCCGAGCGGGGCCGCTGACATGCCCAGGATCCGAACCATCAAGCCGGAGGCGTTCACCTCCGAGTCACTCGCCGAAGTGACCGTGACGGCCGAGCGGACCTTCTTCGGCATGCTCACCCAGGCCGACGACCACGGTCGCCACCGGGACAACGCCGCGATCATCGCAGGGCTCCTCTGGCCTCTGCGCGCCGAGCACACCTCGGTCCACGTCGAAGACGACCTCCACCATCTCGCGAACGCCGGTCTGATCTGCCGGTACACCGGATGCGACGGCCGCCGCTACCTCCACATCGTGACCTGGTCCGAGCACCAGAAGATCGACAAGGCGAGCCAGTCGCGCCTGCCCTCGTGCCCGCAGCACCAGGCTGCCGACCGGTGCGCACCGTGCAAGGGCTCGTGCTCCCGGCGGACCGAGGGGTCGTCCACGGCTCCCCGAGGGCTCGCCGAGACCTCCGGGAGGGCTCCCCGACCCCTCGATTTGCCTGCCGTACCCGCCTCGCCGACGCCGGACCACGCAGACGAGTCCGTCGCCGACCGGCAGGAGGCTGCCGACGGCGCGATCGGCGCAGCGGGGCGAGCTGGTGCTAAAAGTGCAGGTCAGACCGCATTCTCCGAGGCCCCCCCGAACCTTCCCCGAAGCCTCTCCGAAGGCTCGGCGCCTGGATCTAGGATCTTGGATCCTGGATCTCTTGTCCCTACGGGGCGCACAGCGCCCGCACCCAGCGTCTCCGCCAAGGACCTCGTCGGCGAGTACGTCGCCGGGTGCGACCAGCGCCCCCCGAACGACGTGATCGGACACCTCGGGCGGATCACCAAGAAGCTCCTTGACGAAGGCATCGCACCGGAGCACATCCGGGCCGGGCTGGCGAACTTCGCGGCCAACCCGAGGCACCCGAGCGTGCTGACCAGCATGGTCAACGAGGCGATGAACGCTCGCCCCGGCGGCTTGGCTCGGCCGGGAATCCGGCCTAACGTGCCCGCTCACCAGGCGTGGACCAACCCGGCCAACGCTTCCGCCGCCTACGCCGAGGAGCTGTGATGCACACCCGTCACCGCGAACCCCAGCTCCTCGGCCACGAAGGCACCCTGGAGCGCATGGCCCGGATCCTGGCCGCCCGCAACATCGACCCGGCCGACGCCGCCGCGCTCCCCGACGACCCCGAGCCGTTCTCCCCGCTCGACGCCCTCCTGGCCGGGATGCCCCCGCGCTACCAGGCGGCTGCCGCCGACCACCCGATGGTCCTGGACTGGGTCGGGAAGGTCACCGAGGCAGCCGTCGCCCCCAGCCGGGGAGCCCGGCGGCAAGTCACCACCGGGCCCAGCCTCCTGATGGCCGGAGTCGTCGGCGCGGGCAAGACGCACCAGGCGTACGGCGCGGTCCGAGCGCTGGTGCAGAACGGGGTCGGCGTGCGCTGGCGCGCGAGCACCGCTGCCGACCTGTACGCCGATCTCCGCCCCCGGCCCGGGGTCGACAGCGAGCGGGAGCTGGCGGCCGTCAGCCGGTGCCCGCTGCTGATCATCGACGACCTCGGCGCGGCCAAGGCCAGCGAGTGGGTCGAGGAGATCACGTACCGGCTGATCAACCGCCGGTACAACCTCATGCTCCCGACCTTGATCACCACCAACCTGGCGATCAAGGACCTCCGCTCCTACCTCGGTGACCGCGTTGCCTCCCGACTCGCGGAGATGACCACCCGGGTCGAGTTCGAGCCGCTCGACCGCAGACGCTACCGCGCAGCAGCCTGACCTGCCGCAGGTCACCACGTCCGGGCCGCGCCCCTCTGCGCGCCGCCACGAGCAACTTCACGACCAGCGCACCTCTCCGCCGACGCCCCTGCGCGCGGAGAGCGATCGGAGCAACCTGCATGACCAGCACGACGAACAGCCCTGTCCACCACCGCCAGCTCGGCGACCAGACCTGGCAGGCCGACGCCGTCTGCCAGAGCACCGAGTACAACCCGGTTGACCCCGAAATCTTCTTCCCCGAGCCCGACGAGACCGCCAAGATCGCCACGGCCAAGGCCCTGTGCGGCCAGTGCCCGGTCCGCCGAACCTGCCTGGACGCCGCTCTCGAAGGAGGTGACACCGACGGGATCCGCGGCGGCCTGACGGAGGAGGAGCGCGGGCCGCTGCACGAGAAGCTCCCCAGCCGCCTCGACTACAGCCGCGTCAACGCCACCATCGCCGGGCGCGACGTGCACCTCACCCATACCGAGCGCCGCGCGGTCGAGCACGCTGCCTACCGCCACGGGGTGAGCGAGCAGCGCCTGGCCTGGCTTCTGAAGGTCACCGAGGAGCACGCCAAGAAGCGATACCGCGAGATCCGCCGGGCCGAGCGCAACCGAACCCTGAACCAGCCCAAGGAGACCGTCCTGCCACCCGCGGTCGACGGTGAGCACCCGGTCCGCGACGACTTCGGGACGGCGGCATGACCACTACGAGCACACCGAAGGCGGCGCACATATCCGCCTGGGACCGCGCGGTGGTCATCGCCCTGGGCGGCGCGGGGTGCGCGCTGTCGTACGACGCCCTCCAGCAGATGGCCGTCGCCATCCACGTCCGGGGCCTGTTGACCTTCGTCTTCCCGTTGGTGATCGACGGGTTCATCGCCTACGGCGTCCGCGCGCTCCTGGTCCTGCGCGATGCCCCGCTGCGCGCCCGGCTCTACGTCTGGACGCTCGTCGGCACGGCCACCGCCGCCAGCATCTGGGCCAACGCGCTCCACGCGGTGCGGATCAACCAGGACGCGGTCGCCGGCACCGGTCTCCGGCTCGGGGACACGGTGGTCGCGGTGCTGTCCACCATCGCACCGCTGGCCCTGGCCGGAGCTGTCCACCTCTACATCCTCATCGCCCGGGGGCCGGTCAAGGACAGTGACCGCGAGGACCTCGGTCAGGCCGGTCACCTCGGTCAGGTCAACCAGAGCGACGGCGTAGAGGTCACCCGGACCGACCGGGTCGGTCAGCAGCCGGAGGCCGGTCAGCCGGTCACCGCCCGGACCGACCGGCAGCCGCTCTCCCTGGACAAGCCGACTCCCGCCACTCGGTCGCTCAGCGGGGACAGGGCTCCGGCGGACAGCAGTGCCCCTGTCACCAGTGACCGGAGCCAGCCGCACGAGGCCGCTGACCTGCCCGGACAGCCGGACACCGCGCGGCCGGTCACTGACCGCCCCGACGACACCACCTCGGCGACCGGCGACGAGGACAGCCGGGGGTCAGCCACCGCCCTGCCGGTCACTCCGTCGGGCACCGCCCCGTCGGTCACTGACCGGCGGGCCCGGACAGCCGGTGACCGGCGATCCGACCAGGACACCGAGGAGCTACTGAAGATCGCTCGGTCAGCGGTCAGGGCCGAGGGCAAGCTGACCCGCAAGGTGGTCGGCCAGGCGATCCGAGACCAGCAGATGACGCTCTCCAGCGACACCCTGACCACCCTGATGGCCCAGCTCCGCGAGCAGAACGGACAGCCGGTCAGCTCCGCCCGAACCTGATCGGACGCCACGGAGCGGGTGACCGAGCAGGTCACCCCGGCTGGTCACCCGCTCCGCACACCCACCACACCTTTCTCCCCGAGCAGAAGCGGAGTGCACCCGATGCGCATTCACCCGGCCACCCCCGCCGAAGTCGACTCCTGGCTGACCGTCCTGCACCAGCGCGGCCACCTCCACCGCGCCCAGTCCGGCCCCGACACCTCCTGGATCGTGCAGCGCGAGCAGCATGACCGGCCCTGGACCCTCCACCACCCGGTCCTGGCCATGGACTGGATCGAGGAACTCGTCCGCGAACTCCAGCAGCAGGACCCGGAGACGAGCCGGTGACCACCAACGACCAGGCGGTGGTCACTGCCGGACAGCAGCGTGACCCCACCACGGCTCCTGGCGGAGCAAGCTATCGCGTACGACGGTCCTACGGCCCGGCGTACGCACTTGCCCCCGCCCAGGAGGGCGGGGGAAGCCCGGCTGGTCCCCGAGCGAGGGCGCACGGGGACCAGCCGGGCAACCGGCACCAGGGGGCGCCGGTCACGGGGGGAGAAGCCGAGTGCGGCGACCAGCGTGCGCTGCCGAGCCCGAGCACGTCCGCCTTCCCCGACCGTAAACCGCGCCGCCGCACCCGCAACCCCAGCGAGCGCACCCGTAAGACGACGACCCGCCTCTCCGACACCGAGAAGGCCGAGATCGCTGCCGCTGCCACGCAGCGCGGCGTCACCGTCGCCCGTTTCCTTGCTGGTGCCAGCCTTGCCGCCGCCCGCGGTTCGACCGCCCTGCACACCAACGAACGCTGGGACACGGCCATCGACGAACTCGCGGCCCTACGAACGGCCTTGGCCCGAATCGGCAACAACATCAATCAGATCGCCTACGTCCTCAATGCCGGCGGGCAGCCCCACCCCGGCGAACTCGACCACGCGCTGAGCACGCTGCTCCGGCTCCTCGCCCGCGTCGACGACGCGGCGAACGACCTGGTGAACAGGCGGCTGTGATGGTTCCCGACATCGGACGCGGCTCCCGGACCCACGGCCTGCTCGTCTACCTGTACGGCCCCGGGCGACGGGAGGAGCACACCGACGCGCACCTCGTCGGCTCGTGGGACGGCTTCGCCCCGGATCCCGGCCGCGACACCAGCCCCGATCCCGATCCGAAGGTCACCCTCGCCCGGCTCACCGCCGCCTTGGACCTGCGGGTCAAGCAGGCCGGAGACCGAGCGCCCGCCAAGCACGTCTGGCACTGCTCGGTCCGCACGGCCCCCGGGGACCGGCGGTTCTCCGACGAGGAGTGGAACGCCGTCGCCCAGCGCATCGTCCACGCCACCGGCATCGCACCGGACGGGGATCCCGACGGCTGCCGGTGGATCGCCGTACGCCACGCGGCAGACCACATCCACATCGTCGCCACCCTCGTCCGAGGAGACCTGCGCAACCCGCGCCTGAACTACGACTTCAACAAGGCCCAGGCCGAATGCCGGCGCATCGAAAGGGAGATGGGCCTGCGCCGCCTCAACGCCGGAGACGGCACGGCAGCGAAGAACCCCACCAGCGCCGAGAAGTTCAAGGCCGAACGCACCGGCCGCCCCGAAACCCCCCGGGAGACGCTCCGCGAAGCCGTACGCCGGGCCCTCGCCGGAGCGGAAGACGAGAAGGAGTTCTTCACCCGGCTCCACGAAGCCGGCCTGCGGGTGAAGGTGCGCCACGCCCCGTCCGGTGATGCGCTCGGCTACAACGTCGCCCTGCCCGGCGACCGTAACCGCGACGCCGAGCCGGTCTGGTATCCCGGCTCCAAACTGGCCCCCGACCTGTCCCTCCCCAAGATCCGCCGCAGGCTGGCCGACGGGACCGCCGAACACACTGCGACCCTGGCCTCCGGCGGACGGGCGGACTCGTCCCCGCCTGCCCGAGAACGACGCAGTGCCACCGCCATCGCCGAACGTGCCGCCGTGCTTCTCGACCACGGTGACGACGGGGAAGCCGCCGCTCAGCTCGTCGGCGTCGGAGAACTCCTTGATGCCGTCGCGCAGACCTCACCGGCCGTGACCCGCACCGAGCTGGCTACCGCCGCCCGAACCTTCGAGCGGGCGACCCGCAGCCACGTCCAGGCGGAACGCGCCGACACCCGAGCGCTCCGCTCCGCCGCCCGAGGAATTGTCCGGGCCGGTGGCGCGCTCGGCCGGGGCGAGGACGGCGGCACGACCGCCATGCTCCTCTCCACCCTGGTCCTGGTCACCCTCGCCGCCGCACACTGGCACTCCGCCCGGGGACATGCCCAGCAGGCCCACGCCTCCCGGCAGACCGCCGAGCACCTGCGCACCGCCTACCGGCAGGCCGCCGCCACGCCGATGCGAACGCTGCACGAGCAAGGCCGCGCTCTTCCCGACGCGCAACGCCGGGCGTACGAGACCACCATCCGCGCCGCCCTAACGAAGCACGGCGTACGAGAAGACGGTGTCCCGGCGAAGACCGACGCCTTGGCCGCCACCCTCGCCCAGGCCGAGCAGGCAGGCGACGACTCTGAAGCCCTCCTGCGAGAGGCCATCGACATGCGCGAACTCGACACCGCCACAGACGTCAATGACGTCCTGGTCTGGCGCCTGCGCCGCATCGCCCAGCTCCCCGCCCACCCGGGCGCAGCTTCCCGCCGCCCGAAGGACGGCACCAGCACCCCGAAAACCTCGGCCAACCGCACCAGCAGCCGAACGACACCCGCGACCGGAGTTCGCCCCGTCGCCTCCACTCCACGGAACCGCCCACCACGCCGCTGACGGCGGTCCGGCGGGCTGACCATCGGCCCGCCGGACTCCGAGAAGTCCCTGGACAACCGGTTCCACCGGCTGTTACGGATGGAAACAGAAGGACCTCGACCGGGAGATGACGCTCGTGCTCAGAACCACCGACCGCCCCGCGGAGTCGACACCCGTGCAGCCTGCCCTCCCCGCCGGCCCCGATCCCTTGCTGAAACTCGCGTACGAGACGCAGCCGCCCAGCGGCCCCGGCGCAACACGCTGCCTCAGCCACCCTCACGAACTCGCTCTTCGCGGGATCCCGGTCATGTGTACGGCCTGCCGCGCCCGGCGCGACTGGCTGCTCATCAACTACGGCCGGAACGTCTGGATCTGCTGCCGCTGCAGCAACCAGTGGCTCGAACCCGAGATCAGCCGTGCTGACTTCGACGCCCTGATCGCGATCCCGGATGGAACGATCTACCCCAGCGTCGAGCAGGGCCTCGCCGCGCTGGGATTCGACGGGGCCTTCGTCGGCACGTACCTGGACTAGGCGAGCGAAGAGCCGGATGCCGAGGGGTGACACCGACGGTTCGGTGTCGTCCCTCGGCGTTGCACGGCAGTCATCTGCCGCTTCCACTTCCTGGTAGTTGACCGTGGAAGCTGCAGCCAGGGCACTCGTCCTCGCCCTGGGTCTGGATATGGCCCTCGTGCCAGCCGTGGACGGCGGCGTGCAGGATCGCGCCCCGAAAGCGCTAGGTTAGAAACGGAGGTCAGCCTCATACAATTCACCGAAAACAGCCAACGGTAGCAGGAGTCTGCCCGTTGCCAGAGCTGTGGCAACCTCCTGACGCCACTCGTCCTCCGGCTGCGCGGACGTCGGCCAATGAACTGCGATCTCATTGACAGACTCCGCCGGGACTTTGGCGACGATCTTTCCCCATTTCTGACGGAGCGCGGGGAGCTCGGCCACCCGCCGACCGTTGACTTCAAGCCATCCAGGTTGCCCGGCTTCGTCCGCGTAAGGCGTTCGGTACTGCAATGTGAGGTGGAGGTCCGAGGCAGCCCCTGTGCGGACCGTGGACCGCCAGATCGCGTTCGCGTACCTGGAGTAGGCCGTGGTCGGTCCGTGCGCGAGTCCTGTGAGCTCATCGCGGCGGCCCGCCCGCAGGTCCACGCACCGCAAGTCCGTGCCGTCCATGCGGCGGGCGGGTGTTTGCGGGGCGGGAACACCCAGAAGGTCGGCTAGGACCGCGCTCAGAGGGGACTGGGCGAGGACGGCGAAGGTACTCGTTGCCACCGGGCTCAGATAGCGTGCCGCATTTGGGAAGGTGCACAGTTGGTCGTACTCGGGCGTGGTCCAGGCGGGTACGGTCTTGGCCATCAGCTTCAGCAGCGCGGCAGCCACATCGCGTCCGGCCTGGTCAACGACCGCCATCGCGACGTGTCGGCGCAGTGTCTCCGCGGGCTGGCCATGCCAGGCGTTGTGGCAGGCGGCGAGTAGATGTCCGACGGCTTGCCACAAAGCACCTTCCTCGTCGGTTTTCCGCGGACTGCATGTGTCGCGGCCGGCGACCCCTTGCGATGGCGCGATCCGGTCGGCGACAGCGCCCGCCACAGCGTCCATACCCGTCACGCTCAGATGGCAGTAGTCGAGAAAGTGCCTGGGATCGGGCAATCCGGTTTCTGGGTCAGCCAGTTCGTAACGGAGATCCACAAGCCCGTAGCCATGTTTCTCGGCGAAAGCGCACAGCATTTCCTGTATCTCGCCGATGACACGTGGAGTGTGGCCCAGCAACTGACCAGTTACCGAATCTCTGGATATCTCCCAACTTTTCCTTGCTCCGGAATAGTCGCCCATGGCGTACTGGGAAATTCCATGCATGCGGCCGGGGACAGGACTACACCCTTTGTCCAGCACGGTCATTCGATCGCAGAGCTCCGGGAGCGCCTCCCACCTCTTCTCCTTCAGCGCGCGCCGGGCACTGTCGTGCAACCTGTGCCACTCTTCGGCATGTTCGGGCGGCAGCAGGCCGACGGTCCATACCTCGCCAGGTTCCCACTCTCTGAGGTTGAATTCCGGAACGACCACGATGACGTCCAGACCTGCTTGCGCGACCTGCCGCACTTTGCGCAACAGCGCCCTGACACGAGGCAGCACGATGTTGCGGGTGAAGGTCTCCCGTACCTCGCTCAGCCCGCCGGCGCGCATGCTCCGGGCGAGACGATCCCCGTCCGCGTAAGACAGGGGCTGAAGGCACCAGTTGTTCCCCGCCATGAGCACAAGGACATCAGTATCGAGTGACGGCAGCGCGGATACAACGTGCTCCAGATCACCCATGCCCGCGCCGGTGCGCGCGAGATCCACGCATTGGTACCGGCCAGGACCGGCGGTGGCGTCGAGCTCGTCCTGGAGATTCAGAGTCGGAGTGAACAACGGATCGAGCAAGTATCCGCGAGCTGTCGATTCTCCGACAACGGCCACCCGCCGAGCGGCGCCTTTGCCAGGAACGTGGCGGACGTCCGCCCAAGAGCGGTCCGGCTGCGGCTCATCGCTTCGGAGGTGCAGTTCACTTCCGGCTGGTCCTGACACGATGTCCCAGATCCCCACACGCTCCAACTGCTCTCTGGACGCCTCCCCCCAGGACGGTGGGGAGCAGGCCTGAGACTTCGGGGCACGGGCCTGAGCCAGGTCGGCCTTCTGGAGTTCTCCGAGGATCTCAGCGCCCCTTGCGTCGCCCAAGAGCTGAGCGAGTCGGTTGGCGCGTTCGAAGGGAACATGGTGTGCGGTCATGTGGGAGTCACTTCCCAGGAAGGCTCAGAAGAAGGTGTAGACCGACTCGCTGGCTGTGGGCACTTTATAGGGAGCAGCATCGAGCAGTCGCTTGGCGCACCACTCAGGGACGTCCGTCCGACGTATGAGGAAGTCCCCGAGGACCAGAATGTCCAGTCGAGACCGAACAAAGCACGCAAGCGCATCCGCAGCGGAGTTCACGATCGGCTCTCCCCGCATATTGAACGAGGTGTTGAGCAGGATAGGGTTTCCGGTTCGGCCACCGAAAGCGGTCAGCAGCGCGTGGAACAACGGATCCGCTTCCTTGTCGACCGTCTGCACGCGCGCCGAATCGTCAACATGGGTAATCGCTGGTAGACCGAGAGCCTTCACCGGGGCCGTTTCCAGCATGAACGGCGAGCCGATGTCGAGGTCGAAGAACTCGGTGGCCCGCTCAGCCACCACCGCCGGGGCGAATGGCCTGAACGCTTCGCGCTTCTTGACCAGGGAATTGATCCGGTCCCGCATGCCGTCCTTTCGCGGGTCCGCCAGGATCGACCTGGCGCCGAGCGCCCTGGGGCCGAACTCAGCGCGACCCTGGAACCACCCGACCACGGCCCCGTCGGCGAGCGCGGACGCGGTGGCTTCTACCAATGCCGGTGTGTCACGGCGGAAGTCCTGGGCAATGATCCCGGTCTGCCCCAGCAGGTCGCTGATGTGCGCCGCGCTCTCCTCGAATCCCAGTCGGGCATCGCTCAGTCGCCGATTGGGGGACCGGCCGGTCAGTCGGTGGTGGACGAGGGCCGCTGCACCAATCGCTCCGCCGGCGTCGCCCGCCGCGGGCTGGACGAAGATGTCCTCGAAGGGCCCTTTTCGGCGCAGCAGCGAGTTCGCCACGCAGTTGAGCGCCACGCCCCCGGCGTAGCACAACCGAGGACTCGGCACGATCTCCTTGAGGTGCCTCAGTTTCTCCAGCAATACGGTTTCCAGTAGCGCCTGGAGGCTGGCGGCAATGTCTTCGTGCTCCGGCGTGATGTCGTCCTCAGGCCGTCGCGCAGGATGGCCGATGAGTTCAGCCATTGCGTCAGTGAACATACGCTGGTCGCTGCGGAAGTCGAAGTACCTGAGATCCAAGCGATATTGACCGCCATCGCGCTGTGCCAGCAGGCCTTCCAGACGTTCACGGAAGCGCGGCTTCCCGTAGGGAGCGAGGCCCATAACCTTGTACTCATCGCTGTTGACGTCGAAGCCGAGGTAGTTGGTCACCGCACTGTAGAGCAACCCCAGGGAGTGTGGGAAGCGGACTTCTTCCACCAGTCGCAGACCATCCGAGTTGCTGGCGGAGCCATAGCTGGTCGTCGTCCACTCACCCACCGCGTCGGCGACGAACAGCGCAGCGTCGTCAAAGCCCGAGCAGTAGAAGGCGCTCGCCGCGTGGGACTCGTGGTGGGCTACGAACTCCACGCGGCCGGAGTAGCCGAGCACCTGCCGGATCTCACGCATTGGCCGGTCCGCGTCCAGCTTGAACAGCGACGCGCGCTGACCGGCGGGGCCTGAAGGCAGCGCTGTCGACAGTTGACGTGCCAGCTTGTCGCGGGGGTTCTCGTAGTAGGCGATCCGATCGATGTCGTCGATACCCAGCCCGGCGCGTTCGAGGCAGAAGCGGAATGCGTTTACAGGCATGCCGGGGTCATACCGCCGTCGGGTGAACCTCTCCTCATGTGCGGCGGCGACGAGCTTCCCGTCAACGAACACAGCGCAGGCCGAATCGTGGTAGAGCGCGGATATACCGATGACGATCAAGGCGACACCCCAGCTTCTCGGCCCACTTCCGTGGAACCCGCAGCCGCTGCGTCCCCCATCGTCTCTCGTCCAGCTATGAAGCCGGCCATGAGGAACGGCCGTGCGGCTTCCCACAGTTGTTCGTACGACAAGGCTTCGTTGCACCGCGTGAACCATCTGCGCACCCGCGAAAGCTCGGCGTGGGCCAAGGGCGTCAGGCCCCCCAGCTCGCGGTACTGAACGTATTCACCGACTAGCAGCTCCACGCCGCGTTCGCGGAGCAGATTCATTGCCTTCGCCCGGTCGCCCGGCCACTTTTCCGGCCCGCCCGCCGCTTCGACGGACACAGCCAACTCAGCTACGGCAGCTGACAGTTCCGTTTCCCGGTTGTCCGCGACCTCCACCGACCGGTAGCCGGCGCTCAGCGGAAAGGGCTGAAAGCGACCGAGGGCGGAGCGGATATAGACATTGTCGCGCGACGCCAGCCGCGGGTCACACAGCCGATGAGCCAGCCCGATACTACGGAACACTGGATGCACGACGGTCCGGCGGGAGATCGTGAGGGCCTCGTTGACCTCGCGGAACTCCCGGAACCGCTGCCAGGCGTTCGGATAGGGCGATGACAACACCTTCACCCCGGCGACCTTGCCCGAAACTTCAGCCACGTGGACTCGGATATCGAACGCGTCGGGAGGAACGTCCAAGCCACCCATGTAGTGGAACCGCGCGAGTTCCTCGTAGTCAGCCAGACTACCGGGGCGGATCTGTACCGTCTCCTCGAAGGGGACCGTAGCCATACAAGGCTGGTGGACAACGTTCTTCTCACCGTTGTAGTCGAGCGTGATCAGTAGGTCCGGACCGAGCGCCCCCGCGAGATCGTCATGCGCGGTCGCCACCACCGCAGAAACACCGTTGCGTCGACAAAAACGCTGGAAACCATAGGCTGCGATCCGTGCGCTCTCGCGGTCCAGGGTGGAGAGGAATTCGTCGATTACCAGCAGTCGGCGGCTTTCGCTATAGGCCAACGCGAGCCGTGCACGGGCACGTTGTCCGTCGGACAGCCGGTTGTACGGAGTGAGATAGGTGAACGCCTCCCCCAGACCAACCTGACCGAGGAGGCTCAGCGTCTTCTGCAACGGCATGTCGAAGAGTTCGACTAGCGGTCGGTCATCAGCCGGATCGGCAGGCCCTGAAGGCACGTGGGCTTCCGGGTGCTGTGAGAGGAACAGCTCCAATAGCTTGCTCTTGCCCGCCCCGGAGTACCCCGTCACATAGGTGATTCCGGTTCTGGGCACAATGACATCTTCCAAGACCGGTACGCCAGTGAACCGATCATCGGACAGGCCGAAAACGCTCGTGATGATGCGGCTCGATTCCGTTCCGCCGACGAAGGCTGGTCTCGACCAGCTATAGCTGTGCACTGGATTCCTCCCCCCAAACAGGTTCGTCCCGCAGGAAGACCGACCCACTGCCGTCAACAATCAGATAGCGGTCGAAGCTTCGGGCGAACCACCGGTCGTGTGTGACTGCCATGACAGTCCCCTGGAACTGCGCAAGCCCATCCTCCAGGGCTTGCGCACTGTGCAGGTCGAGGTTGTCCGTGGGTTCGTCAAGGAGCAGCAGCGTGGAGCCTTCGAGTTCGAGTAGGAGGATCTGAAATCGTGCTTGTTGCCCTCCGGACAACTGCCTGAACGACTGATCCGCTTGAGCGTGCAGCTCATAGCGTCGCAGTGCCGAGATCGCCGCGCCGCGGTCGCGTCCCTCACGGGAACCGTCGCCGCGGCCGAGGATCTGCACCAGCGTGCGCTCGGCGAGATCGCGCCGCCCATGGGTCTGGGCGAACCATCCCGGACGCACCCGGGACCCCAGTCGAGCGCCGCCATCATGGGCCACTGCCTTGCCATGCAGCTGCTCGTCGTACATGTCTGCTCCGCTGCCTCCAGCGGCGAGCAGTCGGAGCAAATGCGATTTTCCGGTCCCATTGGCACCGAGCACCGCGATCCGCTCGCCGTAGAAGACTTCGAGATCGAAGGGCTTCGTGAGCCCGGTGAGCTGGAGCCCTTCGCACGTCACAGCGCGCTTCGCCGTACGCCCGCCGGTCAGGGCCATCCGGACCTTCTGCTCCGTGGGCCGCTCGGGCGGTGGACCCGCCGACTCGAAGCGGGCCAGCCTGGTTTGGGTCGCACGGTACTTGGCGGCCATCGACGAAGACAGCTTCGCCTGCTGTTGGAGAGTGTGCACCAGCTCTTTGAGCCTGTTGTGCTCGTCCTCCCAGTCCCGATGACGCTGTTCAAGCACGTTGATGCGGTGCTCCCTTGCCTCCTGGTAGGTGCCGAACCCGCCACCGTGTACCCAGGCGCCGCGCCCTTCGAGCGTGATCACGTGGCTGGCCGCACGGGCGAGAAGCTCACGGTCGTGGCTGACCATGAGGACGGTCTTCGGAGTGCTGCGAAGGGCCTCTTCGAGCCAGCGCTTGCTCGGCACGTCCAGGTAGTTGTCCGGCTCGTCGAGCAGCAGTACCTCGTAAGGGCCGCGCAGCAGGCTCTCCAGGGCCAGCCGCTTCTGCTCGCCGCCGGACAGCGTCCGTACTTCTCGATACTGCACTGACGGGAAGGTCGCCCCCAGCGCCGCAGAACACACGACGTCCCATACGACCTCGGCGTCGTAGCCGCCCACTTCCGCCCAGTCAGACAGCGCCGTCGCATACGCCATCTGGGTCGGTTCGTCGTCGTGTTCCATCATCGCCGCCTCAGCCTTCTCGACCGCTGCGAAGCTGCGGCGCACTGCCGTCGGCTCAAGGTCGGCGAGGAATTCGCGGACGGTAGTCTCATCGTCGATCGATCCGATGAACTGACGCATGACGCCCACGGTCCCGCCGATGTGGGTACCTCCGGAGCGCGGCTGCAGGTTCCCGGCAAGGATCTCCATCAGAGTTGTCTTGCCCGTTCCGTTGGCACCGACGAGCGCCGCAGTCGCGCCGTCACCCACCCGGAACGATGCCTCGGAGAACAGCAGACGACCGTTCGGGAGCATGTACTCCAAGTTGTTTATCTCGATGTGGCCCACGGAATCTCCAAAATCGGTGCGTACGTGCTCTCATCGTGCAGCCCGCCATACGGGTCGAACGTTCGTGAAGCCGGTGCTCCAGCGCTGGACAGCGATCGCGCAGGCATCGACCGCATGAGCTGTGATCCTTCCCTCGGTGCGGGGGAAGGAAGGGCCTGCGATGATCAGCAACTTGCCGCCCCGGCCCGATGTGACATGTACTGCACAACCGCAGCTCTGATCACCTGTGCCGGCCTGGCCCAAACCGCTGTCGTGTTGCGTCAGCCACAACGTCTGCGTCCCCAGCTGCGGCGCGAGTGGTGTCGGCACAGCGATCACGGCTCCCCGGTCTTCCTCCAGCCATGGGAGCAGATGCTTCTGTACGTCGAGCGGCGAGAGCCCGACGTCGTGCCCTGCGGCCAGCGCGGCGTTGAAAAGGCCGAACGACACCCCTTTCAGACGGGATTCGATCAAGGCATGGCCCAACCCGCCGCGAAGCACGAGGTCCAGAGGGAAATAGCCGGTTCCGACGAGTAGGCCGCTGATGTGGAACGGACCGCGGAAACCCCACCGGCGTGACAGTTCCTCGCCGACCGCAGTAGCTAGGCCAGTTACCTGCGCATGCTGTTCGTCGGGCAGGTCCAGGTAGGTCGAGCACCCGCAGTAGTGGAGCTCACCTTCGTGGTCGAGCGTGATCTCCTCGTACGGGCGCAACACCACTGTCCCATGCGGCAGTACGAATCCGGCGACACCACAAGGGGTTCCGGCCACGATGGGCGAGATACGGACCTTTGAGGCGCGCTCGGCGAACCATTGCGCAGTCGGGACGGGGTCGGCGTTGACGGGGACCAGTCGGGCCGATGCGAGGGGCACCCAAGCACCGTCAAGCTGCTGTCCTTGCCACAGGGTGCCGTAGCCGAGGTCGTGAAACCGGGCAGCTTCGGCCGGCAGGCTCGTCTCCGTGGCGACTGTGGACGACGGCAGTCGCGGCGCTCCCAGCTGGTCCCACAGTTCGTCGAGGACTGTCAGGTCCGCCAGCTTGGTTCTCCACTCGTCACCGCTGTCCGCGACGAGCCGGCCGTCCATGCGTGAAGGCGCCCCGGCGGATTGCGCCAGAACGAGAGCAGTTCGGTCCGGGTCGTAGGCGTCGAGCGCGATGCGCACCGAAGCTGGCAGGTCCGCCATGAACCGAGCCGTGTCACGGGCATGGGTGTGCGGATCGGCCATGTCCAGGTCGACCACGCAGTGGCCCGCGATTCCGGCGGGTGCCTGCCCCGATTCGTTGGCAATGACGAACGGAGCGGCGGCGCCCATTCGCAACAGCGCGGCCACCTGGGTCGTGAAGTGTGGCAGTGGCCGACCGATCAGGATGGTCCTGCGCCCTCGATAGAAGTCGGCCATGCCACCTTCGAGCAGAGCAGCCGGGTGTTCAGGCCCGCGCATATCTGAACCTCACCGGCAGTGCCGTCCACACTGCCCCGATTGCGGCGAACAACCCCGCGTCTGCGAGAGCCCGTACCGCGGCGGACTGGTCTCGGGTGAGTCTTTCGTCGGCGACGCAGCCGTACTGCGGGTCCGTGAGGGCTCGTACCTGATCCGGATCCTCAATCAGCGTTCGCTCAGTCGCGGCTTGCCGGTGATCCTCCACCAGCACGAAACCGGGCCCGCGCCGGAGGGTGAGCAGGGGTCTGCGGGGCACCGGCCAGGCGGCCGAGCCCTGTTGGTCACGGGGAGGGTCGAGATGGTGGAACGGGTCGGTGATGATGCCTTCGAGCTGTCCACGCCAGGCCACCCTGAGTCCGACTCCCGCCGCCTCGCGCAGAAACGCGAGATGGTGGGCCGCTGCCTCCGGGGACTTCGAGTCGAGCTTCATAAACCCCTGGACCCTTAGGCCACGGAACCCGGACCTAGCGATCGGAACCAGCTGGTGTCGAGTACAGACCGTGCCGGGAACCCATCCCATGAACAGTCCGTGCCGGTCGGCGGACCTGGGGGCTTCTTCCTGCGGTTGCACGACCGGATGGACGTCCATGGCCGTTTTGGTGTGCGCTGTGCTCACCGCTCACCATTCCAGTCCTGTGGCGAGGGCCACGTAGTGATCACCGTCTTGATATATGAGCCCGTACTCCCGCCACTCAGCCAGCAGGTCGGCCACGCGTTCGGCGTTGGCGGTCTCGTGTCCCGACTCCCGTAGCTGCTTGCCGAGCACCTCCTCCTTTCGGCCTTTGAGAAGGCTGCGATAGGCGTCTCGCTCCAACGGAGTCCCGAGCAGGAACTCCTGCGGGGCACGGCGCCGGCGCTCATCGACGATTCGTAGCGCCTCTCCTTCTTCGAGGCCAACGAGGCGGGCGGTCGGATGGGAGCGCTGCCAGTGCTCCATAGCGCGCTCCAGACGCTCCCCGCTCTCGGCGTCGAGGCCAGCTGGGGCGCTGTCGAACACGTAGACGAGGTCCTCAAGCTCCTTCTCCGGCAGCCCGTAGACAGAGGAGAGCAGAGACGAAGGCCCCTGGTTCGTCATGCCCAGCGCGGGATCGGAGAAGTAGGGGCTGAACCGGGTGAGACGGATCCGGTTGGTCACATCTGGCGGAAAAAGGTGTACCAGTTGATCGATCTGGCTGATGGAGGGGGAATAGTCGGCCCAGGTCTCGCCCGGAAATCCGTAGAGGATGTTCCAGCTCGGGAAGATCGCAAGGGAACCGCAGTCCCGCAGCAGCCGGACATTCTGCCAGCCGGTGACTCCTTTGCGCATGAGAGAGAGAACGTGGGTGCTCAGACTCTCGATTCCAGGCTGAATCTGAGTCACACCACCGTCGGCCATCTGCCGTAGCTGCCGGTAAGTAAGATTCGACTTGACCTCGAAGAACAACCGTAGGTCCCAGCCCAATTCACCGAGTCCGGGCAAGAGAGTATTCAAGTACTTCATATCGATGATGTTGTCGGCGAACAGCACATCCAGCACCTGATGCCGCTTCACCGCATCCGCGACTTCACGGAGTACCCTCTCGGGAGGCTTGGCTCGGAAAGCCATAGTCGTACCGTTGAGACCGCAGAAGGTGCAGTGGTGCTTTTCTCCCCACCAGCAGCCCCGGCCTCCCTCGACCGGTACCTTCGGCAGGACGTCGTTGCACGCCTCTGTGTGCCGGAACTCATCGAAGTAGGCGCCGAAGTCCGGTGTGGGGATACTGTCCATCGGCACCATGCCGGGGCGGGGCGGGTTGACCCGCGACTCTCCGGTTTCCGCACGCCAGCACAGCCCGCTTACTGCCTTGAGTTCAGCCGTTCGTGCCTCTGGGCTCAGTCCGGCGACGGACCGAGCTACGACGCGGAGGAGTTCGGGCAGTACCAGTTCGGCCTCGCCTCGGACCACATAGTCGAGCGAGGGGTAGTTCCGGTGCAGCGCGGCGCCCTGCGAGCCCTCGCAGTTGGCCCCTCCCAGGATTGTGATCACATCGGGGGCCTGCGCGGCGAGTTCACCCGCCAGCGCCAGTGACGGGATGTTCTGGTCGAAGGTCGAAGTGAGGCCGACGACGTCGTAGCCGCCGCCGGCGATCTCCCTAGCCAGCTGGCGGACGAAGTCCGGGGCTAGGGCGTACATCTCGGCGGGCGCTTCCAGCTCCGCTCCCTGGGCTGCCGCCTTCAAGTGGAACGGAGTGGCGGTGGCCTTCCCGGGCTGGTCGCCGAGCGCCGAGGAGAAGATCCACTCCCCAGTGCCGATGAAGTCACCGCGAGCTATGCGGTTGAAGTGCCGTTCGCCGACTCTTCCCTCTGTGGCGCTGAACACGTGATCGGCCCAGCGCAGGTTGGCGTAGAGGACGTCCACGGATTTCACAGTCTTGTGGTCGCGGACCAGGGGGGTCAGCGTACTCAAGGCCAGCGAAGGCATGTCCAGTGCGGCCCAGGGCATACAGACGAGCAGTACCCGGAGGGACCGCGCAGGACAGTCCTGTTCCTCTGCCTCGTACTGGACGGGGCGCGGCTCGATCTCCAGCAGGCTCATGACGCCACTTCCCGTTCAGCTGAATCGGACTGATGCGGTAGCTCGGATAGAGGGTCGTGGATCTTCCTGACCCGGCTGAACAGCGGCCACAGAGCCGACGGCATGATCCCGACGGTAGCGAGGATCAAGGTGCCGCGCAGTCCAAGTGCGCTGGAGCCGAGCGCGCCGCCCAGCAGGGCGCCCACCGGCTCGACTCCCCAGGCGACAAAGCGGAAGGTGGCGCTGACGCGTCCCAAATACGCGTCCTGAACCAGTTGTTGCCGCAAGGACATGCCGAGGATTAGCAGAATCACCACGGAGAAGAGCCAAAGGAACATGGTGAGGGCGACGCAGATTAGAGCCACCGTTTTGCCAAAGGAGCCAGCAGCGGGCACCAGCAGCCCCGCAGCACCAGGTACCGCGTAGCAGCAGATCATGGTGGGCCCGAGTCCGAAGCGGGCGGCAAGTCGCGTGGCGGCGGCTGACCCGACCAGGCCGGCGATACCGCCGCTCATCGTTACCACCCCCAACAGGAACGGGCTGAATCCCAGAGCCCGTACGGCGTAGAGAATGAACAACGCGAAATACATGGAGGTGAACAGATTGAAATGTGCGGCCGCGAGCACCAGCGGTCGCAGCACGCTGTTTCCCCACAGGAGTTTCAGGCCGCTACTGATCGCCGCGCGATGGGATTCCCGGGGCGCGTCCTGCTGACGCTCCGGCGCTGCCTTCGGCAGGGATGCCAAGGAGAAGCTACTGATGAGGTAACTGAAACTGTCAATCAGGAGGGCGACAGGCGCCCCGAGCAGCTGCACGATCGTGCCCGCGATTCCGGGACCGGCGACCCTCCCGACCGACTCGGTGGCCTGAATCCAGGAGTTCGCCTGGGTGATCGACTCTTTGGGCACCAGGCGAGGCAAGTAGGCCGACATCGCACTGTCGAAGAGGAGCGTCATCGCTCCGACGACGAACGAGACCACCATGAGGGCTGCGAGGGTGAGCCGGTCGGTCCAGTAGAGCACCGGAACCAGCAGCAGGACGAGGAATCGGACGATGTTCGATACGAGCATCACCGCCCTCCGCTCGTACTGATCCGCCCAGACGCCGGCCGACAGACCGAAGAGCAGGACGGCAAGCGACCCAGCCGCAGACAGCAGCCCCATCTCCCACACGCTCGAGTCCAGCGTGAACACCGCGACCAGCGGCAGGGCGAACATGGTGACTTCGGATCCGACCATCGATGCGGACTCCGCCGACCAGAGGCGGAAGAATCCCGTACGCGCCAGCGCAGACTTCCGGGACATGCGTTTCATCTGTCTTCCAATGGTGCTGATGTGTGGGACGTATGTGGGCTGGCCATGGATGCGACCGAGTCCTGGCTTGCACCGCATGTGCAGTGCGAGCCGCTGAAGTACGACATCCGGTTCTCGGCGAACCGGATGATCCTGCGTTCGTTGAGCACACCGCACTCGCCACTCGCGAGGTACCTCACGGCCTCATGCGCGAGCAAGGCTGAGACAACGGTGTTGGCCGGGCCGAACGAATATGGGGTCGCCTCCCCTTGGTCGAACTCGGCAAGCGCGTCGGGGCCTGTCAGCTCGGCCTGCCTGAGCCGCTCGAAACAGCCCCAGCAGTGTCCGAGGCCTGGAACAAGCAGAGGCCCCCAGTAGCCGGTGCCGAGGCCGACCGCGGCAACACAGATCGGCACGCCTCGAGGCCGGGCCCATTCCCAGGCAATGCTCACGATGTCCCACGGGGTGTCTGCCGCGATGGCCAACAGATCGAGGTTGGCGGGGAGTGCGTCGAGTTCCTCCGCCGCACGGATCTGCCGATCGACCCGGTGAACCTGCAACGAAGGCGCGAGGCGACGCAATGCCCGCGCCGCGACCGCAGTTTTGGCGCCACCGACATCGCTCCGCCCGGCTAGGAACTGGCGGTTCAGGTTGTTCAAGGCGACGCGATCGTGATCCACGAGCCACAGCCTCCGCACCCCCGACCCGACCAGATGCTGGGCCAGCACGCTCCCAACGGCTCCCACACCCAGCACCCCGACCCGGGCCGAGTCGAGGCGTCGCTGCATCGTGACGGCGTCCGCCCCGAACAGGGTCAGATAGCCAACCTGCCTTTCGGTCGACGTCCCGGCACCGTGATCGCGGTCATGTTCGACGATCCAGCCGATTGACCTGAGGCGGCGTTCCATCTGTCGCATTGGGGAGCGGCTGGGACGGTCCATGAGCTCTACCCACGAGATCCCTGCACGCAGTTGGTTGGCGGCCACCAGGAGTGCATCGGCTGGCCCTTTGATACGGAGGGAGTCCACACCACGAAACAGCCTAAGGCCGTCCTCGGTCCGCGTGACAGTCACCGTTTCGGCCAGGCGGACCACCCGCTCCCGTGCCCCGGTGGCTGCACTGGATCCGATGTCGGCGTCCGCGCCGGCCCGGTCCGCCAGTCTCTCGGTCGGACGCGACATGTCACTCGGCCCTGTGCAGCCCGAAACTGACCGTGTACCGCCCGGTGGTGTCCCGCTGGAACGGCTCCACCCAGTGGTGGGCATCCGGCCGGATCGGGAAGAGCGAGAAGGTATTGAACGCCGGTTCGACCATTGTCTCTTCACCTCCATTGAGCCGGAAGCCGAGCCGTCCGCCGGTGTCGCTCCGGTGCTCCTCATCGAGGTATAGATTTCCGCCTAGGACACGCCTGGGGAAGAGATCCTGGTGCGGACGGATCTGATCGCCTCTGCCATAGGCTGCGAATTCGACGCTGCATTCCTTCGGCGACAAGCGCACGCCCGTACCGAGCGATACCCAGTCCCGCAGTCCGTTGGTGAGTACTGCGAACTTCAGGAACCGCCGCAGGCTGGTCTGATGCTGCGCCGCCATGGCACCGTCCGCCAGAGCTGCTGTCAGCGGCTGAGCCACATAGTGACAGGCGGCTCGTTGGGGGTGGTCCGCCCAGTCGGCCTCGTCGATGATCTCGGTCTCCGTCTGACTGTAGTAGGCGGTGACATGGCGCGACCACACCGGAAGCGCACGCAGCGCCGCAGCGGTTGCGGCAGCGGCTTCGGGACGCAGGAAATTCCGGAACACCATCGGCTCGGGCGAACTCGATTTCATCCACTGACTTACGGTGTCTAGAGTTTCTTCTCTGGCATACTCCGGGGCAATGAAGACCGAGGCGCGCGTCAAAATCTCGCCCCGGGTCACGTCGTCGTGCAGCGCAGTCTGCTGGCTCACTTTTGCCTCTCTTTTGAATGACTCAGGCCCGGTGGTTACACCGAACGGACCTCAAGTTTCCGGAAGTCGACCAAGCCGCCTGAATCGAGAGACACATCGTTCAGCCGATCGCCGCGCAAGCAGTGTGCACGGACTTGAATGAGGGGGACGCGGGGCATCAGTTCAAGCCAACGCTCGTCCGCCCGGTGCCATGCCTGTTCGGCCTGTGCAAGGTCAAATACAGCTGAAGCCTCATTGATATACGTGTCCAAAGATGGGTCCGCGAACGCGATCCTACGGGCGCTCGGGCTGTCCGAGCGCCACGGCAGCAGAAGCGCCGCAGGGTGGGCGAAGTCTGCAGTGGTAAGGGTGTACAGCAGCCCGTGCCGACCGGTCACCGCTTTGCGGATATAGCTCTGGTAACTCACCGGGCATGGGGTAGCCGATATGCCGAATAATTCCTGCAACTGAGTGCAGATGGCCTGGACAATGTCGCCGTTCGGCGTAAAGTCTGCATAGGGCACAGTTATGCCATCACCGAGAGCACGCCGGATTTCATCCCGCTCGCGGTCGGTCGGCTCCAGCCGCATGTCATGGCACTGCCCGGAATCATCTCGCCATGCCGCTGTCTGCGAACAGAACGGAGTGACGAGACCGGAGGAGCTGCCCACAATGCGACGACGGTCGAGCGCCAGCCCCAGCGCGCGCCTTAGGTCCGGCCGGCTCCGCATTGCAAGGCACTCTTGACCGAACTCAAGATTTCCGAAGATCGAAATATCGCCGGACCACATTCTTGAGTCATGGCTAAATTCCTCCAACTGCCGGACACCGAAGCTTGTCGTAGGAGATACGTCCACTTCGCCCTGGGCAAGGGCGAGCAATGCCTCGTCTAGAGTAGAATACGCCCGGAAAGCCAAAGCTTCAGGTGCCTCGCGTATCGCATCCTTGGCATACGGGTGGCGTACCATTTCGATGAATCCATCGCCATGGGACGCCAAAGAATAATCTCCCAGGGCTGGAGCCCCGAGCAATGTCCCTTGGGCTCTCGACGGTGCGAGCTGCGGCAACGTAAAGAGGGCCGCCGCATAGGAAGTGGGGCGGCTGAACCGGTACTCGATCCTTCCGTCCCCGACAACCGTGACAGCTCCTGTCGAGGGGAACATCCTGGCAATCCTCGACCGCGGCCGACTAAGTATTCGATCCACCGATCGCACGCAATCGATCGGAGTGAGCTGCGCCCCGTCTGACCATCGAAGGGACGTGTCGAGTTCTACACTCCAGCAGTCATCACGTTCCCGATATTCGATTCCGACCGCTGCCCCACTCGCAACGTTTCCGCCAGCAGCCTCAGACAGAAGAGTTCGCGTGGCCGCCTCGCCAACAAACCGCGCATCATAATCTGCGGGCCAGTGGCTGTCGTTGTTGAGCGGCATCGAGTCGAGCGCGAATGTGATACTAGAAGACACAGGTCTCTCTGCTCATCGTCAACGTGAGACCCGGCATGCCCCAGAGGGGCATGCCGGGAGGCTTCAGCAGCGGTGCGCCATTGCCAAATAGTCACTGAGCATCTCTTGGTCGAACTCGAGGTCCTCGAATTCGTCCAACAGCTCGTTCTCTATTGCGGCTTCAATCTCCGGCATGGATAACCCCCCTTCGGAACTAATGTTGATCGCAGACTATAGACCCGCCAAGGACCTCCGCAAGCGATTGACAAAATCGCATCAGGGGCCACAGCTCGCGCGAGAACCAGCGCGATCGGGCATTTCTGGACATTTTTTCTTCGGAGATGGGCGTTTGTTCGACAAGGGGACGGAAAGGGGGTCGAGGGGAACCTTTGTGTGACGATTTTGGCTGTAATAGCTCACTGTAAATAGTTTGAATAACTACTCTTTTGCGGACAAATCGCACCAAGCGGCGGCTGCGGCGACGACCAGTCATGGCACGCTTTCTGCTAATTCCTACTTCGGCGTGCTCCATGCGAGCCTCGTAGTGGGCGCCCAAAAATCTGACAGTCGGGAACGGCTGTAACGGAGTCGAGTGAGCGGTCTCGGCCAAAAGTGGCTGGAGATCACCCATCGGGTGAGTTCTCGGGGCGGACAGTGAGTGTCCAGTTTCAGATATTCCGGCCGCTTGCCCCACTGCTACCGATAGTTCGTTGGCTCGTCGTTAGCCTCGAAGTTCCGTGACGATCTGCTGATGGAGCCGGTGGACCGTTCTCGTGCCGCGGGCTGAGGTTGTGCAGGCCGAAGAGCCGAGTGTTGCCTCGGGGCGGCGCCGGATTCCACTATTTCGGGTGTTGAGGTGCTGTTGAAGGGGCGGGAGGCCCGTCGGGTCGGAGGCCACAAGCCCGAACACGGGCGGCTGGTCGCGCAGCTGGGCGACATCCGCGAGGCAGCCCTTACCTATCAGCCGAGTCAGCAACCCGGCAGGTCAATACATTTAGAGCCGCTGTTCGTCAGGCATCTTGTCCTACTTGCTCGTCGCGATGAGGGTACGCACCAGGTGGCTGGGCGTACGGCAAGGCCGCCCCTGCCTGATCGGCGTGGGGCGGCCTTCTGCGGTTCGGTCAGACGTGGGTGAGGCGATTCGAGAGGTCGAGGGCGGCGGTCGCGACCGCGAGGGCGGTGCAGAGGCCGAGCACCTCGTGGAGGGTGGGGCGGACCAGGTGCGGCCAGTCGTCCGGGGCGGCGGGCCAGGAGGCGAGGTGCACCTCGGTGGTGGCCAGGCCCAGGTGGGCGGTGACGTCCCAGCCTGTGTGGGAGGCGGGCTCCCAGTGCAGGCGCATGCGGCCCTGGGGGAGTCTCGGGGTATCGGCGGCGAGCCAGGTGATGTCGAGCGGCCCGTCGGGCAGGGCGGAGACGCGTTGGACGAGCGCACCGCGCACGTCGTCCGGCATCGGGCGTACGGCAAGGCGGTGCAGCGGAAGGGTCTGCGGTGAGCGGGATCGCGACGGGATATGAGCCTCCGAAGTGGTTCGTGTGACGGTCAGGCCCAGTCCAGGGCATTGCTGACCGAGGGTGGGAGGTAGTCCTCCTGGCCGTCGTCGGCGATGAACGCTGTGCCGTCCCGGACGACGATCTCGGCTCCCAGGTAGTGCGTGAAGGGAAAGTCGGGGTTGATGGCGAGGCGCATCGGCAGGCTGGGGTCCAGGTCTTGGAGCTGGCGGAGCAGGTGTCCGACGGTCAGGTAGTGGGGCAAGAGGACCTCCGAGAGCGGTACGGGATGAGGGGGCAGACTGCCGAGGGGGCGTTCTACCCCTCGGCGTGGCTGGCGAGGTGCCGCTTGCGGCACTCGTTGACGTAGCCCTTGCCGGACTCCTCCTTCTTCCAGCCGCAGGAGCAGACGGCGCGGGGTGTACGCGCGGCCGGGGCAGTCGGTGTGGAGCGGCTTGCCGGAGCTGGTGTGCTTGTGGTCCGCCGAGCAGAGAGTGCCGTCGGCGTGGTGGTTGGTGAGAGGGGCGCGGTATGCCATGTGGGCCTTTCCGAGGGTGGGTTGGCGGCGGTATCAGCGGCCGGGGGAAGCGATGAGCGCGGCGAGGAACCCGGCAACAGCCTCGGAGGGGGTGTAGGGGCCGAACTCCTGGACCCACGGAGCCCCGTCGGCGGGCTGGACCCGGACATGCCAGACGATGTCGCGCTTCCAGGCGGCGGGGTCTTCGGGGAGCCAGCCGACATAGACGCGACTATCCGGGCTGGTTGCGTGGATGTTGGCCTCCGGGGTGTCGACGACGGCCCAGCCAAGACCATTGAGGAGGTCGAGAACAGGACCGGCGCAGTGGTCGGACGAGAGCCAGCAGCGGTCTTCCGGGGCCGGGCGGACGACGGCGGGCAAGAGGGCGGCGGAGGTGGTCACGGTTGAACGATCCCTTCGTTGACCTGCGGTTTTCTTAACACCCGTACGTTGACATGCGATGTGGTGGAGTACGTAGTCGATTCCCAGGAAGCGGCGTCTGCCGTGGGCGAACTGGCCGACGCCATCAGGGCCGTCCGCCGGGAATGGAACGGCGGACGGAGTTGTCGTACTGAGGTTGCGGCAAGGGCCGCACGGGAGCGAAGGGGGAGCAGGGATGGCGAAGCCGAGCAGACACGAGGTCGGGACCGGACTGGAGCACAAGGTCCGCGCAGCTGGCCGGCCGTGGACGGTGGGCGACATCGCGATGGTCATGGACCTCAGCGCTGATGGGCGTCGCGTCGAGTTGACGGTGGAGGAGCTGGCCCGCGCGGTGGGCTCCCGCATCTGGATGCGAGCGGTGGGAGAGAACGCCCCCGCCGACCGCGACGAGGGCCTCGCCTGATCGATCAGCGACGTGGCCCCGGGCCAAGTGCCGGCGGCCCGACGACAGCCGAAGGAGCGGCCTGGTCCGGCACCTGGCCACGGACGTGTTGATCACGCCCGGAGCGAGCAACGGCGGCCTGGGCCAGCCGAACTGCTGGGGCCCGGTCCGCGGTCGCGGCGGCTTCACGCGCTTCGATCACGTGCCTGATCGCCTGAAGGGCCGTACGGCTCTCGGCCAGGGCGACGCGAAGGTCCGCTGCGGAGCTGGTGATGCGTTGCAGGTCGTAGAAGGCCGGTGCGTGGCCGGGGCGCGTGAGGGCGTGCAGGCGCTCCTGGTGCACGGCCACGGCGCTGTCGGCGGTGATGACCAGGGCCGAGCGGATGTGCATGGCCGAGCGCAGGAGAGGGTCGTCGGTCGGGCGGCGGACCGCGAGCGATTCCAGAGCTTCGATAGGACGGCCCCAGGCTTTCTCGATCATGGTTGTGGCCTGGTCGAGTGGGGTGGCGTCGGGCATGGCGGAACTCCCGGTATTCGAAGAGGGCGGAGGCGGCGTCAGCGGCTGCGACGTGGGGTCGACGCGCTGGCCGACGGCCTGGTCGCGAGGGCGGGCGCGGGACTGCCCGACCGGTTCTGTGCCGAAGTCGACGTGCGGCTTCGTGCGGCCATGACCCGGAGGTCGGCGGCTGTCCGGGGGAAGCGTGCGGCGCGTTGGACGGCCTGCGTGACAGCAGTACGGCGTACGTCGAGGGGAGTGGGAGCCCGGGGAGCCTGGGGTGCGGTCGGAGCGACGGGGGTGAGCGAGACCAGATGTGCCACCTCACGGTGGATCTGGTGGCGCTCGCGTACCACCGGGGCTGGATCGGCCATGGTGGCTGCCGCCGCGGCAATCAGGTGGGAGGGCGTATGGGCCGAGAAGGTCGCCTCCGCTCGGGTGCCCCAACCGGGTGGACCCGCCCAGAGGGTGACGGCTTCGTCATCATGGCGGGAGAGACGGTTGTCGATGAGGACGCCTGCTTGTCCGTCCGGGGCGATGATCTCGACCGTGCCGAGTTCGGCTCCGCCGTCGCGGGTCCAGCCGGCATCGGTCAGAGGCTGGACGGCGTCGGCCCGGCGGTACGACGGGCTCGCCAGGAAGCGTTCGTAGCCGTCGTAGGCATCGGCTTCGGCGTAGTCGTGAGCGAGAGCGGTGGTCAGCCCGGCGACGATCTCGGCCGGGGTGACATGGTTGAAGGTCGCCGTCCAGCGGGGTGAGGAGACGGCTTCCTCGGATGCGGCGATCTTCCACAGCTCGAAGTCGTCGCCGAACCAGCCGATACGGATCCTCTGGTCGGGCGACGTGACGAGGAGCTGGCAGGGACCGTCATCGAGGTAGTGGTGCGGCCAGTGAGCGACAGGGGCGAAGCCGGCGTCTCCGGCCCCGTTGGAACCGGCCAGGTACATCGGGCTGACCAGTACCTCCTGGTACAGATAGTTGTCGTTAGGTTGCTGGACGCTCATGGTCGAGACTCCGGGCACGCAGAAGGGGAACGCGCCCGCGTGTGCGGCAGAGTGAAGGGCTGGGGCGCACGCAGACGCGGAGGCAGCGGCGAGACGGCACTGGCTCTCAGCACCACCACTCGGATCACCCCCCCGGCCCGGGGCCAACCGGGCGGTGACAGCCGCCGACACCCGCGGTTGCGGCTGCGGCACGTGGCTGAACAGGTCGTTGGGCACGGCGGCGCTCCGGCGCAGGGCCGCTGCGGTCCGGGCACCGTCCCCCGTCAGCGGGACGTTCGTGGGTCCGTGTGGCCGCCGCGACGCGGGCGGGGCTCGGCGAGGTATTGAACGTGGTGACGGGTTCGCTCCAGTGCTCGACGGTCGCGTAGACGGCCCCCAGCGCCTGGCCGGCATCGGTCAGGACGTAGGGGGCGCCGTGGTGCGAGCCGGTGCGTCCGACCAGGCCGTCGGCCTGCATCCGCAGAAGCCGGTGCCGGGCGGAGGGGCGGTCCACGCCGATCTCCTCGGCGATGTGACTGAACCGGAGAGGGCCGTTGGTCCCGAGGGCCTGGATAACGGCGGTCGTGTGCCGAAGGTTCAGACGGCCCAGGGCGTCCTCGACGCGTTCGGCTTCGGCGATCGTCTGGTGCGGAAGGTGGGCCCGGGACCAGTCCGACAAGGTGCGGTGCACGGGGGCGAGCGACTCGCCGAGCGCGCTGAGCTGGTAGGTGCCCCTACGGCGGACATCGGCACGGGTGATCAATCCGTCGGCGTGCATGTACATCAGCCGCTGACTTACTGACTGCTCGCCGACGAAGGGGAGTTGGGCGGCGATCTCGCGCACCCGCATGGGGCGGCTTTCCTGGGCGAGGATCATTGTCGACCAGGTGGTCCACTTCGGCCCGATCCGGGCAATCGCGTGGTCGATGCGCTGAGCGTCGACCGAGTCGAAGGAGAAGGCGGGGGGCTGCGGCTCGGTGTTCGGTTCGTAGGGGTTCACTTGGCCGTCTCCATCCGGGCGAGCAGGGAGCGGACCAGCGTGGGCAGGCTGTCGGGACCGTCGCCGAGCCGGACGTGGTCGGTCACCTCGTCGAGGACGTACGTAGCGTCTTCGAGAAGGCCGCCGGAGATTTCCATGCAGGCGTCGGTGATCCGGGAGGCTGCGAGCAAGGACTCGGAGAGCACCTCGACGTAGTCGTCCGGCGCGAGACCGGCGGCGTCGGCCGCAGTACGGATCGCCTCCAACTCCAGCGCACTGAAACTGAAGTCGAAGTCATGGCCCTGCTCCACGCGGGCTGGGGCGGAGAAGGCGCAGTCCGGTGGTTCCGTGGGGATGCCGACACGTGTGCAGATCCGGTCGACCGAAGCGGTCAGCTCGGCCAGGGACTCGGTGAGCCATCCCAGCGCGGAGGCGTAGGAGGCCAGGGTGAAGAGACCTGCTGGCGTCGTGGGAAGCGGATTGTCGGCCACGAACCCTTCGAGCCGGTCGTTCAGCGCGCAGACCACCCCAGGCCCGGCGGACAGAGCACCGAGCACGGGATGAAGGTAGGAGCGGCTGGCGGCCGTCGGATAATCGGCGGTGAGGATCCCGGAGACGCGATGCGCTGCATCGGTGAGCAGGCTCGCCAGTTCGGCACGCGTGAGCGGGGAAGGATCGGCGGTCATCGCTGGGGAGCCTTTCGAGAGGCAGCGGCCGGAGACTGGGCGGCTGCTGGAGAGGTCGACGGAGCAGCCGTCGATTGGTTCGCAAGGGGCGAGCGGGCGCGGGCGGCCTGCACCCGGGCCGCTGTACGGGAGTCCGCCTCGGTACCTCGCTCAGGGCCGGTACGGAGGTGAGCGGAGCGGTAGACCGCGTAGTCCTTCCGGCTTCCGGCGGCAACGAGGTAGACCTCGCGCTTGTGGTTCGAGCTGGGCGGGGCCGGGCGGAACTGGATGACCATCCGGTAGGAGACGGACGGATCCACGTACACCTTGTGGTATCCGGCGAGACGCCCTTTCAGCGGGAGGCAGTCGTCGCTTCCGTGGACCAGGTTCTGCAGCTCCAGCAGCGCCAGATCACGGATGCGATCGGGAAGGTTCCGCAGGTCCTCGATGGCGTCGGGATGCGCCGCGAAGGCGAAGCGGGCGCTCACAGCAGCCTCCCCTGTACCGAACGCTGTACCGGTACGGCTGCCGCCGGCTGGTGGGTACCAGAGGCGGTCCTCGGTATCTCGGAGCTGCCGGCCGAGCGGGCGAGGGCGGCACGGGTCCGGAGGGCGGCAGCTTCACCGATGTGTCCGGGTGGCTGCGGCAGCGGGGTGCTGCGGTCGTCCAGCCAGCGGAGAGCGGTCTCCTCATCGGCGAAGGCGCCCTCGCGCAGCGTGTACGTGTGGGCGTTGATGTCCCACTCTTGGAGGAAGAGGCGAATCGGTTCCTGGACGGTGTCGGAGTCGCGGGTCAACGTCCATGCCTCGCACGGGTCGTAGTCCGAGGTGTCGGTCTCGATGACCTCGTACCGCGTGCCTGATTCCCGGATCTCAGCCTCGATACGAACGGTGAGATCGTCGGCGGGAGTAGCGCCTTCGGCGCCTACCTCGGCCATCTGCTCAGGTGGGCAGCCTTGTTCGATCAACCAGTTCTGGGCGAAGGGGACCGTGGCGTGATAGGTCGTCTCCATGGTGAACGTGTTCAGGCTGAGATTCCGCGCCACCTTGATCGCGGCTACCTGCGGTTCGCCGGGGACGCCCCACGTGACCGACCCGTCGTGAGCGACGACGTAGCTGTGTGAGCCGTGGGGGGCGGTGTGGTGCTCGGTCAGGACCGTCAGGTCACCGGACCAGAACTGCTGCTCTGCGTACTCGGAGTCAGCGTCGGCGGGTACAAGGTCGTCGAGGCGGAAGTCGAGTTCGGTGTTCATGCTGCCGCCTCCGACTGTTCGGGCGCCGGGGCGACCAGCACCCGGTGGTTCGGCCGGGTCGGGCTCGTCGTACACGCGGCGAAGGGGCCGTCGGGGGCCCGGAGGTGGACCAGCGCCTGGTCCAGGTGGTCGCGGTGCCAGGTTGAAGGACCCGACAGGCCGGCCTCTGCATCGGTGAGCTGCTGCCACGCGAGCCAGAGCGCGTGCAGCCGGGCGACAGCCTCTGGGTGTTCGTCCCACTGCGCGCACCACGGCCGGGAGGAGCTGATTTCTCGTCCGTAGACGGGGAGGAAGAGGTAGTTCACCCAGTCGCTGAGCGCGGTGAGTTCGGCGGCGTACGCTTCCCCGCCCAGGGCGAGGATGAACACCGAGGCGGGGCCTTCCGCCTGCGCGGCGTCGGCCGCCTCGGCTGCCGGCCCGTCGTCCGTCTGCTGGTTGGCAACGGGTACGGGATCGGAGCCGAGGCGGTCGAGGAGGGCGCCGTGCTGCCTGACCTCGGCCATGGTCTTGGCGAGGGTGCTGGCGAGGTCGTCGAGATCCCCGTCGGGGATGCGGAACGGCTCGGGGCCGGGGGCGGTCGGGCTGGTGTCGGACATCGGGGCGGGCTCCATCTGTGAGACGGCGACATGCCCGAGAGGATCCGGAGAATCCTCGGTTTGGCGCGGCCGGAAAAGTCCGGTAGTGGGGCGCTACACCCCCGCGCAGCGAGGACAGCGCGAAAAAGGCGGTGCCAGCAACTGCAGTGCGCGGGCAGCTTGTTGAGGGACGACGCCGTTGCCGAGCGCGGTGAGCTGCGCCGGGCGTCCGAGTCCCGGTGTGGCGGTGACCCAGCCGTCGTCGAGGCCCTGCATCCACTCCACGAAGTCGGCACGGAGCCGACCAGCCCCATCGGTGGGCTCGGGGACGGGACGGGTGAGCATCTCCCATCGGGTGATCGCTGCTGCGTACGGCCCCCATCGCCGGTCCGCTCCCCGGACGCCGTCGGCTCCTCCGTCCAGAGCGGCAGGACGACCGCCGACAGGGGAGGCCGCCACCCCTTCCCCGGGCGTCGGCCCGGAGTTCCCGTGTCGCTGGCCCTCGGCGTGGGCAGCAGCGACGCTGCCGCACTGGGCAGGGTCATGTCCCCGTTGCCGTGCCGCTGGTTCGGCGAGCCCTTGATCCCGTCCGACGCCTTCGGGGTTGGTAGCAGGAGCCACTCGACCTCGTCGGCCAGGTTCGGACCGTGGCCGCCACTCTTCCTCTTCGAAGGGTGCTGGGAGCCGCCGTTCTTGCCGATGTTGCTCGTCGGCGTCTTCAACAGGGTTTCCGGTGGGCCAGGCGGTGAGGAAGGTCCGCTCGCGGCGGTGCGGGGCACCGACGTCGGAGGCACGAAGCACGAGCCACTTCGCGTCGTACCGGAGGTCGGCCAGGGATCCGAGTACGGCACCGAGTGCCCGCAGAGGAGGCTGACCTGCGGTGTCTCCCAGACACCACTGGCAGAATTCCACGTCGCCAGGGGAACCGGCGGGAGAGGTGAGGAGGCCGCGCACATTCTCGATCACAACCAGGCAGGGTCGGAGGGCCTCGACCGCACGGGCGACGTGCAGCCAGAGCCCGGAGCGGGTCTGGGCGTTGAGTCCGGCCCGACGGCCGGCGACCGAGACATCTTTGACAGGGGAAGCCGGCCGTCAGGACACACACCCGGGGAACGAGGGACCAGTCGACGGCTGTGATGTCGCCCAGGTTCGGGACGCCGGGCCAGTGGCGGGCCAGGATGCGCGAGGCGTTCGGATCAACTTCGGAGTGCCATGCCAGCGTCCCGCCGAGGGCGGACTGCACGCCCAGGTCCAGCCCTCCGTACCCCGAGCAGAGCGACCCGATGAGCGGAGGGCGCACGATGGCGGTCCGCATGTCACCGCCCCCGTGCGGTCCGGCTCGAGGCAGCAGCCGCCGACGGAACGGTGGAGGGCGCTGCGGCGGGAAGCGGGGCCGCGGTCGTGGACCGGCTGAGAGCGGCTCGAAGCTGCCTGGGCGGAGGCGAAGCCGCTGCCGCCGCAGCGTAAAGGGAGTAGGAGGCGTCCCGGAGGGACGCGTCCGCCAGACCGAGCGCGTCACCTATCACCAGCGTGGCCGCTTCGCGCGCATCCATCGCGTCGGGCTGGTCGCGCATGTGCTCGGTTCGCTCCAGGAAGGAGAGCTGGTGCGCCACCGAGCCGAGCGCGGAGGCCACCTCGCCTGCGGGTTCTACAGCGGCGGCGAAGTCGCTGATGACCCTGGCCGTGTGGGCGTCCAGGTCCGGAGACGCGGTGCGGATGAGGACCTCGTTGCCCAGGGCGGTGATCCTCTTGCCGAGTTCCGAGATCTGCTTGGCGACCGTCACGCTGTCCGGTCCGCGGAGAGGATCTCCGGGGATCGGGAGCTTGCCGCGTAGAGCGTCGAAGTTCTCGGCTGCGGACCGCAAGGCTCGGGCGTCGGATATGGGGGTGGTGTTCACGGTGAGTTCCAGTGGAGAGGGAGTAACGTGGGGGGAGGCTTCAGCTGGGGCCGAGGGACCGTGGTCGTACGGCAGCTGACCCGGGCGCACCCCGGGATAGCGCCGATAGCGGCGAGGGAAGGCGTGGTGAACTGCGGGCGAGGGCGGCCTGAACCTGGGCGGGGCGAGGCGCGTCGTCCGGAGGAGCTGGGGCCTTCGGCGCCGGAGAGGGATCGCCGGTCGCCAACTGCCAGCGGGTGCGCACCTCGTCGAGCGGACCGAGTACATAGAGCGCGTGGTTGATCAGGGGCCCGGGGCCCAGGGCCTCGTCCTCGGCCAGGGTCCGGACGGCGCGGGCGGAAGCGGCTGCGGTGCGGATCACGGAGGACCGCATGACCCGTTCACCCAGCCATTCCGCGCTGCCGGGGCCCACGCCGTCGCAGATGGCGGTGAGCTGCTCGCCCGACAGCGTGCCGTCCGCCAGGAGGCCCCGTCGCTGGGCTTCCCAGAGCAGGGTGACCCGGTCGATGGGCTCGCCCCGGTGATGCAGGGCACCGAAGCACCGGTAGAGCTTCCCGTGGCCCGGGTCGGCGAAGTCCCCCGGCCGCAACCAGCCCACTACCTCCCCCATGCCCTTCGGCTGATCGGCGAGGACGGCGAGCAGGAAACGCTCGTCCTCGGCGACCTGGTCGGCCTGCGCCGTCGGCGTGGTCGGGACGGTGGCCGGCGGGGCGGGGGGCGCGACCGGACGCGGTTCGGTACCCCAGCGCCGCGCGAGATCGGTGAGCACCCCGGCCAGGACATCCGCCGACCGCAGCGCACCCTCGACCTCTCCCCGCAGGACGTCGGCCCGAGCCGCCTGGTGGAGACGGATCGCGTGCTCGGCAACGGTCCGGTGGATCGCCCCCTCCAGCACCATGCGGCCGTACACCGGAGCGTGCTCGGGACGCGGGCAGGCAGAGACCAGGGTGTGGGCGTACACCGCGGTGAGCCCCCGGACGTGACGGCCGGCCTCGACGACGGAGTCGGTCACCCACGACAGAGGCACCGGACCATCAGCCGCTGCCGCCGGGTGACCGTCGTTTCGGAGCTTCCGCAGCGCGGTGAACAGCGCCCGGTGAACCGGACGGTCGAAGTGATCGGGCGCGAGCCAGTTCAGGTGCGTGAGCTGGTTCGGGTCGAGCAGTACCGAGCCGAGGACTGCCTGCTCCGCCCGCAACAGCGGGTTCATCGTCGCCCTCGGCGACGAGAAGCCGGCGGACCGCCCTGCGCGGTGTGGAGAGCGGCGACCGACTGGTCGGCGGCGGCCATCAACGCGGCGAAGCGGTCCAGCTCGCCGGTGAAGGCCGGATCGGTAGGGATGACCGAACCCGAACCGACGACTAGGCACCACTTGCCGTCACGCCGTACGGCCGGCGACCCGGCGAGCCGACCGGAGCGAGGCACGGAGAAGGGCACGGAGGAGGAGTTGCTGCGCGGGGACACGATGGGACTCCTGAACACGGAGAGGTGGGGCGCAAGGCTGCCTGGACGAGGGCGCCGGATCGGCCGGGAACAGCGGTCCGGCTTGCTGTTCTCCAGGGTGGCGTCGAAGATGTCGACCGTCGCCCCGACCGTTCCTGGGCAGTGACCCGGTCGATCGGTGCCTGATCCAGAGGCCGCCGACTGCGGTGCAGAAGCGCCTCGGGTGCGGGGGCGATCATGCCGACAGCTCGAAGTCGTCGTGGCCGATGGTCTTGGCGAGGGCTCGCTCGGTGATCGCTTTCGTGGCACGTGCGGAGGCCGGCCCGACGACCTTGGCGGAGGGCTCCTTGTACCAGGGCTTGAGGTTGAGCATGGCGACCCGGATCCCGGTGGCCAGGAGCAACACCTTGCCCTTGGGGAGGGCGCGGATCGCGTCGGGCGGCAGAATCCGCTCGGTACGCATGCTCACCGAGGTGGACTTACCGCCCTCGCTCCTCGACACCGAGGTGGTCTGGACATCGTGGTCACCGACCTGCCTGCTGAGACGGTCGGCGAAGTCAGCGTCATCAATGCCCGAACCGATGATCTTGACGGTGGCGGCGGAGTACAGGGCGTCCATACCCGCCTCGCCCCAACACCGTTGGCCCTGCCGATAAGACTGCAAGATCGTCATCGGGATCACACCTCGGCTACCCAAGTGGCTGTACAGGTCCGGGAGATCGGAGATGCGGCAGACGTTCGCCGCTTCGTCGAGGACGCACAGGGCGGGCGGGTCGAGTCGTCCGCCGGAGCGTTCGGCGACGATCACGGCCGCGTGCATGACGGCGTCGGCCGCCGCCGCGATGATCGCGCTCGCGCTGCCGCCGCCGTCCTTGCTGAGGAGGTACAGCGTGTCGCGGGAGGTGGCGAAGGCGAAGGGCTTGAACTCGGGGAGGTCGTCGTTCGGCGTGACCCAGGCGGCGACGTCCGGGTCGAGCAGGCAGCTCGCGTACTGCCTCGCGGTCTCATAGATGCCGTCGCGGGTTTCGGTTGCGCCGGAGACGGTGCCCTGGAGCTGGGCGGCGACCGCGTCGTGGCCGGCGTCGGTGAGCAGGTCCACCGGGGTGCGGTCGGCCGGGGTGGCGAGCCAGGCCAGGACGTCGGTGATCGGACGCCGGTGGCTGGCGGCGGCCAGGAACAGCGCGCCGAGGGTGTTGCTCGCGGCGGTGGACCAGAAGTCGGAGCCGGATGACTCGTCCACGCTCGCGGAGACGAAGTGCCCGGCCAAGCGTTTCGCCCCGGCCAGGTCGCGGGCGTCGGCCAGGATGTCCCACCACATCTCGCGCGGGTGGTGCGCGATCTGCTGCGGGTCGAGGGTCCAGATCGTGCCGACCTCGGCGCGGGCGTCCACCGTCGCGGTGAAGGCGTCGTTCGCGGCCTTGTTACTGGTGAGCAGGACCGGGCCGGGAGCCGAGAGAATGGCGGGGATCGCAAGGCCGGACGTCTTCCCGCTTCGCGGGGCCATGATCGCGACGATCACGTCCTCCCAGGAAGCCCGGACCTCGGCACGACCGGGGTCGAGGGTGCCGAGCAGGATGCCGCGGTCGGCGGGCGCGACCTCTTTTACGCTCCCGGTCGCTGAGGGAGGGGCGGAGGCTCTTCGCCTTCGCGGTGCTCTCCTTGTCCAGCAGCGGTGCCAGCTCGCCCTTCCGGGCGAGGCCGGTCTTGGAGCCGGAGCGCCAGCGCATCCACAGCACGAGGCCGGTGGTGGCCAGGGCCAGAGTGATCAGGCCGGGGACGATGCGGGCGCCGACCAGCAGCGCTGTGGTGCTCAGGGTCGGCCACAGCATCTCGGGGTGCAGCAGGGCGTCCGTCGCGCGGAACGGGGTCCACGGTCCGCTACCGACAACGGAGTTCGTGACGTTGCCGGTCAGCCAGGCGAGGGAGCCGAAGGATATGGCGGCGCCGAGGACGCCGAAGAGGAGGTAGAGGAGCGCGTCCGACCCGGTGGTGGTCGAGGGTGCACTGGTACGTGGGGGCACGGTGGTTCCTTGGGTGTGCGAGCGGGCGATGGCGGGGCGCGCTCGGCTCTCGTGTCGTTCACGGGTCTGCTCCTTGACGGTCGGAAGGGAACGTTTCAGCGCTGGTGGCTGGCAGGCCGTGCCGTGGGCGGGGGCGGCGTGGCGGGCGCCGGGGCACTGGTCTCGACGCCGGCCTTGGCCGCGACGGGCGAGACCTGGAGAGCGACTGCCTGCCGCCGGACCTCGGGATCGAGATTCCCCTCGGTGGTGCGAGCGACCAGGTCCGGGGCGACCGAGCCGGCACCGAAGACGTCGTCGAACAGTTCCCGGCTCCGCAGGGTGCGGACCTTCTCGTGATGCCGGAGGTCTGCCCGCTGGGCCGAGCACGCGGCGACCCCGTCCGCAGCGACCGCCAACTCCTCGTGGACGTCATGGAGCATCTCGTGGGCGGCGGCCAGTGCCTTCCAGGTCTCCCAAGTGGGGTAATAGACCTCGGGGTCGGCGGGAAACTCCAGGCGACCACGGGTCCAGTCGGCGGCAGCGGCGACGAGTTCGGTCAGTTCGGGCGGAGCCCCGACCAGCGCGCCATTGACCTCCTCGATGATCCCGGCCACTTCATCGGGCGTGGCGTCCTCGTGGAGGCGACCGATCATTCCGCGGACGGAGTACGGGTCGGCGGAGGCGCTGGGCAGGTGCCGGGCCTGCAGTGGGCTGTCGGAGCCGAGTGCCTCGCTGCGCTGGGCGAGCCGGATGTTGTGCTGCATGGCAGCGCCGACGGCCTCGCCGATGCTGGAGTAGTGCTCGGGCATGTTGCCCTCCCGGGTAGTGGTCATGGACGGCCGATTCGACTGCGGGCGCGCGACGGGTCGACGGCTGGCGGCGGCCAGGACGACCTGAGTCACAGTCGGGGGCCTGGGGCGCGCGGCGGGAGGCCGGCCGCGCTGGGCTGCGTCGACCGAGAGTCGGGAGACGAGGAGACCTGAGCCTTGACCGCTGCAGGCGAAGCGGCGAGGGCGGCGCCTCGGAATTGGGGTAGCCATCGAGAGCGCGTCTGCGCCTGGTCCGAGGGCTGATGCGCACGGCCGACACCGAGCAACTCGTCTTCCGAATCAACGAGTTCCGACATAGCCGAGTGGACGAAGTCCTCGGCGAAGCCGAACCGGTCGGCGAGCTGGAACGCCTCATCGTCGAGATCGGTGATCTGCTCGCCTGCCGCCTCCAGCGCCTCCCGGATGCGCTCCAGCGCGCCGTGCTCGGGATCAAGGAGGTGGTCGAGAGCCTGCTTCAGGTCGGCGCCGGTCTCGGCAGACCTGATCTGTTCGGTGAGCCGGAGGAGTTCCGCTCCGGCGGCGTAGGGCCCGAGCGGATTCGCCGAGGTGAACGCCGTGGTGGTGGTGTCAAGGGTGGGGTCGAGGTTGACACCGTAGCGAGCGGCGCGGAGCATCTCGGCAGCGTGGGTGGCGATGGCCGCCCGGTCATCGGCCGGAGTGGTGGTGGGGAGGCGATGACGTCGGCCGTACCAGTCGTCGATCTGCTGGAAGCCGGCGTGCTTGAGGAGCGTGGCGGACAGGTCGTCGCTGGCCCCCTTGGCCGAGACGCTGCCGCTGGGCTCGGCGGTGATGGTGATGGAGGGAGAAGGCATGCGGGTCTCCTGGGTGCGGGGCGTCGATTGCGGAGCGATGGGCAGGTGGCCCAGCTCGGCGGCGAGAAGATGGCACTCGGATTGCAGGCGGAAGGCGACGCGATAGGCGTTGTAGAGGCTTCCGTCCTCGCGAGCGATGGTGGCCACGACGTGCACCTGCCGTGGCCGGTTACGTACGGCGATCCACCGGCAAGCGTCCGGATCACCTTCCGGGGCGATCCCGGTGGCGTCCACCAAGCGCCGGGCGACAGCGGCCCACTGCGAATCGGTGAGATCCGGCTGCCGAGGGTCGGAACGGACCGAGCAGACCCATGTCGGCTGCGCGGGTGCACGCGTACCGAGCCGTTCGACGGGTGCGTCGAGGGCGTGCGCCAAGTAGGGCAGCGAGTCGGGCTCGGCGAGTAGTTCGATCGGGGCTCCGTGACCTTCGCCCGCGATCAGTCGAGGGCTGACGTGGTCGCCACGTTCGCCGGGACCGTACAGGTACGAGAGCAGCCCCACGGTGTTACTGGCACGCTGCAGGTGAGCGATCACGGCGTCTACCTCGGAGGAGTAGTGGACACGAGCCGGACTTTCGGGCCGTCAAGCGAAGAGAATCCGCAGAATCCGCGATTTGGACCGGCCGGAGTTCGCTGGTAGATGCCACCGACCTTCCCGAGGCATCGAGGCCATGTGAGGCGACTCGTTCGGGTGTGCCCCGCTATCGCTGAGACGTGTCGAGGCGTGGTGTCGGACCGTCAGAAGTGAGGGTTCTCCGTCGGCCGGTCGGCCTCGGTGGCGGCCTGGAGCAGCTCGGCGAGGTCTCCGGGTCCGGAGGAGCGCTGGTCGATCCACCAACCGGCGCGAGTAACGAAGCGCGCGGCCTCCTCGATCGCCTCCCACTCCGTCTCATCGGTCTCCCCTTCGAGGACCAGGGCGGTATAGGCAGCGGCCAGGATCTGGTGACGACAGCGCATGCCCCAGGCGACGGCCCGGTCGGTGCCCTCCAGCGGAGGCATCCGGTACTGCTCCGACCAGGCTTCCGATTCGGCCTGCTCTTCCGCTCGCTTGGCTTCCAGCCAGGCCGCCTTGTCCTGCTCGTCCCCCTCCTTGGCGGCCCGCCAGCAGTCCGTGCACTCCTGCTTGGCGAGCCATTCGGCGAAGCCCGCGCGGCGATCGGCCGCCCGGCCGGACAGGTCGCGCTCGTCGTGGTGGCCGCACGAGTGCGTGATGGGCCAGATGGTCTTCACAGCCATGAGAACTGCTCCTTACAGAAGGTGTGTTATCGACTTCGGGAGAACGCGATGCGCGGGTCCACGGGTCGCCCCGAAGCCCCGGAGGCAGCGGCGGCAGGAGTCGGCGCCTTGTCCCGGAGGCCCGAGCGCGCTGGGCTCGCTGCGAGCGCGGCGGCGTTGCGAGAGTTGTTGGGGACGGCGTCCTGACCGGGGAGGAGACGCTCGGCGCTCGTGGGCGCGGGAGCGCGGCGCAGTGCCGCGTCGCGGGCGAGGCGGGGATGCACAGCGACCTGGAGACCGGACCGCTGCATCGCCACCGTGGCACTGGCGACCTTCTGCACGGACTCGGTGCGGTCGGCGGTGACGGGCAGCGTGTAGATGTCCAGATTCGGGTCCAGCCGCCAGCCGTTCTCCTCCAGGATGAGCTGACCGCCGAGCGCCGAGGAGTGGTCGCTGGTAGCCGCGACGATGCCGAGCTGCGGATGCTCGGCGAACGCCACCTCGGGATCTGCGCGCGGGGCCTGGTCACGGGTGGGATGCGCACGGGAGGCCAGCGAGGGGTCGTACGCGGCGTCCACGTCGACCTGGTAGCCGGCCTCGCGCAGTAGCGCGACTGCCCGGGAGGTACGGCCCGGTCCATCACGTTTCTGATCGGCCAGTGCGTACAGTGTCGGCTGGTCCGGTAGGGGGTGGAAGTCGAACCGCGCCAACATCCATGCGGTGGAGACGAGTTGCTTTGGGTTCGCGGCGACTATTCCGTGGTCAGGGTGGTGGCCGAAGGCGACATCGGGAAGTGATGGGTAATGGGTGGGCATGGCTGATCCATCCGGTGTGGGCGTGCAGGGCAGGGGCCAGGGCCGGGATGGTTCTGGTGGTACGAGGCACGGAGGACTCCGAGAGGAAAGTGGTCAGCGACCGGGGGCGGACGAGGGGCGGGCCGAAGGTGCGGGGCGGACGGCCGCCGTGGCAGGAAGCGCCGAGGCAGCGCGGCGCTGCGCAGCCGTCGGCGAGGGCGCGAGAGCAGCACGTACCCGTGGTGGCGCAGGCGTCGAAGCAGCGACCTGGTTCGTACGGCTCCGGGCCTTCCCGGGGTGCACGGCATGGCGGTCGGCCAGATCGCCGCGTATCGCGCGCAGCTCGATCGCGTAGGAGTCGAGGCTCTCAGCGATGGAACGCAGACGCTGCGCGTAGCGGTGATCGGCCGGTTCGCCGAACCCTTCCCACCACTCGGCCGTCGTGTCGAGGATCTCCACAACCTGGTGAAGAACGCCGTCGCCCGGGGCGGTCACTTCGCTCAGGTTGGCGACCATGTCGCGCGTATGCGTCGACGCCTTGATGTGTTTGGCCAGAAACCCGAGGCGGTCGCCGAGGCTCGTCTCCGGGATCAGGAAGGGAGGCGCGTCGTGTTCCAGCAGGTCAGGGTCGCACGAGACATCGAAGCCGTCGGCCCGCAGCATGTCGAAGGCCCGGGTCACCACCAGCCGCTGCTCATCCGGGTCGGTCATGGCCGAGGGCAGCCGGTGGTAGTGCCCACCGCCGAACTCGACGGCGGGGACGAAGCCCGCGCGGTGGAGTACCGCGTCGGTGGCGATGTCGTGAGCGAACCGTTTCGGCCCCGGTCGTGGAGGTACGCCGAGCTGATCCAGACGGCTGTCGACGGCAGCCATCAACCGTGTGACGTCGCCGCCGTGCCGGGCATGGGGGCCATCCGGCTCCGAGTCGTAGATCACTTCGTAGACCGCCGGCTCAGCGCTTCGGTGGCGGGTGACGAGCCAGCTCTCGGGGTACCCCGGTGGGTGCTCGCTGGACGGTTCCTGTGGCGGCGAGATGATCACATTGCTGCCGTCGGGAAGCGAGGCGTGGACGAAGTAGTCGCTGAGGCCGTACTCGACGGTGCAGACCAGGCCGCGTTGCCGAAGGGGGGAGGTGAGGTGCCCGTACCCGCGTTCGTGCTCCGGATCGCTGTCCGGCGCCCGTGAGGCAACGGGCCCGCTTGTACGCGCGGTGATACGCGCGCCCTCCCGTTGGAGGGTAACCAGGGGCTGGTCGGGGGGCATTGGTGGTCTCCGTGGCCGAGCGCCCCATGGTCGACGACACGGGTCAACGTGAGGGGCGCGTGTATGGGTACCGGTGTTATGAGGATCCGGAGATCGGCAGGTTTGGCTGAGCCGGAATGCGGTGGTAGTGGCGTCAGCGGGACCGATGGGGCGGCGTCGGCGACGCCGGAGGTACAGGGGGCGGGGTTGGTGGAGCTGTGCTGGTGCCGGAGGCGGATCGCTTGAGAGCCACTCGCGCCCGCTCGGTCTGCGAGGGCTGCTCGGGTTCCGGCCGAGCGGTCACGTATGCAGCGGCCCGTACCAGCGCCGGGCCGTGGAGCGACAGCTCGTGCGCGTCGTGCCAGCCCTCGGCGTTTCGGATCTCCTGGGCCCGGCCCTCGTAGAGCGCCCGGGTGCCGGGGAGGGAGCCGTCCATGATCGTTATGACGTCGTCCCACTCGCGCTGGATCTGTCCGGCTCGTTTCAGGGCGGCGTCGATGCTGCTCAGGCGACGGAGGTCCTCGCTGATTGGCCCCCCGAGGTAGTCGGCGCCGGTGGTGGCGGCGCGGACCCCGGCCAGTACCTCGGGACCGTGAGCGAGGAAGACCTCGACGTGTTTCCACGCTTGGGCGTCGCGTACGACCTTGCCGTCCGCGTAGCCCTTCTCGTCCACGGGCCAACCGTCGTGGTCGCAGAAGTAGTCCGAGACGGCGTCCCAGGCGTCTTCTGCCTGCTTGATGCCGGCGGAAGCGGAGGCCAGTGCTGGGACGTGTTGCCGCCACGCGATGTGGTCGTTGCCTGCCGGTGGCCGGTCTTCGTTGGGTGAGGGAGAGCTGGACGAAGTGGGCACGTTGAGTCCTTGTTCTTGGTTCCTGTGGCGGTGCTACCGCGAATACGGCGGCGAAGGGGGTTGGCGGTGGGTGCAGACGTGTTCCTCTGCGGGCCGGCGGAACCGCGTCTGAACGCGGGCGCCGGCGCGGCAGCTGGGTGGGGTGGGCCGGTCACTCCAGTCGACCGGCGGTTCGCCGCCCCTGAGGATCGCCGCTGGGGTGTAGCTCGCCTCGGGAGGCCGGCAACCCGCAGGGGCCGTCAACTCGGCTGCGCGCAGCGGCGGTTGAGCTAGCCCGACATGCGTGCGTCAGTGTCGAAGAGTTCGCGTTCGGAAGGGTGGAGGAGGTGTTGGGTGACGAAGCTCCGTCCGGCGACCTTCCACAGGCCCCTGCCCTTGGTGAGGGCGGAGACGGCCTGGGTTTCTACTCCGGTGAGTCCCAACAGGGCTGCTGCTGCGGCAAGTTGGTCGCTCTCCTGCCGGTAGATGATGCGTGTGCTGCAGTCGGCGAGGAGCCCCTCGGCCAGCACCCGGCCGCGCGATCCTGCGTCGCCCGCGCTGAGCAGGTCGGAAAGCCTGTGGATGACCAGCAGGTTCGCGATGCCGAGCCCTCGGCTGAGCTTCCACTGGCTCTGCATCCGTTCCAGCAGCGCGATGTGTTTCAGGACGCGCCATCCTTCGTCGTAGATCACCCAGCGTCGTCCGCCGTCGGGGTCTGCGAGAGCGGACTCCATCCAGGCGCTGGCGCAGGTCATCGCCAGAACCAGGCCGGTGTCGTCGCCTGAGTTACCGAGCCGGGAGAGGTCGATCGACAGCATCGGCGTCGTCGGGTCGAAGGCGACGGTCGAGGGGGCGTCGAACATCCCGCTGAGATCGCCGTGCACGAGCCGACGCAGGGCGTGGGCAAGGTCCTGAGCTGCGTGGCCCATTCCTCCGGCCGGGCGGCCGAAGCCGCGGTCGAGGCGGTCCGGCGAGCCCATGACATCGGCGATGTCGCCGAGGAGCGGCACCGTGCCGCGATTCGTGGCCTCGGCGACGACCAGGTCCAGGCCGAGGTCCAGGGCCGTGTGCTCCATCGGGAGCAGATCGCGGTTCAGCACGGTGCGGGCGAGACTGGCCAGCAGCGCGAGACGCCGTTTGCGTACTTCGGCGGACCAGTCCTCTTCGGTCACCGACGTGGGTCGCGCCGGGGCGTCCAGAGGGTTGAGACGCCCGGGGAGCCCCGGTCCCAGCGCGATGGTGTGGCCGCCGAGAGCCTGTGCCACGTTCGACCATTCACCCTTCGGGTCGCTGGGCACATAGATCTTGTACCCGTGGGCGATGGCCCGCGTCGCGATGGACTTCGCCAGCGCCGACTTCCCCATGCCGATGATTCCCGCGAGCACCGCGTTGGGGTTGGTGAAGCCCTCGATCCGCCCGCTGTTGTACAGAGCGAACGGGTCGTAGCAGAAGGCGGCCTCCGCGTGCACGTCCCTGCCGATGAAGATCCCGGACGAGCCGAGGCCGCCCTCGGCCAAGAACGGGTAAGCGCCGCTGACCGTGGCGGTCGTCATCCGGTGAGCGGGCAGCCGAAGCTTGCTGCCGCGCGCCGAGGCGGGGCCGGGTCGCCCCGACGCCGGGTAGACCGGTCGCAGCTCCGGGTCGAGGGCGGCCTCCTTGCGGTGCTTGGGTGGTGCCCCGGCCAGCTGTGCCTGGCGGCGGGCGGCGGCGAAACCGGCGCGGGCCGCGCGCTGTTGGGCGCGGGATGCCTTGCGGGGGACGAACAGGTGGGAGGCGCTGGCGCGGGTCCTGGGCATGAACGTTTCTCCGGGGGGTGAGTGGTCAGTGGTGGATCTGGCCGGTGAACGGCGCGCGCAGGTCGGCGGGGGTGGAGTGGCGCCGTACCAGGCGGGCGGTGCGCTGGTGGCGCTGGCAGATGGTGAGTTCCGGAGCGCCTTCGGGCAGTCCGGGGCGGCACGCTTCCCGGGCGGGAAGGTCGCCGGAGCCGGGCTGGGGTGAAGCGTGGTAGGCGCTGTGGATGTGGTCGGCGGCCTGCCAGATGCGGGTGCGCGCACCGTGGAGGTGATCGCCTGCGACCGGTACGAGGGGACCGGTGCGTGAGGTGTGCGCGTCGAGCAGCCCGTGCAGGGAGACGAGGTGGGCGTGCAGGGCGTCCAGCTCGTCCCGGGACGCGACGAGCGGGCCGGCGGGGAGGTTGAGCGCTCGGTGGAAGTCGAGCGCGGCGGTCGCGAAGGGTACGAAGTCCTGCGCAGGCGGGGCAGGGTTACGGGACATGAGGGTGCTCTTTCCGGACGCGGGGAGGCGCGGGCGTCAGGCCGCGAGCGCGAGCGGCATCGCAGCAGCGGTGAAGGCGCTGGCCTGCTGCCAGGTGAGCGGACGCAGGTCGAGTCCGGCGCCGACCGCCGCGGTCTCCACCACCGCGCAGTCGGTTCGCAGCTCCTCTTCGGAGTCGGCGGAGACGGTCAGCAGACCCGTCAGGGCCACATCCGCGTGACCAGCGATGAGCTGACGCTCACGCGCCTGGATGTCCTGGTACTCGATCGCGTCCGCCTCGGATTCCACCTGGCCACGCCGCGCGCGCTCGGCGGCGTCCGCGACCACGCTCGCCTTCTTTCGCTGGATATCGCGCAGGGCGGCGTCCACGCTCACCGGCTCGTAGGCGAGCGAGAGGGTGCGGCGCACGCCCGCCGTGAACAGGAGCTGGTGCAGGAATCCGGCGCCGACCGTGGTGCGAGGCCAGTTCTCCACCCAGTAGGTGGAGTGGAATGCGGAGTCGGAGACGATGTGGTCGCCCTTCTCCACGACCACGACGGGTCCGGCGGCGGCGGGCTCGGCCTCGGGCCGGCCGGAGGCGGACCAGCGGTCCAGCGCGGGCAGGGCCTTGGGGTCGTACGCCGTGCGCACGACAGCCGCTATCTCGCGGGCTGTGAGCCAGCCGGTGGGGTTGAGCCCGGCGGTCCGGGCGGCCTGTTCGAAGGTCGAGGTCAGCTGGGCCAGGACGCTGAAGCTGCCGGTGAGGCCGCCGCCTGCCCGGTTGATCAGCCGCTGGGCGGCCTTGGCGTCCAGGCTGATGGCGACGTACGCCTCGTGCGGCGCGGCGGCGGGGCCCGCGCTCTGGATCAGCTCGGTGTAGAGCGCGCCCGCGAGCGGAGTGTCGGGCCGGCCGTGTTCCTCCCAGTACCGGCGAAGGGCGTCGCCGCTGTCGGGGACCGTACGCTCGACGACCTGGATGCGGGCGACGTGGCCGGTACGGGCCAGCGCGGCGAGCGCCCGGCCCCACCCGGCGACGTTCGCGTTCTGCGTGCCCGGGTCCAGGAGCGCGTAGGCGCGGGAAGAGACCTTGACGACGGCGGTCAGCGAACCGGTGTGGGGGTCGTGCACGGCGCCGTACCGCCGGTCGGGCGCGGTGACGACACGCAGGCTGGCGGAGGTGCCCGGCAGATTGAGGTGCCCCTCGCGTACGGGACGTCGGGACGGGCGGGCGAGCCAGATCAACTGGCCCCGCATCCGGCGCAACGCGTACCGGAGGACGATCGGAGTCCAGTCGGCCAGGGACCGTCCGCGGTTGCGAACGAAGACGAGCAGGGCGATGGCGCTCCACAGCGGGATGAGTTGGAGCGCGCCGACGACGCCACGGGTCATGATCACGGCGAGCAGCAGCAGCCCGGTGAACCCGGCGACGATGAGCTGGGGGACGGTCAGGCCGAGCAGCACGCCTCGGCGACTGCGGTGCGGGAACTTGACGGTGGCCGTGGCGGATTCGGCCTGGGATCGGGCAGACATGGCGGGTCCAGACAGTGGGTGCGAGTGCGACAGGGCGGAGGGCGCGGCGCTCTTCTGGAGGACATGGCAGGGCTCCTTCGTCGGTGATCGGGGGAGGCGGGGGCGGACTGCTGGGTGGCAGCCCGCCCCCGCACTCGTGGTGGGTCAGGATCCGGACGGCGGACGGGTCGGGAAGACCCAGTTCGTCTCGGACCCGGTGGGCGACGGACCGGCGCCGGTCGGCGGCGGAGACGCGGGACCACCCGGTGATGCCGAGCCGACGCGCGGCATCCTCCCGCCCGGAATCGACACCGCAGCGGGCTGGGCTGCGGAGCCGCCCTCGCCTTCGGCGGCTTCCGTGCCGCCGGGCCGGTTGATCAGCGGAGGGATGCCGGGCCGCTGGATGAGGGCCCGACCCTTGTCACCGGAGGCGTCCGGGTCTTCGCCGAACCGGAAGTTCGTCCGGGCCTTCGGCGGTCCGGAGTCGATGCCCTCCTTGCTCAGATTCCCGCCGGTGGGGTTGATGCCGGAGGTGACACCGTCGCTCCCCGCGCCGGGAACCTCGCTGGGCCCCTGCGGGGCGGGGGTGCCGGTGCCGGCCTGCATCGCGAGGGTGCCGGCCGTCTTCGCGGCGCCTGCGGCAACCGCCACTCCGGCGACGCCGGTGCGGTGCAGATCGTCGTTGCCGCCGCCGTCGCTGGCCCAGTGAATGAACTTGTACGTCGCGTAGGGGCAGAGCAACACCAAGATCATGACGACGAGTCCGGCCAGTGCGTCGGAGAGTGCTGCCATGCCGTCCTGGGAGTCGGCCTTGCCCATTGCCGAGACGCCGATGAGGAAGACGACGGTCATCAGGAGCTTGGAGACGACGAGCGTTGCGGTGGCTTCGATCCAGCCGCGACGCCAGCGCTTCGCGACCTCCCAGCCGCCGCCCGCCCCGGCGAAGACGGCCAGGGAGACGAGGATGAGCACGCCGACCTTCCGCGCGACCATGACGCACCAGTACATGAACGCGCCGATGGCACAGCCGAAGGCGACCAAGGACGGGACGCCCCAGCCCAGGCCGTACATCGCTCCGAGTTGCTGCACGTTGATGATGCGGCGGATGGCGTCGTCCACCGAGGTGTTCGCGGCTTGGAACAGGCCGTCGGACAGCACGTCGACGACCGTGATCGCGACGGAGGTGAAGGCGACGGCGCAGAAGCTGAACAGGACCCCGGTCATCGTGCCGACCGCAGCTTGCGCCAGCGCGCGCTCGTCCCGCCTCCAGGCGGCGGACACCAAGGCGATGCAGAAGAAGCCGACGGTGAGCGCGAGGCCGATCGGAAGCAGCAGCTCGTAGTTGGTCCTGAACCACTGCGCGTTGAGATCGATCGCGGTGGTCGAGTTCACGGCGTCGGCGGCGAGATCCGCAGCGCTCGCCGCGAGTTCGCCCGCGGACTTCGCGATCCACGCCCCGATGCCGTCGGTGACGGCCCCGGCCGGGTTGCTGGCGAAATCAACGGCTCCGCAGACCTTGTCCATCAGCGGAAAGTCGCAGACTCCCATGGCGATACCTCCTTTCTGAGGGTGGGGTTAGGGCGCGACGGCCGGCAGAACACCGGCCAGCGTGCAGGGAGAGGAGGGGCGGCACTGGACCGCGAGGGTGGTGACGCGGCTCTCCGCTCCTCCGGCCGGGGAGCCCTTCCACGCGATCGACTGCTTGCCGGAGACCGTCACGGCGTACAGGTAGGTCTGGGTGATCGCTCCGGGGTCGTCCTGGAGAGCCCGGGTGAACGAGTCGGGGAAGTGCCCTTCGTTCACGACCCCCTTGGCGCGCTGACGGTTGTCCGCCATCTGTTTCCAGAGCGCGGGCGACGGGACGAGCTTGGCGACCGAGGCCGTGTCGACGTACTTCTTCTCTCCGGTCATCCACCCGCGCAGCGCGGACAGCAGCGCCTGCTGGGAGTAGGCCCGGGTGTCGTACGACCACAGCGCCGCTGCCGCCGCCTTCCCGTAGACGATCGGGTCGTGCGTCTTCGGCGGGCGAGGCAGAGCCCGGTGATTCTCCTGCGGAGGCGGCGATGCCGACGGCGCCGCGCCGGAAGGACGCGGTGTCGCCGAACTGCTGTGTGGGGCGGGCGTGGAGGGGGCCCTGGTGTCGCGCGTGAGGAAGGCGAGCAGGCCGGCGAGGGCGACGAGCACCACCAGGACGGCGGTGCCGAGCAGCGCCCGGCGGCGCACGCGAGATGCGCCGCCGGGGTTCGAGGAGTGGGCAGGCATCAGCGGACCTGCGTTCCCAACGTGCTGAAGAAGGCAACGATCCCATTCGCCGCCCCCAACAGGAGGGCCGCTCCAGAGCTGACCAGCACGCCCTTCTTCCCGTTCGCCTCCGCCTGGTGTCCACCGCTGTGATGGCCCCAGGCCCATACGCCCGCGCTGACGGCGAGCGCGCCGACGATGGCCACGAGCCCGAACAAGTTGATGGAGCCCATCACCTGCTTAAGTACAGACAGGCCGGGAAGTCCGCCCTCGTTCGGCTTGATGCCGGGGTCGTAGGCGAGCTGGATGACCTTGTCGGCCAGATACATAGCGAACTCCAGTTCGATTTAGTGCACGCCGAAGCCCGCGAGGTGGAGCGACGACGCGAGAGGAGAAGAAGAGGGAGGGAGAGGCTGGGTCAGACGACGTGGCGGGCCGCGAGGATCTGCGGCTTCCAGGAGGCGAGGGTCGTGATGCGCACGACGTCACCGGTCTTCGGCGCGTGCACGATCAGCCCGTGGCCAATCGCCATGCCGACGTGCTCCGGCGTGGCGGCGGACCCCTCGGTGAACAGGAGGTCCCCCGCCCGTACGGAGCCGACCGCTACCGGCTTGCCTTCCTTGACCTGCGTGTAGGTCGTCCGCGTGAGCGAGACCCCGGCGGCCTTGTAGGCGCCCTGCATCAGGGACGAGCAGTCGCACCGGCCCATCGGGTCCTTGCCGTGTGAGTCGGCGCAGCTCCCTCCCCACTGGTACGGGGTGTCGAGCTGGCCCAGAGCCCAGCGGATCGCTGTCTGGACCTTGGCCGGAGCGTCCGCCGGGATCTGGTACTCGTCGGGAACTGATCCGGGTGGGATGGTGCCGAAGTCGGTCCCGTCCGCACCGGTCGTACAGCCCCCCGCAGCGGCCGGAACTCCTCCGGGGCCGGAGGGAGCGGCCGACGCGGCGTCGCCTTTCGTGAGCAGCGGCTCGATCGCGCGCTGCAGAGCAGTCGCCAGCGGCTCCCACTTCGCGTACGCCTCGGGGTAACCGCTCAGCTGCACTTCCTGGGCGGCCTGGGTCACGGACAGGGACTCCCAGCCCGAGACCCTCTTGAGCCCCTCGTAGAACTTGGTGCTCGCGTGGACCGGGTCGAGGACCTCGGTCGCCGAGCCCCAGCCCTGGGACGGGCGCTGCTGGAAAAGCCCCAACGAGTCACGGTCGCCGTAGTTCAAGTTCCGCAGGCCGCTCTCCTGCAGAGCGGTGGCCAGGGCAACGACCTGGCCCCGGGGAGGGACGTTCATCGCGACGCCGGTGGCCTGGATGGTCTTGGCGTTGGGGATCTGCTCGGCGGGCGCGTCCAGGCCCGGCACGGACACCGAGTCGTCTTCGCCCCCGTCCAGAATCGCTTTCACCTGCTTGGCGACGGCCGCACTGTCCACCGACTGCTCACCGCCGACGGGGCAGGTTGCCGCCGAAGCGTTGCTGGCCGCGTAGCCGAGAAGCGGGAGGGCCAGCATGGATCCGGCGGCGCAGAGACCGGCGACGGCTCCGAGGGCCTTCTTCATCGCGACCGCCGGGCAGCAGGGTGGCGGGGTACGCCGTACGGCGCTGGCGGGGAGGGGTGCGGGCGTATCAAGGCATGCTGCATCGCAGCGGCTCCTCATGTTCGTAGGAGGCGCGGTGCCGACCTCTCGTGCAAAGCCGTCGGCACCGCGCCGATGTGCGTCCGCCTCTCAGGGCGGGCCCGGGTCAGGGGAGTTGGTAGCTCCCGGACACCGGTCTCCGGTCAAGCGCGGCAACCGGCCGCGCTCGTAATCTCAGGCGGTACACCTGGCCTCCTGACGGCGCGTGGAACGAAGAGGGAGCGTGTCGGACCGGAGTGCTCAATTGGACGAGACAACACGGATAGACACAGGTCAGCCGGGGTGAAGCGATGCTTCGTCCCGGTGACACGGCGAGACAGTAGACCGGGAATCCGGCCGCACCAAACGACTCCCGGACTCGGGGCCGCAGCCGGCACACCTCGTTGGGCCCGGCCGGAGATCACGGCTAACCTCCGGCACAACCCCGCCCGAGATGCACGCCGTTCAGCACGGCCCGGAGCGGGAACAGCCCTGCCATGCCCTGAAAGAGGCCCTCCACATGAGCTACACGCTGCACCGAGGCGACGCCCTCACCGTGATGAAGACCCTCCCGGACGAGAGCGTCGACGCCGTCATCACCGACCCCCCGTACAACAGCGGTGGCCGAACCAGCTCCGAGCGCACCGGTCGTACGGCGCGAGCCAAGTACGTCACCAGCAACTCGGCACACGACCTCGCCAGCTTCCCCGGCGAGAACCGCGATCAGCGCTCGTACCGTTCCTGGCTGACCGAGCTGCTGACCGAGGCATACCGGGCATCGACCGAGCACGCGGTCGCCATCGTCTTCTCGGACTGGCGCCAGGAACCGACGACGTCCGACGCCCTGCAGATGGCGGGGTGGACCTGGAGCGGCACCATCCCGTGGATCAAGCCCGCCAGCCGGCCCCGCAAGGGTGGGTTCAAGCAGTCCGCCGAATTCATCACCTGGGGGGTCAAGGGCAGCCTGGCCAAGGGCCGGGACCTGTACCTGCCTGGCCACTTCATCGCGTCCCAGCCCCGCAAGGGCAGGGTGCACATCACCCAGAAGCCGGTCGAGGTCATGCAGCAGCTCGTACAGATCTGCCCGGAGGGAGGCGTCGTCCTCGACCCGTTCACCGGCAGCGGATCCACGGGCGTCGCGGCCCTGCGCGAAGGGCGTCGTTTCGTGGGCGTCGAGCTGTCCGCGCACTACGCCGACGTGGCCGAGCAGCGGCTCCGCGCCGAGCTGACGCAGGACGACGTCGCCCTGGCCGGACCGGAGGCATGATCATGGGAGGCGAGAGAGCCCGGGGCCGGCGGGCCGCAAACGCCGAAGGGCGGCTGGAGCATCGAGAACCGATGCTCCAGCCGCCCTTCTCGTCACGTCAGGCCGCCTCGAACGCACTCCGGATCAACGGCGTTGCCCTCTCCAGGTCGTCCGCCGACGCGAGGCGCACCTCCACGTCCCCGGTGCCCAGGTGCCCGATGCCGCGCATATCCCGGGAGAAGCCCTCCTCCAGCACGACCGAGCCCGGGTCGAGTCTGAGGTAGACCAGGATCGCCTCGTGCCTCGGACGGAACAGCACCGATGCCACGTTCACCAGCCGCCGGTAGGCGATGTAGTGCCGCAGGGCTGCCACCTCTACCTCGCCCCATGCCGTTAGGGCGTCGTCCAGCTCCGTGTACAGGTCCCGCAGGCACTCCGGGACGAGGCCGGCACTTCCCGGCGCTGGACCGGCCGGCACCGTCGGCGCGCTGACGACTGCGGCGTCCCGCTCCCGGTGCCGCCGGGACGCAGCGGGGTTCGGGGAGCCGGGCGAGGAGTCGACGAGCAGCAGGCTCAGCAGGCCGCCGTCGAAGACGCGGTAGCGCACCAGGTCGATCCGCTCGGGCAGTCGCTGCACGGCCACGCGATCGTGATGGGAGAAGCTGGCCGCGATGCAGACCATCCGCGGTCGACGCCAGTCGATCGACTCGGCGGCCTCCGGGCCGAGCACCCTCCGGACAAGCGCCTCGAACTCGTGGTGCGCCGAGTCCAGCCAGGACAAGTAGGAGACAGCCTGCGACAGCACCCCGCTGTCGGAGCCCTTCTTGAACTCGACCAGCACGGGGACGTTGTTCTCGTCCAGCCCTAGAGTGTCGATCCTGCCCCGGTGCCACGGTCCCGTCGGGTACTCCGAGGCCAGGAAGCGGATACCGAGCATTGACGCCATCCCCGCCTCAACCCGCCGCTGCAGTTCTACCTCCAGAGCTACGGTCGAACCTTGCACTTCGACGTCCCGGCCGTCTGCGGCACGTCGAAACAACTTCAAATCAGTCACAGGAGCCCCCGTCGCGTTGCGCTAACCCGACGTCAATCGCAGCGAGCGGCGAAGTATTCCCGGGACAAGAGGGGACCTGACGCGGAGAGAGGGCTGCGCCTGTGGGAACTCCCAACAGCGCGGACCGTCCCGACTCCGTGAACTGTCAGCCGTGCTGTGCCGTTGCACTTCGAAGTCGGCTGCTCGGACACTGCGTAGTGAGCAGTGGTGGGCTCTACCTCCCGGGGAAGCCGACGCGGGGCCGGCGGAGCGCCGACGCTTCTGGTTCTCCAGCACAGGCGCATTCAACCAGTAGTATCTTCTACCCAAGCCGAACGGTTCTGGCGGCCTTCCCGGACGTAGCGCGTGAGGATCGATCGCCTACGGGCTCCGTTGTCGGCCGTTAGCCTGTCAGTATGTCGGAGCGCCTCATGCTCGGCCGCACGGGCGGCCTGATCCCCTTGGTTGCTGCGGATGCTCTGTGGGTCGGTCTGACGGCCGACAGTGCCGTCCCGACGGCTGCCGACCGCTGCGCCCGACCCACCGCGCCCCCGCGGGCGCAAGCCCTGCGGTGCCCTGCGCGTGTCCCGGACGGGAAGCTACAACGTGCCCGGTTCCTACCTGCTCACTGTCGCCGTCGACTTCTGCCCCTCCGACGAGCACCGTGTCCTGGCGCGAGCCCCCTACCGCGAAGCCGCCGAGCGGTTCCGTGCCTGGTTGGCTGAGACGGCCCCCGCCGTGGCCGCTGCGGCCGGCCCGGACCGCCTGGACGGCCTCCCCGCCCAATTCCGGCCAGTCATGGTGGACACCAGCGGCGAGGACCTGGAACTGTTCTGAGCGGGCACCAAGATCCCTGACTTAGTCAAGTTCAAGGACTCGTCCCCGATAGGGTGTTGACGATCTGAGGGATCGACAGGGGTGGATCGTGAGCAAACTGCACGTGGGGTACGTCCGCAAGGCGATCGAGGACCGTTTCACCGGCCTCATCGACATGTCGGACCAGGCGCGTATGTCGGGGGACAAGCTCCATCAGGCGTTCCTGAGTCGCGGTCTGGCCGCGCTCGCTGCGCAGATCGAGCACCCGTGCAGCGACCGGGTCGCCGCCGTACGAGTCTTCGACGGGCAGGACGACCAGGGCCTCGATTCGATCGCCGTGGACTTAGGGACCACGCGCTCCCGGATCTGTCTGGTGCAGGCGAAGTGGAGCGACCAGAACAAGGGAGGCTTCGGCGAGGCCGAGGTGCACAAGATGTTCCACGGCCTGGACCTGATGCTCGACCGGAACTTCGGCCGGTTCAACCGCCGCTTCCAGCCGTTCGTCCCGGACATCGAGCGGGCCTACGAATCCGGCACTCCGAAGATCACCTTGGTGCTCGCCCTGATGCGCGAGGCGCCGCTCAGCGACGGCGTGCGCGACCTGATCAAGATGAAGCAGGACGAGCAGAACCAGGTCGTCCGCGACATGGTCGAAGTGAAGATCCTCGACCTGCGCGACTTCCATCGCGCGATTCTCGGCGAGTCCGCCGCACCGAAGATCGACACCAAGGTGCAGTTGGAGTGCTTCGGCCAGGAGTCGACGCCGTACAAGGCGATGTACGGAACCATGACGGTCCCCGACCTAGCGGATCTCTATGAGGAGCACCGGCGCGGCCTTTTCGCCCGGAATATCCGTGACTCTCTCGACGAGAGCGATGTGAACTCCAAGATCAGGGAGACCCTGCGGGAAGAGCCCGAGCACTTCTGGTACTTCAGCAACGGCATCACCATGCTGTGCGAGTCGATCCAGCCGATCGGCCGGGCACTGCCCGGCAAAGTGGGTAACTTCCAGCTGTCCGGCGTCAGCGTGGTCAACGGCGCGCAGACGGTGAGTGCCATCTACCGGGCATTCACCGAGGATACGGGCGCGGCGCAGGACGGGCGGGTTCTTGTGCGCCTGATCTCCCTGGAAGACTGCCCGCCCGGCTTCGGCGACCAGGTGACCACTACCACGAACACGCAGAACCCGATTGAGGACCGAGACTTCAAGTCCCTCGACCCCGGCCAAATTACGCTCCGCGAGGACTTTGCCAGGCTCCTCAAGCGCAGCTACGTCACGAAGCGTGGCGAGACGGTGCCCGACTCGGCGCACGGCTGCTCCATCACCGAGGCCGCCGAGGCGCTCGCTGCCGTCAGCCCGAATGCCCGGCTCGCGGCCGTGGCCAAGCGCGACGACAATCTTGCCGGCCTTTGGGAGGACCACAACTACCAGGAGACCTTCGGCTCCGAACCGAACGTATTCAAGGTCTGGCGCAGCGTCGAGCTCCTTCGCGAGGTCCGGGCGCAGTTGCAGTCCCTCCGCGAAGGGCTGGTTTGGCGTGCTGACGCGGCGGCCTTCTACGGCGATCTCCTGGTCACCCACATCGTCTACCGCCGGCTGGACACCCGGGCCATCGAGGACCCGGAGTGCGACTGGGCGGCGGAACTCGCCAAGGTGCCGGATGCGGTCCGTGACTCCCTGTCCTGGGTTCTCGACGCGATTAACAACGAGTACGGCACGTCCAGCCACATCATCGCCGCCGTCCGGAACACCGAACGGATCGAGCGAGTGGTACGCGCGGCCCTGCGCAGGCTCGACTCCGAGGAAGAGGCTCCGGCGCTCGACGAGGACAACCGAGTAGCTACGGCTGAGGCCAGGGGGCGAAGGGCGAATGCCGTGACGACCCTGGTCGCCGCCGGCGAGGTCGAGGAGGGCGCGGTTCTGGAGTTCCGCCCGTACAGCAAGCCGGAGCGCCGCGAGATGACTGAGTGGCTGGCGGCGGACCCGCGGCGGGCTCAGGCGACGTGGAGCAACGAGGCGGGGCGTACCCCTTTGCAGTGGCACGCCGACGATGCTTGGTACTCGCCCAGTGGCCTCGCGCGGAAGATGCGCTTCGAGGCGTCCGGGGTGGACAGCGCGGCGCAGGGCACGATCCGGTGGTTCGTGCCTGGGCAGGGGTCGCTGGACGAGCTGGCGCTGGCGGTGCGGCTGCGGGAGGGCAACGAGGAGGCGTAAGCGGAGGCAGGGAATAACAGGCTGGAGCGTCCCTTCTCGGTTCCGTTGCCCGCTTCCGCCCTGGGGTTGTCCGTGCCCCCTTGTAGGGTCCGGGGACACGGAGCTGCGCACCCTCCAGCCTGGCGGAATACGCCTTCGGAGCCGCCCCCTGTGGCCGTAGGATCACAGGGGGCGGCTGTGACGGCCGCACACACACGGCCCACCCCAGGGTGCAGGCCCCTAGCCGCACCACAAGCACAGGAAGTAGCAGCACGCCGATGGAAGAACTGACCTTGGACCTGGACATCCCGCAGCAGCCCGAGGACGGTGCGGAGCCTGCCACGGAGGGCTCCGAGCCCAAGGTCACGGCCCTCAAGGAGGGCCAGGTCGTCGACTACATCTCGGGCGAAGCGATCAAGGAGACGGAGAAGGAGAAGGTCCGGCAGCGGATCGCCCGCGCCCTGGTGCACGAGCATGGCATCGACCCCGGCGACATGGAGCGCGACTTCTCCGTCACGGTCAGTGAGGAGGGGGCCAAGCGGAAGCGGAGCAAAAAGGCCGACATCGCGATCTTCGAGTCCGGCACCCTGCACACCACGGCGAACCTGCGGCGGGTCGTGATCTGCAAGCAGGAGCCCAAGCGCGGGAAGAACGTCGTCAAGCTCCGCGAGCCCGACCAGGCCCGGAAGGACCTGGAAGAGCTCCAGGAGCTGATGGGCAACGAGGACCGCCTGCAGTGCGCGGACGGCATGTGGACCGACGGTGTCGACTTCTTCTTCCTCAAGAAGGTGGCCGACGACTTCGGCGCCGACTTCGAGGACCGCAGCGACTGGGAGGTCGCCGACGGCACCCTTGGCAGCCGCACCGTCGCCTCGCACCAGCGGCTGCGTCAGGCCGACCCTGAGATGCTCAAGATCGCCTTCCGGCGCTGCCACAACTACATCCACGGCAACGAGGGCATGCCGAAGGACGCCGCCTTCTGGCAGTTCCTCTACCTGCTCTTCGCCAAGATGTACGACGAGCGGGTCAGCCACGGTTCCGTGCACGGCCGGTTCCGCACCGGTCTGAAGGAGATGTTCGACGCGAACGGCCGGGCAGCCATCAGTAGGCGCGTCAAGGGGCTCTTCGAGGACGTCAAGACCGAGTACAAGGACGTCTTCAAGCCCACGGACGAGATCACTCTCTCCGACCGGGCGCTCGCCTTCATCGTCAGCGAACTCGCCCCGTACGACCTGATCGGCACGGACGTCGACGCCAAGGGCATCGCCTATCAGGAACTCGTCGGCACCAACCTGCGCGGCGACCGCGGCCAGTACTTCACCCCGCGCGGCGCGGTAAACCTGATGGTCGAGATGCTCGACCCGAAGGAGGACGAGACCGTCCTCGACCCGACATGCGGCACTGGCGGTTTCCTCCAGGCCACCCTCAAGCACCTGCATCAGACCTGGAAGAGGGAGGCCGACACGCTCGGCTTCCCGGACACGGAGGAGGAGCGGGAGCGGTACGGCGACAAGCTCAAGGAGTTCGCTGACGAGCACCTGTTCGGCTCCGACTTCGACCCGTTCCTGGTGCGTGCGACGACCATGGCGATCATGACGCTTGCGCAGACCACGGGGAACGTCTTCCACATGGACTCGCTCGCCTTCCCGCAGGGACACCTCCCGGGTGTGGAGGCGGCAAAGAAGAGGATCCCGCTCGATAAGCCCACCGTGGACGTGCTCCTGACCAACCCGCCCTTCGGCGCGGACATCCCGGTCAGCGATGAGTCGGTGCTCGGCTCGTTCCGTAACGGGATCGCTCGGTCATGGGGCCGTAACAAGGAGACTGGCGCGGTCGAGGCGAGCACAACCAGCGTGCCGTCGAGCATGGCGCCGGAGCAGCTGTTCATCCAGCGCGCCATCGAGTGGGTCAAGCCAGGCGGGCGGATCGGCATCGTCCTGCCGAACGGCATCCTGTCGAACCCAGGGCCGACCGACGAGGCGATCCGCCGGTACATCCTGCGGAACTGCTGGGTACTCGCAAGCGTGGAGCTGCCGGTGGAGACGTTCGTCGTCGACGCCAACGTCAACATCCTCACCACGCTCCTCTTCCTGAAGCGGAAGACCCGGCAGGAGATCCAGAACCACGACCTCGGTACGGAGAGGGCGTATCCCGTCTTCATGGCTGTTGCGGAGAAGGTCGGCTTCGACCGACGCGGCAATGACCTCTACAAGCGTGAGCCCAACGGGGAGATCGTGGTGGAGACAGAGGTCGTCATGGAGCGGCTCCGCATCCGAGGCAAGGAAGTGACACGGCCGCTGACCCGAAGCAAGAAGGTCATCGACAACGACCTGCCGGTGATCGCGGAGAAGTACCGGGAGTTCCGGGCCAAGTATCCGGTGCCGGGTGTGGATCCGCGTACGGCAGGGGCCGCGGGAACGGGGGCAGAGGCGTGAAGGTCGCCGAGCTGTCCAACCCGGTGAAGTCCAACTGGTTTGCGGATCAAGGGCTTCGGCTCGATGCCTCGCCGTATGTGGCGGGGTCGATGAAGACGAGGAAGCTGCTGGAGCAGCTGCCGAGGACGGAGCCGCTGGCGAGTCTGACGGCGGGGCACAAGGGCGGAATTTTCAGCGGGCCCATGTTCCGGCGGGTTTTCATTACCGATCCTGAGCACAGCGTGCCGTTCATCGGCACCAAGGACATGATGGCGGCCGATTTGACCGGGCTGCCCCGGCTGCGTAAGTCGGATGCGGAATCGCCGGCCCTGTCGTATCTCCAGCTCAAGCCTGGAATGACCTTGATCTCGCGCTCGGGATTTAACGCAGGAAGGCGGGCGTACGTCCGACCCGACATGGGTGATTACTGGGCCTCGGAGGATATTGTCAAGGTCGAGCCCGATCCGGAGAAGATCAAGTCCGGCTATCTGTACGCCTTCCTGCTCAGCAAGTTCGGTGAGTCGCTCGTGCGGGGGTCGGTGTACGGCTCGGCCGTGAAGCACATCGAGCCACATCACATCGCGGGGCTGCCGGTGCCACGATTGGGCGCGGAGCTCGAAGGCCGGATCCACGACCTGGTGGAGGAGTGTGCGCGGCTGCGTGCTGAGTTCCAGTCATCCTTGGTCAGTGCGACGGAGGACTTCTTCACGAGCGTGGATCTGCCCGAGCTAATCGATGTCCGCTGGCATCAGCAGGAGCGGGACCTCGGGTTCGAGGTTCCGAGCGTGGGGGCGACGTCTCTCCGTGCGCTGAATTTTGCCCCTAGGGCTCGCCAGTTGGCAGAGAAGCTAGCACTCGCGCCGAATGCCAGGCTTGGTGACATCTGTTCCGGCGGGCAGCTTGGATCTGGGACCCGGTTTGCCAGGGTCGAAAGTAACCCTGAGCACGGCGTCCAACTCATCGGACAGCGGCAAGGCTTCTGGTTGCGCCCCGAAGGGCGCTGGATCAGCGCTGCTCACGCTCCTGTTGGCATTTTCGCGAGCGACGAAACGATCATGATCGCCGCACAAGGCACTCTGGGTGAGAACGAAGTTTTCTGTCGGCCGCTGCTCGTAACTGGCCGCTGGCTCAAGTACGTATACACCCAGCACTTCCTCCGCGTCGTCAGTGGCGATCCCGAGATCTCCGGTGCCTACCTCTTTGCCTTCTTCCGCTCCGAGGCGGCCTTCCGCCTGCTCCGCTCTCTGAGCGCGGGCGGTAAGCAGCAGGACATCCACGAGCACCTCCGTAACGAGATTCCCGTCCCTCTCGCGCCCCCCGCCGCCCGGGCCCGCATCGCCGCCACCGTCCGCCACGCCTACAAATGCCGCGACCAAGCCGACGTCCTAGAAGACCGGGCCCTCGCGCTGCTCAACACCGCCATCGAGGAGGCCGTCGGCTAATGGGTGCCAGGATCGTTGCTGTTGGGGAGGCCGTCAACGATGCCGAGCGGAGGGTGATCGCGCACCTGCGTGATCACGCCCCCGACGACTGGACGGTCCTGCACTCCGTCGAGATTCCGCACAACCGGAACGAACTGTTCGAGGTCGACCTCGTCGTGGTCACCGGGCACGCCGTGTACGTCATCGACGTCAAGGGCACCCGAGGCCGCATCGAGGTCGACGGCGGCCGCTGGCAGCCCTCTCACCGGGCGCCGTTTCGCTCACCGCTACCGAAGCTCCGCGGGCACGCTAAGCAACTGAAGACGCTCCTGGAGACGGCTCACCGTCCATTGTCCCGGCTCTACACCGATGCGCTGGTCGTCCTGCCCGCACCCGACGCCCTGCTCGTTGACCGGACGCCCCGCCAGAACGACGCCCGTGACACCGTCACTCTCCGGGACCTGATCGGCCGGCTCGCGGACGTGAGCCGCGTACCGACCTCAACCAACCGCTTCGACACGGACGTCTCCGCGCACCACGAGCTGATCGTGCGTGCGGTGCAGGGTTCGTCCCGGCCGCCGTCGGGCCCCCTGCGGTTCGGCAGCTGGGAAGTGGTCGAGCGGCTGAGCGAGACGGGCCCGGAGGAGGGCGATGACGTCCACCGCGAGTACCGGGCGAAGAACGCCCTTGCGGTACAGGGGTCGGGCACGGTCCGGCTCTCCGTCCGCAGGGCCGATCCGTACGCGCCGGAGACCGAGCGGCTCCAGCAGCAGAAGCGGATCGGCATCGCGTACGAGGCGCTCGGCAAGTTGCCCTCGCACCCGAACATCGTCGGGGTGCGGGACTTCTTCGCCGACGAGGACAAGGACTCCTTCGTCACCGTTTACGACGACGTTCCGGGGCACGCCCTCGCCCTGCACCTGAACGGGGCCGCAGACCCGCTGACCGCCGACGCGAAGCTGCGAACGATCCGGCACATGCTGATGGGCCTGGCCCACGCGCACAGCCGCCTGATCGCGCACCGCGAGCTGAACCCGTCCACCGTGCTTATCGCACAGGACGGCCGGGCGACGCTGACCGGTTTCGAGTACGCGAAGACCGCGCAGCGCCGTGCCCACACGGTGATGCGGGAGGCGTACCAGGTCGCCGACCGTGCGTATCTGGCGCCCGAGTGCCATGCCGACCCGGCGGCGATGGGCATGAAGGCGGACATCTATGCGGTCGGTGTCCTCGGGTTCCAGCTCCTTACCGGCGAGCTGCCGTTCACCTCCGCCACCGAGCAGGCTGACGCGGCAGGGCAGCTCCCGGCGCAGGCCCTCGAAGCTGCCGAGGTCCGTGTCGAACTGGCCCACTGGCTGCAGAAGTTGTGCGCGACGGGTCCGGACGACCGGCCGACCGCCGTGGAGGCACTGCGCCGCCTCGACCTGGTGATGGGAGCGCGAAGGGCTCCCGCCCGGCGTATCGGCTCCTCGGTCGCAGTTCCCCCGGCTCCTCCTGCGCTCTCCGCCGGGCAGCCCGTGCAGGACGGTGCGCGGGGCCCGGAGTTCTTCCGTGATCTGCCGGCCGACCACCAGCTCGGTACGAAGTATCTGGTGCGTCATCGTCTCGGCCGCCCAGGCTCGTTCGGTGTGGCCTATCGGGTGTACGACACGATCAGGAGTGTCGACAGGGCGGTGAAGCTGGTCCTCCGGGACCGGGACTCTGTCCTGGAGCGGCTGCGCCGCGAGGCGGGCGTCCTGGACCGGCTGCAGAACGCCCCGCACCCCAATGTGGTGTCGATGGTGGACGCGGACCGGTTGATGCCACCGGACGAGTACCCGTACTTGGTCTTCGAGTTCGTCGACGGCAAGGACGTCGCCGAGGTGATCCGTGGCGGCCGGATGGGCGCGGCGGACGTGCTGCGGCTCGCGATTGACACCGCGCGCGGGCTGCGCCACATCCATGATCGCGGGGTGTGGCACTGCGACATCAAGCCGAGCAACCTGCTGTGGACCGACGACGGCGTCAAGCTCATCGACTTCGGGATCTCGAAGACCTCCGACTCCTCCGAGGGGCACAGCTACACCAGCCCCCGCTACAGCCCGCCGGACCTGGACCAGGTGCCCGCCGACGCTTCTGGCTACACCGACCGGGACCTGTTCGGCCTCGGTGTCACGCTGTACGAGGCGCTGACCGGCGGGCAGTATCCGTGGGAGGGCGTCGGACGGCCCTCGCCCGGTGTGCCGCCGGTGGACCCGCGCACCGCGTACAGCGGTTTCGGCGATCTGGCGCCCGGTTTCGCCGAGATCATGCTGCGCGCGATCTCCCCGTACCGGGCGGACCGGTTCTCCACCGCCGAGGAGCTGCTGCGCGCGTTGGAGGCGCTGGAATCCGCACGCGTCGCCCCTACACCGCTTCTACCAGCCGTGTCACGGTCGTCCGAGCGGTCTCAGCCGCCGCCGGCGCCACCGGCTGCCCCCAGTGTCGGTCAGGAGCCGCAAGAGCCCGAGCCGAACTCCAATCCGTTCGTGGCACACCTGCAGACGCTGTACAGCCAGAGCCGCCGCAGCAACCGCGGCACCCGCGGCCTCGATCCGCACACGATGTCCGTCTACGTCGAGACGGCCCTGGACCGGGAGCTCGTGCCCGCACTGCGGGAAGGCCGACACGCGCTGGTTGTGGTGACCGGTAACGCGGGCGATGGCAAGACGGCCTTCCTGGAGCGGTTCGAACACCAGGCGGGCGAGCTCGGTGCCGAGTTCGGTTCCCGCCGGGCGAACGGCAGCGACTTCACCCTGGCCGGGCACCGGTTCCGCACCAACCACGATGGCAGCCAGGACGAGGGTGAGGTCAGCGGCGACGACGTACTGGACGAGTTCTTCGCACCCTTCGCCGGGGCCGACGCATCGGCATGGCAGGTCGCGGGGGAAACCCGGCTGATCGCCATTAATGAGGGCCGTCTGGTCGACTTCCTCAGCCACCACCACGACCGCTTCCCGCACCTCGCCAAGGTGGCCAACCTCGGCCTGGCGGGCCGTGACACCGGGCAGGCCGTCGCCGTCGTGAACCTCAACGCACGTGATGTCGCGGCTCGTCCCCTCGACGCCGACGGCGAACCGCAGGACGGCGAATCGCTCCTGGAGCGCATGCTCGACCGGATGACGCACGATCGGTTCTGGGAGGGCTGCGAGCGCTGTGACCTGGCCGCCACCTGCTATGCCCGGCACAACGCCCAGACTTTTCAGCACCCCGCCGCGGGCCCCCAGACCGCGCGGCGGCTGCGCCGCCTCTACGAGGTGACCCAGCTGCGCGGCAGACTCCACATCACCCTGCGCGACCTACGCTCCGCGCTCGCCTACACCCTCACCTCAGGCCGCGACTGCGCCGAGATCCACCAGCTGTACGCGGTCGGTTCCAGTCAGGAGATCCTGGACAGCTTCTACTTCTCCTCCCACCTCGGCGCCCCGGCCGCCGCCGACGGCAGTCCGCGCGAGCGGGACCGACTGCTGACCCTGCTGCGCGAGGCCGATGTGGCGGCGGTCCCGCAACCGCAGCTCGACCGTCGTCTGGACTACGCCGGGCTCCTGGAGGACCGGGCGCTGGTCGCGGTCGACGGGCGCGGCGACCGCGATCGCGTACTGCTGCGCGGCGCGTTCGAGCAGCTCGGCCGGTCGGTCGCCGAACGCGTCTCCCAGACCGCTGCCCACCGTCATTACGTGGACGCTGCCCGCCGCTTGCTCTACTTCGAACTCCACGACGAGGACCGTGCGGAGCGGATGCTGTCGTATCCATCGGTGCTGCACTTCATGGCGCTGTTGTCCCGCGCAACGCAGACGGGCACCAAGGAGCGGGACCGGATCCTGCGGGCGCTCAACCGTGGTGAGGGACTCGTGGCCCCGGAGCGGATCGGCGACGCTCTCGCGCTGAAGGTGCGCGACGTACCCGGCGGCACCATCCGTACCTTCCGCCGCTTCCCCGCAGAAGGGTTCCGGCTCGAACCAGGTAACGCGGCGGCCTCCCCGTACATCGAGTCGGGGCGCACCTCGCTGCGGCTGAGCTACCGGGATCCGGCCGGCAGCCAGGGCGGCACGGCCGAACTCGACATTCGGCTCGACCTGTTCGAGCTTTTCCAGCGGTTCGAGCGCGGCTACCGGCCGTCCGTGACCGACTTGCAAGGGCAGCAGCTCGCCCTCGCCGTGTTCAAGAACCGGCTGGCGGCCGTGCCGTACCAGGAGATCCTGCTCACCGCACACGGACACGACCTGCGGCGGATCCACCGCACCGAGGACTCCGTCCTGCACATGGAAGAACTGACAGCACGGTCCGGCGACGACCACAGTGGTGCGGACGGTGACGGTCCGGCTGTCGTGGGCACCGCGGCCGGCATTGAAGGGGACGTCGCGAGGGCGGAGGAGACGATATGGCGCTGAGCGGTTCCCTGGGGACGTTCCACCACCCCGGCATCAGCCGGCTCGACTACAAGACGCTGGACATGGACCGTGTCCTGACCGGGCTGCTTGCGCGCCTGTGGCACCAGGGCATGCCCAGCAAGATCAACCGCTCCAACGAGCTCAAGGTCGACGTCTTTGTCAAGCTGTTCCTGGACCACCCGGAAGTCTTCGACGGTTTCGACCGGGAGACCACCACCCGGTGGGCCTCCACCCATCTCCTCGACATGGTCAACCGGGGCAAGGCCACCGAGGCGGTGGCTGGCCCCAGGCCGCTGCACGGTCTCACCCACCGGTTCCGCAACAAGCGAAAGTCCCGCCCGTACGGGGCCGACGAGCAGCTGTACGAGATGCTCGCCACCGAGGAGGGAGCCCTGGACCAGCTCCGCGAGTTCTTCTTTTCCGACGTCGACCGCGCCACCGCGGAGATCACCCCGGGGGCGGACACCGACGTGGAGACCCAGGCGCTGCTCCACCTGGTGGGACAGGCGGGCGGACAGATGCGGGACCGGCCCGACACCACCCGCCCCCGCACCCCCTACCCCGCCCTGTGCGCCGAACCGGCCCGCCAGCTGTGCCGGGACGTTCTGCGGCTGCTTTACCACCAGGAACACATGCCCCGGACCGTCCTCGTGGACTACCTGAAGATCCTCTTCGCTTTTCACCTGGCCCTCTACCACCTGCGGATGATCAAGCTGCTGCCCGCCGTGATCGAGGCCGGATCGGCGCCCGCCACCTGCCGGACGGGGCACCAGGGCACGCCGACGGCGGACCGCTGCCCGCACAGCGTCCGGCTCTTCGTCGACGTCGAGGGCGTGCCCGGCACCCCGGCGGCTGCGCTCGCCGAGCGCAGCGCCGGCATTTGGTACGGGCGGATCACGCGGTTCATCCAGGCGACCTATCAGATCAAGAAGCTCGACGAGTTCTCCGAGGACCTCGTCAAGAGCCAGAAGCTGGCCTCGCCCGTCGGCCGGAGCTACTTCACTCCGGTCGAAGTCCTAAGGCGGCTCTCCACCCATCCCAAGGAACGCGAGGCGTTCTTCCTGCAGCGCGCCACCCGCGTACGGGACGAGGAGAAGGACCTTCCCCCGGAGCTGAAGCAGATCACCCAGCTCGGGCTCAACGCCTTCGACGAGTACATCGAGATGCTGATGCACTACAAGGGCAGCTACCACCGCAGCTACTTCATCGACTGCCTCGACTCGATGTTGCTCAAGCACCGGCCCGGTGCCCTGCTCGCCCAACCGCGCGGCAGACGCGACAGCGCCGTCCGGCGATTTGTCCTGGACGCGCGCCTGCTCGAAGTGCTCCTTCAGGTGTCGCTCCTGAGGGAGGGCGACGACGACAGCGGCAATCTGCGTACCGCCCCCATGCGCGTGGACGAGTTCCTCACTCTGCTGCGCGAACGGTACGGACTCCACATCGACCAGCTGCCGGACGGCGACGGTTTCTCCGGCGCCCACCTGGACGACCAGGCAGCACTGCGGGCCAACGCGGCGGCCTTCCTCAATCGGCTGCGCGAGATCGGCTACTACCAGGACATGTCGGATGCCTATCTGACGCAGACCATCACTCCCCGGTACGTCATCGGGGCCGCGACAACGGGGGCGACGGCCTGATGAGCAGCGCCAGCACCAGCAACGGCCTGGCGGAGCCCACCGCGAAGGACCTCCGCGAAGCCCTCGAAGGCGTCCTCGTGCCGCGCCTGGCCAAGCTGGTCGGCGAGCGGGGCGCCGGGCACTGCATGCGGGTCACCGAGGTGGAGCCCGAACTGGCGGCCGCGCTGGTCCGTCGGCTCCGGGGGGCACTCGGGCCGGCCGCCACTGTCTGTGTCCTGGGCACCGCCGACGACCTCGCTCCCGGACAGCCGCACCACGACACCGTCGTCACCAGCACCAAACTGGTCGAGCTCCGCAACCGCACCGAAGGTGACGACGGGAACGGGAACAGCCTGCCCGGACCACTCCTCGTCTTCGTTCCCCCGGGCACGCGGGTCAGTGCCGAGGACTCCTTCGGTATCGCGACCTTCGAGGAAGTACCCCTCAGCGACGCGTACGCGCAGCTGGCCGACCACCTTCTCGATCAGGTACCGGAGCGGCTGCGGCCCGGCGTCGACGAGCTGCTCGCCGTACTCCGTGACCAGCCCGGACACCGGACGGGCGACCGTGCCATCGCCCTGTACCTGCTGACGCTCCGGACCAACGACTACCGCACCCAGGTCGCGGGGGCTGCTGTCTACCACTTCGGCCTGGTGCCCGACTTCGAGCTGTACACCGACCCGTCGCTCGTCAAGGATCGGGCCGAGCGGAACCGCAAGCTGGTCGGCAAACTTGCCACCTCCAGCCGCTCGGAGCGCCAGCGCGTCCTCGATTTGGGTCTGACCGACGCGGACTTCGCCGGCAGGCTAGCGGGATTCGCCACCCGATGCGGCCTGGAGGACCCGGCGACATGGACCCGCCGTATCGTCGTCGACCGGGAGAACTGGTCGCTCTCCTTCGGTAACTGGCGCGTCGATGAGCGGCGTCGCGCCACCGTCTCCATCGAGGTACGCGAACTCGGTCTGCCCGCCGCCGGCGACAACGCCGAGGAGCTACAGGCCCACCCAGCACTCGAAGCCATTGTGGGGCAGCCCTACCTGCTCGCCGGGGACAAGGGCGTCCGCGATCTGGCACCCCGGTTCACCATCGAACCGTCCCCGCTCAAGGTGGAGGGTCTCGACCGCTTCCGCGTGGAGATCGTCTCGGAGAGCGGCGGGCCGATCGGCCGAATTGCCCACGTCACCAAGGGGACCCGAGCCAAGCCCGATTACAAGGCACCGTTGCGCCGGCTGAACAAGATCGACTGGGAGGAAGGGTGGCACTACCTCAGAATCACCCCGCTCGACGCCGCCGGTGACGCTCTCGATATCGCCCCTGGTGCGCACGGCCTGCCCGGCGGCGAGAGCGAACGCTTCTACGTCGTCCCCGAGGGAGAGGCCGAGGAGCCGCCGGAGCGCAGCGCCGGGCGCTACGACGGCATCATCCAGGCGCTGCGCTCACTGCAGTTCGACGCGCTGGCTGCCAGGGACGATCCGGCCCGTGTGAACCTGACGGACGTCCGCTGGAAGATCGCTTCAGCGCGCAGCCCCCTGCGCGTCCTCAACGCCCGCATCCACACGGCGGGAAGCGCAGAGATCCGGCTCTCCCCGCAGCTCGTACAACTCCAGCAGGACCTACTCGCCCGCCCCCAGGACACCTCCCTGCGTCGGCTCGTACTGCGCCCCGACGGCACCAGCGAGACCCCCGTTGGCCCCGAGGAGGACTTGTCCCTCGCCCTGACCGGGCGGGCTGCCGAGGCCTACGACCGCTACCTCGCTACGCGTTACGACTATTTCGCCGCCCTGTGCGGCCAGGCGGGAGACGTGGTCGATCCCGATCAGCTCCTGGTCAGCGAAGCTGTCGACTTCGAGGTGATCCGCGACGAATTGGTCGCCTACACCGAGGCGTACGCGGAACTGGTGGAAGCCCAGTCGCTTCAGGCGGAGCGGGCCGGTGAGGGCGCCCGGGGCGCCGCGCTGGTGGGGCTGGCCCGCATCCAGCAGACCGACTGCGCGGCCGTCACCCTCACCGACGGTCTCGGCGGGCGCGACACCGTCCTGCTCATTTCCCCGACGCACCCCCTCCGCGCACTCTGGCTGGCGACCTGGTCGGCCCTAGGCCGGGACTGGGCCGCGCGCCTCGTCGGCGAGGACAAGCGACGGGTCATCGCCGCCCGCGACTCCTTCCTCCAAGCCCTCTCGCCCTTGGGCTTCCCGTTCGCCGTCCCGCGCCAGGACGGCCGACTCATGACAGCTGCGGACAACCTCACCCCGTACTGGGCCGCCTACCTGCCCAGCGAGACCGCCGACCCTCGTGGCCTGCTGGGCCGGCTCACCACAGCGCTGCACCTCCCGGCCGCCGGCCCTCGCGCTGCAGGCGCGTTGTCCGGTACGGCGATCGCCGACCGGATCGAGCGGTACCTACGCCTCCACCCGTACGTCCGCACCCTGGTCATGAACGTCGTCAACGCAGGCCGCGCGGAGATCGTCGCCGACGCCCTCCTCGAACTGCAGCGCCGTACCTCCACCCGGGACCTCACCTACGACATTCGCCTGTGCGTGTCCGACCCGGAAGCCCCCGAGTCTGGTGCGGCGCTGGGTGAACTGATCAGCACGCAGAGCCAGTTCACCTCCACCGCGGCGGAGGCGTTCCTGCACGCCGCGGAAGGCACCCGGAGCGCGAAACTTGTCTACTCCGTCCGCTCAGTGGAGGAGTTCAGCGAACCCGGAGCCGAGTTCGACGCCCATCTGACCGTGCTCATCGACGCCTTCGGCGGGGAACAGCACGGTTCCGTCATACGCCACGACATTGCGCACGCCCCGGTCCACGGCCTGGTACAGCCGACGTCCTCCACGTACGAGGAAAACGAGCAGCAGATCGTGTGGCGGACCATGCCACGCCACGGCACCGCCCTGCCCGCCGAGGACGCGGAGGACCTTGCCACGCTCCTGAGCCGGCTGCCCGGACTCCTCGCCGGTGCCGCGGCCAACGTCGCCACCGCGGGACAGGCGCCACGCCATGTGCCGTGCACCGTTCTTTCCCTCGACAACACCGACCGGGCCCTGCTCTACCAGGCCCACCAGGTCAGCGACTGGGTCGTCACCATCGACAGGGCCCTGGGCCTGGAGTACTTCGACCACGCCGGACAACACGACCGACCCGAGTACGTCATCGACTACGCGCCCTCGCTGGACAGCGGCCTCGGCCACCAGATCATGGTCAGCTCGAACTCGGTCGACGAACTGCGCACCCTGCTCGGACCGACCGCCCAGCAGCACGGGCTCGACGTCGAACAGCGCCACCTCAACACCTTCTTCGAGCAACTGCGCCTGCTCTCCGGCAACCTCGCCTTCAAGCTGGCCTCAACCGCCCCCACCCAGCGCACTGAAGTGCTCGGCCTGGCCCTGGCCCGCCTCTACCTGGACTACCAGGACGCACTGCGCAACCAGATCGTCGTCCCCCTGGACGCCCACCCCGAGCTGTACGCCGAAGTCCGCCGTCAGGCCCAGGAACTCGGCGACGCCCTCTCCTTCCAGCGCAGCGACCTCGCCCTGTTCCACCTCGACGCGCGGACCCGGACCATCACCTGCCGCCTCGTCGAGGTCAAGTGCTACACCGCGCTCGACGACATCGGCGCCTACCAGCGGCTCAAGGCCAAGGTCACTCAGCAGCTGGGACGGAGCCAGACCGTCCTCACCGAGTCCTTCGATCCGGCCCACAGCACCCCAGACCGGGTGGACCGGCCGGTCAAGAACCTGGCCCTCGGCTCCCTGCTCCGCTTCTACCTGGAGCGGGCGGCACGCCACGGGACCATGGGGCACGCCCCCAAGGCGGCGGCCCACGCCCTGCTCGACAACCTCGACGACGGCTACGCCCTCCACTTCACCCGCAGCGGCCTGGTCTTCGACCTCGCCCGCGAGGGAACCGACCGCGAACTCGACGACGAGGTGGAGTTCCACCGCATCGGCAGCGATCTGATCACTGAGCTGATCAACGCGATTCCCACTGTTCGGCCGGGTGTAACCGTGCCTACGGGCCTAGCCGTTGAGGAGGAAGACGGAGCGGCCACCGCTCCCACCCTGGCACTGTCGCAGTTGGCTGTGCCACGGCTCCCCGACGCCGAGTTCCAGGCACCTGACGTACAGGACGAGCTGGATGCCCAAGATGCCCAGGAGGAAGACCGCGAGCAGGCCGGCGGGGGCAGGGCAGCGACCATCCTCGACACGGACGAAGTCGCGAACGGCAACGAGCCCACGCCACTCACCGCACCTGAGCGTGCGGGCCGTGAGACAGGTCCGGCCCAGTCCGTGGCAACTTTGACCATGCCTGCTTCCGACGCGGTGGGGGCGGTCCCGGTGTCTCCCTCTTCGGAAGGAACCTCATCGGCTGCCCCTCCTCCGGGCGGTACCGGAGAACCGCTGCGGACGGGCACCGTCCCTAAAAGCCAGGGCTTCCACGAGTCGCCGACCATCGATGCCCAGCCCACCTCTGTCACACCGGGATCGGCTTCACCAGAGGGCCTCCCTGAGATCTTCCTCGGCGTCACCCGCCCCTCCCCGCAACACGGTGTACTCGGCGAAGTGGCCGGCCGGAAAGTTGCGGTCGATCTCGACGAAACCCACACCATCAGCCTCTTCGGCGTCCAAGGCGGAGGCAAGAGCTACACCCTGGGCAGCATCATCGAGATGGCCTCACTGCCCGCTCCGTCGGTCAACGAACTTCCCCGCCCTCTCGCGACGGTGGTGTTCCACTACAGCCGCACCATGGACTACGCTCCGGAGTTCACTTCCATGGCGCGCGCAAATGATGACCCGGCGCAGCTCCAGGTCCTGAAGGAGCGCTACGGAGCCGAACCTCAAGCGCTTTCGGACGTGCTGCTGCTCGCCCCCGCCGACCAGGTCGCCGACCGCCGACGGGAATTCCCCGGCATCGATGTCCAGCCGCTCGCCTTCTCCTCCGCCGAACTCCAGGCATCGCACTGGCGCTTCCTCATGGGAGCGGTAGGCAACCAGTCAACGTACATCCGGCAGCTGACCCGCATCATGAAGTCGAACCGCAACGACCTGAACCTCGGCGTCATCCGGCAGGGCGTGGCCGATTCCGGTATGCCCGACCACGTCAAGCAACTGGCCCAGGAGCGGCTCAACCTCGCCGAGGACTACATCGACGACAATGCCCGGCTCACCAGCCTCATTCGACCCGGCCGACTGATCATTGTTGACCTCCGCGACGAGTACATCGAGAAGGACGAAGCACTCGGACTTTTCGTCGTCCTGATGCAGCTCTTCGCCGAGGCACGCAGCGGGGACGAACACTTCAACAAGCTGGTCGTCTTCGACGAAGCGCACAAGTACATCGATAGCCCGGACCTCGTCGCCGGTCTGGTCGAGACCGTCCGCGAGATGCGCCACAAGGGAATGAGCATCCTGGTCGCCAGCCAGGACCCGCCCTCTGTACCGATCTCCCTGATCGAACTCTCCGACCACGTCATCCTGCACAAGTTCACCTCGCCGGCCTGGTTGAAGCACCTCCAGAAGGCAAACACCGCCTTCGCCAACCTGCGTTCTGAGCAGATGGCGCAGCTTCAGCCCGGCGAGGCGTACGTGTGGGCGAGTAAGTCCACTGATCCGGCGTTCACTCACGGAGCCGTCCGAATGCGATGCCGTCCTCGGGTGACCCAGCATGGCGGAGGGACGAAGACGGCGACGGGCGGACAGTGAGCTGGCGGCACGTCGTCCAGAATCGGACTTCGAACGAGCAGCGGGGGACCTTGGTGTCATTGGAGGGGTGATGTCGCGCCTATCGTTACGGACGGACAGCGGCCCATCGCCGCGCCCTTGGCGCTCAGCGCGCGGACGGCCCACAAAGGGCAGGTGGCTCGGAATAGATCAGGCGGGTAGAGCCGGTCAGCTGGCGGTCGGTCTCGGCCGTCTCCACGGCTATGTACTGAGGGCCAGAGCCTGGGGCGTGGAGCTTGTCACGATACTCATCGGGGGGCGGCCCGATACCTCGCTGGCTCAGACGTCACGATGGGTGCTCCCACGAGGTGGGCGCAGGTTTTGCCCGCCACGGAGCCCGTCTACGGCAGAGGGCGCGCCCAAGGTGGTGCGAGCCGAGCTTTCTTCTTCTGTGTGGCGAGGTGGTCAGTCGGAGGACTTGGATGCGCGTCCGGACCCCAGGTCGCGTCGCGAGGTTGGAGACGTCGAGTAGATGGCGGTTCACCTCGTCGCCCAGACGGTGCAAGGCAAGCTCCAAGGGCCGCACGGCTGGCGAGCGGAAGCACGCAGGCCCGTTCCGGAACTGACCGGGACGGGCCTGCGTGGGAGCCAGGAGGGGAGTCAGGATCGATGACCGCTCCAGTGGAACAGGTCTTGTTCCTCGATCACCTGGTCCACAAGAGCGGACATGGCATGCAGCAGGCCGTTCCCATCGCGTGACGGGGTGGCGGTGGGGATGGGGGCGCCACGCTCCAGCACGTCGGAGTCGATGATCTCCGCCCGGATGAAGGTGGAGCCCTTCCCTTGCTGGCAGTAGGCATCCAGCCAGGCACTCTGAACGTCCGTCTTGATGCGTTTTTCTGTCAAGGCATAGATCTTGCTGGTGATGGCGCTGCTGATCTCTTCGACGATCGCGTCCCGCTGCTCGCCGGTCGGAGGTTCCCCCTCCCAGCGCACGGGACGCTCAAGCAGCCACATGATCTGCACCTGGAGCTCATTGCGGAGTTCAGCGACAGGTTTGAGTGTGTCGTACTCGTCCCACCCCCATTCACCGAGCCGCCTGGAGAGGGCCTTGATCCGCGTCCAATGCTCTTTCGAGTTCGACTCAAGACCGAGAAGCCCACGCCATCGGGCACGGTAGGTGCTCACCGCTTTGGTCACGGCGAGGGCCAGATCCATCCGGTCGAAGACCGGTTTCGCCGGCCCCAGCGGCACCGATTCCTCACCCTCGGCGAGTTGTCGTGTCAGCGCCTCGAGCTGACTGATGGTGCGTCTGGCGCTGTTGCTGACGGGACGTAGTGGCTTGTGCATTCCACCGACGAAGTAGCAGCGCCGTTCCAGTCGCCGCCGGATTCCCCGCTCTGCTGTCGTACCCAGCTCCTCCCCGATGGAGCTGAGCATGTTCTCCGCCGAGGCGCGAACATGCTCCTCCCTGTCCGCGAAACTTGGAAGGTTGTCGGCTCTCATGCGGTCGAAATGCGTGAACAGAAAGCTCAGCTTGCTGGTATTACCCGAAACGGCGATGGTCTTCAAAGCCGCAGCGGGAGCTGCTTGCATGGGAGCGGTGGCATTGTCCACCAGGAGGATGGCATCGACTTCGTCGAGCCGCTTGGCCAGATCGGTGGAGAGCGTGGACGCCGACTTCGGTGTATGCCCCAGACCCTCCAGGTCGATGAGGACCATCCGTTGCGGCGCTTCTGCCCATGAGGACGTAAAAGGTCCGCCCACTCGGATGCCGTTGACGAGTGGTGTGAGCAACCGGCCGAAGAGCGGAGCGTAGTTGCTGGAAAGCCACGTGACCGACTTGAGGAACGCGCCACGGTCCTCGGTCGACAGGGTCCAGGTGAGCGGCCACCCCTGGCGCGTGCGCCGGAGCTCGCCCTCTGTGAGGAGTGCGAAGCGGAGCTCGATCTCATGGAGCATGTTGTCGACGATGGTGTGGAACTCCTCCAGCTGGCGGAGCGAGGAGTCGAGTACTTCTTCCAGGAGTTCCTCGATGACCCGCTCGTCGTCACCCGCCTGCGGCTGCAGGTCCGCAAGGGCACCTTGCTTCTGCTCCGCCACCAACCTTCGCAGCTCGGCCACGGCCGTGGTGAGCATGGCGGCGGTCGCCTCACTGTCGATGGCGGCGAGTTCGTCGGCTTCGAGCGCAGTCGTGTCCTCGTCCGTCTCGTCCTCGTCATCGGGCATGTCGTCGTCATCGGATGTCAGCGTTGGCCGGCCGAGTGTGTAGCTGAATCGGAAGCGCTGGTTCACGTGATCCAGAAGTCGCCTCAGCGCTTCGCTGTTCGACTTCCCCTGGAAGATCGCCAATGCGGCGGAGGATACGTTGTCCGTGAGGTGATCGATCACCTCATCTCGAGCGGCGAAAGTGACCGCAGCCTGGTAAGGACCGTCCTCCGTCGGGATGATCTCGGTATCGGCCACCGTGGTTTTCGCTGTCGACGTGGACGGGAAACGCTCGGTGCCGGGATCTGTGCCGAGCAGTTGCCGCACCGCCGTGGTTTTCCCGGCTCCCGTCGTACCCAACAGGAGAACATGGGGGTATCCATCAGCCAGGGTCGGCAGAGGCAGAAATTCTTCGCGCAGTCCTCTGAAGTCTGTGCGGGTGGCTTCGAGCCCGTCGTAGAAGACATCGACGATCCGCTGGTCGTACAGCGCGATTGCTTTAGACCGGGCCTGCGGCTCCCACAGCCCTTCGTCCTGAAGGATCTGATTCAGTTGGTCGACGAGGGCATCGGCTTCCGCGTCGACGCTTGTTCCCAGTCCTCGTCGGACACGCCGCCCCTGTTTGCCGGTCGCCGGATCAAGTCGACTCGGGTGCCGGAAGATCACTGACCATCCGTCCCGCCCCTGCGAACGGCTCTTCGACGCGGTGTAATGACGTCCCATCGCCAACCCCCCCAGTTGTTCCCGGTTGTTCCGGGATGCAGAAGGTTGGCAGTCACAGTGACGCATAGTCAAATCGATCAAGCTGCTTGTCTGCGGTGGCGCTTGATCGAGATGAATCCGGCTTCCACGGCCTGCTTACGGGGCGCCGTCATTCCTCGTACCTGCGTGTGAGTCAGCTCTTCCCGCCTGCCTCGATGGAGGCGTAGGGCTGCCGTTGAAGCTCATCGCGCTCGACGTTCGGAATCGCCATTGACTCGGCGATCGCGGCGGCTGGCGAGTCCACTTGAGTGTTGGCGATGTCGGCGTGGAAGGCAACTGCATGTTCTACGCCACGCGTGATGAGGTCGATCGCCAAGCGCGCCATTCTGTCCTGTGTGGCCGCTGCTCGGACGTATCGCACTCGGTTGAGCGGGGTCTCCTGACGAATCTCGGCCTGCTCAAGGATCGCGTTCGTCCTGGCTGTGATGATGCGGCGATCCGTGACGGTGACCAGCGTCTTCACCTCGGTTGCGTCCCTCGCTGCCGTCAGCTTCTCCTTCGCCCTGCCGAGGATCGCGGAAGGTGGATTGAGGGCGTAGTGCGGGTCGGGGAAGCTGAGGGCGCGCAGGGTCTCCTCGTCATCTAGGAACCATCGCAGGGTGCGAAGCGAAGGTACGGCTCGAGATCCAGCGATTCAGGCGCGCAGGCGACACCCGGAGCCTCGATGTGGAGGGGCCGGTGGATGGAGCGCGTCGGCAAGAGGCTGGATCGCTTCCAGGAGACGGGTTGAGGTTTGGCGCTACTGCCCCCTACGCGCCACGGGCGGCGACGTCACGGACAGCTCTACAGGACGTACACCCGCGCCAAGCAGATTTCCACAGTTCTCGCCTCGTTCGGCAACTCACGGTTCCGAGGTTCGCGCGATCCTTGACCGCGAGCGTAGCCACCCCTCCCTCTTGTTGCAGAACAAGTCGCGGATGTGAGGTGGTCGGGCATTGCGAGGTCCCTCTGGTGAGCACTCTCCGTGAAGGCTGGCGGGTAATCAGATATTTCTGATGCCTCGTTACCTATTCAAGATCATCTTGCACACGCGTTGCACAAGGTGATGAAAAGCAGCGGTGATCAATGGAAGGTCGAGAAAGGGTATAACCGCAGTTCATAAGGCATTGAGGGGTGCTGTGTCCCTTGCCCTCAAGAGGCACGACACCCCGCCGATCAGATGTCCCGGAAGATCTCGATCTGCGCGCCCACCGAGTTGAGCCGCTCGGCCAGCTCCTCGTAACCCCGGTTGATCACATAGACGTTGCGGAGTACGGAGGTGCCTTCCGCCGCCATCATGGCCAGCAGCACCACCACGGCGGGCCGCAGCGCTGGCGGGCACATCATCTCGGCGGCGCGCCAGCGGGTCGGACCCTCGACCAGGACCCGGTGGGGGTCGAGGAGTTGGAGGCGGCCGCCGAGGCGGTTGAGGTCGGTGAGGTAGATCGCGCGGTTGTCGTAGACCCAGTCGTGGATCAGGGTCTGACCGTGCGCGGCGGCCGCGATCGCCGCGAAGAACGGGACGTTGTCGATGTTGAGGCCGGGGAACGGCATCGGGTGGATCTTGTCGATCGGGGCCTCCAGCTTGGAGGGCCGTACCGTCAGGTCCACCAGCCGGGTGCGCGCGTTGTCGGCGGCGTACTCCGGTGTGCGGTCGCAGTCGACGCCCATCTCCTCCAGGACCGCGAGCTCGATCTCCAGGAACTCGATCGGCACCCGGCGGATGGTGAGTTCGGACTCGGTCACCACCGCGGCGGCCAGCAGGCTCATCGCCTCGACCGGGTCCTCGGAGGGGGAGTAGTCGACGTCCACGTCGATCTGCGGGACCCCGTGCACGGTGAGCGTCGTCGTACCGACCCCGTCGACCCGTACGCCCAGCGCCTCCAGGAAGAAGCACAGGTCCTGGACCATGTAGTTGGACGAGGCGTTGCGGATGACGGTCGTGCCGTCGTGGCGGGCGGCGGCCAGCAGGGCGTTCTCGGTCACCGTGTCGCCGCGCTCGGTCAGCACGATGGGCCGGCCGGGGGAGACGGAGCGGTCCACCTGTGCGTGGTACAGGCCTTCCGTGGCGGCGATCTCCAGGCCGAACCGGCGCAGCGCGATCATGTGCGGCTCGATGGTGCGGGTGCCGAGGTCGCAGCCGCCCGCGTACGGCAGGGTGAACTGCTCCATCCGGTGCAGCAGCGGGCCCAGGAACATGATGATCGATCGGGTGCGGCGCGCGGCGTCGGCGTCGATCGCCTCCAGGTCCAGCTGCGCGGGCGGCACGATCTCCAGGTCCACGCCGTCGTTGACCCAGCGGGTGCGTACTCCGATGGAGTTGAGCACCTCCAGGAGCCGGAACACCTCCTCGATCCTGGCCACCCGGCGCAGGATCGTACGGCCCTTGTTGAGGAGCGAGGCGCACAGCAGCGCGACGCAGGCGTTCTTGCTGGTCTTGACGTCGATGGCCCCGGAGAGCCGGCGGCCGCCGACGACCCGCAGATGCATGGGCCCGGCGTAACCGAGCGACACGATCTCGCTGTCGAGGGCTTCACCGATGCGGGCGATCATCTCAAGGCTGATGTTCTGGTTGCCGCGCTCGATGCGGTTGACGGCGCTCTGGCTCGTGGCGAGCGCCTCCGCCAACTGGGTCTGCGTCCAGCCCCGGTGCTGACGGGCGTCACGGATGAGCTTGCCGATGCGTACGAGGTAGTCGTCTGACATGGCGGCAGGTTATCTCAGATATGAGATGAGGATGATGTGGGGTGTGTCGTTCGAGTGACGGGTGGGGACCGGCTCCGCGGGTGTGCCGGGTCTCCCCATCGTCGCCCGCGCGGGAGCGAGGGGCGCGGTCAGCGCGTCCGTACGGGCATGGGGCCGCGCGCCCTGTCCGTGTGGGGCGCGGGGCCGCGCCCCCCTCCGTACGCGCCCGCGGGTCGCGTCCGTACGGGCCCGCGGGACGCGCCCCCCGGCCCGGTCCTCAGGTCGCTCTGCCGTGTCGGCGGGCGGTGGCACGGCAGGTCGCTCTACCGTGTCGGCGGGCGGTGGCACGTTTCCGGTGGGCGACGGCGGGTTCGACCGGGACCGGCGCCGGCCGGCGCCACGTGGCCGCGACGGGGGAGACGAGGTGGGCGACCGTCACCGACGCGGCGAAGAGCGCCGCGGTCGAGGCCAGGTCGGCGGTGACCGCCCGCCCGCATCGCCCCGAGCGGCTTCCGTCGCGGGCTCCGCCGCCCTCCGGCCGGTCAGGGGCATCAGGGGCACCGCCGGTTCCAGCAGGTTCGTGTGACGGCGACCATGCCCGCGTATCGCTCACCCGCCTCAGGTTGCGGGGCGAGGGGGTCACCCCGTCATTGCGGCGACGGGGGGCAAGCAGGGCCGCCGGGTGCCGGGGCGTCGAGGACGGCGGCCACGGCTTCGATCTCGACGAGCTGGTCCCTGTAGCCGAGCACGGTGACGCCCATCAGGGTGCTGGGCGCGTCGTGGTCGCCGAAGGAGTCCCGGACCACCTCCCAGGCGGCCACGAGATCCTCCTGCCGGGCCGATGCCACGAGGACCCGCGTGCTGATGACGTCCTCGGCCGAAGCGCCCGCGTCGGCGAGCGCGGTCCGCAGGTTCTCCATGGCCTTCGCCGCCTGACCGGCGTAGTCCCCGACGGCCACGGTGTCGCCGTGCTCGTCGAGCGGGCACGAACCGGCGAGGAAGATCAGCCGTGCCTCGGCGGGCACCGTGGCCGCGTAGGCGTACTCGGCCACGTGGGAGAGGGTGCGGGAACGGATCAGCGAAACGGCGCTGGTGCGGCTCACGGTGGGTGCGTCTCCTGGGGCTGGGGCGCGTGCTGGGTGTGCTGGTCGTACCGGGTTCGCCGGGAGGCCGAGCGGGGTGCGCTGCGGCGGCCGGTCCGCGGCGGCCGGTCCGGGGGCGCTGTCCACCCGGGGCCTGCTGCCGTGTTCCGGTCTGTGTCGGTCCTGGAGCGCACCATCCTTTCAGCGCGCTTCGCGTCCCGCCCCTCCTTTTCCGGCCGGTGCGGGAGAGGAAAAACCAGTTCCCCGGCGAACGGCGCGCCGCTAGGGTGGTCCGATGCCGTCGGTCAAGCAGGTCCAGATCACCTTCGACTGCGCGTCGCCCACGCGCGTCGCCCAGTTCTGGTGCGAGGTGCTGGGGTACGTCCTCCCGCCACCGCCGGAGGGGTTCGCCACGTGGGGTGATCACCAACTCTCGTTGCCGCCCGAGAAGCGGGATGCGGGAGCCGTCTGCCAGGATCCCTCGGGCGTGGGTCCGCGGATGTACTTCCAGCGCGTTCCCGAGGGCAAGGTCGTCAAGAACCGTGTGCATCTCTGCGTGCGGGTGGGCACGGGGCTCGTGGGCGATGAGCGCCTCGCCGCGCTCGAGGCCGAGTGCGCGCGACTGCTGCCGCTCGGCGCGGTGCGCGTACGGCTGCTGCTCGCGGACGAGGAGAACGAGTCCTGCCTGGTGATGCAGGACGTCGAGGGCAACGAGTTCTGCCTCGACTGACAGTGATGATGTTCGTGGTGACGCCGCAGGTGGGTCTGACCCGGGCATGAGGTCGCCGGAGTGATCCCACGGACGCCCTCAGCCGGCGACGGGAAGCTGCAGGGCGAAGCGGCGGACGGCGTCGGTGAAGGCGTCCGGGGCGTCGAAGTTCGCGAGCGGGTGCGCGCGGGCGAAGTCCGCCTCGCCGGACCGGAACGCGCTGTCCTTCTCGCCGTTGAGGATCAGTGCCGGAGCCGCCACATGGCACATCGCGCGCGCGTCGAAGCGGCCCAGCACCTCGCCCCAGGCGGCGGGCAGGGTGTGGAAGGCGTAGCCGGACCGGATGGTGGCCTCCACCACTTCCCGCGGGTACTGACGCAGCAGGAGCCGGTCGTTCCACCGGGCCGGCCGGTCCGCCGGTACACGGGGGACCAGCCCGGCGACCCACCGGTACGGGGTCGTCCAGGGGCCGCGGGTGGAGGCGCCGGCGCCCGCGAGGACCAGTCCGCGCAGGTGCTCCGGACGCCGTCGCGCGAACTCCAGCGCGACGTATCCGCCGAGCGAGTGCCCGACGACCAGGGCCGGACCGCGGCCGAGTGAGTCCACCGCGGACGCGATGACCTCGGTCGCGGCGCCCAGGCTCCAGGGCTGGGCCGAGCGCGCGCCGTGGCCCGGCAGGTCGATGGCGGCCACCGGGAATTCCGCCCGGAGCGCGGCGAGCTGAGTGCTCCACTGGCCGGCGCTGAAACGTGTCCCGTGCACGAAAACGATCGGTGGTGTGTCCGCTGCCGCCATCGATCCCCCCGGTGATGTCTACGCACGCGGACTCTACCGGCGAGGCCCTCCGCGATCGCGGCGGACCGGCGCGTCCCATGCTGTGGGGGCACCTGGGCATGACCGGGCGGCGGCTATGTACTAGAGTTATCTCGACATCGAGATATCTGCCGAGGCGCACCGCAGCCGCCGCCCGGTAAGGGTTACCTAACTAATCCTTACTTTAGCGGATGGTCGGGGCCGTAGACGGCAAACGCGGCGCCGACTGCCAATGAGGCGCGGCGCGGAGATACGCGCACATTGAAGAAGGAGACTGTCGTGTCGGCGAACAGCTTCGACGCCCGCAGCACGCTGCGCGTGGGCGACGAGTCGTACGAGATCTTCAAGCTGGACAAGGTAGAGGGCTCCGCGCGCCTCCCGTACAGCCTGAAGATCCTGCTGGAGAACCTGCTCCGCACCGAGGACGGCGCGAACATCACCGCCGACCACATCCGGGCCATCGGCGGCTGGGACTCCCAGGCGCAGCCCAGCCAGGAGATCCAGTTCACGCCGGCCCGCGTGATCATGCAGGACTTCACCGGCGTGCCGTGTGTCGTGGACCTCGCCACCATGCGTGAGGCCGTGAAGGAGCTGGGCGGCGACCCGGCGAAGATCAACCCGCTGGCCCCGGCCGAGCTGGTCATCGACCACTCCGTCATCGCCGACAAGTTCGGCACCAAGGAGGCCTTCGGCCAGAACGTCGAGCTGGAGTACGGCCGTAACAAGGAGCGCTACCAGTTCCTGCGCTGGGGCCAGACCGCCTTCGACGAGTTCAAGGTCGTCCCCCCGGGCACCGGCATCGTCCACCAGGTGAACATCGAGCACCTGGCCCGCACCGTCATGGTCCGGGGCGGCCAGGCCTACCCCGACACGCTCGTCGGCACCGACTCGCACACCACCATGGTCAACGGCCTCGGCGTGCTGGGCTGGGGCGTCGGCGGCATCGAGGCCGAGGCCGCGATGCTCGGCCAGCCGGTCTCCATGCTCATCCCGCGCGTCGTCGGCTTCAAGCTGACCGGCGAGCTCCCGGCCGGCACCACCGCCACCGACCTCGTGCTGACCATCACCGAGATGCTCCGCAAGCACGGCGTCGTCGGCAAGTTCGTCGAGTTCTACGGTGAGGGCGTCGCCGCCACCTCGCTCGCCAACCGCGCCACCATCGGCAACATGTCGCCGGAGTTCGGCTCCACCGCAGCGATCTTCCCGATCGACGACGAGACGCTGAAGTACCTGCGCCTGACCGGCCGCGACGAGCAGCAGGTCGCCCTCGTCGAGGCGTACGCCAAGGAGCAGGGCCTCTGGCTGGACCCGGCCGCCGAGCCGGACTTCTCCGAGAAGCTGGAGCTCGACCTCGCCACGGTCGTCCCCTCCATCGCCGGCCCGAAGCGCCCGCAGGACCGCATCGTCCTCGCGAACGCCAAGGAGCAGTTCGCCCGCGACGTCCGCAACTACGTCGCCGACGACGAGGAGGCGGGCAAGGAGTCCTTCCCGGCCTCCGACTCCCCGGCCTCCTCCAACGGCGTCCCGTCGAAGCCGACCACGGTCACGGCCCCCGACGGTTCGACGTACGAGATCGACCACGGCGCCGTCACCGTCGCCGCGATCACCTCCTGCACCAACACCTCGAACCCCTACGTCATGGTCGCCGCCGCGCTCGTGGCGAAGAAGGCCGTCGAGAAGGGCCTGACCCGCAAGCCGTGGGTCAAGACCACCCTCGCCCCCGGCTCGAAGGTCGTCACCGACTACTTCGACAAGGCGGGCCTGACCCCGTACCTCGACAAGGTCGGCTTCAACCTCGTCGGCTACGGCTGCACCACCTGCATCGGCAACTCCGGCCCGCTGCCGGAGGAGGTCTCCAAGGCGGTCAACGAGAACGACCTCGCGGTCACCTCGGTGCTCTCCGGCAACCGTAACTTCGAGGGCCGGATCAACCCCGACGTCAAGATGAACTACCTGGCGTCCCCGCCGCTGGTCGTCGCGTACGCCATCGCCGGTTCGATGAAGGTCGACATCACCAAGGACGCCCTCGGCGTCGACCAGGACGGCAAGCCGGTCTACCTGGCCGACATCTGGCCCACCGAGGCCGAGGTCAACGACGTCGTGGCGAACGCCATCGGCGAGGACATGTTCAACAAGTCCTACAAGGACGTCTTCGCGGGCGACGCCCAGTGGCAGGCGCTGTCGATCCCGACCGGCAACACCTTCGAGTGGGACTCCGAGTCCACCTACGTGCGCAAGCCCCCGTACTTCGAGGGCATGACGATGGAGACGTCCCCGGTCGAGGACATCACCGGCGCCCGGGTGCTCGCCAAGCTCGGCGACTCGGTCACCACCGACCACATCTCCCCGGCCGGCGCCATCAAGGCCGACACCCCGGCCGGCAAGTACCTCAGCGAGCACGGCATCGAGCGCCGTGACTTCAACTCCTACGGCTCGCGCCGTGGTAACCACGAGGTCATGATCCGCGGCACGTTCGCCAACATCCGCCTGCGCAACCAGATCGCGCCGGGCACCGAGGGCGGCTACACGCGCGACTTCACCCAGGCCGACGCCCCGGTGTCGTTCATCTACGACGCCTCGCAGAACTACCAGGCCGCCGGCACCCCCCTCGCGATCCTCGCGGGCAAGGAGTACGGCTCCGGCTCGTCCCGCGACTGGGCCGCCAAGGGCACCGCGCTCCTCGGCGTCAAGGCCGTCATCGCCGAGTCCTACGAGCGCATCCACCGCTCGAACCTCATCGGCATGGGCGTCCTCCCGCTGCAGTTCCCCGAGGGCCAGACCGCCGAGACCCTCGGCCTCACCGGCGAGGAGACCTTCTCCTTCACCGGCGTCACCGAGCTGAACAACGGCACCACCCCGCGCACGGTCAAGGTCACCACCGACACCGGTGTGGAGTTCGACGGCGTCGTCCGCATCGACACCCCCGGCGAGGCGGACTACTACCGCAACGGCGGCATCCTGCAGTACGTGCTCCGCAGCCTGATCCGCAGCTAGGGCGTGTTTCGAAAGTCCCGCCTGCTCGGCGGCGTCTGGCACGCACGCTCGCCGCGTTGTCGGGATCACCCCGGTACATCCGGTATCGGGGCGACCCTCCGCCTTGCGATCGCACGCACCAGACGCCGCCGAGCCCCGCACGACCCGGTCGATCCGGCACTTCGTGCCCGCCGGTACCTCGCCGATGCCCCCGGCCGTGACCGTGGCCGTCGCGCCGGGGGCGACAGCGTCCTCCGTGGCCCCGAGGCCCTCGGTCACCACCTCACCGTCACGGTCCACGAAAGAGACGAACACGAGGTAGGACGCGGTGCTGTCGGTACCGTTCACGATCTTCACGTCGGCGGACATCCAGTTGACCAGGGAGTCCCGCGTGCACGTCGTGATCGTGGCGTCCGTCTCGGCGGCCGGTTCGTCGGCCTCCGGCTCCTCGGAGTCCTCGAGCTCCTCGAACTCCTCCCAGCCCTCAGGGTCTTCTGGCCCCGTCGTGTCGCCGTACCGCGAAGCCGCCCGGTCCTCGGCCCGCGCGATGGTCTCCGAGGTCTTCTGCACCAACGCGTGGACCAGAGCCACCGTCGCACCGGTGACGACGAGCCCGCCGACTACGGACAACGTCACGATCAGGCCCGTACGCCCCTGCTTGCGCGGCGGCGCGGCGGGGGGCGCCCACGGCGAGGGGGGCTGGGTGAACACGGGCTGCCGCGGTGTCTGCGGCTCCGGTCGGGGCGGAGGCGGAAAGGCGTCGGACAAGAGGTCCCCCCACGGGAAATGGATCAGGCAGGTGCCCTACCGTACGTGCCTCCGACTTCCCGCCGCCTCCAGGTGCGATCGTGAGCCGGGGACCCGAGCCCGCGGTCCCCACCTGCACAGAGAGCGAAACGGACCCGCATGGGCGAGCTGATCCTCATCCGGCACGGCGCCGCTACCTCGGCCTGACCCCGGCCGAGGGACGGCTCTTCCAGGTCGCCACCGGCGCCGTCTCCCGGCTCGGCACCGAACACGGCCGGCCGGTCGTCGCCGCGCTCAACGTCGCCCTCCCCGAAAGCCTCCAGCCGGAGTGAACGCCCACGGCCGGCACCACCTCCCTGGGGGTACCGGCCGCCTGCGCTCACCACGTGGGGATCAGGAGAGCAGCTCCACCTCCGCGAGCGTCGCCGAACCCGTCAGCACCAGCCGGTACTTCGTGTACGAGCCGGGCCGCCCCACCGAGAAGACCCGGGTCTGCCTGTCCCAGGCGAACGACTGGCCGGAGCGGCGGTCGACGTCCGTCCACTTCTCGCCGTCCGCCGAACCCTGGAGCGTCCAGCCCTTCGGGGCCTCGTCCGCCGCCGCCGACGTCAGCGTGTACTGGATCCCCTTCGTCGCCGAGGGCACCGGCAGCTCCACCGAGTCGACCGTCGCCGAGGTGGCCGAGGTGTCGTCGAACAGCGCGCCGTCACCCTTCAGCGCGTCGTCCCTGGGCGTCGGAACCTTGTCGTCCTTCTGCACGGAGACCGGGGCCGCGTCCTTGCCCGTGCCCCACGCCGAGGGCTTCGGGCCCATGTCGAACTCCAGGGTGCCGCCCTTGGCCAGCACGTCGTGGGGGAGCGCCGTGGAGGTCCACTTCTTGCCGTTGACCTTCACGCCCTGCACGTAGATGTTCGTCCCGCTGTTCTTCGGGGCCTTCACGACCAGCTTGCGGCCGTTGTCCATGCGGACGGTCACCTTCTTGAAGAGCGGCGAGCCGATCGCGTACTCCCCACTGCCCATCACCAGCGGGTAGAAGCCGAGCGAGGAGAAGAGGAACCAGGCCGACTGCTCGCCGTTGTCCTCGTCGCCGTGGATGCCCTGCCCGATCTCGCTGCCGACGTACAGCCGGCTCAGGACCTCGCGGACCTTCTCCTGCGTCTTGTACGGCTGCGAGGCCGCGTTGTACATGTACGTGGCGTGGTGGGCGACCTGGTTGCTGTGGCCGTACTGGCCCATCCTCACGTCACGCGCCTCGGTCATCTCGTGGATGACTCCGCCGTAGCTGCCGACGAACTCCGGGCCCGCCGTCTCCGGCGTCGAGAAGTACGTGTCCAGCTTCTTGGCCAGGCCCGCCCGGCCGCCGTACAGGTTGGCCAGGCCCCGGCTGTCCTGGGGGGCGGTGAACGCGTAGCCCCAGCCGTTGGTCTCGGTGTAGTCGTAGCCCCAGACACGGGGGTCGTACTCGTCGGAGGGCAGGCGCCAGTCGCCGCCCGGCTTCTTGCCCTGGAAGAAGCCGGCCTTGTCGTCGAAGAGCTTGACGTACTTCTGCGCCCGGTTCGTGAAGTACTCGGACTCTTCCTTGTACCGCGCCTTCTTCGTCTTCCTGTACAGCTTCTGGCCCATGCGGGCGATGCCGTAGTCGTTGACGTAACCCTCGAGCGACCAGGACAGGCCCTCGTGGGTGGCGGTGTTCGCGTAGCCGGTGAAGACCGAGGTCTCCAGGCCCTTGCGGCCGACGCCCGAGGAGGGCGGGGCGGCGGTGGCGTTCTTGAGCGCCGCGTCGTACGCCGCCTCGGCGTCGAACTTCACGCCCTTGACGTAGGCGTCGGCGAACGCCACATCCGAGCTGGTGCCGGTCATCAGGTCCGCGTAGCCGGGGGAGGACCAGCGCGAGGTCCAGCCGCCGTCCTTGTAGTGCTGGACGAACCCGTCCACCAGCTCGCCGGCCTTCTTCGGGGAGAAGAAGGAGTAGGCGGGCCAGGTCGTGCGGTAGGTGTCCCAGAAGCCGTTGTTGACGTACACCTTGCCGTCGACGATCTTCGCGCCGGTCCGCGTCGGGGTGTTCTCGCCCGTCGCCTCGGAGAAGGGGCTGGCGTACTTGTTCTCGCCCTTCACCTTCTCGTGGCCGGAGTTCGGGTAGAGGTAGAGCCGGTACAGGCTGGAGTAGAGCGTCGTCAGCTGGTCCGCGTTCGCGCCCTCGACCTCGATCGTCCCGAGGACGTCGTCCCAGGCGCTCCGCGCGCCCCGTCGCACCCGGTCGAAGGAGGTGGACTCCGGGATCTCCATGGCCAGGTTCTGCTTCGCCTGGTCGACGCCGATCAGTGAGGTGGCCAGGCGCAGGTTCACCGTGCGGTCCTTGCCGGCGTCGAAGCGGAAGAAGCCGGTCACGTCGTCGCCTCCGCCGCCCTTCAGCTTGCCGCTGTCGGTGACCGGCGCGTCGAAGACGCCGTACACGAACATCCGGGTCGCGCCGGTGGACAGGCCGCTCCTGACGTCCGTGTAGCCGGAGAAGGAGCGGTTCTCCGGGTCCAGGGTGATGCCGCCGTCGTTCGAGACGTTGTCGAAGACCAGGCTCGCGTCCTTGCCGGGGTAGGTGAACCGCATCCGGGCCGCGTGGTCCGTCGGCGTCACCTCGGCCTTGAGGCCGTTCTCGAACGTGACGCCGTAGTAGTGCGGCGTCGCCGTCTCGTTCTCGTGCCGGAACGGCAGCGCGCGCGCCGTCCGGGACGCGTCCGGGGTGCCGCTCGCGGCCGACGGCATCACCTGGAAGGTCTGCCGGTCGCCCATCCAGGGGCTCGGTTCATGGCTGGCGGAGATGGCCTGGAGCGTGGGGAGGTTGTCCGCGTCGTTGCCCCGGTGGTAGTCGTACAGCCAGCTGGTGGTGCCCGCGTTGGTGACCGGCGTCCAGAAGTTGAAGCCGTGCGGGACGGCCGTGGCCGGAATGTTGTTGCCGCGCGAGAAGCCGCCGCTGGAGTTCGTGCCGCGGGTCGTCAGCGCGTAGTCCGACAGATGCGCCTTGCGCTTCTCGGGGGCCTTCGGGGCGATCGTGATGTCGTCGATCCAGCCCTGGAACTTCGCCGGTCCCTTGGGGGAGTCGTACGCCACCAGGATCCGGTCGACCGTCTTGCCCGCGGCGACCGTGCCGAGGCGGGCGGCGACCTTGTTCCACTGGTTGACGTAGAGGCGCTTGGCGTCCGCCTGGCCCCGCGGGGTCAGCAGCCCGCCGTGGCTGTCGGTGGCCTTCAGCTCGCTCAGGTACGTGCCGTCGGTGAAGGCCAGGTCCACCGCGACATGGGTGGCCGGGTAGTTAAGGTCCGTCTCGCCCATCTGCGGGTAGACGAGGTAGGACAGCTCGGTGTCCTTCGTGACGGCCGTGTTCACGTCGAAGATCTTGTTGTACGAGTAGGCGCGTCCGTCGGGTGTGTGCGTACCCGCGTAACGCAGTGCCTTCTTTCCGGTGAATCCCGCCCCCGACTTCGCGGTGGGGGATCCGGAGGGGCCACGGTCGGGCTGACTGCGCATCTCGTCGGGCACCGGCGCGGAGGTGTCACCGTTCGAGAACTGAACGTCGGCGAGCTGGAGAACGCCCGCCGCACCGTTGTTCTTCGTGATCTCCAGCCGGAAGTGCTTGTAGGCGGCATCGGCCGTGAAGTCGTACGTCTTGGTTTCGTGCCGCTTGGCGAAGGTCTCGCCGGTGCGGGTGTCGAGGTCGGTCCACTCCCTGCCGTCCGCCGAGCCCTTGAGCGTCCAGTCCTTCGGGTCGCGCTCGGCGTGGTCGTTGGCCGAAGTGAGGGCGTACGTCACGACCTTGACGGGTTCCTCCAGATCGAACTCCACCCAGCCGGTGGGCTTGAAGGTGAGCCACTTGGAGCCCGGCTCGACGTCGACGAGGTTCTCCTTGACCTCGCCGCCGGCGGTGTTCTCGGCGCTCGCGCGGAGCTCCGTCACCCGGTCGGTGACATTGCCCGGTATGCCGGAGGAGAAGCCTCCGTCGACGCCGGAGGAGCGCTTCTCGCCGTCGGGGCCCTCCTCGACGGTGCCGCGCCAGTCCGGCTGCCTCTCGTCCGCCTCGAACGAGGAGCTGAACGTCCGCTCGCCGGACGGCTTCCGGTCCGGCGAGGAGGGTTGTGCGGTGGCGACCGCGGGGGCGATCACCACCAGGGCGAGGGATGCCGCCAGGGCGGCTGCTGTGGGGGTCCGTCTCCGGCGGAGGGCCGGGCGGGGGACCGCGTGTGGGGCCTTGTCGGAGCCGTGGTCGAGGCCGCGTGGTGGCTGCATGCCGAGCCGTTCCTCCCCGGGAAAATGCAATGGACAACGTTGTCATGGCGGGATGCAAGGTCCAGTAGGGATCCAAGTGACGGGACGTGTCAAGGGTGTTGCCGCGGGGTCCGCCGGCGAATCGGCCGGAATGGGGAAATAGCCGCCGCGGGTGGAGGGTGCGGGGTGCCGAGGTGTCCGTGAGGTCTCAACTCGGGAAAGACTGCCGCCCAAACCTGCTTTCGATCTTGCTCAGTCGGCGACAAGTGGACTATACCTGTCGGCATCCGCACGGCCGCTTCACGCGGACGTGCGCACGGGGGAAGCAGGGACGGTTGCGAGGACGCCGGGCGCGTACTCGCTGTACGGTCACCCGAAATCCCCACTGCACCGGCGTGTCCGGTACATCTGTATATCCGCACGACCCAAGCGCAACTGACCGCGGTGGCGGGACCCTTCGCCTGAGGCGAATTTTCGACGGGTGACCGGTACACCGCCTGAGTCCTGGAGAAGGCGAGGACTTGAGCATGGGATCCACCTCCGCCCACAACAATGAGGGCCTTGGCCGTCGCGATCTGATCAAGCGTTCTGCCGCACTCGGCCTGATCGCTGTTCCGACGATGAGCTTCCTGTCCGCCTGCGCGAGCGGCGACAGCGGCAGCGACGACAAGGTCGAAAAGGGCGAAAAGACCGAGAAGAACCCGCTGGCCGTCAACGGCAGCGCACCGCTGGAGATCGTCATCTTCGACGGTGGCTTCGGCACCAAGTACGCCGAGGACGCCAAGGCCGTCTACGAGAAGACCTATCCCGACGCGAAGGTCAAGTTCTCCGCGACGCAGAAGATCCAGTCGGTTCTTCAGCCGCGGTTCAACGGTGGCACCCCGCCGGACCTGATCGACAACTCCGGCGCCCAGCAGATGGACATGGGCGTCCTGGTCGGCAAGAAGCAACTCACCGACCTGACCCCGCTGCTCGACGCGCCCTCCATCGACGACCCCGCCAAGAAGGTCCGCGACACCCTGCGGCCGGGCATCGTCGAGATGGGCCAGTTCGACGGCGACCCGGTCTGGATCATGTACTACGCGTACACGGTCTACGGCGTCTGGTACTCGCAGACCGCGCTGGAGAAGCTCGACGCCACGTACCCGGAGACCTGGGACGACATGCTCGCGCTCTGCGCGAAGGCGAAGAAGAAGGGCATCGCCGGCTGGACCTACCCCGGCAAGCACCCCTACTACCTCCCCTTCTCGCTGTACCCCTTCATCGCCAAGATCGGCGGCGTCGAGGTCCTCGACGCGATCGACAACCTGGAGCCGAAGGCCTGGGAGCACCCCGCGGTCAAGGCGGCCTTCGAGGCGTACTACGAGCTCGTCGCCAAGGACTACATCCTCGAGGGCACCCCGGGCCTGGACCACCGCGGTTCCCAGGGCGCGTGGGCCCGCGGCAAGGCGCTGTTCATCCCGAACGGCTCCTGGGTCGAGAACGAGGAAGCGGCGATCATCCCCAAGGACTTCAAGCTGTCCGTGGGCGCTCCCTCCAGCCTCGACTCCTCGGACAAGATGCCCTTCGGCACCCTCTGGGCGTCCGGCGGCGAGCCGTTCATCGTCCCGAGCAAGGCGAAGAACCCCGAGGGCGGCATGGAGCAGCTGCGCATCATGCTCAGCGAGGCCTCCTCCAAGTCCTTCACCACGAGCACCAAGTCGCTCTCCGCCTTCAACGGCGGCACGGACGGCATCGAGCTCTCCGACGGCCTGAAGTCCGGTGTCGCCGCACTGGAGAAGGCCGGCACCAACGTGGTCAACCCGCGCCTGCAGGACTGGTACGTGAAGCTCCAGAAGGAGCAGATCGGTGTCGCCGCGCTCGGCGAGATGATGGCAGGCCGCGCCAAGCCCGCCGAGACCATCAAGAAGATCCAGGCCTTCGCCGACGCGACCGCCAAGGACCAGTCCATCAAGCACTTCAAGCACCAGTGACCACGCGTCACCAGCGGCGGGCAGCAGGGGAAGGTCGGAGTCGGTAACGATGCAACACGGTAAATACCGGTTCATAGTCGGGTTCTTGGTGGTCCCGATGGCGTTGTACGTCATCTTCGTCATCTGGCCCTTCATCCAGTCCATCTACTACTCGTTCACGGACTGGACGGGGCTGAGTCCCGACTTCAAGATGGTCGGGTTCGACAACTACACCAAGATGCTCGACGACGACATCTTCTGGAAATCGCTGCAGCACAGTGTGCTGCTGGCCGTTCTGCTGCCGCTGGTGACGCTGGGGCTCGCGCTCTTCTTCGCCTTCATGCTCAACGTGGGCGGTCGGCGCCGCAAGGGCGCCGCCGTCACCGGCGTACGGGGCTCGGGCTTCTACAAGATCGCGTACTTCTTCCCGCAGGTGCTCTCGATCGCGATCGTGGCCATCCTGTTCCAGTTCGCCTTCGACCCGGCCCAGGGCATGATCAACGGCACGCTCAAGGCCGTGGGGTTCAGCGACGTACCGGACTGGCTGGGCGATCCGCAGCTGGCCCTGTGGTGCATCATGGCGGTGCTCGTCTGGTGCACGACCGGCTTCTTCGTGGTGCTGTTCTCCGCGGGCATGGCCTCCATCCCCAAGGACTTCTACGAAGCCGCCCTGCTGGACGGGGCGAGCCGCTTCACGACCTTCTTCCGGATCACGCTGCCCCTGCTGTGGGACACGGTCCAGTCCGGCTGGGTCTACATGGGCATCCTGGCGCTCGGCGCCGAGGGCTTCGCCATCGTCCACATCATGAGCGTCGGCCCCGGTGGGCCCGACTACTCGACCACCGTCCTGCCGCTGTACGTCTACCAGTCGGCGTTCCGTGACGGACAGGCGGGCTACGCGACCACGATCGGTGTCGCCCTGCTCATCGTGACCCTGGCGTTCGCCGCCATCGTCATGCGGGTGGGCCGGCGCGAGCGGCTGGAGTTCTGATGAAGACCACTGACACCCCTCCCTCCGGGCCCTCCGGGCCCCCCTCCGACGCCGACGCGGCCAAGGTCCCGGCCCAGCGCACCGGCCCGGTGGGCAAGAGCCCGTCGGCCCCCGCGAAGAGCAGTGAGGGCCAGGTCCTCAACGTCTTCTCGCACGGCATGCTCGTGCTGTGGGCGATCATGGTCGTCCTGCCGCTGTTCTGGGCGGTGATGTCCTCGTTCAAGACCGACTCGGACATCTTCAACACGCCGTGGTCGCTGCCCAGTTCGCTGAACTTCGACAGCTGGGGCCGGGCCTGGAGCCAGGCCCACATGAGCGAGTACTTCCTGAACACCATCCTGGTGGTGGGCGGGTCGCTCGTCGGCACCCTGGTTCTCGGCTCCATGGCCGCCTATGTGCTCGCCCGCTTCGAGTTCCCCGGCAACCGCTTCATTTACTTCTTGTTCGTCGGCGGCATGAGCTTCCCGATCATGCTGGCGCTGGTCCCGTTGTTCTACGTCATGGACAACATGGGGCTGCTGAACACGATCCACGGCCTGATCCTCGTGTACATCGCGTACTCGCTGCCGTTCACCGTGTTCTTCCTGACCTCGTTCTTCCGTACGCTGCCGACCTCGGTGGCGGAGGCGTCGATCATCGACGGGGCCTCGCACACCCGGACGTTCTTCCAGGTCATGCTGCCGATGGCCAAGCCCGGCCTGATCAGCGTCGGCATCTTCAACTTCCTGGGGCAGTGGAACCAGTACATGCTGCCGACGGTGCTGAACACCGACCCGGAGAAGCGGGTACTGGCCCAGGGCCTGGTGGAGCTGGCCTCCAGCCAGGGCTACAAGGGCGACTACTCCGGCCTCTTCGCCGGCCTGGTGATCGCGATGCTGCCCGTGCTGGCGGCGTACATCATCTTCCAGCGCCAGGTCGTCTCCGGCCTGACGGCGGGCGCCCTGAAGTAGGCCACATCCCGGAAACGGCCCGGTGCCCCGGCGGAGGAATCCTCCGCCGGGGCACCGGGCCGTCTGCGTGCGGGTGAGCCCCGGCCCGCTCAGGTCTTGACGGGAGGCACCCCCGAACGGTCAGCTTAGAGTTCACATGTTGGAGGAAGCCGGGGTCTCATCGCTGCGGCCCCGGCCGGGGCGGTCTTCAGGACCGCCCGCCAAGGGCAGGAGTGGATGAGTCGATGGAGACTCCCGGGTCGCAGACATCGCTGCACAGGGCCAATCTGGAGCGGGTCGTACGCGCCGTACGGATGGCGGGATCGCTCACCCAGGCGGAGATCGCCCGGAGCACCGGGCTCTCCGCAGCCACGGTCTCCAATATCGTCCGCGAGCTGAAGGACGGCGGGACGGTCGAGGTCACCCCCACCTCGGCGGGCGGCCGACGGGCCCGCAGCGTCTCGCTCAGCGGTGACGCGGGCATCGTCATCGGCGTCGACTTCGGCCATACGCATCTGCGCGTGGCCGTCGGCAACCTCGCCCACCAGGTGCTGGCCGAGGAGTCCGAGCCGCTGGACGTCGACGCCTCGTCCGCCGAAGGCTTCGACCGGGCGGAAGTGCTGGTCAAGCGGCTGATCGAGGCCACCGGGATCGGCCCGGACAAGGTGATCGGCATCGGGCTCGGCGTGCCGGGCCCCATCGACGTCGAGTCCGGCACGCTGGGCTCCACCTCGATCCTGCCGGGCTGGACGGGCATCAACCCCAGCGAGGAGCTGTCCGGCCGCCTCGGCGTGCCCGTGTACGTCGACAACGACGCCAACCTCGGGGCGCTCGGCGAGCTGGTCTGGGGGAGCGGGAGGGGTGTCAAGGACCTCGCGTACATCAAGGTGGCCAGCGGCGTCGGCGCCGGTCTGGTGATCGACGGGAACATCTACCGCGGCCCGGGAGGCACGGCCGGCGAGATCGGGCACATCACGCTCGACGAGTCGGGCCCCGTCTGCCGCTGCGGCAACCGCGGCTGCCTGGAGACCTTCACCGCCGCCCGCTACGTCCTGCCCCTGCTCCAGCCCAGCCACGGCCCCGGGCTCACCATGGAGCGGGTGGTCCAGCTGGCCCGGGAGGGCGATCCGGGCTGCCGCCGGGTGATCGGCGACGTGGGCCGCCACATAGGCAGCGGCGTGGCCAACCTGTGCAATCTGCTCAACCCCAGCCGCGTCGTGCTCGGAGGCTCGCTGGCGGAGGCCGGGGAGCTGGTCCTGGGGCCCATACGGGACTCCGTGTCGCGCTACGCGATCCCCAGCGCCGCCCGGCAGCTCTCGGTGCTGCCCGGCGCGCTCGGCGGCCGTGCCGAGGTGCTGGGGGCGCTCGCCCTGGTGCTGAGCGAGATGGGGGATTCAACCCTTTTGGAGAGCACCCTCCCCGCGGCGACTCCTGCCTTCACTTAGATAACGAATGGCACCGTTGTCATCTCGTTAAGGATTTACTCCTTGACGCTGACGCTGGGGCCGAGTTGACTTCCAGCCACCTCGGCCGCAACGTCGCGGCCTCGTCAGGGAGGTTCGAGAATGAACACGCGTATGCGTCGTGCCGCCGTTGCCGTTGCCGCCACCACGATGGCGATCTCGCTGGCCGCTTGCGGGAGCGCCAAGGAGTCCGGCGACAAGGCCGAACAGGGCTCGGAGAAGAAGGGCGACGACCTGAAGATAGGTCTGCTCCTCCCCGAGAACCAGACGGCCCGTTACGAGAAGTTCGACCGGCCGATCATCGAGAAGAAGATCAGCGAGCTCACCGGCGGCAAGGCGGAGGTCGTCTACGCCAACGCCAAGCAGGATGCGAACACGCAGTCGCAGCAGGTCGACACCATGATCACCAACAAGGTCGACGCGCTCATCGTCGGCGCGGTGGACGCCAAGGCGATCGCGAACAGTGTCAAGAAGGCCAAGGACGAGGGCATCCCCGTCGTCGCCTTCGACCGCCTCGCCGAGGGCCCCATCGACGCGTACACCTCCTTCGACAACGAAGAGGTCGGCCGGGCCCAGGGCACCGCCCTGCTGGAGGCCCTGGGCGACAAGGCCGACGGCGGCACGATCGTGATGATGAACGGCGCGATCACCGACCCGAACGCCGCGCTCTTCAAGAAGGGCGCCAAGTCGGTCCTCGACGGCAAGGTGAAGTACGGCAAGGAGTACGACACCAAGGAGTGGAAGCCGGAGAACGCCAACGCCAACATGGAAGCGGCGATCACCGCGCTCGGCAAGGACAAGATCGACGGCGTCTACTCCGCCAACGACGGCATGGCGGGCGGCATCATCACCGCCCTCAAGGGCGCCGGCCTGTCGCCGCTCCCGCCGGTCACCGGCCAGGACGCCGAACTGGCGGGCGTGCAGCGCATCGTCTCCGGTGAGCAGTTCATGAGCGTCTACAAGTCCTACCCCGCGGAAGGCATCGTCGCCGCGGAGATGGCCGTCGCCCTCGCCAAGGGCGAGAAGCTCGACTCCATCGCCACCTCGAAGGTCGACAGCGCCACCACGAAGGGCATCCCGACGGTCCTCGTCCCGGTCGTCTCGCTCACCAAGGACAACATCAAGGACACCGTCATCAAGGACGGCATCTGGACGCTGGACGAGATCTGCTCGGCCAAGTACAAGGCCGCCTGCGACAAGATCGGCCTGAAGTAGCACCCCGGGACCCGGCCCGCCCCCGAGCCGCCGGGTCCCGCCCGCCGTGACGCCCACCGCGCCCCCGCGAGGGCCGAGCGGCCCCACCGACCGCGCACGCGACCGCCGCACACCGGCCCGCACGCGCCACGAGGCCTGTCCGGCGCCCCGCACACCAACCGTCCCGCTACCGGGCGGGGCGCCGGACGGAACGCCCACACCTCATCTGTTCTCTTTGCTCGACACCGCCGCGCCTTCCCCCGGGTGCGGCATCCCCGCCGGTCAGGCGGCGAAGGAGATGGTTCATGTGTCCGCTACGCCCGTGCTGGCGTTGCGAGGGGTCTCCAAGCGATTCGGTGCCGTCCAGGTACTCACCGATGTAGAGCTTGAGGTCCACGCCGGCGAGGTGGTCGCCCTGGTGGGCGACAACGGCGCCGGCAAATCAACGCTGGTCAAGACGATCGCCGGAGTGCACCCCATCGATGACGGTGTCATCGAGTGGGAGGGCAGGGCCGTGCAGATCGAGAAGCCCCACGACGCCCAGAACCTCGGCGTCGCGACCGTCTATCAGGACCTCGCGCTGTGCGACAACATCGATGTCGTCGGCAACCTCTACCTCGGCCGGGAACTGCGCAGGTTCGGCATCCTGGACGAGGTCGAGATGGAGCGCCGCTCACGCGAGCTGCTGTCCACGCTCTCCATCCGCATCCCGAGCGTCCGCATCCCGATCGCCTCGCTCTCCGGCGGCCAGCGCCAGACCGTGGCCATCGCCCGGTCGATGCTCGGTGAGCCCCGCCTCGTCATCCTCGACGAGCCGACCGCCGCCCTCGGCGTCGAGCAGACCGCCCAGGTCCTCGACCTCGTCGAGCGGCTGCGCGAGCGCGGTCACGCGGTCATCCTCATCAGCCACAACATGGCCGATGTGAAGGCCGTCGCCGACAAGGTCGCCGTGCTCCGGCTGGGCCGGAACAACGGTGTCTTCGATGTGAAGACCACCTCCCAGGAAGAGATCATCTCCGCCATCACGGGCGCCACGGACAACGCCGTGACCCGACGTGCGGCGCGCAACGCGGAGGTTTCCAAGTGACCACCGACGAGACCACCAACACGGTGGACAAGAGCAGCACCTCGCTGGACAAGTCCGACGCGCCGCCGGTCGGCAACCCGGACGCGGCCGAGGGCGCCGCCACGGTCCTCGACCCCCGCCTGCTCATCCGTGAGCAGGGCCTCTCCGGCTACGTCACCGAGTTCAAGCGCAAGATCAGCGGCGGTGACCTGGGCTCGATCCCGGTGGTCGTCGGCCTCGCGATCATCGCCATCGTCTTCCAGAGCATGAACTCCGAGTTCCTCTCCGCGAAGAACATCAGCGACATCGCCACCACGATGGTCGCCACCGGCATGATGGCCGTGGGCATCATCTTCGTCCTGCTGCTCGGCGAGATCGACCTCTCGGTCGGCTCCGTCTCCGGTGTCTCCGGGGCCCTCGTCGCGGTGCTCAGTGTCACCCAGGGCATGAACGAATGGCTGGCGATCGCCGTCGCCATCGTCAGCGGCGCGGTGATGGGCGCGATCCACGGCTTCTTCTTCGCCCGGATCGGGGCGCCCGCCTTCGCCGTCACCCTGGCCGGCCTGCTGTTCTGGCTCGGCTTCATGCTCCAGCTGCTCGGCGACTCCGGCACGATCAACCTGGACGGCGACGGGGTGGTCGGCAAGCTGACCACGTACTACTTCACCGACGTCGCCGCCGCCTACGGGCTCGCCGCGATCGCGGTCGTCGGCTACTTCGCCGCCGCCTTCCTGGACACCCGCCGCCGCGAGGCGGCCGGTATCCCGGCCCGCCCGATCGCCGACATCGTCGTGCGCACCGCCGTCCTCGCGGTGTTCGCCTTCGCCGCCGCGTACATGTTCAACCAGTACCGCGGTCTGCCGCTCGCCCTGGTCCTCTTCCTGATCGTCCTGGTCGGCACGGACTTCCTGCTCCGCCGCACGGCCTACGGGCGGAAGATCTTCGCGCTCGGCGGCAGCGTCGAGGCCTCGCGCCGTGCCGGTATCAACGTCACCGCGATCCGTGTCTCCGTCTTCTCCATCGCGGGGACCTTCGCGGCGATCGGCGGCCTGTTCTGGGCCTCCAAGATCGCGGCGGCCAACCAGGGCTCGGGCACCGGCGACCTCCTGATGAACGTCATCGCGGCGGCCGTCATCGGCGGCACCAGCCTCTTCGGCGGCCGCGGCCGCACCTGGAACGCCCTGCTCGGCGTCATGGTGATCGTCTCCATCCAGTACGGACTGTCGCTGGAAGGCATCGCCACGCCCATCCAGTACATGGTCACGGGCGCCGTGCTCCTCGCCACGGTCGTCATCGACTCCGTCACCCGTAAGACCCAGAAGACCGCGGGCCGCGCCTGACCACGGAACCGCCCAGGTGCCCGGTGCCCCCAGGGGTGCCGGGCACCCGCGCGTGTCCGGTCCGGCATTCCTCGTGCGAACAAGGCCGCCCGCTGCCCGCCGCCGCGATCGGAACATTAGACTCATCGGATCGGCACGCTCGATCAGCTCAAACGCAAGGAGGCACGGGTGGATCTGCTGACCCGCATCAAGGGACCGCGCGACCTGGACCGGCTCGGCCTCGGTGAGCTGGACCAGCTCGCGGAGGAGATCCGCACCTTCCTCGTGGACGCCGTGTCCAAGACCGGCGGACACCTCGGCCCCAACCTGGGCGTCGTCGAGCTCACCATCGCCCTGCACCGGGTCTTCGAGTCGCCCCAGGACAAGGTGCTGTGGGACACCGGCCACCAGGCTTACGTCCACAAGCTGCTCACCGGCCGCCAGGACTTCTCCCGGCTCAAGAGCAAGGGCGGCCTCTCCGGCTACCCCTCCCGTGCCGAGTCCGAGCACGACATCATCGAGAACAGCCACGCCTCCGGGGTCCTCGGCTGGGCCGACGGCCTGGCCAAGGCGAACGAGGTCCTGAAGAAGGACGACCACGTCGTCGCGGTCATCGGCGACGGCGCGCTCACCGGCGGTATGGCCTGGGAGGCGCTGAACAACATCGCCGCCGCCAAGGACCGCCCGCTCGTCATCGTCGTCAACGACAACGAGCGCTCCTACGCCCCGACCATCGGCGGACTGGCCAACCACCTCGCCACGCTCCGCACGACCGACGGTTACGAACGGTTCCTGGCCCGCGGCAAGGACATCCTGGAGCGCACGCCCGTCGTCGGCCGCCCGCTGTACGAGACCCTGCACGGCGCCAAGAAGGGCCTCAAGGACTTCATCGCCCCGCAGGGCATGTTCGAGGACCTCGGCCTGAAGTACGTCGGCCCGATCGACGGCCACGACATCGAGGCCCTGGAATCCGCGCTCCAGCGCGCCAAACGCTTCGGCGGCCCGGTCATCGTGCACTGCCTCACCGAGAAGGGCCGCGGCTACACCCCCGCCCTCCAGGACGAGGCCGACCGCTTCCACGCGGTGGGCAAGATCCACCCGGACACCGGCCTGCCGATCTCCACCTCCGGCCTCGACTGGACCTCCGTCTTCGGCGAGGAGATGGTCAAGCTCGGCGAGGAGCGCGAGGACATCGTCGCGATCACCGCCGCCATGCTCCAGCCCGTCGGTCTCGGCAAGTTCGAGGCCGCCTTCCCGGACCGGATCTACGACGTCGGCATCGCCGAGCAGCACGGCGCGGTCTCCGCGGCGGGCCTCGCCACCGGCGGCCTCCACCCGGTCTTCGCGGTCTACGCCACCTTCCTCAACCGCGCCTTCGACCAGGTCCTGATGGACGTCGCCCTGCACAAGTGCGGCGTCACCTTCGTCCTGGACCGGGCCGGCATCACCGGCACGGACGGCGCCTCGCACAACGGCATGTGGGACATGTCGATCCTCCAGTGCGTGCCCACGCTCCGGATCGCCGCCCCGCGCGACGCCGACCAGGTCCGCGCCCAGCTGCGCGAGGCCGTCGCCGTCGACGACGCGCCCACCGTGGTCCGCTTCTCCAAGGGCGCGGTCGGCCCGGCGGTCAAGGCGGTCGGCAGGGCCGGCGGCATGGACATCCTGCGCGAGCCGAAGGCCGCCCGCCCGGACGTCCTGATCGTCTCCGTCGGCGCACTCGCCCCGATGTGCCTGGAGATCGCCGACCTGCTGGACGCCCAGGGCATCTCCAGCACCGTCGTCGACCCCCGCTGGGTCAAGCCCGTCGACGAGGCGCTCGCCCCGCTCGCCGAGCGCCACCGCGTCGTCGTCACGGTCGAGGACAACAGCCGCGCCGGAGGCGTCGGCTCCGCCGTCGCCCAAGCCCTGCGCGACGCCGGGGTCGACCTGCCGCTGCGCGACTTCGGCATCCCGCCGGTCTTCCTCGACCACGCCTCGCGCGGCGAGGTCATGGCCGAGATCGGACTGACCGCGCCGGACATCGCCCGGCAGGTCACCGGCCTGGTCGCCAAGCTCGACGGCCGCTTCGAGAGCCGCGCGGTGGAGCCCGCCCGCGACTGACCTGCGAACAGATCACCTCTCCGTACGGCCGACGGGCCGGGAGAACCGCCCCTGTACGGGTGGTTCTCCCGGCCCGTTCGCATGAAACGGGCCGGATGGCGCGGTCATGCGCGGGCCGGTCCACATCATGGCGTTCACAACGAACGCGTGGAGGTATCTCAGGTGAGCGCGCAGGTCACACCACCCCGCGGAGACGGCATGTTCCGCACCAAGTCCGTCGAACAGTCGATCCTCGACACCGAGGAGCCGGAACACGCGCTCAGGAAGTCCCTCTCCGCCCTGGACCTGACGGTCTTCGGCGTCGGCGTCATCATCGGCACCGGCATCTTCGTTCTCACCGGCCAGGTCGCCAAGGAGACGGCGGGCCCCGCCACGGCCATCGCTTTCGCCGTGGCGGGCGTCGTGTGCGCGCTGGCCGCGCTCTGCTACGCCGAGTTCGCCTCCACCGTCCCGGTGGCCGGCTCCGCGTACACCTTCGCGTACGCCGCGCTGGGCGAACTGGTTGCCTGGATCATCGGCTGGGACCTGGTGCTGGAGTTCGCGCTGGGCACCGCGGTGGTCGCGGTCGGCTGGTCCGGTTACGTCCGCTCACTGATGGACAACGTCGACTGGACGATGCCCGAAGTGCTCTCGGGACCGGATGTGGCGGAGGGATTCGGCTTCGACGTCCTGGCCTTCGCCCTGGTGCTGGTGCTGACCGTCATCCTCGTCGTCGGCATGAAGCTGTCCGCCCGGGTCACCTCGGTCGTGGTGGCGATCAAGGTCGCGGTGGTCCTCATGGTGATCATCGCGGGCCTGTTCTTCATCAAGGCCGAGAACTACGAGCCCTTCATCCCGCCGGCCGAGAAGCAGCCCGCCGGCTCGGGCTGGGACGCGCCGCTCGTGCAGCTGCTGTTCGGCTACGAACCCACGAACTTCGGCGTGATGGGCATCTTCACCGCCGCCTCCATCGTCTTCTTCGCCTTCATCGGCTTCGACGTGGTGGCCACCGCGGCCGAGGAGACCAAGCTGCCCCAGCGCGACATGCCGCGCGGCATCCTCGGCTCGCTCATCATCTGCACGGTGCTCTACGTGGCGGTCTCGATCGTGGTCACCGGCATGCAGCACTACAGCGAACTCTCCGTCAGCGCCCCGCTCGCCGACGCCTTCAAGGCCACCGGGCACCCCTTCTACGCCGGGGTGATCAGCTTCGGCGCGGCGGTCGGTCTCACCACGGTCTGCATGATCCTGCTGCTCGGCCAGACCCGGGTCTTCTTCGCGATGAGCCGCGACGGCCTGCTGCCGCGCTTCTTCTCCAAGACGCACCCGCGCTTCCGCACGCCCTACCGCCCGACGATCCTGCTCGGCGTGCTGATCGCGATCATCGCCGGGTTCACGAGCATCGAGGAGCTCGCCACCCTGGTGAACATCGGCACGCTCTTCGCGTTCGTCATCGTCGCCCTCGGCGTCCTGGTCCTGCGCCGCACCCAGCCGAACCTGCCCCGTGCGTTCCGTACCCCGTGGGTGCCGGTGCTCCCGGTCGCCTCGGTGGCCGCCTCGGTCTGGCTGATGCTCAATCTGCCGGTGGAGACCTGGGTGCGCTTCGGCGCCTGGATGGTCCTCGGGGTGATCATCTACTTCGTGTACGGGCGCTCCCACAGCCGCATGGCCAGGTCGGAGCGCTAGCGTTCCTCGTCCCCGTACTGCGGCAGCGGCCGTACCGTACGGGGTCCCACGCACCGGGCCCCGTACGCCTCGACCCGCTGCCGCAGTCCGCGGTCGGCGGTGACGACGACGCAGTCCCGGCCAGGGGAGGCCCCGGCCGCCAGCTCGGCGATCAGGTCGTCGCCGCTGCCGGGGGCCGGTGCGACCCGGACCCCGGCCACCGACGCGACGCCCCGGGCGGCCCCTTCGACGACGAGCACCAGCTCGATCGGGCCGGGCAGCCCGGGCAGCCCGGCCGCCGCGTACGGGACCAACGAGTCCCGCAGCCGTACCGCCGCCCCGCGCCGGTCCCGCCACCACCCGTCGGGCACGGAACCGACCACATTGGCGGCGTCCACGATCACCAGCACCGTATCGTCCTCGCTCATCCCGGCAGGGTGTCACGGGGAGAGCGGTACGACGGTCCGTCAGCCCCCGGTCGCGGGGGACCTCTTCGCTTCCTCGGGGATCGTGGTGTCCTCTCGGATCGCCTTCCACAGCTGACCCGACTGCGGTTCGGACGCGATCACCCGGTTCGGGTCGATCCTGTCGTACGCCACCGGCAGCATGATCGTCTCCATCGAGGCCGGGTCGACGCCGTTCATCGAACGGGCGAACTCCGCCAGCGAGGTGAGCGAGGCGAGCCCGGAGTCGGTGGTGAGCGCCTTGGTGGCCGAGTCGGCGATCTTGTAGGAGCTCGCCGGACTGCCCAGCAGGTCCTGCGACTTGACCTCGCTCAGCAGGGCCAGCAGGAACTGCTGCTGGAGCCCGATGCGGCCGAGGTCGCTGCCGTCGCCGATGCCGTGCCGGGTCCGGACGTACGCCAGGGACTCGGCGCCGTCCAGCTTCTGCGGGCCGGCGGTGAGGTGCAGCCCCGACGCCTTGTCGTCGATGTCCTGCGGTACGTCGACGGTGACCCCGCCGATGGCGTCGACCAGGTCCTTGAACCCGGCGAAGTCGATCTCCAGGTAGTGGTCGATGCGGACACCGGACATCTTCTCCACCGTCTTCACCACACAGGCCGGACCGACCTGCGCGTAGACGGAGTTGAACATGACGCGCTCCTTGGCCGACACCGTGGAACCGTCGTCCCCGACGCACTCGGGCCGGGTCACCAGGGTGTCGCGCGGGATGGAGACGGCGACGGCCTTCGACCGGCCCTCGGGTATGTGCACCACCATCGCGGTGTCGGAGCGGGCGCCGCTGACGGCCCCGCCGCCGCCCAGCTCCCTGTTCTCCGCCCCGGCACGCGAGTCCGAGCCGAGGACCAGCAGGTTCTGCCCGCTGGTGGGAAGCTTCTCCGGGCGGTCCTCGCCGAGCGCCTTCTCGATGTCGACGCCCTTGATGTTCCCGTCTAGCCGGCTGTAGAGCCAGTAGACGGTGCCGCCGGTGGCGAGCAGCAGGACGAGCAGGACACCGAGGGTGATCTTGAGGCCGCGGCGGCGCTTGCGGGGTTCGGTCGATCGTCGGGAGGCGCGGGGGCCTGGCGTCGCTTCGTCGTTGCTCATCGTGCTCGAGTCCTCCATCTCATCGCCCAGGAGGGCAGGGGAGTGCGTGGGACTCGGGTGGGGGGTGTGACCGGTCCGTGAGTGTTCGACTGACCGAGCACTATAGAACAACAGATCGCGGGAGTGCGTGTTCCGGTGGACGCTCCTGAGGGATCCACCGAGGACGGATGGCCGCTCGGGGCCGAGACGGGCGCGCGTCCACGGCATACGGATTCATGATCGGCCCGGGAGGCGGGTCCGGGATCTCCGGCAACCGCTGGACGCCGCCGCACGCCGGTGCGGAGGGCGGGCCTGCGGCCCCTCCGGTCCCGGTCCCGGGTCCGCGAACAGGATGTTCGCGGACGTTCACGTCCCGGTGTGCGAGTCCGTGCGCCGGGGCGGCGCCCGGGCAGCGGCACTCCGTGCGCGTACGCGAGTGCGGTCAGCACCTGGTGCGCGACCGGGAGCGCCGGCCAGGGCGGCATCCGGCCCCCGTGCCGGGCGGCCAGCCGCTCCAGGCTGCCGCCAGGGCAGTACTCGCAGGCGAACCAGAACTGCTCGTCCAGGTGGACCCTGCCGCGGAACGACACGATGTGGGGATGGTCCAGGGCGCGGACGCTCTCCAGCTCGCGGGGCAGCGCGAAGCGGGCGGTCTCGTCCACCGTGCCGCCGACCAGGAACTGCTTGAGCGCGACGAGCTGCGAGCATCTCCCCTTAGCCGCCCGCTGGTGAATCCGGCCGGATACGAGCTCGGGCCGTACAGGGAGTATGTCCTGTACGGCCCGAGCTCGTTTGTTCCGTGCGGAGCGGTCAGGCGGGAACGCTCGCCACGCCCTGTGCGAGGAACGGCTTGCCGTTCACCCGCTGGGAGACGCCCTCACGGTCCAGGTACGGCGTGATGCCGCCCAGGTGGAACGGCCAGCCCGCACCGGTGATCAGGCACAGGTCGATGTCCTGGGCCTCGGCGACGACGCCCTCGTCCAGCATCAGGCCGATCTCCTGCGCCACCGCGTCGAGCACGCGGTCGCGGGTCTGCTCCTCGGTGAGGACGGTGTCGCCCTGCTTGAGGAGGGCGGCGACCTCGGGGTCGAGGACCGGCGCACCGGAGTCGTAGAGGTAGAAGCCGCGCTTGCCGGCCTTCACGACCGCCGCGAGGTTCTCGGAGACGGTGAAGCGCTCCGGGAAGGCGCGGTTCAGGGTCTCGGAGACGTGCAGGCCGATGGCCGGGCCGACCAGCTCCAGGAGCACCAGCGGGGACATCGGCAGGCCGAGCGGCTCGACGGCCTTCTCCGCGACCTCGACCGGGGTGCCCTCGTCGATGACGTTCTGGATCTCGCCCATGAAGCGGGTGAGGATGCGGTTGACGACGAACGCCGGGGCGTCCTTCACCAGGACCGCGGTCTTCTTCAGCTTGCGGGCCACACCGAACGCCGTCGCCAGCGAGGCGTCGTCGGTCTGCTCGCCGCGGACGATCTCCAGGAGCGGGAGGATCGCGACCGGGTTGAAGAAGTGGAAGCCGACGACCCGCTCGGGGTTCTTCAGCTTCGACGCCATCTCGGTCACCGACAGCGAGGAGGTGTTGGTGGCGAGGATCGCGTGCGCCGGGGCGACCGCCTCGACCTCCGCGAACACCTGCTGCTTGACGCCGATCTCCTCGAAGACGGCCTCGATGATGAAGTCCGCGTCCGCGAAGCCCTCGGCCTTGTCCAGGACACCGGAGACCAGGCCCTTGAGGCGGTTGGCCTTGTCCTGGTTGATGCGGCCCTTGCCGAGCAGCTTCTCGATCTCGGCGTGGACGTAGCCCACACCCTTGTCGACGCGCTCCTGGTCGATGTCCGTGAGGACGACCGGGACCTCCAGGCGGCGCAGGAACAGCAGCGCCAGCTGCGAGGCCATCAGGCCCGCGCCGACGACGCCGACCTTGGTGACCGGGCGGGCCAGGTTCTTGTCCGGGGCGCCGGCCGGGCGCTTGGCCCGCTTCTGGACCAGGTTGAAGGCGTAGATGCCGCTGCGCAGCTCGCCGCCCATGATCAGGTCCGCCAGCGCCCGGTCCTCGGCGTCGAAGCCGGCGCTCAGGTCGCCGTCCTTCGCCGCCGCGATGATGTCCAGCGCGCGGTACGCGGCAGGGGCCGCACCGTGCACCTTGGAGTCGGCGATGGCCCGGCCACGCGCGACGGCCTGGTCCCAGGCCTCACCGCGGTCGACCTCGGCGCGCTCGACCGTGACCGAGCCCTTGAGCACGTTCGCGGTCCAGATCAGCGACTGCTCCAGGAAGTCCGCACCCTCGAACAGCGCGTCCGCGATGCCGAGTTCGAAGACCTGCTTGCCCTTGAGCTGGCGGTTCTGGTTCAGCGAGTTCTCGATGATCACCGAGACCGCGCGGTCCGCGCCGATCAGGTTCGGGAGCAGCGCGCAGCCGCCCCAGCCGGGGACCAGGCCGAGGAAGACCTCGGGCAGCGAGAACGCCGGGAGCGCCTTGGAGACGGTGCGGTAGGTGCAGTGCAGGCCGACCTCGACACCGCCGCCCATGGCCGCGCCGTTGTAGTACGCGAAGGTGGGGACCGCGAGACCGGCCAGGCGGCGGAAGACGTCGTGGCCGCCCTTGCCGATGGCCAGCGCGTCCTCGTGACGGCTCAGCAGCTCGACGCCCTTGAGGTCGGCGCCGACCGCGAAGATGAACGGCTTGCCCGTGATGCCGGCACCGGTGATGGTGCCCTCGGAGGCCTCCTTCTCGACCTGGTCGATGGCGGCGTTCAGGTTCGCCAGCGACTGCGGTCCGAAGGTGGTCGGCTTGGTGTGGTCCAGGCCGTTGTCCAGCGTGATCAGCGCGAACCGCCCGGCGCCGTAAGGCAGATCCAGGTGCCGTACGTGCGCCTGCGTGACGACCTCGCCGGGGAACAGCTCGGCCGCACCCTTCAGAAGCTCAGTGGTGGAGCTCACTTGTTGCCTCCGTCAGCGTTGAAGTGCGGGTTCTCCCAGACGACCGTGGCGCCCATGCCGAAGCCGACGCACATCGTGGTCAGGCCGTAGCGGACCTCGGGCTGCTCCTCGAACTGCCGGGCCAGCTGCGTCATGAGCCGGACACCGGAGGAGGCCAGCGGGTGGCCGTAGGCGATCGCGCCGCCGTACTGGTTGACCCGGGCGTCGTCGTCGGCGATGCCGTAGTGCTCGAGGAAGGCGAGCACCTGCACGGCGAACGCCTCGTTGATCTCGAAGAGACCGATGTCCTCGATGCCCAGACCGGCCTGGGCCAGCGCCTTCTCGGTCGCCGGGATCGGACCGTAGCCCATGACCTCCGGCTCGACGCCCGCGAAGGCGTAGGAGACGAGGCGCATCCTGACCGGGAGACCGAGCTCGTTGGCGACGTCCTCGGCGGCGAGCAGCGAGGCGGTGGCGCCGTCGTTGAGCCCCGCGGCGTTACCGGCCGTCACGCGGCCGTGGGCGCGGAAGGGGGTCTTGAGGCCCGCGAGGGACTCCATGGTGGTGCCCGGGCGCATCGGCTCGTCGGCGGTGACCAGGCCCCAGCCCGTCTCACCGGCTTCGGGGTTGGTGCGGCGCACCGAGACCGGTACGAGGTCCTGCTGGATCTTGCCGTTGGCGTACGCCTTGGCGGCCTTCTCCTGCGAACGCACCGCGTAGGCGTCGGCGCGCTCCTTGGTGATCGTGGGGTAGCGGTCGTGCAGGTTCTCCGCCGTCATGCCCATGAACAGGGCGGACTCGTCGACCAGCTTCTCCGACACGAAGCGCGGGTTCGGGTCGACGCCCTCGCCCATCGGGTGGCGGCCCATGTGCTCGACGCCACCGGCCACGACGACGTCGTAGGCGCCGAAGGCGATGGAACCGGCCGTCGAGGTGACGGCGGTCAGCGCGCCCGCGCACATGCGGTCGATCGAGTAGCCGGGGACGGACTGCGGCAGACCGGCCAGGATTCCGGCGGTACGGCCCAGCGTGAGGCCCTGGTCCCCGATCTGCGTGGTCGCGGCGATGGCGACCTCGTCGATCTTCTTGGGGTCCAGGTCCGGGTTGCGGCGCAGCAGCTCCCGGATGGCCTTCACGACGAGGTCGTCGGCGCGGGTCTCGTGGTAGATGCCCTTCGGGCCCGCTTTGCCGAACGGGGTGCGGACGCCGTCGACGAAGACGACGTCCCGGATGGTACGAGGCACGGTGGCTCTCCTCCAGGGTGCGGGATGGCACTGCTGCGGGGCACGCCACGGGGACGCACCGCCTGCCATCATGCTACTTGCGGGTAACCAGACTGCCCACCCCCCGCGGCCGGAGCGTCGAAGGTCACACCGGTCCGACGGCCGCCAGGACGCCTCAACGTTACGTTCCGGCCCCGCCGCTCACCGCATGGACGCCGCGATCGGCCCCGAGGACCGGACGACCTCCGCCACGAACCGCCTCCGGCCGACCCCCAGCCGCCGCAGCGCCGGACCGTGGTCCACGGCCACCACCGCCGAGGCCACGGCCAGGGCCGCACACCATCCGGAAGTGGCCAGCACCCGCACCGGCGACGGCAACGGGCGCAGCGCCCGGCGCAGCCGGTGGCAGTGGAAGGGCACATGCCGTTCCTCGTCGGCCAGGATCCGCGCCGCCACCTCCCGCGTCAGCGCGTCCTCGCCCCCGTCCCGCAGGGCCCGGTAGTACCGCAGCGCGACCGTCTCCGCGATCATCAGGACCAGCAGTTCGAGGCGGAGCCCCAGCGCCCGGCGCAGCGTCACGAAGATCCGGTCGCTCCAGTGCGAGGCGATCACCGGCGCACCGCCCGAGGAGAGCAGGAGCGCCAGCAACCTGGCGTGATTTCGCTCCTCCGCGACGAACATCCGTACCGCCGACGCGTACTCTGCGTCGCCGGCCGCCTCCGCTTTGGTGATCAGCTCGGCACCGTCGCCGTCCTCGCCGACCTGGAACCGCTGCACACTGCGCCGGATCGACGGGTGCGGCGGCACTCCTGTCCGCCAGTCCGGATCTCCGCGCTCCGCGCGTTCCTGCCGCGCGGTCTCGAACGCGCGAATCCAGTCGCCGTACGCCGCGGTGTCCATGTCCGTCCCCCGTAACCCCTGTGGCTTCCGTGATTCCCGCCGGGAAGTCGAACCCCCCGGCCGACGGCCGGGGGGTTCGGGTGGGCGGCGTGCGGATCAGGCGCCGGCGTCCAGCGCCCGGACCAGGAGCGGGGCGACCTGCTGGATCTGCCAGTTCCGTGCCCCGTACCCGGCGAGGGTGTCCTCGACGGCGCCCGGGGTCGGGCGCGTCGGCGGCTCCCAGCAGATCCGGCGCACGGTGTCCGGGGTGATCAGGTTCTCCTGGGGCATGTGGAGGCGTTCTGCCAGCTCGGAGACGGCGGTGCGGGCGGCCGAGAGCCGGGCGGCGGCGGCCGGGTCCTTGTCGGCCCAGGAGCGTGGCGGAGGCGGTCCGGCCGGCTGCTGACCGGGCTGCGGCAGCTCCGACTCGGGCAGCGCCCTGGCCCGGTCCACCGCCGCCTGCCACTGCTCCAGCTGACGGCGGCCCATGCGGTGGCCGAATCCCGGCAGCGCGGTCAGGGCCTGCACATCGACCGGCAGCGCGAGCGCGGCCTCGACGATCGCGGCGTCGCCGAGCACCTTGCCCGGCGAGACGTCGCGGCGCTGGGCGACCTGGTCACGGGTGGTCCACAGCTCCCGGACGACGGCCATCTGACGGCGGCGGCGCACCTTGTGCATGCCCGAGGTGCGCCGCCAGGGGTCCTTGCGGGGCGGTGCGGGCGGCGCGGAGGCGATGGCGTCGAACTCCTCGCGGGCCCATTCCAGCTTGCCCTGCCGCTCCAGCTCCTCCTCCAGCGCGTCGCGCAGGTCGATCAGGAGCTCCACGTCGAGCGCGGCGTAGCGCAGCCAGGGCTCGGGCAGTGGGCGGGTGGACCAGTCGACCGCGGAGTGGCCCTTCTCCAGGGCGTATCCGAGGACGTTCCCCACCATCGCGCCGAGGCCGACACGCGGGAAGCCCGCGAGGCGTCCGGCCAGCTCGGTGTCGAACAGCGAGGTGGGGGTCATGCCTATGTCCCGCAGGCACGGCAGGTCCTGGGTCGCCGCGTGCAGGATCCACTCGGTGCCGCTCAGCGCGGAGCCGAGGCTCGAGAGGTCGGGGCAGCCGACCGGGTCGACCAGGGCGCTGCCCGCGCCCTCGCGGCGCAGCTGTACGAGGTAGGCGCGCTGGCCGTAGCGATACCCCGAGGCGCGCTCGGCGTCGACGGCCACCGGGCCGGTGCCCGCGGCGAAGGCCGCGATCACCCGGGCGAGGGCGTCGTCGGACGTCACCACCGGGGGAATGCCCTCGCGCGGTTCGAGCAAGGGGATCGGCGCCGGGGCGACGTCGTCCGGGGGAGCGCCCCCGGTGGTTCGCAGTGAAGTGTCTGCTGCGGTCTCTTGGGCGTCGGTCACGTGTCAAGGGTATCTGTGTATGCACGGAGCCCGTCGACGGAACGTTCCGTCGACGGGCTCCGTGCACGTATTCCAGCCGGAGACGCATCGGTGCACGTCCCGGCGGGGTGCGGTCAGTGGATGATGCCCGTCCGCAGGGCGACCGCGACCATGCCGGCACGGTCTCCGGTCCCGAGCTTGCGGGCGATGCGGGCGAGGTGGGATTTGACGGTCAGGGCGGAGAGGCCCATCGAGACGCCGATGGCCTTGTTGGACTGGCCTTCGGCGACCAGGCGGAGCACCTCCACCTCACGTCCGGACAGTTCGCGGTAGCCGCCCGGGTGGCTCGGGGAACCGGGAGGCCTGCGGTGCATACGGGCGGCGTTGGCGCCGATGGGGGCGACGCCGGGGCGCGTGGGGTGACCGATGTTGGTTCGGGTGCCGGTGACGACGTAGCCCTTCACGCCGCCCGCGAGGGCGTTGCGAACGGCGCCGATGTCGTCGGCGGCGGAGAGGGCGAGACCGTTGGGCCAGCCTGCGGCTCGGGTCTCGGACAGCAGGGTCAGCCCGGAACCGTCGGGCAGGTGGACGTCGGCAATGCAGATGTCGCGCGGGTTGCCGACGCGGGGGCGTGCCTCCGCGATGGACGACGCTTCGATGACGTCACGTACTCCGAGGGCCCACAGATGGCGGGTGACGGTGGAACGGACGCGCGGGTCGGCCACGACGACCATGGCCGTCGGCTTGTTCGGGCGGTAGGCGACCAGGCTTGCGGGCTGCTCAAGGAGAACGGACACCAGGCCTCCTGGGGGGAGTGGCGGGACGGGCCGGCTCGGGGGTGAAGCCGGGGGCGAACCGTGCTTGAAGGGTCATTGACCTCTTCGGCAGCGGAGCCGTCCTCCTTTAGGAGAAGATCACGATTTGGTGAGTAACAATTCGGGCAAATAGGACGCGCGATCGATTGTACGAAAAGAGAGCCGGTGCTTGTGCGATACGGGTGACGGAATGTTATGAAACCTGCGGTCCGCGCCGCTGCGGCAGCGTCACCACCGCCGCGTCCGCCGGATCCGACGGCGGCAGTCCCGCGATCTGGCACAGCAGATCGCCCCAGGCCATCAGGTGTGACGCCGCGTCCGGAAACCCGCCCCGCCCCTCGCGCGGCGTCCACGAGGCGCGGATCTCGATCTGCGTCGCCGGACGGCGCGCGGACAGCGCACCGAAGTAGTGCGATCCGGCGCGTGTCACCGTTCCGCCGGCCTCTCCGTACGACAGGCCCCGTGCGTCCAGCGCACCCGTCAGCCAGGACCAGCACACCTCCGGGAGCAGCGGGTCCGCCGCCATCTCCGGCTCCAGCTCCGCCCGCACCAGCGTCACCAGCCGGAACGCGCCCTGCCAGGCGTCGTGCCCCGCCGGATCGTGCAGCAGGACCAGCCTGCCGTCCGCGAGATCGTCCTCGCCGTCCACCACCGCCGCCTCCAGGGCGTACGCGTGCGGCGCGAGGCGCTGGGGCGGCCGGGTCACCTCCACCTCCAGCTCCGGGCGGAGGCGCGCGGAGCGCAGCGCTTCGACCGCCGCCAGGAACGCGGGCGGCACGGAAGGACCCTCCGCACGGTCCTTGCTCTCAACGCCATCGGAATGATCGGAAAACTGTCCCTGAGCCGGAGCCATGCGGGGAAGAGTAGGCGGAAGGCGGGCCTCGCGCAGGGAGAGACACCCGTGCGGGGCCGGGCTCCTTCGGCCCGCGTGCGAAGATTCTGTGCGTGAGTGCCAACGACAGCCCTTCGGGCCAGCAGACGACGACCTCCGCCAGCCTCGACGCGGTCCGCCACGCCACCCACGACTCGGCGTTCCTCAGGGCCTGCCGCCGCGAACCCGTCTCCCACACGCCGGTCTGGTTCATGCGCCAGGCGGGACGCTCGCTGCCCGAGTACCTGAAGGTCCGCGAGGGCATCGCGATGCTCGACTCCTGCATGATGCCGGAGCTGGTCGCCGAGATCACCCTGCAGCCCGTACGCCGCCACAAGGTCGACGCCGCGATCTACTTCAGCGACATCGTCGTGCCCCTGAAGGCCATCGGCATCGACCTCGACATCAAGCCCGGCGTCGGCCCGGTCATCGCCGAGCCGATCCGCACCCGCGCCGACCTGGCCCGGCTGCGCGACCTCACGCCCGAGGACGTCCCGTACGTCACCGAGGCCATCGGGATGCTCACCGCCGAGCTCGGCGCCACCCCGCTCATCGGCTTCGCCGGGGCCCCCTTCACCCTGGCCAGCTACCTCGTCGAGGGCGGCCCTTCGCGCAACCACGAGCGCACCAAGGCGATGATGTACGGCGACCCGCAGCTCTGGGCCGACCTCGTCGACCGGCTCGCCGAGATCACCGGCGCCTTCCTCAAGGTGCAGATCGAGGCCGGCGCCTCCGCCGTCCAGCTCTTCGACTCCTGGGTCGGCGCCCTGGCTCCCGCCGACTACCGCCGCGCGGTGCTGCCCGCCTCCGCGAAGGTCTTCGACGCCGTCGCCCCGTACGGCGTCCCCCGCATCCACTTCGGAGTCGGCACCGGCGAACTCCTCGGCCTGATGGGCGAGGCAGGCGCGGACGTCGTCGGCGTCGACTGGCGCGTCCCGCTGGACGAGGCCGCCCGCCGGGTCGGCCCCGGCAAGGCGCTCCAGGGCAACCTCGACCCGGCGGTGCTGTACGCGCCGACCCCGGCCGTCGAGGAGAAGACCCGCGAGGTGCTGGACGCCGCCGCAGGGCTCGAGGGCCACATCTTCAACCTGGGCCACGGAGTCATGCCGACCATGGACCCGGACGCCCTCACCCGGCTCGTGGAGTACGTCCACACGCGGACAGCGCGCTGAGCGACCGGACGGCCGGGGCGAACAAGCGCCCCGGCCCCCGACGTCAGCTCCCCGCGTTCCGTACCGCCGCCGCCGTCCTGCGCGCGGCGACCAGCACCGGGTCCCAGACCGGCGAGAACGGCGGGGCGTAACCCAGGTCGAGCGCCGTCATCTGCTCCACCGTCATCCCGGCCGTCAGCGCCACCGCCGCCACGTCCACCCGCTTCGCCGCCCCCTCGCGGCCGACGATCTGCACGCCGAGCAGCCGGCCCGTGCGGTACTCCGCGATCATCTTCACCGTCATCGGCTTCGCCCCCGGGTAGTAACCCGCCCGCTGCGTCGACTCGATGGTCGCCGTGACGTAGCGCAGCCCGACCGCACGGGCGTCCTTCTCCCGCAGCCCGGTCCGGGCGATCTCCAGGTCGCAGACCTTGCTCACCGCCGTACCGACCACGCCCGGGAACGTGCCGTAACCGCCCCCGACGTTGGAACCGATCACCTGGCCGTGCTTGTTGGCGTGGGTGCCCAGCGCGATGTGCCGGGTGCGGCCCGCCACCAGGTCCAGGACCTCCACGCAGTCGCCGCCCGCCCAGATGTCGTCGTGGCCGACGACCCGCATCGCCAGGTCCGTCAGCAGCCCGCCGTGCGGCCCGACCGGCAGCCCGGCTTCGCGCGCCAGCGCCGTCTCCGGCTCCACGCCGATGCCGAGGACCACCACGTCCGCCGGATACGTCCCCGCGTCCGTCGCCACCTCGCTCACCCGGCCGTCCGGACCGGTGAGGATCTTGGTGACGGCGGCCCGGTTGACCGTCGTGATGCCCAGCCCGTCCATCGCGTCGTGGACGAGCCGCCCCATGTCCGGGTCGAGCGTCGCCATCGGCTGCTCGCCCCGGTTCAGGACGGTCACCTCGAAGCCCCGCGCGAGCATCGCCTCGGCCATCTCGACGCCGATGTACCCCGCGCCCACCACGACCGCCCGGCGGGTCTCCTCGGAGCCCAGGGCGTCCAGCGAGTCCAGGAGCGCCTGCCCGTCGTCCAGGGTCTGCACCCCGTGCACCCCGGCCGCGCCCATCCCGGGCAGTGCCGGGCGCACCGGACGGGCCCCGGTGGCGATCACCAGCTTGTCGAAGCCCGTCCAGTACGTCTGCCCGCTCTCCCGGTCCAGCGCCTTCACCCGCCGCCCGGCCACGTCGAGCTCGGTCACCTCGGTCCGCATCCGCAGATCGATGTCCCGCGCCCGGTGCTCCTCGGGGGTCCGGGCGATCAGGTCGTCGCGCGCCTCGACGTCGCCGCTCACCCAGTACGGGATGCCGCAGGCGGAGTACGAGGAGAAGTGGCCACGCTCGAAGGCGACGATCTCCAGCGCGTCCGGCCCCTTCAGCCTGCGCGCCTGTGACGCGGCGGACATGCCCGCCGCGTCACCGCCGATGACCACCAGTCGCTCCGCTGCCATGCCGGGTCCCCTTTCGCCGAGTGAGGGCCCCACGCTACGGCGCTGGAGCGACCTCAGGGCGCCGGAGTCCCCTCCGCCTCCGGCCGGGGCGCCGCCGGGACCTCGCGGGCCGCCCGCCGGGCGCGCAGCACCCGCCACACCAGCAGCGCCAGGGCCACGGTGAGCAGGAACGGGAACGTGGCTCCGAACGCCACCGCGATCCACCGCAGCATCGTCACGAACGCGTCCCAGCCGCCGCTCAGCGCGTCCAGGAACCCGGTGTCCTCCTTCTCCCCGTCGTCGGCCGGGGCGTCCGGCGGCGTCAGGTCCAGGGTGATCGTCGACAGCGAGGTCCGGTCCTTCAGGCTCGCCTGCTGGGCGAGCAGCGACTCCAGGTCGGACTGACGGCTGCTCAGCTCGCCCTCCAGGGCGACCACATCGCTGATCTTCTCCGCCTTGTCCATCAGCTCCCGCACCCGCGTCACGCTCGCGCGCTGCGTGGCGATCCGGCTGTCCACGTCGACCACCTGGTCGGTGACGTCCTTCGCGTCCGAGGTGCGCGAGAGCAGCTTCCCGGAACCGGAGAGTTCCCCCAGCACCTCCTGGAACCGGGCCTGCGGCACCCGCAGCACCAGGTGCGAGGTCTCGTAGGTGTCGTCGAGCCGCTCGGTGTTCTCCGTCGCCACCAGGCCGCCCGCGCCCTCGGCGGCGGCGCGCGCGGCGGCGACGGCCTTCGGCACGCTCTTCACCTCGACGGACAGGGTGGCCGTGCGGATGACATGAGCGGTCCCGGGCGCGGGCGGCGCCTTCTTCCCGGAGGCCTTCCCGTCCGCCTGCGGCTCGGCGGAGGCGGCCGCGGGTGCGTCCTCCTCCGTGAACCCCTCACGCGGGGCGGCCTTCCCGTCCGCCGCCTTCGCGCCGCTGTCCGAGGCGTCGCCCGACGCCCCGCAGCCGCCGACGGCGAGCAGGAGGCCGAGCGTCCCGGCCACGAGCGCCGCCCGTGTGCGGGCGAAGGTTCGATCGGTTCCGCTGTCCGTATCCATAACGGGTCCCCCCAGGGCGTCGGTTGATGGTGCCGGTTCGACGCGGCCGCCCCGGGACCGGTTGCCGGGGGGCGGTTTCGAAGTGGTCACGGTCATGACGCGGTACGGGTTTGAGAGAGTGGACCCATGCAGCTCTCTCAACAGCGTGCGGAAACGCCCCCGGGCCACGTCGTCGTCATCGGCGGAGGCATCGCCGGCCTGGCGGCCGCCCACCGCCTGGTCGCCACCGGACTGCGGGTCACCCTCCTGGAGGCGACGGACCGGCTCGGCGGCAAGCTCATGACCGGCGAGGTCGCGGGCGTCCAGGTCGACCTGGGAGCTGAGTCGATGCTCGCCCGGCGCCCCGAGGCGGTCGCCCTGGCCCGCGAGGCCGGCCTCGCCGACCGCCTTCAGCCGCCCGCCACCGCCACCGCCTCGCTGTGGACGCGCGACGCGCTGCGCCCCATGCCCAAGGGGCACGTCATGGGCATCCCCGGCGACCCGGCGGTGCTCGGCGAGGTGCTGTCCCCCGAGGGGCTGGCCCGGATCGCCGAGGAGCGCGACCTCACCCCGACCCCCGTCGGCGACGACGTCGCCGTCGGCGCTTACATCGCCGACCGGCTCGGCCGCGAGGTCGTCGACCGGCTGGTGGAGCCCCTCCTCGGCGGGGTCTACGCCGGCGACGCCTACCGGATCTCGATGCGCGCCGCCGTACCCCAGCTCTTCGAAGCGGTGCGGGAGGGCGGCCCGCTGCTGGAGGCCGTACGCCGCATCCAGGAGCGCGCCGCCGCCCGGCAGCAGACCGGACCCGTCTTCCAGGGCATCGAGGGCGGCGTCGGCACCCTCCCGGACGCCGTCGGCGACGCCGTACGGGCCGCCGGCGGCGAGATCCTCACCGAGACCCCCGTCCTGGGCCTGACCCGTACGGAAACGGGCTGGGCCGTCCGCACGGACCCCCGGACCATCACCGCCGACGGCATCGTCCTGGCCACCCCCGCCTGGTCCGCCGCCACCCTGCTGGCCGCCGAGTCCCCGGCCGCCTCCGCGGAGCTGTCCGGCGTCGAGTACGCCTCGATGGCCCTGGTCACCCTGGCCTTCCGGCGGGCCGACATCGAGCGGTACGAGGCCCTGCGCGGCCGCTCCGGCTTCCTCGTACCACCGGTCGACGGGCACACGATCAAGGCGTCCACGTTCTCCAGCAACAAGTGGCAGTGGGTCGCCGAAAGCGCCCCCGACCTGTTCGTCCTGCGCACCTCCGTGGGGCGGTACGGCGAGGAGGACCATCTGCACCGCGAGGACGAGGAACTCGTCGCCGTCTCCCTGCGCGACCTCGCCGCGGCCACCGGACTCACCGCCCGGCCGGTCGACACCGAGGTCACCCGCTGGATCGGCGGCCTGCCGCAGTACCCGGTCGGCCACCACACCCGGGTCGCCCGGATCCGCGACGAGATCGCGGGGCTCCCCGCCCTGCGGGTCTGCGGCGCGGCCTACGACGGCGTCGGCATCCCCGCCTGCATCGCGAGCGCCCAGCGGGCGGCCGACGAGATCACGAGAGAGATCATCGCCACGCCGACCCTGGTTCGGGGCACGGGGAGCGAGGCGGGACAATAGCCGTATGAGTGCCCCTGAGACTGTGACATCAAGCAAGAGTCCGAACGCCGGCAAGAAGGCCAAGGACCTCAACGAGGTCATCCGCTACACCCTGTGGTCGGTCTTCAAACTGCGCGACGTTCTCCCGCCGGACCGTGCGGGGTACGCCGACGAGGTCCAGGAGCTGTTCGACCAGCTCGCGGCCAAGGACATCACCGTCCGCGGCACCTACGACGTGTCCGGTCTGCGGGCCGACGCCGATCTCATGATCTGGTGGCACGCCGAGACCTCGGACGAGCTCCAGGAGGCGTACAACCTCTTCAGGCGCACCAAGCTCGGCCGCGCGCTGGACCCGGTCTGGTCGAACATGGCGCTGCACCGGCCGGCCGAGTTCAACAAGTCGCACGTCCCGGCGTTCCTCGCCGACGAGACGCCGCGCGACTACATCAGCGTCTACCCCTTCGTCCGGTCCTACGACTGGTACCTGCTGCCCGACGAGGACCGCCGCCGCATGCTCGCGGACCACGGCAAGATGGCCCGGGGCTACCCGGACGTCCGCGCCAACACCGTCGCCTCGTTCTCCCTGGGCGACTACGAGTGGGTCCTCGCCTTCGAGGCGGACGAGCTGTACCGCATCGTCGACCTGATGCGTCACCTGCGCGCCTCCGAGGCACGTCTCCACGTGCGCGAGGAGGTCCCCTTCTACACGGGCCGCAGGAAGAGCGTCGCAGACCTGGTGGCCGGGCTCGCATAGCCAGCGAGTCCCGCACCACCCCAACCCGGAAGATCAGAAGGGCGGGCACCGGGCACCGATCGTGCCGTCCGCCGTTCCAGCGACACCGGGTTCGGCTTCGGGGGCCGTCGCACCGTCATGGTGCGGCGGCCCCCGCTCCGTGATCCCGGCCGACCCGGTCAGTCCAGCGACACCGGGTTCGGCTCCGGGTGCGCGGCGCAGTCCGCACCCCGCCCCGGCACCTCACCGGTCAGCAGGTACCGGCGCAGATGGTCATCGACGCAGGTGTTCCCGGCCCCGCCGATCCCGTGCGTACCGGCGTCCCGCTCGGTCACCAGCGACGAGCCGGGCAGCCGCCTCCGCAGCTCCAGCGCCCCCTCGTACGGGGTCGCCGCGTCCCGCTCCGCCGCCAGGATCAGCACCGGCGGCAGCTCGCCCCACAGCGTCCCGACCTCCAGTGGCCGCTGCCGGGGCGCGGGCCAGAACGCGCACGGCAGGTTCGTGAAGGCGTTGTCCCAGGTCTCGAAGGGCGCGACGCGCGCCAGGTCCGTGTGGTCGCGGTCCCAGACCTCGAAGTCCTCGGGCCAGGGTGCGTCGTTGCACTCGACGGCCGTGTACACCGCCTGGGCGTTCTCGTTGTCCTTGGCGGCCACCGCGCGCGGCGAGGCCTGCGCGACCAGCGGCTCCGGGTTGCCCCGGACGTACTCGGAGAGCGCCGTCGCCCGCATCGCCCAGTAGTCGTCGTAGTAGCCGGCCCCCAGGAACGCCGAGTGCAACTGCCCCGGCCCCACCGTGCCGCCCGCGGGCTCCACCGCCAGCGCGGCGCGCACCTCGTCGTAGTGCCGCTGCACCGACTCGGGCGTGGTCCCCAGGCGGTAGACGTCGTCGTGCCGGGCGACCCAGCGGCGGAAGTCCTCCCAGCGCGCCTCGAACGCCAGCGACTGGCCCATGTTGGAGCGGTACCAGATCTGCTCCGGGTCCGGGTCGACCACCGAGTCGAACACCATGCGCCGTACGTGGGAGGGGAACAGCGTCGCGTACAGCGCGCCGAAGTACGTCCCGTAGGAGGCCCCCATGAACGTCAGCCGCTGCTCGCCGAGCGCGGCCCGCAGGACGTCCAGGTCACGGGCGTTGTTCAGTGAGGTGTAGTGCCGCAGCGTCTCGCCCGCGTGCTTCGCGCACCCCTGCGCGTACGCCTTCGCGCGGGCGACGCGCCGCTCCTTGTACTCCTGCGTCGGGTGGGTCGGCGCGTCCGTCGGGCCCTTCGTGTACGCGGCGGGGTCCTGGCAGGTCAGCGGGGCGGAGGAGCCGTTCACCCCGCGCGGGGCGTAGCCGACCAGGTCGTACGCCTCGGCGACCTCCTTCCACTCCGGCATCTCCCCGGCCAGCGGGAAGGTGATGCTGGACGCGCCGGGGCCGCCCGGGTTGTAGACGAACGCGCCCTGTCGCTCCTCGGCCGGACCGGTGGCCCCGGCGCGGCTGACGGTCAGTTCGAGCTGCCGCCCGTCCGGCTCGGCGTAGTCGAGGGGCACCTTCACCGTGCCGCACTTCAGCGAGTCCGGGAGCATCTCCTCCTTTGGACAGGAGACGAAGTCGATCCCGGCGGCCGTGGCACGGGCGGCGGCGATCGCGGTGCCCCGGGCCTCGGCGGAGCCCGGGCGCTCCCAGGCCCCCGCCGGAGCGGCGGCCAGGGCGGACAGGACCAGGGAGCCGATCGATGTGTACAGCGCAGCTGTTCTCACGCGCGGTGCCTCTCTGCGGATGCGGAGAGGGATGGTCGGGCGGACGGGCGGTGATGTCCAGCACCGCCCCCGCGTGTCCCCGGGATTGACCCCGATGGGCGGTCAGGAAGGCTGCTGTGGAGGGGAGTTCAGGAGCCGCCCCCGCCGCAGCTGGACCCGCCGGAGCTTCCGCAGCTGGAGCCCCCCGAGCTTCCGCAGCTCGATCCGCTGCCGCCCCCGCACCCGGAACCGGAGGAACAGCCGGACCCGCCGCCGCAGCCCGACCCGGAGCCGCCGCTGGACCCTCCGCAGCTGGAGCCGTCGGGGCTGGAGGCGGCGCACCAGAGAGTCGTCGCGGCGACGGCGGTGACTCCCGCCGCCGTACCCCCGGTGACCTGGGCCGACGACCGCCCGCGCGGACGGCTCAGCCGTGCCGCGGCGGCCAGTTGGGCCTGGAGCACCGGGTCGGGCAGGGCGCGGAGCCCGAGCGTGGCGACCAGATGGGCGGGGGTCACCACGTACGCGTAGGTGTTCCGGAACGCCAGGGCGGCCTGGCGGCCCGCCTTCGTGATGCGGGTGGAGGAGGTCGCCGCGACGATCAGCCCGCTGAATCCGCCGATCAGGATCGGGGGCAGCATCATCAGGACGAACGGGAACGGGCCGTCCTCGGTGGCGAACTGGACGAAGGTCAGCACCACGCTCAGCGGCAGGGCGGCGACGCACGCCAGCCCCTGGATCGTCGCCCACCGCCTCAGCGGCCTGCTCTCCAGGGGAGACACGATCAGCCCGCGCGCGGCGAGCCCGTCGCCGGTCTCCTGGACCGCCGGGTGCCGCATCGCCGCCTCCCGCAGGACGTGCAGGGCGCCGCTCGGCGCGGCGGCCAGCTCCTGGAGCACCGCGCGTTCCACCGGGTCGTTCGCCTGCGCCCGCTGTACGGCGACGATGCCGGGGCCGCCGACGACCAGCCGCCCGTCCGTGTGCAGGGCGGCCAGCGCGGTGTCCACGACCCTGGCCGGGCCGCCGTTCAGGAACGCGGCCTCGTACAGGTCGTGGAGGGCGAGACCGGGGGCCGGCCGGGGGCGGCGGGCCCGGCCGTTCACGGCCTTGACGAGGAGTGCCACCGAGGAGACCGCGACCACGAGGGTCGCCAGCAGAGCCAACATGTACATGGCGGATCACCTTCCCACGAGGGCGGCACGGGCCGCCCGGACCAGCCGGGTGGCACGGCGCGGGGGCCGGGCGCCCGACCGGTCCTGCCACCAGTACGTCAGCCGGCGCCGCGCCGCCGGGTCGGCGGGACCGCCCGCGATGAGCACGTGCTCCGCGAAGTCCAGGGCGTCGCGCCGGTAGCCGCCGGACATCGGACGGCCCCCGGCGTACGCGAGGAACCCGGCACGGTAGCCGTCGCCGAGGATCTCCGGCAGCTCCGGCGCGACCTTGGCGACGACGTCCGCGCGCTTGGCGGCCAGCGCCCGGCTCTGCACCCGCAGCCGCCGGGGGTCGAAGCCCTCGGGGGCCGGGGTCCCCGCCACCAGTGCGGAGAGCAGCGAGGTCTGCGCGACGGCGGTACGGTCACGGATCCCGGCCGGCACGGGGGCGGCGGGCGCACGGGCTCCGGCGCCCTCCCCGTCGTGTGCCGCGCCCCGGGCCGTGGGACGCGGGTCCGCCGGGGGAGCCGCCCGCCGCAGCGTCGCCCGGATCGCGTCGAGTTCGCCCGCCAGCTCCTCGGCCGGCGGGAACGCGTCGTCCCGCTCCAGCAGCACACCCGGAGGGTCGACCCGGGAGCGCAGCTCGGCCAGCACCTCCAGGACGGGGGCGGTCACCGGGTGGGCGTGCGTGTCGTGCCAGACGCCGTTCCTCTCGACCCCGCCCGCCACATGGACGTACGCGATGGCCTCCACCGGCAGCTCGTCCAGCGCCTTCGCCGGGTCCTGGCCGAGGTTGACGTGATTGGTGTGCAGGTTGGCCACGTCGATCAGCAGCCGTACGCCGGTCCGCTCGACCAGCTCCGCCAGGAACTGCCCCTCGGTCAGCTCCTCGCCCGGCCAGGAGACCAGCGCCGCGATGTTCTCCAGGGCGAGCGGAACCGGCAACGAGTCCTGCGCGATCCGCACGTTCTCGCACAGCACGTCCAGCGCGTCCCAGGTGCGCTCCACCGGCAGCAGGTGCCCCGCCTCCAGCCTCGGCGACGCGGTCAGCGGCCCCCCGGCCCGTACGAACGCGATGTGCTCGGTCACCAGCGGCGTCCCCAGCAGCTCGGCGCGCGCCGCGAGGGCGGCGAGGCGCACGGGGTCCGGCCGCTCGGCGCCACCCAGGCCGAGGGCCACCCCGTGCGGCACGATCCGCACACCGCGCTCCCGGAGCCGTACCAGGGAGTCCGGGAGGTGGTCGGCGCAGAGGTTCTCCGCGACCGCCTCGACCCAGTCGATCCCCGCCAGCGCCTCCACCTCGTCCGCGATCTCCGGCCGCCAGCCGATGCCGATGCCCAGTTCCATGGTGTCCCCCTCACCTCGTTGTGTTCAGGGGTCATGGCCCCGTCGAGCGGCGATGAACCCGACATGGGGGACGTTCAGAGCTGGATCTGAGGTTCCGGGACCGTGGTCCTCGTCAGGGCATCGGCATCATCGTGGGCGGCACCGGGCGCGAGGTGAAGGACTGGTCGCCGGTCGGTGTCGCCGGCACCGGAGCCAGGGGGGCCTGCCCGTCCTGGGGCATCGACGGGCCCGAGGGGCTGGCCGTCGACCCGCTTGCCGCCTCGCGCGCCAGGGCGTCGAAGTCGACGAACCCGGTGGCCTCCAGCATGGTGATGTGGTCCAGCACCGTCTGGTTCGCGTCGCTCGCGAGCTGCCGGATCAGCGTGTTCCGGGTGGTGTGGCGGACCTGGGCGATCAGGCCGAAGACCTTGCCGTGGGCGGCCCGCAGGATATTGGCGAACTTGCGCTCGTAATCGTCGCCGCTCGCCGCCGTCAGCTCCCGCAGCCACCCCTGCTGCTGGGCGGTCGGCTGGTTGGGCAGCTCCACCCCGAGCTTCGCCGCCACGTCCCGGGCCCGCCGGTCCAGGTCCGCGTGCCCGACGACCAGGTGGTCCCCGGCGGCCTTCGTCGCCTCGCTGGGCGCCCGTTCGATCGCCTGCTGCCCGGCGGGCAGCTCCCACAGTCCGGCGAGCCGCACCTTGACCAGGAAGTCCCGGTCGGTCGCGGAGAGCGGCCCCCACTGGGTGGCGACGCTGGAGGCGTTGAGGTTCGCCTCGCCGGTGCCTGAGCGGTCCGCGTAGGACCAGACGGGGAACGCGAGCGCGCCGAGCGTGGCGACCAGTGCCGCGATGATGAGGGCCGTTCCGTTGATGCGTCGCAACAAGGTGTCTCCCGGGCAGAAGCGTGACAGCGTCGAACAGGCGTCAATCAACCGCCAACCGGCTCGCCGTGCAGGCTACTTGGCGGTAATGCCGATACGGCAGTACCGGGAGATACGCAGTCGGACGCAGAAATGCTCAGCCATGCCGCTCGGGCACGCTTCCGGTCAGCCGCTCGGCCGTGCTTCCGCTGCTTCCGGTCAGCTGCTCGGCGGTGCTCCCACTGCTTCCGTGCTTCCGCGCTGGAGATTCCGTTTCCGTCGGTCAGCGGCGCAGCGCCGGGTGGTCGGCGACCACCGTGCAGGACCCCGGGGCGATCTCGGTGAACCCCGCGTCGCGCACCACCGGCAGCCCGCTCACCGTCAGCTCCCGCCAGCGCTCCGCGCCGGGGGTGGCGACGGAGAGCGGGAACCCGGCCTCGCGCCAGGCCTTGCGCTCGGTGTCGGACAGCTCCCACCAGGCGAGCTGGGCACCGTGGCCGACCTGGGCCATCGTCTTGCCCGCCGACATGTCCACCTCGGGATTCAGCCACAGCACCGGGCCCGAGAGATCGGGGGAGGCGGGCGGCTCGGGGTCCTCCAGGTCGGTGCCCGACACCTGGAGCTTGGCCAGCTCCTTGGGCCAGCCGTCCAGCGGGACCGGAGGGAACACCCGCACCTCCGCGCCGTCCTCGCCCGTGACCGTGATGCCGTCCAGCGCCGTGGCCTTGCGCCACTCCGCACCGCGCGCCCGGCGTACGACCTTGCGGATCCGGGCGTCCTGCCAGTCCCGCATCGCCGCGGCCCACTCGCCGTCGCCGAGGGACCGCTCGTCGGAGAGGATCGTCAGCACCGCGCGGGCGGCGGTCCGCAGCGCGTCGGTGCGGGCGGGCGGGTCCGTCTTCTCCAGGTGGAGCACCAGCGGCAGCACGAACTGCTGCGCCTGGTCGCGGTCGGTCGGACCGTGGTGGAACGGGCTCTCGGGGGCCGGGGTGTCGTTGCTGGTCACCGTCCCAGTCTGCCAGGCCGGTCGTGTCACCTTCTTGGCGGAACGACATGGTCCGGGTGAGGATGCTCCGCATGAAGAGCGATCTTTTTTCCAGCGAGCACATGGCCCAGCCGGCCACCGCCCCCGGCATGACCCTGCAGAACTCCAAGTCGATCAAGTACGCCGTCAACGGGGAGATGCACGCCCGGCAGGGCTCGATGATCGCCTTCCGCGGCAACCTCCAGTTCGAGCGCAAGGGCCAGGGCCTCGGCGGGATGCTCAAGCGTGCGGTCACCGGCGAGGGCCTCGCGCTGATGGCCGTCCGCGGCCAGGGCGAGGCGTGGTTCGCGCACGAGGCGGCGAACTGTTTCATCGTGGAGCTGGACCAGGGCGACTCCATCACCATCAACGGCCGCAACGTCCTCTGTTTCGACCCCACGCTCTCCTACGAGATCAAGACCGTGAAGGGCGCCGGAATGGTCGGCGGCGGCCTCTTCAACAGCGTCTTCACGGGCTACGGCAAGCTCGGCCTGATGTGTGAGGGCACCCCGATCGTGATCCCCGTGACGGCCGCCCAGCCGGTGTACGTGGACACGGACGCGGTCGTCGGCTGGAGCCAGCAGCTCACCACCAGCCTGAACCGCTCGCAGAGCGTCGGCTCGATGGTGCGCGGCGGATCCGGCGAGGCCGTCCAGCTGATGCTCCAGGGCGAGGGTTTCGTCATCGTGCGGCCGAGCGAGGCCAGGCCCGACAAGACCTCCAACTGAGCCTGGACCTCAGGGGTGTGGGTCACGGTACGGCCTCCGCGGCGCCTGGGTGCTGCGCGGGGCCGACCTCCCGGCGCTCCGACCGTGACCGGGGCCGCCGGGGTCCTCGCATCCGGCCAGGACGGCGCCGGACAGCACCGACTCCCGGCAACTTCGGCACGGCGTCACTCCGTCCGCGTGAGGAACGGACGTCGGTGATCGGGGGAGGGCATGGGTAATGCCGGCCATCGATGTCGCTGTGCTTCCGGCCGTTGTCGTCATGTCGTCGGCCTTGCCCACGCCGTGGCGGACGGTGTGCTGGGGTACCGCCACCGGGCCGCGCGGCTCCGCAGGGAGCAGGAGAACGCCCGGGCCCCGCGCCACGCCGATCAGCCCTCCATCAGCTCCGAGACCTTCACGAAGCGGTAGCCGCGCTCGCGCAGCTCCGGAACGATTCTGCGGACCGCCTCCCCGGTGACCGGCGCCGCACTGCTCGTGCAGTGCATGACCACCAGCGATCCCGGCCGCACCCCGTCCAGCACCTGCTCGGCCACCGCCCCCGCGTCCGTCGCGAACGCGTCACCGCTCACCACGTCCCACTGCACCGCCGTCACGTTGGCCGGGGCCAGCGCGCGCAGGGCGGCGTCGTCGTAGCAGCCGCCGGGGAAGCGGAAGTACGGCACCACATTCCGTACCCCGGCCGCCCGGAACGCCGAGAAGGCCCGCTCCACGTCGCGGGCCATGGAGTCCTTCGCGACCACCGGCAGGCCGTAGCAGTCGGCGGTGAAGGCGTAGTGGCTGTAGGAGTGGTTGGCGACCTCGAACAGGCCGTCCGCGCCGATGCCCTTCGCCTGGGCCGGGTACTCCTCCGCCCAGCGGCCGGTCATGAAGACGGTCGAGGGCACCTTCAGCCGCCGCAGCAGCGCGATCAGCTCCTGGTTGTCGAAGCGCTCGCCCGCCTTCGCCCGGGGGCCCTGATCGGCTGTCATGTCGGCGTCGAAGGTGAGCGCGACGACCTTCTCCGCCGCGCCGCCGCCTGCCGTGCCCCCGCCCGTCGTCCGCCGTTCGAAGACCGGGGTGCGCCCCGCCGGGCCGGGGGCCATGGTGGGCGGCTTCTTCGGGCCGGCGGAGGCGGAGGCAGCGGCGGAGGGGGCGGTGGCGCTGAGGGAGGGGGCCGGGGTTGCGCACCCGGCCAGGGCGCCGCCGAGCACCAGGGCTCCCAGAACGGCTGAAGCGGTCATTTCTTGTGATGATCTGATCATTAACGGAAAATATCGGACTCCACCACCGGAGGCTCCCCGCGGCGCTCCGAGGGACACCCCGGTGGCCCCGGCCCGGCTCAGGCTCCGACCCCGCTCCGCTTCCTGATCAGGAGACCGGTGCGGGCCGAACGGCCGCTCGCCGGCGGTGGCGCCCCGGCCGCCAGGACGCGACGAGGGCCGCAGCCAGCAGCAGTTCGGCGATGTCCCCGCCGTAGTACATGATCTCCGCGCCACCCCGGACCTGAGCGATCGGAGCGTGTACGTCGATGAGGAAACCGCCGTACATCAACTGGGAGATCGTGGCGTGCGCGGCCACCGCGACGCCCAGGACCACCAGGCGGGCGGGCACCCCGGGGCGGGACGGCGCCGGGTCCGGGCCCGCGATCACCCAGGCGAACAGGCAGCCGGAGAGCAGGAAGTGGGCGTGCATGAACCAGTGCAGGAACGGCCGGTCCATCGTGGCGTCGAACAATGGCGTGAAGTACAGCACCGCCAGCGTGCCGGTGCTCAGCACCAGGGCCGGGACCGGGTGGGCCACCGCACGTACGGGGCGGCTGTGCAACAGCCCGGTCAGGCGTCTGGCCCGCGGGACGGGCAGGGTGCGCAGCAGGAGGGTGACGGGGGCGCCCAGCACCAGGCCGAGCGGCGCGTACATGCCGATGAGCATGTGCTGGGTCATGTGCCCCCGGAAGTCCTCATGGGCGAACGGCGCGACGGGCGGCAGCAGCGCCGCGGCCAGGACCGCGCATCCGGCGAGGAAGCTCACCGTCCGCCACCGGCCCCACCCCAGGGCGGGGCGGCGGGCGCGGGCCCGGTGGGCGAGCAGGAGGTAGCCGCCTGCGAGCAGGGCGACCGCCGTGGCGGGCAGCAGCACCTCCCATACGCCGCCGCCTCCCGCGTCCCCGCCGTGCGGGTGGTGTGTGCCGCCGCCCATCAGGACGGACGTCCGCCCCGATCGGCGGTCCCGGGAACGTCGGGGACGCCGGGAGCGTCACCGGTGTCCGGAGCCTCCGGATTCCTGGGATCGAACGGACTGCCGCTGCGCTGCAGAAGGTAGCCGCCGATCACCAAAAGGAGCCCCAGGAGCAGGAAGCCGAGGTCCCACCAGAGCTGGTGAGGGCCGCCGTGGACATGGTGGATGCCGAGGACGTGGTGGTCCAGGACGCCTTCGACCAGGTTGAACAGGCCCCAGCCCACCAGGATCCAGCCCCACAGCACCCGGGAGGTCCACACCCGGCGTCGGCCATGGGTCACGCGCGAGTAGAGGATGCCCAGGCCCACCAGCACCGCCACCCAGCAGACCGTGTGGAAGATGCCGTCCCACACCGTGTTCATCTCCAGGCCGGAAACCGTGTTCGGCGAGTAGTACTTCACCCCGATCCGGTCGTCGTCGGTGCTGGTCAGCATGTGGTGCCACTGGAGGAGCTGGTGCAGGAGGATTCCGTCCAGGAATCCGCCGAGGCCCACCCCGAGCACGATCCCCGGGAGCTGAATGCTCCTCGGGATGGCACCGGCACCGGTCGGCGCCTTGTCCGCACTGATGGCCACTGCACGTCCTCTCCGTCGAAGTCAGGCCGAAGCCGAATTCAAGGCCGAAGCCGAAGCCCGAGCCGCCGGCAGCACGGGTGCCCGCCCCCCGGCCGCCCACCAGGGATACGGACACCCGTTCAGCCTTGCGGCACCCCGAGCACGGGCAACCGGCTCAGCCCTTCAGCACCAAGGCCCCGTCACGGCGAACGTTGTACCCGGCGTGTAGCAGTTCACGTACATCGTCGAGCCTTCTGGCGAGAAGGTGACCCCGGCGAACTCGCCCCACTCCGGCTCCTCGGGCGTCCCGATGTTCTGCCGCCCGCGCGCCATCGGGTACACCTCGCCCCGCCGCGTCACCCCGAGCACGTGCTGCGCGCCGCCGCCGTCCTCGCAGACCATCAGCCCGCCGTCGGCCGCCAGGCAGATGTTGTCGGGGGACTCGCCGGGCAGCTGGACGTCGGTGTCCGGGCCGAAGAGCACGACCAGGGTGAGGCGGCGCTTCCTCGGCTCGTAGCGCCACACCTGGCCGTGGTGGTCGGCCGCCGAGCCCTCGTCGCTGCGGGCGAAGCTGGAGACGAAGTAGACCGAGGAGTCGCCCCAGTAGCAGCCCTCCAGCTTCTGCGCGTGCGTGATGCCCTTCGGGCCGAAGTCCTGGAAGCGGATCGCGGTCTCGGCGGCCAGCGGATCCGGTACGGGGACCCACTCGATCCGGTCGAAGCTCGTGCCGGTCTCCCGGACGGCGGAGAGGTCGGGCACGCCCGGCACCCGCATCGCCTCCAGCTCGCCGCCCGCCCGGAGCGAACCGGTGCCGCCGAGCGGCTTCTCGGGAAGGAAGCGGTAGAAGAGCCCGAACGGCTTGTCGAACGCGTCCTCGGTCTCGTACACGATCCCGGACTTCGGGTCGACGGCGATCGCCTCGTGCTGGAAGCGGCCCATCGCGGTCAGCGGGACGGCCCCGGTGCGGTGCGGATCGGCGCCGTCCACCTCGAAGATGAAGCCGTGGTCCTTGGTGTAGCCGTTGGTCCCGGCCTTGTCCTCGTTCTCCTCGCAGGTGAGCCAGGTGCGCCACGGGGTGGGCCCGCCCGCGCAGTTCACCGCCGTACCTGCGATGGCGACGCGCTCGCCGAGCACCTTGTTCCGGCCGTCCAGCTCCAGGGACGTCACGCCGCCCTTGGCCGCCGGGTCGTAGGTCAGCCCCTCGACGGTCGGTACGCCGATCTCGGCGGTGTGCCGGTTCTCGTGGTTGCGGACGAGGTGGACCCGCCCGTTGCGGCCGCGCAGGGCGGCCATCCCGTCGTGGTTGCCGGGGACCGGCCCCTCGCCGGAGCGCAGCGGTTCGCCCTCCCGGGACAGCACCCGGTAGCGGAAACCTTTCGGCAGGTCGAGCAGACCGTCCGGGTCGGGGACGAGCGGACCGTAGCCGCTGTGGCCGCGGGCGGCCGCCGTGCCCGCGAAGAGTTCGGAGAAGGCTCCCGTGAAGGCGACCGCGGCGGCTGCGCCGCCGCCTGCCAGGACCTGGCGTCGGGTGGCGGTGGGACGGGGTGCGGTTGACATGAGGTGACTCCCTGCTGGCGGACAGGTGAAGTGACCCGCACGTGTGTAGCACGCACAGAGGCGCGGGGGAACCATGCGTACCCCCGCGCCCCGTGTTGCTGCCGGGACGGCCCCGATGGGAGCAGCCGTCCGCGCGACCTCAGGCCAGCGAGGCCGACAGGGTGATCGTCGTGCCCGTCAGCGCCTGGCTGACCGGGCAGTTCGCCTTGGCGTCCTCGGCGGCCTTCACGAAGGTGTCCTCGTCGAGACCGGGGACCGTGCCCTCGACCGTGAGGTGGATGCCGGTGATGCCGGTGCCGGGCTGGAAGGTGACCTCGGCCTTCGTCTCCAGCTTGGTGGGCGGGGTGCCGGCGCCCGCGAGGCCGTGGGAGAGCGCCATCGAGAAGCAGCTGGAGTGGGCGGCGGCGATGAGCTCCTCGGGGCTCGTCTTCCCGTTCGCCTGCTCCGAGCGGGCGGGCCAGGAGACGGGGTAGTCGCCGATGCCGGAGGAGTCGAAGGTGACGACCCCCTTGCCCTCGATCAGGTTGCCTTCCCAGTTCGTGTGCGCCTGACGCGTGGTAGCCATGCTGAATCCCTTCGAACGGTGTGCGGTTGTACGGGATATGCGGTCGTGCGGGATATGCGGGGCGCGCCGTCGTGCGCCGTGCCCCGTCGCGTTACGCCCCCGAACCTACTGCGCCACCAGCCCCTTCGCGTCACGCGCCAGCGCCGTCAGCCGGGAGATCGCCCGGAAGTACTTCTTCCGGTACCCGCCGTTCAGCATCTCGTCGCTGAACAGCCGGTCGAAGGGCAGCCCAGAGGCGAGCACCGGAACCTCCCGGTCGTACAGCCGGTCGGCCAGCACCACCAGGCGCAGCGCGGTCGACTGGTCGGGCACCGCCGTCACCCCGGTCAGGCAGACCGCGCCGATGTCGTCGGTCAGCGCGCCGTACCGGCTCGGGTGGACCCGGGCCAGGTGCTCCAGCAGCCCTGGGAAGTCGTCGAGGGACGCGCTCGGCGTGGCGTACGCGGCCCGGGTGACCTGCTCGTCGTCGTACGGCGGCGGGGCCTCGGGCAGACCGCGGTGCCGGTAGTCCTCGCCGTCGATGCGCAGCGGGCGGAAGTGCGCGGACAGGCCCTGGATCTCGCGCAGGAAGTCGACGGCGGCGAACCGGCCCTCGCCGAGCTTGCCCGGCAGCGTGTTCGAGGTCGCGGCCAGCGCCACCCCGTTCTCCACGAGCCGACGGAGCAGCGAGGAGACGAGCACGGTGTCGCCCGGGTCGTCCAGCTCGAACTCGTCGATGCACAGCAGCCGGTGCCCGCTCAGGGTCTGCACGGTCTGCTGGAAGCCCAGCGCGCCGACGAGGTTCGTCAGCTCCACGAACGTGCCGAACGCCTTCAGCGACGGCTCGGCGGGCGTGGCGTGCCAGAGCGACGCCAGCAGGTGGGTCTTGCCGACGCCGTAGCCGCCGTCCAGATAGACCCCGCGCGGCCCGGCCGGTGCGGCCGGCTTCTTGCTGAACCACTTGCGCCGCCCGGGACCCGTCGCGTGCGCGCCGCCGAGCCCGGCGGCGAAGCCCGCCAGAACCGTGACCGCCTCGCTCTGGCTGGGCTGGTTCGGATCGGGGACGTACGTGTCGAAGCGCACCGAGTCGAAGCGCGGCGGCGGCACCATCTCGGCGACCAGACGGTCTGCGGGGACGTGCGGCTCACGGGCGCACAGGGACAGCGGGGCCGTTTCGGCAAGGGGGCTCTGCCCCGGAAACGCGGTGGATGACGACACAACTCTCCACCCTAAGGCCCGTGCCAGACTGCAACCCATGCGAAGCCTGTTCCCTGTGACGGACCTGACAAAGAGCGCTGTGGGGGGCGAGGACCCGTCGGGCCCGCTCACCGACCGCGAGTGGAGCCTCGACGAGCTGGCGGAGGCCTACGCCTACCCCGCGGACCTCCCCGCCGGGAAGGCCCGGAGGCCCGGGGCCGCCTGGCTGCGAGCCAACATGGTCTCCACCCTCGACGGGGCCGCCCAGCACGACGGCCGTTCGCAGGGCATCTCCTGCGCGGCGGACATGCGGATCTTCGGCACCCTGCGGGGCCTGGCCGACGTGGTGATCGCCGGGGCCGAGACCGTACGCCTGGAGGGGTACCGTCCGGCCCGCGCCCGGGAGGCGTTCGCCGCGCGGCGGGCGGCCGCCGGGCAGGGCCCCGCGCCCGCCGTCGCGGTGGTGACCGGCTCGATGCACCTGGACTTCTCGCTGCCGCTGTTCACCGAGCCGCTCGTCCCGACGCTCGTGGTGACCGGCGCCGGGGCCCCCGCGGACCGGATCACGGCGGCCCGGCAGGCGGGCGCCGAGGTGGTGATCGCGGGCGAGGGCACCCGGGTGGACCCGGCCCGGGCCGTGCGCGAGCTGGCCGCCCGAGGGCTGAGGCGGCAGCTCACCGAGGGCGGGCCCCGGCTGCTCGGCCAGTTCGTGGCGGCGGATGTGCTGGACGAGCTGTGCCTGACGGTGTCCCCGATGCTGACCGCCGGGGACGCCCAGCGGATCGCGGGCGGCCCCGGGCTCGCCGTGCCGGAACGTTTTTCCCTGACGTCCCTGCTGGAAGAGGCCGGGTTCCTCTTCACTCGGTACCGTCGGACCGACAGTTAGCGGAATTTATCGTTCCGCTTAGCTCCGGCTGGGCAGACTTACCCCTGCAGTCCCCGTGGAAGCGCGGGGAAGGATGGTTTCAGCAAACGACCGTCGACGGTCGAGCCGGTCGTCGACGAGACGAAGAAGCGGAAGGGCGCCTGTCGTGTTCACAAGCGTTTTGATGATCGAGAAGCCGCTCACCCCCGAGGACGTGGACTTCGTCACCACCCTCCACGGCGAGGAGCGGATCTCGTTCGTCGTTCTGTTGCAGCCGCGCGGTGACCAGGCCGATGTCCTGCTGCGCGCGATCGACGACGTGGCGATGGGGGAACTGAAGGAAGCGGTCCGCGAGGGGGAGGAGCCGGAGGGCGACGAGGCCCGCGAGACCGCCCAGATCGGCCTGGAGTACTCCCTCCGGGCCCTGCGCGAGGCGGGCTCCGAAGCGGTCGGACAGGTGATCGAAGATCACCCCCTGGACAAACTGACGGCCGTCGTCGAGGAGGCGGGCGCGGACGAGGTCATCGTCCTGACCGCCCCGCACTACGTGGAGGAGTTCTTCCACCGCGACTGGGCCTCCCGGGCCCGGCACAAGGTGGGCGTCCCGGTGCTCAAGCTCTTCGCGCACAGCGAATAGGCTGGCCCCGCGGTCCGGGTCGGCCCCCGGCCGCCGTCCGAACCGCAGCGACCACGCAGGAGCACAGATGGCACCCGGCATTCCCGCCGCCATGGAACGACCCCACTTCATCGGCATCGGCGGCGCCGGAATGTCGGGCATCGCGAAGATCCTCGCCCAGCGCGGGGCGAAGGTGGCGGGCAGCGACGCGAAGGAGTCCGCCACCGCCGAGTCCCTGCGGGCGCTGGGGGCGACCGTGCACATCGGGCACGCGGCGGGCCACCTGGCCGACGACGCGTCCTGCGTGGTCGTCTCCAGCGCCATCCGCGCCGACAACCCGGAGCTGCTCCGGGCGAACGAGCTGTCCATCCCCGTGGTGCACCGCTCGGACGCACTGGCCTCCCTGATGAACGGTTTGCGCGCCATCGCGGTCGCCGGCACCCACGGCAAGACGACCACGACGTCGATGCTGGCCGTCGCCCTCTCCTCGCTGAGTCTCGCCCCCTCGTACGCCATCGGCGGCGACCTGGAGGGCCCCGGCACCAACGCCACGCACGGCGAAGGGTCCATCTTCGTCGCGGAGGCGGACGAGAGCGACCGCAGCTTCCAGAAGTACGACCCCGAGGTCGCGATCGTCCTCAACGTCGAGCTGGACCACCACGCGAACTACGCTTCGATGGACGAGATCTACGACTCCTTCGAGACGTTCGTCGGCAAGGTCGTCCCCGGCGGCACCCTGGTCATCTCCGCCGACCAGCCCGGCGCGGTGGAGCTGACCCGCCGGGTCCGCGACCTCTCCGACCTCAAGGTCGTCACGTACGGCTCCGCCGAGAACGCCGACGTACGCGTCCACAAGGTCACCCCGCGCGGCCTGACCAGCGAGGTCACGGTCCTGCTCAACGGGAAGTTCCTCACGTTCACCGTCTCGGTCCCCGGCAGCCACTACGCCCACAACGCGGTCGCCGCCCTCGCCGCCGGGGTCGCCCTCGGCATCCCGGCGCACAACCTGGCCTCCGCGATCGGCAGCTACACCGGGGTCAAGCGCCGCCTCCAGCTCAAGGGCGAGGCGGCGGGCGTGCAGGTCATCGACTCGTACGCGCACCACCCCACCGAGATGACCGCCGACCTGGAGGCCATGCGCGGCGCCGCCGCCGACGCCCGCATCCTGGTCGTCTTCCAGCCGCACCTGTTCTCCCGTACGCAGGAGCTGGGCACCGAGATGGGCCAGGCCCTCGCACTGGCCGACGCCTCCGTGGTCCTGGACATCTACCCGGCCCGCGAGGACCCGATCCCCGGCATCACCAGCGCCCTGATCATCGACGCGGCGAAGGAGGCCGGCACCGAGGTCACCGCCGTCCACGACCAGGCCGACGTCCCCGCCGCCGTCGCGGGAATGGCCAAGCCCGGCGATCTCGTTCTCACCATGGGAGCGGGCGATGTCACCGACCTCGGCCCGCGCATCCTGGACCACCTGTCGAGCTGAGGAGCGGGACGTGTCGTACGACGTCGAGAAGCCGGACGAGCAGTGGCGGGCGGAGCTGTCCCCCGCCGAGTACGCGGTGCTGCGCCAGGCCGGCACCGAACCCGCCTTCCGAGGTGAGTACACCGACACCAGGACGGCGGGCGTCTACTCCTGCCGGGCCTGCGGGGCGGAGCTGTTCCGCTCCGACACCAAGTTCGAGTCCCACTGCGGCTGGCCGTCCTTCTACGACCCGAAGGACACCGACGCGGTCGAACTGGTCGAGGACCGCGCCCACGGGATGGTCCGCACCGAGGTGCGCTGCTCCCGCTGCGGCTCGCACCTGGGCCATGTCTTCGAGGGCGAGGGCTACCCGACCCCGACGGACCAGCGCTACTGCATCAACTCGATCTCGCTGACCCTGGCGCCGGACGAGAGCTGACCTCGATCGGCTGTGGGCCGACCGATGCCCGCACAGGGAGATCTGTGCGGGCATCTTCTCGTTCTCCGCACGCCGTGAGCCGTTCAGGCCCAGCGCGGTGGCCCCGCCCGGCCATTGCCGTACTGCCGCCTCACGGCTGGTCGTCGCACGGCAGGTGATCCCTCCCGCGTCTTCGGCTTTCCGTGACGATCCGTCGCCACGCCCGACCCGGCGCTCGTAGGATGCCTGGATGCCGAGGCCGATACGGATGGGTCGCCGCACGTGGGTGGCCGCGTGGGCGGTACTGTGCGTGGCCGGCCTCGCCGCCACCGCCGGACTCAAGGCCGCCTCGGCACCGGGGCCGCAGCCCGAGAAACCTGTCAGCGCCGAGTGCCCACAGTCGCCCCCGACTCCGCCGTGCGGCTCTAGGGCCTGTTGCGAAAGTGGCGCGGTCACCCGAAGGGCGGCCACGCGGCAGGCGCCGCTTCGTATCAGGCTCCGGAGGACCGCTGTCCCTGGGAGCCGTGGGCCGCGAGCGGAAGACTGCGCAGCGACAGTGCGCTCGGCGCTGGCAGCGCTCCGTGGGCCGCCTCGGCGCGGAACGACTGGAGCAAGTACGCCACCAGACGCCGGGACGCGGCACGGTCATCCGGCAATGCGGTGACCAGACCGCAGTGGGACAACAGGGCCACGGCAAAGTCGGAGGGGTGGAAGTCGGCCCGCAGCACGCCCGCCGCCTGAGCCCTGCGGACCAGGGTCATGAAGTCCCGCTCGGCCTGTTCCCGTACCCGCGCGTGTTCTCGCGTGCTGTCCGGAAAGGCCGCGACGAACGCGGCCGGGAAGCCCCGTTCCTCCCGTTGTAGTTCGCAGACCGTCTCGACCAGTCGCTGGAAGCCCTGCCACGGATCGGGGTCGGCCAGCGCCTCGGTGAGCGCCCGAGCGCAGGTGTCCATCTGGTGCGCGAACGCGGCCCGCACCAGGGCGTCCCGCGTCGGGAAACGCCGGTACAGCGTCGCCACGCCGACCCCAGCCCGCCGGGCCACGGTCGCCATGGGCGCGTCGATGCCGTGCTCGGCGAAGACCACGCGGGCAGCCGAAAGGATGCGCCGCCGGTTGCGCCGGGCGTCCGCCCGCAGACTGTCCTGCCCCGCGATCCGAGAGGATTCCCCCACCGCTGTCTCTCACCTCCGGTCAAATGGACGATCTCGTCCGCTTGCCAGCCTACGCTCGGCGCCACGATCCCCCGCACGGCCACTGGTGGCGAAGGTGAGAACGCAACGATGGACGACCGCACGATGAAAGCCGTACTGTTCGACCGCTTCGGCGGCCCCGAGGTGCTGTATGTGGGCCGGGTGCCACGTCCCGGACCGGCACCCGGCGAGGTCCTCGTGCGCGTGCGCGCGTTCAGCGTGAACGGCGGCGAACTGGCGGCCCGTTCCGGTCGGGCCCGCCTCATCACCGGCCGGAAGTTCCCGCAGCGCATCGGGCTGGACTTCACTGGCGAGATCGCCGCACTCGGCACCGGCGCGACCGGCGTAGCGGTCGGCGACCAGGTGTGGGGCGTCCTGGGCCGCAGCTCCGGATTCGGCAGCGCCGCCGAGTACGTGACGGTACGGCCCGAGCGGCTCGGCCGGGTCCCGGACGGACTGGACCTCGTGGCCGCTGCCGCGCTGCCGGTGGCCACCACGGCCGTCACGGCCCTCCGCGACAAGGCCGCACTGCGCCCCGGCGAACGGCTGCTTGTACGGGGCGCGGCGGGCGGCGTCGGCAACGCCGCCGTCCAGCTGGGACAGGCGTACGGTGCCGAGGTCACGGCCCTGGCCCGCGCTGCCAACCTCGACTTCGTCCGTACGCTCGGTGCCCACCACGCCGTCGACCATCGGACCGTGTCCCCTGCGGAACTGGGACTGTTCGACGTGGTCCTCGACACGGCGGGCACCGACCTGCGTACCGTACGGCGGATGCTGAAGCCGGGCGGACGCATGGTCACCATCGCCTTCGACCTGACGCGGCCCGCCGCCTCGCTGGGCTACATCGCGGCCAGCGCCGTCCACGGACGCGGCCGGGTGCGCTTCTTCAGCGGCAACCCCGAACGTGCGCTCTTCGACGACCTCGCCCGCCAGGTGACAGAGGGGAAGCTGCGGCCGGCGGTGGACACGGTCTTCCCGCTGGAAGAGACAGCGGCCGCACACCGGGCGCTGGAGGCGGGCGGGGTGCAGGGCAAGTACGTGGTCAGGGTCGACTAGGGTTTGTTGGAAAGGTGCTGGTCACAGCCACTCGTTGAGGACTGCGACCAACACGGTCGCCTCGTAGCGGACGGCGAGCTTGTCGTATCTCGTGGCCACGGCCCGGTGGCGCTTGAGGCGGTTGATCCCGCACTCGACGACATGCCGCTGCCGTCGCGTCCACACCGGCGGACGGCTCGGCTTGATGCCCTGCGGCAACAACGGCTCAAGCCGGGCCCACTGTCCATTTGTCAGATCACCACGCCCCACAGGGCGTGATCATCCACGACCAAGATCCACTTTCGCAACAGGCCCTAGCTGCATGGGCGGGTTCGCCTCGTTCACCGTGGACTTCGAGCCCCTGCCGGACGGGCGGCTCGGCTTCGAGTTCGTCAACCCGCGTGGCCCCGAGGACATCGACGCGGGGCGACGGCTGAGATACGACGCATGGCACCCCAACTCGCCAACTGCACGGGCTTCAGCCGTGCGTCGCAATCGCCGAGCGGCGAACAGGCGAAGGCTCTAGCCTCTCCTGTCATGGAGTGGATATCGCTGGCCAGTACAGCACTTGGTGCCGCAATCGGGGTTGGATCCACCTTGCTCGCTGATTGGGCCAAGTGGCGCAGGGACCGTGCCGGCCAGGACCTCGATGTGCGAAGGCAGATGTATGCCGACTACACCGCTGCGCTCTCACGGATCCGGACGGCGCTCGCGGCCCGGCCGCCCGGCGCCGGACAACATTCAGCGCGGGCTTCGGGCCCGGTGGACGGGACTGTCCAGGACGGCTCCGACGCCGTGATCACACCGGCCATAGCAGGATCACTGCGCTGAGGCCTTTCCCTCCAGGCGGTGAGGGAGAGGTCCGGAGACGAAGGTGAGGACGTCGCGGACCGCTTCGTGCGGGCTGCCGAAGTGATGATGCACGCCCTTCACCGCTTCGGGGGTGTTCGCGCCCCACACCGTCATCCCGGCATGCAGCCCGGACTGCACCCCGGAAGGGGCTCCTCGATGGCCAGGCAGTTCGCGGGACAAGCCTCAGCTCGGTTACGTAGAGAAGCGACGACCGAGGGCACCGCGGTCGGGGCCTGGGATGCCCAGGTCGGTGATCCACCTCGCCGACGGCGCCGCCGTGCTCAGTCCTGGTCGGGGCCTTCGGCGGCCTCGGAGCGCAGCAGCGGGTGGATCACGCCGGGGAAGACCCGGGCCCGCACGACCTCCTCGGCCGACCCGCCCTGGACGACGGTCTCCGCGACGCCCCAGGGCCGTCCGGCCAGGTGAATGGTCAGGGTGTACGAGGAGGAGCAGCCGGTGCACTCGTAGCGGTCGGCCCAGGTCTCGACCTCGGTGGTGGAGCCCGGGTAGCGCTTCACATGGCGGTGGCGGGCGTGGCAGTGGTCACAGGTCTCGCCCGGCTCGCAGGTCCCGCCGCACGGACACGGCACGTCGAGTGAGTCGGCGGGCGTCCAACGCTGCACGAGGACGGCCTCGCGGGTGGCGCCCATGTCCTTCATGGCCTTGAGATTGCGGGCGGCGACGTTGTACGACTCGCCGGTCGCGGCCATCCGGTCGCGGATGACGTCCTTGCGTCCACGGTTGGTCGTCATGCGGTTCCTCCTGGGGTTCACGCAGCCCGCCAGGAGGCCCATGAGTCAGATCAGTACCTCTTTACGTTACCCGCCCGGCACCGGCGCACGGACCGGGCGGGCTTCCTGCGGGGAGACACACGCGGGGCCGGGCTGAGACCGGCCCCGCCCGCTCACCCCCGCCGCACCCGCCCCGCGATCCGGCGGCCCAGCCGGCCCAGGGCGCTGACCCGGTTCCAGTCCCGGAAGGCGTCCGCCCGGCCGCTGCTGCCCGTGCGGCCCACCGTCGCCTCGACCTCCGCCACGGCTTCGGCCGTCATGCCGCGCACGGCGGGGCGCAGGACGTCGTCGAGGAGGGCGGCGGCCACCGGGGGCCAGGCCGTGCCCGCGTGCGGGTGGGCTGTCCAGACGGTGAAGCAGTCCGCCGCGTAGGCGGGCTGGGTGCGCAGCCGGGTCCGCACCGATGCGGTGCGGGCCGCGCGGTCGTACGCGGCGATCAGCTCGGCGTCGCCGCCGTGGACGAAGTCGTACAGTTCCGCCCCCGGGCGGTCGGGGGCCAGCAGGCGTTCGACCAGGGCTGCGTACGCCCGCTCCCGGAGCGCCGGTTCGACCGGCTCCGCCTGCGCGCACAGCGTGCGGACCCGCTCCGCCCAGCCGGGCTCCGGTGCTCCGGTGCGCAGTTCGCGGGCGAGGTCCAGCAGGAGGAGGCCCGCCCGTTCGCGGCCGCCGATCTCCTCGGGGAAGCCGCGCAGGAGGTCGTGCGCGAGTCCGGCCGCCTCGTCCGGGCCGGTGGCGGACGTGCCGGCGGCGGACGCTCCGAGCGCCGCGTCGACCAGGCGCGCCCAGGTGCCGGCCACGCGGTGCGAGTCCGAGGTGGCCGCGTCCAGCAGGAGGCGGGCCTCCTCGACCGTCGGGGCCCGGTCCTCCCACACCAGGCCGACCGCCGTCCGCAGCACCAGCGGCTCGGCGAAGGGGGACAGGCCGGCCGCCCGCAGCACCCGGTGCCACACCGCCGCCCGGTCACCGCCCAGGGTCGCCATCGCCTCCGGCACCTCCGCGCACATCCGCAGGTGCGGCAGCGCCTGCGTGCCCGTGAACGGCAGTGTGACCCGCTCCAGGAACCGGGCCACCGCCCCGGGGTCCTCGGGCGCGATCCGGTCCAGCGCGCCGAGCAGCGCCGTCCGCACCTCGAACTGCTCGTCCAGCAGCTCCAGCAGGGCCGGTGCGAAGCCCGGGGGGCCTTCGTGCGCCGCCGCCTCCGCCAGCAGCGCGGGCGCCAGGCGGTCCACGACCCCCGGCAGCGACTCCGTGCCGTTCACGCCCAGCAGCCTTGCCACCCGCAGCAGTTGCACGGTCCGTGACACCGAGCGCGATCCGGCCGTGTCGGCCAGTTCGGTCAGGATTTCCGGGCCCAGCCGCTCGGCGACCTCCGCCCCCTCCGGACCGGCGAACGCGTCCCGGCGCGGCAGTTCCAGCGAGCCGTTGCCGCCCCGTACCGCCTCCGTGACCAGCATCGCCGCGAGCGGAGCGGTCACCGATGCCGGGCTGCGGCCCTCCAGCGCACCGAACAGCCGCCCTGCCGCGTCGAATTCGGGGCCCGTACGGTCGTCGATACCGGGGGACGTGAGGGCCTCGACCAGCTGGCCCGTGCGCTTCGCGTCCAGAGCGTAGGGGCGGTCGGCGGCCCAGCCGGCACCCGCCGCACGCCCGTCCGGCCCCAGCGCGATCCCCGCACACAGGGCCACCACGGCCAACGGCCCGGCCGCGAAAGGCGCCCCGGGCAGTTCGCGCGCCTCCCGGAACAGCTCCGGCGACCGGCTCCGCCAGACCCTGGCGGCCGTCGTCGCCCATACGTCTTCCGTACCGCCCGCCGGGGCCCGCCCCGCGCACTCGTGCACCCGCAGGCCCGCCGCTCGTGCCGCCGCCGCGTCCTCGGGCAGCACCCCCACCACCCGCGACGCCGAACTCCCCGGCCGCCGGGTGTACGTGGTGAACGTCAGCCTCTCCGCGCTCTCCCTCGGCAGCGTGACGGACGCCAGCCCCAGCCACCGGGCCACGTCCGCGCACTGCCGCTCCACCAGCACCACCGGCCGCCCGCCGGCCGTCTCCGCATCGCTCGCCCGGCGCAGATCCGCCAGTACCGCCGCGAGCCAGGGGCCGCGCGAGACGGCGAAGTCGTCCAGGCCCTCGGACACCGCCGCCGGGCCCGCCGGCGGTGTCAGCGGGTCCGGTATCGCCCCACCGGGCGTCACCGACACCCAGAGCGGCGAGCGCCACGCCTCGACCGGCAGCCGGTCACCCGGCAGCGGAACCCCCGGCGGCAGGTGTACCGCGTGCGCGTGGAACCGGACACCCGAACCCGCGCCGCCCGAACCCGCGCCGCCCGTGTCCCGTACCGGGGCCGAACGCGCCACCAGCCGACTGCCGTCGGACAGCACGAAGTACCCGAACGCCTGCGGAAGTGACCGCAGTTCGCCGTCGGTCGGCCGGTCGGGAACGCCCCCGGGAAGCTCGTAGCGCACCAAGGGTTCGATCTCCGCCAGCAGGGCCCCCGACACCCCGGGACCGACCGCCGTGAACCGGCCCGCCGCTCCCTCGTCCCCCGGCGCGGCGGAGGTGTAGTGCACCTGTGCAAGGCTCATCTGTCGGCCCTCTTCGTCCTGCCGCGCCCGGTCCCCGTGCCCACCCCGTACGGCTGGGTCGGGGGAGAAGTACGCAGCCGCGGGGGCGACGTTATCAAGGACGGGGACGTCATCCCTACGCTGCGTCAGGTGCTGGCCCCGGAATCGCTTTCCCCCTCGTCGAACGCCTCGCCGCGTTCCGGTCGGAGACGGCCTGACCCGTCCTGACCGACGTCCCCGCGAGGCGTTGCCGCGCATGTCCCGACGAGGTAACAGTCCCTCATCGGCACCCGCCTGCCACACCGGGCGAACTTATGATCGACGCGGCGTCGAGGAGGAACGGGGAAACGCTGTGACCTGTTACGTGCCGTTAAGAGGGGTCCGGTACGCGCTGCCCCTGGCCCTGGTGACCGTGCTGCTCGCCGGCTGTTCCGGCGCGGCGGACGACCCGGGGAAAGTGGAGAAGCGGGACGCTTCGGCAAGCGCGAGCCCGGGACCCGGCGGCGGCAGCACCGGTGCCGGGACGTCGGCCGAGGAATCACTCGTACCCGGCCCCGCCCGGCTTCCGAAGACCCGGGCCGAGGCACGTGACCTCATCGGCCGCGTCATCGCCGGCCCGGACAGCTTCGGCCCCGGGGTGGTGAAGCGGAACCCGTACGAGAGCGACCCCGCGACCTGGCCCGTGCTCGGCGAGGACTGCGTCTGGCAGCAGCAAAAGCCCGCGTACAGCGTCCTGGCCACCCTCACCCGCTCGTTCGAGGTGCCCGCGGAGAAGGGCAAGGGGCCGGTGCGCCTCGGCGCCGTCGTCACCGTGCACCGCACCCGCGAGGACGCCGCCTGGGAGATGGCGGAGTCGATCGAGGAGTCCATGCGCTGCCCCACCCAGCAACTGCGCGAGGGCGAACTGATCGGCTCCCTGGTCGCCGCCGCGCTCCTCGGCGGCGAGGCCACGCAGACCGACTCCGAGGACTCCCTCAGTGAGATGGGGCAGTACCAGAGCTCCGAGCTCGGCGGACCGCACCACTACTCCTGGCAGCAGGCGCAGACCCTGCAGTTCACCGTCGCCGTGACCGGCAAGGGGGCGAAGGGGCGCACCGAGCGGGAGATCGACGACCTCGTCGTCCAGGCGCAGAGCGCCATGCTGGTCCGGCTGGAATCCGCCGTCGAGAAGCAGAGCTGAGGCCGGGCGATGGACGACCTGCGACCCACCGACCCCGCCCGGATCGGCGGGCACCGGCTCCTCGGCCGCCTCGGCGCGGGCGGCATGGGCGTCGTCTACCTCGGACGCACCGACGCCGGAGCGCTCGCCGCGATCAAGGTGATCCTGCCCGAGTACGCCGGGGACGAGGACTTCCGGACCCGCTTCCGGCGCGAGGCCGAGGCCGCCCGCCGGGTCGACAGCCCCTGGGCCGTGCCCGTCACCGGCGCCGACACCGAGGCCGAACGTCCTTGGCTGGCAACGGAGTTCGTTCCCGGGCCGACGCTTTTCGACGTCGTCGCCCGGCGCGGGCCGCTGCCCGTGCGCAGCGTCACCGTCCTCGGCCGGCTGCTCGCCCGCGCGCTGGCCGCCGTGCACGCCGCCGGACTCGTGCACCGCGACGTCAAACCGGGCAACGTGCTGCTGACGGCCGGCGGCCCCCGGCTGATCGACTTCGGGATCGCCCGCGCCGCCGACGCCACCGCCCTGACCGCCACCGGACTCGTCGTCGGCACCCCCGGCTTCCTCCCGCCCGAGCAGGCGTCCGGGAACACCGCGGGGCCCGCCGGGGACGTCTTCTCGCTCGGCTGCCTCCTGGCCTACGCGGCCACCGGCCGGCCGCCCTTCGGTAGCGGCGCGGTCGACGCCGTCCTCTACCGCACCGTGCACGACGCCCCCGACCTCGACGGCATCGACGACGCCCCCCTGCGCGCGCTGCTGGACCGGTGCCTCGCCAAGGACCCCGGTGAGCGTCCGGCCGCCGCCGGCCTCGACACCCTGATCGCCGAGGACGTACCGGCCGGGGCCACCGCAGACTGGCTGCCCGAGGACGTCGTCCGGATCATCGCCGACCGGTCCGCCGCGCTGCTGGCCCTGCCCGGTATCGACGCCACCGTCACCGAGGAGCCCGGCCCGCCGGAACCCGCCCCCGGCCGACGGCGGTTCCTGCTGCTCGCGGCCGGTGGCGCGGTGGCGCTCGGCGCCGGCGCCTTCGCCGCCGTACGCCTCACCCGCGACGAACCCGCCGACGGCGGGGACGGAGCGCCCGGCGGACGCCGCTGGATCATCGGTGTGCACGCCGACCTCACCGGACCCCTGAGCGCCGCCGGACGCGCCCAGGAACGCGGTGTCCGGCTCGCCGTCGACCGCTTCAACTCCCTCGACGACCAGCCCTTCCGGCTCGCCGTGAAGGTCCTCGACGACCAGGGCGACGCCGGTCGCTCCGCCCGGGTCGCCGAGGAGTTCGCCCATGACCCGGAGGTCATCGCGGTCATCGGCCCCACCGGCGACGAGGCGGCCGGGGCGGCCCTGTCCGCGTACGACGAGGCCGTGCTGCCGGTCCTGACGGTGTCGGCCCTCCAGATCGCCTTCCCGAAACGGGCCAACGGCTCCTTCTTCCAGGCCGCCCCCTCCTACGCCTCGCTCGCCGTCCCCATCGTCAACCGCCTCCTGCTGCGCCCCGATGTCGAGCGGCTGGGCATCCTGGTCGACCGGTCCGGCGGACAGGCGGCCTACCAGGCGGGCTACGCGACCAACCTGCTGACCCCCGACCTCACGACCGGCACCACCCACCCCCGAGTGGTGCCCGCCGGGACGCGCGTCTTCGACCCGGTCGTCACCGACCTCCTGTCCAACCGGAGCGATGCCCTCTTCTACGCCGGTGACGCGGCCGGCGCCTCCCAGGTCGCCCGCATCCTGGCCGACCTCTCCTTCGCCGGACCGCTCATGGCGCAGCACACCGTCATGGGGCCGGAGTTCCTGGAACAGGCGGGCGCGGCGGCCGACGGCTGGGAGTTCGTCGCCCCGTTCACCGACGCGAGCGCCCCGGCCGCCGCGACGTTCGCCGCAGCCCACCGCAAACGCTTCGGCGTCGCGCCCGCCGCCTGGTCGGCCGAGGCGTACGACGTGGCGGGGCTCGTCGCCCGCGAACTGGCCACCCTCGCCGTCGCCGCCGCCAAGGGGGCATCGGCGAGCGCCTCACCCTCCGGCGACGGCCGGTCCACCCGGCCCACCCGGTCCGGGCTGACCGCCGCGATCGCCGCCGCCCGGTACGAGGGGGTCTCCCGCACGTACGCGTTCGACGAGAAGCGCCAGCAACTCGTCGGCCAGGACGCCCACCTGTACCGGGTGGAGGAGGGCCGCCACCGGTACCTCGGCCCGGCCCCGAAGCCGAAGAGCTGACGTGCGGCCCCTCACCTCCGAGGACCCCCGCGCCGTCGGCCCGTACCGCACCCTCGTCCGGCTCGGCGCGGGCGGCATGGGCGTGGTCTACCTGGCGCGCTCGGCGGGCGGGGCGCTCGCCGCCGTCAAGGTGATCCGGGCCGAGCACGCCGCCGACCCCGGCTTCCGGGCCCGCTTCCGGCGCGAGGCGGAGGCCGCCGCCCTGATCACGGGCCCCTGGGTGGTCCCGGTGCTCGGCGCGGACACCGAGGCCCCCGAGCCGTGGCTGGCGACCGCGTTCGTCCCCGGGCCCTCGCTGGCCGAGGTGGTCGGCGCGGGCGGCGCGCTGCCCACCACCACCGTCCGGGCGCTCGGGAGCCGGCTCGCCGAGGCCCTCGTCGCGGTCCACGAGGCCGGGCTGATCCACCGTGACGTCAAACCCGGCAACGTGCTCCTCGCCCTCGACGGCCCCCGCCTCATCGACTTCGGGATCGCCCGCCACGAGGGCGCCACCGCGCTGACCACCACGGGGGCGGTGATCGGGACGCCCGGCTACCTGGCCCCCGAACAGGCGTCGGCCGGGCCGCTGGGTCCGGCGTGCGACGTGTTCTCGCTCGGCTGCGTCCTCGTGTACGCGGCGACCGGCCGGCGGCCGTTCGGCGAGGGCAGCGGGGCGGGCGCCCTGTACCGCACGATCCACGAGGAGGCGGACCTGACCGGTGTTCCGCCCGGCCTGGTGCCCCTGATCACCGCCTGCCTCACCAAGGACCCGGCCGCCCGGCCTACCGCGAGCCGGGTCCGCGACGTCCTGGCGATGGACGGGGAGCGGGGCCCGGACCGGGCGAGGGACCCGCGCGAGTTCGCGGACCCCCGCGAGACTCTCCGTGCCCCTCCTGATGCAGCCCCCGACACCACCCCCGGCCCTTGGCGGATGCCCGCCGGGCTCCCCGCGCTGATCGCCGAGCGGTCCGCCGCCGCCCTCGCGCTCCCGGACCCCGAACCGCTGCCCGTCACGCTCGCTCCCGCCGAGGGCGGAAGCGCGACGGGTCCCACCCGCCGGCGGCTGCTGACCGCGGGGGCGGCCGGGGCCGTCGTCCTCGCCGGCGGCTCCACCGCGGCCTGGATCGCCCTGCGGGGGAGCGGCGAGGGGGCGGGCGGACCCTCGGCGGGACCGGGGGAGCCGCCCACGTACACGATCGGGCTCCACGCCGACCTCGGCGGACCCGGCCGGGCCACCGGGCTGGCCCACCAGCGCGGCGCCCAGCTCGCCGTCGCCGACCACAACTCCCGCGCCGACAAGGCGTTCCGGTTCGCCCTGCGCACCGAGGACGACGCGGGGGACCCGGCGGCGGCGCTGCGGGCGGCCGGCCGGCTGGCGGCGGACCCCTCGGTCATCGCGGTTCTCGGACCCACCGGAGAGGTGCTGCGCGAGGACCTCGTCCAGCGGTACGGCACGGCACGGCTGGCCACCGTCGTCGTCGCGGCGGGCTCCAGCACCGCCGAGTCCGGCACCGCCCTCCACCTCTGCGTGATCCGCCCCTTCGACCGCATGCTCCCGCCCGGCCTCATCAGCTACCTGACCCGCACCCGCCCCGCGACCCGCATCCTGCTCGTCGAGGATGCCGCCGATCCCCGGTTCGCGGGGGAGGTCGGGGGCACGTTCCGCGAGGCCGCGCTCACCGGCGCCGCCCTCCTCGAACACCCCCTCGCCCGGGGGAACGCGGGCTTCGGCGCGGTCGCCCGTAAGGCCGTGTCCGGCCGGGCGGACGCGGTGGTGCTCGGGGGCGGCGACCCGTCCCGCGCCGCCCGCCTGGCCACCGCACTGGCGGACCAGGGATTCACCGGCACCCGGGTCGCCGCCGGACCCGCCCTCGGACCCGCCTTCCTCGACGGGGCGGGCGAGGCCGCCGAAGGCTGGGTCTTCGCCGAGGCGTACGCCGACCCCGCCGGCCTCCCGGCGGCCAAGGCGTTCACCGCCGCCCACCGCAAGCGCTTCGGCGCGCCCCCGGCCACCTGGGCCGCCGAGGCGTACGACGCGGTCGGCCTGATCGCCCGCGCCACCGGGACCACCAGCGCCTCGGGCGAGGTGCGCAGCGGCATCGCCCAGCGGCTCGTGCGGACCGAGCACCGGGGGATCGTGCGCACCCTCGCCTTCCACACCTCGACCCGCCAGGTGCGGATCGAGAACGGGATCTTCCTCTACCGGATCGAGAAGGGCCGCCCCCGCTTCCTGGGCCCTTACGGCGAGCTGTAGCCGAGGAAGCCAAGGCCGACGAGCGGCAGCGGCCGGTGATGCCACGGCCAGGCGTGAAGATCTCCTGCGGCGGCGCTTAAGAAATCCTCGATGGACCCGGGACCCCGCCGTACGGCAGCCTTCTCCATGACGGCCGGGGACGGCGCGTGGAGCCTTTCGAGATGCTCCGTCCCGTCCCGCCGAACCCCCACCACGGGGGCTGACACCCAAGATCCACCCCGGGCCGCAGGGTTCCTCCGACATGCCCCGAGGCCCGGGGTATCCACTCGCGTACCGACGTCAGGGAGCCGCAGCCGTGAAGGCACTCGTCAAGCAGAAGGCCGAACCCGGACTGTGGCTGATGGACGTGCCGGAGCCGGAGTACGGCCCCAACGACGTCCTGATCAAGGTCCTGCGCACCGGTATCTGCGGTACCGACCTGCACATCCGCGCCTATGACGGCTGGGCTCAGCAGGCGGTCACCACCCCGCTGGTCCTCGGCCACGAGTTCGTCGGCGAGGTCGCCGCGACCGGCTCCGACGTCGTGGACATCGCCGCCGGCGACCTGGTCAGCGGCGAGGGCCACCTCGTCTGCGGCAAGTGCCGCAACTGTCTCGCCGGCCGCCGCCACCTCTGCCGCTCCACCGTCGGCCTCGGCGTCGGCCGGGACGGGGCGTTCGCGGAGTACGTGGTCCTGCCCGCGTCCAACGTGTGGGTGCACCGGGTCCCCGTCGACCTCGACATCGCCGCGATCTTCGACCCGTTCGGCAACGCCGTGCACACCGCGCTGTCCTTCCCGCTGGTCGGCGAGGACGTCCTGATCACCGGCGCCGGCCCGATCGGCATCATGGCCGCCGCCGTCGCCCGGCACGCCGGCGCCCGCAACGTCGTCATCACCGACGTCAGCGAGGCGCGTCTCGCCCTCGCCCGCAAGGTCGGCGTCAGCCTCGCCCTCAACGTCGCGGACCGCACCATCGCGGACGGACAGCGGGAACTCGGCCTCCGCGAGGGCTTCGACATCGGCCTGGAGATGTCCGGCCGCCCCGAGGCGATGCGCGACATGGTCGCGAACATGACGCACGGCGGCCGGATCGCGATGCTCGGCCTGCCCGCCGAGGAGTTCGCCGTCGACTGGTCCCGCATCGTCACCTCGATGATCACCATCAAGGGGATCTACGGCCGCGAGATGTACGAGACCTGGTACGCCATGTCCGTCCTGCTGGAGGGCGGCCTCGACCTCGCCCCCGTGATCACCGGCCGGTACGGCTTCCGCGACTTCGAGGCGGCCTTCGACGACGCCGCGAGCGGCCTCGGCGGCAAGGTCATCCTCGACTGGACCGTCTGACCTCCCGACCGCCCTTCGCTCTTGATCCCATAAGGAATCCGCATGTTCGACTCCGTACGCGACGATCTGCGCACCACCCTCGACGAGATCCGCGCCGCCGGGCTGCACAAGCCCGAGCGGGTGATCGGTACCCCGCAGTCCGCGACCGTGGCCGTCACCTCCGGCGGGCGCGCCGGCGAGGTCCTCAACTTCTGCGCCAACAACTACCTGGGCCTCGCCGACCACCCCGAGGTCATCGCCGCCGCCCACGAGGCGCTGGACCGCTGGGGCTACGGGCTCGCCTCGGTCCGCTTCATCTGCGGCACCCAGGAGGTCCACAAGGAGCTGGAGCAGCGGCTCTCGGCCTTCCTCGGCCAGGAGGACACGATCCTCTACTCCTCCTGCTTCGACGCCAACGGCGGAGTCTTCGAGACGCTGCTCGGCCCCGAGGACGCCGTCATCTCCGACGCCCTCAACCACGCCTCCATCATCGACGGCATCCGGCTCTCCAAGGCGAAGCGCCACCGCTACGCCAACCGCGACATGGCCGACCTGGAGACGCAGCTCAAGGAGGCGTCCGGGGCCCGCCGCCGCCTCATCGTCACCGACGGCGTCTTCTCCATGGACGGCTACGTCGCACCGCTCCAGGAGATCTGCGACCTGGCCGACCGCTACGACGCCATGGTCATGGTCGACGACTCGCACGCCGTCGGCTTCGTCGGCCCCGGCGGACGCGGCACGCCCGAACTGCACGGCGTCATGGACCGGGTCGACATCATCACCGGAACCCTCGGCAAGGCGCTGGGCGGAGCCTCCGGCGGTTACGTCGCGGCCCGCGCCGAGATCGTCGCCCTGCTGCGCCAGCGCTCGCGCCCGTACCTCTTCTCCAACTCCCTCGCCCCGGTCATCGCCGCCGCCTCCCTCAAGGTCATCGACCTGCTGGAGTCCGCCGGAGACCTGCGCGAGCAGCTCGGCGCCAACACCGCGCTCTTCCGCACCCGGATGACCGAGGAGGGCTTCGACCTCCTGCCCGGCGACCACGCCATCGCCCCCGTCATGATCGGCGACGCGGGCAAGGCGGCCCGGATGGCGGAGCTGCTCCTGGAGCGCGGGGTGTACGTGATCGGCTTCTCCTACCCGGTCGTCCCGCAGGACGCGGCCCGGATCCGCGTCCAGCTCTCCGCCGCGCACTCCACGGCCGACGTGAACCGCGCCGTGGACGCGTTCGTCGACGCGCGGGCCGCCCTGGACGCGGAGGCGTAACCGCTCACCGGGTCGGGCACTCGTCGCGACCTGGGACAATGGGCACATGATCGATGCGCGGCGGCTGCGAATCCTCCGTGCGGTGGCCGACCACCGCACCGTGACCGCGGCCGCCGCCGCGTTGTACCTGACGCCCTCCGCGGTCTCCCAGCAGCTCGCCGCCCTGGAACAGGAGACCGGACACCGCCTCGTCGAACGCGGGGCGCGCGGCGCCCGGCTCACCGCCGCCGGGGAGATCCTGCTCAGCCACACCAACGTGGTCCTGGCCCAGCTGGAGCGGGCCGAGGCGGAGCTCGCCGACTACGGCGCGGGCGTCGCCGGTACGGTCACGGTCGCCGCGTTCGCCACCGGCATCGGCCTCGTCCTCGCCCCCGCCCTCACCGAACTGGCCCGCACCGCGCCCGGCATCCGGGTCAAGGTCCAGGACGCGGAGGGCGACGCGAGCGTGCCCATGGTGCTGGACCGCCAGGTCGATGTGGCGGTGGCCGTCGAATACCGCGGCGCGCCCGCCGAGGACGACCGCCGCCTCACCCGCGTCCCGCTGTACTCGGAGCCGTTCGACGCGGTGCTCCCGGTGGACCACCGCCTCGCGGACCAGGATCAGGTCGCGGTCGCCGACCTCGCGAAGGACTCGTGGATCGGGCCGTACCCGGGCAACCCCTGCCATGACGTGGTGGTCCTGGCCTGCGAGTTCGCCGGGTTCGCCCCCCGCCTCGAACACTCGTCGGACGACTTCCGGGCCGTGGTCGCCCTGGCCGGGGCGGACGCCGGAGTGGCCCTGGTGCCCCGGTCCGCCCTGCGCGGGATGGAGCTGACCGGGGTGGTCGTCCGCCCGGTCGAGGGCAGCGCCCCCACCCGCCGCGTCTTCGCGGCCGTACGGCAGGGCGCCGAGGGCCATCCGCTGATCCGGCCGGTGCTGGACGCGATGGAGGCGGTGGCCGCACGGGAAGCGGGTCTGGCCCGGACCTGAGCATCATCCCGTTCGGACGGTGCGAGGGCCGGGCGCCCGAACCCGCTGCCCGACCGTCCGGACGGCCGGGTCAGCGCCGGCTCGCCGGCCTGCCGGTCGGCCAGGACGACCGCCGACCGCAGCACCCTGGTCGCCGCCTCAAGGACCGGGTGGGCCGGGTCGAGCAGTTCCTGGAGGCGCTGGACCGGGTGGCGGCGGGCGGCACCGCGCTCGACCCGGAAGTCGTCTCCCAGCTCCTCACCCGCAAGTCCTCGGCGGGCCCGCTCCAGAGCCTCACCGCCCGCGAGCGCGAGGTCCTGGAACACATGGCGCAGGGCAAGGCGAACGCCACCATCGCGGCCGAACTAACCGTCTCCGAAAGGGCGGTGAGCAAGCACATCGGCTCGATCTTCGCCAAGCTCGGCCTGGAGCCGGACGACGGCACCGTCCACCGCCGCGTCCTCGCGGTGCTGGCCTACCTGGAGGGCCGGGGCGGGTACTGAGCGGGGCCGGTCAGACGGCCGGCTGCAGCAGGTCCCAGTGGTTGCCGTACAGGTCCTCGAAGACCGCGACCGAGCCGTACGGCTCGTGCCGGGGCTCCTCCAGGAACCGCACCCCGGCCGCGCGCATCCGCTCGTGGTCCGCCGCGAAGTCCTCGGTGTGCAGGAAGAAGCCGACCCGCCCGCCCGTCTGCGCCCCGACGGCCGAGGCCTGCACCTCGTCCTTCGCGCGGGCCAGCAGCAGCCCCGTGCCGGGAGCCGCGCCGCGCGGGCGCACCACCACCCAGCGGGTGCCGTCGCCCCGGTCGGTGTCCTCCACCAGCTCGAAGCCGAGCGCGTCGCGGTAGAACGCGACCGCCTCGTCGTAGTCGCGGACGACCAGGGTGACCAGGGCGATACGGGACATGGCGGGGGAGTCCTCCCATCGATGAAGTTATACGTAACACTAACGCCGGGGCTCCCCGCCGCCGCACAATGCACCGCATGGACATCGTGGACGGCGCGAGCGCCGGCGGCCTGGCCGCGCTGACGGACCGGGCCCGCGCGCTCGCGGAGACCGGAAGGCGGCGCGTCCTCGGGATCGTGGGCCCGCCCGGAGCCGGGAAGTCCACCCTGGCGGAGCGGCTGGTCGCGGCCCTGGACAAACGCGCCGCCCTCGTCCCGATGGACGGCTTCCATCTCGCCGCCGCCGAGCTGGACCGCCTGGGCCGAGCCGGCCGCAAGGGCGCCCCCGACACCTTCGACGCGGCCGGGTACGCGGCCCTGCTGCGGCGGCTGCGTGACCCGGACCCGGTGCACACGGTCTACGCCCCGGCCTTCGACCGGTCCCTGGAGGAGCCGGTCGCCGGGGCGCTGCCGGTACCGCCGGACGTCCCGCTCGTCGTCACCGAGGGGAACTACCTGCTGCTCGACGACGGGCCCTGGGCGCCGGTGCGCGGGCTGCTGGACGAGGTGTGGTTCCTGGACCTCGACCCGGACGTCCGGGTGCGCCGGCTCGTCGACCGCCACGTGCGCCACGGCAGGCCCCGGCTTTTCGCCGAGGAGTGGGTGGCCCGCTCCGACGAGGCGAACGCCCGACTGGTGGAGCGGGGCCGGGACCGGGCCGACCTGATCGTGCGGCTGCCGACGGCCGACGGCTGACGGCCCGCCGAAGCGCGGCCGGGAAGCCGGTCGCGTACGCCCCGCCGGGCGGGCAGGATGCTGAGTGCCGTGTCGCACCGCCAGGAGGCCCTGATGTCCAGCCCGAGCCCGTCCGCCCAGCAGTCCGTCCCCCCGCCCTTCACCGCCGACGACTACCGGACCCGGATGGCACGGGCCGCCGAGTCCGCCGCCGCGGCCGGGCTCGCCGGGGTGATCGTCGCGCCGGGCCCCGACCTCGTCCACCTCACCGGCTACCGCCCCGTGAGCACCGAACGCCTCACGCTCCTCGTGCTCCGGGCCGGCCAGGACCCGGTCCTGGTGGTCCCGACCCTGGAGGCCCCCGACGCGGCTGCCGCGACCGGGGCGCCGGCCCTCACCCTGCGGGACTGGACCGACGGCACGGACCCGTACGCGGTGACCGCCCCGCTGCTGGAAGCCGAGGGCCGCTTCGGCGTCAGCGACAACGCCTGGGCGATGCATCTGCTCGGCCTCCAGCGGGAGCTGCCCGGCACCTCCTACACCGCGCTCACCGAGGCGCTCCCGATGCTCCGCGCGGTGAAGGACACCGCCGAACTGGAGCGGCTCGCCGCCGCCGGGGCCGCCGCCGACGCCACGTACGAGGAGATCCTCAAGGTGCGTTTCTCCGGCCGCCGCGAGGTCGACGTGGCCACCGATCTGGCCGCGCTGCTGAAGGAGTTCGGGCACTCCCAGGTCGACTTCACCGTCGTCGGCTCCGGCCCCAACGGGGCCAACCCGCACCACGAGGCGGGGGCACGGACCATCGAGCGAGGCGACATGGTCGTTCTCGACTTCGGCGGCCTGAAGCACGGCTACGGCTCCGACACCTCCCGTACGGTCCACGTCGGCGAGCCCACCGCCGAGGAGCAGCGGGTCCACGACATCGTCCGCGAGGCCCAGCAGGCGGGCTGTGCCGCCGTCCGGCCGGGCGTCGCCTGCCAGGAGATCGACCGGGCCGCCCGCGCGGTGATCACCGAATTCGGCTACGCCGACCGGTTCATCCACCGCACCGGCCACGGCATCGGTGTCACCACCCACGAGCCGCCCTACATGATCGAGGGCGAGGAGCAGCCGCTGGTGCCCGGCATGTGCTTCTCCGTGGAGCCGGGCATCTACCTCCCGGGCCGCTTCGGCGTCCGGATCGAGGACATCGTGGCCGTCACCGAGGACGGCGGCCGGCGGCTCAACAACACCGCCCGTGAGCTGGCCGTCGTGGAGTAGCCGAAGCGCGCCCGAACGGATTCAGTCGTCCCTACCTTGCTGATCGGGCTGAGCGAGCCATTCGTAGGGTTGGCTCACCCAGGGGTGCCGGGTGTGGCTTTCAGTCGTCTGCCGTAGTTG